>CAVXEM010000042.1:0-100546 GCA_963760575.1 Bryobacterales bacterium
GCGGTCGCGTTCCTTCGATTCGGGGACTACGCGGATGCCGCGCATGCCTACTACTACTTGGTCTCCCTTTTTTAGGTCGCGGAGGCGGCGGCAAAACGCGCGCTTGGCCGAGATCACGATCATGGCGTCCATGCGTTGGTTTTCTACTTCCAGCCAATCGCCTTTGTAGCGAACCATGGTCTTGTGATTGGTGGTGGAGTAGAAGTCTTCCGGGGCGCAGCAATCGCGCTCGACGGCGATCAGTTCGGCGGAGCCGGAATCGGCGGGGGTGCAGCCTAGGTCTAGGAGCTGGCTCAAGAGCTGCTCCATGTCGGCGGCGCTTTCGGTTTCGATCTTCAGGCGCAAATGCGAGTTGTCGGCGTTGGTGCGGCCGATCTCGAACGTTTCGACTTCAAAGCGGCCGTTGTATTCGACCACGGTGTCGAAGATTTGCTCCATGAGGTGCGAGTCAATTAGGTGGCCTTCGGCCTCTACGACTTCCTGTTGCATAGGGGTATCTTTCAGGATAGCGCTAAAAATAGGGACGGAGCCTCTTTTTGGGGGCTATTTCATATCGGGATTGGGATTGCGGGCAAAAAGAGGCTCCGTCCCTATTTTTAGCCAGACGGCTATGCAGGGGATCGCCTTGATGACATAGGGTTCTAGGAATTCGGCGCGCAGGGAGCGCGGGATTAGGTCGGTGGAGGCTAGCATTGTGAACAAAAATGTTGCGGCTAGCAGCGCTAGATTGACGGGGGTGCGGGCTTTCGAGAAATACCATAGGGCTACTCCCGAGACGGCGATTACGTAGCTGGGGGATTCGGCGGCGTAGTTAAAGATGGTTACGAAAATAAGGACGGAGGCCATCACTAAAATGCGGGAGTGGCGATTTAGCAGGGACGTGGCGATTAGGATGGCGGCGCCTGCGGCGACTACATAGTTCGAGGGCGGGGCGAGGTGCAGCCAGGCCTTGAGGAATCCCATGACGGAGATTCCGAGGCGGGCTTGGTTGAAAGCTTGGAGTGTCGCGTACCAGTTGCGGTAGAGCAGGCCTAGTTCGTTGAAGGTTACTACGAATAAGGGGACCAGTGCGAATACGGCGGCCCAGGCGGTGGTGAAGACCAGCAAGTTTAAGCGGCGGCGTCCGAGTAGGCAGGGCAAGAGCGCGAAGATGCCGAATAGCTTGATGAAGGCCGCCAGGACGATCAGGAGCGCGGGGGCGTCGGGTTTATCGCGCTCGTGCGCGGACCAGGCGAAGATCATCAAGGCGGCCACTAGCGCGTTGCTCTGCGCGTTTGCGACGGAATTGAGCATGGCTAGAAACATGAACCACAGTGCCAGCATTTTTTGACGGTCGTCGAGCGATGGGACCCAGCGGACGGCCCAGTAAAGCGACGCTCCGTTGAGGAGGTTCCACAGCACGGCTCCGATGGCGTAGGGCAGCAGCGCGAAGGGGGCGAAGAGCAAGGCGAAGGCGGGGCTGTAGCGGTAGAAATCCCACTGCTCGAAATCGAATTGGGCGTAGAGGTTTTGGTGATGGATCAGGTGGAAGAAAGAGTTGCGGAAGATCGCGAAGTTCTGGAGGGGCTGGTAGTGGAAGCCGTTTTGTACGAAGGGTCCGGGGGCTAGTTTGAGGATGGTGGCAATGAGGGCCGCCAGGCAGTAGACGGCGAGGACGAGGTTGGGGTGGAGGAGGCAGTCCGCGATCGTCTTGCGCGGGGATTTGGTGGAATCGGGCAACTTGCAGGATAGCGTTTTTGACCGTTGCAAGCGGGAACGTGGGTCTACTGTTTGCTGGCGAGTTTCGCGGCGCTGATGGCTTGGCCTACGTGGCGCTGGGTGTGTTCGGCGATGTGGACCAGGAGCCCGATCACCGTGGTGGGGAGTTGTTTGCGGCCTACGGTGCGGGGGGCGGTTAGGGTCGCGGGGTCTAGGGCGCGGGCGGTGGACTCGGCTTTCAGGAACGCGGCGTCGAGGGCGGCTAGAAGCATTTCGCGATTTGCTCCGGGTTCTTTTTCGGCTTTCAGTACGGACATTTGGGCTTGGGAGAGCTCGGCGCCGGTGGCGTAGGTTATCAGGCGATCGGTCGCGCCGGCGATGTGGCGCAGGTGGAAGCCTACGGAGCCGAAGCCGTGGGGTGTGGCCCAAATCTGTTCGGTGGTCAGGCCGGCGGTGTGGTGGGCCAGGTCTTCGCGGGCCATCTGGAAGGAATAGAGCAGGGGCGCAATGAATGGGTCCACGCCAGGGATGGGGCCGCGCAGCCAAGGCTCTTCTTGTTGAACGCTCATGATTCACCATCGTATTACGCGGGGCGGAATAGCAGCAGATCCAGGCTGAAGGTCACGCGCATGGCTGCTGCTGGTTGCTTTTGGCGGGGGCGGTAGATGGAATGCAGGACATCTTCGACGGCGGCGGCGGCGAGATCGGCGGTGGTGGTGGCGCGGCGGTGGTCTGTGAGTTTGAAATGCGGCGCGAAGGCTTCTATGGTGCGGGGGGTGCGGTCGCGGCTGGGGCCTCGTAATTCGATCAAGTCGTCGGGGGCGGGGAGGGCTACTAGCAGGCGGCCGTCGTCGCGGAGCACTCGGCGGAATTCGGGGGCGTTCATGCGGGCGGTGATGGACATGATCAGGGAGAAGGAGCGGTCGGCGTAGGGGATAAAGCGGTCGGCGTTGGCTACGATCCATTCGCAATCGGGATAGCGGCGGGCGGCGGCGTCGATGGCGGGGATGGAGATGTCTACGCCGTGGGCGGAGAAACCGTAGCGGCTTGCTAGCGTGCCTAGGTAGAAGCCATCGCCGCAGCCGGCGTCTAGGACGATATCTGTGGAGGACGGGGCGAGGAGTCCGGCGATGGCATCGAGGAGTTGCGTGGTCACGCCTAAATCGTGCAGGCGGCGGCGGGATTGGACGGCGGCGGGGGTGTCTCCGGGGCGTTTGGAGCGGCGGTCCTGCGGTTGGAGTAAGTTGATGTAGCCGCTGCGTGCGACGTCGAAGGAATGGGTGTTGGTACAGAACAACCTCTGCTCTGCGCGCGCTAGGGGTTGGCGGCAATCGCGTACGGGGCAGAGGAGCATTTGTCGAGTGTAACCGCATTTTCCTAGGAGAAATTGGCGGGGCTCGGGCGACTGGTCATTGTGAGTGTCCTTATATTCGTTCTGTTACTGGCGCAGGGCCGCGTCGAGTATGTCGGCGGGACGGTTCCGGCGTTGGCTAGCGGGGCGGGCGGCTCGGTGGAATTATCCGACACTCGGTATTTCGCGTTTTATGCGCGAGGGAAGCAGATCAGGGTGCCTTATGAGCACATCAACCTGCTCGAATACGGGCAGAAGGTGGACCGGAGGCTGTTGATGGCGGTGGTGATTTCGCCGATGTTTTTGCTGGCTAAGTCGCGCAAGCATTTCTTGACGGTGGGTTATACGGATGAGGACGGCCGGCAGCAGGCTATGGTGTTTCGCGTGGATAAGAACGGGATTCGGGCGATGTTGGTGGGGCTGGAGGCGCGTACCGGCTTGAAGGTGGAGTATCAGGACCCGGAGGCTCGCAAGGCGGGGAAAGGGTAGACGATGATGGTGTTGCTTTTAATTGCGTTGCTGGCGCAGGCACCGGACGACGTGTTGGCGCAGATGGGGAGTGTTAAGCGGGTCTATGTCGACCGGTTGACAGGAGGCGAAACGGCGGCGCAGATGCGCGACTTGATCATTAGTAGCTTGCAGGGTTCGAAGTTGTTCGTGCTGACGGAGAATGCCGATCGCGCGGATGCGTTTCTGCGGGGGGCGGCGGAGGATCTGGTTTACACCGACAACTTTCAATCTTCCGAGGGCGTGAATGCGCATGTGGGGGAATCGGAAAGAAACGCTAGCAGTAGCGGGTCGCGGTTTAATGGGGGCGGGGGGAGTGTTAGCCGGAGTGTCGGGCGATCGCTTGGCGCGGGGGTGGGGGAGAGCGAATCAACCAGCATTCACGAGCGAAAGCATGAGGCTATGGCTACGGTGCGGCTGGTGAATAAAGACGGGGATGTGATGTGGTCGACTACGCAGGAGAGTAATGGGGCTAAGTTTCGGGGCGCTAGTGCGGACGTGGCGGATAAGATTACGCGGCAGCTTACGGCGGATTTGGAGAGACTGCGGAAAAAATAGGGACGGAGCCTGATTTGTTGACGGGGCACGGGCGAAATCAGGCTCCGTCCCTATTTTTTTGGCGTGTCAACAGTTGAAGGAGGTTTTGGGAGAAGGCTGAGCGGGCTAGGACCATATCGCAGCCGGCGTCTTGCGCCTGCTGTTTTAATTCGCCTTGGACGTGGGAGACGTATCCTATTAGCTGGATTTTGCATAGGGCGGGATCCGCTTTTAATTTGTGGATTAGATCTACTGGATCGATGGCGGCGAAATTCAGGTCTAGGATGATTAACGATGGGCGCTCTGCGGCTTGATCTAGGGCGTCGCGTTGGCTCTTCACGAAGGCTATTGGCACTCCGGCGCGTTTGGCGGACTCGTTGATCTTTACGGTGAAGAAGAGATCCTCCACTACCGCCAGCACTTTCTTAGTTGACATCGTTACTGGAATCCTAGCATGGTAACGTGAAAACACGTGCCCGATTCCAATCCTTTTGCCGACCCGCTGCGCTTTCAACGCCAGGTGCCGGAGTGCGCCATCGTCATTTTTGGAGCCAACGGAGACCTCACCAAACGCAAGCTGATTCCTTCCTTGTACCGGCTCGCTTACGAGAGGCGATTGCCGGCTACGGTGTCGATTATAGGCACGTCGCGCACGGCCATGAGCGACGAGGAATTTCGCTCCAAGATGCATGATTCGGTGAAGGAGTTTCTGGAGGACAGTCCGTTCGACGAAGAACAATGGACGGGGTTCGCCAAGAGCCTGCACTACATCGCGGGGGACTTGGGCGACCCGTCGCTGTACCTGGCTATTAAGGAAAAATTGGCGGCGCTCGGGCGCACCAACGTTTTGTATTATCTGTCGACGCAGCCTAGCTATTACGGGGAGGTCGCCGAGCGAATTGGGGCCGTGGGGCTGGGGCATAGTGACGTCAACGGGTGGCAGCGCATCGTGATCGAGAAGCCGTTTGGCCACGATCTGGAGAGCGCACGCGAATTGAACCAGCGCGTGCATGGCGTCTTCGCTGAAGCCGACGTTTATCGCATCGATCATTATCTGGGCAAGGAAACGGTGCAGAATATTTTGGCATTTCGCTTCGGCAACGGGATCTTCGAGCCGTTGTGGAACCGGCGTTATGTGAATCACGTGCAGATTACGGCGGCGGAATCGATTGGCGTCGAGGGGCGGGGCGCTTACTATCAGGAAGCTGGCGCGGTACGCGATATGATCCAGAATCATTTGCTGCAGGTGATGGCGACGGTGGCGATGGAGCCGTCGGCGGTGTATGAGCCGGATGCGGTGCGCGATGAGCGCGCTAAGCTGTTGCGGTCGATTCGTATTTTGAGTCCTGAGGAAGTGCCGCTGTACGCGGTATCGGGGCAATACGGGGGGTTCCGGCATGAGCCGGGCGTGGATCCTGCTTCGCAGGCGCCAACTTATGCGGCGGCGACCTTCTTTATCGATAACTGGCGCTGGGCGGGGGTGCCGTTCTACATTCGCAGCGGGAAGAAACTGCCGAAGCGCACTACCGAGATTGCGATTCAGTACAACATGGCTCCGCATGCGCTGTTCACGCCGGGCGAGGGCGGCGTGACCATGCGGCCGAATTTATTGATCCTGCGCATTCAGCCGGAGGAGGGGATTTCGCTGCGGTTTTTGTCGAAGCAGCCGGGAAGCGGAATGCGGCTGCGGCCGGTTTCGATGGATTTCAATTATGGGTCGAGCTTCGGCGAGCGGTCGCCGACAGCCTATGAGACGTTGCTCGAAGACGCGCTGACAGGCGATGCCACGCTGTATACGCGGCAGGACATGGTGGAGGCTAGTTGGCGGGTGGTGGCGCCGATTCTGGAGGACTGGGCGAATCGCAAGTTTGAATTTCCGAATTACGATCCGGGCACGTGGGGTCCGGCGGCTTCCGACGAGATGCTCGCTCGGCAGGGGCATCAGTGGAGAAATAGCTAAGTGCGGGGGAGAAATAGTTGACGGCCGCAATCGATCCGGAAAAAATTCTGCGGGATTTGCGCGACCTGTGGGCGCAGTTGGCGCACGACCAGGGCGGCGCGGGCGGCGTGCTGCGGGCGTGTTCGATGACGCTGATCGCGGTGGCTGAGCACCACGACGCCATGGATGCCGAGCAGGCGCGCAAGACCATTGGTGAGCTGATGCACGGGCACCCTAGCCGGGCGATCGTGTTGATTCCGAGCGAAGGCGGTGAATTCAGCGGACGGGTGTTTGCGGAATGCTGGATGCCGTTTGGCGGGCAGCAGCAGATTTGCGCGGAGGGTATCGAGATTACGGCCGACTCCGAGCAGACCGATGAAGTGGCCCGGTTGCTGGTGCCGTTGATCGCGCCGGATCTTCCGGTGGTGTTGTGGTGCCGGGGGCCGCGGGCGTTTTTGGACCGGTCACTCGATCCACTGTTTCCGCTGGCGGATAAAATCATTTTCAACACGCGTGCGGTGCGGCATCCGAGTTCGGCGATTGAGTTTTTGCGGCGCATGCACAAGGACGGGCGGCAGGTCGCGGATCTCGCGTGGACGCGGCTGACGGGATGGCGCGAAGCGGTGGCGCATCTGATGGACGCTTGTCGCGATGGATGGCTCGCGGGTGGCCGCAGTGGGACGGTGCGCATTCAGCATGGCGGGGCGCGTCCCGGAACGCGGTCGCTTTACTTTGCGCGCTGGATGGAACGCGCGCTGCCGGGGATGAACGTAATGCTCTCGCCGGTGGCGGGGGATCCGGGGATGCACTCGGTGGTTTTTGCGGGCGCGGGCCCGGAGATGTCGATCAAACTCGGGGGCAAGGGAACGCTCGAAGTAAACACCGGAGAGCGCGTCTATTCTGCAATGCTGCCGCCGGATTCGGAAGAGTGCCTGATGCGTGAGGAATTGTCGATCCTGGGGCGCGATCCGGTGTTTGAGCGGGTGCTGGGCTGATGGACGTCCGGCAATTCGCCGGCGGGGCGGCGGCGGTGGAGGCGTGCGGCGGGCAAATCCTCGAATGGCTAGGCGAGGCCATCGCGAAAAAGGGGCTGGCGGCGTTGGCGATCTCCGGAGGGTCGTCGCCGCGGCCGATGTTTGAGAGGTTTGCGCAGACTCCTTTCGCGTGGGAGAGTGTGCATCTGTTCTGGGTGGACGAGCGTGGCGTGCCGCCTAGCGACGCACAGAGCAATTTCAAGTTCACGCAAGACGCCTGGCTGCGTCCCGGCCATTTTCCAGCGGCGAACATTCATCGGGTCGAAGCGGAACTGGACCCGGCTGAGGCGGCATCGCGCTACGTTGCCGATATCCAGAAGTTCTTTGGTCTGGTTGAGGGTGAGCTGCCGCACTTCGATGTGATCCATCGCGGGATGGGTCCGGACGCGCATACGGCGAGTTTGTTCCCCGGGGAAGCGTTGATCGATAACCGGACGGACATTGCCGCCGCGGTGTGGGTGGAGAAATTTCAGCAGTGGCGCATTACGCTGCTGCCGGGAGTGCTGCTGGCCGCGCGGCACACGGCCGTGCTCGCGACCGGCGCGGACAAGGCTGCTGCGCTGCGGTCCGTGTTCCATTCGCCGTTCGACCCGCGGCACTACCCGGCGCAGATCGCTTCAGGCGACGGCACTGTTTGGTTTGTGGATGCGGCGGCGCAGAAGCCCTAACAGCAGCAAGCCGCTGCCTATCAGGGTCACGCTCGAAAGTTCCGGGGTGGGCGACTCCTGGCCGAACTCCAAATCATTGAGCTGCAGGCGGCCGCCGAAGCTTATGGGGCCGATGAACAGTTCGCTGAGCGGCGCATCGCTCACGATGCCGAAGAACTGGATATTTCCGCCGCTGGAGACGAGAACGTTGTAGTTGGTGCCATTCACGTTGTGATCGCCCAATGCCACCCAGAGACTTGTAAATCCGGACCCCGCTAGTGTCGTGACATTGAAGGCCACCGCGTAAGTGTTGGCGGGAAGCAGCATTTCGATGCCGCTACCGGTGCCGGTGGCGCTC
This sequence comes from Bryobacterales bacterium, assembly GCA_963760575.1. GTDB lineage: Bacteria > Acidobacteriota > Terriglobia > Bryobacterales > Bryobacteraceae > Palsa-187. The sequence goes on from CAVXEM010000042.1 coordinate 8,072, forward strand.
TGGAGGAGCGAGCTTCCCGACACACTCATAGCCGTGTCGATATTGACGCCGTTATAGCCTGTCAGCACCGTCCCATTCGGATCGTTGTAGACGCCACTGGTGAGATTACTAGGCGCAAAAGTGTCTGGAGACATGGTAAACGTCAGGCCGGCTGAGCCGGGCGCGGATTGCCAGACGTTGTAGGTGCCGCTTGTGCTGCCGCATCCACTGGAGCAGGAAGTGTAGGCGATGGAGCCGTAGGTGGGTGCGGCCAGGGTGGCCAGCAGTAGGCCAAGAAACGTCAATTTTGGGATCGTACGGGCGAGTTTCGTCATTTTGGGATCTCCGTTAGCGCAGTGCGAACCCTCCACGGGCCGGAAAGACTGCTCCGGTAAGCCGATTTGGGATTCGCCTTCGCTAAATGGTTCCGGAAGGGGACGAATGTTCTCGCGTCGAGTCGCTAGGATCTGCCCGTACTACTGGGGCCCGAGATCCTTACGCCTTAGGGACGGGGGGCGGCAAGGCGCGGGCCGGGCAGGCGGATTGAAAGCCGATTTTGGCGTGGGTGCCGTCGCAGAAGGGTTTGTTTTGGGATTGACCGCAGCGGCAGAGGCCGATGGTTTCGCGGCCCGCGAGGTCGAAGGCGTTACCGTTCACGTCGTAAATGGTAAAGTCTCCTTCGACGCGGATCGAGCCGTTGTCGCGGATGGTGATTTTCGTTGGCATTTTCCTGATCGTAACACGGGCGGCCAGCGGCCTATAATTATAGGCATTACATGATTCATCTTTCTAGTGACACCGGGGACTTGTTCACGCACTCCTATCAATTCGCGCAGCGGCAGTTGAAGAAGCTGATCGAGAAACATCCCATGCTGTATCCGCTGCACACGAAAGACGGGGAGTGGAAGCATGAAGGGCAGGTGTGGACGCATTGGTCCGATGGCTTTCTGCCGGGGATGATGTGGATCTTTTACCGCCATGCGGAGCCGGATTCGGCGGAGGCCAAGTTCTGGTTTGAGAATGCCGTGCGCTATACCGAGCCGATTGAGGCGCGCAAGAAGGATCGCGATGCGCATGATTTGGGATTTCTGTTTTTGTCCACTTACTATCGCTGGAACCGGCTGCATCCGGATGCCGCTCGGCGCGAGGTGCTGATCGAAGCGGGGCGCACGCTGGCGACGCGCTTCAGGGAGAAGGGCGGGTATCTGCGCTCCTTCGTGGGCGACAATTCGCTGTTCATCGACACCATGATGAACGTCGGGATCATTTTTTACGCGGCGCGGGAAAGCGGCGACCGCAAGCTGCGCGATATTGCGTTGCGGCATGCGCGGACTACGCGGCGGGTGCTGGTGCGCGGCGACGGGTCGACGGCGCATGAGGGGATTTTCGATACCGACACGGGCGAATTTCTGCGTCAGGCGACGCATCAAGGGTATCGCGGCGATTCCTGCTGGTCTCGTGGATTGAGTTGGGCCATGTACGGCTTTACTACCGTTTACGAGTACAGCCGCGACCCGCATTACCTCGAAACCGCGCAGGCTTGCGCTGACTTTTACATCACGCACTCGCCGCACGATGGCGTGCCGCCGTGGGATTTTAATGCTCCGGCGGAGAACCGGACGCTGCTCGACACATCGGCGGCGGCAATTTACGCGGCGGGGCTGCTACGCTTGTGCCGGCTGGTACCGGATTCGATGAAAGGGCACCTGTATTGGTCGACGGCGGTGCAGATTTTGAGATCGCTGTGCGAGAAGCATTTGGGCAAGCGCGATCCTAAGTGGGAAGGGATTCTCAAAGGCGGGGTGTACCACGTGCATAAGGGGCTGGGAGTGGATGAGTCCGTGATGTGGGGCGAGTACTTCTTCTGCGAGGCGCTGGAGAGGGTGCTGTGGTAAGTGCGGAAAAAAATGGGGACACCCTCGCCTCTTCATATAGCTTGTAGCTCCGGGTAACCGGTTAGGGATTATCGCGCCGTCGTATTCAGGTTTTCGGCTTTCCAGCGCATGGCGGAGAAGATGCGGGTGCGGCCGGAGGGGTGGTCGAACAAGAGCATTTCTTCGATGGGGCCGGGGTTGAGTTTGCGGTACTCGCCTAGCTTGAGAGCGATGGTTGCGAAGGCGTCGGGCTGACGGACGGCGTTGAGGCCGTACAGGTCGGCTTCGTACTCCATGGTTCGCGTGACGGTGTTGCCGATGGGCGTGTAGAGAAAGCTGAAGATCGAGACGATCAGCACGGCCAGCGGCAGGACGGCGGGATCGGACACGCCGCGGATTTCCCAACGTGCGCCCCAGCGGGCTAGCGACCAATCCAGGGCGCGGCGCAGGCCGGCGAAGAAAACAACCAAGACGATCAGGGTGAACAGCAAACCTTTGTACACGTGATTGAGGACATAATGGCCCATCTCGTGGCCCATTACGGACATGATCTCGGGCAGAGTGGAGCGCTTCAGCAGGTTGTCGTTGAGGGTGATGCGCTCGGTGCCGAGGAACCCGGAAACATTGGCGCTGATGCGCGTGCTTTGGCGGGAGGCATCGACTTCGTAGACTTCCGTCGCGGGGATTCCGTTGGCGCGGGCGAGGCTCAGGATGGGATCGCGAACGGTGGGGTCCGTCAGCTTGGTGTATTGGTTGAACACCGGCGCGATGAATACCGGGAAGATCATGGTGAAGAGTGCGGTCAGGACGAGTCCGGCGACGGCTCCCCAGAGGTGCCAGGTGCGCGGCAGGCGGCGTACGATTCCGAAGAGGGCGGTAACGGCTAGGCCGCCGAGCAGCAGTCCGAGGGCTAGCGATTTCAGTTGGTCTCCGAGCCAGGGGGCGAAGGTTTGCGTGGCTAGGCCGTATTGGTGCTCGCGGACGAAGCCTTCGTAGACGGTCAGCGGGAAGGTGAGTCGCGGTGGTCACGAGAAGATACTGGACCCAATAGGCGAAGGTTTGCAGGGGTTGGAAACGGGTGATGCGCTCGGCTAAGGCGCGCATGCGGGACGAGAGGCGGGTTGACAGCAGCAGTAGGGCGACCGCGGCGCCGTAGAGGAAATCCCAGAGGATCAGCCAGTAACCGCCTTCGAAATAGGCGTCGGAGCGGGCTTTTTTGTCAGGGGGAACGGTGGCGAGATAGGCGTTGGTGGCGGCGACGGCGTCGAAGCTGGTGGCGGGCGGAGGCGCTGGGGGCTGGCTTCGGAGCAGGGGCGCGCTGAACAGGATCAGCAGCAGCAAAGCCAGCGGCATCCGTGACATGTCTGGAGTATACTGGCGACAAGCCGGGGATTCCAAGCCTGGCTGGGAGGATGGGTATGTCCACTCGTGGAGCGCTGCTGACCTTGCTGTTGGCGGCCGGAATGTTACCCGCGGCGGAGCCGCTTTTCCAGGCGATTCAGAAGGCTGACAACGCTGCGGTGAAGCGGCTGCTGGAGGGCGGGGCGAGTCCTAACGCCAAAGACGCGGATGGTACGCCGGCACTTATGATGGCGGCGCTTTTTGGCGGGGTCGATAGCGTCAAATTGCTGCTCGATCGCGGGGCGGATCCGAATGTCGCCAACGCGGCGGGTGCGACTCCGCTGATGTGGGCGATTCCGAATTTCGCGAAAGTGAAGCTGCTGGTGGAGCACGGCGCGGACGTCAATGCGAGGTCGACTAACCTGCAGCGCACGCCGCTGTTGATCGCGGCCAGTTTTCCGGGAACGGTCGAGATCCTGCAATTGCTGGTCAGCAAGGGCGCGGACATTCACGCTAAGGACAAGAGCGGAATGCACGCTCTCGGGTCGCGCGGCGACTTATGCCGACGTCGACGTGGTGCGGTTTCTGGTGGAGCATGGCTGCGATCCCAACGAGCCGGGTTATGGCGGGGCGCGGCTGCGGGTTTATGCGCGGCATTACGTGCCGACGATCGAATACTTGATGTCCAAGGGTTTGAAGATCCCGGCGGAGGCGCTCACGGGCGCGTCTCACTGGGAGCCTCCGGAGCTGATCGAAAAGTGGATCGCTCTGGGGGCGGATGTGAACGGGAAGCTAGCTCCTTATCAGCGCACGGCTTTGATGACGGCTACGGCTTCGGAGCAATCGACGCCGGCAACGATGAAGCTGCTACTTGAAAAAGGCGCGGACCCGAATGCGGAAGACACCGATGGAGAGCGGCCGCTCGATTGGGCTGTGTATCGCCAGGATCAGGCGCGGATCGATTTGCTGAAGCAGTATGGCGCGAAGCCGGGGCATGGGCCGCGGCAGGAGGTTTATCCGGGGCCGGAAGGAGTTGCGGACGCGCGTACGTCGGTGAACCGCGCGGTGGCGCTGCTGCTGCCTGCGGCTCCGCTGGTGTTTGACACACGGCATTGCGTGACCTGTCATAGCCAGGCGCTGCCGGGGCAACTGGCGGCGGTGGCGCGGGCCAAGGGGATCGCGGTGAACGAAGAGTTGGCGCGCAAGAACATGCAGCAGATGTTGGGATTCTTCAAGACCGCCGGGGAGGCCGCCATGCAAGGCGACCGCACGGCCGGGGACTTCGTCACGATCGGCTACGTGATGTCGGCGTTCGCCGCAGAACAGTATCCGCTGGACACCATCACGGCCCAGTCGACGCACCTGCTCCTCGGTCAGCAGATGGCGGACGGAACGTACTTGGGTCAGGGGGTGTCGCGGCCTCCGATGGAAGACACCATTGTGAGCCAGACGGCGCTGGCGGTGCGCGCAATGACACTGTATCCGATTGCCGGGCGCAAGAGCGAAGTGGATGAGAAGGTTAGGCGGTCGCAGCGCTGGCTGCTGGCGGTGGTTCCGGGCACGGCGGAAGAGCGCAACATGCGGCTGATGGGACTGGTGTGGTCGAAGGCTCCGCGCGCCGATATCAACGCTGCGGTGCAGCAGATCATTGCCAAGCAGAGAGCGGACGGCGGCTGGGGGCAGCACGACGAATATCAGTCAGATGCTTGGGCGACGGGAGAGTCGTTGTACGCGCTGCGGCAGGCGGGGACTGCGGCGACGGCGGAGTTGTATCGCAAGGGCGTGGCGTTCCTGCTGAAGAACCAGTATCAGAACGGGGCGTGGTTTGTGAAGAGCCGGGCTTATCCGACGCAGACTTATTTCGATAGCGGATATCCGTTCGGGCATAATCAATGGATCTCGGCGGGGGCGTCGAGTTGGGCGGGGCTGGCGATTGCGGAGACATTGCCGGATGTGAAGTTGACGGCGGCGAAGGGCCGGTAGTAGAGGCGTTAAACTTCATCGCCAGCGGAATCGGGAGCGTAAGGGCGTAATTCTTCAGGGTGCTCGCGGAGGTAGGCGAGTACCCGATGACGCTTCTGCGGACCCCGGCTTCCCTTTCCGTGGAACTCCGAGGCGACCTCAGGTTTCAGCCGGGCGAAACGCGCGTAGATGGACCGCCAGCGGGCTTTCACAGCGGGCATCGTCAAGTGGAGCGAGACCGCCAGTTCCGTATCCGTTTGACCCTCGTCAGCGGCTGACAACAGCAGTTGCTCCCCGCGGCTCAGCTTCAGGCGGGGTTCCTGATGGTTAAAATAGGCTCGGGCAACCGATGCGGGTTGCGCCAAAGCTTGATCGCTGGTGACGACATTGATCACCAGGTTGCGTTCCGGAAACGTCCCCACCTCATGGGCGATGCCGCTCTTGCGCATAAAGCCTATCTCATCGCCAACGGCTTCCCCGAATAACCGATGCACCCGATAGCCGGCGAGTATTTTGGCCAAACTCATGGGCAACAGAGTCTGCACCTGCGCATTTTCGTGGGGGCCGAGGATTGGTCCCAACCAGGAGCCATACAGAGTCACGACATCCAAGCCCGCATTTTTCGGCGCTTCGGCGATCTCTGCCGAGGTCAAAAGCACAGGCCGTTGCTGGTGAACACTGGCGATGATGCGAGCGTTGAGCCCAGGCCGGGGATCGGCGAGTTCCGCGTCGGTAAATTTCTGCGCGACGAACACGGCGGCGCCAAATCCGATGATACGGCGGCCCTGGACGGGAGGGTCGCACTCAAAAACAGCGGACACAAATGCAGGATGGCGAAGCAGTTCCTTCCAAACTTTATGGGCGGCATCTGGTCCGGTCAGTTCATCACCTAAATGGGCCGGCTGCACTTGCAGGCACTCGGTCAGATCCGCTTCGGCTACGGGACGCCAGGATACAGTACTCACATTTATTCTCGATTAGTGTTGTCTTTTGGGATTTGCGGCCGCGCCGATCTTTTAGATCGTTGTATTGAAAATAGTATATCAAGTAAGCTCCATTAGTCTGGCGAACATGCTCAGCTATATGGAGAATGACGGATAGCGGTACCGTGGCCGGGCTTCAAGAAAAACTATTCGGAGGAATCATGAAGATTGCGTCCCTGGCAGTGGGCTTGGCGTTTGTTGGACTTTCTATCCCGGCACACGCCGGTCTGATCGGCTCCACGGTCGATGTGCGGGATTATTATCCTAACTTGTCGACCCTGATTTCCGACGGCGGCTCGACCACTGTATCCAACGCCCTGGAGTACGCTAATATTAACAGCTTCGCCATCGATATTACCGATACCCAGATCTTAATCGAGTGGTCGGGGGCCACCGGTAACCGTGGTTTCACGGGAGCCGCATTCAACGGTTTCGAGTTCCTGTTCTCAGGCGTGAGCATAGCGGGGGCCACGGTGAATGGGAACAGTACCTTTTTGGGAAATCCCGCGATTAGCATCGTGGGGAATAACATCTTCTTGAACTACTCGGGCGTGAACACGGGCGGCAGCCCCAACAGCCCCACCGTCTCCATCATCGACGTCACCACTTCGTCATCCACTGTCCCCGAACCCGGCACTCCGACAATGCTGGGCGCAGGATTGCTCGGTCTCGGGTTCTGGTACAAGCGTCGGTCTACGAAGTCCATACTTCCGCAGAGCGGGCGGGGCTGGCGATTGCGGAGACTTTGCCGGATGTGAAGTTGACGGCGGCGAAGAGCCGTTAGTGGGTCGCGCTCTCAAGATCCAGTGCGAATGCGAGTGCCCGTTTGATCTTGTTCATCATATCGTCCGTCAGCTTACCCAGCTTTCGTTCGAAATGAACCATGGGTAGGGAGCTAAGTCCTTGCATGTTTGCCACAGAATCGCGGTCCAGAAAACTGAGCCGTGGGAGCGCGATCTCATATGAACTGTGCCGATTCTGAGTGGTGAGAGGCACAAATAACACTAAAGCGCGTGGTGGATCGGGATCGTAACGCGAGACGACCACAACGGGCCGTGTTTTGGCTGCCAATCCGAGGTCAGCCAGCCAAACTTCACCGGGTCGTGGGCTCATCGAGCATGTCCAAAACCTCTTGCTCAATCGCCCGCGAACGCATCAGATCGAGCGCGTCTTGGTCCGCGAGAGCCATCATTTCGGCAACGCGTTGACGCACTTCGGCGGCTGTTTCCGGTTTCCATTCCTTCAGTTTGGCGTCCAGCTTTTCAAGCAATGCGTCCATGACGTGCCTCCCTGCTCTTCGACTCTAGATTGTACCCTATGGATCTAAACACCGATACAGTAAACGGCGGAACTCAAGCCAACTGGGCGGTCTTGGAGGAGATTTGCTGCGGTATGACGAGTGCCGCGTTGCCAAGGTTGGCGCGGCCGACAAGATTGCTATTGTCTCCCCACGTTCAACCAGCCAATGATAGAACTATAGACATTACAGGCCGAGCCGGGAACGCTCGACCTTTCGCCGCTTTTGATGTCGATCAACTGTAACGTACCCCTATATCCACCGCAACGAAACTGTTGACCCACAACGAGGATATGTCCGAGAATCTGGAGACCATACTACTTCGGGAACTCGGGAGATCCCGCTGCTTACTGAATGTCGAAGTATCCATCAATACGGTTCGATTACGTCCGCCATTTTCGAGCGCGGCGAAACCATAGGCCATCCGGCGACCAATGCTGCCGCAAAGAATCCCTCTCCTAGTGATCGAACATCGCCGGTCCCCATGGCTAACCAGCACGAGACGATGCTCCCGGACCGCAACAACCTGCTCTCCATCCGGGGAGAGGCTAATGCTGTCCCACGTGGACTTGTATTAACAATCCGCATTGCTGAGGATCTTTCTTTACCTTCGCCGCCCGCCAGCGTCATTTCGAACATCCCGCAGGACTTCTCAATCCAAAAAGCCCCCCGAATTGATGTAGCCGGCCGAAACGACGCTTTTGGTTCGCGACGCGCCCATACCATAGATCGAGGCCAGTCCCTCGGAACCTGCTAAGCGAGTAGCTCGCGTAGGACCGAACTCCGATCTTATAACAGGCCTGAGTTGGGCCCCGTCGGGTCAAAAAATCTCTGGGCATACAGCGCTTTTCCATCCGAACTGACAGCTGATGCCCCCAAGCCACAAAAGGTAGCGGTACGGTGAAAACGTTGGAACCGGCCGGTAGTACTACAGAGCTTTTGCTCGTTTCTAAAGGCACCGCCCGAATCGTAAAATGCCGGAGCATAGGAGGAGATGGGAGTGAATTCTCCTCCAGGCGACTGTGCAAGCGCAATAGAGACAGTCCAGATATTCGCTGCAAGATCAGTTTTTGGCGCATTCATCATTTTCATGATTGCTGCCACGGCTTCTCCTGAAATTGATTGTACGCTACGGCTTAAACGCCACCACCGCCAGCGGTGGGATGGTCACGTTGATGCTGGCGGGGCGGCCGTGGAAGGGGATTTCTTCCGCCATCACCGCGCCGGCGTTGCCTAGGTTGGCGCCGCCGAATAGCTCGGAGTCGGTGTTGAAGAGCTCGCGGTAGAGGCCGGCTCGGGGGACGCCGATGCGGTAGCCTTCGCGGGGGACGGGGGTGAAGTTGCACGCGAACACGATGAAGTCTTCGCGGTTGCGGGCGAAGCGGAGGAAGGTGATGATGGAGGACTCGGAATCCTGCAAGTCGATCCACTCGAAGCCGTGGTAGGTGTCGTCCACTTCATAGAGCGCGGGCTCGCGGCGGTAGAGCCAGTTCAGCTCCTTCACCATCGTTTGCAGCTTGTAGTGGATGGGGTATTGGAGTAAAGACCACTCAAGCTGCGCGTCGTGGTTCCACTCGTTGGTCTGGCCGAATTCGGTGCCCATGAACAGCAGTTTCTTGCCGGGGTGCGCGAACATGTAGGCCAGGAACGCGCGAGTGTTGGCGAAGCGCTGCCACTCGTCGCCGGGCATTTTGTAGATCAGCGACCGTTTGCCGTACACCACTTCGTCGTGCGACACGGGCAGCATGAAATTTTCCGTGAAGGCGTAGAGCATGCTGAAGGTGATCAGTTGCTGGTGGTATTTGCGGAACACGGCGTCCTTGGCGAAGTACTGGAACATGTCGTGCATCCAGCCCATGTTCCACTTCATGGTGAAGCCCAGGCCGCCGGTGTAGACGGGGCGCGAGACGCCGGGCCAGGCCGTCGATTCTTCGGCGATGGTGATGGCTCCGGGCTCCTGGTGGGCGAGTTCGTTGAAGCGTTTTAGAAAGTCGATGGCTTCGAGATTCTCGCGGCCGCCGAAGCGGTTGGGGATCCATTCGCCCTCTTCGCGCGCATAGTCCAGGTACAGCATGGACGCAACGGCGTCGACGCGCAGACCGTCGATGTGGAATTCACGCAGCCAATAGAGCGCGTTCGAGAGTAGGAAATTGCGGACCTCATTGCGCCCAAAGTTGAAGATGAGCGTGCCCCATTCGCGATGCTCGCCCTGGCGCGGGTCGGCGTGTTCGTAAAGGGCGGTGCCGTCGAAGCGCCACAGCCCGTGGGCGTCGCGGGGGAAGTGGCCGGGGACCCAATCGAGAATCACGCCCAGGCCGGCTTGGTGGCAGGCGTCGACGAAATAGCGGAAGTCATCGGGATTGCCGAAGCGCGAGGTGGGGGCGTAGTAGCCGGTGACTTGATAGCCCCAGGAGCCGGAGAAGGGGTGCTCCATGATGGGCAGCAATTCGAGGTGGGTGTAGCCGAGGTCGCGGACGTAGGTGACCAGGCGGTCGGCTAGTTCGCGGTAGCTGAGGGACTCGTGCGATGGGTGGCGCATCCAGGATTCGAGATGCACTTCGTAGACGGAGACGGGCTCACGCAGGAGATTGCGGTGGGCGCGGGCTGACATCCAATCTTGGTCGCCCCAGGTGTGATTGTTCAACTCCCAGACGATGGAGGCGGTGCGCGGCGGGGCTTCGGAGAAGAAGGCGTAGGGGTCCGCCTTCTCCTGCATCGTCGCCGTCGCGGGAGCGCACGCAATATTTGTAATGGGTGCCGGGGCCGAGCGCAGGGATAAATAGTTCCCATACTCCGCTGTCGCGATGCAGCATGGGGTGAGGCGGTGCGGTCCCATTTATTGAAATCGCCGATGACGGTGACGGACTCGGCGTTGGGGGCCCAGACAGCGAAGCGGACGCCTTGCATGTCGCCTTCGCGCACGGGATGCGCACCCAGCATACGGTAACTTTCGTGGTGGGTGCCTTCAGCGTGGAGGTGCAATTCGAAGGATGTTAAGGAAGAAGCGACGGGGGCTGCCTGCACACCGCTATTATGGCATTGGATGTTGCCGCGAGCTGAATTGCACCTGCACCTGGATGGATCGGTGGAGCCTGAGACGTTGCTGGAGATCGATTCGGCGTTGACGCGCGAGGAGATCGCGGAGCAGACGGCTTACACGGATTTCGCGGGATTTCTGAAGAGCTTTGTGTGGGTGAATCAGCGGCTGCGGACTCCGGACGATTATGCGCGCGTGGCTCGGCGGCTATTTGAGCGGTTGGAGAGTGAAGGTGTCACCTATGCGGAAGTGATTCTGTCGGCTGGCGTAGTGCTGTGGAAGCAGCAGGAGTTCGGACCCATCTACGATGCCTTGGCGCGAGAGGCCGCGCGCACGCCGGTGACGGTGCGCTGGATTTTCGATGCGATCCGGCAGTTCGGTGCGGAGCCCGCCAAGCCGGTATTCGACCTGGCGGCGGAGCGCGTAGGAGAGGGCGTGATTGCGATTGGATTGGGCGGCGATGAGGAGCGCGGTCCGGCGCGCCTGTTCGGCAATCTCTTTCGCGAGGCGCGGGATCGGGGGTTGCGCTTGACGTGTCACGCGGGCGAAACGGCGGGGCCGTGGAGTGTATGGGAGGCGCTCGAAATCGGCTCGGAGCGCATCGGCCACGGGATTCGCGCGATTGAGGATCCGGCGCTGGTGGCGCACCTGGCTGCGAAGCAGATTCCGCTCGAAGTCTGCATCACCAGCAACGTGCGTACCGGCGCGGTGCCGTCGCTCGCGGCGCATCCGGTGAGGCGTCTGTATGACGCGGGAGTGCCGATTGTTCTGAATTCCGATGATCCGGCGCTGTTCGGCTGCACGCTCGCGAGCGAATACGAGTTGGCGGCGCGTGAGTTTGGGTTTACGGAAGACGAGATCGCCGGATTAGCGCGGAACGCCTTTCGGTATGCTTTCGAGGAGAGCGTCGCGGTCGGCCGGTGACATGCCGGAGTTGTTGCGGATGTCTTCACGCGTCATGAGCTTGCGGCGGTAGCGTCCGAAGTACTCGTCGATGTCGCCGCCGAATTGGAAGCTGTACATGATGTCGGCGAAGGCCGCGGTGTGGCGCAGGCCGAGCGCGTGTCCGGATTCGTGCAGGCAAGTTAGGTAAACGATAGTGTCGCGCAGCAGGCGGTCTTTGCCGGGCGGCTCGGCGATCAAAATGTGCAACTCGGAGCCGCGGTGGCCATTGACGTTGACCGTCACGGCCTCGCCGTAGAGGCCGCTGTCTTTATCGGCCCACAGCACGCGCAGCAGAGCGTTCTTGCGCTCCTTCGTCTCGACGAAATGCAGTTGGCCGTTGGAGGCTTTGGCCCAGGCTTCCAGGGCCCATCGTGCCAGATCGGCGTCGCCGGCATCGCAGGCGGCTTTCATGACAGTGCAGGGTTCGATCCAGAAAGGAGTGTCGGCGGCGTGCGCTGCGGCCGCGGCGATACAGAGTAGGCTAACGCTTCGAAGAAAGCTTTTCATCGGCCAGGGCCTTGATGGTGGCTTCGAGCTCAGCCACACGTTTGGAGAGTTCATCGATGGCGCGGCCTTCGGGATCGGGCAGATCGCCGTGCGCCAGTGGTTCGAATTCCTCATCGTCGCCGACTACGCGTCCAGGCACGCCGACTACGGTCGAGTGATCCGGCACCGGGTGCACCACCACGCTCCCCGCGCCGATTTTGACGTGGTCGCCAATGCGTATGTTGCCCAAGATCGTCGCGCCAGTGCCGATGACTACGCCGTCGCCGATAGTGGGGTGGCGCTTGCCGGTGTCCTTGCCGGTGCCGCCTAACGTGACGCCCTGGTAGATCAGCACGTCGTCGCCGATTTCGGAAGTTTCGCCAATTACTACGCCCATGCCGTGATCGATGAAGAAGCGGCGTCCGATGCGGGCTCCTGGATGGATTTCAATGCCCGTCAAGCTGCGCGAAAACTGCGAGATCACGCGCGCCAGCGTGAACCAGCCCGCCCCATAGAGATTGTGCGCCACGCGATGCAGCAGAACGGCATGGAAACCCGGATAGCACAGGACGATTTCGAGCACACTGCGGGCGGCCGGATCGCGCCGGAAGACGGTGTCGAACTGCTCGCGAATGTGTCCCGCCATGCTTAGCTAGTAACCATCATTATCACGGTTTCCTGGCAACTGCGTGTAGGATATTAGATATTGTGAGATTCACCTTCGTCGCACTTATTTTGGGTCTGGCCGGCTGCTCGGCCCCTACGGATACCGCGCCAACGAAGCAGACCACGGCGCCCCAGGCCACCGATACCGTCATCTCGAATAAGCACCCGCTGGCCAAGTATCTGGAGCTCTCCGGGTACCGCATCTCGGAGACGGCCGCGGGCAAGTTGAACATCAAATTCGCGGTGGTCAACCACTCCGACGCGGATATCGGCGATTTGACGCTGAAGATCCGGTTGGTGACGACTGCCGCTAAGCCCGAAGACCCGCCGATCACCGAGTTCGAAGCCAAGGTTCCGGCGCTCGGGCCGCAGGAAATTAAGGATGTCTCGGCCAGCGCCACGACCAAGCTGCGCATCTACGAATTGCCGGATTGGCAGTTCATCCGCGCCGAGGTGGAGATCACCTCGCCAGCCCCGTAGCTCTTATAAACCTCGTGACCGAACGCCTCTACTATCAGGACTGCTACTTGCGGGAGTTTCGCGCGCAGGTCGTCGACACCGCGGACGACGGGCGGCGTGTTTACCTGGACCGAACCGCGTTCTACCCCACCTCCGGCGGCCAGCCATTCGATACCGGAACTCTCGGCGGGGCCAACGTTATTGAGGTGATCGATGAAGAAGAGCGCGTGGCCCATGTATTGGACGCGCCGATTGCAGCGGGCGAAGTCACGGCTCGAATCGACTGGCCGCGACGCTTCGATCACATGCAGCAGCATAGTGGACAGCATTTGCTGTCGGCGGTGCTCGAAGAGTTGTTCAAGATCCCCACGGTGAGTTTTCACCTGGGAGCAGAAGCTTGCACCATCGACGTAACGGCACCCTCTCTGACTCACGCACCAGATTGAACAAAGCGGAGGAACGCTGCGCTGAAATTGTAAGCCAGGCCCGTCCTCTGGGGATCACTTTTGTAGACGCTGCGGCGGATCTGGGACTGCGCAAAGAATCGCAGCGTAAGGGAACCCTGCGCGTGGTGGCGATCGAGGGGATCGACCGCAGCGCTTGCGGCGGTACGCACGTGCGCACTACCGCCGAGATTGGGCCGGTAGCGATCGGTAAGACCGAGAAGATTCGCGGGAATACGCGGCTGGAATTTGTCTGTGGGCTGCGGGCGCTGCGCCAGGCCCGCGCCGATTTCCGCAATTTGCAGGAACTGTCGCGACTACTTTCGGTTCCGGCCGCGGAAACTCCGGCTCTGGTTGCCGCCCAACTCGAGCGCGTCAAGACGCTCGAAAAAGTCAACCAGCGGTTGGCGGTGGAAATTGCCCAGCGCGAAGGCCGCGAAATGTGGAACGCCACCGCTCCCGGCGCCGATGGTATCCGGCGTCTGGTGCAACAAGGCGCCATCGACGATGCCATGCGGACGCGGGCGCAGGCTTTTGCCGCGGAGGGCAAGGCGGCGTTCTTGGCAGTGTCGCCGAATCCACCGGCGATTTTACTGGCGGCGTCGCCAGATTCTGGAATTCACGCGGGAGACCGGGTGAAGGCTGCGGTCACTGCGGCAGGTGGCCGGGGTGGCGGAAATCAGGGACTGGCGCAGGGCAGTCTGCCCGCCGCAGCCGATTTACATGCCATTACAGCGTCTTTGTTGTGATTCTAGAGGGTGTTTTGTACGGGTTCCTGAAGTTGCTCGAGTTCAGCCAGCTTAGCGGACGCTCCTTCACCAAGGCCGGTCTTGGGATACATCAGCCGCAGTAAGCTGAGCTGAAACTGTAATTCCGACCGCCATTCAGGGGAAAGCAATGAGTTCGCGTCCATGACCAACAATATCGGTCTGGCGGGCGTCTTCCGGTAGGATCAGGTTTGATTATTGGGGCTCAAGGAACCGGAATGGGGCAGGGTGTGGAGGGCAAATTGGGGTCACAATGTGGGGATATAGGGGAAGAACTGGGGAAGTCCGGAGTTCCTTGAGCCTTCATCATTCTCATTACGTCTCTCTGGAATGCAATCCGCTCGCCAATTACTAACTCATTGAAAAACCGTGGATGGGGATAACGGCGCGGCAGATTTAGGAAACGATTACCGATTTAAGGTGCAGTCGGGGGTGGACTGGATACTCGGGACACGCGACCGGATTTGGCCTCGTCGAGTATGACGTTGTTGTTTGCCAGCGTGGAGCCAGTGGAGACGTCCAACTGCACGCGGGCTCCCGCATAGGCCGCCTGGGCGGTCACTTCGGCGGCGGCGGCGGTGGTGAGATCGCGCTGGTCCTGAATCACCTGATAGACCGTGGTTGCGCCCAGAGCGAGCTTCTTCTGGTCGGCATCGAGGGTTTGCTCCTGCAGCACCCGTCCTTTGACGGCCGCCTGATACTGGGCGCGGGCCTGGTCAAGGCAATCATCGCGTTATTCACATCCACCCGGATCTGGTTGATCTGGCGCTGCACCAGCAACTGGTTCTGCCGGAGGTTCAGCGAGGCGGTGGCGACATTGGCCTGCGCCTCTCGATTGCGCAAAGGGATGGTGAGACTCAGGCCAATCGAGTAGGTCGGGAAACTGCGACCGAACAGTTGCGCCAGGATGTTGCCGTAGCCTCCGACGAAAAAGGGGTCCGCGATCGGCGGGTTTTGAAGCAACCCGGTTTGCGAGCTGACCGGGCCCGATGAAGGTATTCTGCGCGCCAACCAGAGCCGTTGCTGCGGAAATCGCCGATCGGCGCTGAGCGTCGGAAGCAGCGCGTTGCGCGGTCCCGGTCGAGGGCGATCTGCGCGTTGTCGATCTGGATTCGGCTCTGTGCCAGGTCGGGGCGATTATCCAAGGCCTTGGACACCAGATCCTGGATGGGCTCGATCGCCTCGACTTCCGGAATGCGAATCGGATCGGTAGGGCACTACGTGCGCGTCGAGAATCGCGTGACTCATCAAGCCATTGCGGCTTAGCGCGCTTTTCAGCACGGATTCCAGTTGTAATACCGACGATTGTGCCGCAACTAGAGCTTGCTGGGCAGTGGCCAACTGCGCTTCCGCGCGGACCACTTCGATGGGAGCCAGGGTTCCGATCTCCACCTGTTTCTTGTTGTCGTCGTATAGTTTCTGCGCGACCGCCACGGCCTGTTTGTTGACATTCACGGTGGAAATCGCGGCCACCAGATTCCAGTACAACTGCACCACGTTGGCTACTGTATTGATCAACTGCTGGCGGAATACATAGTCGGCGGCTTTCAGGTTGTTCTTGGCGATGCGGATGGTGCGGTTATTCTGCGCAAAGCCAAAGCCCCGTAGCAGCGGCTGTGACGAAGCTCAGATCCAGACTGGAGGTGGTGAAGGGGTTGACGGTGGAGCGGAAGGAGTTTTGAGTCTGCACGATGTTGTTATAGAACAGTGCCACTGACCCGCCGGTGAGCGAACGCCTGGGTGAAACGCCGAAATTGGCGGTCTTGTTGGTGGTGACCAGCGCGGAGGTCCCGGAGATGACCGTGTTGGATTGCGGAGCCGTAGAATGGCCGAAGTTCAGGTTGCCAGTGATGGCCGGGTCGAAAGCTGAGGCCCGGGCCTATTAGCGCGAGTGCGCTGGAATCGCCGCCGCTCCCAGATCCCGGCGCTGGAGCTCCCAGTAAGGCTAAGTTTGCGCCGGTGGGCACGCCGGGCAGATACGCTCGTCGGTATGCCATTGAATCGATGCTCCGGAGCTTGGCGCGCAGTAAATCCGCCTCGGCTATCGAAAACTCGTAGCGCTCGATTTCGACGTCCAAATTGTTTTCAAGGGCCAGGGCGATGGCGTCGGATAGCGACAAATATAAATTCCCTGCGCGTAGCAGCGCGTCGATGCGGCTGGTGTTGGAAACGTTCACGGGAGCCAGCGGGCGGGCTTGGTAGGGCTCGGTGACGCCCGAGTACCAGCGTGGCCGGGGCTGCAGGGACGGCGGCGGCTCCTGGGCGAAGGTGGGAGGCGCCGCTAGCAGCAGGGCACACAACACGGCTATAGAGGATTGCAACTGTTTCATGACTTGTCCTTAAATGACGATACCTGTCGCCAATTTGTTCCCGCATTCGCCATTTGGCGGCTGCGGGGGCACGTCTTAACTATTTAGTTTCTCATGGCTTGCGCGGTTACGCACGGGGCCGCACGAGAAAATGCCGTCTATCCCCTTTTCTGCGCTATATTTGGATTCGTGTCCGACGCCGTCATGCAGGTTTTCCGCGAGACTGGAGCTTATCTCAAAGGCCACTTTCGTCTCACCAGCGGTCTCCACTCGAACGAGTATTTACAGTGCGCCCTGGTGCTGCAACACCCCGCCATCGCCGAGCGCTTCGGCCTCGAACTGGCGGCCCTGCTTCCCGCCTGCGATGTGGTGGTTTCTCCCGCGATAGGAGGGTTGCCCATCGGCCACGAGGTTGCCAGAGCCAAAGGGGCCCGCTTCATCTTCACCGAGCGCGATGCGTCGGGCAAGATGATCCTTCGACGCGGATTTTCCTTGCGCCCGGGTGAGGCGGCGCTGGTGATCGAGGATGTGGTCACCACCGGCGGCACTACTCGCGAAGTGATCGAGGTGGCGACGGCGGCTGGGGCGCGCGTTTTGGGAGCCGGTTCGATCATCGACCGCAGCGGTGGGCGCGTCGATCTGGGCGTGCCGCGGGTCGCGCTGGCGACTCTCGATGTGGTGGCTTACCCTCCTGACTTCTGCCCCATGTGCCAACAGGGCATTCCGGTGGAGAAACCCGGATCGCGCAACGCTGCGTAATGCGCCGTATCCGCATGACCGTCAGCTACGACGGGACTGAATACCACGGCTGGCAGGTGCAACCCGGACTGCCCACGATCCAAAGTGTTCTTGAGGGAGTGCTGGCGGAAATCGAAGGGGCGCCGGTTAGGATTGCTGGTTCCGGACGCACCGATGCCGGGGTTCACGCGTTGGCGCAGGTGGCGGCCTTCACGCTGGTGAATCCGATTCCCGTGGACAATTTGCGCAAGGCCATCAACCGGCTATTGCCGCTCGATATTCGCGTGCTCGAAGTGGTGGAAGCCGCGGCGGATTTCCACCCGCGCTATCAGGCTCACGCCAAGACTTACGAATACCGCCTCCATCGCGGCGAAACATGTTCGCCTTTCGAGCACCGCTATGTGTATCACTATCCCTATCCCCTCGACGAGGCGCGCATTTTTGAGCTGGCGCCCATGATCGAAGGCGAGCATGATTTTTCGGCTTACGCCGCTTCGGATGATAAGGACGACCTGGGACGCTCCAAAGTCCGGCAGGTGTTTTATTCGCGCGCCAGCCGCTCGGGAGACTTGCTGATTTACCGCGTGCGGGGCAGCGGTTTCCTGAAGCACATGGTGCGCAATATCGTCGGTGTGTTGCTCGAAGTTGGGAAGGGCAACCTCACGCGCGCCGATATCGAAAAGCGATTCGAGCCCGGGTGCGGGATACCGCCGGGGCCTTCCGTGCCGGGGCTGGGGTTGTTCTTGGTCAGCGTGGAATACTGATCTCGCTGACAGGAACATCGCTGGATTTGCGGGAACGCCGCTCGATTACTTCCACTAACCCTTCTGCCAGTTTTTTCCCGACATTGATGCGATAGGGGAACCCGATCAGGTCGGCGTCCTTGAATTTCACGCCGGGGCGCGCGTCGCGATCGTCGAGCACGGCGTCGTGTCCCTCGGTCAGCAGCCGCTGATAAATTTCGCGGGCTGCTTCGAGACGCTCCGGATGCACGGGCGTCACCACCACATTGAACGGAGCGATCGCGGCGGGGAGTGTGAGACCGTCGGCATCGCGATTTTGCTCGGCTGCGGCGCTCAAGATGCGCTCCGGCGTGTTCAGCAAACTTACCCTTGAAAAGTGCAGCGGGCCTCTGTCGGTGACCGACGAATCTCCGGCGAGCGTTTGCCGAACATCCGCGAACTCGGCTGCGAAGTCTTCTCCGGGCGTTACGTTTCGCAGATGGTAGTCAGTGCGGTTCGCGCCGGCGATCAGGTTTCGCCGGCCGCGCAGCGCTTCGTCGGCAATGATTTTGATGCCGCGCACACCTATGGGGCCGAGCGAGCCCGGATCGGCTCCAAACCAATTGCGGATCTCTTCCGCCTCGGCCTGCCGCGCGCCTGACAATTTTGCAGGACTCAACTGGTGATCGCCCCGCAGCAAGACTAACAAGGGTTGACCGTCGCGCACCATCACCAGGCTCTTCATCTGGGAAGTGGCCGGCAAACCTGTGAACTCCGCGATTTGCGCGATGGTTTTGACGCCGGGCGTGTGGAATTCTTCGGGCTGGAGATCGCTTTCGGGATCGGGAAATGCTGGTGGCTGTGCCAAGCTTACGGCCTTCGTCGCGAGAGCGGCGTAATTGGTCCCGCGCACCAGCACTTCGTCGCCCGAGTCCGACTCCGCCACGAAGTCCTCGCCCGCGGCGATGTAGGCCACGCCGCAGCGTTCTAACGCACGGCCCCGGTCACTCTCGTCACGTAGAAGCGCCGCGATCTTCGCGAGCGTGCGCTGTCCCAACAACAAATACTCCCGGCCGCGCATGTATCCCGCGCGCACCAACAGCGGATGATTGTCTTCGCGCAACGTGGCGATCGCAAGTTCGCTCCACAGCATATCTATTGTCATAGTATGCGTGTCATAGTATGCGGTGTGATAGCATCCGAAACATGACCAAGGCATTCGCCACCGCGCTGCTTTTGGCGGTCTCCCTACCGGGACAGACGCCCAATATCGACGACTTTTTCCGCGACTTCACCGCGACCTGGGTGCGCGGGAATCCCAACCTTGCAACTTCATCGCGCTATTTCACCGGCGATGAACAGGACCGTCTGGAACGCCAACTGACTCCGCTGACCATCGCCTACCGGCGCGCGCGCATTCAACTCGCGAAGCAGGGATTGGCGCAATTGCAGAAGTTCGACCGCAGCAAATTTTCAGCAACGCAACGCATTTCCGCCGACCTGATGCAGTGGCAGTTGGATACGGTGGTCCGCGAGGAGCCGTATCTCGACTACACCTTTCCGCTGGAACAGATGAATGGCGCGAACGTCGGTCTCATCGAGACTCTGACCGTCCGCCACCCGCTGGCCAACGAAAAAGATGCCGAGAATTATGTCGCCGCGCTGCGCCAGGTGAGCACGCGCATGGATGAGGCCGCGGCCGAAGCGCGCGCGCTGGCGGCCAAGAACATCATCCCGCCCAAATTTATTCTCAACGCCACCATCAAGCAGATGCAGGGATTCGTCGATCCGTCACCCGGACAGAATCCGTTCGTCGCCATCTTCGCGCAGAAGATGGAGGCCGCGAAGATTCCCGAGGCTCGCCGCGAAACCTTGCGCGGCGAAGCGGAAAAGATCGTGGGCCTGGAAATCTATCCGGTGTGGAAGAACGCGATTGCGGCGCTTGAATCGCAACTTCCGCGTTCTACCGATGACGCGGGATTGTGGCGACTCAAGGGTGGTGCGGATGCCTATACTTACTTCCTGCGGCGCTACACGACGACGAACTTAACCCCCGAACAGATCCATCAAATCGGCCTGAACGAAGTGGCGCGCATCGAAAAGGAAATGGACACGATCTTCCGGCGGCTGGGGCGTACCGGAGGGTCGATCAACGAACGCTCCGAAAAACTCAAGGAGGACTTGGCCTATCCCAGAACGGAAGAAGGCCGCATGGCGATCATGTCTGAGGCCGATTCCATCTTGCGCGACGCCGAGAAGCGCGCAGCGGCGCTCTTTGACAAGACACCGAAGAGCCGCGTGGTGGTGCAGCCGTTCCCGCGCTTTCGCGAGGCCAACGCCGCGGCCAATTACAACAGCCCGGCGCCGGACGGCTCACGGCCGGGCGTAATTCAGATTCCGCTGCGTCCGGAAATGATGACAAAGTTTGCTCTGCGCAGCTTGATTTATCACGAGGGCGTGCCCGGCCACCATTTCCAGATCGCATTGACTGTCGAGAACAAAGACCTACCCCGCTTCCGGCAGATCGGCGCGTTCGGAAATATCTCCGCGCTGGTCGAAGGCTGGGGCTTGTATGCCGAACGCCTCGCCGCAGAATCCGGTTGGTACGATGGCGATCCCGAAGGCCAACTCGGGCAACTGTACGATGCCCTGTGGCGCGCGCGCCGCCTGGTGGTCGATACGGGACTGCATGCTAAACACTGGACGCGCAAGCAAGCCATCGACTACGGCATCGAAGCCAGCGAAGTGGAGCGCTACGTAGTGTTCCCCGGCCAGGCGTGCTCCTACATGATCGGCCAGTTGAAAATTGTCGAGCTGCGCGAAAAAGCCCGCAAGGCGTTGGGCGACAAGTTTTCGCTGCGCGAGTATCACGACGTGGTTCTAGACACCGGCACTGTTCCGCTAGAGATTTTGGCGCGCCAGGTGGACGCCTACATCGCTTCGGCACAGAACCGCGTGCGCTAGCAAGCGGGCCGCACATCCCGCACGATGATCTGCCACGGCGCATACCCGCGCTTGGCGGAATAGGCGTCGTCCTCAAATTGCAAGGCCACGTCGATGCGCGTGCCGGGCGAGAACTCGATGGCGCGTTCCGCGAAATTCCAGGCCTTGGCGCGCAGCGTACGCCCTTGCGATTTCAACCGCAGGAACACGTGCTTGTCGTTTTTGATGTCGGGTGGCGCCGCCACTTCCACTCCGCGCGCCACCAAAGTGGGAGGCGGGTTGCCGAAGCCGAAGGGTGCCAGATTTAGCAATTCCGTGATGGTTTGATCGGAGATCTCAGCGAAGCCGATCTCCGCGTCGATCTCGATTTCGGCCTCAAAATCCGCTACCGTAAGGCGCGTGGCCGCGTAGGCTTGGAACCGTGCGCGAAACTCGTCCACCTGTGAAGCCAGCAGCGTCACGCCCGCGGCCTGCCGGTGTCCGCCGAATTTCGTGAACAGCGCCGGCATGGTTTCGAGCGCATCGAGCAAATGAAACGCGCGAATGCTGCGGCCCGATCCGTACGCCACGCCGTCGTCGAGTCCCAATACGAATGCCGGACGGTGATAGCGTTCCACCACGCGGCTGGCGACAATTCCGACCACGCCGCGATGCCAACCCGCGCCCGCGAACACCAGCGCGGCATCGTTATCCGTTACGGGTTGCGCCAGGCACTGTTCGAGAATCGCTTGCCGGATGCTGTCCTCGGTTTCACGGCGGTCTTTATTCAGTTCGTCCAACTGCGCCGCGATGGCCCGTGCTCGCTCCGGATCCGTAGTGGAGAATAGCTCGATGATGTCGCTGGCGCTGGCCATGCGTCCGGCAGCGTTGATGCGTGGAGCGATTTGAAACGCAACCTGCCTCGCGGTGGGAGCGGTGCCGGCTTCGATGCCGGCCACATCCAGCAGCGCGCGTAATCCTGGATTCGCCACACGGTCGAGTCCGTCTAATCCACGCTTCACGATCACACGGTTCTCTCCGGTCAGCGGGACTACATCCGCTACGGTTGCGATCGCCACCAGCTTCAACAGCGAATCGACCAAGCGTTCCCGCCGCGACCGTTCCCATCCCAGGGAAGTGATCAAAGCCTCAGCCAGCTTCAACGCCACGCCTGCGCCGCAGAGGTTCTTCTCCGGATACGTGCAATCGCGCCGGTTGGGATTCAGCACAGCCAGCGCCGGCGGCAACTCCGCTTCGGGCAAGTGATGATCGGTCACGATGACGTCGATGCCCAATCCGGCTGCGTGCTGCACCACCTGGTTCGCGCGAATGCCGGTATCGACGCTGACGATCAGCTTGACGCCCATCGCGGCGGCGTCCTCGACGGCCTCGCTCTTCATGCCATAGCCGTCGCGAATGCGGTGCGGAACGAAACAACTGGCGGTCGCGCCCGCCAGGTCGAGCACCTTCTTCAAGACGACCAGCGCGCTGGTACCATCGACGTCGTAATCGCCATAAAGCAAGATTGGTTCTTTACGTTCGATGGCCTGCAGCAGTCTCGCTGCTGCCTTATCCATGCCGGCCAACAAAAAAGGATCGTGCAAATCCGCGGCGGAGGGGTTGAGGAACCGGCGCGCGGTTGGAGGATCGCTGAACCCGCGGGCGCACAGCACTCGGGCTGCAGGAAGGGAAATGCCCAGGGCGGCGGACAGCGCGGCCGCTCTGGCGGGTTCAACTTCGGCTAGAATCCACTTCATTCGCGTGCTTTATTGTTACATTCGTGGATGTAACCTGAGGGTCGCTCCCGGACATCAAAACAGTGTACATGAGGACGCTGGCGGCTATCGTTGTATTTCTGTGCTCGCTTTCCGCTGCGCTGGCGCAGACGGGCGTGGTCAAATCCGAGGGCCAGCCTTTGCCAGGTGCGACCGTGCGCGCGACCCAGGGCGAGCGCGTCCTCAGCACTTTGACGGATGCAAACGGCGAATTCAAACTCGCGAACTTGACGCCGGGAACGTGGACCATCGACGTCGCCATGTTCGGTTTCGCACCGCAGCGGCGTGAGGTGCAGATCGCGGCGAGCCCGACTAAGATCGATTTCACCTTGCAAATCGGCAACTTCGCAGCCAACGCCGGGCGCGGCGGATTTGGCGCAGGACGGTTTGGAGCTGGTGCGCGCGGCGGCGGTTTGGCCCCCGGCGGCTTCAATCGCGGCGCGAATCCTGCGAGCACTCCCAACGCAGCGCGCACTCCGAACGCGACTCCCGAGGCCACCACGGGCGCGACAGTTCAAGCGGACCCGGCGCAGGGCACTCTCCCGGACGCAAGCGTTCCGCCTTCGGATGTGGCCGCGCTGCAGCAAGCCAATGCGGGCGGAGCTAACGAATCGTTTCTCGTCAATGGAAGCCTTAGTACCGGACTGCAAACCCAAGCCTCTGACTTCACGCCCGATCTAGGTCTGAATGGCTTTGGCAGTGGCGTCGCTTCGGCGGCGGTCGGCGGGGCTGGACCGGGGCAAGGCGGCGCGGCGGCGGGCGGACCAGGCGGATTCCAGGGCGCGGGCGGCGGCGGATTCGCCGGCGGTGGTTTCGGCGGACGCGGTGGGGGCGGCGGTGGTGGTTTCGCCGGCGGGCGCGGTGGCGTCAGGCGTCCAGGCGGTCCTGCGGGACGCGGCGGATTCATCGGCAATCGCCGCAACGCCGGCCAAAACCAGATTCGCGGATCGATCTTCTATACCGTAGACAACTCGGTTACCGACGCTTCGCCGTTTTCGCTGAACGGCCAGAGCAACACCAAGGCTCCCTACGCGCAGAATCGATTCGGATTCAATCTGGGCGGGCCGCTCGAAGTCCCCAAGCTGTTTCGTTCGGAAAACACCTTCTTTGTCATTAACTACAACGGCAGCCTGGCGCGCAACGGATTGAATCTCACCGGCACGGTTCCCACGATCGCCGAACGCGCTGGAGATTTTTCGGCGATCCCCACGGTAATCTTCGATCCCACCACCGGCCTGCCGTTCGTGGGTAATCGCATTCCGAAGATTAACCCGATCGCCGCGGGGCTGTTGAAATATATTCCTCTGCCGAATCAGCCGGGGACCGTCAACAACTTCCGCCTGATCGAAGCCGTCCCGAATAACAGTCAGAACTTGAATGTGCGCGTGAACCAGACTCTCTCGCGCCGCGATCAGCTCAGTTTCGGAATCAACTGGCAGGGCCGCAACGCGCAGAACCTGCAGAATTTCGGTTTTATCGATCCATCGAGCGGCAACGGGATCGGCGCGAACGCCAACTACCGGCATACTTTCGGAAGCGGAATTTTCGAGAACTTCACGGCCAATTTCAATCGCAACAGCAATCTCACCACGCCGTTCTTTGCGAACGGCGCCGATGTGGCGGCCGCTCTCGGCATCCAAGGCGCTTCCTCGAGTCCCATCAACTTCGGCCCTCCGACGCTTACCTTCACGAACTTCGGATCGCTCACCGACGGCAGCCCTTCGCAAAGCGCCTTCTATAACTTTGGTTTCACCGAGTCGCTGGCCATCCACCGCGGCAAGCATAACTGGACTTTCGGGGGAGGTTACACGCGCTACTTCCGTAATACGCTTACCGACGCGAACGGCCGCGGCACTTTCAATTTCACGGGTCTCGCCACCAGTCAGCTCAACGCCAACGGCCAACCGGTCGCGGGCACGGGCCTCGACTTTGCCGATTTCCTGCTGGGGTCGCCGCAATCCGATTCGATCCGCTACGGCAGCTCGAACACGTATTTCCGTACCGACGCCTATTACCTTTTCGGGCAGGACGACTTTCGTGTCAGCAACAATCTCACGCTGAACCTGGGCCTGCGCTATGAATACTTCGCGCCGTGGAGCGAAAAGTACGGCCGCATTGCCAATCTGGATATCGCGCCCAATTTCACGGCGGTTTCGGTGGCGACGCCGTCGCAGCCCGGCCTCTACAGCGGAACCTTTCCCGGTGGCCTGATCAATCCCGACCGCAACAACTTCGCCCCCCGCGTGGGACTCGCCTGGAAGCCGTGGAGCAGCAAGAATCGCATCGTGCGCGTAGGCTACGGCATTTACTACAATCCCGGAATTTACAATCAGTTCACCTCGCGCCTATCCGCCCAGCCGCCGTTTGCGCAATCGACCACTGTCAATACCAGTGTGTTGAATCCTCTCACGCTGGCTGAGGGCCTCACCGTGACGCCGGATGGCAAGACCATCCTCAATACATTTGCGGTAGATCGCAATTACCAGACTATGTACGCGCAAACCTGGAACGTTGGTTTTCAGGCGCAACTGCCCTCGGCGCTGGTGGGCGAGATCAATTATTTGGGCACCAAGGGCACGCATCTGGATATTCAAGAGGCTCCTAATCAGGCGCCGCCCGGTTCGGTACTCACCACCGAGCAGCGCATGGCGATCGGCAACGCTACTGGGTTCATCTACGACACGCCGGTGGGGAATTCCATTTATCATGCGCTACAGGCCCGCTTGACTCGCCGCTTCCGCCGCAACGTTTCGTTTAACGCGCAATACACGTTCGCCAAAGCTATCGACGACTCTTCCACTCTCGGCGGCGCCGGCAACACCGTGGCGCAGAATTTCTTCGACCTGGCAGCCGAGCGCGGCCTTTCGAGTTTTGACCGTCGGCAGGTCTTCACGGTGACCGGTGTGATCCAATCGCCGGTGGGTTCCAACGGCGTGCTGGCCAACTCCAAGTTTTTCGAGACGGCGCTCAAGGATTGGACAGTGTCGACCAGCATGACTCTCGAAACCGGCACGCCTCTAACCGCGCGGGTGCTGGGGAACCAGTCGGATATCGCAGGCACCGGCACCATCGGCAGCGGCCGCGCCGACGCTACCGGACTCCCCCTCGAATCGAGCACAGGGTTCTTCAACCTGGCAGCATTCACAACCCCGCTGCCTGGAGAATACGGCAATGCGGGCCGCAACACCATTCCGGGTCCGGGCCTATTCTCGATGAATCTGTCACTGCAGCGGACCATCACATTGCATGAGCGCACGCGTTTGCAAATCCGCGTGGACGCCAATAACGTCAGCAATCATGTGAACATCACCGGCATCGGTACGGTGGTGAACTCCATCACCTACGGCGTGCCGCTTTCCGCCGCTGGCATGAGGACGCTGAGCGCTACATTAAGGTTGAATTTCTGATGCAGCGTGCCCTCTTTTTCCTGGCCGCTTCGCTCCTGCTGGCGCAGGACGCCACCTTCATCGTCGACACCAAGCTGGTGGTGATCAACGTCACCGTGAAAGACAAGGCGGGGCGCCCCATCACCGAACTGAAGAAGGAAGATTTTCAGTTGCTCGAAGATGGCGTCCCGCAGAAGATCACTGTCTTCGATCGCCAGGACCTGAGTTCCGAACCCCTGGCGCCCATGTCGTTTTCGCAACGCCCTCAAACTATCGAGGAGCGTGCCGCGGTAGCAACCCCCGGCACTTCGGTGAACCAGCAAGTCCAGCGCGATCCCAAGCGCTTTCAGGATCGCCGCCTGATCGGATTGTTCTTCGACATGACTTCCATGCAACCGCTGGAACAAGCGCGCGCGCAGGAAGCCGCCGTCAAGTGGATTCAATCGCAGATGACTGCGGCAGATCTGGTGGGCATCATGACCTTCGGCAGCAAATTCCGTATGATCCAGGAATTCACCGACGATCGCGATCTGCTGATTCAAACCGTGAAGGGCCTGACGCTGGGCGATTCGAGCGACTTGCAGGGCTTGGCCGCCACCGCCGCCGATGAAGGCGACGACAGTGGTTCTTTCGTCGCCGACCAAACCGAGTTCAACATCTTTCAACACCGACCGAAAACTCACGGCGCTTGAAGACGCAGCGCGCAAGCTCAGCATCTATCCGGAAAAGAAAGCCCTCATCTATTTTTCGAGTGGCGTCAATAAGACTGGCATCGAGAATCAATCCCAGCTCAAGGCCACTGTCAACGCCGCCGTGCGCTCCAACGTTTCTTTCTATCCGGTGGATGCGCGCGGTCTGGTCGCGGAGGCTTCCGGCGGCGATGCCAGCGTGGCTCGTCGCCGCGCGGCACGGGTATCCTCACCGGCACCAGCCAGGCCGGCCGGCGCGCCACATTTAACGATTCGCAGGAGACGCTCTCGACGCTCGCCTCCGACACCGGCGGCAAAGCACTGCTCGATTCGAACGATTTGACGCTGGGAATTCGCCAGGCCCAGGACGATATTCGCAGCTATTACATCATTGGCTACTATTCTTCGAACATGGCTACCGACGGTAAGTACCGCCGCGTGCAGATCAAGCTCGCGAGCAACACGCAAGCCAAGCTCGATTACCGCAAGGGTTACTACGCCGGTAAGACTTTCGCGAAGTTCACTTCCGCCGACAAGGAGCGCCAGCTCGAAGAAGCCCTCACGCTCGGCGATCCTGTAAGCGAACTGCCGCTGGCCCTCGAAGTGGATTACTTCCGCGTAGCCAAGGACCGCTATTTCATTCCGATTTCCGTGAAGCTGCCGGGGTCTTCCATCGGCTACTCGAAGAAGGGCGCGAACCAGACCAACCAGCTCGATTTCATCGGCCAAGTGCGCGACTCGAACGGCCGTCTGGTCGGCGGCGTGCGCGATCAGATCACCGTCAAGCTGAACGAAGCCAACGCCGCGCAAATCGACCGCCGCTATATGCAATACGACAGCGGACTCACGCTGGCGTCGGGCAATTACAGCCTAACGTTTCTGGCTCGCGAAGGCCTCACCGGCAAGATGGGGACGTTTGAAACCAAGTTCGTCGTGCCAGATCTCAACTCCGGTAAAGCACTGCGCGTCAGCTCGGTGATTCTCAGCAGCCAGCGCGAAGCCGTCAGCGCCGCAGTAGGCGCGGCCGACAACAACAAGAAGCTGTTGACCAACCATCCGCTGGTGCAGGATGGCCAGAAGGTGGTGCCCAGCATCACGCGCGTCTTCCGCAAGGATCAGACGCTTTATGTTTACTTCGAGGTCTACGATCCCGGCGTCGACCCCGAACAAAAGACGTCGAATGTTTATGCCGCGATTGAGCTGCTGCAAGGCGCGCGCAAAGCTTTCACGTCGCGGCCGGTGCGTGTCGACAAGCTCACCACCTCGCGCCCTGGCGTCGCGCCCTTCAGTTTCGAGATTCCGCTCAACCGCCTGCAGCCCGGCGAATATATTTCACAAGTGGACGTCATCGACCAACTCGGCCAGAAGTTCGCCTTCCCGCGCAGCTCGCTGGTCCTGCTGCCTTAGACCGTCAGATTCATTTTCACGAGCAGCGCCGGATAACGCGGATCGGAGCGCAGATTCGCATATGCAGGCGTAGTCTTGATGCCGAGCACCTGCGGATCGCGCTGAGTAATCGCCCGCTCCGCCCAGCGTACGGTTTCATCCATATTGCCGAGCAGCGAATTCACCAGCGTCATCGCTCCGGCCGCCGAATACGAGTTAGCCGCCATCGCTTCTAGCTCCGCAAGAATCTTCTCGGCCGCCTCCCGGCGCCCGGCCACGGCATAGACGGCTCCGGCAACCAACAGCGACATGGAGTAGCGTCCATGTACCTGCAGCGCGCGCTCGGCCAGGGCCACCGCCTCATCGGACTGGCCTTGGCGCGCCAGAACGAAACTAAGAATGAATTGCGCCAGAAAGTACTCCGGATCGCGATCGAACGCCTGCCGGGCGGCAATCGCGGCCTCTTCGTCGCGACCCACGAACATTAAAAGGTACGCGCGGCCAAAGCGGTAATACAGCGCCAAGGGGTCCAGTTCCAGCGCGCGCTCGATTTCCGCCAGCGCTTCGTTAAGCCTGCCGGTGGGGCGCAGGCACCAATAGCCATAGGAGAAATGCACGCCCGCCGCGGCCGGATTTGACGCAATCGCGCGCAGATAGTGCTGCTCGGAAGCCTTCCAATCGTAATCCAGTTCGGCGCGGATCTGGCCGGCGATGGCGTGCGCCTCCGGTAGCAACGGGTCGAGTTCCAGAGCACGCTGCGCTGCCCTGTCGCCGAGCGCCAGCTCCTCGCGCGGGTCCAAATTGCTTACGGTCGCGTGCACCACGTGATATTCGGCTAGACCCGCATAAGCCGGAGCATATTGCGGATCGAGCGCAATCGCACGCTCATAACATTGGCGGGCCCGGTCGGCGGAAGCCGGCGTGAAATTATTCAGATGATGGCGGCCTTCGAGCGTGGCGTCGTAAGCGGCCGCATTGGTGACCGCCCGCTTCACTAGCGAGTGGCCGGTCAGGTTCAACTGAAGCTGCTTGACGATGGCCGCTGAAATTTCGTCCTGGATCGCGAACACATCGGTCATTTCGCTTTCGTAGCGCTGCGACCACAAGTGCGTCCCGTCTTCCGCGCGGATGAGCTGCGCAGTGACGCGCACTTTGGGCCCCGCGCGCCGGACACTGCCTTCCAAAACGCTGGACACGCCCAGGGTCTCGGCGATCTTACGGATGTCTTCGTTCTTGCCCTTGAACGCGAACGCGGAGGTGCGCGCGATCACTTTCAGTCCGGCCACCTGCGTCAGCGCGCTGATGATTTCTTCGGCTAAACCGTCGGAGAAATATTCGTCTTCTCCGTCACGGCTCATGTTGGCGAAAGGCAAAACGGCGATGGAAGGCATGCGCTCCACCTGCGCGGGAGCCGCCGGGGCCGCGGGCAGCGCGGAAATCGAAGAAGCAGCCGCCAATAGCGCCTCCTTCACCAGTGCCATCGATTGAAAGCGCTCCACTGGCAATTTGCGCAGGCACTTGTCCAGGATATTTTGTAAAGCCGGCGTCGTCTGCACGGCCGCCGGCTCCTTGTGCAGGATGGCGGCCATGATCGCGATCTGCGAATCACCAGTAAAGGCGCGCCGTCCGCTCAGCATTTCGTACAGCACCAATCCGAAAGAGAAAATATCCGAGCGGGCATCCACCACTTTACCTTCGGCCTGCTCGGGCGACATGTACGCGGCGGTTCCCAAGATAGTGCCCGCCTGCGTCAGGCCGATGGTGGCCGTCGTGTCCGCCGCCGCTCGCTGGCCGCTGTCACCGTTGCGCGCCAGCAGTGCGAGTCCGAAGTCGAGCAGCTTGATGCCGGACGGAGTCAGCAGAATGTTGGCGGGCTTGAGATCACGATGCGTGATCCCTTTGAGATGCGCGGCGGAGAGCGCATCGGCGATCTGGGTCGCGTAGCGCAGTGCAGTATCAAGTGGCCAAGGCCCGCTGAGCGGAGCGCCCTCGATGAATTCCATGACCAGGTAGCCTTCGCCGGAGGGCAGCGTGCCTACGTCGTACAACGCGCAAATATTCGGATGGTTCAGCGCCGCAATCGCCCGCGCCTCGCGTTCAAAGCGGTCGCCGTGTTCCCGGTGGAGTGTCTTGATGGCGACTATGCGGCCTAAGCGCGTGTCGCGAGCCTTATAAACTTCACCCATCCCGCCGGCGCCAATGGGTTCGAGAATTTCATACGGACCCAGGAGTTCGCTGGCGGAAAACGGCATACGCAGGACTCATTCAGTGTAACCCCAAAGAATACTTTTTGAAGAAGTCCACCGTGTATTGCGCCACTTCCAGCGGATAAACGTGTCCGCCGGCGTGAATAATCGTCATCACCGGCGCGCCGTCTTTCGATTCATAGCGCGTGCAATACTGCCCGCAGGACTCGCCCTTGCCCGTTGCCCCGTTGGCCCGCCGCGCGGCTTCGATGGCTTCCTTCTGATCCGCGAACGCGATCTGCCGGTCTTCCGTGCCTCCTACGTGCAGCAGCGGCCTCGGCACTGTGAGCTTCACGGAAGGGAGAATCCGCGCGGCTACCGGCGCGAAAGCCGCGAACACTTTTGGACGCTGCGCCCACAGCAGGTACGTGAAGTTGGCCCCATTGGAAAATCCAGTGGAATAAATGCGCGCGTCGTCGACGGAAAACTTCTGGCGAACCGTGGCCAGTATTTGATCGACGAACTTCAGGTCGCGATCCCCATCTTTGCCGCTCTCTACCTGCCACCCCGCTAGCCCGTCGCGCGTACTCGGCAACCCCTGCGCATATACCAAAATCGCCTGCGCCCAATGCTGCTGCAGTTCGACACCCTGGAAGTTGTCGGCCGAGTCGCCGTGGCCGTGAAACGCCAGCACCAGCGGCGCCTTTCCAGACGGAGTTTTCGCGGTGGGCGAATACACGATCGCCTCCCGCTCCACGCCGTCAATCTTCCACATCATCACTTTGGATTCGCCCCATGCCGACACGGCCACCACCGCGCATAGCAACAGCAGTCTCGCCGTCATACATCCAAACCCTTCTTCAATATTTCAGCAGTGACCCGCTCTACCAACCGCGCAACCACCTCGTTCTTGATGCTCGCCGCCACCTGGCCGTTGTTACCCCACGAACGCAGAATCTGCTCCACCACACCATCGATCACCTGATTGCGAATCTCCTTGGAAATTTTCTCCGGCAGCGGACCGTTGGCTGTGGCAAAATAGTGTTGCAGTTCCTCCCCCAGTTCGTCACGCGCTTCCAGCGGCGCCGTCTCCCGTTTGAGACGCGATTGCAGAGTCTGCAAAACCGCGGTGGTTTTGGCGGCCGCTTCCGTCAGCTTGGGTTCGAGCTTCTTCTCTGCCATGAAAAAACCTCGTTGCCCTCGATCTTACCCAATCATTTCGATTGAGTCCATCGAACGCCTATGCTACCATATGCAGGTCGATGATCCGCTAAGGCCCAAGATATCGTGGTCAATGTGACGCCAGGTACGGCTCGATTTGGCTTGGGGCCATTCCCTCCACCTCCCCCACTGGGGAACGAGATTGAATATATTGCGTGGTTCCGTTTTCCGGTCACCTGGAATTACCTCAACGGCGCTCCTCCTCCGGTAGAGCCGGCACTCCGAATGAGGCCGGTGGCAAAGCCTTCCCCTTCCGCGGTAATGGAGCTGGTGTCCAAGCCTCCTTCGCAAGCAACCCCTGCGCTCGATACCGTCAAGAGAAGGGAGTCCGGCCCCACCGACGCCAAGGCACAGTGGGAAATGGTGATCCCGAAGATGGTCCGTCCGGCTGCTAGGCCGGTTGCGGATCGCATGGCGGCGGTACCCGCCCCTATTCCCGTGTCTTCGACGCCGGTGGGCAGTGCCGCGAAGACTGCGCCTGTTGAGTTCTCGGCGCCGGCGTTTGCCCTCCCCGAGCAGTCGCGTTTGGCCCGCTCCTGGCGGTTGGTTGCTTTGCTCGCGATCATCATCCTGGCCGTCGGCTTCACACTGTGGGTTCGCCCGGATTCCGCCGCCACCGGGCACGAACAAGTGGATGAGTCTCTCCATCGAGGCGGCTGGTCCCGCCGGTCCATTTTGCCGCCAGGCAGAATGATGTCTGTGTATGAGGCCTCGCGCGAGGAGTCGGATTACCGCCTCGAATTCGGATGGGTCCCTGATGCCAAGGGGGTTGGCTGGGTGTTTCGAACGCGCGATGCCGGAGACTACTACGCTACGCGGATCAGCCTTTTGCAGCCCGGAGCGAGAGTGGTCCTGGTGGTGGAACACTTCAGCGTATTCGGAGGCGTGGAAGGCGCACACTCACGAAGAGTTGTCCCGCTCGGCGGCAGCGCAGGCTTAGTACGCGTGCGAATGGACGCCATCGGCCCTACCTTTACTCTGTCACTGCAGGGCAGTCCCGCGGATTACTGGACCGACGCGCGGCTGGACTCGGGGCCGCTCGGCTTTTACGACGAGCGTGGACAGCGGCCCGAGGTGCAGTCGCTCCGCTTCACATTCGTTAAAAAAGGAGCCGCCCGCACCGCCGTGGCGTCGCTCCCATGAACCAATTCGGCAACAACGCCAGAGCCGCGAGACCGGGCCTAAACGATTCCCTGGAAACAGCGCTGGCGTTGCGCGCGCAAGGCCGACTCCAAGAGGCGCTCGCCGCGCTCTCTGCCCCGGGCGAATTCTCCGTCGATTTCTATATCCTGCGGGGCGATCTCCAACTCGAACTGGGGCGGCTTCAGGAAGCCGCCGACAGTTACGCCACCGCAATAGCCGAGGAGCCCGGCCAGATCTACGCGCAGGGCCAACTCGGCGTGTGCCAACAGCGTTTGGAGAAGTGGGACGCCGCCGCGCAAGCCTTCGAAGCGGTGCTCCAGTTCGATCCGCACCGCGATGAAGTTCGCCTCAATCTGGCTGGCTGTTTGTTACACCTGCAGCGTTTCGGAGCCGCTTTGGAATCCTTCGATAAATGCTCTTCGGAAGCGTCGCGGCGGCGCGCGCTGTTTGGCAAGGCGGTGGCCCTCCAGTTTTTGCGCCGTTTCGATGAAGCCGAAAACCATTACGAGCGGCTGCTGGCGATCGATCCCCATTCCGAGGAGGCGCTCTCGAATATGATCGCCATGGCTATGGAGGTATTCGAACTGCGCCGAGTCCAAAAATATTCGCAGCGTTTGCTGGAACTGAACTCGCGCTCCGCAGTTGCGTGCAAGGGCCTGGCGCTGTGCGCCATCGAGCGCCGCGATTACCCGGCCGCTTCGCGCTATTATCAGCAAGTAGAGGAGCTGGAACCGGGAATCACCATTCCTCCCACGGAATCCGCCGATGTGGTGGAATATCGCATCAGCCGCAAAGTAATTGACAGTCTGGAAGAAGCTAGGCAGAAACAGAAATCCCGAGCGGCCCGTGCGGCAAGTGGCCCGCTCCCGAGGTAAAAGCATATGGCACGATTGCGTATTCGAATCGAATTGAACCGGGGCGGAGTGGGAGTTCCTCTCCACAAGCTGGCGAGCGTAGTGGAGGAAGCTCAAAAGTTTTTCTACCTGCTGGCGGAAGATATCCACGTCGACCAAACGCAAGGCGATTGGCTGGGCTTCGATTTCGGCAACGAGTCCTTGAACTTCACCGCCGAATTCGTGGGCCCCGTTACTGCCGAGCAAGTCGCCGCTTTCCATGCGGCGTTCGACGGCACCACTTCCTTGCGGCGGACCACCATTGCGCAGTTCGCCCGCATCACGGAGTCGATCGAGCAGGACGAGCTCATCGGATTCGGCCTGTACATGCAGGATGAGGGCAACGAGCCGACGGAATGGCGCTGCCTGTCGCGCCGCGACGCGCTGCGCATCACCGAGGAAATTCAAATGCTGATCGAGGCCAGCGGCGAAGGCGCGAGCGAATCCCATCTGCCAGTGGTGGCCAATGCCGGCGCCGGCGCGCGCCTATTTTCAGACCGCCGCGAGCGCGGTCTCGAATCCGCCAAGTGGGCCGCTTACGTGCGCGAGGTGGAAGCCAACATGGACCGGCGTCTCACCCGCGTGGAGAACGTGATCGAGAGCCAATCCGGCATGATCGAAGATTTGCACGTGAAGTCGGTGTCTACCGAAGACAGCGTTCGCAAGCTGCTGACCGCGGTGGAAGGATTCTGCGCGCAGACCACGCGGCAACTGGAAGCGATTTCGGCTCCCGCGCAGGCGCAGCTATCCGCCATGGAAGTGCCGGAACCCAAGCCGATCGAAGCCATCGTGCCCGAAGCGGCGCAAGCAGCTACCGCCGCCGAATCCGCGAACGCCGCGCAGGAACCGGTGTTGATCCCCACGCCCACGCCGGCCCCCATCCTCGAAATCGCAAAGGAGCCGGAAGCCGAGCCGGTCGCAGCAAGAGTCGCGGCGCCTCCCGTGCCGCAGTCAACACCCACGCCCTCCGTTTGGCAGCCCGCTGTGAAACCTTCGCCGGAGCCCAAGCGCGACTGGCGATTCGCAGCAGGCTTCGTGTTGGCGGGACTCGGCGTGGTCATCCTGGTCACTTGGACGTGGCAGAGTTTTTTCTCGGAGCCCGCTGTTCAGCGCGTCGCGGCCACCAGTAGCGTCTCGCCATCGGTGCAGCCCGTGCAGCCCGCTGAGCAACCGGCTCCTGTTGCGCCCACCGTAACCACCGTGGCTCCGGCCGCAGCGGGCGGTCGCGTCAACATACAAGCTTCTGAACTCACCTGGGTGTCTCTGCGCAACGGCGCCGGAACCCCCATGCTCGCGCGCGTATTCAACGCCGGCGACACGCAGAGCTTCGACATGCCGAACGGCGCCACCTTGCGCATCGGCAATGCCGCAGGCCTTAAGGTTTCTCTCAACGGCACTCCACTCGGCGCCATCGGCCCCCGCGGCCAGGTCCGCGAAGTGGTTTTCAAGAACGGCTCGTATAAAATTGTGACGGCGAATTAGGCGCGGCGTTCCGCTCCTTTGAGTCGCGGTTCTGTGCCGGCACACACGCCAGCGTGCCAGTCCCAACAGAACCGCGCGCGCAGCAAGCGGGCCGGCCGCGCCTAAAACGTCATCCCGATCTTCGCCACCAGCGACCGGGGCTGCAGGAAATGCGTCCCGCTAAACGTGGATAAGAAGTTATACAGGGCTTCCACGTTGGTTAAATTCTGGATCTCCAGCGAAGCCGTATAGCGCACCGTTCCTTCCTTGTGCAGTAGATTATCCGTGCCAATGCCCAGGTTGAGAACGTTGCGCGGCTTCACGCGGTCGGGATTGTGATCGTCATTCTCCGCGCTCGCAAACGGACCGTATCCGCCCTGCGGGAGCGTGATCAGCTTGGACGTAACCACGCCCTGCGCGCCGCCCCCGCCTACGCAATTCGAAATCGGATTCGCCACCGTGGCGAACACTCCATTGCAAGCCAGTCCAATCGAGACCTGTTGATTCGCCGTGAGCGCCAGCGCCGCGCCCGCATCGGGCACGCCGCTCACCACCAGGCCGCTGTCGAAGCGGTAGGTAAAGGCCACCCACTCCGCGTTCTTCGGTCTTTGGTAGCGCAGGCTCATGGTCGATTGAAAAGCCTGATCGTGATCGATCCGGAACACACCGCCGGCGAGCGGTGAGCCCTGCGGAATCAGGCCGCCATCCTCGGGAGGAAAGTAGCGCGCGCGAGTGTGTCCAAACGTCCAGTAAGCCTGAAAGCCTTTTAGATTGGTGGTGCTCACGCGGCCCGTGACTCCATCGAGCTTCGAGTTATGCCACGCAATCGGAAAGGTGATGGTCGTGTTCAGCAGCGTGCTGAAGTCGAAGGAATTGTGCGTGTACTTCCAGAAGTAATCCGCGTCGATCAACAGATACTTGCCCAGCGCCTGCTGAAAACCCCCGTTGAACTGATTGCGGAAGCCCGGCTGGATCGCCACCGCAGTCGAGCCGAATACGTTCTGCGCCAGCCCGCCGGTTCCGGTGGCGCTTGAGAGCAGCAAGTTCTCATTGAACGGCGTCTCGAACGTTCGCGCGTAGGATATCCGCAAAACCGTTCCGGTCTTCTTGATGTTGTAGGCGATGCCGGTACGCGGTTGCGGTCCCGTTTTAGAAACCAGGCCGTTGTAGACGTCGAAGCGAAAGCCTACATTGAACACAAAGTTACCTGCCGTGATCGCATCCTGCGCGTAGACTGCGTATTGGTTGATATTGGCAGCGGCATGGAAAGCGAATAGCTGCCCACCGCGGCTCAGATCGAAGGGGAGCAGGGCGGGGGAGAATGGCGCGCCGGTCACGATGGGGTTTGACGCTACGTTCGGCTGGAATCCGGCGCCCACGCACTGCGCTGGTGACGTTAGCGCGGGATCGCCCACCGCGCTCCCGTCGCTGTTAATGCACGGGTCATTGAAAGTGGGATCGGTGATGCCGAACCCAAAGTTCTCCAGCAAGCGGGTTTGTTTTAAATCCACGCCGTACTTCAAATTGTGGCGCCCTTTGGTGGTCGAGACGTCGGCGCGCACGCCCCAGTTCATCAGTTGCCGGTTCTGGCTTTGCGTCGCCGGCGTGTCGGCGAACGGATCGCGGCTGGCATAGTAATTGAATTGATCTTTACGGATATAGGGATTCACCGTGATCAAAGTGTGTGCGCTCAGCGTGTGTTGATATCCGGGCGCGATGCTCCACGTCAGCACGCGCTGATGTTGATCCTGCGACAACTGATCGTAAGAGTTCGGATTTTGAATCCAGTTCCGCGCCGCGAACAAGTTGAGATGAATGGCATCCCGGCCGGTGGGCTCGTAATCCAAGCGATCGAAGACGGTTTGGTTGTTGCCGATGTCGTGGATCGGCGTGTACTCCGGAGAATCCAGGAACCGCCCGGAGCGTACGCCGTCAGCCGCGATAAAATTGCCAAACTTCGCGCTGCCGAAGCCCAGTCCGACGCTGCCGCCGGTGGTTCCGAACGAACCATAATTGGCTTCGACGTTGCCGAACATCTTCGGCGCTCCCAGGCCCGACCGCGTAGTGATCTGCGCCACCAGGCTGCTCTTATCGCCAAACTCGGCGTCCGGAGTGCCCGTGGTGACCTCCATGCTCTGAATCGCGCTGGTCGGAAGCTGCGTTGAGAAGACTTTGCTCTGCTGATCGCTGATGGGCTGCCCATCCACCACGAAACTGGCCTGCGCGTGGTCGCCCAGCGGGTGGAACAATCCGTTACCGTCCGCCGCGACGCCGCCAGTGCTATAAGTGATCGCCTGGCTCAACCCTCCGCCGGGATCGCCCGATGGCAGCTTCAAGATCAAACTTCGATCGACGTCGATGTGGGCCGAAGGATCGTTCTCTAAAATATCCGCCCCGGCCGCCTCCACCGTAACACTAGTTTGTCCGCCCGCCACCGCTAACTTCACCTTGACCTGTACCGGGATGGCGTTACGCACGCCGACATCCTGCTCGGACGTATTAAACCCAGCCGCCGTCACTTCCACGTGATACGGGTTGGGTGGAATGTTGGTTAGCCGGAAAGCACCGTCCATCCCCGAAATCGCCGATTGGCTGTAGCCGGACACGCCGTTCTTAATCGTCACCTTGGCATCCGGCACCGAAGCGCCCGTCTGGTCGGTAACTGTACCTTCAATGGTTCCGGCATTGCCGAGCGACTGCGCCCACGCACCCGTAGCCAGCGACGCAACAAACAATAATGACAAAAAATGTTTCCATGACATAACCGTATCTCCTCAAGAAAAATAAATGCACGCCAACCGGGCGGAATACGCCTGGTCGGCACAAGAAACAGCGTTGGAGGATAGGGTTAAACGGGCGGGGCTCGGGAGGAGTTGAAAGTGCGGCCGTCGCCGGAGGTGTAAGGGCTCACCTCGGCCGGCGTCTGCCATACCGCCAGCGCCAGCGCCGCGAGTTGAATGCTGGTTACGGTGTGCAACGCCGGAAAATGCCCGGCGTGGCCGCCCGCGCAACAACGGTCGTCGGCGCCGTGATGATCCGGCTGGATTTCCATGGCGCTCGCCGATTGCACCGCGGCGAAGCTCACCAGCACCAACAGGACTAGTAAGACTCGCGTGATTTGGCGGAACACACCCATACCTAGA
Organism: Bryobacterales bacterium; assembly: GCA_963760575.1. GTDB lineage: Bacteria > Acidobacteriota > Terriglobia > Bryobacterales > Bryobacteraceae > Palsa-187. Next base: position 46,285 of record CAVXEM010000042.1, read on the forward strand.
TGGGTTTTGGACGGAGACTAAGCTGGTCCGGTTTCAGGAAAGTCTGGGGATTAAAACGGCAGATCCGGCTGCACGTGCTGTTGCATCGCGGAGCGCGTCAGATACGGATACGGGTTCACCGGGCTGCCGCCCAAACGAACCTCAAAGTGCAGATGCGGCGCCGTGACCTTGCCGGTGGCGCCCGAATAACCCAGGACTTCGCCCCGGCGGATTTCCTGCCCCGGGACCACTTCGAATCGCGACAGATGCGCGTACCAAGTGTGCATGCCGTTGCCGTGATCGATCGCCACCATGCGCCCGTACCCGCCAAAGAATTCTGCGCGCGATACGATGCCATCCGCCGCCGCGTGCACCGGAGTCCCCATCGCCGCCGAAATATCCACGCCCGAATGCAGCGCGCCTTCACCCGAGAACGGATCTTCGCGTTCCCCGAAGCGGCTCAGCAGCCGTCCATTCACCGGCCACATTGTCGGCACGATGTTGGTCTGCCAGCGACGCGCATACAAATGATTCACGCGCGAGTAACTGGCCGACTTCAGGAAGTTGTACTCCTCGATAGATTCTTTGTAAGTGGGAACCAGCGGACCTTCGTCGGAGATATCGTCCGCGCCTTCCAGATTCCGCTTCAGGCCCAGCGCGACGCTCACCTCGCTGGCCATCAATTGCAGGGACGCCAGTTGTTCCTTCTTTTCCGAATTCTCCTGCTGCAACTGCTGGTAGCGGCTGCGCAGCGTCGTGACCTGATCCCGCAGAGCATTGTAGTTGGCTACTTTCCAGCTCATGCGCAGGTAGCTCGAGACCATCCCGAAGAGCGAGACTGATCCGAACAGCGCCAAGGCCAGTACGACGTACAGCGCTTGATGAGGCACATGGATCCGGCGCAAGCGCCCGTGCAGAGAATGAGCCAGAACCACGACGAAGTAATGCTGCTTCATTGATCTCCTAAAAATGTACCCAGAGCCATCACCCCAGGGAGTCCTTCCCCCGAATAGAAAACCTGGGCTGGAGATAACTTCAGACAGTCAAAAATGAACGAATCGTCATCATATCGAAACCTCTAGGTGAAAGTCAATACCAACTTACCCCTAGAGGCCTATTTTTCTATACAATCATTTTATTTTCAGAGGCTTACGGGGAAACTTTGGCTGGTGCAACCACTGGTTTAGCGGCGGCCGCCGGCCTGCCGAACTTTGCCGGGTCAATCGCCACGTTTGGCTTGACTTCGTCCAGAATGTACGTGGATTGTCCGCCGGTCCAAGTCAATTTCCATTGAAACGGCAGCTTCACTCCCGCCACGGCGCGATAGTCGGAAAAGTCGATCTCGACCGGCACGGGACCGACAATCGTCTTGCTATAGCGCACCGCACGCGTCAGCAGCCCCGTTTCCTTGTCGAAGAACAGCTTCACGCGCGTTCCACCTAGCATTGCCTGGACCACTTGCACCGGCCGGTCGTCAATCGACGTGGTAGGGAAGCCCGTGCGCCAGGCCGTCAGCGCTTGTTTCAGCCCGCCTGGGAAAGCCAGGATCGAATCGAGCTTGACGCCATCGAAATCCCCGCCGGGGACTAGTTGGAGCACGGATACCGGTTTATCCGGCCCCATGATCCAGGCGTTGTGCCCGTCGTAGGCGGTAACGCTATCGCCATTTTGCGTGTGAGCGATTACGGTGTGTTCGCCGGTCGATTTCGCATATAAGTCGACTGTGACCTTCGTGTGATAACTGTCGAACCCTTCGTAGCGGCCCGTTCCCGTGTAGCTGGTCAACGCAGCCAGCCGCTCCGCCCCGCCGAGAGCCTGAATGTAGCGGTCGAGAATTGCATCTGCGGTCGGCCCCTGGAAAGCGCGCCCGCTGATCTCGACTTCGTTCGGGTCATCAGGCGGCGGCTCGCTGTACTGCTCCAGCAAGCTCGGAACCACCTTGGGTGTCGGACTGCCCCTGTGGCACGTGTAGCAGGTAACCGCTTCGCGTCCTTGAAACAGCGTTTTGTTGATGGTATTGACCACCTGCACCATGCGGCGTGCGGTCTGCTTCACCGGAATATCGTCTGCGTACCTGTCCCAGTTCCCCAGCACTTCGTTGCCATGGCAATTCGTGCAGTTGTACCCCAACGCCGCCGAGAAGAAACCCATGGTCTCCATGAACTGATTGACCGGGATGCCCTTCAGCACCTGGATGTTCTTGAAAACATCCTCCGCCATCAGCGTTTTTTGCGGCGGAGGCGTCTGGCCGCACAGCGGCAACAAGGCGAGGAGCAGGCACACTCCGGTTTTCGGCTTCATCGATTCTCCTTGATATGTTTGCGTCCGCTTCCTGCGGTCGCGGTTCTGCGAGAGCCACTGCTACCCACAGGTTGGTTGCACCGAACCGCGCGCGAAGCAAGCGGGCCTACCGCTTCACTACCGCTGTAGATGATGGTCCAGGTTGAGAAGCCGCTTCCCGTCATCTTCCTTGCAGGTCGGAGACTCCTCAATGGGATCGTTGTTAGGCGAAATCACGCGTGCAAAATTGGTCCATGGCTTAGTGAGCACCGCTGGATCTTCCACCGTCGCCTGATACGCCAGGTTGTGTTCCGGCGTTAGCCACAGCCGCTCGATCACGCGCATCTTGTCCGAGTGCAGGTAGCCCTCCTCGCCGAACCAGGTGTCGTCGACGAAGTTGGTGGACTCGACCACAAAGATATCCTTCTCCCAATGGCCGATAGAGTCCCCATATGCCGATGGATTCGCTTTGGCACGATGCCCGCGCCCGTCGGTGGGAATGATGCGGAAGGTGTCGCCCGAAATGTCCTCATACAGGAAGATGGTTTCCGTCGGCAACTGAATAATCTTACGCGGAGAGCCGATACGCGGAGTCCCCGGCTTATCGCAGTAGAAAACCGGATCCACTTTGCTCTCGTTCGCGGCGTTAAATTTCACCTTCTCCTGGAATTCAGGCTTATAGGAAGGAGCTTTTTCCCAGGGCAGAGCGCCGGGAATTTCGTTCACGCGATGGCGCGTGCTTCCATCCCAATGGGTACGCGTGACCTTGCCGTCCACCACCTTCACCAAGTCGCCGGGCGGAAGATCGATGCCGAAGGTCCAGGTACCACTTAAGTCGGGATGTTGCGGCTTCTGCTGGGAGAAGGCAACCGTTGCCGTCAGGAGCACCGCGGCTAGATGAGGTTTCATGGCTTATTCCTCCTTCTGCTGGCTTTCGAGAGAAATTTGATTCCCGTTGGGGAACGTGATTTTCTGCAGGTATCCGTACTTCGAGCCATCGATGGCTCGCACAATTTCCACGGTGACCGTCTCGCCGGTGGCCGCCGCAAAATCGGCGCGCGTCACGCCCACCTTGGTGAACCAGCGCGGCGGATTGCTCTCGAATTTCCAGTTTTCGACGCTCCCGTCGTCAGCTTTCGCGTCCATATAGACGACGATGTGCGGGTTCACCCAATCCACCTTCGTGACCGTACCCTTGAGCGCAACCTTCTTTTTCATGTCGAAGATGGCCGAGGGAGAGTGGTGGGCAAACAGGGAAGCGCCGGGGATCAGTATGGCGGCGCCCAGCAAAACTGCATAGATTGGATTTTTCAAGCGTGTCCTCCCAAACTGGCCGCAGTCAACTACAGCCAGTTAGAATCATAGTCAAAAGTTGCGCGCGAGTCCAGGGTATGGCTGGCTTTACTGCGCGCGGACCCAAAAAAACCCGGTGCCCTGAGGCACCGGGTCTGTTCCAAGCGCGGTTAAAACACAAACTTCATCGCCAACTGCATGATGCGTGGATCGAGCGAGCTGGTAATGGTACCGAATCCCGGCGTCCCGTAGGTGAGGTTGAGACCCGAAGCGCCGGCCTGCAGACTCGGGGGCGAAATACCGGCACGGCGGGTGTTGCTCAGATTGAAGGCTTCTCCTCGAAGTTCCAGCGTATATCCTTCGCGGATTGTGAACACCCGGGAGGCCGCCATATCGAACTGCCAAAACGCGGGAGCCTGAATGCTATCGCGGCCCACATTGCCGAACGTACCCGGCGCCGGAGCCGAGAACGCTGCCGGGTTGATCCAGCAGGTGGGACCCGGATTGGGGCACAGCGAGGCTCCCCCGTTCGTGTTCGGCCGTTGACCAGTGTTGGCCGCGCCGGTCAACGCCACGTCGCTGCTCATGAAGATGGTAACCCACGGAGCCGACATCGCCCGGTAAATCCCCGAGAATTTCCAGCCGGAAGCGAGCAATCTCGTCGTGCGATTGGCGAACCTAGGTGTCTCATACACAGTCGTCCAGTTGAAGATTTGGCGGCGATCGGAGGAGAATACGCCTCCGATTTCGACCGACTGGCAGTTGGCGCGATCGAAGCGGCGGTCATTAGGTTTGGTGTACCCTCCGCCGGCGTTACCTGTGCTGTTGCCGAGGGTCAGGTCGCCGATGCAGTGCGACCAGGTGTAGTTGGCGCTCGTGCTCAAGCCCTTGCTGAGACGCTTCTGGACTGCCAGAATCATTCCGTTGTAACTAGAGGTTCCGCCGGTGTCAAACACATCCATGAAGCCATAAGCCTGATAGCCGGGGAATTTGTTCAGCGTGAAAAACCGGCGAGTGTTGGTATTCCCAGGGTTGTTGCAGGTGGTGATCGGGGCGCCTCCCGCGCACGGCACGACTTGCCCCGGATTCAACTGGTAAGAACCCAAAAGGTTCTGGCTTTCGCTGCCAGTGTAAGTGGCCGACGCCACCCAGTCATTACCGAATTGCCGCTGGACTACGAAATTCCACTGATACACCTCGGTGGCCTTGTTGTCCGGCTGCTCAGCGATATACGTTCCGCCAGGCGCGAATGGCGCATTGTTGTTCAGGATAAACGGGAAAATGTTTCCACCGGGATTGGCGATGTAGGGATCGCTGAATTTATTCCCCGCGAAGATCGTTGTATTGCCAAACGGCGGAGAATCGGCCGAGTTCACGTACATCGAGCCGTTGACGTAGTCATACGAGATTCCGAAGGAAGCGCGGATGGTCATCTTGCCTGTTCCAGTCGGGTCGTAGCCCAGCGCGACGCGCGGCGCAAACAGATTCCACTGCCGCTTTACGCCGGCTAGCCCCTCGAACCCGGCATCTCCGGGGAATGTCAGCCCCGGAGGGCCGTTGACAAACACTTGACTCGTCTTTCCGGCGAGCATGTTCGCGAAGCTGAAGTTATAGGCCGAGCGATTGAGCGCTCCCGGAGGGAGGGACGGTTCCCAGCGCAGTCCCACGTTCACGGTCAAGCGCGGAGTCGCCTTCCAGGTGTCCTGAATATATCCGTTAATGAACCATCTTTGCTGCGGCAGCGGGTTGGGCGCGGACATAGCGTAGGAGTTAAATTGTCCCAGCAGGAATGAGGGGATGTTGGCAAAACCCCACAAGCCTTGCGCGTAGACGTTACCCAGGAAGATCATTTTATACATCGATCCGCCCATCCCGAAGTTAATCTGGTGCGAGCCGTGAACCCAACTCACGTCGTCATTGAGCTGATAGATGGTGCTGTGGGCATCCGCCTTACCGCCGGTGCCCGGGCCGACCGAAAAGCCGTTAATGCCCGCCTGGCCGATGTTGAACGTGCTTTGGTGAGGCACATATCCGCAATAGACCTTTTGCACGCCCAGATCGCAGGAATCGACAAAGTCGGAGTCGAAGCGGCGAATCCCCAGGCGATCCACGGAACCGCGGAACTGATTCACCATGGTCGAGCTAAACAAATACGTGTCGCCCGCCGTCCAGGTCTGATCCGCGTCATCGAGTCCGCCCTGCGTGGAACTGAGAATATTGTTCGGCGTTAGGGTCAACGACGGCGGCCGGAAGTATTGGCTACGGAGGTAGCGCCCGAAGATCGTGTTCTTGGCGCTGCTCTGGTAGTCCCCGCGGCCGACATACTGTTTCTCGTTAACCTGCGTCACCAGGCCTAACGGCGAGAGGCCGCAACCGCTGGCCACCGGAAGCCGTTTCGCTAGGTTCACGGCCGCTGGGTCATAGGAGAGGCCGGGCTTCAGTTGGTTGTTCACAAAGTTTGCATTGCCGGCAACTGCCGACGGGCACGCCGTGAAATCCCCCGCGATCATCGCGGGCGTCGGGATGAAATCGTTAACGAAGGCCGTCTGGTGGGTGATGGTGCCCTGGTAGCCGAAGAAGAAGAAGATCTTGTCCTTCTTCACCGGACCGCCGATGACCCCGCCAAATTGGTTGCGCTTCAGTCCATCGTTGGTATGCGTGGACCAGTTGGTTCCGTTCATAGCGCCGTTGCGGAGGAACTCGAACGCATCGCCATGAAAAGCGTTGGTGCCTGATTTGGTAACTCCGGTGATGGTCCCGCCGGCGTGCACGCCGTTTTGTGCCGTCAGCGCGCTGGTTTCTACTTTAAACTCCTGCAGCGCGTCCGGGAACGGGAAGGGCATGTTGGCGTTGTCCCACGGGTTGTTGAACACGCTGCCATCCAGCCAGAATCCGGTGCCGAAGGATTGTCCACCGTTGATCACGTACTGCTGGGTGCCGGGATATCCGCCGTTGCCGGCCACGCCCTGCGGGATCACCGCACCGCTCAATACGATCAGGTCAGTCGCCACGCGGCCGTTGAGCGGCAGTTCCAGAATGCGCCGGTTCTCAATGACCGAGCCAATACCGGTGGCCTGCGTCTCGACCAGAGCCGCGTTGGCTTCCACCTGCACCTGTTCGCTGACGTTGCCCACCTTGAGAGCGACATCGACGGTCGGGGTGGTGTTGACCAGCAGCGTGATTCCAGTCTGTACGTAAGTGGTAAAACCTTGCTTGCTCACCTCCAGGCGGTAAGGCCCGATGGGAAGATTGGATAACACATAGGTGCCGTCCGCAGCCGAGGTGGCGTTGCGCACCGCGCCGGTTCCGGTCTGCGTTGCTTTAACGTCCGCGCCCGGAACTGCCGACGCCAGTGGAATCCAGAACCGTTCCCTGAATCTGCGACGTCTGGGCATAAAGGCTAATGCCGAACAAAGCACCAGCGAGCGTCAGTAATAGAGTTTTCAATTTTCCCCTCCCCTTGGCGTGGTACCCCAAAGCATATGCTGCGACCGGCAGAAAGGTACCTCGTATTAATACGAGGTACGGGCACTCCAATCCGCAGTTTTGCTCTACTTGGTTGAGATTTTGAATGTATGATAGGTGGTCGAATGCGGCGCGTGTACAACAGTTGGCTCGGTTTCGTGCCTTCCCCTGCGCTAGCACAGGCGGGTGGACGATCAGACGCGATATCGCGCTCGGTGTTCGCTTGGCTGCGGCGCGGCCACCAGGATATGGGCTGGCGCATTTTACGCTCGCTGATTTCTATCGGCGTGATCGCGGGGATCGTGGCAGGCTGCCTGTCGCTGCCCAATATCGACCACGCCACGGTAGCCTTGCTGTTGGTCGCGGCCACCGGCGGGCTGGCGATGGTGTGGGGCTGGTTTGAAGCCTCGGCTGGTGCGATCGCCGGAGGCGTCGGCTTGGCCTATTACTTCTTGCCTCCCGCGGGATTCAGCATCGATAATCCGGAACATATTGTCGCCTTAGCCGCGTTCCTCCTCATTGCCATTGCCATCGGTCAACTGGTAGACCGCTCCAAGCGCCTGCTCGCGCAGCGCGACAAACTATTGAATCTTTCTCCGGACCCTTTGTGTATCCGCGATCTCGACGGGGACTTCCGCAGCGCCAATGAGGCGATTGTGAAGATTCTTGGATGGTCCGAGTCGGAATTATGTTCCCGTCCCTTTCTGGAGTTTGTACATCCGGATGATCGCGCTCACACCAAGGCGGCCTGGGATGAAATGTCGCGAGGCCGCTCCGCCGCCAACGTCGAGAATCGCTATCTCACCAAGGATGGCCGCTGGCGCTGGCTGAACTGGACGCTCGCGACGGCCGCGCCCGGCGAGTCCCAGATGTCCTCCGCCGCCCGCGACGTCACCGAAGAGAAATGGGCCCGCGAAAAACTGCGCGACCTGGCCGCCCAGTTGATGACGGCACAGGAAGAGGAGCGCCGCCGCATCGCCCGGGAGTTGCACGATGACGTTACCCAGAGGCTCTCTGCCGTGGGAATCGAATTGGGCTTATTGAAGCGAAACGGCAGCCAGCACGAAGTGGTGGACGGTCTGCAGGCGCAAATCTTGGAGCTTACCGATGACCTCCGCTCGCTCTCCCATTCGCTTCACCCGAGCATACTCGAATACGCGGACTTACCCGCCACACTCGAGATGTATTGCAGGAAGTTCACGGAACAGCACGCGATCCCGCTGACGTTCACGGCGCGCGAAGTTCCCCCTGAAATCCCGCGGGTAGTAGCGGTGGCGCTATTCCGCATTGCTCAAGAGTCGCTGCGGAATGTGGCGGTGCACTCCGGCGCGACCGCCGCCAGCGTTGTTTTGGCGGGCCAGGATCGCACCAGCTTGTCTCTCTTTATCATCGATAATGGGAAAGGATTCGACGCTAGTAAAACCAAAGCCAGCTCCGGTCTGGGCCTTTTGAGTATCGAGGAACGGGCGCGCAATATAGGAGCTTCGGTGATCATCGATTCGACGCTAGACACCGGCACCAGGCTCACGATAAAAGTACCTCTCGGGGAGACCTAACGGAACGCATGAGACACCGTATCATCCTCGCCGACGACCACGAAATCATCCTCGATGGCCTATGCCGGATACTCGAGCCGGAATTCGAGATCGTTGCCAGGTGCCCGGATGGCCGTGCTCTGCTCGCCGGAATCGAGAGCCTGAAGCCGGAAGTAGCCGTCGTGGATATTTCGATGCCTCTGCTCAACGGCATGGACGCGTTCCGTAGCGCCAAGAACACCCACCCGCGCACGCGCTTTATTTTCCTCACCGGCAGCCCCGACGCTACCTTGGCGACACAGGCTTTTCGCCTGGGAGCCGCGGGATACGTGGTGAAACAGTCGGCTGCCGAAGAATTAGTGGCGGCCATCCACGAGGTGCTGGCGGGGCGCGTTTATATCGCTCCCCGTATCGCCAATGAGGTTTTGCAGAATTTAATGAGCCAGCCGGCTGACGGTTCCAAAGACGGCAGCGGTTTGACCGGCCGTGAGCGCGAAGTTCTGCAATTGCTCGCCGAAGGTAAAATTGTCAAAGAGATCTCGGCGATCTTGAATGTGTCGCCGCGAACCGTCGAGTTCCACAAGAACAACATCGTGGCAAAAACCGGCTTGCGTACCACCGCCGAGTTGGCCCGTTACGCGGTCCGCAATGGTCTGGTCTCAAATTAGGAGGGTAAAGCGATGGCGAAAGCGAAGAAGGATGTGGACCGGAGAAAGTTCCTAAGGGGTGCCGCCGGTTTGGTTGCTTCGTCTCCCGTAGCCTTCGCGCAGCGCGCCGCCGAAAAACCCGAAGCCACCGGCGGAGCCGTCGACGTGACCTCCAACGTCCGCTGCGGCGCCGACTTCATGGTCGACGTCTTCAAGTCGCTCGGCATCGAATACTGCGCCGCCAACCCCGGCACCAGCTTCCGCGGCCTCCACGAATCCGTTATCAACTACGGCAATAACAAGGACCCCGAATTCTTAACCTGCCTGCATGAAGAGTCGTCCGTAGCGATGGCCCACGGCTACGCGAAAATCGAAGGCAAGCCCATGATGATCATGGCCCACGGCACCGTCGGCCTGCAGCACGCCTCGATGGCTATCTACAACGCCTACGCCGACCGAGTCCCCGTCTACATCGTCTTAGGCAACCTGCTCGACATCAATTACCGCCGCGGCTCGGCCGACTGGTATCACAGCGTGCAAGACGCCGCCGCCATGGTGCGCGACTACACCAAGTGGGACGACGCCCCCGTTTCGCTCTCGCATTTCGCCGAATCCGCCGTGCGCGCCTACACCATCTCAATGACGCCGCCCTACGAACCGATCGTGCTCGTGGCCGACGGCGCGTTGCAAGAAGAGCCCATCACCGAGAAGAACCTGCGCATCCCCAAGCTAGTCACCAGCGCCCCGCCACAAGGCGACGCCTCCGCCGTCAACGAAGCCGCGAAACTCCTGCTCGCCGCCGAGAACCCCGTGATCGTAGCCGGCCGTTGCGCCCGCACCCCCCACGGCATCGAACTCCTGGTGGAACTCGCCGAACTCCTGCAATGCCGCGTGCAAGACCAGCGCCTGCGCATGAACTTCCCCTCGCGACATCCGTTATACGCGCCCCCCGCCGGCGATCCCATCACCACGTCCGTAGCCGATGCCGACGTAGTTCTAGGTCTAGAAGCCCAGGAAATGTGGACCATCACCCACAAAATGACCGGCCTCAACAAATTCGGCATGGAGTCCAGCTCCACCATGAAGCCCGGCGCGAAAATCATCAGCATCTCCGCCATCGAACTCAACCACAAATCCAACTATCAGGACTTCGGGCGCTATTCCGAAGTCGACCTGAGCATCACCGGCGACGCCGAAGCCACGCTTCCCTCCCTCATCGAAGCCGTGAAAAAGCAGATGACCTCCGACCGCCGCATCGCCCTGCAGGCCCGCGGCGCGAAGCTAGCCGAAGCACATCGCAAGGCGCACGAACGCAATCTAGAGGCCGCTGCCGTAGGTTTCGACGCCAGCCCCATCGCCACCGCTCGCCTGGCCGCCGAACTCTGGGCCCAAATCAAGAACGAGGACTGGTCGCTAGTATCGAACGACCGCTACACCAGCTATTGGTCGACGAAGATGTTCGACTTCAAGCACCACTACCAATACATCGGCGCGCAAGGAGCCGCCGGCATCGGCTACGGAGCCCCAGCCGCCGTAGGCGCGGCACTAGCAAATCGCAAACACGGCCGCCTGACCGTAAACATCAATTCCGACGGCGATCTCAACTACGCCCCCGGCGTCCTCTGGACCGCCGCGCACCATAAAATCCCGCTGCTGAACGTAATCCACAACAACCGCGCCTACCACCAGGAACGCATGTACATCCAGATGGTGGCCGCCAAACAAAACCGCGGCATCGACCGCGCCGACATCGGGACCTCGTTCAAAGACCCCTTCATCAACTACGCCAAGATGGCCGAGACTTACGGCATGTACAGCGAAGGCCCCATCAGCGACCCCAAGGACCTCGGCCCCGCCCTAAAACGCGCGATAGCAAAAGTGAAATCCGGCGAGCCGGCGTTGGTGGATGTGGTGACGCAGCCGCGGTAAATACTTGGTAGTTGCCAGGTACTCTATTGGGATGCATCGCGATCAGTTTACCGTGAGTCGTGCGGTGGGGGGCGAACTGCGAAATGCACGCTGCATTCGCTTTGAACGCCCTGCTATTGCCGGCGGCAAACGATTTCTGGATTGTGAAAGAGAAGAGGCATGAGGCATGGAGAAAATCGCACTCCCTAGAGGTGTTTGGCTGTACAATCCCGCAATGCCGCTCGGCGAGAAGGGCGGCTTTGGCGCCGTATACGCAGGGATAGCAGAGGGATATGGAGAGCTCGCTATAAAACGTCTCCATCTCAATGCGAATGACGCCGCCCATCGCGAAATGCGGATAGCGAACGATTTAGCTGGACGACCACTCAATCACGTGATGAGCGTATTCGATGCAGGGGAGGATGCTGACTCCGCCTCCTATTTTGTCGTGATGCCTCGAGCTGAGGGCAGCTTACAGCGAGAGATTACCAACGGCAAGCGCTTCAGCGACGAAGAGACAGCCGCAACTCTACTTGCCATTACTGATGGGCTGCTCGAAGTTGCCGACAGCGTCCATAGAGATCTCAAACCTGCGAATATTCTGTTGCATGAAGGAAAGTGGAAAATTGCTGATTTTGGAATTGCGCGGTTTGTTGAGGATTCCACGTCTCTTCAGACGTTAAAAGGATGTCTTACACCACAGTACGCCGCTCCCGAACAGTGGCTATATTTGCACTCGACGTCAGCCACAGATGTCTACGCGCTTGGTTGTATTGGATATGCTTTGCTAAGCGGGAATCCGCCGTTCACGGTAGCGACGGAGGAGCAACTTAAGGAACAACATCTCCACGCAGATCCGCCTCCCCTGGATTGCTCGCCCCGCCTGCGAAGCATCATTACGATGATGCTTCGAAAGCCCGCGGAAGCTAGGCCGAACCTCCAACGCGTTCGGACCTTGTTAAATGAGTTTGTTCAGCACCCGCCTGCACCAGTCGCGCCGGCAGCGTTCGGCGCACTTGCTGAGGCAGGCGCGGAGATCGCACGCGCTCGTGCGGAGACTGAGCGTCGCCAGCAGCAAGAGTTATCAGCATCGGCCGCCCGTAGCCAGCTTGCCTCCACAGGAAGAAAGATACTCCGCGATATTGTTGATCGATTGTTAAGCCGAATCTCAAGGGAGGCGCCGATCGCGGAGCGGAGTGAGTTAGCAATCGCGCTCGGCACTGGAGTCTTAGCAGGCTGCTGAAAAGTAGCCTTGGGATTTCCCGGAGACCATTTTTGAAGGCTCACGAGCAGGGTTGGCGCGAGGAGTGAAGCGTCGGCGAGTGCATTCGCGGCCGCGAAGTGGCCGTGAATCCGCTGCCGACGGTAATTTAGGCAGGCTGCGCCATGAGATTGCGCATCCGAACCAGATTGTAAGCCGTCGCGGCGAAGGTGAACATCCATCCGACTTTGTCCGGGCCCCGGAACCGCGTCTTGCGTTGCAAGGCGATGGTTTTCATCCAGCCGAAGACTTCCTCGACCCGTTTTCGTTTTCGTTGGCTGATCGCATATCCCGGCTGACTCGTGGTCCGCCCATCGATGGCGCTACGCCGGTTGGTGTCGTTCTGCGCCACATGCGGTGTGACCCGGAACTCTTTCATCTGCTCCACGAAGTGCGCGGTGTCGTAAGCTCGATCCGCGCCCAGCGTCACGCGCTTACTCCCGCCGGGAATCTCTTCCGCCATCTCGATCGCCGCAGCGCGCTCGGCCGTGCCCGTGGCCAGCGTCACGCGCGTGTTCACTACCAGTCCGTTGCGATTCTCTGTAAGGATATGTCCCAGATACGCCAGCTTTGCTTCCGCGCCTTTGGCCTTCTTGTACAGACGCGCCAGCGGATCGGTCTTGGATTGATGGGTGTCGTTGGAACGCTTCTGCTTGCGGTAATCGATGGCCGGATTGCTGCCTGGGTCCGGCGGAGGCGGCGGCTTCAAGATGTCGTCATCATCTTTGAGCTGGAAACTCTTCTGCCCCGCCCAAGCTTCGATCAGCGTCCCGTCCACCGTGAAGTGCTCGTCCGATAACAACTTCTTGCGCCGCGCTTGCCGCAGCACCACGCGGAAGAACTCCTCGGCGATCTCGCCTTCCAGCAGCCGGTCCCGGTTCTTGGTGAACACCGTCGGATGCCACACTTCTTCGTTCATCGACAACCCAACAAACCACCGGTACAGCAGGTTGTACTCCATCTGCTCCATCAGCATCCGCTCGCTGCGAATCGAATACAGCATCTGCAACAGCAAGGCACGCAGCAACCGCTCCGGCGGAATCGACTTCCTGCCGTCTTCCGGATAGATCTCCTCGAAGCGCCCGTCCATGGCCCTCAATGCTTCATCCACCATCGCCCGGATCGGGCGCAGCGGATGATCTTGCGGCACCCGCTCCTCCAACGATCCGTATCCGAATAGCTCGTGCTGTTGCTGGTCTTCTCCGCGCATAGGGAAAAGACGATTTTCCTCGCTTTTTGGGTACTTCCGGGAGGAGATTTTCAGCAGCCTGTTAGAGGTCTCCCTCTCTGGGGGCGGAGGCCATCGTGAGAAGAATGCCATTTCCGTTGGGGCTTTTCCACACTCGAAGTGGGATGTTGTCGCTGGGGAGGAGATCGTTGTAATTCAACGGCAGCCCGAGTATCCGTGGAGCGCGTCTCTCTGGTATGCTCGCCTGCCCGATACGCCAGACTACCGTTGGTACGAAGTCTCGTACTTCGCCCCATTCAGGGCTGTGGGAGCTGCGCCCTATTTGCCTAACCCGAAACATTGAAGATGCCGACCTCGCTGCTGCGCCCATAATGCACATCCACCAGCTTGCTTTTGGACCGTCCCCGATAGACGACGAAAACGAAGATGATTTTGCGGAACGATGGGCTGCACTGCTCGCACTCGCGTCACAAGGGAAACTTGGGCGTCCCCATAACCTTCCACTTCAGCCACACTTCTGGCGACAAGCGTTCGGCAACTAAATCGGATTACCCACATGGACTTCGGCTACGTATCCGCGTTCACTCGATGGGTTCTCCGAACGGCTTCATACCCTTTTCGAGCACCGTCTTCGGAAGCTTTCCCGACCCGCACAGCACGAACGAGCCAAAATCCTTATACCAATCGCCTTCAGGAGCCCATGGGCCTGTCCGCACCCAGACCTGGAGAGCCAGAAGATCGCTGACCGAGATGCGCCGTTCGTCTACTCGCTGCAACAAGTGATGCCAGACGCCGCGCGGAAGATCAGAAAACTGAATCTTCGGCAATCGAATCCTTCCCGAAGATTGCTCGGATCAGATCCCGCCCGGCCTCATTCTTACGTCCCGGTTCCGCTTCCTCGACAAAATTGCGGTAGGCGGCCTTGAGTTGTTGCTTCGCCTCCGCTTCGGCGCGGACCCCCCGTTCGGCCAGTACCACCAAGGCACGGCTCATGGTCACGTGCCGCTCCTTCGCCACGCGCCGCACATCGGCCGCCAAGGTTGCTGGTATCGTAACGCTTTGCCGAACCGATCTTGCCGGCGCAGCCTTGCTCCTCGTTGCCATAACCACAGGATATCAAGACTGCACCAGTGTGGTGCATGCGCCCCGTGCCATACTGTCATCTGACCCTCGGATCAACCCACATGGACTTCGGCTACTTCACCCTCAGCGACAACCACTACCTGAACAACCCACGAGCCCCCAACCAGTTCGTCGCCGACATTCTCGACGAAGCCGTCTACGCCGACGAAATCGGCCTCCACTCCGCCTGGATCGGCGAGCATCATTTCAGCACCCTGGGGGTGCTCTCCTGCCCCGACCTGGTCCTCGCCAACGTCGCCGCGCGCACCACCCGCATCCGCCTCGCCCCCGCCGTCACCGTGCTGCCGTTGCATCATCCCATCCGCGTCGCCGAGCAATGGGCCACGCTCGACCTGCTCAGCGGAGGACGCGTCGATTTCGCCGCCGGCCGCGGCTATGACCGCCGCGAATACCTGCCCTTCCACGTGAACTTCGACGACAACCAGTCGCTCTTCGAAGAAGGCATGGAATTGGTGCGCCGCCTGTGGTCGAGCGACTCCCCGATTTCGCACCACGGCAAACACTTCCAGTTCGACAATGTCGGCATCACGCCCAAGCCCATCCAGCGCCCCCTCCCCGCCTACGTGGCGTCCTTCTCGCAGCCGTCGATCGAGCTTGCCGGTAAGCTAGGCTGCGGCCTGATCGTCGCGCCTTTCGCAGCCGCCATGAGTTTCGGCGGCCTGGAACAAGTGGCCCAGCTGTATAAGGATTCCTGCGCCCGCCACGGCCAGAAGCCGCAACGCCTGATGTGCAGCTACTTCACGCACTTCGCCGACACCAAAGCGGAAGAAGACGCCGCCCGCGCCCGTCAGATCCGTTACTACAAAGAGTGCGTCATCGCCGCCTTCCCCGGCGATCCCGCCAAAGCGCCGCCCAGCTACCGCTACTTCGTCAGCATGGTCGAGCGCCTGCAGAAAGTGCAACCCGAAGACCTCACCGAAAACTCCGTCCTGCTAGGCACCGCCGCGCAAATCACCGAGACACTGAAGAAGGTGGAAGCCGCCGGCTTCGACGAAGTGATTCTCTACTTCAACGTCGGCCTGAAGCCGCACACCCAAGTGAAGGAAGAAATGTCCCGCTTCATGGCCGAAGTCGCCCCCGCCTTCCGTAGAAGTAAAAGTACGTCAGGCCTCCAGGCCTGACACTCTGCTCGTGACATAATGGCAACTGACCCGAAGCAGGAGGCCGAATGCCCGATTCAAAGAACCCCACTGTTACCAATACGGACCGCCGCGGATTTCTGAAAGGCGCCGGAGCAGCCGCCGGCCTAGCTGCCACAGCGCCCATCGCGTTAGCCCAGCAAGCCGCCCTGAAACCGGAAACCGCGCCGCCCGTCGACGTCACCTCCAACGCGCGCCCCGGTTCCGACTTCATGGTCGACGTCATCAAGTCGCTGGGCATCGAATACTGCGCCGCGAATCCCGGCTCCAGCTTCCGCGGCCTCCAGGAATCGTTCATCAATTACGGCAAGAACACCAGCCCCGAGTGGCTCACCTGCTGCCACGAGGAATCGTCGGTCGCCATGGCCCACGGCTACGCCAAGATCGAAGGCAAGCCCATGATGATCATGGCGCACGGAACCGTCGGTCTGCAGCACGCTTCGATGGCGATCTACAACGCTTATTGCGACCGCGTGCCGGTCTACATCGTGCTCGGCAATATTTTGGATGTCAACTACCGCCGTGGCACCGCCGAATGGGTCCACAGCGTGCAAGACGCCGCCGCCATGGTGCGCGATTACACCAAGTGGGACGACACCCCGGTCTCGCTCTCGCACTTCGCCGAATCCGCCGTGCGCGCCTACAAGATTTCGATGACGCCGCCCTATGAACCCGTCGTGCTGGTCGCCGACGGCACGCTGCAGGAAGAGCCCATCACCGAAAAGAATCTGCGTATCCCCAAACTCGCCATGAGCGCGCCGCCGCAGGGCGATTCCGCCGCCGTCGCCGAAGCCGCGAAGTTACTAGTCGCCGCCGAAAATCCCGTGATCGTCGCCGGCCGCGTCGCACGCAGCGCCGAAGGCATCAAGCTTCTTGTGGAGTTGGCGGAAGTCCTGCAAGCCCGCGTGCAAGACCAGCGCATGCGCATGAACTTCCCCTCCGCGCATCCTTTATATGGGAACCCCGGACCGCAGGTGGCAGGTCCGAATCTCTCCGACGCCGACGTCATTCTAGGCCTTGAGGTGCAAGACTTCTGGGGCATCACCCACAAGATGACCGGCCTCAACAAATTCGGCATGGAAGCGCATCCCTCGACCAAAGAGGGAGCGAAAATCATCACCATCTCCGCCATCGATCTCAACCATAAATCCAACTATCAGGATTTCGGCCGCTACATGGAAGCCGACCTCGCCATCACCGGCGACCCCGAAGCCACGTTGCCCGAACTGGTCGAAGCCGTCAAGAAGCTGATCACCCCCGACCGCCGCCGCGCCCTCGACGAACGCGGCAAAAAGATCGCCGAGATGAACCGTCAAGCCCGCGCACGCGACCGCGAGCTAGCCGCCATCGGCTGGGACGCCAGCCCCGTAAGCACCGCGCGCCTGTCGGCCGAACTGTGGGGACAAATCAAAAACGAAGACTGGTCCCTGGTGTCGAACGACCGCTTCGTCAGCTCCTGGCCCACGCGCCTATGGAACTTCAGCAAACCGTATCACTATATAGGAGCGCAAGGCGGCGCCGGCATCGGCTACCAAGCCCCCGCCGCCGTAGGCGCGGCCTTGGCGAACAAAAAGCACGGCCGCCTGTCCGTAAGCATCCAGTGCGACGGCGATCTAAACTACGCCCCCGGAGTCCTGTGGACCGCCGCTCATCACCAAGTTCCCTTGCTAACCGTGATGCACAACAACCGCGCCTATCACGAAGAGCGCATGTACCTGGCGCTGCTGGGCGCGAAATACGACCGCGACCTGGGCCGCTCCGACATCGGCACCGCGCTCAACGGCCCCAATATCGACTACGCGTCCATCGCGAAAGGTTACGGCCTCTACGCCGAAGGCCCCATCACCGATCCCAACGCGCTAGGTCCAGCCCTAAAACGCGCCATAGCCCGAGTGAAAGCCGGCGAGCCCGCGCTCTTAGACGTAGTAACCCAACCGCGCTAAAAATGGGGACACTCTTTTACCTTCCACACCGCCTCTACCGTTCCGCAACGGTTAGGGTGTCCCCATTTTTTCCCCGTATGACTAAGGAGACCGTCATGAAAACATTTCTACTCCTATTCGTTTTCGCCATCACCGCCCTAGCCCAAACCAAAGAGGGCGACACCGCCAACGGCAAACGCCTATTCGAACGCAACGGCTGCTACCAGTGCCATGGCTATGTGGGACAAGGCGGCACCGCCGGAGCCCGCCTCGCTCAAACCAAATTGCCGCTCGTAGCTTTCACCGCTTACGTGCGCAACCCCGCATCCGGCGGCATGCCCCCCTTCCGCGCGAAAGTGATGTCGGACCAGGAACTCGCCGACGTCTACGCTTACATCAAGACCTTCCCGGAACCCAAGCCCGCCAAAGATATTCCGCTGTTGAACCAGTAGCGCCTGTAATCCTAGGCAACCCCGTCGTCAGTCCGCTATTTATCCGAGCATCGTTACACTTGCGACGATCAGCTATCATTCGCGGTTCACAAAAGCGAAATGCGAAAGATTGTTGCGGTTTGCCGTTACTCGGATGCGATATTCATGGGGGCGTACAGAGTAATCCTTGCTGGCTCGGGCGCGATACAGATCGATCCAGACTAGGCTTCGGTAGAAGAACGAGTTAGGACAGCGATCAGAAAGGCAATCCCGAGAATACGCATACTATCGTTAGAAAAACTCTTGCAACCAATCGAGTCAGGAAGCCCGCCGCATCGGCTGGACTTCCTTTTGGATGCGCTCGGCCAGAGCTTCTTCAGCCGCATCCAGATCGTACCTCGCCTGCAAATTCATCCACATTTGCGCAGAAGTGCCGAAGTAGCGCCCTAAGCGCATTGCAGTATCGGCGGTAATCGCCCGCCGCCCGTTGAGAATTTCCGTCAAGCGGTTGGCCGGCACCCGCAGCGACAGCGCCACGGCATTCGCGCTCAACCCCGCGTCGTCAAGCACGCTCCGCAGGTACTCGCCAGGATGCAGCGGCGGCAATTTCTTAGTGGTAATCCGTGACTTCGACTTCATAAGCATCTCCCTCCCGCCAGCGAAAACAAACGCGATATTGTTCGTTGATGCGAATACTATACTGCCCCGCACGGTCACCCGAAAGCTTCTCCAGGCGCAAACCCGGAAGCGTCAAATCCGTTAGCGACGCCGCCGCATCCAGAAAACCTAGTTTGATGCGGGCAGCTTTTTCGATCCTTTGAAACTTCCGGCTGGGCCCGCGTCGCCACAATTTCTCCGTCTCCCGGTCCTTGCAAGATCGAATCATGCAATGCGTAACATACGATGCCACACGTAGTATAGCGCAAACGTCGGTCCGACATGTTTGGGCATACCAACATCCACCCCCGATAATGGTCTAGGCATGTCCGCGCCAAAACCGATCCTCATCTACGACGGCCACTGCGCCTTCTGCCGCATCTGGCTGGACTATTGGCGCCAGCTCACCGGCAATCGCATCGAGTATCTCGCGTCCCAGGAAGTGGGGGACCGCTTTCCTCAAATCCCCCGTGAAGCCTACTCGCAATCAGTGCAGTTGGTGCGCCCCGACGGCACCGTCGCCAGCGGCGCGCGCGCTGTGTTCGAATCGCTAGGCAAGGAACGTCTCTACCGATGGGTCGCCGCACCCTGCGAACTCGCCTACCGCATCATCGCGCCTCATCGGAACTTCTTTTACCAACTCACGCGCTTCACCTTCGGCACACGCATCGAGCCCACACGCTTTGCCGCCACGCAATGGCTGTTCCTGCGTGCACTCGCGCTGGTCTACGCCATTGCCTTCGGATCGCTCGCATTGCAAGTCGGCGGCCTGCTGGGCGCGCGCGGCGTGGTCCCGGTGGTGCCGTTCCTCGCGTCAGTCGAACGCACCGGCTCCGCGCTGCGCTTCCTGGCCGTCCCCAGCCTGTTCTGGATTCGCCGCCGATGACACCACACTGGTCGTGCTCTGTTTTGCCGGCATGGTCTTCGCGGCCATGCTGTTTCTCACCGGTTTCGCACGCGGAAAATTCGAGCGCTTCATTCCGATACTGCTCTTCATCCTGTATCTGTCCTACGCCTCAGTAGGCCAGGAATTTCTCTCCTTCCAATGGGATTCACTCCTGCTCGAAGCCGGATTCCTGACCATCTTCCTAGGACATAACCGCATCGTCCCCTGGTTATTCCGCTGGCTGGTGTTCCGCTTGTACTTCCTCTCGGGCGCGGTCAAGCTCATCAGCGGCGATCCCACCTGGCGCAACTTGTCGGCGCTCAGCTTCCATTGGCACACGCAGCCGCTGCCCACCGTGCTCGCGTGGTACGCCGATAAACTCCCCGCCGGCTTCCAGCATTTCGCGACCGCCGCCACGCTCGCGATCGAAGTGGGCCTGCCGCTCCTCATCTTCTTCCCGCGCCGCCTGCGCATGTTCGGCGCGTGGTGGCTGATTGCCCTGCAAGTGCTGATCGCCGCCACCGGAAACTATACGTTCTTCAACCTGCTTACCCTCGCACTCACGCTCTTCTTGTTTGACGACCAGGCGCTGGCCCGCTTCGTCCCCGCGCTCCATCGTGACCGTCTCGCCGAAAGCCAAGAGGACCGCAGTCGCGTCCCCGCGCTCGTCGTTGCGCTCGTGGTCGTGGTGCTAAGTCTTTCGCACTTGGTCGAGACCTTCAACGGCCGCCTGCCCGCCCTGTTGAACGCCCCCCTGCGCTACGCCGCACCGCTGCAGATCGTCAACACCTACGGCCTGTTCGCGGTGATGACCACGGAACGCATCGAGATCATCCTCGAAGGTTCCGCGGACGGCCAGACATGGAAACCCTACGAGTTCAAATACAAGCCCGGCGATATCAACCGTGCACCCGCCTGGGTGGCACCCCACCAGCCCCGGCTCGACTGGCAAATGTGGTTCGCAGCCCTCAGTAATTACCAAACGAACCCATGGTTCGTGAGCCTAACTCTGCGCCTGCTCGAGGGTTCGCCCGACGTCGAGGCATTACTTGGCAACAACCCGTTCCCTAACCACCCCCCCCGTTACATCCGAGCGTTGGCCTACGAATACACCTTCACGGACAGCGAAACCCGCCGCCGCACCGGGGCCTGGTGGAAGCGTGAGCCGCGAGGTTTATACCTGCCGGCGGTAGGATTGCGCTCCGCCGGAGCGCAGTGAGTGTAACCTAAACTCATTGGTGGAGGTCTTAGTAATTGGATGAGGACGATCCTAAGCACCACCACGCTCGTAGTGTTTCTATTGGCGCCAGCCAGCTCCGCGCAGGAGCAGGCCACTGGCCGGGCTCTCGGCGTAGTCACGAAAATGGACGCCGCCGCGCGCCAGATCACGCTCAAGACCGATACCGGCGAAGTGGCCGTTACGGTCGACCCCAAGGCCAAAGTGGTCCGCGTGGCTCCCGGCGCAACCAATTTGACCAATGCCACGGCCATTGAGCTTGCCGATATTAACGTCGGCGACCGCCTGCGTGCGCGCGGCCGCTACTGCTGAAGACAAATCGCTGGCGGCCCTCGAGATCGTTGTGATTTCGCAAAGCGAGATCGCAAGCAAGCAAGCAGCCGAGCGCGCCGATTGGGATCGCCGCGGCGCCACCGGCATCGTAGCCGAGGTCGCGGCGGATTCGTTCACTCTCAACGTGCGCACGCTGGCAGGCGTCAAGCCTTTGATCGTCAAGCCCGCCGCCAACGCGGTCGTGCGGCGCTACACGCCCGATTCCGTGAAGTTCGCGGACGCGAAACCGTCTAAGCTTTCAGACCTTCGCAAAGGCGATCAGGTGCGCGCCCGCGGCGACAAAACGCCGGATGGTTCTGCGATGACTGCCGACGAGATTGTCTCCGGCCAATTCAAGATGATTGCCGGCCTGGTGATTTCGGTGGACCCGCAGGAAAACGTGATCCGTATTAACAATATCGAGACCAAGAAGCCGATGACCGTGAAGATTTCTACGGATTCTTCGTTGAAGAAATTGCAGCCGCAATTAGCACAGGTGATCGCGAATCGTCTGCACGGCGTGGCGCCCGCGGAAGGCACTCCGGGCGGTGGTCCAGCAGGCGGCGGCAGAGGCCCGGGCGGATTCGGCGGCCGAGGCGGGAACGGCGATCTGCAATCGATGATCGATCGCACGCCTGCTATCAAGGTCACGGATCTCATGACCGGCGATGCCATTATTATTTCGAGCGTAAACGGCGCGAATCCCGAGCAAGTCACCGCGATCACGTTGCTCGCGGGCGTCGAAGCGATTCTCACCAAGCCCGGCACGCGCGAAATGTCTCTCGGCGATTGGAATGTGGGCGGCGGCGCCGATCTCGGCGGTTTCGGACAATAGGCGCCTATGATCCTCCTGCAACGGTTGGTTCTGGTGCTCGTGGCCGCTGCAACGTTGTTCGCGCAGACGCCCGCCAGCCTTCGCGGAACGGTCACGGACCCCTCCGGCGCGGGCGTGCCGGGAGCCAGCGTTACTGTGACCGGCCCAGCGGGATTGGTGCGAGTAACTAAGACGGGCAACGACGGCGCTTACTCTATCACCGGTCTGCCTCCCGGGACCTACACGCTGCGCATCGGCGCGACCGGCTTCTCGCTGTTTGAGAGCATGCAAATTGAACTGACGGCCGCGCGCGCGACCACCGCCGACGCGAAACTGGCGATTGCCGCGGAGAAACAAGAGGTCACTGTCGCCGAAACCACGCAGTTGGAACTCGACCCCTCCAAAAACGCCGGTCAATTAGTGCTGACCGGGCAGGATCTGGACATGTTATCGGACGATCCCGACGATCTACAAAACGATTTGATGGCGCTCGCTGGGCCCGCGGCCGGCCCCAACGGCGGGCAGATTTTTGTGGACGGTTTCAGCAACGGCCAGCTTCCGCCCAAGGATTCGATCCGCGAGATCCGCGTGAACTCCAACCCCTTCTCAGCCGAGTTCGACCGCATCGGTTTTGGCCGCATCGAAATTTTGACTAAACCTGGAACCGATAAACTACATGGCTCGGTCTTTTACCAGACCGACAGCGGCGTGCTCGACGCGCGTAATCCGTTTGCGAACACTAAGCCATCCTTCCTCACCAAGCAGTTCCAAGGCAACGTCGGCGGGTCGCTCAGCAAGAAAGCGTCGTTCTTCCTCGATTTTAGTGACCGTCATCAGGACGATCAGGCGCTAGTGAAGGCCACCATCCTCGGTCCCGACTTCCTGCCTGCGCCGCTCACTGAAAATGTACCAACGCCCACATCGAGGCTCTCTGTCAGCCCGCGCCTGGATTACCAGTTGGGATCCAAAGTCACATTGCAAGCCCGCTATACGTGGACGCGCATCACGTCGGACAACACCGGAGTGGGCGGATTCAGCCTCCCAGCCGAAGGCATCGATACCGAGACCACCACGCAATCCGCGCAGTTGACCGGGACCTGGGTAGTGAACGCCCGCGCGATTAACGAAACTCGTTTTCAATACACGCGTTCGGATAATTCGCAAATCGCGCTGAGTAATGCGCCCACCATCAGCGTGAGTGGATATTTTACCGGCAACGCAGCCACCCAGGGGCCGCAATACACCGATCAGGGTAGCTATGAATTACAGAACTACACTTCGCTTACGCGCGGCACCCACCTGTTGAAGATTGGCGCCCGCCTGCGCGCCACTCGTGAAGCTGATTTCAGCGATACCAATTTCAATGGCACTTTCAACTTCGCTTCTCTGGACGATTACATCGCCACTCTCAAAGGCAACAGCTTTAAAGCATTTCAGTACATAGCGGCGGCGGGCACCCCGCTGCTGCGCGTTAATCAAGTGGATGTGGCCCCCTTCGTTCAAGACGACTGGCGCGTCATCCCCAGTCTCACCCTCAGCCTGGGTTTGCGTTATGAGATCCAGACCAATATCCACGATGCCGGCCACTTCGCGCCGCGCCTCGGCGTGGCTTGGGGCCTCGGCGGAGGCCAGGGGCGGCTGCGCCAACCGAAGACCGTGATCCGCGGCGGGTTCGGCATGTTCTATGACCGCTTCGCGCTCGGGCAGGTGCTCAACGCGGAACGCTTCAACGGTCTGGTCCAGCAACGCTATGTGGTGCCGGATCCCCAGTTCTTCATCGGCAGCATCCCGTCCGATCTCTCGGCATTCGCGCAGACGGCCACCTACCGCATCGATCCAGGTTTGGTCGCGCCACGCATCATTCAGAGCGCGATTGGCGTCGACCGCCAGTTGCCGAAGAACATCTCGCTCTCCGTCAACTACACCGATTCGCGGGGCGTTCACGAGCTGCGCACGGTGAACATCAATGCACCGCCGCCGGGCACTCCGGGCAGCGTGGGCACCGCGAACCCGCTGTATCAGTATGAATCGAGCGGCCTGTTCAAGCAGAATCAACTCACCGTGAATCTCAACGCCCGCTTAAACGCGCGCTATACGATGTTCGGCTTCTATAACCTGGGGCACGCGCATTCGAACACCGACGGCGCCGGCAGCTTCCCGGCCAACTCCTACGACTTCACCAACGAATGGAGCCGCGCGCAGTTCGATATCCGCCACCGCGCAGTTATGGGCGGAAGCCTGACGGCTCCGTTTGGCATCCGCCTGAACCCGATGCTGATCTTCGCCTCGGCTGCTCCCTTCAATATCGTGGTAGGCCAAGATCTCAACGGCGATTCGATCGCCAACGACCGTCCGTCGTTCGCGAGCGCCGCGAGCAATCCCGCCTTCGTGTTCGCGACGCCATACGGACTGCTGAACTCCCGGCCGGCGCCAGGCGAAACCATCGTCCCGCGTAACTTTGGAAACGGCTTCGGCAGCTTGACGATCAATACGCGCGTCAGCCGGACTTGGGGTTTCGGCGAGTCGACGACGCGCCCGACTAATGGTGCAGGTGGCGGAGGCGGCGGTCCGCGTGGGGGCGGTGGATTCGGCGGCGGGCGTCCCGGCGGTGGTGGTGGCCCGGGCGGCCCCGGAGGATTCTTCGGCGCCGCAGGAAGCAAACGCTACAACCTTACCGCCAGCGTCGAAATCCGCAATCTGCTGAATTCGGTGAATCCCAGCGCGCCGGTAGGAACCTTGGGCTCGCCATTCTTCGGCGAAGCGCTCGGCGTGACCAACGGCTTCGGCGGTTTTGGGGGCGGCGGTGGAGGCGGAACCCAGACCGCGAATCGCCGCCTCGAACTGCAATTGCGCTTCAGCTTCTGAACCGTCCGCCTACTGCCATTGCCACGACGCCAGCGGCGTGATCGCAGTGAAACTCCCGTTCAGAAAATGCATCGCCAACAGGTTTATGTAAACGCCGGTGGTAGAGACTTCGAACGTTCCGCGCTTCCCGATCAACTGCGGGTATTTCTGCGTGAGCGTGAAAGCGGTATGGCCGAGTCCCACCAGTGTGAAGCTGTCAGTGAGCAACTGAGCCCCCGTTTCGTCGCGAAAAATCAGGGAGATCATGCCGGATGTCGCTGCCGTCTGGTTGACGATGGCGAACCCGGTGGCCGCGCCGTTCAGATGATCGAAGGGCATCGCAAAGTGGCTGCGCGTATCGAAATCGAGCGCCTCGGACGATTCAAAGTTGGGTTGGCCCGATACAATGCGCCGGAAGATAGCGGTTCCGCCGATGATGCCGGGCGCGTCGAGGGAGGCCCATCCCTGGGTTAGTGGCACCGCCGTGCCACTGGTTTCAATAGTGGTAGCGCCACCCGCGGCCAGCGTGCCGGTGATGGTAGACGCGGTTCCCGAAGTGGTGGGGAACACTGCCGGCGTGCCATCGTCGGCGTAAAATCGTAGGGTGAAGGACGCGGGGGCGGTGTCAAGATTCACCAGTGTGAAAATGCTTTTCCAGCCGTCTCCATCGACCACGTGCGGAATCACGCCGGCGGGGGGAGCGCCATAGATGATCTCTCCCGCGAACGCCTGCACGCCCAGCAGGGCCAGACACAACACCAGTTTCATGTGAATCGCCTCCGCTTCAACTTTAGCGCAGGGCTTCGCTGGAATCGGTAGTCACTTTGCGGATGTCGACAAACTCGTAGGCGCCGACACCGGCAGGCGCCGAGAAGCGCGTCACGCGGTGGGCGCCTTGCGTGATGAAGTGCAGCCCCCACACCCCGTCGCCCAGCCGGTTGTGAAATTTGTCGCGGAAGCCGATCATCACGTACACCGAGTCAATGGTGTACGGGCAGGCGTTGGTCCAATCGGCCCAATAATGATCGCCATCCATTCTGGTGAGCGAGTGAACTTGGAAACATTCGGAGACCGCCGGCTTGTCGCCCGCGAGAGCGGCGACGGCCAGCGACAGAAGTAGCAGGGCGCGTTTCATTAGGGAGGTCTGATCAGCATGCCACGGCGAAGGTGGCGTTGTCAAAAGGGGGTTCCGGGTACCATGGTGTCGAGGAGTCCGATGAAGAAAATTAACGCCGACGAGTTTCGAATCCGTGCCGGGAAGAAGGTCGATCTCAGCAAGTGGCCGACCCGAGTGAAGCCGGTTTACAGCTCGAAAGAGGAATACCGGGCGCTGCTCACCGAGCATATTGAAAAGTTGAGCGCGCGCCAAAGCCTGCTCTATGCGTCGAACCAATACTCACTGCTGCTGATCTTTCAGGCACTGGACGCAGCCGGGAAGGACAGTGCGATCAAGCACGTGATGTCGGGCGTCAACCCACAGGGATGCCAGGTTTTTAGCTTCAAGCATCCCAGCGCCGAGGAACTGGCTCACGACTTTCTGTGGAACGCCACGCGGCGCCTGCCGGAGCGGGGGCATATCGGCATCTTCAACCGCTCCTATTACGAAGAAGTGCTAGTGGTGCGTGTGCATCCCGAGATTCTCGCGGGCGAGAATCTTCCGAACGATCTGTCGGACAAGGAATCCATCTGGCGCGACCGTTATCGTTCGATCGTGAACTTGGAACATCATCTGCACCGTAACGGCACGCGCGTGATCAAGTTTTTCCTGCATCTCTCGAAGGACGAGCAGCGCAAACGCTTCCTCAAGCGCATCGACGACCCGGAGAAGAACTGGAAATTCGGCGCGGACGATATTAAGGAGCGGGGTTTCTGGAAAGACTATACGAAAGCATACGAGTCGTGCCTCAGTTCGACGAGTACCCGGACCGCGCCGTGGTACGTGGTGCCCGCCGATGACAAAGAGACGGCGCAATTGATTGTTTCGCGGGTGGTGCTGGATGCGTTAAAGGACTTAAAAATGACCTATCCGAAATCAGATCCGGAGCGGCAGAAAGAGTTGCAGGGGATTCGCAAGCTGCTGGAGAAGGAGCGGTAGCTTAGCACCTAAATTAGGCAAAACGAGAGGCCGTCACTTTGCCTTGCCTCGGTTGTCTGGTTTGTCGCTTCCCAAAATCCACAACCCGGATCCCTTAGCTATTCCAAGTTCAACTTGAAATGTCAGCATGAATGGCTCTGCCGTAAACTTCCTCGCGATGCCGGAAAATTCGACAGTCGTTCCAGGGGGTATGGCTTTCTTTAGCCCGCTGGGAGTTCCTCGCCGGTCAACGAGTTGTAGTGTGACCTCGGGCGTATGATCGTCCGACATGGCCAGTACGATTTCGCTCGGATTCGCAAGCGGGCGGCTCGAAACCACCGTACCCCTCAATGCATCGAGACCACGAAAAACCAGCGGGGATAACGGCGTCGTGTATCGCACCCCAGTACTCTGGCGATCGCTTTAAGTCGTCTCTGATGGAACGCCAGAAGGACGTCTGTGCGGCGCTTCGCCGGTCATCTGATTCGACTTGTTGGGCTACAACGGAAGCTGAGACGATAAGGAAGAGTGCCACACAAGCCGGAAACAATCGGCGCACTTGACGATCCCTTCTAAGGCCGGCTGACTCTCGTTTCACCCGGGCGACCCAGTTCATACGAATAGACCCGTCCGTCGGATCTGAATAAGCTCACGATGATTTCTTTTTCCGGATCGTAGGTTCGCACCATACGTTCGCAATCCGAATTGTCGCTTGGGAGCGCCGCCATCCTGACGTATTGAAACGGATAGCCGCCGCTTTCAATGCGCGTGGTGTCCACCAGCAGCATTCCTCTTCCGTGCTCTTCGAAAGCGCGCTCCGCAGCCGGCAACAAAACGTTCCAGTTGTCGGCGAT
This sequence comes from Bryobacterales bacterium, assembly GCA_963760575.1. Classification (GTDB taxonomy): domain Bacteria; phylum Acidobacteriota; class Terriglobia; order Bryobacterales; family Bryobacteraceae; genus Palsa-187. The sequence continues at coordinate 74,155 of CAVXEM010000042.1, forward strand.
CAACTTTAAGTCTGCGGCCTTGTCCATTAAATGACGCTGGCGGAGGAAGAGGGATTCGAACCCCCGGACGAGTTTCCCCGTCAACGGTTTTCAAGACCGCCGCCTTAAACCACTCGGCCATTCCTCCACTTATTATCGTAGCCCGACTCGGGAAGATCGCTAAAGCCGCGGTCAGCTTTTGATGCCCGCTCGCTCCAATGCGTCCAATGCGAGTCCATCAATCACGAGCGGCACCTTTCGGTCAATCGCCGACTCTACGCTTGAACCCGGAAGGACGCCACAATACGGCGATTTTAGACGCATGAAGGACATTGCGGTTAGGACTTTTCGATGACTTCAAGCAAAGACCGGTAACGCCTGCGGCTAACCTCCAACCGTGGGCCGCCTCTGAGTAGCAACTCCGCTGAACCGCCCGGCAGGGGATGCACCTCTGCCACCTCGTTCAAATTAATCAGCGCATTTCTCGACACGCGAAAAAACCTCTGGGCTTCAAGGCGCTGCTCCAGCACTTGTAGCGGTGAATCCATCCAATAGGCTTCCCCTGTCACTGTAACGATTTTCGTCAGCCCATCGACTGACTCAAAGTAGGCGGCCTTCGACGCCGGTATCACGACGAAGTTCCCGCCTCGACGCGCCAGAAATCGCGACAGCCGTTCATGGGCCTTGGGGACAGGTTGGGCGGGATCTGTCCTTCGAATCCGATCCAGCGCCTGTGCAAGCCGACTGCGGCTCACCGGTTTTAGTAGGTAATCCACGGCTTCCAGCTCAAATGCTTCGATCGCGTGTTGTTCGTACGCCGTGCAGAATACAATGGCGGGTCGATGTTTCATCAGGCCTGCAGCCACTTCCAATCCATTTCCACCGGGCATCTGAATGTCGAGGAACAGAACATCGGGCTTGGCCGTCGCAACCAGGCGGATCACCTCGGTACCGTCTTCGGCTTCCCCAACGACTTCGATATCATTGTGCGAAGTTAGGAGGCGGCGCAGAAATTGACGGGCGGGCGCCTCATCATCGGCGATCACGACGCGCATTCACGATGCTCCATCATCGGAATGGTAAGAGACACAGTTGTACCTGATTCACCGCTCTCCCAATCGATGTTCCGACTATCGCCATAGTACCCACGCATCCTGTCGCTTACATTTCTCAATCCATGCCCAGCGCTGCGCTCACTTGAGTAATCAGCCGGAAACCCCGGTCCATTATCGGCGACGGTCACAACCAGGCCTCGCTCCATGGCACTCGCCACAATCGTTATCTTCCCTATTCCGACAACTTTGGAGCAACCGTGCTTGATCGCATTCTCGACGAGAGGCTGAACAATCATAGCGGGAATGTAAATTCCCAAGCATGCTTCATCGTGGCGGAATTCGACTTGGAGCCGGGTACCGAACCGAGCTTGCTCCACCGCTAGATACGCTCGAATGAATGCCACTTCTTCCGAAAACCGAACCCATTCCTGATCCGAGCGGCTGAGAACGTAGCGAAAAACATCTGCCAGATTCGCAAGCGTGTCCTCGGCCAAGTCTGGTCTTGAGCCCACACAGCCTGCAACTGCATTCAGTGCATTGAACAGAAAATGGGGGTTAATTTGAGCACGCAAGGCTCGAAGCTGCGCTCGCCCAGCCAGGTCAAGCAACTCGGCCCGTTGCGCCCGGAGCCTCACGTTTTGCAGCATGACTCCTAGGGTCGTTGCAAACGAATTCAGCAATCGGAGATCATCGCTCAGCAGAGGCCGCTTCGGTGCTTTCAAGGCTATGTACCCTTGGGGTTCGATGGGGGCCACAGAATCGTCCCCATTCGAATCAAGATTACGCGCGAAATCTATCTCAGGGCGACAATCGAAAATCGACTCCACAGCCTCCACGGCCGCATCGTGCAGTTCTGCCGCGCTCATTGCATTCTGCAGCTTGTGAATGAAAACCGACTCTGCCTGCGCAACGGAATACCGGCGCCCCAGCCGCCCATCAATCCAGATCCCTAATTTTTTGTATACGAATGGAGCGCAACTCCACAACGGAGCTACCGCCAATGCTGTGAACCAAATTCCGCTCCATCCCGGCGAAGGCGCGAATATGGAACGCAAGGCAAAGGTGCCTGCCAGAAGCAACACGCCCGCAGCCACAAACGCGCCGGCTCTCAAAAACACGTCAAAGAACACAAGTCGCTCAGAATAGTAAAGATGCACGGAAAAAAACAAAACCAGCAGGTAGTCGGGAACAATCTCAAGCAGCGGATTGTCACTAAACATCGTACTCAACCCCGTCAGGAAAAAGGCCGCGAATATCGAAAGCATCCATATACGCTCGTTGCCCGGCGGAAAGAAAAACCAGATGACGCCGATTGCCAACGCAGCCGACGCCGCCAGCATCAGGGCCGCAGTATCGTCGAAAAACCCTCCGTACTCGGCTTGGCGCGCGACCGCAAAGCTTACGGCCAGCACATAGAGCAGGGTCAAAGTGAGAAGCCACTTCGGCCGCCCAAAATTCTTGGCGCTTGCAGCCCTTTCGCCCGTCAGTTGGAGCATAAGCGGCGGCAATATCGAAACCAGAAGAGTTCGGCAAACTGACAGAAGGGGATTCTCAACCAGGAATACGAGCGAAATGAGGTTCAGCACGAATGCTGCCGCACAACAAATTGTGAAGAAGCGCAATAGCCAGCTACTTGCCGCACGCTTTCGCCAGAACGCATACGCAAGCACCACGAACGCGGGCGCTCCGAAACTGAAGATCACGAACGGTAGGGATTGCAAAAAAGCCTGCATCAGGGCCAGTTCTCAATTGGCTTTCCCGTCATAGCGCTCAGGCGCATCAGCAATTCCGCATATTCATCCTTATTCACGGTAAGGAGGATCCCTCCAGGCGGACCATCAGCCGCTTTATACTGTATCCCAATCAAATGATCCTTGCTCTTGTGCAGCATCCCAAAAAGTGCCACGGGCGTTACCAGAAAGCTGAGTGCTGTCATGTCTCCCACTCGCCGGTATGCCTTCTGCCCATAGCTTAGGGCCGTGATCTGGGAAGCCTCTATGCGCACCGTCTTTTGGCCCGCGAACGTCAGCTCCAGTTGATTGCCGGACGCGCGCAGCGTCGTGTTCCAATCGAACGGATTCACCTTGGCCTCAATCGTACCGCCTTGATACCTCAGCTTTCTCCAAACTTGATCGGCTCCGGCCAGCCGAACGGGCTGTAAGACCAGCACCAGGGCCAGTCCCAACATAGGCCGAAAGCAGTGTTTCACAGACTCAGCTTAATCCCCACGGCTGCAACGCTCAATCTGTTTCCGATGGACGGCGGTTTTTGCCCGGTCAACGGCGCGGGCAAATCAGCGTTCGCAAATCTCAAACCATTCATCCCGCGAATCCGACCGTCCAAGGAAAATGGATGGACCCGATTGGCTTAGCGAACTACACTTTCCTTGATGAACGCCCTCCGCTTAGTGCTAGCTCTAACCATCACCGCGAAGTTTGCATCCGCACAGAACAGCGATGTGAGCATCCTGTTCGGTACCAGCGAGAGCAAAATACTCGTTGACCCGAGCGCTCCTCAATTGGGCGGACCTACACGCCGTATCATCACGCTGCAGGCGGTTTACGCCAGACAATTCTATGAGAACGGGAAGAATCGGCTCTACTTCGAGATCCCCTTTGTCACTTCAGGAGCAGTGTTTGTAACTCCGGGCATGCGTTATCAATTCAATTTGACAAATCGTGTCGGCATTTATGCCTTTGCTGGTGCGGGTGTGGCTGCGCAGCAACGATTCTCCGGCAGCGATTCTGGATGGCGAGCAAACTTCGCATACGATTTCGGTGGTGGTCTCGACTATCGCGTTACCCGGCTCATTAGCCTCCGGGGTGAACTGCGCAGGCTTCGCCCAACTCCGCAGCCCACGTTTGGCAATGGGGGAGCGTACCCCGCCGCTCAATTCGGCTTTGCATTCCATTTTTAAAACGGAGCACCCGATAAACTCTGAGAGGTGCGAAGGAGAACTGCCCATGGAGAAGAGATCAGCGATGTATCGACTATGGCTGGGAGCGATTCTGTGCATTTCCGCATGCGCGCAAACGAGCCCCCTTTTCGGGCGCCTCTCGCTGGGCGTGGTAGGCGGAGTTCCCATCACAGGCGGAGTCTTCTCGTATGCTGGCCGCTACACAGTAGGACCCAGCGCCGAGTTTCGTCTCAGCAATCACTTTGCCCTAAATTTTAGCCCGCAGTATAAGCGTTACAGCTCTGACAGCAGCTTCACCTACCCCTTGGACCAGTTAAAAAATCGAATGCGGTTGACATCCCCCCCACGCTTACGATCCAAGAGTTCGACCAAACCCGGAGAAATACCTGGGAATTTCCGCTGATGTTGAAGTACTACTTCGGTCCGCCTCAACGCACTGTTCGCCCGTTCGTCGAGACAGGATATAACATTTCCACAAGCTGGAGCACGATCCGCTCAAACTCGGTGATCCTGGATACCGCCACTTTGGTGCGCACTCCCCAAAACTCTGTTCTCCATTTTTCGGGTCCGCTATATGTCGGCCCGTCATTCGGAGCCGGAGCATTGATCCAACGCCGGTGGGTCGGCGTGTCGCCCCAAATTCGTTATACCCTTTGGGACTACAGCACTTTCGGGCGCCCTCGAGGTCAACTGGATTTCCTACTGCAAATTCGCTTTTAACGAAGCCTTTTACGCTGCTGTGTAAATGTAGACCGTTGCCCTCGACCATCAGCGGCCCCGGGCTTTGATACGACCCTGCGAATCGCGCCCCTCATTCTAGAGGCAGAATGTGACTACGCCAAAGCTGGACCACGGATCCCCCAGAGTTCGTTGTGGAGGGGATTGTCACTAGTTTGTCGCTATAGCCCGTCAAAAACAGGTGTCGTCTTTAAAGACCGCCGCCTTAAGCTACTCGGCCATTCCTCCACTTATTATCGTAGCCCGACTGCGGGAAACTCGCTAAGGCCGCGGCGTCTCGTTGCGATAAATCACGCCGTCTTTCATCACGAAGAATACTTTTTCGGTGAGGCGGATGTTCTGCGTGGGGTCGCTGGGCATGGCGATGACATCGGCGAATTTCCCCACTTCGAGCGTGCCGATGCGGGCTTGCATGCCCAGCAACTCGGCATCGACAGAGGTGCCGGCGCGCAGCGCGTCGAGCGGACTCATGCCTAGCGCCGTCAGCAGGTGAAACTCTTCGACGTTGCGGCCGTGCGGATACACGGCGGCGTCGGTGCCCATGCCGATGCGCACGCCTTTCGTGATGGCCTTGCGCACCACTTGATTGATGGATTCTACGGCGGCCGTCATTTTGGCTGCGACCAAAGGCGGATAGCCGCCCTTGGCGAGAATCTCCTTGCCGCCTTCGAGTGCCATAAGAGTGGGAATGTAGAAAGTCCCGCGCGCTTTCATCATGTCGAGAGCTTCGTCGTCGAGAAATGCGCCGTGCTCGATCGAGTCGATCCCCGCGCGGATGGCGCGTTTGGCGCCTTCGGCTCCGTGGGCGTGGGCGGCAGTCTTCTTGCGCAGCGTGTGCGCTTCGTCGACGATGGCGTTGGCTTCTTCCTGGGTGAGCTGCGGTATGTCCACTTCATCGGTGGGCGAAAGCACGCCGCCGGTGGCACAGATTTTGATCACGTCGGCGCCATACTTTACGTTGTAGCGGACGGCTCGGCGCCCTTCATCAGGAGTATTGATGACTCCGTCTTCAGGTCCGGTTTCGCGTCCGAATAGACCCGCGCGAAAGCCGTCTTGATCGTCGCAATGGCCGCCGGTGGAGCCGATCGCGTGTACCGCCACCAGCATGCGAGGTCCTGGAATGATACCGGCCGCGACGGCGTTGCGCAGTCCGACATCCATGAACTCGCTGCTACCTACGTCGCGCGTGGTGGTGACGCCCACCATGAGCGTCTTCTTTATATTTTCTGTGGCGCGCAGGGTGCGCTCCGGAATCGAGCGCTGCAACTCGTCGAGTTGCTTCTGCCGGTAATCGGCGTTGTACATCATGGAGAGATGCGTATGCGCGTCGATGAAGCCAGGCGCAAGCGTGGCGTCGCCGAAGTCGATGACTTGCGCTCCGGCGGGCATGGGGGCGCCGGGGCCGACGCCGAGGATGCGCGAGCCGTTCACGACGACCAGTCCGGGGGTGCGCATTTCGTGGCCGTCGAACATGCGCGCGGCTTTGAGGATGATGGTTTTCTCCTGGGCAAGGGCGGAACCATTCATCAGCAATAGGGCGGCGCAGCAGGATTGCAACTTCATATGACGGGAGTTTAGCGCAAACACGTTAGGCGCGTTCGAGCACCATTTCAGCTAAAACTCGCAGGTCGTCGACGATGAAATCGGGAGGCGCTTGCGCGAACGTTTCGGGCTGAAATCCCCAGGACACGCCGCAGGCCTGGACGGACGCGGCGCGGGCCGTCAGGACGTCAACGGCGCTGTCACCGACCATTACGGTGCGCGCGCGGTCGGCGGAGGATTCGGCGATCAGGCGTTCGATGCCGATCGGGTGCGGCTTCTTTTCCTCAAAACTATTACCGCCGTAAATCTTGAAGAAATGCGCGGAGAGGCCCAGGCCAGCGATCAGATGCTCGCTGAAGCGCACCGGTTTATTGGTCAGCACCGCCAGCGCAATGTGGTGTTGATGCAGACGGTCGAGGGCTTCGCGCACGCCGGGATAGAGCGTGGTGGCGTCCAGCATGTGCTCACGGTAATAGTCGAGAAAAAATTGCAATGCCGCGAGATGCTCGTCTTCATCCAGATCCGGCAGCGCGCGTTTCACCAGCATAGGAGCGCCGTTGCCGACATAGGAAGCCACCACGTCGTGGGGCAGGGGAGCGCGGTGCTTCCAGGCGAGCATGGCGTTGACGGAGCTGACCAGGTCTTCCTTGGAATCGATCAGAGTCCCGTCGAGGTCGAAAATCAGGAGGTCTTTCATTCGTCTTTCTTCTTGGGCTTCGCGTCGCGTTTCAAGACGCGCAGTTCTTCGCGGCTCTTTTGCAATTGCTCGGCCCACAGTCGGCGCAGCTCGTACATGCTATCGAGGAAGGCCGTTTTGATAGGGTTGGGCGCTAGCTTCGAGATCGCGCTGGAGGCTTCCATCGCGTAAGGCAGCACTTCGGAGTTCACCATCCAGTTCGGCATGGGCTTGGGCGTAAACGCCAGCAGCACGGCGATCAGTGCAATCGCAATCAGGGCCCCGCGCACCAGTCCGAAGGCGGCGCCAAGCAGGCGGTCGAGCCAGGAGAGTCCCGTCCACTTGAAAAGTTTGGAGCAGAGTTTGGCGAGCAGCGAGCCTGCCATTAAGATCGCCCAGAACACCAGCATGAAGCCGATCAAGTTGGAAAGCGTCGTGGATTTGATGTAATGGTGCACCCATCCGGCCGGGATGCCGTAGAACCAGAAGCCCAACATCACGCCCAGAATCGCGGCGGCGAAGCCGATACTGACGCGCGCGAAGCCGGCCACGAATCCGGCAGCCACCGAGGCGCCTACGATGATTACAACCAACAGGTCAAGCAGGCTCACGCGGTTGCTGAATTGAGCGCGCGGCCGGTCAAGGCGCGGTAAGCGTCCTTGTATTTTTCGCCGGTGCGGCGGGCTACTTCTTCGGGCAACGCCGGCGCGGGCGGCTGCTTATTCCAGTGGATGGACTCGAGATAATCGCGGACGTATTGCTTATCGTAGGAGGGCTGCGGTCCGCCGGCTTTATAGGTATCGACCGGCCAGAAGCGCGACGAATCCGGCGTCAGCACTTCATCCGCGAGGGTCATCACGCCATCGATCATGCCGAACTCGAACTTGGTGTCGGCCAGAATGATTCCGCGGGGACGAGCATAGTCGGCGGCTTGTTGATAGATCTTGAGCGTGAGATCGCGCAGTTGCTTGGAAAGGTCCGCACCGACGATGGAAACCATGCGCTCGAACGAAATATTCTCGTCGTGGCCGGTCTGCGCTTTCGTGGCCGGCGTGAAAATGGGTTCGGGAAGCGCATCGCTCTCGCGCAGGCCCGGGGGCAGGGCAATGCCGCACACGGCGCCGGTCTGCTGATATTCCTTCCAGCCGGAGCCAGAAAGATAACCGCGCGCGACGCACTCGACGTCGAACATATTCGCGCGCTTCACCCACATGGAGCGCCCTTCGAGTTCGGCGGGAAGGCCGGTCATATCGGTGCTCAGCAGATGATTGGGCACGGTTTCCTTCAGGAAGTCGAACCAGAACAGGCTCATTTGCGTCAGCACACGGCCCTTGTCAGGAATGCCGGTGGCTAGGATATAGTCGAACGCGGAGATGCGGTCAGTGGCCACTATCAACAGGCGTTCGGGATGCTGCGGGTCTTCATAAATGTCGCGGACCTTGCCGCGGCCGCGCAGTTTGAGTCCGGAGACGTTGGTCTCGAGTACAGGTGTTTGCAAGCTCATGTGATTTTAGGAAAGCACTTCCAATTATACTGTTGGAATCGGATGCTTCTCTCCATTCTGATTCCTGTTTACAATGAGCGCACGGTTGTCGAGAGGAGCCTATCCTTGGTCCTCGGCGCGCCCCTGCCCGAAAACATGGAGCGCGAACTAGTCATCGTCGACGATTGCTCCACCGACGGCACCTCGGAAATTCTGGACCGCTTGGCCGCGAGCGACCCGCGCATCCGCTTGTTTCGCCAGCCCATCAATCAAGGCAAGGGCGCCGCCGTGCGTACGGCGATTTCAAAAGCGCAGGGTGATTTCTGTCTGGTGCAGGATGCGGACCTCGAATACGATCCCTCCGAATACATGCGCTTGTTGCGTCCGTTGCTGGATGGGAACGCAGATGCCGTGTTCGGCTCGCGCTACCTGGTGAGCGAGCAAACGCGGCTATTGCCCTATTGGCACACCGTCATTAACAAGACGCTCACGCTGCTGTCCAACATCTTCAGCAATCTGAATGTCTCCGATATGGAGACCTGCTATAAAGTGTTCCGCACGGATCTACTGAAGAGCATTCCGATCCGCTCCAACCGTTTCGGCTTCGAGCCCGAGATCACCATGAAGTGCTCGAAGCGCAAGTTCCGCGTCTACGAAGTGCCGATTAGTTATCACGGACGCACCTACGAAGAAGGCAAGAAGATCGGCTGGAAAGACGGGGTGAAGGCCCTGGGCGTCATCCTATATTTCTGGGTGGTCGACGACATGTACGAGGCCAATTACGGCCGTGGACTGTTGAACAACCTCACGGGAACGCCGCAGTATTTGACCTGGCTGACGCGCGTGCTGCGGCCGCATTTGGGAGATCGGGTGCTGGAGATCGGCGCTGGGCTCGGCAATCTGACCGGGCGGCTGATGGCGAAGAAGTTGCAGTATGTCGCCGGGGAAGGCGATCCGCTGTATCTGCATGCCCTGCGCAACCGCTTCCTGCGCACGCCGAATGTGACGGTTTGCGAGCTCCATCCGGAAGTGCCTGCCGATTATCAGCCGGGCGCCGGACAATTCGACACGGCGTTGTGCGTCAATGTGCTCGAAACGGTAAAAGATCCCGTGGCGGTTTTAGAATCGCTGCGGACGTGCCTGGCGCCGGGTGGATCGGTGCTGGTGCTGGTGCCGCAAGGGAAAGGATTATTCGGATCGCTCGATGAAGGCATGGGTCAATTGCGGCGGTTTTCGCGCGAGGAACTCGGGCAAATGCTGGGGCAGACAGGTTTCGAGATTGAGCGTATGTATCAACTGAACAAAATCGGCACCGTGTCCTGGTGGTTCTTCGGAAAGGTCTTAGGGCGCAGAGCCATCAGCCGCCCCGCGCTCAAATTGTTCGACAAGACGGTGTGGTTCTGGCGCCGCGTGGACGGGCTGCTGCCGTGGCCGGGGCTCTCGCTGGTGGCCGTCGCAAAACGGACTTGATATGAAATACATTGTCACGGGGGGAGCCGGATTCATCGGCTCGACGCTGGTGCGTAGGCTTCTCGCACAGGCGGATGGCGAAGTGGAAGTGGTAGACAACCTGCTCACCGGTTACGAACACAATCTCAGCGAGGTTCGCGACCGCGTCAAGTTGCATCTGGTGGATATTCGCGATGGCGAGGCCCTAAAGCCGGTAATTCGCGGCGCCGATACGGTGTATCATTTGGCCGCGATCCCTTCGGTGCCGCGCTCGATTGACGATCCGGTGCCGTCGCACGAAGTTAATATCGATGGCACCTTCAACGTGTATCGCGCAGCGGCGCTCGGTGGCGTGCGGCGCGTGGTGTACGCGGCGTCGTCCTCGGCTTACGGCGATAGCGAGACTTTGCCGAAAGTCGAGACCATGGTCCCAGGTCCGAAGTCGCCCTACGCGGTGCAGAAATTGGTGGGCGAGCAGTACGCGTCGGTGTTCCACTCCTGCTTTGGCCTGGAAACGGTGGCGCTGCGCTTCTTCAACGTCTACGGTCCGCGCCAGGACCCAACCAGCGCTTACTCCGGCGTCCTCAGCCTATTCATGAAACATCTGTCTGGAGCGCACCACGCCCACAATTTTCGGCGACGGCGATCAATCCCGCGACTTCACCTACGTCGACGATGTCGCCGAGCTGTGCGTGAAGGCGTCGCGCGCTCCCGGAGTAGCCGGGAAGATGTACAACGCCGGCAACGGCGGACGCTTCACGCTCAAGTTCGTGTGGGATGCGTTGCAGAAGATGGAGGGCGTCACCATCCCCCCGAAGTTTGGACCGCCGCGCGAAGGCGACGTGCGCCATTCGATGGCGGACACCACTCGGGCCGTGGCGGAATTGGGCCACGCGCCGCGCTTCACGATCGAGGAAGGCTTGAAGAGGACCCTCGCATGGTACCGGACGCAAGCGGCAAAAACCCCGGCGGCGTAAGAGGCGAGCGGCACCGCTTGCGGGGTCCCATCCGGATCGATCCCCCTAAGCCCACGGCTGCCAAGAAGCGCGTGCTATTCGTATGCATCGGCAACTCCTGCCGCAGCCAAATGGCAGAAGCTTTCGCGCAAGCCTACGGCGCTGACATTATGGAAGTGCAGAGCGCCGGTGTGGCCCCGGCCACCTACATCGCACCGCTCACCAAGCAGACGCTGAGTGAGTGGAACCTGAATATCGACGACCATTTCCCCAAAGGCATGGATGTCATGCGTCGCCAGACCTTCGATGTGGTTGTCAACATGAGCGGCACCCCGCTGCGGCTGCCGGGCGCTCGCGTGGTCGACTGGATCGTGCAGGACCCGATCGGCCAAAGCGAAGACTTCTACCGCACCGTAGCAACGCAGATCGAGGGCTTGGTCATGCGCCTGATCCTGGAACTGCGCGCCGCAACATAGGCGGCGAGTAAAGACGCACGCTGCGCGTGGCGGTTCCGTGGCACAGAACCGCGCGCGCTAGCAAGCGGAGACCACGGCGCAACCTCCAAAATTTGACACTGGGCAGCGCGCGTTAGAAAATGAAAAGGCCCACCAACATATGCGGATATGGCGGAATTGGCAGACGCGCATGGTTCAGGTCCATGTTCTCGCAAGGGAGTGGAGGTTCAAGTCCTCTTATCCGCACCAGTAACCCGGCTATAGCCACGCAGACAAGCGAAATTCATGGAAGCGGTTCGATGGAATCGATATCGATGAAATACCCGCTGGCGGCAGCGTCTTTCTGGCGCGGTACATTGATGGCGACGCGGTGGGCACCGGGCGCCAGACCGGTAATGGCGCTCTGCGTCTGCCACCCGTTGTCCCGATTGTAAAGATCTACAATGGCCTTCCTGTCGCCATCAACTACGATTTCGGCTCTGCCGCGATTCATGGCGCGAGTGTAGGTGTAGCGAAAGCCTCGCCCTTCAAGATTGAACCTGACAGACCCGCCTGGATCATCGGAGACGGCGACGGTGTTTCGATAGGCGGACGGTTGGTTTTTCATCGGTATCCAATACCCGGTGAAAACCATGCGAGGGTCGGTTTCATCGATTCTGCCGCTGCGCAACGGCTCTGCATCCACCCTTTGCAGCACCGCTAAACAATCGGGGCGCAGTTGTACGACAGAGGAGCCGGAAACCGAATACTCGGATTGCCCGCAACGTGTGAGAAGATCCGCAATGGCTTTGGGCCGTGAGGAATTCGCTTCGACAATCAGGCGGCGAACGCTTAGGCGAACAAGTTCCCGGTAGAAAAACTCAGGGGCTTGGCTGGCCTGAACCTGTTTCCAAAATTGGTAGTCATGCCAGTTATCAGTGTAGACAGGAGGAATCAGGCCCGCGATCGAAGAACTATCAGTGAGCGCCACCGGTTCGGACGGAGCCACTCGATTGACATAAGCGATCAGTTCCCGCACCGGCGCATGCTCTCTTAAATACGATTGGCGGCCCGCCGCGGAGAAAAGCGGAGACGAATAGAAGTCTCTGTGATACCAATCCGCTGAAGGAAAGTAGTAGGTGTTCCAGAGACCGGCAGCCGCCGCGGCCACAATGCCCGCTTGGAAAATGCGCCTCCGGCTGGTCTGCAACCCCGACAAGGCGACAGTCGCCGCCAGGGTGAGAAAAGGTAGTACGGGATAGAGATAGCGCGCGTCCGGTACGGTTGCGAGCAGCACCAGCACCCCGCCCACGCCGATCACTGTGCAGAACGTGCCCACGAACGATCGCCTCCAAAAGAGGGACGCCAGGGTCAAGGGCAAGAATAAAAAATACTGCAGCCCGAACGATCCATTTTGCCCCTGATAGAAGCGGCTTGTGCGAAAGGTCAGCATGACCGGCGTGCGCCAGTTTAGCGGCGGATGAAAGAGTCCATTCTGAATCTCGTTTCCGACGTAGGGAGAACGGAACCTTGCATTTTGAAACGGAAATATCGGATCGCCTGAACGCCAGTATGCGTATGCATAAGGAACAGTCGCAATCGCCAGCAACACGACAATCGCACCGACGTGAACCCATGTTCCCTGGCGAAGCCTCTGCCGATTTCTCCGAATTGCCACAAGGACGAAGGGCAAGATCACGACTAAGATGGCCACCGCGCCGAATTTGATTTCGGCCGAGGTTCCTAGCAGGAACGCCGCGAGAATCAGGACTGGCGTCGCACCCTGCTCGTCGAACTTCCATAATGCGACTGCGCCTGCCAGGATCATCGCCGCCAAAAAGTTCTCGACCAACAGCGAGCCGGTCACGAATAGAACCATGGGTGTCGACAGGAAAAGGAAGACCATCAGTAGAGCCACGGCGTTCGATACAAACCGGCGCGCTACGCCGAACAGGAGCAATCCAATTGTGCCGAGCATGGCGAAGTTCAACAAGCGGGCTGCGTACTCCCCGCCGAGCATATAGACGACGCTGTAGCACCAATCCGCGCCCATCGGCATCAGCGCCCATATGAACTGGCGGAAATCGATAGTGAATGCGTGGTGGATCGCTATGTTTGAGGCAATCGCCATATGCATGGCCAGGCCGTCGGTACTGACTTCAGGCTCCAACACCATCAGCCAATCCGCCCCCAGTACCAGCGCCATTAATGTGAAGCAAACGAATTCTGCGTTTGCGGGCCGCCACTTCGGCTGGAATAGATTGAGCCACTGGCGGGCCAACTGGCGCGAAAGCGGATAGGCAAATACCACGGGCACAGCCAATGCCACCAAATACGTCGCCGGATAATGGATGGGAAAGCGTACGGCGCAGGTCATGGCAACAATCCAGATTGCGATTCCTCCCATGCAGGCGAGGGGGCATTCGAGCACGCGGCCAAACGCCAGCCTTCCCAGAATCGTGGTCGAGAAGAGAAAGAGCAGTACCGCGCCTACTGGCCGCGGACCAACGGCCACAACGGAACACAGTACCAGCGCACTCAGGAGAAATGGAAGGAAATAACGCCGCGCGAACAGAGCAAATCCACTACTGATTACCGCAAAAGCGAGTATGTAGTATTCGAAGCGGTGCTTACTCTGCGGCGAGAACCAGATTTCCTGCGACCACAGATGGGCGGTCCGGAAGCCAGAGATCTCAATGAGCAACGGAGCAAGCAAAGCGCTCCAGATTCCAATAGTGCCGTACGTGAAACGGGGTCCATTTCTCGGCTGCTCTCCCCCCCACCTGGGCTAAAATCCAAATACCAATGGAATAAATCGAAAATAGGCGGGATTGCACGCTGATGCGCATTGCATTTGCCGGTCCAAATCGTAAGCCTTTGACGCTTTTGAATGGATTTAAGAATGGGTGTGTCTCATTGACACAGTTAGCGGCGCGCTCTCCCAGGGGTTAGTATGCGCCCACTGGGTCCATGTCCTCTTATCCGCACCAGTAGCCCGGTAGAAGATCAGCGCGCCGCAGGCGGCTCCTGATCTGTCGGGATTCCAACTAAGTAGCGGAAAAACGCCATCGCGCGGTTGATGGTGGATGCGTCGTGGCCGACCGCGAGGCCGTTCGCGTTTTTACCGGTCCGCCCCAGGCTGTAATATCGCCACACTTCGGGCGACTCCCGTTCCAGGAAATAGATGGCCTGAAATTCGTGAGGCGGGAAGATCGGCACCAGCAGATACCGCATCGCCGTGATATTTTCGGTCTCGAAAATCAGGCGATCCGGTGAAACGCTTACAATGCGCAATTGGTAAGTGGCTTTGCCGGATGTGTTATCGCTTTGCTGGTAATAGAGGGTAGTGCCCTGCGTGAGTTCGGGCAGGGAAAAGTCCTGGCGGTGATGCGCGCCCTCCGGCCCCGCCAGAGCCGAGGCGCTCACGATCAGCGGCGCCCAGCGCTGGTGCGTAGTAGACCAATAGCGTATGCTCGTGAGCCTCGAGATTCGACCTACGCGGCCCAGCAAGTCATCCACTCCAGCGGAATATCGAAAGCGCGCGACCGTGGTCACGAGCGTCGCAAACCCTGGTGCCGACCATCCCAGGCATCCTGGCGGCATCCATTCGCGACCCATGCTGCCGCGATCCCAAACTTTGAAGGCGGGCGAGTGTTCCAGGTCCGGAAAAGGCGGTGTGGATTCGGCACCGCAGGGCGGTTGCGGTCCGGGATCGGCGAATCCAAAAGCCTGCAAACAACTAAAGACCGCGAGACTGAATACGGCGACTCTCACCGACCTCACTGTAGCACTTGGATTGCCGTCCGCTTGCTGCGCGCGCGGTTCGGTGCTTGCGACTGTGGCCTGTACTGCGACTGTGGCCTGTGCTGCGACTGTGGCGCTGCGCTTGGGCCGTCCGCACAGAACCGCGACTGGAAGGAGCGGACTTATTTGCCCGCGCCCGGCAACGCCGCAGTCCCGTCCAGCACGAACGTTAACAAGGTGGGTTGATTCGGCGTCGCCACATTCCCCGGACCGGCGTTCCCTCCGGAAATGCCGCCCACTCCACCCATCACCGACACGTACTGTTTCCCGTCCA
This sequence comes from Bryobacterales bacterium, assembly GCA_963760575.1. Lineage (GTDB taxonomy): Bacteria > Acidobacteriota > Terriglobia > Bryobacterales > Bryobacteraceae > Palsa-187. Next base: position 89,462 of record CAVXEM010000042.1, read on the forward strand.
ACTGAAACGTGATCGGCGGTCCCATGCCGCTGCGCAGACCCGTCTGCAGTTCAAGCAGCTTCTCGCCTTTGTCAGCGCTGTAGGCCAGCAGCCGTCCATCATTGATCACCTGAAACACCAGATTGCCCGCAGTGGTGAGCGTTCCTCCGCCGATGCCTCCGCCGCCCGGCATGCGCCAGCGCATCTGTTGCGCCACCGGATCCCAGGCGACCAACGCGCCGCGGTTGCCTCCTTCGATGGGGTCAGGACCGATCGCTGGCGGAGGCGGCCGCGTCGCCGTGGGAGCGGGACGCACCGTGCCCGCAGTCTGGCCGGGCTTGGGAGAAAAGTCAGGCGTCATCGCATAGGTAAAACTATTGGCGGTTGAAGTAGGAATGTACGTCAAACCGGTATTCGGGTTGAACGACATCGGCGACCAGTTGTGCGCCCCGCCGCCGCCCGGCGAGATCAGAATCGGGTCTGCACCGTAGAGCGCTTCGGGATTCACCATCGGACGGCCTGTCTCTTCGTTCAGACCCTTGGCCCAGGTTACGTGCGAATACGGTTGGCCCGAAATGAATTGCCCGGTGACGCGATCGATCACATAGTAGAAGCCATTCTTGTTGGCCTGCATGATGACCTTGCGCTGCCGTCCCTTGATGGTGAGATCGGCCAGGATCATCTGCTGGACGCTGTCGAAGTCCCAAGAATCGCCGGGCACCATCTGGAAATACCACTTCAACTCGCCCGTGTCGGGCTTCACGGCGAGGATGGAACAAACGTACAGATTATCTTTGCCCTTGGATTTGCGCAATTCTTCCGGCCACGGCTCGGCATTGCCCGTCCCTACGTAGAACAAATCGGCGTCCGGGTCATAGGCCATGCCGTCCCAAACCGCGCCGCCTCCACCCTGCTTCCAGGCATCGGGAGCCCAGGTCGCGGAAGCTTTCTTCATGGCGTCGTTTTCGAAGGGCTTCGACGGGTCGCCGGGAACGGTGTAGAACTTCCAGGCCTCGTGCCCCGTCATGGCGTCGTACGCGGCGAAGAATCCGCGTGTGGGCCGGTCGCCTCCGCTCACGCCGATAATCACTTTGCCCTTGGCCATGCGCGGGGCCATGGTGATGGTGTAATCGTCCTGCGGAAACGCCACGCGCGCCTCCCACACCACCTTGCCCGTTTCCGCGTTCAACGCCTGCAATCTTCCGTCAATCACCGGCGCGACGATCATCCCCTGATAAATCGCCAGCCCGCGATTGACCACGCCGCAACAAGCCTTGGGACGCACCGTAGTCTGGTTCACCTCCGGGTCCCAGCGCCAGCGTTCCTTTCCGGTGCGCGCATCCACCGCGAACACGATGCTCCAGTTGGTGATCCCGTAGATGTTCCCGTTCCAAACCAACGGAGTTGCTTCCTGCCCGCCGCCGCCCGAGCCGATTTCGTGAGACCAAGCCAGACCCAGCCGGCTCACATTGCCAGTGTCGATCTGGCGCAGCGCACTATAACGCGTTTCACCCGGAGTGTGGCCGTAAGTGAGCCACTCCTCACCAGTCTTGCCGGCGTTGCGCAGAGCCGCGTCATCGACGAGGCGAACCGGCTGTCCCACCGCGGTCGCAGCCGCCAAGACCAGCCCCACCAGCATCAGAGGAATTGTTCGCATGGAGAGCCCAAGGATATCAAAAGATCGCTAGCGGATTCACGGGCGAGCCGGTGCCGTTTGGAATCGGCAAAGGCGCTACCGTAAGCATGAATTCCCAACGCTTGCGCGCCGCAGCGGCTTCGCTGACAGCTTCCAGATCGGCGCGATCCAGGATATGGACACCCAGAATCTCCAGTACGAAATTGTGCAGAGCGTTTCGAAAGAGATCGCCCGGTGGTTGCGGCAGATAACCCGGCGTCTCCCACACCAGCAATCCGATGTCGCGTTTCTTCAGCCAGGGGATCACCGAATTATCAAACCCCGCCGCTTCATCGCCCGCCTGCGGACCCAGCTTCGCCCGCCGCGCCCACTTCCCCCAACGAAGAATCAGCGCGTCCCCCGCCATAGCTTTCACGCCCGACATCTTCTCCCAGGCCTCCAGATCTTCCGGATAGATGCGCGTGCCCGGCTCCAGATAGGGTACTCCCTTGAGCCGCGGGATGTCGTACAGCACGCCGCGCGTTACAATTCCGTTCTTCATCGTCAAGATCGAGTTCTTAGCGGCGCCGCCCTGCTTGGTAACCAGGCTCCTCGAATCGCCGTTCCACATCTTGCCGTCGAAAAACATGTGCGCGAACGAATCCAGATGCGTGGTTCCGGGACCGTGGATGCATGGGTACGCGATCCGGTCCGTGGTGGTTTCAGGAACATCCGTGGTCAATTCCCATTCGATGGGGCAGGGGTTGTCCACTCCCTTGACCGCGCTGGCATCGCGCGCCAGAGAAACCGAGAAACCTTCTTTGGCGAGCGCCACAGCGTGTCTGCGCTTTGCCGCGGTGATCAGGTTCAAGGTTCCAAGCTGATCGTCCTTACCCCAGCGCCCCCAATTGGAGAGTTCCGTTTGCCAGCGCAAGTACTCGGCCTGCGTCACCAGCGGATGGGACGCGGCAGGCTGCCCTTCGAGCAGTGTCGCGGCGATCACTCCAATCAGGATTCGTGGGATCATTTCACTTCTGCCGGAGGCGTCTTCGGCTTCGGCTTCCACTCCTGCACCAGACGCTTCGCCTCGGCAAGCTGGTCGCCACTCATTTCGCCCGCGACCGCATCGCGCGATTTGGCACGCCGTGCTTGCGCTTCCCCGGCGCCGCTGGCGGCAAGACTCAGCCACACGTACGCTTGCACGCGATCCTCCGGCACGCCGCGGCCCCGTACGTAGGCCAAACCCAGGTTGTATTGAGCGCCCGCATATCCCGTGTCAGCGGCTTTGCGCCACCAACCCGCCGCCTCGCTATAGTCGCCGGTCACGCCTTGCCCGCGCGCGTACATGTTGCCTAGGGCAGTAGCAGCGGCGGCATCCCCCGCCTCGGCCGCTTTGCGATAGTTAGCGAGCGCTTTGCGATACCACTTGGCAGCTTCGGAGTCATCCTGCTTCACCCCTTGGCCGGTCTCACACATCAGCCCGAAATTGGTTTGGGCCGCAGGGTCCCCGGCTTCCGCGGCCTTGCCCACCCACTTTGCCGCTTCCTGCGCGTCTTTTGTCACCCCTTGGCCGTTGGCATACAGCATGCCCAGTTCGTATTGCGCGCGAACCATTCCCTGGTCGGCGGCTTTGCGCATCCAGGCCGCCTCTTCCGGATAGCTCTTGGGCACGCCCGCGCCCGCGCCGTACTTAAGGGCCAGGCTGAACTGCGCCTCAGCGTCGCCGCCATTGGCTTTGGCCATCAGTTGTTGCACCTCTTTCGTGGGGACGCGCTGTGGCGTCTGCGCGGAAATCCCGCAGGATGCAATCACGATCAATAAGAGCGCACGGGGCTTCATCGCCACCATTCTGTACCGCGGTGACCCGGCACCGCAACCGTCCCCCAGTTGAGTGGGGCGGACGTCCCCGTCCGCAGGCGGCCTCCAGGCTGGCACGCGCGCTATGATGAACCAGATCTGTCCGAAAGGAGCCCAGCCATGGAGAAAAAAGGTAGCGCCGTAAACCGCAGAAACTTCCTAAAAAGTACCGCCGCCGCCAGCCTGAGCGCAGCCGCCGTAACAGCGCAAAGCCGCTTCGACTACACCGCCGACGTCGTGATCGTTGGCGCCGGCGCCTCCGGGCTCCCAGCCGCCATCATGGCCCGCGACCACGGCGCCTCCGTCATCGTGATCGACGCCAACCACGACATCGGAGGACACGCCATGCTCAGCGGCGGACGCATCCCGCTCGGCGGCGGCACCAGCCTCCAGAAAAAGTACGGAGTCGCGGATTCCGCCGATCAGGTTTATCTCGACCACACCAATCACCGCAATCCCGAATTCCGCTACGCCGACCGCGACCTGGTGCGCGCCTGGGCCGACGAAAACGTAGCGTCGTTCGAATTCCTGCTGGAAAACGGCGTGATCTTCGACGATGTTGCTCCCACGATAGTGAACGGCGGAACCGTTCCCAGATTGTTCGTTACGAAAGTGTACTCCGGCAATTACAACGAAACCATCAACGGCCGCCCCGGCTCCGGCCTAGTCCGTCATCTGGAAACTAGCGCCAGAAAGAAAGGCGCGACGATTCTCCTGCGGCACAAGTTGACGCGCATTATCCGGGAGACTCCCTCGTCGGGAAGGGTCTTAGGAATTACTGCGCAGTTCGAAGGCAAGGACGTGAACATCCGCGCGAAGAACGGAGTGATCCTAGCCACCGGGGGCCATACCAGCAATGTAGAATTCCGCAGACGCTTCGACCCGCGCCTCACTGAGGAATACCAGACCACCGGCGAGCCTTGGACCAAGCAGAACGCAGACGGCGAGATCCTGGCGCTGGCCATGGGAGCAACCATGTGGTCGACTGCGAATCAAGCCAATCCGCGCGGCCTGGCGATCACCAAGACCATCCACATCGGATGCCGCTATGGCTACCGCAATTTGAAGTGGGAACCGCAGAGCCCCCTGTTCAAACTAGCCGGTGCGTCCGGACTGACGGTACGCGATTTCCAAAACGTCATTCTGGTGAATCAAGTGGGGCAGCGGTTTTGGAATGAGGTCGATGAGACTTACGAATTCCTGAGCGCCTGCATGGGGACTAACGGCGCGCTCGGCAAAAACGGCAGCAAGGCCAATGGAGGTGGTCCGATCTGGGCGATCTTCGATGCGGACGCGGCCAAGCGCGAGCGCTGGGATACACAACCGCCTAACGTGGATTTGAACGGCTGGTTCTTCAGCGCCGGCAACCTCGCGGAACTGGCGGCGAAAATCAAGAACCCGTACCAGTTCCAGCCCGTGCCTGCGCGCGCTCTCGAAGAGACCGTAGCCCGCTACAATTCCCATGTCGACGCCGGAAAGGATCTGGACTTCGCTAAGCCCACTCCGAAATACAAAATCCAGACGCCGCCCTTCTACGCGGCTTGGTCGACGCCCATCCTGCACGACACGCTAACCGGGATCAAGATCAACACCAAATGCCAGGTGATCGACGTACAAGGAAAAGCAATTGCGGGGTTGTACTGCGCGGGAGAATCGGCGGGAGGGTTCGCCTTACACGGTCTGCCGAGGGTGATCGTGTTCGGCCGGATTGCAGGCCGGGAAGCCGCCCTCGCTAAAGGCTAGTGTCGAGGGCTGACTTCCCGTGGTGCTCAACGGTTAAGGGATTTGGAAATCCACGTGACGGTCGCGATTGATTTGCTGACTGAACGGGACGTCGACCTGCGAAAGCGGTACGTGATGTTCCCGATTGTCGCGATCCTGCCAGTAGAGCTGATCGCCTTCCACCTTGTACGCGTTAACCGCCTGAATGGTGTGATCGGTGAAAGCAATCAAGTAATATTGCCCGGCAGTCCCCTGATTGGCTGACTGAGGTTGCGTCTGTGGCGGAGGCACATACTGAGGTTGTTGCTGCTGAGGGGGAGGACCAACCTGTCCCTGACCCTGCTGTGGAGGATAGCCCTGCTGGGGATAGCCCTGATCGTACCCATAATTCTGCTGCGGGGGAGGCGCTGAGGAATAGGCGCCGTCGTAGGCATATGGATCGTAGCCGTAGGCGTAGGGGTCGTATCCGTAAGAATACGGATAGCCGTATCCGTAGCCATAATACGGGTAGCCGCCAAAGCCCAAGTACAGGCCCGATCCGCCGTACCAACCGCCGCCATAATAACGGCCCCCATAGCCGCCGCGGAAACCACCCCTGTCGCCGCCACGGAAACCGCCTCCACGGAAACCACCCACCGTGCCGCCGCCGCGAAAGCCGCTACCTACATTGCCACCACGGAAGCCACCGCCTGTGCCGCCACCGCGAAAACCGCCGCCTCCGGAAAACCCGCCACCGCTACGCCCGCCTCCGCCGGCATGCCCGCCTCCGCCACCGCCATGTCCGCCGCCACCGTGCTGCGCAAAGGCCGTGGCAACCAAACCCGGCGAGATCAGAGCGGCGAAAAGAGCTAATTTTGACAATCTCATTTTTTATTTACCGCCTTCACATAATTTAGATGTGGATCTTCCCAGTTCGGTTCCAGTGTATCGCGTTTGTTGGAACCAGGGGGCTTCGACATACATCGCTACAATGGTGGTGCATTACCACCAGTTATGCGCAGTTCCAGACGTCAATTTTTGCTGTCGGCAGCCACTGCATTGGGCGCGACTTCCTTCGCTTTCGGGCAGGATGACGCTACTTTTTCGACTTCCCTGAACGTGGTGGACGTGCTCGCCACTGTGCGCACGAAGAAGAACGAAATCGTACGCGACCTCACCAAAGACGACTTCATACTCACCGAAAACGGCCGCCCGCAGGCCATCCGCTATTTCTCCAAGGAATCTGAACTTCCTTTAACCGTTGGCCTCATGATCGACACCAGCATGAGCCAGCAGAAGGTGCTCGAATCCGAGCGCACCGCCAGCTTCCGCTTCCTCGATCAGGTTCTGCGCGAGAGCAAAGACAAGTTGTTCGTCATGCAATTCGATATGGCCGTGCAACTCCGCCAGCCGCTGACTTCCTCGCGGCGGGATCTGGAAGAAGTCCTGCCCTACGTCGACACCCCCACCCGCCGAGAACTCAGTATGCAAAACGGCGGCGGCACCCTGCTCTTTGACGCCGTCGTCAAAGCATCGAATGACGTCCTGAAGAATCAGAAGAACCGCAAAGCCATGGTGGTCCTCTCTGACGGCGGCGAGAATGGCAGCACGGCCAGCTTGCTCGACGCCATTGAGGCCGCGCAGCGCGCCGACGCCCTGATCTACTCCATCCTGTTCTCGGATTCCTATTTCGGCGGCGGCGACGGCCGTGGCATCCTCCAGCGGCTCTCCAAAGAGACCGGAGCCTCCTATTGGGAAGTCTCTAAAAAGTACGGCATCGAAGAGATCTATCAGTCGATCGAAGAAGAACTGCGCAGCCAGTACAGCATGGGTTTTGTTTCCGATCGCCCGCCCGAGATCTCCGAGTTCCGCACGCTGAAGCTCGCGACCAAACAGAAGGGCTTGGTTGTGCAAACCCGCGAGCGCTACTGGGCCAAAGCCTGACCCTCAGAGTTCCAGCTTCCCGTGGAAAGTCATGTCGTCGAATGAAAACGCCTGCGTGAATTTCAGACCGGGCACCTGCGCGTTGAACTCGATTTTGTGATCTCTCCAGTTGAATTCCGCCGACTTGGGGAACAAATACAGCACCACCGGTCCGTCATCGCGCAACAGGATTTCGACACTCGACGGCTTAGTGTCCTTCTTGCCTTCACGTTTAAGCAGGGCCTGGCGCCTGAGATCTTCCGCCATGATTTTCGAGTCGTCCCGCAAGATCCCGCGCGGAATGCCGTAGACCGCGATGGCGTAATGGTCCTGGTCGTCTAAGGTTGGCGCGGTGACATCGCGAGCCTTCAGTTCCGCCTCCCGCACCGGAAGCGCGCTCTCCCAGCGAAGCGTCAGCATCGGCGGCTTTGCGTCGGCCGGAGCGGCCTTATCGCTCGCGCCGCGGCGTTTCCCTCCGCGCCGGCCGAAGCTTGCGCGATCCTGCGATTTAACCAGGGTCGCCGCCACTGTCTTCACCCACGGTGAGTCCTTTAACAGCTCCTTAGCGTCGTCCTCCGTCCATTCCGGGAACTGCTTGTTCTTCCAGGCCTGATCCGCGGCCGTGAGTACCAGCGCCGACAGGGCGAACAGCGCCAGCCGCGATTTCGAAGACATTGCCTGTCAGACGACACCGCTGTGGCCCTGGTTACCTGCGTTGAACGGCCAGCCAACTGCAAACAAAATAAGGTGACACGACCTCCGCGAACCCCCGGCATTCTCACAGCCGCCGTCGTTATCGGCGTGATTGCGGTCTTATACCTAGCCCGCGAGATTCTCATCCCGCTGGCCCTGGCGATCACCCTCGCGCTAGTTCTGACACCGGCGGTGAGATGCCTGCAAAAACTACACATTGGACGTTTCCCGGCGGCGCTATTGGTGATCTTGGTGTCGCTGGCGGCCGTGGGCGGTATAAGTTACGTCATCTTCAACCAAGTGGTGCAGGTTGCCACCGAACTGCCCAGCTACCAGGAGAACATCGATAACAAGATCCGAGCCCTGCGCATGCGCGACAGCGGTGCTTTGGGGCGCGCCGCCAAAAGCGTCCAGAAACTCGGCAAGGAACTCGATACGGTGGAGGAAACTCCGGCCCCGCCCACGGGACGCGCCGCCCGAGTCAACACCCCGGCCAATCCACTTCCGGTGCAAGTGATCGAAGCCCCTCCGAGCGCTCTAGTTTACGTGCGCGACCTGACGCGTCCATTTCTTGGCCCCCTGGCCGGTCTCGGCATTGTTTTAGTCTTCACGCTCTTCTTGTTAGTAGAAGAAGCCGATCTGCGCAACCGCTTGTTCCGTTTGGCCGGCATGAGCCGCCTCAACGTGATGACGCAGGCCCTCGACGACGCCACCCAACGCGTCAGCCGCTACCTGATGCTGCAGTTTCTGGTGAATGCCGGCTTCGGAGCCCTCTGCGGCCTGGGACTCTATTTCATCGGTGTCCCTTACGCCGCGTTGTGGGGAACCGTCGCAGCTCTGTTCCGTATCGTCCCTTACATTGGTTCTGTAGTGGCGGGCCTGCTGCCGCTGGTCCTTTCTCTGGCAGTCTTCAATAGTTGGCTGCAACCGCTCTTGGTATTCGTGCTGTTCGCCACCCTCGAAATGATCACTGCGAACTTGTTCGAGCCCAGGCTCTACGGCGCGCACACCGGAATCTCCTCGCTGGCGCTGCTGCTCACCACCGTGTTCTGGGCCGCTCTGTGGGGGCCGGTGGGCCTGATCCTGTCCACTCCGCTCACTGTATGCGTAGTTGTTCTGGGACGCCACGTCCCGCACCTGTCTTTCCTCCACATCCTCTTGGGAGACCAACCCGCGCTCGCGCCCGAAGCCCATCTCTACCAGCGCCTCCTGGCCATGGACGAACAAGAAGCACGCGCCGTGTTGGATGCCTACCGCGCCGAAAATTCGCTGTTGCAGCTTTACGACGCCGTGATCCTCCCCGCTCTCACCCTGGCCGAGCAGGACCGCCACAAGGGTGCGCTGGAACTAGACCGCGAAGAATTTCTGTTCCTCAGCCTGCGCGAAGTGTTGGCCGAGTATTCTGAAAGCGCCCAAAACGCCTCGGCCGAAAACGCGAGTCAGCATCCCGCCCTCGCCGCGCATGGACGCATGCTGTGCCTCCCCGCTCACGATGAAGCCGATGAAATCGCCGCCGCTATGCTGTCCCAACTGCTCGAACAAGGCGGCCATGCCACCGTGTCTTTCCCCGCCGGTACTTCTTCGGGCACCATGCTGGACCTGGTGGCCCCTACCGTGAACGACGTCTTCTGCATTTCGTCCATCCCGCCGTTCGCGTTTTCTCACGCGAGGACCCTCAACCGCCAATTGCGCGCGAAATACCCGCAAACAAAAATCCTGATCGGCGTGTGGGGATTCAACGGAGAAATCGAACGCGCCTTGCAGCGCTTCCAACCGACGCGCCCGGATAAGCTTGTGAGCAGTCTGGCGGATGCTCTGGAATACCTGGGAGTTGCCTCGCTAGCCACCCGGGAGGTGTCCGAAGAACCCGCGGCACTCTCGCCCGCCTGACCCTCCAGCGCCAAATGACGTTAGGTCGTCGCAGCTGTCCGCTCCCTGCGGTCGCGGTTCTGTGTTTGACCGCCGCGGCAACTGCGCACCACTGCGGCCACCGCGCACCGCTGCGGCCACCGCACACCACTGCCGCGACCGCAGGGAGCGGACTCCGAAAGTCCGGCTATCGGACGGAAGTCTGATAGCTCAGCGTTTCCACCCAGCTTCCATTCCGCTTCACCCACACCCGCGTCACATGCAACGGCTTGCCACGGTCCGGCCGGTGCTCCGACCTCATCAATACGGCATCGCCGAAATCGAACAAGCGTGCAGATGTGAGCGGCGTAGGAGCCACTCCCCCCATCCGCGAGTGGTCGAAGTCTTCCAACCGCCCCCGTTTGTCGTAGACCTTGTTGCTGTTGGAACTAGCCGCGACGAATTCATCGCCCACCATGGTCGTGAAGACCGCTGAATTGTGAGCCATCGCCGCCGTCTCCAGCTTCGAATACGCCGCGATCACCTGCCGTTCAGTTTCATTCTTCGGTGTGTACGCCACAGTCTTGCAAGGATTCTCGCAATCCTTACCCGCTCCTGGAGCAAAAGAAGGCGGCGCTTCGAGCGACATCACTTCCTGATAAACGATGACTCTCCATCCCGCCGCCCGCTTCACCCACACCCGTAATTCATGGGCTCGGCCCAGGTTCACCTGAACATCGCCGACCTCACCGTACGCGTATTCTTTTCGCTGAGCCCCCTGCTCGTCTGCGATAGCAACCGTCGGCACCTTTTGCAGCACTTGAGCCTTGCTTGCCGTTCTTCCCGCAGAGTCCGTCCAAGTAAAATCCGTATCGAGAAGCGATTCGAGGGCCGCTCTATCCGCCTTCGCCACCGCCTGCACGAAAGTCCGATCAGCCTGCGCCATGGCGGAATCTTCGCCCGAAATGGACACCGTCAACATAAGCCCCGCGATTACGATCAAACGCATCCCATCACTATACCCTCCCGCGGCGAAAATAGAATCATGACCGCCGTGAGAATAGACCGCTGGCTGTGGGCCGCCCGCTTCTTCAAAACACGCACCCTCGCCGCGAAAGCCTGTGACCTCGGCCGCATCGCTTTCAACGGACAACCCGCCAAGCCGTCGCGCGAAGTCCGCCCCGGCGACTTCCTGAAAGTGAAGAACGACAGCGGTGAGTACCACGTCGAAGTCTTGCAACTCAGCGAGATGCGCGGCCCCGCAGCGGTAGCGCAAACGCTCTACCGCGAGACCGACGCCAGTCGTGAATTACGCCAGAAGCTAGCGGAAGAACGCAAAGCCATGCCGCACTTCGAAGACGCGCGCGAAGGCAAGCCCTCAAAACGCGACCGCCGCGAACTCGACCGTGTTCGCGGCCGCAGTTGACCGTTACTCAGGCAGTAGCGCGAAGGTCCACACCGACCCACCC
>CAVXEM010000043.1:0-89592 GCA_963760575.1 Bryobacterales bacterium
CCCACCTCCGCCCCCGCCATGTCCACCGCCACCGTGCTGCGCAAAAGCAGTGGCAACCAAACCAGGCGAGACCAGAGCGGCGAAAGAGAGCTAATTTTGACAATCTCATTTTTTGTTTACCGCCTTCAAATAATTAGATGTTGGTCTTCCCAGTTCGGTTCCAGTGTATCGCGTTTGTTGGAACCAGGGGGCTTCGCCATGCATCGCTACAATGGTGGTGCATTACCACCAGTTATGCGCAGTTCCAGACGTCAATTTTTGCTGTCGGCATTGGGTGCGACTTCCTTCGCTTTCGGGCAGGATGACGCTACTTTTTCGACTTCCCTGAACGTGGTGGACGTGCTCGCCACCGTGCGCACGAAGAAGAACGAAATCGTCCGCGACCTCACCAAAGACGACTTCATACTCACCGAAACGGCCGCCCACAGGCCATCCGCTATTTCTCCAAGGAATCTGAACTTCCTTTAACCGTTGGCCTCATGATCGACACCAGCATGAGCCAGCAGAAGGTGCTCGAATCCGAGCGCACCGCCAGCTTCCGCTTCCTCGATCAGGTTCTGCGCGAGAGCAAAGACAAGTTGTTCGTCATGCAATTCGATATGGCCGTGCAACTCCGCCAGCCGCTGACTTCCTCGCGGCGGGATCTGGAAGAAGTCCTGCCCTACGTCGACACCCCCACCCGCCGCGAACTCGGTATGCAAAACGGCGGCGGCACCCTGCTCTTTGACGCTGTCGTCAAAGCATCGAATGACGTCCTGAAGAATCAGAAGAACCGCAAAGCCATGGTGGTCCTCTCTGACGGCGGCGAGAATGGCAGCACGGCCAGCTTGCTCGACGCCATTGAGGCCGCGCAGCGCGCCGACGCCCTGATCTACTCCATCCTGTTCTCGGATTCCTATTTCGGCGGCGGCGACGGCCGTGGCATCCTCCAGCGGCTCTCCAAAGAGACCGGAGCCTCCTATTGGGAAGTCTCTAAAAAGTACGGCATCGAAGAGATCTATCAGTCGATCGAAGAAGAACTGCGCAGCCAGTACAGCATGGGTTTTGTTTCCGATCGCCCGCCCGAGATCTCCGAGTTCCGCACGCTGAAGCTCGCGACCAAACAGAAGGGATTAGTCGTGCAAACCCGCGAACGTTACTGGGCTAAGGCCTGACCGCTATAGTTCCAGCTTGCCGTGGAAAGTCATATCGTCGAATGAAAACGCCTGCGTGAATTTCAGACCGGGCACCTGCGCGTTGAACTCGATTTTGTGATCTCTCCAATCGAATTCCGCCGACTTGGGGAATAAATACAGTACCACTGGCCCGTCATCGCGCAGCAGGATTTCGACGCTCGACGGCTTAGTGTCCTTCTTGCCCTCCCGCTTAAGCAGGGCCTGACGCTTGAGATCCTCCGCCATGATTTTAGAGTCATCCCGCAAGATCCCGCGCGGAATGCCGTAAACGGCGATGGCGTAATGGTCCTGGTCATCTAAGGTTGGCGCGGCGACATCGCGAGCCTTCAGTTCCGCCTCCCGCACCGGAAGCGCGTTCTCCCAGCGAAGCGTCAGCATCGGCGGCTTTGCGTCGGCCGGAGCGGCCTTATCGATCGCGCTGCGGCGTTTACTTCCGCGCCGGCCGAAGGTTGCGCGATCCTGCGACTTAACCCGCGTCGCGGCCACCGACTTCACCCACGGTGAGTCCTTTAACAGCTCCTTAGCGTCGTCCTCCGTCCATTCGGGAAATTGCTTGTTCTTCCAATCCTGATCCGCAGCCGTGAGTACCAGCGCCGACAGGGCGAACAGCGCCAGCCGCGATTTCGAAGACATTGCCTGTCAGACGACACCCCTGCGGCCCTGGTTACCTGCGTTGAACGGCCAGCTAACTGCAAACAAAATAAGGTGACACGACCTCCGCGAACCCCCGGCATTCTCACAGCCGCCGTCGTTATCGGCGTGATTGCGGTCTTATACCTAGCCCGCGAGATTCTCATCCCGTTGGCCCTGGCGATCACCCTCGCGCTAGTTCTGACACCGGCGGTGAGATGCCTGCAAAAACTACACATTGGACGTTTCCCGGCGGCGCTATTGGTGATCTTGGTGTCGCTGGCGGCGGTGGGCGGTATAAGTTACGTCATCTTTAACCAAGTGGTGCAGGTTGCCACCGAACTGCCCAGCTACCAGGAGAACATCGATAACAAGATCCGAGCCCTGCGCATGCGCGACAGCGGTGCTTTGGGGCGCGCCGCCAAAAGCGTCCAGAAACTCGGCAAGGAACTCGATACGGTGGAGGAAACTCCGGCCCCGCCCACGGGACGCGCCGCCCGAGTCAACACCCCGGCCAATCCACTTCCGGTGCAAGTGATCGAAGCCCCTCCGAGCGCTCTAGTTTACGTGCGCGACCTGACGCGTCCATTTCTTGGCCCCCTGGCCGGTCTCGGCATTGTTTTAGTCTTCACGCTCTTCTTGTTAGTAGAAGAAGCCGATCTGCGCAACCGCTTGTTCCGTTTGGCCGGCATGAGCCGCCTCAACGTGATGACGCAGGCCCTCGACGACGCCACCCAACGCGTCAGCCGCTACCTGATGCTGCAGTTTCTGGTGAATGCCGGCTTCGGAGCCCTCTGCGGCCTGGGACTCTATTTCATCGGTGTCCCTTACGCCGCGTTGTGGGGAACCGTCGCAGCTCTGTTCCGTATCGTCCCTTACATTGGTTCTGTAGTGGCGGGCCTGCTGCCGCTGGTCCTTTCTCTGGCAGTCTTCAATAGTTGGCTGCAACCGCTCTTGGTATTCGTGCTGTTCGCCACCCTCGAAATGATCACTGCGAACTTGTTCGAGCCCAGGCTCTACGGCGCGCACACCGGAATCTCCTCGCTGGCTCTTCTGCTCACCACCGTGTTCTGGGCCGCTCTGTGGGGGCCGGTGGGCCTGATCCTGTCCACTCCGCTCACTGTATGCGTAGTTGTTCTGGGGCGCCACGTCCCGCACCTGTCTTTCCTCCACATCCTCTTGGGAGATCAGCCCGCGCTCGCGCCCGAAGCGCACCTCTATCAGCGCCTCCTGGCCATGGACGAACAAGAAGCACGCGCCGTGCTGGATGCCTACCGCGCCGAAAATTCGCTGCTGCAGCTTTACGACGCCGTGATCCTCCCCGCTCTCACCCTGGCCGAGCAGGACCGCCACAAAGGTGCGCTCGAATCCGGCCGCGAGGAATTTCTGTTCCTCAGCCTGCGCGAAGTGTTGGCCGAGTATTCTGAAAGCGCCCAAAACGCCTCGGTCGAAAACGCGAGTCAGCGTCCCGCCCTCGCCGCGCATGGACGCATGCTGTGCCTCCCCGCTCACGATGAAGCCGATGAAATCGCCGCCGCTATGCTGTCCCAGTTGCTCGAACAAGGCGGCCATGCCACCGTGTCTTTCCCCGCCGGTACTTCTTCGGGCACCATGCTGGACCTGGTGGCCCCCACCGCGAACGACGTCTTCTGCATTTCGTCCATTCCGCCGTTCGCGTTTTCTCACGCGAGGACCCTCAACCGCCAATTGCGCGCGAAATACCCGCAAACAAAAATCCTGATCGGCGTATGGGGATTCAACGGAGAAATCGAACGCGCCTTGCAGCGCTTCCAACCGACGCGCCCGGATAAGTTTGTGAGCAGTCTGGCGGATGCTCTGGAATACCTGGGAGTTGCCTCGCTAGCCACCCGGGAGGTGTCCGAAGAACCCGCGGCACTCTCGCCCGCCTGACCCTCCAGCGCCAAATGACGTTAGGTCGTCGCAGCTGTCCGCTCCCTGCGGTCGCGGTTCTGTGTTTGACCGCCGCGGCAACTGCGCACCACTGCGGCCACCGCGCACCGCTGCGGCCACCGCACACCACTGCCGCGACCGCAGGGAGCGGACTCCGAAAGTCCGGCTATCGGACGGAAGTCTGATAGCTCAGCGTTTCCACCCAGCTTCCATTCCGCTTCACCCACACCCGCGTCACATGCAACGGCTTGCCACGGTCCGGCCGGTGCTCCGACCTCATCAATACGGCATCGCCGAAATCGAACAAGCGTGCAGATGTGAGCGGCGTAGGAGCCACTCCCCCCATCCGCGAGTGGTCGAAGTCTTCCAACCGCCCCCGTTTGTCGTAGACCTTGTTGCTGTTGGAACTAGCCGCGACGAATTCATCGCCCACCATGGTCGTGAAGACCGCTGAATTGTGAGCCATCGCCGCCGTCTCCAGCTTCGAATACGCCGCGATCACCTGCCGTTCAGTTTCATTCTTCGGCGTGTACGCCACCGTCTTGCAAGGATTCTCGCAATCCTTACCCGCTCCTGGAGCAAAAGAAGGCGGCGCTTCGAGCGACATCACTTCCTGATAAACGATGACTCTCCATCCCGCCGCCCGCTTCACCCACACCCGCAATTCATGGGCTCGGCCCAGGTTCACCTGAACATCGCCGACCTCACCGTACGCGTATTCTTTTCGCTGAGCCCCCTGCTCGTCTGCGATAGCAACCGTCGGCACCTTTTGCAGCACTTGAGCCTTGCTTGCCGTTCTTCCCGCAGAGTCCGTCCAAGTAAAATCCGTATCGAGAAGCGATTCGAGGGCCGCTCTATCCGCCTTCGCCACCGCCTGCACGAAAGTCCGATCAGCCTGCGCCATGGCGGAATCTTCGCCCGAAATGGACACCGTCAACATAAGCCCCGCGATTACGATCAGACGCATCCCATCACTATACCCTCCCGCGGCGAAAATAGAATCATGACCGCCGTGAGAATAGACCGCTGGCTGTGGGCCGCCCGCTTCTTCAAAACACGCACCCTCGCCGCGAAAGCCTGTGACCTCGGCCGCATCGCTTTCAACGGACAACCCGCCAAGCCGTCGCGCGAAGTCCGCCCCGGCGACTTCCTGAAAGTGAAGAACGACAGCGGTGAGTACCACGTCGAAGTCTTGCAACTCAGCGAGATGCGCGGCCCCGCAGCGGTAGCGCAAACGCTCTACCGCGAGACCGACGCCAGTCGTGAATTACGCCAGAAGCTAGCGGAAGAACGCAAAGCCATGCCGCACTTCGAAGACGCGCGAGAGGGCAAACCGTCGAAGCGCGACCGCCGCGAACTCGACCGCGTTCGCGGCCGCCGTTGACCGTTACTCAGGCAGTAGCGCGAAGGTCCACACCGACCCACCCGTGGGCACGATCCGCGATCCGTAGCGAGTCGCCAGAATCCCGCCCAGCCCCGAAGCGATGGTCACATACTGCCGCCCCTTGTGCGTGTAAGTGATCGCCGTCGAATTGACGCTCGATCCAGTCTTGAACTGCCACAGCGTCTTGCCCGTGTCCTGGTCAAGCGCCACGAATTCACCAGTGATCTTGCCCGTGAACACCAACCCGCCGCCAGTCGCCAGCATGCCGGCCGCGCTCGGTACGTCCGTCAACGGAACTTCCCATTTCTTCTCTCCCGTCAGCGGATTAATCGCGGCGAAGTGGCCCAACACATCCCCCGGATTCGTATCCGGAAACCTTGCTTCGACGCCGGTCGATTGCCCGCCAATGACCGTCGGTTTCGGCGGCGCTAGCTTCTGGATGCGCGGCACATTCCACGTACTCGCATAAATCAGACCCGTGTTCGGATTGAACGCGATCGGCACCGCGTTAGTCCCGCGCGACGGCCAGATCTCCACCTCTTCCCCAGCCAGAAAACGCTTTTGGATATCGGTCAGCACCGGCCGGCCGGTAGCCATGTCGATATGCGTAGCCCAATTCACCTTGACGATAGGATGCGCCGCGATCAGCTTGCAGTTGGTGCGATCCAGCACATACAGGAACCCGTTCTTATTCGCCTGGATCATCACCTTCCGCATTTGGCCGTTAACCGGAATGTCGGCCAGCACCTGCTCGTCGGTCGCGTCCACATCGTAAACGTCGTTAGGCGTGTACTGGTAATAACAAACCATCTCGCCGGTCTTCGGACGAATCGCCAGCACACTGTTGGTATACAAACTATCCAGATTCTCGCGGGGCCGCGGATCGTAAGGCTCCGCGTTCCCCGTGCCCCAATACACCAGATCGAGTTGCGGATCGTAAGAACCCGAGCGCCAAGTAGGCCCGCCGCCCTGTGTCCAAGCGTCGCTGTTCTTGGGCCAGGTTTCCGAACCAGGCTCGCCCGGCGCCGGAATCGTATAGTGCCGCCACAATTTCTTTCCCGTCTCAGGATCCCAGCCATCCAGGAACCCGCGCGTGGTCGACTCGCCACCCGCAACGCCGGAAATCACCACGCCGTTCGCCACGATCGGGCCGCCGGTGGAATAGAAGCCATCTTTCTGCTCGGCGAATTTCTGATTCCATAACTGCTCGCCTGTCTTCATGTCGATGGCCACCAGATGGTTGTCGATGGTCACGCGAAAGATCTTGCCGTTAAAAATAGTGGCCGCGCCGCGGTTGTAGGCCGCGCGCACCGTCCCCGGTTCCAGCCGCACCGGCGTCCGCCAGATCTGCCGCCCCGTCTCGACGTCTATAGCGAAAGTCCACTTGCCGTTGATCACGTACATGACGCCGTTAAAAATCGTTGGCGCCGACAATTCGCCCTGATCGTTCATCAGGCTGCTGTTCCAGATAGGCACCAGACGCTTGATATTGGTCTTGTTAATCTGCTTGAGCGGGCTGTAACTCTTGCGATCGTAGCCCATACTCTGCGTGGTGACGTTTTCGGTATTCTTGCCGTCGTTGATCAAGTCTTGCGTGGTCTGCGCCGACCCCAGGCCAGCCCACGCGCCGAGCAGCATCGCACACGGCCATATTCTTTTCACTGTTTCGCTCCCTTGAACACTGTATCGATCGCGGCCTGCGCGCACTTCTCGCCATCAGCCCCGGACACCCCCATCGCACCGATCACTTGCCCATTGACGACAATAGGCAGTGCCCCCGGCTGCGGAAAATCGCGCATGAACGTCGGCGCCAGATTCTCGCCGCTGCGCACCATCTTGTTAGTTTCTGACGTCGCCCGCCGCCAGCGCAACGCCGACTTCGCCTTCAAAAGCGCCGTATCGATCGCATTCATCGGCGCGCCCTCCATGGCATGCGACTCAATCAGATTCCCGCCCCAATCCAGAATCGCAATCGCCACGGTTTGCTTATTCTGCTCAGCCCAAGCGCTACAAGCATCCGCCAAGGCCCGCGCTCCGGCGCTCGAAATCACTTTGATGTCCCGGGTCGCTTTAACCTGGGCCGGCAACTGCACGAAGGGCACTAGCAGCAGCGCCAACGCCGCAAAAAGACAGCGAAGCATAACCGCCTCCTTATAAACCACGGCCTCCGATTATATATCAGCGAGTCAGTTTGATCTTGACTTCGGCGCCATAGAGCATGGTACGGTCGTTATCCTCGGCGGCCCACTTTAGCAGCGTCTTCACGCTGCGCTTCACGCGCGCGTTGAACACCTGCGTCCCATTGGCGATTACTTTGACCGGCTGGTCGAAATCGAAAACGTCCGGCGATAGCAGCAGCGTAAACGCGGTCACGCCGTTGGTCGTGGCCTCCACAGTATTTCCGTTCCGGACCACATCGACGCGTCCCGAGGCCTTGAACCGCGGAAACATCGACCCACCCGAGCGGCCCGCGACCACCACTCCGGTCAGATGTAAATTCGCATCCGCCAGCGCCTTGGCCTCGCCCGCCGCGCTTCCGAATCCGTCGATCACCAGCCAGTGCGCCCGGTTGTGGATTTTATCCCCCGCCTCCCAAGTCAGCTTCTCGGGATGCGGATTGCGCGGATGCTCGGCGGCAAACCGTTCGAACGAATCTTTCACCTCCGGCCACCACTTGGTGTTGTGCTCACCCTCTGGCTGCGGATGATAGTCGATCTCCACGCCGCTGCGCATCAGGTGCTTGGTGAACGGCTCGACGTTGCGAGTGGGATACAACCGGTCGCGCCCGCCATTCACCACGAACAGCGGTTTGTTGCGCAGGTTGTTGGGGAACATAAAGCCGTCATCGATTTCTTCGCTGGTAAGCACCATGATGAAGCCATTGAGCGGCAGGAAGCTCGCAAACGGCGTGGTATCGCGCATAGCGATGTAATACGCTCCGGTCGCGCCGTCGGAAACGCCGGAGACCACAACCCGGTTTTCATCGACGTTATAAGTGCGCTTCAGCGTGTCGACGATGGCATTCAAATTCAGGATTTGATCGTTGGTCCACCACGGCGTGTCGCCCCCCGCGTAGGGCAGCACATAAATCTGCTCGGCCCCTGCCAGCGATCCAATCTCGCCGTTGCCGCGCGGAGAATTGTCGGGTCTTCCGCCCACTCCACCATGCAGTTGAAAGCGGACCTGATAGCGCAGCGCCGGATCGTACCCCGGCGGAACGTTAACCGCGTAAGAGTGATCGATCCCATCCTCGGTACGGTTCTTCAGCATGACGACGCCGCTCGGTCGGGCCGTATAAGTCCGCCCCAGCTTCAATCGCCGCCAAGCATCGTCAAATGTGACCCCAGTCTTTTCGATTTCCTCCGCGTTGCGCGCCGCGGTGTCAGGAGAATCGGCCGCAAAGAATTTTTGGAATGCGGCGTCAATGCCGGATTCCGTCCGAGCGGATGGCGCCAGAAGGAGCGCCCCCAGAACGATCGGAAGGCATACGAATCGCGCCATAGCGTTCAGTATAAATCCCTTCGAATGCCGCTGGAGAAGCCAAAAAATCGGAGGCATCGAAGGAAAGATCGGAAAACAGCCGCCGGATATCCACGTCTGGGTCCTGGGCGGCGAAGCCCCGGCCTTCGTCAAAATGGAAGGCCCGCTCTTTTATGGCGGCCCGATTTGGCGAATCGAATTGGCCAGCCCGGTGTGGCCCAAACAGCGCTAACCGAAGCGCGCGACCCGCTTATTCACTTCGCGGACGAATTGAGCCTTCAACGCCGGGTCAATCGTTTTGGATCGATCCGCGCTCTTATGCTCCGTCTTGTCGTTCACCACTTCCGCTCTGCGGTCGCGCAGTGCCTGATTGGTCGAAAGCACGCTTGCATCCTGATCCAGAAACGTCAGCAATTCGCCAAGCCCTTTGTCCGTTTTCAAAATCCCTACCGACGTTTCGAGCAGCCGCCCACCGAGCCCCGCCAGCCGTTCTTTGTAGACTTGCGCACGCCGCTCGATTTCCAGACAGTACCAGTAACACAGCGCCCAGTCGTGCAGTTCCTGCCAGTTCTCCAGCGGCAGCACTCCCGGATCGGACGGTGACAACAGAAATTGCAACCCCAATTGCGTACGACCAGGTACGGTGCCCAACAGGAACAGGCTGGTCGCCACCAGGACCGGATCTCGCCGTAGGATCACCAGATCCAAAGGCACCCCGTGCGCCATCAACGGTTCCAGGAACCCTTTGCACGCCAGATGACTGGTCTCGAAATAGACTGGTTCGGGAACGCTGCGGATGGCCGGAAGCTTCTGCTCACAAAGAAAACGCTCGGCGACGCTGGGGTCGGACTGAGCCGCGCGCAACACGGTATAAAACTGTGGGTCCGGCTCATGCAGGCAGCAGAGGCCCGGTAATCCGTGAAGGAGGTGGCTAACGTATCCCGTTCCGTTACGGCCCGTTCCCACCGTCAGAATCAGGCGCTTGCCACCCACAGACCAGCCGGTCTCAAGACTCATGGATGCTTTTCATGATACCGGATCACTTAACCTTGACGTACTTTCGCAAATTATGCGCCGCCACGTCCGCCGCGTAAATATTGCCCGCGTCATCCGCGGCGATTCCCGACGCCGTCGTCCCGACATCCAACTTATCCGGATCCGCCGGGTCCGGAATGAACGCCTTGAGCGACCCATCCTTGGCGTTACCCACCACAATCCCCCGCAATTGTCCTTTCTTAACGGAAGGATCGGGAAACGCCGCCCCAACATAAATGATGTCGTCCTTACTCACGAACACCGAGCTTGGCTGCCCAAATTGCTTCCACGCCGCAATAAAGTTGCCGTCCTGATCGAACACCTGAATGCGGCTGTTCTTACGATCGGCCACGTACACGCGCTCCTGCGAGCCGCCGATAAATATGTCGTGAGGCTCGTCGAAATCCCCCGGCGCCGATCCCAGGTGTCCCCAGGTCTTGATGAACTTGCCGTCTTTCGAAAACTTCACCACGCGCCCTGAGTTGTGCGCATTGGGTGCGTGCCCATCCGTCACGAAGATATCGCCGTTGCGCCCAATCGCCACGCCAGTCGGCCGGTCGAACGTATCCGGACCATTCCCCGCCACGCCCTCCTTGCCCAACATCATCAGCACCTTGCCCGACGGACTCAACTTAAGAACCTCCTGGCCCCGGATGACGCCGTCCGCGTTCTTCGCCGAAATGCCCAGCACCGTCGCCTCATCGTTCACGTCACTCACCCATAAGTTTCCCTTCTCATCGACAGTGAAGCCGTGCGGATATGCAAACAGTCCCACGCCAAAACTCTTGAGCAGCTTCCCCGATGGATCGAATTCCAATATTGGCGGATTGGAAGCATCCCGCCCCAGACAAGTAGCGTGCCCCGGCGGCACCGTATTGAAGCAGCGGTGAAACACCCAGATATTTCCATCGCCATGGACATGCACTCGAATGACCTCGCCCCAGTGCCCACCGTTCATGCTCTTGGGGATCGTGGGCCAGCCCTCCGCCAATCGATAAGGATTGGGCAGTTCCGTTGGCTTGGGATACTGCTGAGCCCAAGCCGCCGCTCCCAATAGGACAATCGCCACCACTCGACTTGCCAGTGACATCACGGTTCTCCTCACTTCAACTTCAGGCGAGCCACTTCCGCGCATTCCTCGGAGACTTTGAAATAGCGCGCCACTGCCTCCGCTCCCACTTCGAAAGGATGCGGCTCTCCGGCCTGGCGCCCCGCCAGCATCTTGATCTTCGAAACCGCGCCGTCGAACTCCGAATGATTCGACATCAATATAGTGGCGTTCGCCGCCGCAGCCGCAGCCGCCATCTTCCGCTGCGAATTGATGTAAGTATCGAAATTAGGAACCGTACTGGGAAAGTTAAACGCCGTCCCACCCGAATAAGCCACCGTGATCGGCCTCCCCTTGTCCTTCACTGTAAAGATCATCGACAGGGTTCCCGGCGTATGCCCCGGCGTAGTGACGATGGTCACCGCCGTATCGCCCAGCGTGATCTTCTGCCCATCGTCGGCGGCGATATCCCGTTTCGGCTTGCCCAGGGGATACGCGTTGACCGACTTCTCAATCGAATCCCAATCCGGGCCTCCCATGACAATGTGCGACCCGAACCGGTCCTGCAGCAACTTCGCGCCGCCCACGTGGTCTCCGTGCGCATGCGTGATGATCACATACTTTATCTTCGCCGGATCGAGCCCCAGCTTCTTCAATCCACCCACAATCTCTTCCTCGGAGTTGTATGTGAACAGCGTGTCGATCAAAATGATCCCCTCGCTGCTAGTCAAGGCCCACGACGAATGAATCTTCGATCCCACGAAATACAGATTGTCAAACACCTTAGCCGGCTCCGCGAACCAAGTCTCACGAGCCGGCGGTGGACCGGGCGCTACATCCCGCACCGCGGTCACCAGCGGAGGCGCGATGCACAAACGCGCCAATGTACCCGTAAAGTCGAACCCGGCCGCGTTTCTCGCAGCGATCAAATGTGCATCAATTGCATCCGGCGCAGTCTGCGAAAACGCGCTGCTAACGTACACGCTGGAAAAAATGAGCACCGCTGTAGTAGAGATCTTCATAGCTGCACCTCTTGCAAGCTTCTTAGATCTTATAGCACCCACTCCAGGAAATTTTGTCGGGATTCGGCCCGCGAACACGGGAAATTGTTGCATGGGCGCTAGGAGTTCCTGGAGTCTTGCTGGTTGCATGGTTCCTTCCACCACTAAACGCTACGGGCCTGTTCTCGCGGCATCGCCCGTTGGGAGTGGGCTTTTTGCGATGCGATCACTCCCAGGATGCCCGCCATACAAAAAATCACCACCTTCTTATGGTCTGATAACAACGCCGACGACTACTCTGGACATCGATCGTCATCCCCGCCGCATCTACCGTCACGGAATCCAGACCATCCAGAAACGCGCTCCGAGCCGGACCGCCATCGCCGATCGCCCCCGGATTGATCGGAGGATTCCCCGTTCCCGCGAAGACAGCGATCATGCCCTGTCCCCAATGGCCACTCAAAAGTTGCACCGGGCGGCGATCGGTCGCAATATTCAGCGCTGCGAGGGTTAGTACCCATAGTACTTTCACTTCAATGCCGGCAGCCCTGGCAACCAATTTCGCATTGCGTGCGTTCGTCAACCCGTGTCATACTATTTCCCCATTAGGAAATGAGGACGCAAACGTGAAGAAATTAATTCTCCTGTTCTGTCTGCCCCTACTCGGCCAAGTGGCTTCTGCTGGGACTATTGCACTCCACAACACAGGCGTGGATTCGTCCGATGCCTTGGTCGCCGCCGGTGCCGCGACGTCTTTTTGGTCATTATCCGCCGAACCCGCAGGAGCTTCCGAGGCACTCGGAAGTAATCCCTTCCGTTTTCACCACCCCGCATATTTTGCCGACACATCGACTGCGGCCTGGGTTTCCCCAGGATCGGTGGGGAACGCCGGAGTCCTTGGCAACTACACCTACGATTTGGTGTTCGATTTGACAGGGATCGACCCTTCGACTGTCGCGATTTCCGGAATTTTTGGGAGCGACAACGACGGCTCGATCAGTCTGAATGGCAACGCTGCAGTGGCCACGACGAGCTTTGGCGGCTTCGGCTCGACGACGAGTTTTTCCTTTACCAGCGGGTTCCAGGCCGGCCTCAATCGCATTCATGTGGTCGTAGACAACGGCACCGATCCCACCGCATTCTTCGTGCAGTTCGATTCAGGTACTGGCAATCCCAGCGGGGTGCCTGAGCCCACAACCATTCTTCTCACCTGCTCTGGATTGGCAGGGCTGGCTCTGATCCGCCGGATTCGCCGCACGTAAGCGGCTCACATTTCTTCTCCAGGAACTCGATCAGGTCCGCGATGCGCGTGCCGCTTGCTGCGGTGTCCGAACGCTTGGGACCACGAGGCCACATAACCACGCTAAGAGTGCGCTGGTGGGGTACAGTGCTACAGCCGGTGACTGATTGAGGAATTGGTAGCCCTGTTTAGCGCCCTTGTGGATTTGTCTGCTTACGCTGACGCCATACTCCGTAGCCCACTAGGCCAGCTAGGCACAAAACGAGTTCAGGAACGGCGCTGGGTTCAGGCATTGCCACGCACCCATTGCCTTTTCCATTATTATTCCCCTTCCCACAATTAGCTTCTGCCCCGACGCTTAGGCCCAAGACCAGTAGGCATACTGCAGAGAATCTCATCATCCTAAGATCTAACCTACAAGGGCGCAAAGTCTCCCACAACTCGTAATTGTCCCAGGTAACCCAAGCTGAGGCCTCGACATCCGTATGCGCGGCAGGTGTTGGAATTTCTCGGGGAAGTCCAAGCCGCCCGGCCGCTGTTGGATCTCACGGACGAATTGGCGCGGCAACTGGATTACATGGGGATCTCGCGGGACATGCAAATCGTGGACGATCTGGCCAGCGAGTTGGACACATTGTTTGGCGGCGGCGAAACTACACCACCAGTTCAAGGAATGCACAGGTCTGTGGGTTAGAATTGTAGCTTGTCGGATCCGCAAGTCACGGTGGTTGTGCCTACTCTGGCTGAAGGCGATGCCTTGGCGAATTGTCTCAAGTCACTTGAGCGCCAGACTTTCGGTCTATTTGAAGTGGTCGTGGTCGATAACAGCGGCACTGGCCGAGCCCGTGTATTCGGCCCCCGCACCCGAGTGATTGCGAACCCGCACAACGCCGGATTTGGCGGCGCCGTGAACCAAGGGATCCGCAGTTCCCGTGCGGCTTACGTGGCGACTTTGAACGACGATGCTGTCGCTGACCGGCGCTGGCTGGAGACCTTGATAGGCTGCGCGGAATCGCATCCGCAGGTGGGCATGTTCGCCTGCGAGGTACGGTTGATGGGAACCCTAAGGCTGGATTCGGCAGGAATGTTGATAGCCGCCGACGGGTCGAGCAAGCAACGCGGTCACGAGCGGCCCGTCGCCGATTTCGCGGACGCTCGGGCGGCGCTTTTGCCGAGCGGCTCGGCAGCGCTCTACCGGCGGACTATGCTCGATCGCATTGGCTTGTTTGACGAAAGCTTCTTTTTGTACTGCGAGGATACCGACCTTGGGCTGCGTGCCCGCTGGGCGGGATGGGAATGCCGCTATGTGCCGGGCGCCGTGGTGGAGCACTATTATTCTCATTCCGCAGGTCGCGCATCGCCGCTCAAGGCGTACTATGTCGAGCGCAATCGTCTCTATACAGTCGTCAAGAATTTTCCCATCGGCTTGCTATGGCGAGTTCCATTTGCCTCGGTTTGGCGTTACTTCTGGCATGTGGCCGCCATGGTCGCGGGCCGGGGCAAAACGGTTGAGTTCCTGCAGTCAGGCTCCTCCGCGTTCTTGCTCCCGATACTGGTGCTGCGGGCCCACGCCGCCACACTGGGCCGTTTACCTTACCTGTTAGCCGAGCGCCGCCGCATCCGCATGTCGCGCCGAATCGGCTCAAGCCAGTTCATTGCGTTGATTGAGAAGCATTCGATCTGCCTCCGCCAGGTGGCTTGGTTGTGAACAAGTTGATGGTGTTGATACCTGCGTATAACGAAGAAGGCGCCGTGGCAAGTGTCGTCGAGGAAGTGCGTGCGGTAGGTTTAGGAGCGACGATCGTGGTGGTGGACGATTGCTCGGACGACCATACTATCGAGGAAGCGCGGCGGAGTGGCGCTTCCGTTTTGCCGCTGCCGTATCATCTTGGGCTCGGCGGGTGTGTGCAGGCGGGCTATCGCCTGGCCTTCGAGTGCGGGTTCGATTACGTCATTCGCGTCGACGGCGATGGCCAGCACGACCCCCGGGATATCCCTACGATTTTAGAGGCGCTCCAGCGGGAAGGTTGCGAGATGGTCATTGGCTCACGCTTTCTTGACCGTACTGCGCAGAAGAATCTGGTGCGGCCAGGACGGTTCCGTGCCCTGGGTATCGCTCTCTTCCGCGGCATTTTGCGGCTCATCTTGGGACGGTCCGTGAGCGATCCGACCTCTGGATTCGTGGGCGTCAACCGCAAAGCCCTGGATTTGTTCTCGCGAACGTTCCCCCTGGAGTACCCTGAAATCGAGGCTCTCGTGGTGCTGCAACGGAAACGTTTTCGTTTTATCGAAGTGCCGTGCCATATCCGTGCCCGCCGCGCCGGCAGGAGCACGATCACTACAGTGAAAGCGCTCTATTTTCCGTTACACGTGCTACTGGGCGTATTCGTAAATGTCCTGCTGTTTCCTGGCAGCCGCATCTGGCGGCTTTGGAGAAGATAGTTATGGATCGGTTGTTCACCGTTATGTCGGTCGCGAGTCTCCTTCTGATCGGATTGGTTCTGACTTCGGTCCGCCGCGAGCATATTCGGGCGGAGTATTCCGTGACCTGGCTTCTAGCGGGAGTGGCGTTGCTGGTGGTTTCCCTGTGGAGGAATCTGGATGAAAGGCTAGCGGCAGCCCTGGGAGTCCCCGATTTAGCCATTGCTCTGCTCACCATTTGCGGCGTCGTGTTTCTGGGAGTGCTGTTCGCTCTTTCCTTGCGCATTTCCGAGCTCAAGGACGGGAGCATTAAGTTGGCCCAACGCGTGGCGATCCTAGAGTTCCGCCTGGATTCCTTGAGTGAACAAAGCGGGTTTGAACAAACGAGCCGCAAGAACGAAAGTCAGCCTTTGCTGTGATGCGGGGTCCCACGACGCCCTGATTGGGCCCCACTGCTGAAACCCATGGCCCGCATCGGCATCAATGCGCTCTACCTGATTCCCGGCGGCGTGGGCGGAACCGAGATTTACCTCCGTGAGCTCCTGGAAGCTCTGGCGCGCATCGACGCGGTCAATCGATATTTCGTCTTCACTAACCTGGAAAGCGGGACCGATCTGGTACCGAGCCAAGCGAATTTCCATCGAACAGTGCAGAAGGTACGTGCGAGTTTCCGCCCCGCGCGCATCCTCTGGGAGCAGACAGTATTGCCGATCGAAATCGCGCGCCATGGTCTAGACGTTCTTTTCAACCCAGGTTTCACGATGCCTTTTTTGGGACCTTGTCCATCGGTCACTCTGTTCCATGATCTTCAGCATAAGCGTCATCCAGAGCATTTTCGAGGGTTAGATCTGCCAGTCTGGCAGTTCCTATTGTGGATCGCGGCCCACCGCTCGGCGCGGCTGATCGCAACCTCGGAAACTACACGTGCTGACCTGGAACACTTTTACGGGATCCCCGGCAAGCTTGCCACGGTGGTGCCTCACGGAGTAGCAGACCGGTTTTTTGCTCTCGACCGCTCGCACATAGAACCGTACCTGCTGTATGTCGCAACGCTCCATCCCCACAAGAATCATGAGCGCTTGCTCCGGGCATACGCGCGCCGCCCTCGCGCGGAACGCCTGGTACTGGCCGGAATGCCAGGCTTTCACACAAGGGCCATTGAGACTCTGATCGCGGAGCTGAATTTAGGGGACTCGGTACGGCTCACCGGATGGATTCCGCGCGAAGAACTTTACCGGCTATATGGTCGGGCCCTGGCCTGCGTGAACCCAACGACATTTGAGGGTTTTGGCATGCCTGTGCTCGAAGCGCTGGCGGCTGGCATCCCTACCGCCTGCTCCGACATTCATCCGTTGCGTGAAATCGCTGGTGACGCCGCCTTGTTCTTCAATCCTCTGGATGAAGACGCCATCGCGGCGGCCCTGGACCGGATTACCGGAGACGAACCTCTCCGCAAGACGCTCGCACTTGCCGGCCCGCAGCGTGCCCGTTCCTTTACATGGGAACGCACCGCACGCAAGACACTGGAAACGCTGCTGCAAGTGTGTCCATGACGCCGCTGTAAACTTGTGATTGGGTGCGGCGGCCGGATGCTTCTCTCACGGATCGTGCCGCTGATGAAGACGAGCTCATGCGGATTACTATCGATGCAACCGCCACGCTACTTCGTAGTGCTGGGGTCAAGACGTACATCTATCACTGGCTGGATCATCTGCGGCGTGCGGCCGCCCCTACCGAAGAAATTGCCGCCTTCCCATTCCTCGATCGCCTAGGCAGCCTCAGCCACTCCACCTCCACCTTAGGGGGCGGACACACGCTGTGGAGACTGGCGATGGTTCAACTGCTGAACCTTGACGGAAACCATGCGCTCAATCGAATTCTTGCGGGAACTGATGTTTTTCATATTTCCAATCAGCTTCGCCGCGCCCCTCCACGCATTAGGCTGACGGCCACACTCTACGATCTGACCTGCAGGTTGATGCCGCAATTCCACACGGCGGCAAATGTGTTAGCGGACCGGCGATTCACGGACAATATACTCACCCGGGCGGACGGGCTCATCGCGATTTCTGAAAACACCCGAAAAGATGCGATTCGTCTTCTGAAGATTGCTCCGGAGCGCATTACGACGATTCATCCAGGCATAGCGGAACACTATTTCAATGCGCTTCCGACGCAACGTGAACGGCCCTATGTGCTCTATGTCGGTACGATAGAGCCACGCAAAAATCTGGACACGCTGCTCGACGCGTGGCGGATTGTCAGACCGGAGCTTCGCCATGAGTATGACTTGGTGATTGCCGGTATGGCCGGTTGGAGCACACAAGCCACGCTCGCCCGTGTTCGCAGCGAAGCTACCTACTTGGGTTACGTGCCAGAAGCGAATCTGCCGGGCCTAATCGCGGGAGCAACCGTGCTCGCCTACCCTTCGCTTTACGAGGGCTTTGGGTTTCCGGTGGCCCAGGCAATGGCCGCTGGCACACCAGTCCTTACCGCCAACACCTCCTGTCTCCCAGAGATCGCCGGGGACGCTGCGCTTTTTGCAGACCCTTTAAGCCCCGCGCAACTCGCCGGCGAACTTATGCGGTTGCTCGAGTCGCAAGCTTTGCGCGAACAGCTCATCGAGCGGGGCCGCCAACGCGCACAACGTTACCGCTGGGAGAATTGTGCCGCGCAATCCTTGGAATTTTTCCGTAACGTCGGGCGCTGACTGTGATTCGCGATTTCACTGACATGAAACGCGGATTGCGGATACACTAGAGACTGGGCTAAGCTGATTGTGCTGGCGGCCAGGATTGAGGGTCAGTCCGCCGAGCGCTCCGCAATGCCCGAATTCCATCTGCGCGGGTTCAGAATAGCTCATGGCATCCAAGGCTAGAAAAAGGACTGCCGGTAGGGTTGCGGACATCCCTCACGCGCAGGTTCCCAGAGGTCGCTCCTGGTTGTGGATGTGGCTGTTTGCCGGCGCATTCGTGATCGCCAGCATCGTCTATTGGCCCGCCATCGACGGACCATTCCTTTTCGACGATTTACGCCTTCCTTTCAGCGATCCAAAAGCGGATAGCATGCCACTGGCGTTCTGGCTTGGCGGGGTGCGCCCTGTTTTGATGGCGTCCTACTGGCTAAATTATGAGATTTCCGGAGGTCAAACATTCTCTTACCATGCGGTTAATCTCATGCTTCATGCTGCGACCGCCGTCGTTGTATTCTTTGTGCTCCAACGCTTGCTCGATCTTGGACGCATGGGGGCGAAAACCTTCCCGGTTTCGCTGTTCGGTGCCGGACTGTTTTTGTTGCATCCTCTACAAAGCGAATCGGTAGCGTATATTGCCGGCCGGTCCGAATTGGTTTCGGGTCTGTTTCTATTGGGCGCCTGGCTGGTCTTTCTTAACCATTTTCAGGATAAGACCACTATGGCCACCGCCTTCAAAATCCTGGCCCTTGCGGCAGCCGCCGTGCTGGGAAAGGAGAGCGCCATCAGCCTTCCTGGTGTCTTGTTTATCACGGATTTGTATTGGAGCCGCGCCGCCATCCAGGCTCAGATTCGCGATCGGCTGAAATTATACGTGCCTATTATTCTAGGAGGTATTCTCGGAGCGATCGCGATCGTTCATTCCCTAGGTGGGACCAATGCCGGTTTGTCCACAAAAGGAGTAACGCCGTTTCAATACTTGCTCACACAATGTCGAGTCGTTCTTACATATATCAGGCTTTTTCTGGTACCGGCGGCCCAGAATGGTGACTGGCATCTCCCCTTCTATCGTTCGATAACCGAACCCGGCGCTTGGTTGTATGTGTTCGGAATTCTGATTCTCCTCGGAGCAACTATTTTGTTCTACAGAAGTGCGCCTCTCTTTTCGTTCGGTCTTGCAGTATTTTTTGTGCTGCTTATGCCGACCTCATCGGTGGTGCCGATCACGGATGCTCTCGCTGAGCGGAGAATGTACGTTCCGATCATCGGTCTCATACTCGCGTCAGTAGCAATCGTGTCTCGTTT
Organism: Bryobacterales bacterium; assembly: GCA_963760575.1. Taxonomy (GTDB): domain Bacteria; phylum Acidobacteriota; class Terriglobia; order Bryobacterales; family Bryobacteraceae; genus Palsa-187. The sequence goes on from CAVXEM010000043.1 coordinate 19,323, forward strand.
TCACCTGGACTCTGTGGTGCTTCGCACTGCCGCAATACTGGCCTTGATGGCGGCGGCGATCTTGACATTCCAAAGAAGCCGGGTGTGGGGAGACGATATTGCTTTTTGGCAGGATGTCATCAAGAAGAGTCCTACCAGCAGTCGTCCTCACATCGGGCTAGCTGGTAGCTATATGTTGCGCGCGCAATATACGAAGGCGATCAGCGAATACGATGCCGCTGATAAGTTAGACGGGGTGAAAGAGCAAACACTCTTGAATCGGGTTGCCGCTTATGAGATGCAGAGGAATTTCGATTTGGCGTTGGAAGGTCTTCGCAGAGTTGCTGCCATGCACCCCACCCCAAATACATATAAAGAGATCGGCCGCGTGGAAGCTTACATAGGGCATATCAAAGAATCGCTGGACGCCTTCACCGCGGCGATCACCATAGATCCGAGGTACGCGCCGGCCTATGCACAACGCGGAATGGTTTACTTGGCGACCGGGGATAACACCCGGGCAAAGGCCGATTTCCAAAGCGCTCTGGCGATCGAACCAGGCAACGAGATTGCTTTGTCTGGCCTCGGCAGGCTGCCGGGAGCGCGCTAACCCGTTCCTGCCCAGCCTCGTGCAGTGCGAGAGCGGCAGCGCAGCGAGTCCTGTCCTCAATGCGATTTCGATCCGCCCGGTTGGCCGATTCGCGTTGCGTTTCCTGAAGTCTTCAGTGATTCGGTTAGCTAATATAGGTAGATGATTCTGACTCGTCAAGAAAGACGAAATGCGGCAACGCTGCGACGGGATGGCGGCGCAAGTTTCTGACGATTCTCGTTATGAAACGAACAACATTCCGCCCGCTATAGCGCGGCGAAAGTAGAGTGCATCTATCGTGTCCCAGAAACGCGCGTTAATTACGGGTATTACAGGACAAGACGGGTCCTATCTGACGGAATTGCTATTGTCCAAAGGGTATGAAGTTCATGGGCTTGTGCGCCGGGTAGCCCTGGAGGACCCGGAGAACCGGCTCAGCCGTTTGAAAGCGGTGCTTCCGGACATCAAGCTTCATGCCGCGTCAATGGAGAGCTTCGCGAGTCTGCACCAGGCCATAATTAAGGTGCAACCGCAGGAGTGTTACCACCTTGCTGCACAGAGCTTCGTCAGCTATTCCTTCGACGACGAATTTTCGACGCTGCAAACCAACATCAACGGTACTCATTATCTACTGGCCGTGTTGAAGAATCTTGTTCCGGACTGCCGGGTTTACTTCGCTGGATCAAGTGAGATGTTCGGCAAGGCGGACGAGGTGCCTCAGAACGAAACCACTCGCTTTCACCCGCGCTCGTCATATGGCATCAGCAAAGTGGCCGGTTTTGACCTGACACGAAATTACCGAGAAGCATACAATATGCATGCGTCGAGCGGCATTTTGTTTAATCACGAGTCGCCACGACGCGGTTTTGAGTTTGTGACCCGGAAAGTCACCGCGGGAGTGGCGCGCATTCTGGCGGGTCATGCCAAGGAACTGCGGTTGGGGAATCTGGACGCCAAAAGAGACTGGGGCCATGCCCGCGAATACGTCGAAGCTATGTGGCTGATGCTGCAGCAGCGCGCACCCGACGATTACGTAGTGGCTACCGGGGAGACTCATTCCGTTCGCGAATTCGTGGAGTTGGCGTTCCGGTGCGTGGGGCTAGAGTATCAGCAATATGTAGTGACCGACGACGATTTGTACCGGCCCGCGGAGGTAAACATCCTGCAAGGAGATGCTTCTAAGGCAGGCCGTGTACTTGGCTGGACCCCCAAGGTTAATTTCGAACAACTCGTCCACGAGATGATTTCTAGCGATTGCGGAATCTGAAGACGTGGGCGTTTCCGGTCGATCGGCGAAATGCGCCTCAATATTATCCCGGCGCGAAGCGCGGCAACACGGTTCCCGCATGACTCCTGTCCTGGTCAGTGCCGCAGAACGCTCGAAGTTATGGATTCTTTTGACGACATCGGATAATCGACCCAGGAAACGGCGTTCGTGAAGTTGGCCGGACTAGGAACGGGAAGCCGACTTGTAACCGACGATGCGGCGTTCGAGCCCTTGACCGCATACCGACGCGGCGAAAGCCGGGGAAGCCTATCGGAAAAGGAAGCCCGATAGGATGTGCACCAGTGTGCACGGAACGCCCGTAAGTCTATGAAAGATTGGTAGCGCTAACGGGAATCGAACCCGTTTCGAGCCGTCCGAACTGGTTTCATCTAGTCCGAAGTAGTTGATTCCACACAAAACCAAACCGACCAATTCCGCGCAACGGTCCCCACAGAGCCAAACGGTGTGAGCAATGTGTGAGCAAAGCGTGCTGCGGAAAACGCCGGGAACCGCCTATGCGGCAAGCGATCTTCGCGGCGCGCCGGGTCGGTTGGCGCTCCAGGCTGCCAAGGCCTCAGGGGCGGCACGGCCATCAATCTCTTCGTTCGCTGACATGCCCCGGCTTTCCGTGGATGTCGATCCAATCGCCAAGGGGCGTGAGGGATCAAGTTCCTCCGCCCGCACCATCCTGACCGTGGTATTATCATCGCCGGCATGACTGAAGACCCTTACTGGACAAAAACCGCGGACCAGCTTCATCGCCTGCTGTCAAAAATGCCGAACGTGAATCCCGCCAGCCTGCCCGATGACGCACGGCAATTCCTGGCTGACTATAAACCGCAAGATGGTTCATGGGACGAGGAGGCAGAGATCCTGCGCAACTTGTTCGTAAACATGTCGGCGCCGCAGTTTCAGTCCGTCCTGGAAACCTACCGCCAGATATACCCCGCCTAAAGCTGCGGGCTTTATAGCGGACATTCTAGAGGACTAAAAAGCTGTTGACAAGACACTAAGTTGCTGTTATATAGTGTTTTATGCCTTCATCAGAAGAGGACATAGAAGAGGACATTAAACGGGCCGTAGACCGGGGCGAAGCCGTCACGATGATGGAGCCGCTGCTGATCGGCGAAAGCTCCCGCCACCGCGGTGCTCTGACGGATCTCGCTCTCGACCTCGCCCAGAAATCCTCAGGTTTCCGCCGCAGCCTGCCCGCCAGCCTGCTCACCTCGCTCGCCGATCTCGTGCGGGCGATGAACTGCTACTACAGCAACCTTATTGAAGGACACGATACCCACCCGGTCGACATCGAGCGCGCCCTCAAGAACGACTACAGTAAGGATGCCAGCCAAGCGCGACCTCCAGCGCGAAGCGACAGCGCATATCGCCGTTCAAAAATGGATTGATGAAGGCGGCCTCAAAGGCCGCACTGTTACAGCCGAAAGCATCCGCGAAATCCATCGCCGCTTTTGCGAACCGCTGCCCGAAGAGCTGTTGCTGGTCGAAGACCCGAAGACAAAGAAACGCATTCGTGTCGCTCCAGGAGAGCTGCGCCACCGTGATGTCGCCGTCGGCCAGCATCTGGCGATCAGCCCCGGCGCCGTGCCCCGATTCATGGAGCGGTTCGGCGAATTCTACGGCAATCTGGGCAAGACAGATGTTATTATCTCCGCCGCCGCCGCGCACCACCGGCTGGTCTGGATTCACCCGTTTCTTGACGGCAACGGGCGCGTGGCCCGGCTCATGTCACACGCAACGATGCTGGAATCCCTTGATACCGGCGCGGTCTGGTCCGTGGCGCGCGGCCTTGCCCGCAATGTCCAGGCCTATAAAGGGCACTTGGCCGCCTGCGATCTGCCGCGCCGCAATGACCTCGACGGAAGAGGGAACTTGAGCGAAGAGGCCCTCGCAGAGTTCACGCAGTTTTTCCTCACCACCTGCATCGACCAGGTCACCTTCATGGAAGGGCTGATGCAGCCCGATCGCCTGCGCACGCGCATCCTGCTCTGGGCTGAAGAGGAAATCCGGCTCAATGAGCTGCCTCCAAAATCCGGCAGCATCCTTGAAGCGGTTCTTTACCGGGGCGAACTGCCCCGCGGCGAGGCCGCCGCCGTTGTCGGCGCAGTGCGACCGTCATGCCCGCCGTATCGTATCCGCCCTGATTGAAAAAGGCGTCCTCACCTCGGAAAGCCCGCGCTCTCCCGTGCGGCTGGCTTTCCCCGCAGCGCTCGCTTCGCGATGGATGCCGGGCCTGTTTCCGGAGAAGGCAGGCTAATCATGCGGTCCGGGAGATGGCGGGGCAGGGGCTTCGCCCTTCACGCACGCCTGCGCGAGCTATATTACAAAACACAAAATTCCCTTATTGTGGGAACTTCTTGCTGTTCTATTACTTTGTGATGGAAACGAGCACCGACCGTCTGACGGGGCTAGGGAGATCCCGGCGCATTGCGACGCGCAGGGGGAGTCTCGTTCGGTGACGATCCCTTCTTTCGCGGTATTTCGACACTATGGTCTTGGTCTCAGGGATTTTCGACGCCGATCAGTGGATTTCGACGTGGAGTGACAAGGCGGTTGTACCGCCGGATCGGTGCAGAAGATCCTCACGTTGGCGATATCGACGCGCTTATTTCCATGCTCGATTTTGTCCTGCGCATTCTTGTTCGGGTTCTGAATGCCATCCAAATTGCCTCCTCCTCCACCGCCTCCGCCGCCCGTGGAATCGTTGGCCGGACCATCCGGCCCTCCTTCCGTGCCCTCCGCGTCCTCTTCCTCGGTCGCATCCGGAGCCTTGTCGGTCTGTTCGTAGACCGGGGCCGTGCTGGGCGGGCTCGACCGGAAGCGGATTTCAATCATTTCCGCAGGCTCCTCGTTGATGGTTTCGATGCGCTGCGGCGTGCCGTGCACATCGTCTTCGATGTCATCCGGCAGGAACTGGCTGACGCCCTCGGCGTCAACCTCGGCCACGTCCTCGGAGGTGCTCATGGCGCGCACCTTTTCATTGATCCAGGTATGAACCTTCTTGAGGATTCGTTTCGACGCCGCCGCGTCCACGCCGCGCTCCGGCTCCCAGGCCGTGTGGCTTGGCGGCTCCGTCGTTCGAAGCAGCGCATCGAGAGGGTAGCCCTCTACTGTGAAGACTCCGGCGAAGCGTACCGGCGTCTGGAAATGGCCCTTGTCGAAAATCTTCATGCCGCTGCGGCGGAACATCGCCACTTTCTTGCGGAAATCCTTGTTCTCCAGGATGCTGAGCGTCACCTTTCCCATGCCCTCGAAGTCAGGCTCGACGAAGTGTTCGGCGTCATCGCTGGTAAGGACCTTGTAATAGGCATCGGCGAAGTATGCCGGGTCGGGCTCGCCGTAGTGCTTCTTGATCTGATCGGGCAGGCTGGTTTTGTTCAGCGTGGTTTTGCCGACCTTGACGATCAGCGTCCCGTGATGGATGGCCACGAAGAAGCTCTCGATCACCGTTTTGATGATTTTTGCTTCCCAATCCTCATAAGGATGGAAGCCCATGACGTAAACATCGGCCCCCACCTTCTTGCGCTCGAATATGGGTGAGACGCGGGCGAAATCTAGCAGCGGTTGATTGCCGTTTTTGTTGCCGTAATATCCCGTGCCTTGCGTAATGACTTTCTTGTCGCGCCGGTGGCTGACCAGCTTGGCGACGCCCTGGAAGGCCGTCGCGCTGTTAATGTCCTTCGTGCCATAGAAGACCGTGTGGAGGTCGGAGCAGGCGAAAGGCGCGTGCTTGCCGATACCGAAGGAGCCCAGCTTCCCGGCGTTCTTGTCGGAAATGCCGACCGCCTTGGTCAGCTTGAACCAGTCGGAGCTGCGATCGTCTTTGTGCCCGACGACGACACCCGTGGTGTTGAAATCCGAGATGCGAAGAATGTTGAGCTTGTCGGCCGAGAGAACTTTCAGCGCCGATTCAAAGAATTGCACCGTCTGTTTTGACGATTTTGCGAATGCAATGCATGCTTGGAGGGTCTTCTTGAATTCATCGCAGCCGGGAAACTCAGAACTCGGGATCTCCAGCTTCGTGAAGTGAACCTCCACCGGCTTGCCGGAGTCATCACGGGCATCCGAGGAATTCTGCAGGCCCTCGCGCGCCAGACTCATTAACGGATGGTCTTTGAACGTCTCGATGCCGGGGTCGTTCAGTCCGCTCTCCTGGCCGTTATTGTTGTCGGGAAACATCCATCCCGGTTTTCGTAGTCCTATCAAGCGCACCTCTCATCCAGCAGCCGGCGGCATTCTGCCGCCAGCTTTTTGACCAGCGGGACGGTTACTGCATTCCCGATTTGTTTATATTGCTGAACTTTCGACAGAAGTTCAGGAAAGGAGAAGTCATCGTCTTCAAAACCTTGCAGCCTAAGGCATTCCAGCGGCGTAAGTTTGCGGATACCCCACGAATCCCGAATGACGGGGACATTGTGGCCGCCATCGCCCATGTTGGCCATGAGGGCAAACACGGAATTGCTCTTGTTTTCCCGGACGTAGTTGCGGCGGAGCATGTAGATCGAATCCGCATCCCCGGCCTCGATAGACTGCTCGAATAACTTCTTCCAGCGGGAGTCATCGTTAAAGTAGAAATAAGTCTTCCGGTTTTTGTTCGAGATCCAAAAATGTGCGGTAGTCCTGCGTTTCCGCTTCAGGTTTTGGGAAATTAAACATGTTTGTCCTGAAATGATCCCATGAAAGCGCCACCATATAGAGGCGCTCCCGGTTCTGCGGAATCGTGGTGTGAATCTTCGTGTTCAGCACGGTTGTGTTCTCGCGGGGCATGAACCAGTAGCCGGCAGCCTGGATTTCATGGGCAATGCGGTTGAAGGTGTGGCCGCGGTCGTGGCTGATCAGGTGAGGCACGTTTTCAAACAGAAGTATCTTCGGGCGATCATTGCCGAATTCTCTGATGAGCCTCATAATTTCAAAAAAACTCCTGCCACGCTCGTCGTTAAAGCCGAGCTTGGCCCCCGCCACTGAAAACGGCTGACACGGGAACCCCGCAGTCAGAACATCCACCGGAGGCAGATCGTCGCCGACGACCGAGAGATCCTCGATGGGCTTGTGATAAACGGTAGTGTCGGGGAAATTGTGCCGGTAGGTTTCGACGGCGAAACGGTCCTTTTCGTTGGCCCATGTGACATTGAAACCCTCCTTTGCAAAGGCTAGGCAGAATCCCCCCATTCCAGCGAACAGGCTGCCCACCTGAAATGCTGGGTGCTTTGATTTTCTTCGCACGGATAAAATCGGCCACCCCTTCTACTTTCTGAAGGAAAATCCTTGAGACTGTCCGCCTGTCTCTTGGCGAAAACGCGCCTTGACCTGCCGCAGTTCGGTTTCAAGGGCGTCGAGTATCTGCTTGGCGTGCTCCTCCGTGTAGGTATAGTTGCGCTTGTTGGCGAGGTTTCCGATCAGGCGCATTTTGCGCAAGACCTCCGTGACGCGACGCTCGGCCAGACGTTCGAAACGCCTGGCCTTGTCGCTGTTATGCTCGGGGTTCATCACGGTCGCATCGACTGGCACTTTTTAGATTATTCCTTAGTCTACATTTTTAATATGTAGACTGCAATAGCTCCATGGAAGATTTTAGAAATCCATCGAGGAACCGTTCTGGGGACTAAGGATTCTTGAGATCGCAACAAGCTCCAAAAACGCACTGGTTTTGGCTCGTAACGTTCACTATGATGGTCTTTATATGCTATAACGTTCACGATCATGAACTCTACAGTAGCTCTTGCTATTGACCGTTACGATCATGATCATGTACACTAAGTCAGATAGTGACCAGTATGGTGAACGCAATGGGAAACCTTCCATCAACAAAAGTCCCGGTGCCTGTTGCCCGCGCCCTCCGCAAGCTGGGGCGGGACATCCGCGATGCCCGGCTTCGACGGCGCATACCGGCGGCGATCCTCGCCGAGCGGGCTTCGGTGAGCCGTACCACGTTGGTCAAAATCGAAAAAGGCGATCCTGGCGTCTCATTGGGCATCTACGCCACCGTTCTCTTCGCACTCGGGATGGTCGAGCGCCTTGCCGACGTGGCGGATGCGCGGCACGATGCTATCGGCCGCGAGCTTGAAGAAGAACATCTGCCCAAGCGCGTTCGGCTCTCCCGCGCGAAACGACAGGAAGGTCCCCAGGACACCGGAGACGCATGATGGAACAGGAAATTTTCGTATACGTCGATCTGCAGGGAACGCCCCATCTTGTCGGGCGCTTGTGGGCGCGCATGCGCAAGGAACGGGAGAGCGCGACCTTTGAGTACGACGATAGCTGGCTCGCTCATCCTGAGCGTTTCTCCCTCGAACCGGCCCTGAAACTGGGTCCGGGCCCATTTCACGCGCCATCCGACAAACCTCTTTTCGGCGCTATCGGCGACTCCGCTCCTGATCGATGGGGGCGGGTATTGATGCGGCGCGCCGAGCGCCGGCGCGCCGAACGCGAGGGACAGACACCGCGCACCGTCAGGGAAATTGACTACCTTCTTCTAGTGGACGACGAAGCACGCCAAGGCGCGCTGCGCTTTGCCGAGAGGGAAGGGGGTCCGTTTCTTGCCGAGCACGGAGCCACGAATATCCCTCCGCTAATCGAGCTGCCGCGACTGCTCTCGGCGGCTGAGCACGTTCTTAGCGAGACGGATAGTGATGAGGACTTGCGGCTCCTTCTAGCGCCTGGTTCATCGCTCGGCGGAGCCCGTCCGAAAGCTTCCGTCCGGGATCGCGATGGCCATCTCGCGATTGCCAAGTTTCCGAACAAGGGCGATGAAGTGAACACGGTCGTCTGGGAAGCGGTGGCCCTGACGCTCGCGGCGAAGTCCGGTATTCCGGTGCCACCTTGGCGGCTTGAAACCGTCGCTGACAAACCTGTCCTTCTGCTGCGCCGTTTTGATCGTGAGCAGGGAAGAAGGCTGCCGTTCCTGTCCGCGATGAGCATGCTCGACGCCAGAGACCGCGAGACGCGCAGCTATCTGGAATTCGTGGACATCCTCCGTCAATACGGCGCGGCGCCGAAAGAGGACATGCACGCACTGTGGCGACGGATTGTGTTCAGCATCCTGATTTCAAACACCGACGATCATCTCCGCAATCACGGCTTTCTATGGGCCGGTCCTTCTGGATGGCGTTTGTCGCCAGCCTACGACCTCAACCCGGTGCCCACCGATATCAAGCCGCGCATTCTGACCACGGCCATCGATCTCGACGAGGGAACAGCCTCGCTGAAATTAGCACTCCAAGTCGCCGGTTATTTCGAATTGGATGATGAGGAGGCCCGCAGGATCGCAGGGGAAGTCGGGCAGGCGGTTGCCACGTGGCGAAAGGAATCCGCGAAGCTTGGGCTCACTGCCGGGGAAATAGACCGCATGGCATCTGCGTTCGAGCACGAAGATCTGAAGGCAGCGCTCGCGCTTGATCAGAAGAGAACCACCAAGGGGTAAAATTCCAAATGATGCCCGCCCCGCTCGGACGCAAGGAACAGGAGATCATGGATTTCCTGCATCAGCGGATCTTCGATGCGATCCTGCAATCACCGGCCGCTTCCGAAAAGCTGAAGCAGGGTGTTCGCTACACGATCATGCGTATGGAGCAGCGCGACGCTGAAGGCATGATCCAATACTATTGGTCGGCAATTATTGGCACAGAGCGCAGCATCGGTTTTGCGGCCCTGATGAGGCAGGAGGGATTCGACCGGTTCGAGGAAGCGCTTGAGGAATTCCGCGTGCGCTTCGACGATCAGTTTTTGCGTCGACCGTAAGCCCGCTGGGTTCACTGATTGAAAGATCCCGCCTTCATGTGCTCGCGGATATTGTCGTAGCTCACAGCCAGCTTCATGCCCAATCGCAGGTCGGGATTAGCAATCGGCTCGTTATCCAATGTACCGAACGCGATTCGGGCGTGATCATCAGTGCTGTCGACTTTCACCCACATCCATTCGCTTTCGTTCGTCGACTGGTTCCGAAACTCGACCTTGATGTAATCGCCCGCCTCGACACTCATCCCGGATATCATGATGTCATACCGAGCGCCGAGATTACGAATTTTCTCGTCACAAGATATGCCCGGTAATATCATCGGAGCCGTCGCGCCGCAGCGGCGACCGGCGGCGGCCTACCGGGGCCGACCTTGCACCGGATGGGATCTATGCTCGAATAACGGTGACCTGCCCTCGGTAATTTAGACCAGATAAAATTGAGGATCTTCAGATCGGCGCGGTAGGAAGAAGCGACGAAAGGAGATTCTGAGATGAAGAAGGGGCGGTTCACAGAAGAGCAGATCATCGGCATCCTGAAGCAGCAGATCTTCCTATACCCGGATCGCAGCAAGCCAACATTCATTTTGACCAGGGACTATTCCATGGGAATGGGTTCTTACAACGGGCCGATTTCGTACTTTTGGGAAGTCTCCAGTCAGGGCATTCGTTACATCCTGCCCCACGGCCTAATGACCTCGCTGAAAACGGCATGGGCGATCGTACCGACAAACTCCGCGTCTGAAATCTTGTCCAAGAAGTGTCGGCCGGATTTCGAAAAAAGCGGTTCCGGTCCAATGGAATTCAAGATTATCCATGAGCGGTTCACCTTTGAAGAGGGCTCTTGGCAAATGCGGTTGCGCGAACAAACTGGCTTCTGGGAGTCCTTATCACCGCTAGATCCTAAGGAGTTTTCACTTTAACCACGTGGGATGCAGCGTAGACCGCGCGGGGCTTTACATAGTTCTGGAGAGTTTTAGAGCGGGACTGACGTGACATGGCCTACGGCGTATGCGTGCATCCGGCTCCGTCCGGACCGGGCTCTAGGCTTCGCCCCGAGCCTCTAAAGAGTCTCGCCCCATTCATTCGAGTAGCGATCCCTTGCGCGGAAGTCGGGTCGGCTGATCACAGCCGACTGGTTTGATTTCTCGGGGACTGTTACATTTCGGAAATGAGCGACGAACAGAACCCGCACGAGATGACCGCTCCGGAATCAACGGTCCCGACAACGAAGATGCTGCGGTATGAAATCGACTGGCATTACACGCCAACGGGTTTTTTCCCGACGACGATCAGCGAACGAGTGCTCGATTGCGACCTGACCATCGATCAGGGGGCTGTTTCCGCCCGTATCGCCGCGGAAGTCTATGAGTCCTCGCCAGACCTGAAACGTCAGCTGCAGGGGTGGCTGGAAGCACGATTCAAGGTCCAGCAATTTAAGACCGCAAAAACCTATGAGCTCGATTCCGGCAGCCTGACGGAGTACCGGCATGACGGCACCCGCATTCTGAATCTGAGCGTATGCGTCAGTTCCAAGGTGACCGTCACGGCCGATATCATGATCTCCGACAGCACGGGGAACGTCGTGTTTGACTCGGCGGCGGAGCGCGCCAAGGAGAAACTTGCACACGAAAACAACAAGAACGTTCTCCTGCAGCTCGACTCCCAGCTTGAGGGCCTGATCCAGGGATATTACGAGAAGAATGTTCAACCCGAAGAGCCGCTCGTCGCATCACTATTAGCGAGCTACCGGGCGGCGTGTAACGATCCGGTCGACGAACTCGTATATCTTTATGAAATCCGAGACGCATTGTCCAAGCGCTTCGGAGGCGAGGGGCCAACGCGGCAGGCCCTGAGTGTCACCAAGAACGAGTGGAGCGCCTTCGGCCAGCTTGCAAACGACGAACCCGTCAGGCAGGGTCGCCATCGAGGCAAGTTTTCAGGAGAACTGCGTGAAGCGACCGAGGAGGAACTCGTTAAAGCCCGCCTCTTTGCCAAGAAGCTCCTTCTGAACTTCCTCCATCACGTGACGACGCCGAAGCCCGCTTCGTCCGAGAAATCCAGAATTGTGTGAGCAAGTGTGAGCAAAATGCCAGTAAGTTATTGATTCTTTGGTAGCGCTAACGGGAATCGAACCCGTATTTAAGCCTTGAGAGGGCTCCGTCCTAACCGTTAGACGATAGCGCCAAACCCCTCCCAGTATACGACACCCACCCCCCGAAAGCAGGGGGAAATGCCACCTTTTCACGTACCTGCTATGATAGGGTTGTATGCAAAAACACCATGCGGCTCCCTCCTCGTATCACTTCAAGCGCGCCAAGACCGACGGCCTGATCCAGGTCCTCAACGAAGGTTCGTATGTCATGGCCGAATATAGTGAGCGTACGGGTAAAGTGAGCTGGCAGCGCGTCGTGTTGGCGACGCAAAAAGAAAAGATCGAGAAGTGGTTGACTGAGCACTATCCGGTCCACCCGGCCTCCGCCACCCGCGCTAAAGCTAGCGCTGTTTAGCCTTTTCGATTTCCTCCGCCGCGTGCGGATCGATACCTTGCGGGTTCGTGCCGGCAAGATAGCGGAGGAACGCGATCCCGAGAATGGCCAACACGGCGAAGATGAGCCAGAGCGTTCTTGCGCTCATGCCTGTAAGTGTACTATGCGGTAAGCCACGTCTCCGCCAGCGCCCGCTCGAAGTTCCCGCCCAGGATCAGTTCGACATCGCTGCTCGAATATTTCCGCCGGACTAGACCTTCCGTCAGGTCGAAAATCTTCTTCGCGTAATTGATTCCGTCCAGATCGTACCTCCGCGCGGCGTGCAGATCCCGCCCATCCAGATCGACATCGCTCCCCAGCCCCGCGTGCTCCACGCCCGCCAGCTTCACCACCCGGTCGATATGGTCGAGCACATCTTCAATAGTGGCCGGCCCGCCCGCGCGCACAAACCCACGCACCATGGTGATCCCCATCACCCCGCCCTTGGCGGCCAGGCGCCGGATCGCCTCGTCGGTTTTGCAGCGCGCCGCCGCCACCAGGGCGCGGCAATTGGAATGCGTCACCAGCACCGGCTTCTGCGACGCCTCAATCGCCTCCAGCGTAGTGCGGTCGCCGCAGTGCGAAACGTCGATCGCCATGCCCACTTGATTCATGCGCGCGACAATTTCCGCGCCGTAGCGCGTCAGTCCGCCATCGCGCGCGTCCGAAGATCCGCCGCCGATGCGATTGCCGGTATAAGTGAGCTGCGAGACCCGCTGCCCCAAATCGTAAAAGCGATTCACATCGTCGGCGTTGCGAAAATGCTCCGAATTCTGTTGCCCGATCAGAATGCCGATCTTGCCCAGCGCCTTAGCGCGCCCGAAATCGGCGGCCGCATCGATGCGCAAAAACTCTTGCCGGTGCGCCGCGATGAAAGCGTTCCATCCGCTAATGTCGCGCAACGATTCCGCGTGGATGTCGCCCGCCAGATATCCCACCGCCGGATGGAACACCGTGATTCCGGAGTCCTTTAGCCGCTGAAAATCGGCTTCCAGAAAACGCTGAGGCTGCGTCTGCCAGGCCGACATCTTGCGGTAGTCGAGCGTCAGCAGTCCCAACATATCGATCACCGTCGAGCGCCGGACCAAATCCACCGCGCGCACCGAATATTCCGCACCCTCTTGGGCAAAGAGTGCAAAGCGCCCCCGATTGATCATCGGAGCGCCGAGCACGGCCGCCGAGCTTCTCAAAAAAAAGCGACGCGAAAGCACAATGTTGACCGAAGTGGTTTAGTGTAGCATAGTGCCCTTCACGTGTTCCCCCTAGTCTGTACCACTAGTAATGGCAACGACTTCACGCTTTCCTTCCGGCGCCGCTCCCTGCCACCGCGTGCACAATGAAAGTGCAGTACAAGCCTGCGCAGGCTGATCGTTGTAGTTTAGTGGAATCCGCGTCCGTCGCAAGACGGGCTAGCCGTCCTGGAGACATTGTAAAGAGGGCGGGACAGGAAAGAGAATCGATTCTCGAGGTATATACAAGCGTCGTGAGAGCGGCGCAAGGTTACCGCAGGAGGAAATAGGAGAGAGCTGATTACCGGTTGATTCAGTACCTTTTTAGAGACAGGTAAGCCGCCCATTTCCTTCCCACTCCGGTGGGCTGCTTTCGAAGGCAGCCCGCCGCGAGACGAATTTGAAGAATCACCGTTCGCTAAGCCGAAGTGTATTTATTCGAGCTACTTGCACGACCAACTCACCCTACAGGCATTACAGAAAAATGCCGATGAGAGACCTGCCGCAATGGATACCTCTCTGACGCTGCTCGCCCAAAATCTTAGTGCGCATTCTCCCAGCCATTTGCGGCGCCTGGAATTCCTGGTGAACACCAGCCCCTTGGTGCTCTACACCTGTGAAGCCGGCGGCGACTTCCGCGCCACCTTTGTTAGCGAAGGCGTCAAAGCCCTGTGGGGCTACGAGCGCGAAGAATTCCTGGCCGACAGCAAATTCTGGGTGGACCGCCTGCATCCCGACGACGTGGCCCGGGTTTTTGCCGGCCTAGGGCATTTGACACATTCCGGCGAGCATAGCCACGAATACCGTTTTCGCAACAAAAGCGGCGAATACCGCTGGGTGCGCGACGAGCTCCGTGTGTTGCGCGACAGCGCCGGCCACGCGCTCGAGATCGTCGGCCATTGCTTTGATATTACCGAACGAAAACTGGCAGAAGCCGCCCTACGCGAGAGCGAAGCCCGCCTGAAACTGATCTTCAACGGCACCTCCGATCTGCAGGTCCTCTTCCGGGTAGCGCCCGAAAACGGCTTCATCACCGAAACCGTCAACCGCGCCGTCATCGAGAATTTCCGCGGCAACACGGGCCTGGATATCACGGATTTCGTCGGCCGCTCCTTCGAGGAGCTCCTCGCTATCACCGGCCTCACGCCCCTGCAAATCGAACACCGGCGCGCCTTATATCTGCGCGCCATTCAAGAGCGCACCACCGTGCGTTTTGAAACCCCGCAAACCCCGCTGCGCGACGCCGCCGAGGTAGAAGTCTCTCCGGTGGTCGATCAAAACGGCAACTGCACGCATTTGCTGTGGAACGCCCGCAATATAACCGAGCGCGTAAAGGCCGCCAGCGCCTTGCTCGAAAGCGAAGAGCGCTACGCCCTGGCGACCGAAGCCACGCTCGACGGCATCTTCGACTGGAACCTGGCCACCGGCGATTCCCACCTTTCGCCGCGCTTCAAGGAAATCCTGGGCTTTCGCGATGACGAATTACCCAACCATTTCTCCGCCTTCTTCGGCCGCGTCCATCCGGATGACTTAAACTGGCTCAGCCAATTAGTGGTCCGCCTCAATGCCGACCGCACCATGGAAAAGTTCGACCATGAAGTGCGCCTGCGCCGCAAGGACGGCACGTACTGCTGGGTGGTTTCGCGCGGCCAAGTGGTTCGCGACCCCCTGGGGCAGCCCACTCGCTTCATCGGCGCCATCCGTGACGTCACCGGGCGCAAGCAGGCGGAGGACGCCTCTGCCTTCCTCGCCGCTATCGTGCAATCGTCAGACGACAGCATTGTCGGATCCAATCTCGAAGGCACTATCCTCAGTTGGAATGCCAGCTCGGAGCGCTTTTGGGGTTACACGGCCGAAGAGGCCATCGGCAAAGGCAATAGCATCCTGTTGCCTCCGCACCGCCAGAACGAGTACGCCGAAAGAATCGCCAAGATCCAACGCGGCGAGCCCATCGAGCGCTACGAAACCTCGCGCCTGAGGAAAGACGGAACTCTCGTTCCCGTCTCCGTGATTCTTTCACCAGTCAGGGACGCCCGCGGAAAATTGCTGGGCTTCGCCGCCATCTATGCCGACATGACCGAGCGCAACGAAGCCGAAGCGCGTCTTCTCGCCGCCAAGCAGGCAGCCGAAGCGTCGGCGGCCTCGCTCCGCGAAAGCGAAGAGCGCTACGCGTTAGTCACGCAAGCCACGCGCGACGGTATTTTCGATTCCAACCTGGAAACCGGCGCCTGCTATCATTCCCCGCGCTTCAACGAAATCCTGGGATATCGCGAGGATGAATTGCCCACCGGCCAGTCGTCGTTCTTTGAACACGTGCACCCCGAAGACCGCACTCTGTTGGTCGCAAACGCCGCCCGCAGCGAAGCCGACCAGACCGTGCAATCGTTCGAGCATGAAGTCCGCGTCCGCTGCAAGGACGGAAGTTACCGCTGGGTGGCCTCCAACGGCCGCTTGCTGCGCGACGCCGCAGGAAAAACCGTTCGCGTGGTGGGCGCCATCCGCGACATCACCCAGCGCCGTGAGGCCGAAGCCAAGCTGGCCGCCAGCGAAAAGCGCCTGCGCGACACCCTCGATTCGCTGTATGGCTTCGTAGGACTCTACACGCTCGACGGCGTTCTGCTCGACATCAATCGCGCTCCGCTGGCGGCGGCCGGACTCAAAGCGGAGGACGTGCTCGGCAAGCCCATCTGGGAAACTCCCTGGATGATGCATAGCGCCGAGGAGCGGGAGCGCCTGCGCGGAATCATCGCGCGCGCCGCCAGTGGCGAAGTGGTACACGAGGAATCCAGCGCGCGGATCGAAGGCGGCCAGGAGATTACCGTCGATGCCACCTTCGGACCGTTGCGCGACCAGTACGGCGTCATTACCAACGTCATCGGCTCCGGCGTCGATATCACCGCCCGCAAAGAAGCGGAATCGAAATTGGTCCTGGCCAAGCAGGTCGCCGAGGTCGCCAGCCGCGCCAAGAGCGAATTCCTGGCCAACATGAGCCACGAAATCCGCACGCCCATGAACGGTATCATCGGTTTGACGGAAGTGGTTCTCGAATCGGATCTAAATCCCGAGCAGCGCGAATACCTCGGCTTGGTCAAGAGTTCCGCGTCCTCGCTCATGCAGATCATCAGCGACATCCTGGATATCTCTAAGATTCAGGCCGGGAAAATGGTCCTGCGCCCCAAGGAATTCTGGCTCCGCGACCTGCTAGCGAGCGCCATCGGCGCCTTCGTTCACCCCGCGCGCGAGAAGAATCTGCGACTCAATTACAACCTCCACCCCGCGATCCCGGAGGTGCTGCTGGGCGACGCCAGCTTGTTAAAGCGCGTTCTCGAAATACTGGTGGGGAATGCCATTAAGTTTACCGCCAGCGGCGAAGTGAACCTGGAAGTAGGAATCTCACCGGAGAATTTCGAGAAGCTGCATTTCCAGGTGAGCGATACCGGCATCGGCATCGCCGCCGATCAGCAACGCCGCATTTTCGAGCCGTTCACGCAAGTCGACGCTTCTTCCCGCCGTGAATTCGGCGGCACCGGATTGGGCCTGGCCATCTCCGCGCAGTTGGTGGAAATGATGGGTGGAGAAATCTGGGTGGTGAGCGATGGCCGCTCCGGGAGCACCTTCCACTTCACCGCGCGCCTGCCGGCAGTCACTTCGTCTTAGCCGCTTCGAAGCGAATCTGCCGCAGCCGCTCGCCGTCCGTCGAAAGCTCGGCCGCGCCCGCCGGAAACTGATTGGCATTCAGAATAAACGCCAGCAGCGTAGCATTTTGCTCCCTGCTCAAATGACCCGGCTGATCGGCAGGCATGGACGTCTGCATTTTCTCGAACAAATCACCCACCGTCATCCCGTTCCAATCCATCGTAAAATCGCCGCCCACCAGCGGAGGCGCCTGCCCCCGGCCCTCCAGCTTCTCCCCGTGACAGGAGGCGCATTCCTGACGATACAGCCCCGCGCCACGCCCGGCTTGTTCGCTGGAAAAAATGCCGTCCCAAACCGACGCCGGCGTTTGCGCCCACATCAAACCCAGCGCCATGCCTCCCAGCGCCACCACGTTCCACGTCCGCCGCATATCCAAAACATACCATTCAGAGCCCGCCGAAAAGGGGCGTATAATCCGGATATCAATGAGGCTTCAGAATTTGCTTCGCGGAATCGTCGGGACCGCAAACGCTCCAGCGATAGCTGGGCAAATTGCCTTCGATCCAGCAGCCAGTTATCAAAACCGCGCCGCCTATGTGAAAAGCAAAGTCGAAAATCGTTTCAAAAGGCACTTTCTTTCGCATCCCGATCCAGAACTTCACGCCATCCTGGCGGTCATCGATGAAAAAGTAACTCCTGTTACCGCCATGGAAGACGTTCTGGTTGCGCTCGACCAGGCCAAGGAGAATCTGTACAAATCTCTACAAAATAAAACCGCTCCCTTAGTTGCAAAATCCCTCACCACTAAAATCTTGAATCTGTTTCTTTCGAAATATCAATTCCTGACTCGTAGTAGCAGCCTCCTTTCTTCGCCTTACGGCATCATCGTGGACCCCATGAATGCCTGCCAGCTTGCCTGCCCGGGATGCGTGCACTCGAATCGCTCGAAAGAACTGAAGTTGTTTGATTGGGGACCCGGCGTGCTGTCCGAATCCCTGTTTGGCGATTTCATGCGCCGCTATGGGCCCTATGCCATCGAAACCGAGTTTTGTAATTACGGCGAGCCGTTGCTGAACCGCAATACTCCCAAGTTGATTCGCCTTGCCAAAACCTACCTGGCGCGCACCATGCTCTCCACAAACATGGGCGTCAAGCACTTCGATGCGGAGGCGTATGTAAATTCCGGACTCGACTATATGACGGTTGCCATCGATGGCGCTACCCAAAGCGTCTATGAAAAATTCCGGCGCAAGGGCGACATCGAAACGGTTTTTAACAACGTCCGCAGTCTGATCCAGACCAAGAAAAGATTGGGGAAGCGCTCCCCGCTGGTGTCGTGGCAATTCCTCGCGTTTGAGCATAACGAGCACGAAATCGACGCCGCTCTCAAAATGGCGCGGAACCTGGGCGTCGATCAGTTCGTTGTCGCTTCCCCTTTCGATGTCAGTCCGGACGACCCCAGTATTCGCGTGTCAAAGCAGCCGCCTCGAACCGTTGTATTCCGCCCCGGCGGTTCCCAGGGAATGCTCGAAAACTGGAACCCCTTTCCTGCGGAACTCCAGGCGGAGCCGATCGAGCAGGAGTTCGCCGCCAGTTGGCGGGAACGGCTCGCCGGCCCGAGTGATGCAGGGAACCCTGACGCGCATACGTGCCACTATCTCTATAAGAATATCGTGATGGATGGCACCGGCCGAATCCTGCCGTGCTGCGGCGCTCCGCAACCGCACGTGGATTTGGTTTTCGGAAACGCTCAATCCGGCGCGGACCTTTTCAATTCCGAAAAATATCGTCTTGCCCGCCTGTCTTTTGCAAATCCTGAACAGTATCGAGTGAAACAGGCCTCGACTCTCACAACGGCTCCGTATTGTGCAAACTGTGAGTGGAGCCACAAGGCGCAGATCGATACCGAACACCTGAAAAACTACTTTGTTGTCGTGGGAAGCGATATTTTCAGCCCCGCCACGGTTGCCATGCTCAGTTCCTGGTAAGCGCTTGACACCTCTCCCGCCGATTCCATACAGTGATGTACGGAGAAGCTGCCATGACTTTGCGAACAACTCCGATCGGACTTCTGCTCGTTGCCCCCCTATTTGCCGCCGCGCCGGCCTGCGATCCTGACAACGGCGGCATCAAGCTGCCCGCCGGCTTCTGCGCGTTTGTCGCCGCCGACGGCCTGGGCACCGCGCGCCACATGGTGGCGGCCGCAAACGGCGATCTCTACGTAGCGCTGATGGACGGCGGCGTGATGGCCCTCCGCGACACCAACGGCGATGGCCGCTTTGAGATGAAGGAGAAGTTCGGCAGCACCAGCGTCACCGGCATTGGGCTGCGCAACGGCTATCTGTACATCGCCACGCCCAACACCGTCCAACGTTATAAGATGACACCCGGCCAGTTGAAGCCCGCGGGCGAGCCGGAGATCGTCGTGAAAGACCTGCCCGGCGTCCGCCAACATGGCGACAAAGGACTCACCTTCGACGGCGCAGGATCGCTCTACGTCAATGTCGGCGCGCCTTCCAACGCCTGCCAGGTGAAGGACCGCACCGCGCAATCCCCCGGCCAGGATCCCTGCCCGATTCTTGGAAAAAAATGGCGGCATCTGGAAGTTCGATGAGAACAAGCTCGGCCAAACGCAAGCCGACGGCACCCGTTTTGCGACCGGCTTGCGCCAAATGCCTGCCATCGCCTGGCACGACGGCGCGGTTTACATTGCGATGAACAGTCGCGATCAGTTGGATATTATGTGGCCCGGAAAATTCACCGCGCAAGAAAACGCCGAGCGTCCCGCCGAGCCACTGTTCCGCGCCGTCGCCGGTTCCAACTTCGGCTGGCCGTATTGCTTCTACGATTTCGGCGCCAAAAAGTTCTTCTTGAATCCCGAGTACGGCGGCGACGGCAAGAACGTCGGCCGCTGCACCGAATTTACCGCTCCGGTGGCGGCTTTCCCCGCGCACTGGGCGCCCGTCGACATCGGGTTCTACACGGGAAGCCAATTTCCAGCCAAGTATCGCGGCGGAGCGTTCATCGTATTCCACGGTTCCTGGAACCGCGCGCCGATGCCGCAGGAGGGCTACAACGTGACCTTCCAGCCGTTCGCGGGCGGCAAGCCGTCAGGAAATTTTGAAGTTTTCGCCAGCGGTTTCCCCGGCAAAGCACCGCTGTTGAATCCCAACGACGCCGTCGCGCGCCCCGATGGCGTAGCGCAGGCGCCCGACGGTTCGCTCTTCATCGGCGACAGCCAAAAAGGCAAAATCTGGCGCGTGCTTATAGGTATAAGTAGGTATAAGTAGGGACAGTACACTCAATTCCCATCCGCTTGCTTCGCGCGCGGTTCCGTGTCTCTCTCTCGTCACAGAACCGCGACCGGAGGGAGCGGACTTAGCGCTGCCGGTGATAGCTCTTCAGTTGTTCGAGACGCCCCTTGGCGGCTGAATTATCCGGCTCGAGCTCTAGCGCCTTTTCGAGCGTCGCAATCGCGCCCATATCATCCAGCTTGCGAGTCTGCGCAAACGCCAGTGCCATATAAGTGCGCACGGACTGCGGATAAAACTCCAGGTTCAGCTTCATCAGCGCAATCGCGTCATCGGCGCGCGCATTGGCCATCTGGTTTGCAACCGCGATAAGTGTGTCTTCGCCGAAATCATAAGTGGAGCGCCCATAAAAATGCTGCCGCAGATCGCGATACTGCTCGATAGCCGCCGCCACGCCTTTCTCGCGCGTCGTTTGCCAAACGATGTCGCCGATAGGGCGGGGAACCGGCACGCCGCGATGGCAGTAAGCGCACTGAATGTCCGTGACCTGGCCCGCGCCCTTGCCGGTGGCCGCATGAATGCGCGCGTTAATGTCATCGGTCATCGCCATCATGGCGCGCGCGATTTCCTTCTTCGGCTCCGGCTCGCCCGACCCGCGCGCCGCGGAATGGCAATAGGAACACTGCACGCCCAGCGATTGCGCGATCTGCTGCATCTGCGAGACGCGGTCCACCTTGGGCGCGTCCTGCGCAAGGGCCGGAAGTGCGGCGGTCAATAAAACAAAAACTGCCAGTAACGTTCGATTCATGCCTGCGAGTGCCTCGCCCGATCAGTATACACCTACGCAGGCGCGGAAGGCGCATAATGAAAAATGTGAGCGCTTCCGCAAAACTATTTTGGAGTTTCGTCGGTCCATTGTCGCTTATTGCCGGGCTCGCACTGCTACACGACGGCGCCTCGATTTATCAGGTCGTTCTAGTTCTAACTGTCGGGATTGTATTCACGGGCGCATTTTTCTTGTTAGCAAAGCGCCTGGATTCGAGTCGGCCAGTTGACAGCCCCGAACAGTCGACCAAGAGGAATTCCTATGCCAGGGCCACCGTATTCGGCCTCATCGTTGCAGGGTTCTTCATTGTCTCGCTCCAGCAGTGCCGTGTGAAAAACCGGTGAGTTCTGATCTATTTTATCGGCGCGACGAACGCGATGGTTCGCGCGAAGAACCAGCACAGAAAAAACACCACCGGCAGCAGCACCATTAAATACAGCGTCGAGTAGCCCACCAGATCCCGCGCCTTCAATCGCAAAATCCCCAGCAGCGGCAGCATCCAGAACGGGTTGATCAGATTCGGCAGCGCCTCGGCTACGTTATAAATCTGCACGACCCAGCCCAGATGCACTTGATGCGAGATGGCGGCTTCGAGCACGTAGGGCGCTTCGACAATCCACTTGCTGCCGCCCGATGGAATGAACAATCCCAATACCGCCGAGTAGCCCGCCGCGAGCAGCGCGAAGGTATCGTGCGTGCTTGCCGAGGTGAACAGGTGCGCCAGTTTCGCCGAGAGCCCGGTGCCCACGATCATCCCGAAGATCATCGCGTAGAACGGAAATTGAATCAGCACGCCGCCGGTCGCCGGGATCGATTCCGTCACCGCGCGCACGAAATTGCGCGGACGCCAGTGCAGCAGCAATCCCACCGTGAGAAACATCAGGTTATAGATGTTGAGATCGAGCGCGGCCAGCGCTCCCTGCGGCGATGTGCGGAACACATTCACCAGATAGGCCAGCAGCAACGCGCCTACTAATATGTTGAGGATGGGACTGTACTCCAGCCACTCGCCGGGCTTGGTATGACGTGCGCTGGTCTCGACGGGCGGCTCGAACCGCAGGCCATAGCTTTCTGCCGTGCGCGCGTTCTCAGCCGACGGCGCCGAGAAATACGCAACCGCCACCGAGACCGCGATCACTACCGCGGCCGTCAGCATGCTTTGCCACAGGAATAAAGTTTGCGTGAGCGGAATCAGTCCGCTGATCGCAAACAGCGACGGCGGCATCGCGGATTTCGTGGCCATCAGCATGGCCGCCGACGACGAGAGTCCCAGCGCCCACACCGAACAAGTGCCCAAATAAGCAGCTGTACCGGCGGCGCGATAATCCATTCCTTTGACGCGCCCCGTCATCTCACGCACCAGAAAACCGCTGATGATCGGGCTGAGGCCCCAGGAGATCAGCGAACTGGTGGTCGCGACCAACGCTACTAGCGTCACCGCGCCGCGCGGCGTCTTGGGAACGCCCGCCAGCCAGTGAATTCCGCGCCGGACCAGAGGCGTCGATGCCACCACGTAGCCGCCGATGATGATCATCACCATCTGCATGGTGAATGGCACCAGCGTCCAAAAATTCTTGCCGGCTTCGAGACCGAGCTTCACCGGACTCTCGCCCGCGACGATGCCCAACCCGTAGACCACCAGCACGCCCAGGAAAGCGAAGACTAATGGATCGGGAAACCACTTCTCGCTCCACTCGGCGAGCGCGAGGCCGATACGTGCGACGCGACCGTCGGTCACCGCAAGGCGTGTCTTCACTGCAGCATCTCCTGGGGAGTCCCGCGCACGATCAGCTTCGCGGCGGTGGCTTTCACCACTTCCTCGACGGTGGTGCCGGGCGCGATCTCCTCCAGCACCAGCCCCTCGGGAGTCACTTGAATCACGGCCAGTTCCGTGACGATCATGTCCACCACTTTCAGTCCCGTGATGGGCAGCGTGCACTTAGGCAGGATCTTTGAAGCGCCCTTCTTCGTTGTATGCTCCATGGCGACAATCACGCGGCGCGCGCTGGCCACCAAATCCATCGCCCCGCCCATGCCCTTGACCATCTTCCCGGGGATCATCCAGTTCGCCAGGTCGCCCTTTTCGTCCACTTCCATGGCGCCCAGCACGCTCAGGTCGATGTGCCGGCCGCGGATCATCGCGAAAGACTCGGCGCTCGAAATGTAGGCAGTGCCGGGCAGTTCGCTAACGGTTTCCTTGCCCGCATTAATAAGGTCGGGGTCCTCTTCGCCTTCGATCGGATACGGGCCCACGCCCAGCATGCCGTTCTCCGATTGCAGTACTACATCGATGCCCGGCGGCACGTAGTTCGAAACCATCGTCGGGATGCCGATGCCCAGGTTGACGTAGAAACCATCGCGCAGCTCGCGGGCCACGCGGCGGGCGATGCGTTCGCGCTTCTCGTGATCCGTCACATTGACCTCGGCCGGACGGTGCGCTTTTCGATGCGCCTGTCGAAGTGCTCTCCCACCACCACGCGCTGCACGTAGATGCCGGGCGTCACGACTTGTTCCGGATCAAGCTCGCCGGGTTCCACCAGGTGTTCGACCTCGGCGATTGTGATCTTGGCGGCGCTGGCCATCATCGGATTAAAATTGCGCGCAGTCTTGCGATAAATCAGATTGCCCATGCGGTCGCCCTTCCAGGCTTTCACCAGCGCGAAGTCCGCCGTCAGCGCGCGCTCCAGCAGATACGCGCGGCCGTCGAACTCGCGCACTTCCTTACCCTCGGCCACCACGGTGCCGACGCCGGTGGGCGTATAGAACGCAGGAATCCCAGCGCCACCGGCGCGGATCTGCTCTGCCAAAGTCCCTTGCGGGACTAGCTTCACGTCCAGCGTCCCTGCCAGCATCATTTCTTCCAGGCGCCGGTTCTCACCCACGTAGCTTCCGATATGGGAAGCGATCATGCCGGCTTCGAGCATCAGTCCCATGCCGTAGCCGTCGATGCCGACATTGTTGGCGATGGTATGCAAGCCGGTCACTTTCTTGCGGACCAGCGCGGCGATCAGATTCTCGGGGACGCCGCACAATCCGAAGCCGCCGATCATGATGCTCGCGCCGTCGGCGATGTCCGCAACTGCCGCCTCGGAACTGGCTACAACCTTATTCACAGGTCACCAGTATAACGATGGTGGGGGATTTCGCGCACGACTTCGTAATTTGCCCCATCCTTCGCTGAGACTCGCCCGGTTCCGAATTGATTTTGACTGGCCTTGTGAGTGGCCGCATAACTGCACGCTGCGGAGGCCGAGGTAGCCATCATGAGCGATTTTAACTATCCAAGTACCGGGTTCCACCACATCACGGTTTGTTCGGGAGCCGCCCAGGCTGACATCGATTTCTTCACGCAAGTTCTGGGGCAGCGGCTCATCAAGCAAACCATTCTGTTTGACGGGCGCTTCGCCCACTATCATCTGTATTACGCCAACGCCAAGATCGACCCGGGGACGGTGATGACCAGCTTCCCCTATAACCGGGTCCCGGGGCGTCCGGGAGCGGGGCAGGTGTCGTCCACCTCTTATAGCGTCGCCAAGGGAACGCTGCCGTTCTGGGTGGAGCACCTGGACCGGCACGCGGTCGAACACTCCGGCATCCAGGAACGCTTCGGGCAGAAGTTCATCAATATGAAGCACCCGGCCGGGTTGAAGTTTGAGGTGATGGAGGATAACCGCGATACTCGCAAAGGCTGGAACGCGGGTGACGTCCCGGCGGAGGCCTCGGCGGTAGGCTTCAACACTTCGACGTTTTCGGTTCGCGAAGTGGATGAAGAGGAACGCTTCCTGATCGAAGGCCTGGGTTTCCGCAAGGTCGGGCAGGATGGCTGTTACCACCGCTATCAAATCGGCGCGGGCGGCCCGGGGGCGCAGGTGGACTTGCTGCATGAGCCACAGCGGCCGTCGGGGAGCTGGATCTTCGGCGCGGGCACGGTGCATCACGTGGCGTTCAACGTGGCCGACGACAGCGCGCTGGCCGAGCAGAAAGGCTACTACGAAGAGCTGGGCTACACCGACGTATCCGAGATCAAGGATCGCAACTATTTCCACTCGATCTACGTGCGGTCGCCCGGCGGCGTGCTGCTCGAATGCGCCGCCACTGCCGAGGGCGCGTTCGCCAAGGACGAAGCCTTCAGCGAATTGGGCAAGCATCTGCTGCTGCCTCCCTGGTTTGAAAACCGCCGGGCGGAGATCCTGAACATGCTGGAGCCGATTCAGGTTCCCGAGTGGCATCCGGCGGTTACGGTGGGCGTGCGCGGCACCGAGCCCTCCAAACGCGTCGACGCGACCTTCCTGAAGGAAGAGTCGGAAGTCTTCATGAAGCGGTAGCAATCAGACCGTAAATGAAGAAGAGCGGGGTCCTTGGCGCAGGACCCCGCTCTTCTTTTTTAGTGAACCCGGTTCAGAACGAATACTTCAACGCAAGCTGAATCAGCCGGGGGGCGACCGACGTCTGGCTGATTACGCCCAAGTTCGCTCCGCTGGTGAAGAGTGGCCCGTTGTTGGCGAAGGGGTTCTGCGTGGTGTACCCCGGAAGCGCGAACTGCGCGTGGTTGAAGATGTTGAAGAACTCGGCGCGGAACTGAACCGTCTGTCTTTCGCCGATCTTCATGATCTTGCCCGCCTGGAAGTCAAAGTTCAACTGGTGCGGCCCGCGCACGATGCCGACGCCGGTGTTGCCGAAACCTGTCGACCCGTCGTTGCCCATCACCGGAGGCGCGCAGAACGCGGCCGGATTGAAGAAGCGAGTGGTGCCGGAGTTCCCCAGCCGGTCCTTTACGTTGCCGGAGGTTTCGATCTGATCGTAGGTGAAACCAGGGCACAGTTGCGCCCGGCTCAGACCGTTCTCCACCGTGCCGCTGCCCGGCGTGCCATACACGCCGCCGCCGCGGTTGTCGAAGAGCGTGAGAACGTTGCCGCTCTGGATGGTGGTGAGTCCGGAAACCGTCCAGCCTCCCGCCACTGCCTTGAGCATCCCTTTTCCCTTGTAGGGCAGCTCGTACTGATAGTTCAGGACGAAGCGGTGGGGACGGCTGTAGGGCGTTTGGCCGTACTGCTGGGCCATATCTGTCGAGAGATTGATGTTGGCCGCATCCCAGGCTACGTTGGACATGTTTTTGCTAAAGGTATAGCCGGCCTGGAAGCCCAAGCCATGCGAGAGGTTCTTGCGAACCGTTACCTGCATGCTGTTGTAGTTGTAAACGCCGTCGAATCCGTTCTGCTGGAATCCGCTCGGCAGGTAACCCAGATACGGCACGCGCGCGGCTGCATTGGCCGCTGTATTGGTGGTGATGCCATTGATATTTCCGGTGACGCAGTTGCTGGTCACGAGCGCGGTGCACACCAGATGTGCCGGGTTGATGTTGTGGTTGTAATCCATTTGGTTGATGCCGCTCGATCCCACGAAGCCAACTTCCAAAACGTAGGTGGGTGCGAACTCATACTGGAAGCCCAGGTTGTATTGGCGCACCAGCGGAGTGTGCAGGATGTCATAGAACGGCGAGTTAAACGCCGAACCGGTGAGGCTCTGGAAATTGAACCACCGCGGCAGGAACGCCAACGGCCGGTCCTGGAAGGGGCTTTGCAAACTGGCGACTTCGTTCTGAATGCCGGTGGTATCGGCGTACGGGCGGCCTTCGTTCACGGCGTGCACCAGGCGGTTGATGCCGACGCGGTCGTAGAACAGGCCGACGCCTCCGCGCATGACCAAGTGCTGGCTCATCTGCCAGGCGAAGCCCAGACGGGGCGCGAAGTTATTCAGCGGCACTCCATTTTGCGTGGTGCTCTCTCCAGGGAAGACGCGAATGCCCGGAGGCAGCGGCCCTTTTCCGCCTTGGCTGATGGGACGCGGATCGTAATTGCTAGGCACCACATAACCGACGAAGGCTTTGGGATCGGTCTGCGAGGGCGCGCTCGGCGGGATCGGGACGGTCTGCAAATCGCTGGCCCAGAAATTGGTCAGATTTCCATACTTGTCCGAAAGTTCGCCGTCATACTCCCAGCGAACGCCCAGGTTGACCGTCAATTTGCTGGTCACTTTCCAATCGTCCTGCGCGAAGGTGCTGATGTTGTGCAAATGGAAGCTATGGATGATGCCTTGCACCGGGCTGCGCACGCAGAACAGGCAGTTAGAAAAACTGCTGAGCGTGCTGCCGGTGGTGTTGCCGGGATTGGCGACGCTGCAAGTGCCCGCCTGGAAGGCTGCGGGCTGGCAACCAGCGCGGCCGATCAGCAGGTCCGCGAAAGAGGGCACGATGAGCGAGCCCACGCCGAGGCCGGCGTAAACCAGGGGATAGCGCACGTTTTCGTATTCGAAGCCGGCGCGCAGCGTGTGCTTGCCATGGGTCCAGGAAATCTGGTCCGCCCATTGGGTCTGATTCGAAGGCGCGAACTGCGGCAGCCGGTCGCCACCGATGATGAAGGCGCCGCCGACGTCGATACGCGGCGGGTGAGTGTAAGTGCCCAGCGTGGTTCCATTGCAGCAGGTGACGTCAATCAGCGGTTTGATGCCCACTTGCTGGGCGGTGTAAGGCACGGTTTCGTTACCGTCCTGCAGAACGCGCTGGAATGAGCCGCGGGCTTCATTCAAGAAATTGCTGGTGATAATCGCAGTCCAGCGCAATACCGCGGAGGTGTTGCTGCGATTGTCGGTCTCGACGCGGCCCGGCAATTCGCTGAAGGACGGATTGGGTTGTCCCGTGAAGGTATACGGGTCGGTGGTGTACATGTACTTCATTTGCAGGCTGTTCTTCGGCGAGATTATGTAATCCACGTTGGCGATATACTGGTCTTCGCTGAATTTGGCGGGATAGCTGAACAGTCTTGTAGCGGTTCCGCTAGTGCCGGAGCTGGGAATGTAATAGCTGCCATCGGGCAGCTTCACTCGCAGCAGATTGACCGCCACCGGATTGATATTGGAGCCGTCGCAGGCGATCTTGAGTGCGCTGCGGGTGGGTTGCGCTCCCCCGCACATGGCGGCGCCCAGGCGCTGTGTGAAATCAGACGCCTCACGATTGCCAGGGATCGGGAACAACGTGACCGAGGCATAACCTTGCCCCGCTACGCTATTCCGCTGCCGGGTTCCCTGATAGCTGCCGAAGTAAAACAGCTTGTCGTGTTTGAGTGCGCCGCCGATCGTCCCTCCGAACTGGTTCTGCTTGAGAATTTGTTTCTGGGTTCTACTGTTGGGATTGTCGCGGTTATAGAAAAAGTCGTTCGCGTTGAGGGCTTCATTGCGGAAGAACTCGAAGAGCGATCCATGCAAGGTGTTGGTGCCGGATTTGGTCACCACGTTTACGTTGGCGCCGGGGTTGCGGCCGAAACTCGAATCGTACGTGGAGGTCTGAATCTTGAACTCCTGAATGGCGTCGGGATTGGGCGTGGCGATCCCGGTGTACAGGCCGGCGTCGCCGGCGTTGTTATTGCCGGCGGCGTTGTTGATTTCGACGCCGTCCATTTGGTAATTATTCTTTTCCGGGGCGGCTCCGTTGACGCTCATGTTCTGCGAGCCGCGTCCGAAGCCTGCGCCGTTGGCGACGTCGCCGGTGACGCCGGTGGACATGCCCAAAACCTGGGTGAAGTTTCTGGTGGCCAGCGGCAGCGCGGTGATGCGGCTTCCGGTGACCGTGGTGCCCAAGGTGGAGGTTGCGGTCTGGATGGTCTCCACGTTGGCTTCCACGGTCACTTGCTCGGATTGCGAGCCCACTTGCAGGGAGTGATCGAGCGACACCGTTTCGGTGACGGTGAGCGTGATCGAGGCCACTTCGCCGGTTTTGAAGCCCTGCGCCATGAAGGTGACGCGGTAGGGGCCGGGGTCGAGGAGGGGAATGGAATAGACGCCGTCGGTGCCGGTGTTAACGGTGCGGCTGCGGTTGGTTCCGGTGTTGGTGGCGGTGACGGCGACGTTGGGAACTACCGCGCCGGTGGAGTCGTTAACGGTGCCGGTTAACGCACTGGTGCTACCGGTCTGCGCGGTTAAAATCGGCATGCACAGGAGTGCTGTGAAAACTACTAAAGCTGGCTTCTTGGCCATAATCCCTCCCACTGATTCGCGGCTCAATCAAGGAGAGCCACGTCTTACATGGGATTGAAATTAACAGAAGTTAATTTGTAAGTCAAGCCAATACTTTATGCCGTAATGGACAGGTACTTATGCTCTATGCCATTTGGCATATCGGGAGAGGGCGGCAAAAAAAGAGCGGGGTCCCGGTTGGGAGCCCCGCTCTTTTGGTTGGTTGTATCCAGTTTAGAACACGTACTTTAGAGCAAACTGGATGAGGCGCGGATTCACGCTGGTGCTGGTGATCACGCCGAAGGTCGGGGCGGTCGAAACCGCCGTGCCGGGGTTGTTGAACTGCGGATGGTTGAAGCCGTTGAAGAATTCCCCGCGGAACTGCAGCGTGGCATTCTCATGGATCCCACCGACGCGAGTGCTTTTCGCGATGGAGAAATCAAAGTTGGCCTGCGGCGGGCCCAGTACGATACCGACGCCGGAATTACCGTAGCCGGTCCCGTTGCCGATGGCGGGAAACGCGCAGGCTCCGGTCGCACTATTAGCGAAGGAGTTGGGCGTGAAGAAGTTGCCGCCGCTAGCTCCGCCGAGTCTGGATTCGATGCCGCCCGAAGCCAGGATCTGCCCATAAGTGACGCCGGGGCAGAGCTGAGCGCGGCCATAGTTGAAGGCTCCGAAGTTGGTTCCACCCAGAGCGGTGGGGCTCACGGAGTTGGGTCCGAAAACTCCGTAAATACTGCCCAGGCGCGCATCCGTGAAGGTCAGCGGAGTGCCGGCCTGAATGATGGTCACACCCGACAGATTCCAGCCATTGGCAACTACGCCAAGAACACCCTTGTGATTGCCCAAGGGGAAGGTTCCAACTGTAATTGAACACGAAGCGTTGCGGGCGGTTGAAGTAGGCTTCTCCGTATTGCTGCGCCATATCGCTGTTGTTGTTGGAGTTGCCAGAAAACCCTTCGAGGTTGGTCATGTTCTTGCTCTAGGTGTAAGCGGCTTGCAGGTTGAGTCCGTGCGAGAAGTTCTTGCGGACGGTGGCTTGCAGACTGTTGTAATTGTAGATGCCGTCGAATGCCGTTACCTGAAGGCCGGCGGGCTGGAAGCCCAGATAGGGTACGCGGAGCGCCACGTTCTGGGTGGTGTTGGTGGTTTGCCCGTTGATAGGATTGGAAGGGCTCGCCAAATATGCCGTGTTCACGTTGTGATTGTAATCGGTCTGGTTGATACCGCTCGAACCGACGAAACCAACTTCCAGTACCCAGGTTGGGAGAAATTCATACTGGATGTTCAGATTGTACTGCCGCGTCAGCGGAGTGTGGATATCCTGCGTGATGAAACGGAAGGTTCAGGTTAGAGGACGTACCCTTCGTGAAGTCCACCCAGCGCGGGACGAATCCCAGCGGGCGCTGCGGGAACAGGTTTTGCAAGCTGAAGGGCAGCGCGCCGCTGCCGCCGTAGTCGAGCGTATCGGCATACGGATTGCCCTGCTCGACGGAGTGGACGAACTGATTGCCGCCGATGCGGTCATAGAACAAGCCGACGCCGCCGCGGATCACGAACTTGCTGCCGCCCAGAGGCTGCCAGGCAAAACCGAAGCGCGGCGCGAAGTTGTTGTAGGGAGGACCGCTGCGCACCGGAAGGCTGCGGTCGCTGACCAGGACGCCAGCCGGAGGGTTAGGATAATGCGCCGTGAAGTTATTCGGCACAACATATCCGGCAAAAGTACCGCCGGAAGTGGGGAATCCGCCGTTGGGACCCGTGCCAGCAACACCAGCCGGGGTGTTGACCAACTGCACTTGGCTCTCCCATACGTTGGTCAGGTTGCCGTATTTGTCGCTGAGCGTGCCATCGTATTCCCAGCGAATGCCCAGGTTCAAGGTAAGGCGGGAAGAGATCTTCCAGTCGTCCTGCGCAAACCAGTTGATGTTGTTGGAGCGGTAACCGTGAATGATGCCATCCGGTCCGCTGCGCACGCAGAACAGGCAGAGGCCGATGTTGCTGGCGCTTCCACCGTTGGTGGCGCCGGGGTTTGCCACACTGCAAGAAGGATTACTGGGGTCGCAGCCGGCGCGGCCGATCAGGAAGTCCTGGAAGCTGTTGATGGTGAGGTTGCCGCGTTCGATTCCTTTGAAGACGATATCCCAGTTGACGTGCTCGAATTCAGCGCCGGCGCGGATGGAGTGCTTGCCGTGCGTCCAGGAAATGGTATCGGCGATCTGGAACTGATCGGTGGGATCGAACACGTCGTCGCCGATTCCGCCGCCCATGTTGAAGAGTCCGGCGATGGTGATCGGGCTCATCACCGGGATCGCTGGATTGATGGGCGTAGAACCGATTTGCGTCATGGTGAAGGGGACGCCGTTGGAAAATGCAGCCAGGTTGCGCTGGAACGACAGCCGGCCTTCGTTCAGGAAATTCGAGGTCAGGATCGAAGTCAGCTTCAGGGAGGCGTTGGTATTGGCGTAAAGACCATTGGCAGGCGTGCCGGGCAGCATGTCGCCCTGAGCGCGCGTGAAGCTGAGGGTTTGCGGGTCCTGCGTGGTGAAGAAGCGCGCAGCCAGCGTATGTTTGCTGTTGATCACGTAGTCGTAGTTGGCGACGGCCTGATGTTCGGTGAAGTGGGCCGGCTGCTCCAGCGGATTCGGCGAAGTCCCACCCGTGGTGGAACTGGGAACGTAGTAAGAGCCGCCTGGCAGCTTGAGGTTCAGAATATTGAGGGCCACCGGATTGATGTTGGAGCCGTCACAGGCGACTTTCATGCTGCCTGCGGCCACCGGGTTGGCTGCGCAATAGGCAGCTCCCAGCGCGCTCTTAAAAGCGCCGGTGGAGCGATCGCCGCCGGGGATAAAGGGTAACTGAAGATTCGCGCCATAGCCCTGGAAACCGACGCCATTCTTTTGACGGGTTTCCTGATAGCTGAAGAAGAAGAACATCTTGTCCTTCTTGATGGGCATGCCGACGGAACCGCCGAATTGATTCTGGTTCAACACTTGTGGCACGCCGCCCTGGTTGGCGCAAATTTGCCGGTTTAGCGCATTCTGGCCGCAGTAGCGGTTGCGGAAAAAGTCCACTGCGTTCAAGTCGGTATTGCGGAAGAACTCGAACAGCGAACCGTGCACCGAATTGGTGCCCGACTTTGTGACGATGTTCACGTTGGCGCCGGGGTTGCGGCCGTAGCTGGCGTCATAGGTGGAGGTCTGAATCTTGAACTCCTGAAGGGCGTCCGGGTTCGGAATACCGATGCCGGCATAGATACCGCCATCCGCACCTACTCCGGTGCCGGCGAAGTTCAGGACGTTGACGCCGTCCATTTGATAGTTGTTCTGGTTGACGTTCGCGCCATTGACGCTGGCGTCGACCGTGCCCTTGCCGAGCGAGGTGGCGTTGTTGACGCTGCCGCTCACGCCGGCGGACAATCCCAAAATCTGCGTGTAATTACGCGTGCTGAGCGGCAAAGCAGTGGCCGCGCGCGAACCGACCACGGTGCCGAGCGTAGAAGTCGCCGTTTGCACGGTTTCTACCGATGCTTCGACGGTTACCTGCTCGCTTTGCTGCGCCTACTTCGAGTGCGCGGTCGAGCGTGGGAGTTTCGGTGACGTTGATCGTGACGCCGCCAATTTCAGAGGTTTTGAAGCCGGGGGCCGCAAATCGCACGCGGTAGGTGCCCGGCGGCAGCAAGCCGAACTTATAGGCGCCATCGGCGCCGGTGTTGGCAGTGCGCGCCTGGTTGGTATCGGCACTGGTTAATGTGACCGTTACATTGGGGACTACCGCCCCGGTTGGATCGGTGACTGTTCCCGTGAGCGCGCCCGTGCCGGCCGATTGCGCCAGCAAAGACGGAACCCACAGCAGTAATAGCAAAGCTGCAGCGACCTGCAGTTTCTTGGTCATGTTTACTCCCCCTCTCAATCGGTCTGTAAAACTTACCCCACCTCATGGCAGATATGCCATTCGGAACAGATAGAAGCTATCAAAAGCTAGTGTGGGAGTCAAGGGGAACCTGGTACTGAGTGGGCACACGTCCAATGTCCTTCGACTGGAGTCGAAAGTTTCCGAGGCGAGATGTACGTAGCTAAGGGCTCCCGGGGGAGACCCTTAGCCACCAGCGCCGATCCGTTATGCGATCCGGACGGCGAACCGGCGCTGGGCTTTAAGATTGCTCCATCAGAACTGATACCTCAGTGCCAATTGAACCAGGCGGGGATTGACGGAAGTCTGGTTGATCACTCCGTATTGGGCCCCGTTGGAGAACAGCGTCCCGTTGTTCACGAAGGCGCTGGACCCGGTGTACGAGGGTATGCCGAACTGCGCATGGTTGAACAAATTAAAGAATTCGGCGCGGAACTGGAGGGACTGGCGCTCGCCAATCTTGGTAGTTTTCGCTATCTGGAAATCGAAGTTCAATTGATGCGGGCCGCGCACGATGCCGACGCCCAGGTTGCCGAAGCCGGTTCCGTTGCCGATGGCGACAGGAGGGCAGACCGCCGCCGGGTTAAAGAACCGGGTGGTCGTGCCGTTTCCTAAGCGGTCCTTTACATTGCCCGAGGTTTCCAGTTGATCGATGGTGAATCCGGGGCAAAGAGTCGCGGTGTCCATAGTTTGCTCGATGGTGCCGCTGCCGGGGGTTCCGTAAATGCTTCCCGCACGGTTATCGAACAAGGTAAGCGGCGTGCCGCTTTGAATGGTCGTCAGCCCGGACACAGACCAGCCGCCGACCACTTTGTTCAGCATCCCATTGGCTTTGAACGGCAATTCGTACTGATAACTCAGCACGAAGCGGTGCGGCCGACTGTAGGGTGTCTGGCCGTACTGCGCCCAGAGGTCGGTCGACTGGTTGATGTTCGAGGCATCGAAGGCCACAT
This sequence comes from Bryobacterales bacterium, assembly GCA_963760575.1. Lineage (GTDB taxonomy): Bacteria > Acidobacteriota > Terriglobia > Bryobacterales > Bryobacteraceae > Palsa-187. The sequence goes on from CAVXEM010000043.1 coordinate 53,243, forward strand.
TGGACAGGTTTTTGCTCCAGGTGTAGGCGGCCTGGAAGCCAAATCCGTGCGAAAAAGTCTTGCGAATGGTCGCCTGCAGGCTGTTGTAGTTGTAAACGCCATCGAAGGCATTCTGCTGCAAGCCATTGGCCTGGAATCCCAGGTAGGGCACGCGCGCCGCGGCGTTGGCCACCGTATTGGTGGTTATGCCGTTGATGGGTTTTGTGGGGCTGGCGAGCGACGCAACGTTGATGTTGTGATTGTAGTCGGCGACATTAATGCCGCTCGATCCCACAAAAGCCGTTTCCAGCACATAGGAACGAACGAACTCCCACTGGATTCCCAGGTTGTACTGGCGGATCAAGGGTGTATGAACCCGGTCATAGAAGGGTGAGTTAAAGCTGGAGCCGGTTAAAGACGTGAAATTGAACCAGCGCGGCGCGAAAGCTAATGGCCGATCCTGGAAAGGACTCTGCAGACTGGCAATATTGGCTTGCAAGCCCGTGGTATCGGCGTAAGGTTTGCCTTCCTGAACCGCGTGAACCAAGCGGTTGATCCCGACACGGTCGTAGAACAAGCCCACGCCTCCGCGAACCACCAGGCGGCCATCGCTGGTGGGCTGCCAAGCGAAACCGATGCGCGGTGCAAAGTTGCTTAAGGGAATGCTGTTCTCACTGGCAAACAGGCCATCGAACTTCCGCACCCCTGGGGGCAGCGGCCCGTGAGCCACGGGATCGTAGTTGCTGGGAACCACATAGCCGATAAAGGCGTTCGGGTCCGTGGTGCTGGGCGCGTTCGGTATCGACGCCACGGGGACGGATCGCAGATCGCTAGCCCAGAGGTTGGTCAAGTTCCCGTTCTTATCGGAAAGCGTCCCGTTGTACTCCCAGCGGACGCCGATATTCAGAGTCACCCGGCTATTCACCTTCCAATCGTCCTGGAAAAACGTGTTGATGTTTTTCATGTGATAGTTGTGAATAATTCCGTTGATGCCGCTGCGCACGCAAAAGAGACAGGTAAGGAAGCTGCTGGCTCCGGTTCCAGTGGTCGGGAATCCATTGGGATCTACCCCAGGATTGGCTTTGTTGCAAGTAGCGCTGCCGGGCGGACAACTGGCGCGACCGATCAAGAAATCGGCAAACGAGGGCATGATCAGGAAGCCGCGCCCCAGTCCGCCGAAGACCAGCGGATAGCGGACATTTTCGTACTCGAACCCGGCGCGCAGGGTATGCGAGCCCTTGGTCCAGGAAAGCTGGTCTGCCCATTGGGTTTGGTTAGAAGGAGCGAAAGAAGGGTTGAGCCCACCGCCGATGGCAAACGCGCCGCCTATATTGATAACCGGTGGTTGTGTGTAGGTACCACCGGTGGTTCCGGCGCAACACGCGGAAGAAACCAGAGGCTTCAGTCCGATCTGCTGCGGAGTATAGGGCACCTTGTCGGTACCGTCCTGAATAATGCGCTGGAACGAACCACGGGCCTGGTTGACCACGCTGGGGGTCATAATGTAGGTCCAGCGCAGAACCGCGGAAGTATTGCTGCGGTTGTCGCTCTGCACGCGGCCCGGAAGCTGGCCGAATACACCGCCACCCGCGTACTCGAAAGGATTCTCGGAATACATGTACTTCATCTGCAAGGTGTGTTTAGGGGAAAGCAGGTAGTCCGCGTTAGCGATGTACTGGTTCTCGGTATATTTTCCAGGAATACTGAAGAGACGCGTCGTGGTTCCGCTGGTCCCGGAACCCGGGATGTAGTAGCTTCCGTCGGGGAGCTTCACACGCAGCAGAGCCACCGCCACGGGATTAATAGTGGAACCGTCGCAGCTAATCTGTACTCCGGCACCTCCACCCGCAGTAGCCGGAAAGCCGCACATGGCAGCGCCCAGCCGCGCCTGAAAATCGGAGGTTTCGCGATTGCCGGGGACCGGGAACAGGGTGGCTGTCGTGAAACCTTGCGTGGCGACGCCGTTGCGCTGGCGGGTTCCTTGATAGCTTCCGAAGAAGAATAGCTTATCTTTCTTAATCGGCCCGCCCAGGACGCCGCCGAACTGGTTTTGCTTGAGGACCTGCTTCTGAGTCTGGCTGGCTGCGTTGTCGCGATTATAAAAGAAGTCGTTGGCGTTGAGCTTCTCATTGCGGAAATACTCGAACAGCCCTCCATGGAATTCATTCGTCCCGGACTTGGTGACCACATTTACGTTCGCCCCCGGATTGCGCCCGAAACTGGCGTCGTAGGTCGAAGTCTGGATCTTGAATTCCTGAATGGCATCGGGATTGGGAATGGTGATGCCGGTGTAAAGGCCGTTGTCACCCGCGCTGTTGTTGCCGGCAGCGTTGTTGATGCCGACTCCGTCCATTTGGAAGTTGTTCTTCTCCGGACTGGCACCGTTCACGCTCATGTTCTGCGAGCCACGCCCGAAGCTAGTGCCGTTGCTCACGTCGGTGGTGACGCCAGTCGACATACCCAGAACCTGGGTGAAGTTCCGGCTGGATAACGGTATGGAGGTGATGGCGGCGCCGGTGACGGTGGTGCCTAGAGTCGAAGACGCGGTTTGAATGGTTTCGACGTTGGCTTCGACGGTAACTTGCTCGGACTGCGAGCCGACTTCCAGGGCCCGGTCGATGACGGTTGTCTCGGTGACCACCAGCGTGACCGCGGTCACCTCGGAAGTCTTGAAGCCCTGCGCTGAAAAACGGATCCGGTAAATTCCCGGCTCCAGGAGCGGCACCCGGTATACGCCATCGGCACCGGTATTTACCGTGCGCGTCTGATTGGTGCCAGAGCTGGTAACCGTGACGCTTGCATTCGGAACTACAGAACCAGTCTGGTCAGTTAAAGTGCCCGTTAGTGCGCCCGTGCTGGCCGATTGGGCGAACAGGGACGGAACAGACAACATGGATACTACAAAAAAAACAAAAAGCGAAGACAGCCATATCTTCTTGGACATCACGCCTCCCCACCCCTCGGGTTTTTAGAAATGTATGAGGGCCGGTTACGACAGCGGACCCAAAATACCCGATACAGGGAAGCCTGTATATATTGGGGTGAGGTTAACAGAACTTAATAGCGGAGTCAAGAGGAAATATATGCTATTTGGCAAGGTCGGCGATCCTGACCAGGGCCGGCTAGGCCTTGAGGCGCGGCCAAAGGCGTTCGGCATTGCCGCGATTGATGGCGCGCCAATCGGCGGGGGAGAAACCAGAATATTCGTCGAGGCCGGTGGTGGTGAGGTCATAGGCGCGGATGGGCACGTCGCTGCCGAATAGAATTTGCGACACGGGAGCGACGTCTTTGAGGGCGTCGAGAGCTGCTGGTTTGGAGGCGTGCGCGGTTTCGTAATAGAACTTTTTGAAGGCGCCGGTGACCTGCTCGGCGGTGAGGTCTTTGGAGCCGCGGGGGAGATCGTCGATGATGCGCGCGGCGAGGACCATGAGGGCTCCGCCGGAATGGGAAAAGATGAAACGAATGTCGGGGAACTTCATGGGGGTGCGGTTGACCAGCATGCTTTCGGCGGCGCGCGCGGTGTCGAGGTCATATTCGATAATTCCGGAGATCGACAAGCCTGGGATCAGGTTGCGGCAACAGGAGGGCGTGGCGGGATGGAAAAAGACGATGGCCCGGCGGCGGTTGAGTTCTTCCCAGACGCGATCGAAGGACGGATCGCCGGGCCACTTGTCGAGATAGCTGGTCCAGAGGGCGATGCCGTCGACTTTGAGGGTGTCGTAGGCGTATTCGATTTCGCGCAGGCTGGCGTCGGTGTCGGGTAGGGGGAGCGCGGCGAGCAGGCCGAAGCGGCGGGGGTTGTCGCGGACCACTTGCGCGCCGAATTCGTTGCTTTGGCGGGCGAGGGTGCGGGCGCGTTCGCTGCGATCGCTCATCGAATCCATGACCAGGCGCTGCACGGGGGAGAGCAGGGCAGTGGCGACGCCGTTTTTGTCCATGGCTTCGAGCGAGAGGGCGGGGGTCCAGGGGCGGGCGGTGAAGCCGCTGCCGGCGAGTTCTTTCTCCATGGCTTTCAGGTAGAACGGCGGGGTGAAGTGATGGTGGACATCGATTCGTCCGGCTGGCGCTTGTCGGCCGGCCGGCGCTTGCGCGCGCAAAGCGGTTCCCGCGCCCGCTAGCGCCAGTGTTTTGAGCAGATCGCGCCGCGAAGGTGTTGGCATGTCAGCCGATTCTATACCACTATCCCGCTAGAAGGGGCGCATTCGGAATTTCCTCACGCCTGCGCAGGAGATTTCCTGGAACAGGGAAAATCTTTTCTCTGTGATAGTGGATTCGACCTAGAGATCAGCGACGCTTGCTCTGCCTGTCTCTCTCCCAACTTTATGAACAAACTGGTTACGATTTCGTGTTTACTTGCCATCGCAGTGTATCTTGAAGGAACCGCGGCCGGGCAATTTAGCGTCACCACATTCGCGCAGGCTTCGGCTGCCGCGGGCACCAACGGTTATGTGAAATACGATGGCAGCGTGGCCAGCCAATCCATCACGCAGGCGGCGGGCGCGACTATCACTTCGAGTAACGTTTCGAACACGCCGCAGTTGACGCAGGCGACGGGACAGATTGTCGCGACGGATCCCAGCGTGGCGGGCACCGCTTCAGCCTTCGCGACGGCGAATTTGGGCGCGGGGACGCTAGGGGTTTTGGCCAACGGCAGCGTCACGGGAGCAACGGTCAGTTCGGCGGGCGCGATGGCTACTCTGTCCGATTTGCTGACGTTTCAGGTGCCTGGGGCGAACAGTTCCACAGTGACCAATATTGGAATTTCATACCAATTGAATGGGTCGTTTGCGTTACTGGGGAACTCGCAGGCTTATAACGGTTTGACTACGTACATGAGTTTCGGCAACGGCATCATCTGGTGGCATTACTTCACGAATGACAGTCCGCCTGCCAATATTGTCCAAAACGGCGGATGGACTTCGTTCCAACTGCCTTCGCAAACGGGGAGCAGTTTCCTCTTTAGCGGAGTGGTGTCGCTTACGGGCGCGAATCCGACGGCGAATCTGGTGGCGCAACTGGCGTTGCAGTGCCAGTCTGCTAATTGCGATTACAGCCATACTGGTGCGGTTACTTTGTCGCTGCCGCCGGGCGTGACGTTTACTTCGGCATCAGGAACATTTTTGACGCAAAATGCGGTGGCTTGCACCAATACGCTGAGCGCTGGGGGGCAGGTTTTCGCAGGCGCCGGCGGGAGCGCGAACGTGGGTGTGATCGCGGGGGCGGGCTGCGCGTGGAGTGTTTCGGGCGCTCCGTCGTGGATCACATTTCCGGGGTCGACCGGCGGCACTGGGAGCGGGCCCGTCCTGTATCAAGTGCAGGCGAATGCGGGAGCGGATCGCTCGACTACTTTCACGGTGGCCGGTGTTTCTTTCACTGTTGAGCAGCAAGGGGCGGCGATCGCGGGCCTGAACTTCATTGGGTCGATGCCGCACATGGCGGCGGAGGAGAACTGGACCACGGCATTCACTTTGGTCAACCAAAGCGCGGCGCCGGTGCAGGCGCGCTTGAGTTTGTTTGGCGATCCTAGTGGCGCACTGACGTTGCCGCTGGCGTTTCCGCAGCAGGCAGCAGGCTCGGGGCCGCTGCTGGCTGCATCGCTCGACCGGACCATGGGTGCGAACGCTTCGTTGGTTGTCGACACGGCGGGAGCGCAGACGCCTCCGGTGCAGGTGGGGTCGGCGCAACTGGCGGCTACGGGAGCGGTGGATGGGTTCGCCATCTTTCACTTGATTCCCGGTGCGCAGGAAGCGGTGGTGCCGATGGAAACTCGTAACGCGAGTTCTTACTTATTAGCCTTCGATAATACGGGGGGCGTGGTGCTGGGGGTGGCGGTGGAGAATGTGTCGGCGCTGGCCGCGGTCATCCCCATCGTGATTCGCGACGATACGGGCGCGGTGATTAGCGCGGCGGGCACGACTATCGCGCTCGCTGGGAACGGCCACACCTCTTTCGTGGTGTCGACGCAGTACCCGGTCACCTTGAACAAACGCGGGACCGTTGAATTCGATACGCCGGTGGGGGGACAGATCGCGGTTCTCGGTATCCGCACGACGCCTCTTGGTTCCAGCAATACGCTCACCACCATTCCGGCGCTGGCTAATATTGGCGTCAGCGGGGGATCCATTGCGCACCTCACTACGGGCAACGGGTGGCAGACCACTTTCGTGCTAGTCAACACTGGCAGCACTGCGGCGACGGCGCACCTCAAATTTTTCGCGGACACGGGCAGTCCTCTGCCGCTGCCACTGGCGTTTCCGCAAGTTGACGGTGGCACGACCTCCGTTTCGACTAGTGTCGATCGATTGCTGGCGGCCGGGGCCACGCTGATCGTGCAGAGTACCGCGCCGCTGGCGGACCCAGCGCCCACGATTGGTTCGGCGCAACTGACGACGGACGGGAACATCGGTGGATTTGTGATCTTCCGCTACAATCCCAACGGGCAGGAAGCGGTGGTGCCGCTCGAAAGCCGCAGTGCTAGCGCTTATGTCATCGCATTCGACAACACCAGCAATACCGCGACCGGCATTGCCATCAACAGCGTCTCGACGCAGGCGGTGAATATTCCGGTGCTGGTTCGCAACGATGCTGGTGCGCAGATTGCGGCCGATACCATTTCACTCGCCGCCAACGGGCATCTTTCCTTCACGCTGGCGACCGATAAATATCCTTCGACTGGCAATATTCGCGGCACGATTGAGTTCGATACGCCGGCGGGCACGCAGATGGGCGCCTTGGGAATCCGCATTCCGGTGGCGCATACTTTCACGACTTTGCCGGCGCTGGCGAGGTAATTATTTGGGGCGCATCACGAAGAAGACGACCAGCAGCGCAATGACCAGGACGATTCCGACGATGCCGAGGATCAAAACAAGATTGGATTTCTTTGGCGGCATGGGAGCCTGCGCCATATTGGGCATGGCGGGCTGCGCCATCGCTGGGGGAGCGTACGCCTGAGGGCTCGCGGGCGGCGCAGCTGGCGTCGCGGAGGTCTGTCCGAAGGTAAGCTGCGCGGGCGCTGAAAACTGGCGCGTGTATTCGCCGGGTCCGCTCGGCTGCGCGGTGATCGGCGTCGGCGGGTGGCGGAGGTGCCGCAAATGCTGGCGGCGCGGGGGGCGCCGCCGGCGGAGGCGCCGCGGCTCCAGGCGAATGGAACATACGCGTGAATTCGCCAGGCTCCTTGGGAGCCGGGTTTGCCGCTGCGGGCGGGGGTGCCAGGTCGAAGGTACCTTTTCCAAAAGTCTGCGTAAATTCGCCGACTCGATTCGGCCCCGAACCACCGGGTGCCTGCGGAGTAAGGGGCTGCTGCACGGCGGGGCTGTGCGGCATGGGTCCAGCGGGGGAACGCGTCTCGAATAGCTGCTCGAAATCGCCGGGGCCGGATTTCGTCCCCGCCGGCGGTGGAGGCGGCGCGGCTGCGGGACCCGGGCTGGCTTGGAACATGCGCGTAAACTCGCCTGGCTCCTTGGCCGGGGCTGGCGCTGGCGGCGGCGCAGGCGGTGTTTTCGGCGCCTGAAACATTTTCGTGAATTCGCCCGCTTCGGTTTTGGCTTGAGGCGCTGGCGGTGATGCAGCCGGAGCGGCAACCGCGGGAGCCTGAAACATGCGCGTGAATTCGCCGGGCTCCGCTGGGGCTTGCTTCAGCGCTGGCTCGGGAGGCCGCACCGGCGCGGCGCTTTGCGGACGCGGCGCTGATTGCACTAAACTATCGGCGACTACGGGGCGCTCGGCCGTCGTAAACAACTCCACGAATTGCTGGTTGAGAACGGACTCTTTCGGGAGGGCCGCAGGGGCCGGCGGGGGTGCCTGGGGCGCGGGGGGCGCGGGCGCGGGGTCCGGTTGAACTTTCCATGCTCCCGCGGTTTCGAGCACCGGCTTGGCTGCCTTCGACTTGTTCTGGTGACTGGCGGCCTGCACCCATTCGCTGAGTCCCGGGTAATCGGCGAGACGGTCGGTTACCACGTAAGGTGTGCCCTCATGTTTGCCGCGTTCGACGATGCGCTCGCGATCGCTTTCGGACAAGTGATCGATGGCCTTGAGCAAGGCCGCTTGCAGGGGTGCGGACGGGCGCACGAACAGGTGGACCTTAACGGGGCGTCCCGTCGCGATCTCGCGCGCTTCGAAGGTTTTAACGCCGTCGTCGCGGTTGAGGTCCAGGAGTTCGTAACGCTCGTAGAGGCTCACGTCTTTATATTATGCATCGGCAGGCTGGCCGCCATACTTCAGCTCTTTTTTGGGGCGCTTCAGAGTGCCGCGCGATAAATCTCCAGGGCCGCGGCGGCGTCGAAATGGCGGGCGCTGAAGCGGCCGCTCCACTGCGCCGCGGCCTCCTCGGCCAGACGCGGCAGGGCCTGCTCCGGAACCGGAGTATCGCGCAGCGAGCGCGGGAGTTCCGCGAGCGCCGCCAATTCGCGCAGACGCGGGAGCAGATCCGTGCCTTGCTCGATCCATTCGAGGGCCGGAGCCAGCACCAGGGCCACCGCCGCGCCCGCAGGCAACTGGTAATTCTCGACGAGCGGTTGTGCGCACGCGTGGGCCGGTCCGAGCGCCGCGTGTTCGACCGCCAAGCCGGCGAAGTGGGCTCCCAGCAGGATCGCAGCGCGTGCTTCCAAATCTTCGGGGACTCGCACGGCTCGCGCAAAACTTGCGTCCAGCAGGCGCCACGCCTCGCGCGAAAAGCATTCCGAGATGGGCGTGCGCCGGGTGGAGAGCAGGGTTTCGACGGCGTTCGAAATCGCTACATAGCCGTTTGCCGCAGTGGCCGCGGCGGTTTGCCCCAACGTCAGCTTAGGATCGAGTATCGCCGTGCGGTAAAAAATTTTGGGATCGCCACAGATCATTTTCGAGCGCGAACCGGGATCGGCGATGGCAGCGTTCCCCTGCGCTTCGCTGCCGGTGGCTGCTGTCGTCGGCACCGCGATCATGGGCAGTAGCGGCTTGGGAACATTGCCGTAGCCGCGGTAATCGCGAATCGAACCTCCGTTGGTGAGCAGCACATTGACGAGCTTCGCGAAATCGAGCGCATCGGTATCGCCCAAGCCCACCAGCAGATTGACGGCTTGTGGAACTGCGAATTCGCGCGCGGCTTCCACCATGGCGACGGTCGGGTTCGGCGTGAATTCGTGAAACGCGAAAACGTCCATGCGGCGCGCCTTCAGGGAGCGCACCGCTTCCTGCGCATGGCCGGCGTCGACCGAGTTCTGGCTGGCGATCAAGAGACAGCGGGTGGCGTTTTGTTCGCGGGCCACTTCGCCGAGACGCGCGAATTCACCGGCTCCGAATAGGATGCGGGTACGGGGGCGAAAGTCGAAAGAAGTCACTGTCCTCTATTCTCACGCAGTTCGCGGGGCGGCGGCCAGCAACTGGCGCACGGCGTCGACGCACAGCACGGCGGCATGTTTCGATGCTGGCTCCAGGCCACCGACACTGCCTTCGATGATATCGGACGTGAGGAGTGTGAGTTCGGCGGATGTCTTGCCGGTCATCCACTCGGTGAGCGCGGAGCTGGATGCGATGGCCGCGGTGCAGCCGCGCGTGAGAAAGCGCGCTTCCGCGACGCGTCCGTTTTCAAAGCGCGCTGAGAGCCGCAGCATATCGCCGCAGGCGGGGTTGGTGACGTCCACCCTCACGGCCGGGGGCGGCAGTTCACCCGGATTGCGCGGATTTTGAAAATGATCCAGCAGACGCTTGCTGTGCATTCGTGCTTCAATTATCGCTAATGGAAGTGGTGGCGGCGGTGATCGAACGCGACGGACAGATTTTGATTGGGCAGCGCAAACCGCGCGGGCGGCATGGGCTCAAATGGGAGTTTCCGGGGGGCAAAGTAGAGCCGGGCGAGGAGCCGCGGGCCGCGCTGGCGCGTGAGTTACGCGAAGAACTGGGCATTGACGCGCAGATCGGCGAGGAGATCGAGCGATACGACTTTAGCTACGCCGCACAGCCGCCTACGCATCTGATCTTTTTCCGGGTGACCGAGTTTGCGGGCGAACCGGCGAATTTCGAGTTCGCGCAGATCGCCTGGGCCGAGCGCCGGCAGCTTGCGGAATACGATTTTCTCGAAGGGGATGTGGATTTCGTAAATAGACTGGCGCAGAAATCCTGAATCGCGCAGGGCGGGTGTGGCATCCTAACGGCTATGAATATTGGAGTCATTGGAGCTACTGGCAGAATTGGGCAGCGCATCGTTGCGGAGGCCTTGCAAAGAGGACATAACGTCACGGCCTTCACCAGCGACGCGGCGAAGATACCGGCTGATAAGGGGAAAGTCGTCTGGAAGACCGCGGACGTGTTGAATGCCGATAGCGTCGGCGCGGCCATGCAGGGACAGGACGTGCTGATTAGTTCTTACGGGCCGGCTATGGGCGCGGACCCGAAGCCGATTGCTACCGCTGCGGAAACCTTGCTCAAGGCGGGCGAGAAGAATTCCAAGGTGCGGGTGCTGATGGTGGGCGGGGCGGGGAGCCTGGAAGTGGCTCCGGGCAAAACTGTGATCGATTCCGGGATGATTCCGGCGCAATATATCGCGATCCCCGTTGCGCACAAAGAGGCGCTGGATGCGTTTAAGAAAAATTCGACGGTGAACTGGACGTACTTCAGTCCCGCGGGCTCGATTCAGCCGGGGGAGCGCACGGGCAAGTTTCGTCTGGGTGGCGACCAACTGGTGGTGGGAGAAAACGGTAAGAGCGAGATCTCAATGGAAGATTACGCCATCGCCATGCTGGATGAAGTGGAGAAACCGCGGCACCAACGCAAGCGCTTCACTGTCGGCTATTGATCCCGGTTTCTCGCGGCTTAAACTAAAAAGAGCCGCCCGCGGCTAGCTATGGCCGACACTCCGGATCCCACTGACTTCATGTTCCCGAAGCTGGACGAGGCGCAGATCGCTCGGCTGGCTCCTTTTGGGCGCGAACTGCAGACCCATGCGGACGAAGTTGTAGTACAGCAGGGCGACGCGCATCGCGGTGTTTTTGTGGTGCTGAGCGGCAGCCTGGAATTGCTCGCGGTTTCGGCCTTGGGCGAATCGCGGCTGCGAATCCTGAGCCGTGGGGAATTTAACGGCGAAGTCAATATGCTCTCGGGGCGGCGCAGTCTAGTGCGGCTGCGTACGCCGGAAGCGAGCACGCTGTTGGAAATCGACCGCGTCCATTTGCGGCAGATCATGCAGACGGATGCCGAGCTGGGCGAGATTTTTCTCAACGCGTTTATTCAGCGCCGCGTGTATTTGATCGCGCACTCGTTCGGCGATGCGGTGCTGCTAGGCTCCGGCCATTCGGGCGACACGCTGCGGCTGCGCGAGTTTCTGACGCGCAACGGGCATCCGCACACGTATCTGGACGTCGACACCGATACGTCGGTTAACACCATTCTCCAACAGTTCGGCTTTGTCGTGACGGACCTTCCGGTGCTGATCTGCCGCGGGGAGAAGGCTCTGCGCAATCCTACGAATTCCGAAGCGGCGGCGTGCTTTGGATTCAACGAGGAGATCGATCAGGGGGAAGTGTGCGACCTAGTGGTGATTGGCGCGGGGCCCAGCGGGCTGGCGGCAGCGGTGTATGGAGCGTCCGAGGGCTTGAGCGTGATGGTGATCGAGAAGAACGCTCCGGGCGGGCAGGCGGGATCGAGTTCGCGGATCGAAAACTATTTGGGTTTTCCGATGGGGGTTTCGGGGCAGGAGCTTTCGAACCGCGCCTTCGTGCAGGCGGAGAAGTTTGGCGCTCGCATTTCGATTGCACGCTCGGCGACCGCACTTAAGACCGGGCGGCCGGCTTACACGATTCAACTTGACGACGGAAAATCGGCGCGCGGGCGGGCGGTCATCATGGCCGCGGGGAGTCGCTATCGCCGGTTGGATCTGCCGAATCTGGCGCAGTTTGAAGGCACGGGAATTTACTACGGTGCGACGCACGTCGAGGCTGGCGCGTGCCGCGATCTGGAAATTGCGGTGGTGGGCGGGGGGAACTCGGCGGGGCAGGCGGCGATGTTTCTTTCTTCGATCGCCAAGCATGTTTATTTGCTGGTGCGCGGGCCTTGTCTGGCGAAGACGATGTCGCAGTATCTGATTTCGCGCATTGAAGCCAGTCCGAAAATTACGGTGATGATTTGGACGAGCATTGAGAGGCTCGAAGGCGGCGATCATCTGGAACGCGTTCACTGGCGCAATACTCAGACCGGCGAAACGGGCATCCATGAAACTCGCCACGTTTTCGTGATGACGGGCGCGGACCCGAATACGGAGTGGCTCAAGGACTGTGTCGAACTCGATGCGCAGGGATTTATCAAGACTGGCGCGGACGTGGGGCCGGCGTGGCCGCTGCGGCGGACTCCTTACATGCTCGAAACCAGTTTGCCGGGGGTTTTCGCGGTGGGCGATATTCGGGCCGGGAGCGTGAAGCGGGTGGCTTCAGCGGTGGGCGAAGGGTCGATGGCGGTGCAGTTCGTGCACAAGGTTTTGGCGGAGTAAAACTACGCCGGGCGGGCGGTGAGGAAGGCCAGGAATTCCTGGGTGTCTTTGGTCATGCCTTTGGCGAAGCTGGCGACTACTTTGCCGTCGGGGTCGAGGATCGCGTAGTAGGGGATGGCGACCGTAGAGAATTTTTCGTCCTGCAACTTTTGATTCTCTTCCGATTCTTTGTCGGTACCGTCGGTGTATAGTTCGACCAGCACCAGGTTCTTGGCGGCTGCGGCAATTTCGGGGCGAGGGAACATGTTGGCCTTCATCCAATGGCAATTGGTGCAGGCGTAGCCGGTGAAGGTCACGAGCACGAGCTTGTTTTCGGCGCGGGCTTGGTTGAGCGCTTCCTGATACTGGTTCTTCATCCAGACTTGTTGGACGGAGGCGCGGTTATTGAGGATGCCGCCGGCTGGATGATGCGGGTGGAACGTAGGCGTCGAGTTCGCCTAGCGGTGCGCCGAACATGCCGGGGAGCAGGCTGAACGCGAAGATCAATAGGACGCTGGCGACGATTAAGCGGCCGATGCCGAGGTGATCGCCTTCCTCGTTTCCTTCGAGCTTGAGCAGTCCGAGCAAGTACAGGCCGGCTAGGGCGAAGAGCACGAACCAGCCGGCCAGGAAGCGCTCGCGCGTGATCCAGCCTAGTTGCAGGACTTGGTCGATGTTCGATGCGTACTTGAGCATGGCGGCTAGCAGGACGAATCCCATCACTACTTTCACGCGCGCTAGCCAACCGCCGCTTTTAGGGAGTTTCTTGAGGTAGCCGGGGAACGCGGCCAGGAAAAAGAACGGCGACGCTAAGCCCGCCGCGAAGCTGACCATCCCGAGAACCGGCTGCAGGCCTTTGGATTGCACCGACGCGACCAGCAGGCTTCCCATGAAGGGGCCGATGCAGGCGAAGGATGTCAGGGCGAAGGTGAGGCCCATTAACAGCGTGCCGAGGTAGCCGCCGCGGCGGGAGGCGGAGTCGAGTTTCGTCAGCATGCTGGAGGGGAGTGTGATTTCGAAGGCTCCTAGCAGGCTTAGGGCGAAGGCGCCGAAGACGAGCGTGATGAAACCGTTTACCCAGGGGTTCGCGCCTAGTTGGTTTACGCCGAAGGGGCCGACGGCGGCGGTGACACCTAGGCCCAGCGCGCAGAACAAGACGACGATGCCAAGCGAGAAGACTAACGCTTGCAGGATTCCGCCGCGTTGGTTAAGGAAAAACGAGACGGTGATGGGGATCATCGGGAAGACGCAGGGGGTGAAGATGGCGGCTAGTCCTAGTCCGAAGGCGGTGATTAAAAACGTAGGGAGGCTGCCAGTGTTCGCTGCAGCGGGCGTTTCCGCGGAAGCGTTGACGACCTGGACTGCTGTCGCGCCGGGTTTGATTTCGGTGTATCCGGCCGGGACCACGTACACGGCTGGGGCCGGGGCTGCGGGGTCTACCGTCACTGTGAAGGCTGCGGTCTTTTTGCGAGGGGGCAAACACTGGCGGTCGTTACAGGCTTGGTAGCGGACGTTCGCGGTTAGCTCGACCGAGCCCTTGGCGTCCGGCGCTAGAGTGGCGGTCAGGGGTAAATCAACTTGTTTCTCGAATGTTTCAGTGTCGAGATTGAAATTTTTGTCGAACTGGCGGTTGGGGGGCGGCTGGTACAGCTTCGCGCTTTTGACAGCGGGGTTCTCGGCTAGCTCGGCAGTGGTCGGGAATCGGGCCGCCTTTGGGCGTCGTTAGCGAATAGAGGTGCCAGCCTTCTTGGAAACGTCGCTTTGAGATGCAGGGGAACTGACGAACCGGCGGGGGCTTTGGTGATGTCCGAGGTTAGATGTCCACTGGATCGGGTCAAGCTTCTGGGCGTCGGCGGCCGTGAGGGCTGCCAGGAGGCCAAACGCGAAGCTCAGTACCCGTTTCATTGCATTGCGACTTTACTTGCTGCGGTGCGATCCAGCTCCGCTTCTATTTTCTCATTAATCCGGCTGTGTGCGAATTCGGAGGCTACGCGGATGGCGTTCTTGATGGCGTTGGCGTTGGAGCGGCCGTGGCAGATGATGCTGACGCCTTTTACGCCTAGCAGGGGGGCGCCGCCGTATTCGGAATAATCGACGCGCTTGCGGAAATCGCGGTAGGCTTCTTTCGAAAGCACGTAGCCGAGCTTGCGGGTCACTGTTGCTTCTAGCGATTCGCGCAGCATGCTTTGCAGCATCTCGACCAGGCCTTCGCTGACTTTGAGCGCCACGTTGCCGATGAAGCCGTCGCAGACTACGACGTCGGCTAATCCGGAATAGATGTCGCGTCCTTCTACGTTGCCGATGAAGTGCAGCGGTAGGCCTTTGAGCAGCGGGGTTGCGGCGCGCGTCAGCTCGTTGCCCTTGTGCTCTTCTTCGCCGATCGAGAGCAGGCCTACACGCGGGGAATGGATTTTGAAAATGTAGCGCGAGTAGATTTCGCCCATCACGGCGAACTGCGCGAGCATGGCCGGGGTGGAATCGACGTTCGCGCCTACGTCGACCACCACTACGGGAGTTCCTTTGAGCGTGGGGAAGGCGGAGGCCAGGGCTGGGCGCTGCACGCCGCGGATCATGCCTTGTACCATTTTCGCGGTGGCCATGACGGCTCCGGTGTTGCCGGCCGAGACGAATCCGTCGGCTCCGCCGTCGCGCACCAAGCGGGCGGCTACGTGGATTGACGAGTTCTTCTTGGTGCGAACGGCTTTCGCGGCCGAGTCCTCCATGGTGATGACTTCGGCGGCGTGGCGGACTTCGATGGGCAACGCGCGGGCGCCGGCGTGGGCCGCGAGTTCCTGGCGCACCACATCTTCCGGGCCGACCAGAATGACGCGCAGACCCAATTCGGACGCAGCGCGGATGGCTCCTTCGACCTCCGCCTTAGGGGCGTGATCGCCGCCCATTGCGTCTACCGCAATTGTCAGCATGGAAGCGCGCGCGGGTTATTCTTCGACAACTTCGACGACTTCGCGGCCTTTATATTTTCCGCAGCGGGGGCAAACGCGGTGCGGCAGCTTGGGTTCATGGCAACTGGGGCACTCGGAGAGCACCGAGCGCGTGAGCGAATCGTGAGTGCGGCGCGCGGAGGTGCGGCGCTTGGAATGACGTCGTTTTGGATTGGGCACGTTCTTCTACCTTTTTAAGATTTCAAACTCTTGAGCGCCGCCCAGCGGTCATCGCCTGCTTCCGCGTGGCACTGGCACTCCTTTTGGTTCCGGTTCTGCCCGCAGATCGGGCAAATTCCTTTGCAGGATTCCCTGCAAACCCGCTGCATGGGCAGCGTCAGCAAAATAAACTCGCGCAAGACGTCGTTGAGTTCCACGCCGTCGCCTTCGTAGAAACCCATTTCGGCTTCGCCGCTATCGATCTCTTTTTCGTCGCCGTATCCTTCGGCCACCGGCCTATAATACAACGCGAAATCGGAATCGATGGGGAAGCGCGCCGGTTCCAGGCAGCGGTCACAATCGGCTGCCATTTCAACGATCACGTGGCCGGACACCTTGATTTCAGCGTCCGATCCCAACACCAACTCGGCTTTCCCCTGGGCGCGGAGCGGGCCGGCTTGGTGCAGGTTCGTATCTTTATCCTTCGCTCCGAGTTGAAAATCAATGTCACCCGGCGCGATTTCGACATCGAAACGGCCAGCGCGGACATCCAGGTCCCGAAGATGAAAAAACACTGCGAACTCCTGCCCCGGGGCACACACTCCGGAGTACCGGGGCGGACCGAGCAAAGTATCAGTATATCAAGGTGCTGGGACTGGCGTCACGGGTTTGGTAGAGTGTTTGGTAGAGTGTGGGTTTGGTAGAGTGTGGGGACATGGCGAAAAGGCCAAACCGCGCCGAGCGCAGACGTTTGTCGCCGGAACGGAAAGTCCAAGGGATGAATGAGGAACCCCCAACATCTTCAGCGCCGCCTCCGCATTCAAGCGAGCGATTCCACAATTTCGGCGACACCCTCGCTATTTTGGGGGTAGTCGTTGCGGTACTCACGTGGAGCCCTGGTTCCTACAGTTATTGAAAAAATTCTAGCTCTGCTATCGGCTGCTGGTCTCTGCGTCTACCTGTCCTACAAGTCACACTGGTCCGTGCGGCTTTCTGGACGAGCACAGCATTTTATCGCCGCCGCTTGTACCGTCGTCATTTTAGGCGCAGGTGGTCTACAAATCCATAAGCAGTACATCGAAGACGATAAACGCACCGCGGACCCAGACATCCAAATCGATCGGCAAGTACTTCCGCTTGGAATTGATATACAGCCTGGCGCGGAACAACGCATAGTGACCTTCGACGAGCATTTCAAGGTGAATGTCGAAGTGGTTCACAACACTGAAAAGCAGCGAATACTATGGCCTCGAGGCATTGAAGGACTGCGCCCCCCTAAATGGCATGGCGAGTCGATGGCGCGTTACAGCGTCAACAATAGAAGCACATTTCTGGTCTTCAACGTAAAGATGCAATTCGTAGCTTCGTTCGCAGACGATAAATCCCAAGGCTGGAAAGAGCTCGCTTCCGAGAAGCGAGAGCTCTTCGCTGATTCAATAGCCCCCGGCGGTGAGATCGAGCACGACTCGCAAAACTTGATTCACCGAGGCGTCGGTGGGAAGGCCTTGGCGATTTCAGGATCTAGCAGCACGAGATTGGTTCTGGAACGGGTTTGCGCGGCATACTTGCCGCGAACGCGGCCCTTCATATTGGCAAAGTCGTATTCAGGCCGGAGATCGTCTTTCGTCTTGCGATTAGCCTTCTTCATAAAACCTTCGTTCGTGAGATGTGGCCTTTCGGGCGCTAATGATTCGGATACTTCCGCGTCCATCGGCGTGTGCTACCACGAGAATGCCTGCGATCCGAGATTCCGATGGTGATGTAGCGCTGTTCGTAATTCAAATGATCGATGTCGGGATATGTCATCGAAAGTACATCCTTAAACACCGTTGCCGCTTCGTGGAAGTCAACTTTACGCTTTTTGAGATTCGTGGCCGCCTTGGTCGAGTCCCACTTGAAGACCACGATGCCAGTATACCTGCTGTCATCATGAAGCGCTCTGCTACATTGAAGCAATATGGTCGTTGAAATTGAAGGCGTTCCGCTGCATCTGGCGCACCCGGACGAGTTGTCGATTACTGGGTGGGGCAGGAAGAAGTGATGCGCCAGTTGCTGGCCGCCTGGCTGGTGATTGACGCGCAGGATCTGCCGATGAATCCGCGATTGTTGGGCAAGCCGGGGGTGGGGAAGACTACGCTCGCGTATGCGGCTGCCAAGCGGCTGGATCGGGAAGTTTTTATTATGCAGGCGACGGTGGACACGCGGCCGGAGGATCTTGCTCGTCACGCCGGTGATCGAGGGCGAGGCGCGGCTGCGCTATGTGGCGTCGCCGCTGGTGACGGCGATGCTGCGCGGGGGGATCGTGATTCTCGACGAGGGCAACCGCATGAGTGAAAAGAGCTGGGCGAGTCTGGCGCCGCTGCTCGACAACCGGCGGTATGTGGAGTCGATCGTCGCGGGGATCAAGATCAAGGCGCATCCTCTGTTCCGCATCGTGGCGACGATGAACGACGACGCCAGCACGTTCGATTTGCCGGAGTATATTCACTCGCGGTTGCAGCCGATGATCCTGATCGATTTTCCGGAGCGTCATGAAGAGTTCGCGATTTTGAGGGAGAACCTGCCGTTTGGCGACGAGCATATTCTCAATTACGTCACCGATTTCTTGCAGCAGGCGCATGCGGCGGACGAACGCTACACGGCGCGCGACGGCATCAATATGGCGCGTTTCGCGATGAAGTTGATGCATGGCGAGGCGGAGCGGGGGGCGAAGCCGGACCGCGGCGAGAGCTTGAAGACTGCGATTGTGCAGACGCTCGGCGAAGAGGCCTTGCGCTATGTCCCTCGAAGCTGAAATCAAATCCGGGGGTCTGAACCGCGGCAACGTCCGCTACTTCCCGGTAGTGCCGGGGAAGCTGGAATTCGCCCTCGAATTGCGCAAGCTGCTGTTGGATGCGAAGCCGGGCGTGGTGGCGGTGGAGTTGCCGGGATTTCTCGCATCCTGCTATCAGCGGGCGCTGGCGCGGTTGCCGGAGATGTCGGTGATTCTGTATCACGACGACGATGGGGATGACCGCGCGATCTACATTCCCGTTGAGCCATGCGATCCGTTTGTGGAGGCGCTGCGGACCGCGGAAGAGATCGGCGCGCAGGTGATCTTTCTGGAGCCGGATTCGGCGGAGCGTCCGCATTTGCCGGACACTTATCCGGACACTTACGCTACGCGGCGGATCGGGCTCGATCCTTATATCGAGGCGTATCGCGTGTATCCGCAGATGCGCACGGAAGAGGTGACGGCGCACGCTTCCGCCATGGCGTGGAAGCTGCAGGGGGCCGATCCGGAGGCGAGCGTGGTGGCGGTGGTGGCGCTCAATATGCTCGACCCGCTGCTGGATGCGATGGAGACTCCGCAGCCGCCGCCGGGGCGGGGGAAGAAGTATCAGCCGGAACTTTTGAATCCGCATCCGGATTGTCTGGCGGAGATCACGATTGAGTTTCCGTACTTGCAGGAGCGCTACGAATTTTTCCGGCTGGGGATGAGTTCGCCTCCTTACGACGATAAGGTGCTCGACCGGCCGCGGGTGCAGTTCGATTTGATGCGCGAGGCGGAGGGGAAGTACACGTTGTCGACGGGCGAGAAGCTGGCGCACTGGCAGCGGCGCATGATTGCGCGCTTCACTCGCAACCTGGCGCATATTACGGGCGACTTGGTCGCTAGCGTTTACGATTTGGCGGTGGCGGCGCGGTCGGTGGTGGACGATAACTACGGCTGGGAAGTTTGGCAGATGGCGAACCGCTATCTGGCGCAACATGAGGTGTCGGATTTAGATACGGTCCGGTTGAACGCTAGCGAAATCTGGATTAATACGAAACGGCTGCGGATACGGCGGCGGCTTCCGCGAGCGAAGCAGCGGTTAAAGCCGACGGGGTTGAAGCCGCGCAAGCGCGAGAAGTTTGCGGGTGAGTGGGCGGAGCAGACTACGGGCGAGGCTATTTGTTCCTATCCGCCTGAGGATCTGGTGATCGAGGAATACGGGCGCTTCGTCAAGCAAAAAGCCAAGGCGATTTTGTCGGAGGAGCGGGTGCGGGTGGAGCCGTTCACTACTTCGATCCTCGACGGCATCGACATTCGCGAGACGATTCGCAACTGGCACCGGCATAAGATTTTCGTGCGGTCGGCGGACCGGCTGGCGGGCGAGGTGGGGTCGCTGGTGGTGATCTTCGATGAGGATCGGGACGATCGCTACACTTATTTGACGACTTGGCTGGGGGAGCATCAAAACGAATCGGACATGGCGTTTTATTCTACGCATCCGTTCGATAACATCGTCGGGCCGGGGATCGGGCGCGCGGAATACGGCGGGCTGCTGATGACGCTTCCGCCGCGAAGGCTGTACGACGTATGGTCAGACCCGGATTACGAATTCGCGGAGTCGAAACCGGAACGGTTGTTGATGGCGGCGTTGGATTATTCGGTGGAGCGCTTTGTGGTTTATGTGGCGGCGAAACCGCCGCGCTCGATTTTCCGTTCGATCGCGGCGCATCTGAATCGCAAGATATTGTACGTGCCGATTGGGCAGTTATCGCCGACCAAGGTCAAGCGGCTGCGGGTGGTGCATGTGCTCGATAGCTATGCGCGGCGGGCGGAGGCGAAGGAGTATATTTGGTGAGTGCTCCGGCGCTGGCGAATCTTTGCGGTGGTGATGCTGGGTGTGTTGGCCGCGCTGAGTCTGTTGCGGGCACAGCGGCCGTTTAAGGAATACCCGGGGCGCGAGTACACGGACTTCCCGGTTCCTGCGGATTGGAACCATCCTGCGGAATGGACGCGCGCGCGATTGCGGGTTCCGGGAATTTTTCGCGGCTTTCGCGGGGGCGATTCCAACTGGACTACCGATTATCCGCGGTCTGACCGGCATCTGCTGCAGGGCATAAGAAGGTTGACGCGGATCGATACGCGGTCTGTCGAGCAAGTGGTGGATCTCGACGACACCGACGATGTTTTCAACTGGCCTTCTATGTATGCGGTGGAGGTGGGGCATTGGTCGATCCCCAATGGACAGGCGGCGCAGTTGCGGGATTTTCTTTTGCGCGGCGGGTTTTTGATGGTGGATGACTTTCACAGCACCTATGAGTGGCAGGTCTTTCTTGAAGGGATCAAGAAAGTTTTCCCGGAGCGGGAGATTGTGGATATCGACGACGGGGATCCGATCTTTCATACGATTTACGATTTGGACAAGCGCTTTCAGGTGCCGGGGGCGCAGTATTTGTATAGCGGGCGGACTTATGAAAAAGATGAGAATGGGCGGCCGGATCACTGGCGTGGAATTTACGATGACAAGGGGCGGATCATGGTGGCGATTTGCCACAACATGGATTTAGGGGATGCTTGGGAGTGGTCGGATGATCCGCGTTACGACGAGAGGTTCGCGGGATTGGCTTATCGGGTTGGGGTTAATTATTGGGTTTATGATTTGACGCACTAGGGCCGCGTCGCGGGCCTGGAGGCCCGCGGTACTGTGTTAGACGGCGGCTAGCGCGGCGGTGGCGCTGGGGGGGGCGGCGGTGGGGAGCGGGTCGAATTTTACGCTGACCAACTTCGAGACGCCGGGTTCTTGCATGGTTACGCCGTAGAGGGCTTGGGCGGCTTCCATGGTGCGCTTGGCGTGGGTGATCACGATGAACTGGGTGTCGTGCGACATTTCCTTGATCAGGCGGGTTAGGCGCTGGATGTTGGGTTCGTCTAGCGGGGCGTCTACCTCGTCGAGGATGCAGAACGGGCTGGGGGTGTAGCGGAAGATCGCCATTAGCAGGGCCATCGCGGTTAGGGATTTCTCGCCGCCGGAGAGTAGCGCGATGTGCTGCAGGCGCTTGCCGGGGGGCGAGGCTAGGATGTCGATGCCGCTTTCGGCTAGGTTGGTTTCGTCGGTCAGGCGCATTTCGCCTTGGCCGCCGCCGAAGAGGGTTTGGAACATTTCTTTGAAGTGCGTGTTGATGCTTTCGAAGGCTTCGGCGAAGCGGCGGCGCGATTCGGTGTCGAGTTCCTGGATGGCTTTCTCGGTGTCGCGGATGGAATCTAGGAGATCTTGGCGCTGGGTGTTTAGGAACTCGTAGCGCTGTTGGGCTTCGTGGAATTCTTCTAGGGCTTGCGGGTTCACGGGGCCCAGGGCTTCGATGCGGGCGCGGACTTCTTGGTAGCGCTGCTCGGATTCTTCAACGTTGACGGGCTCGGCTTCGGGTTCTTGGGCGGCGGCGATTTCGCTGGCTGCGGCGCTTAGTTCTTTGCGGGCGGTTTCGTCTAGATACTTTAGCTCGGATTGTTTGCGGACTAGTTCTAGTTCGATGTGCGAGCGCTGCTCTTGGGCGGTCTGGGCGTCGATGCGGAGAGACTTGAGCGCTTCGTCTAGGGCGGCTAGGGCTTCGCGGCCTCCGGTTTCTTGCGCGGTTAGCAGGTCGACGCGCGCGGTGGCTTCGGCGGTGTGTTCGATGAATTGCTGGGCGCGTTGGTCCAACTCGATGTTGTCGGTGAGCAGGCGGGCGCGTTCTACGCCCATGCGTTCCAGGTCGCCGGCTAGTTGTTCGCGGCGTTGGGTTAGTTGCTGGATCTGGGCTTCTAGACGAGCGGCTGCGGTTTTCTCGGCGCGGGCGCGTTCGTCCAGGCCCGCGAGGTCGGCGCGCAGGACGGAATATTCTTCGCCGATGGCGTGGACTTGGGCTTGCAATCCATCGAATTCGCCGCGGGCGATTTCGACTGCTTTTTCCTGGTCGAAGCGGGCTTGTTCTTTTTCGGCTACCAAGAGTTGATTGCGTTCGCGCTGGGCAGCGGGCTTGTTCATCTTGGCGCGCCAGGCGTTCTAGTTCCAGGCGGGCTGTGGAGAGGCGCGATCCGGCGCGGGCGTATTCTTCGGCAAGTTTGCGTTGTTCGTGGTCGAGCGCGAGGGCGTCCTTCTCTTGGGCTTGTTGAAGGGCGCGGACTTGTTCGAGTTCTTCGGATAGCAGAGCTAGGCCGCGTTCTAGGGATTCTAGTTCGGAAGTTAGGTCGTCGGCTTCGCGGTCACGGATTTCTACTTGGGCGGTTAGCTCGCGGAGTTCGCGCTTGAGGGCTAGCGGGCCGCCGGAACTTTTCTTGCCTCCGGTGATGGTGTGGCCGTGATAGCTGGCGCCGTCGGGCAAGAGGAAATAGCAATCGGGATGGGATTCGGCCAGGCGTTGGGCGGCGCCGTGATCGGATACCAGGAAGCAGCGGGCTAGGCGTGGCAGGAGGCCTTGCGGGGCGGCGGCGAAACCGTTGGTTAGGCGGAGGGCGTCACGCAAGAGTGCCGGAGACGGCGGGGTCGGAAGAGAGATCGGGTGCGGATGCGGAGGACTGAGTCGATTCCGGGTGTACTAGGAATGTGGCCCGGCCATCGGAGGCGGCGCGCAGGACTTCGATGCCGCGTTCGGCGCCTTGCCAATCGTTGCACGACTACGTATTCGAATTCTTCGTGCAGGAATTCTTCGGAGGCGCGCTCCCATTCGGGATTGGTGACTTCTACGAAATCGGCTAGGACGCCTAGGGGGCGGAAGCCGTCGGTGGGGCGGTCGAAGAGGCGCTTTACGGATTCGGTGGTGTAGGCGCGGTGCGACAGAATGCCTTCCAGCGATTCTTTGCGGGCTTTCTGTTTCGACAGAGCTTCGCGCAGGGCGTTCAATTTCTGGCGAGACTCGACGGTGCGCTGTTGGCGGTCCTTCGATTCTTCTTCTACGCGGCGGCGGCGGTCGGTTAGGGATTCGAGTTCCAGTTGGCGCGCGGAGAGGCGCTGGGAGAGCTCGGCGCGGCTTTGGTCTAGGCGGGCGATGTCCGACGATGCTCCCTCTTCTTCTTTGCGGGCGCGGGCGGCGTCGCGGTCCATCGCTGCCAGGTATTCGTCGGCTTGCGCTAATTGGTTACGCAGGGCGGAGGCTTCGCCTAGCAGGCGCAGCACTTGCTGGCGGGCGGATTCTAGCTGGTGCTCGCGGTCGCGGAGATGATTCTGGAGGGCGTCGCGTTCTTGCGATTTGGTTTCCAGGCGCTCGCGGGCGGCGGCGGCATCGCGCTCGATCGCGGCGATGTTTTCCTGATGCGTGGCTAGTTCAGCGGATTCGCGCTGGTGGCGTTCGTCTAGCGAACGGGTTTCGGT
The DNA here is from genome assembly GCA_963760575.1 of Bryobacterales bacterium. Lineage (GTDB taxonomy): Bacteria > Acidobacteriota > Terriglobia > Bryobacterales > Bryobacteraceae > Palsa-187. The sequence continues at coordinate 76,855 of CAVXEM010000043.1, forward strand.
TTCGCCGGAGGCCATGCGTTCTTCGATGGCTCCGATTTGCTTGGCTTGGAGGGCTAGGCGGCTACGGGTGCGCTCAGCTTCTAGGTTGAGTTCAGCTACGCGGGCGCGGGATTCGGTGAGCGCGGCTTCCACTTGATAACAGGATTCCTGGGTGCGCGCGTATTCCTGTTCCTTGGTTTGGACTTCGGCGGAGAGGGTTTGGAAACTGGTCTGCGCTTGCGTGAGATCGAGCGCTAGTTTGGCGGCTTCGCTTTCTAACATCTGGAAGCGGCCGGCTACGGCTCGGCGCAGGTGCGTCAGCATATCGGTGCGTAGCTCTTCGTAGCGCTTGGCTTTCGACGCTTGGCGCTTGAGCGAGTTGGCTTGGCGGCTGACTTCTTCCAGGATGTCGAACACGCGCGCCAGATTTTGTTTCGCGCTTTCCAGTTTCGATTCGGCCAGGCGCTTGCGGGTTTTGTATTTGCCGATGCCGGCGGCTTCTTCGATGATGGCTCGGCGGTCGGCTGGTTTGTTGGAAAGAATTTGGCCGATGCGGCCTTGTTCGATGATGGCGTAGCTTTCCGGGCCGAGGCCGGTGCCCATGAAGAGGTCCTGAATATCGCGCAGGCGGGCGGATTTGCCGTCGATCAAATATTCGCTTTCACCCGACCGGTAGAGGCGGCGGGTGATGGTGATCTCGGAGGGCTTGTGCGGGTGGCCGTTTCCGTTGGCGTCGGGTTCCGCGGGGCGATGCGCAGCGGTGGGGTCGGCCATCGTCAAGGTGACTTGGGCCAGGCCTAGCGGCTTGCGGTCACGGGTGCCGGCGAAGATGACGTCTTCCATGCGGGAGCCGCGCAGGCTTTTGGCGCTTTGCTCGCCGAGGACCCAACTGATGGCGTCGCTGAGGTTGGATTTGCCGCAGCCGTTGGGGCCCACGACGGCGGTGACGCCGGAGCCGTGGAAGCGCATTTCGGTGCGATCGTAGAACGACTTGAAGCCTTGGATATCGACGCGCTTGAGCTGGAGCAAAACCTAGCCCTCCATACAAGTATAGAGACGCATCTCGGGGGGACAAACCAATCCTAAACTGTATTTGGGGGAAAGTAAAGCACCAAGACTACTGGGGCTGGTGGTGGGGCGGAAAATGCCCCTAGATGTTGGGGTAAGGCGCCTTAGGGGAGTTCGTGGAGGGCGGACTTGATGTCGGCTTCGGGGCACTCGTAGGGTTCGTTAAGGTAGTGGAATTGTTGGATGTCGCGGTCGAGGGTGAGCTTTTCGAGGACGGCGCCGTAGGGGATGGTGTGTTTCAGGTCGCTGAGGGGGCGGAGGGTGCGGGGGTTGAGTTTGACGGCTTCGATGGACTTGGTGAGTTCGAATTTGGCCATGGGGTTATTCTATGCGTTTACGTCAGGGTAGTGGGCGAGGGGCGTTTGTTTTCCCACACGTTGCAGGAGTCGCTTCTGCGTGGTGACGCGGTCCACACGCGTTTTGATGACCGCGCGGGCAAGAGCGAGCTCGGGCGCGAGGTCTTGATAAGCCTGGCGATACTCTTTGTTCTTCATCCATTTTTTATGAAGGGCGCTGACTTTGGTCACAGCGAAATTTCCTTTGCCTGATTTAGGGCTAATCCGATCTCTCTCCATGCTATTCTCTGAGCTTCTATCATCGTGCAAAAGCGGCTCTCAGCACCATCCGAATCCTTGGTTCCGATCGAAGTTATCGAACGGAAAATTTACTTCATGCGCGGGCAGAAGGTTATGCTCGATGCGGATCTGGCCCAGTTGTACGGTGTCGTGACTGGCCGCCTTAATGAAGCGGTAAAGCGAAATCGGAATCGGTTTCCCAAGGATTTTAAGATGCGGTTGACTCTGGCCGAGGGGCGATCGGTTCTGGCTTTAAGATCGCAAACCGCGATCTTAAAGCGGGGACAACATCGCAAGTATGCACCGTATGTCTTCACCGAACAGGGCGTCGCTATGCTTTCGTCAGTGTTGAATAGCGAGCGCGCCGTTCAGGTCAACATCGTCATTATGCGCGCGTTTGTGAAACTTCGCGAGGTGATGGCCACTCACAAGGACTTGGCAAATAAGATTGCTTCGCTGGAGCGAAAGTATGGCTCGCACGATGAAGAAATCCAAGTGATCTTTCAAGCCATTAAGAAACTTCTGGAGCCACCGGCTCTTCCACCGAAACGCCGAATCGGATTCGTTGCTGACTAGATTTCTACTTGATGCATTCGATCAGCGCGCCGGTGAGGAGTTCTACGTTATCGGGGGTGGCTAGGGGGCCCATTACGCCGATGCGGAAGATTTTGCCGGCTAGGGGGCCGAAGCCGCCGGCGATGTCGATGTCGTATTTCTCTAAGAGGCTCTTGCGGGCTTTGGTGTCATCGACGCCGGCGGGCACCTTTAGTGTGTTGATGTTGGTGATGCGGCGGGCGTCGTCGGCGATGAACATTTCGAGGCCGGCGGCTTCGATGCGGCGGACGAATTCGTCGTGCGAGGTCTGGTGGCGGGCGAAGCGGGCTTCTATGCCTTCTTCGCGGGCTAGCGCTAGACCTTCGCGCAGGGCGTAGAACGCTGTGATGGGAGCGGTGTGGTGGTAGCGGTGGGCTCCTTCGTAATAGTCGAGCAGGAGCTTCAGATCCAGGTACCAGATGGGGCACGGGGTCTTGCGGGCGCGCAGGCGCTCTACGGCTTCGGGGGAGACGGTGATGGGAGACAAGCCCGGCGGGCAGCTTAAGCCTTTTTGGGTGCAGCTGAAGGCTACGTCGACGCCGGAGGCATCGATGTTGATGGGCATGGCTCCTAGGGAGGTCACGCAGTCGACTATGGTGATGGCTTTGACGGCGTGGGCCGGACGTGTGATCGCTGCCAGATCTTGGCGGGCGCCGGTGGAGGTTTCGGCGTGGACGAAGGCAACGGCGTGCGGTTTTTCTTTATCGATGAACGGCGGCGGCTTCGGACTCGGTGAAGGTTTCACCCCAGGGTTTGCTGCTGCAGACTACGTTGGCGCCGTGGCGGCGGCCCATTTCTACCAGGCGCTCGGCGAAGTAGCCGGCGGTGAAGACGGCTAATTTCTGGTTGGGCTCGACGAAATTCGCTAGCGCCGTCTTCCATGCCGGCGCTGCCGGTGCCGGAGATCACTTGTACGAAGGGATTGTTCGGTGCCGAAGACGGGGCGGAGGTCGCGGCGGATTTCTTCGTAGACTTCAAAAAAGAAGGGGTCGAGGTGGCCGACGATGGGCTTGCCCATGGCTTCGTAGACGCGCGGGTGGACTTGGGTGGGTCCGGGTCCGAAGAGCAGGCGACGTGGCGGTTCTAACGTGGAATGTGAGTGGGACATGAAATTCAAGTTTAGCGCGGGGGGGTGGGGGGGCGCGAGTTTTGTAACGGAGAACGAAAACGTAGCTCTCTCGGGGAAAAAAGGGACGGAGCCTGATTTCTGGCGGCTGATGTCGGCTACTTCATTGCGGAGGGAGAAATCAGGCTCCGTCCCTCTTTTCAGTAGGTCTCTATGGTGGAGGTGGTGGGGGCGGGGCGGGTGCGGAGGCGGAAGTGGTAAACTAACGCGCCGGTTACTAGGGTCAACGCGGCGGCTAGGGAGATTAGGGGTTTGAATTCCAGGCCTCGGATGATCATCCAGATGCCTACTAAGATGAAGACTACGGGGATTAACGGGTAGGCGAAGCTTACTACGCGGAGTTTTTGCCAGCCTTCGCGGCGGCGGAAGATCATGAGCGAGGCTACGCTCATCACGGCGAAAATATTTAGCGTGAAGCCGATGTAGATGGCTAGCTGGGGGAACGGGGTCAACGTCATCACCATGGCGCAGACGCCTTGCGCTACGATCGCGGCTACGGGCGTGTGCCACTTGGGGTGCACCTTGGCGGCGGAGGCTAGGAAGGCGCGGTTTTTCGCCATGGCGTAGTAGACGCGCGGGCCGATTGTCACCATCGCGTTCACGGTCGACATTAACGACAGGGCCATCAGCGCGGCGAAGATGCCGGCTACTTGGGGGCCGAATAGGCGCGAGGCGGCTAGGGCTCCTACGGCGGTCTCGCCTTTCAGATTCTCCAGGGGAACGGCGTAGATGAAAACTACATTCAAGGCTACGTACAAAGCCGCTACAAGAATGGTTCCGGCGGTTAGCGCCAGGGGGAGCGTGCGCGAGGGCTGCTTTAATTCTTCGGCTACATAAGTGGCAGCGTTCCAGCCGCTGTAGGCGAGGTAGATGAAGAACAGGCTTAGAACGAATTGGGTGGGGATGGAATCCTGCGACGTGCGCACGGCGGGGACGGAAAAATTGTGCCAGTTGCCGTTGCCTATGGTGAATGCCAGGACGATGAAGGAAATTAGCGTTAGGATTTTGGCACCGGTGAGCACGTTTTGGAGGCGCGCTACGCGCTGCACTCCGAAGATATTGATGGTGGTGAAGAGGAGGATCAGTAGGCAGGCGGCTACTTGCGCCCAACCGAAGGTGAATTTCCAATCGCCGGAGCCGAAGAGGACACGGGAGTCCTCTAGGTGTAGTGCTGGGAAAAATTGTGCCAGGTAATCGGAAAACGCCAGAGCCGCTAAGGCAATGGGCGCGGAAAAACCGGCGAAGAACGAAACCCAGCCGGTCATGAATCCCCAGGTAGGGCCGTAGGCTTGCGTCAGGTAGACGTATTCGCCACCGGAACTGGGCATGTTGATGCCGAGTTCGGAATAACAGAATGCACCGGTTAGAGCGCAGACGGCTCCGACTACCCAGATCCAGAGGACGAGGCTGGCGGAGCCCAGGTCGCCGGCGAGGTAACCGGTGAAGGTGAAGATACCGGTGCCGATCATGTTGGAGACTACTAGCGCGGTGGCGCTGAAGACGCCTAGCTGACGGAGGAGGGAGGGTTTGGAGGTGGCCACGCCTAGGTTTATTTTACGCGTGCGCCAACGTGGACGTTGGCGGCGGGCCGGAGGCCCGCCCCACTTGGTGTTCGATTGCGGGAAGGAGGGCGCGGGTAGATCTTAGTTGATTACGCCGTGGCACTTTTTGTATTTTTTGCCGCTGCCGCAGGGGCAGGGGTCGTTGCGGCCGGTCTTTTGTGAAAAGAGAGAGGCGGCGGGGGGCTCGGGGCCGGGGGCTTCGACGTCGTGTTCGTGATCGTGTTCGTCGGCTTGTTCGGCTTCGAAGACGGGGGCCAGGCCGTGGAGGCGGAGGCGTTCGTCTAGGGCGAAGGTCACTAGTTCGGTTTCGGGTTGCGTCAGGTGCGCGATGGAATCGATTTTGCGCAGCATGCCTTTGACGCGGCCGCGGGTGGTTTCGCCGGGCATAGCCAGGGCGTAGGCGAAGAGGGCGTCGTCGCGGAGATCGTCGTAGGGTTCGGCGCGATTGAAGAAGCTGGCGATTTTATCGGCATAGCCGGTGAGGCGGAAATAACCGGCGCCGCGCAGGGCGTGACGGAGCAACTCGACGTCCTGGTTTTCGGGCTTAGTGTCGTCTAAGTGTTCGGGAAAGAATTTGGCGTACGGTTCCCACAGCGAGCGCCACATGGCTTCTAGTGCTTTGATGCGCGCTTTGCCACCTAGGGCGTAGATGGCTTCTAAACCTTTGCGGACATCGTTGCGGTCCGCCACGGCGTAGAGGCCGATGGCGGCGCCGCCGCGTTCGTCGATGGATTTCGATGCATCGGTTAGTGTGGCGATCAGGGCGTCGCGGATGGGAGCGGATTCGGCTGCGGCGTCGCCTAGCGAGGCCCAGGCTTGGCCGCGCACTGTGGCGTCGGGGTCGTTCTGGGCCAGTGCGAACAGGGCTTCGCGCGCGGGTTTTTCTAGATCTTGGTTGAAGAAGGTGTGGGCGGCTCCGGCGCGGATGTCGGCTTCTGGCGAACTGAACATCGCTAGGCGCTCGGATTCGTCCAGGACTTCGAAAGGCGGGAGATCGCGTTCGGGGTATTCGGCGAAGAGATCGAAGGGCTCGGGTTGATATTTGGGCTCGGGGGCTTTCAGTTGTTCTAGCGCGTAGGCGATTTCGCGGTGGAGGTCGACTTCGTCTTCGGGAACTTCGGCTAGCATTTTTTCTAGCGGGGCTTTGGCGGCCGGGTCGCCGTAGAGTCCCAGGCAGAAGGCGCCGTCGGCGGCGTCGTATTCCAGGCGGTCTAACAGGAGTTTCAGAACACGAGGATCGCGGACGCGGAGGGCGGCCAAGAGGAATGCTACGTCTGCGCCTTCTTCCTCGCCTAATTCTTCGTAGAGTGCTAGCAGCGGTGTGGCGGCTTTTTCGGCGAAGGGGAGCAGGGCTTGGATCAGGTTGTCGTCGACGTCTTCGGGGGCGCGGCGGATGGCGTCTACATAGAACTCGAGCGCTTCATCGGTTCCGAAGTAGCGGAAGAGATCGGTCAGAAGCGGATCGACGTTGATGGGATATTGGTCTTGCGGGGAGCGGGCGAAGCGGAGGACTTCCGCGGCGACTTCCTGGGGTGAGCCAGAGTCGATCAGGGAATGAAGAAAGCGGCGGTCGACGCCGGTGCGTCCGCTTGCCGCCGCTTCCAGGAGAGCAAATGGTGAAACTGGGACACCCGTCCTGTCCCCCACGCTACTGACTTGCTGCCTAAGGGAGTGGGGCGGGGACAGGAAGAGTATCCCCATTTTATTCTTTGATTACGTGGACGGGGAGTTCTACCGATACTTCGCGGTGGAGCTTCACGGTGACCTTGTAGTCGCCTAGAGACTTTGATGGGCTCCGCTAGATTCACTTTGCGGCGATCGATGGTGTAGCCTGCGCGTTCGAGAGCGGCGGCGATGTCTTGCGAGGTTACGGAGCCGAAGAGCTGGTCGTTTTCGCCGGCTTTCTGGGCGATGGTCACTTCTACCGTGGCCATCATCTTCGCCAGGTCGTTGGCGTCGCCGATTTCTTTGGATTCGCGGCGCAGGTAGGCTTGCTTTTCCTGCTCCACGATCTTCTTGTTGGACTCGTTGGCGGCTACTGCCAGGCGCTTCGGCAGCAGGTAATTGCGGGCGTAGCCGGGGGCGACTTTTACAACGTCGCCGCGGCGGCCTAGGTTATCGATTTCTTCTCTTAGAATGACTTCCATGATCGGGTCCTTTACATCGAGGTCGCGAACGGGATCAGCACGATGTTGCGTGCTTGTTTGATGGCTTCGGCCAAGCGCCGCTGGTGCGGGGCGCAGACGCCGGAGATGCGGCGGGGCGTGATTTTGCCGCGCTCGGAGATGAAGGAGTGCAGGAGGCGCACGTCCTTGTAATTGATGTCGTCGATTTTGTCGACGCAGAACCGGCACATTTTTTTGCGCCGGAAATATTGCTTCTTGCCCATTACGGCTTTGTCGCCGCCGGTGGGACGCGAGGAACCGCTGATGGGTCTGCCGCCTCTGGTTTCTGCCATAACTACTCCTTCACCTCAGTGGATTCGGGAGCTGCTACGGGAGGCGCTCCGGGGGCCGCGTGACCTGGTGTTACAGAGGCAGGTTCGGCGGGAAGAGCAGGCATGGCGGGGGCTGCCGCTGCGGGAACCGCAGGCGACGCCATCGGTGGCGGGGCCGGACGGCGGGCGGCGCGCTTGTCACGGGCCTTCTTGCGTTTCTCGATTTTCTTCTGCTTCTCGTCGATGCGGACGGTGATGAACTTGATGACCTGGTCGGCTACGCGCATGCGGCGTTCGACTTCTTTGACCAAGTCCGGGGTGGAGCTGAATTGGATCAGCACGTACAAGCCTTCGTTGTACTTTTGCACGCGATAGGCCAGCTTGCGGACGCCCCACTTGTCGGTTTTATCGACGGTGCCCTTGCCGTTGGTGATCACGTGCTGGATCTGTTCGACAAAGCCGTCGACTTCTTCTTCGACGGTGTCGGGTTTCAAGATGAACAACTCTTCGTAGACTCTCATTCTTCCTCTGTATTTAAGCCTCCGGCGCGACGGTTAAAAACCGCCATGGACTTTTCGACGCCATCAGCGAGTATGGATTCGACGGCCGAAGCTCCTCGCCCGACCACCTCATCCACTTCCTTCATCCGCGCCCGCCGGAACGGCGCGAGCACGAAACTTGCTCCATCCCCGATTGGGATGGCGGCCCCGGATTCATCTACGGGACGAATACCTAAGCGAACCCTGGGAAACTCGTGGGTACCCAGGCTGCCGATTACGCTTTTCACTCCGTTGTGGCCTGCCGCCGAACCTTTCGGACGGATGCGCAGCTCCTGCCACGGAATGGCTAGCTCGTCATATACCAACAGTAAACGATCCGGTTGCAATCCGTACCGTTCGAGCAACCCTTTGACTGCCTGGCCGCTCAGATTCATAAACGTTTGCGGCTGGGCCAGGGCGACGCGCTTGCCGCGGATCGTTCCTAAACCCACTCGCGAAAAATTCTCTTTCCGGGTTACGCGGATGGCGTTTTCTTGCGCCAACCGGTCGATAACCATGAAACCCAGATTGTGCGGAGTGTTTTCGTACTCCGCTCCGGGATTGCCCAGGCCGACGACCAGAAACTCGATTTCGTCTGGCATCTAAACTGGCCGCGGCGCTGGTGCCCAAGACTACTTCTTTTTCTTCTCTTCTGGTGCTGCGCCTTCCTCTTCCTTCTTGCCCTTCTTGATAACTTCGGGCTCGGCTGCTGCGGCTGGGGCTGCGGCTTCGGCTGCGGCCGGCTCGGCTTCGACCTTGATGGTGATGACGTGCGAGATCACGGAATCGGGCGGGCTCAAGAGCTTCGTCGAACCCACCAGCGGAACTTCGCCGGCGCGGATGCTTTGGCCGATCATCAGCTCGCTTACGTCTACGGTGAACTCTTCGGGGATTTCGTCGGGGAGGCACTCGATTTCAATTTCGCGCGTGATCAGTTCGTGCAGGCCGCCTTGCAGCTTGACGCCTTTGGGATCGCCGACGGTGTGGACTGGAACCTTGACGCGGATGCGCGCGGTGAGATCGATGCGCTTGAGGTCGATGTGCAGGATGTTTTCTTTGATGGGATCGTTCTGCCAGTCGACGATCATGACGGGGGTGGTTTCTCCGCCCTTCACGGCGATGTCGAAGATGGTGTTGTGGCCGGTCTTGCTGTGCAGGATGCGGTTGATCTCTTTGGGGTTGATGGCTACGGCTACGGCGTCGCCACCCGCGCCGTAAAGCACGGCGGGGGCGGAGCCTTTGGCGCGCAGGCGGCGGGCTTCATTTTTGCCGCGTAGCTCGCGGGGCTCGGCTGCAATTGTGATTTCTTTTCTCATGGTCTCTTCCTAAACAAATAACGTACTTACTGAACCGTCTTCGTGGACTGACTGGATGGCTTTTGCCAGCAACGGGGCGACCGAAAGCGGCTTGATGCGCTTGCAGTTGTCGGCTTGATCGGGCAATGGAATCGAGTTGGTCACGATCACTTCTTCTAACGCTGAATTCTCTATTCTTTCTACCGCTGGGCCTGACAGTACGGCGTGCGTCGCACAGGCTCGTACGGAGCGGGCTCCTTGTTTCAATAATGCTTCGGCGCCTTTTACCAGCGTCCCGGCCGTGTCGATTAAGTCGTCCACGATCAGGCAATGTTGTCCTTCTACGTCGCCGATGATATGCATCACTTCGGCTACGTTCACTTCCGTACGGCGCTTATCGATGATCGCCAGCGGCGAGTTCAAGCGCTTGGCAAAGGCGCGGGCACGTTCTACGCCGCCCGCGTCGGGGGAAACTACCGTCAAGGTGTCTCCGCCCATGGTGTTGAAATAGTCGATCATCACCGGCGCCGCGAAAAGATGGTCCACCGGGACGTCAAAAAAACCCTGAATCTGCGCGGCGTGTAAATCCAGCGCCAGGATGCGATTCGCTCCGGCACGCTCCAGCAAACTGGCTACGAGGCGCGCCGAAATCGGCATACGCGGGCGGTCCTTACGATCCTGCCGCGCATACCCATAATAGGGTAACACTGCGGTGATGCGCTCCGCTGACGCGCGTTTCAGGGCGTCCATCATTAAGAGGAGCTCCATCAGGTGGCGGTCGACGGGGCGGCAGGTGGGCTGGACTACGAAGACGTCGGCGCCGCGGACGTTTTCCTGGATCTGGAGGTGCACTTCGCCGTCTGAGAATTGCTTGACGTTGACGGCGGCCAACTGGCAGCCTAGCTCATAGCAAATCTCCGCCGCTAGGGCGGGATTGGCGTTGCCCGAGAACACTTTGAAGTGGTTGAACCTCATCGCGCGTGCCGGCTTGGGAGCGGCCATAATAAATCGTCAGGGAGGCCGGCGGCAGACAATTGCCGGCGCCACATCCGCCGGTAGCTAGCCCCGCTTACCAAGCGGGCCGGCATTCTGCGGCAGCCCTTCATCACCGGGTCCCCTTCCAAAACTTTTTCGGCGAGATCGCGCTCCGCGGATGACTCGAAGAGGGCGAATAAGGCCGACCCACTTCCTGTCATGCGGGCTCCGGCCGCGTGTTTCCGCAATCGGCTCCACATCTTTTTAAGCTGGGGATGCTGACTGAAAACGGCGGACTCGAAGTCGTTCGCGCTGAGCGTGCTCGCCGCTCCCGCCGAACGCAAGTCGCCGAGCGTCCGCACAAAGAGCTGGAAACCATTCAGTTTACGTGAGACATCGGGTGAAGTCAAACTGAGGCCGAGGGCTTGGTAGGCGGCTGGCGTGGATACGTGGACCCCAGGGCTTATTAATAGGACGTGGTCTTGGGCTATATCGGGTAACGCATAGAGTTCGGTGCCGCGGCCTAGGGCCAGGGCGGTGCCGCCGGTTAGGAAGAAGGGGACATCGCTGCCTAATTCGGATGCCAGGGTCAAGAAGGCGGTCGGGGGGGAGGGGGCGGTTCGCTAGGGCTTGGATGGCTAGGAGGACGGCGGCGGCGTTGCTGGATCCTCCGCCTAGGCCGGCGCCCATGGGGATTTTTTTGTGCAGGCGGAAGCGGATGTTGGCGTGGATTTTTAGGGCGTCTAGGATGTGCGTGGGCGGCTCGCAGGACCAGGTTGTTGGGGATGGATTGGGGGTCGTCCAGTTCCAGATGGGTGCGGGGTGAGGGGGTGTACTCGATTTCCAGGGTATCGGATAGGGAGATGGTTTGGAAGACGGTGCGGAGTTCGTGGAAGTTGTCGGGGCGTTTGTGGAGGACGCGGAGGTCGAGGTTTATTTTGGCTGGGGTGCGGAGGTGGAGGCGGGTGGACATGTTAATTAGGAGGGCCGACGTGGACGTCGGCTGCGGGCCGGGAGGCCCGCCCCACATTTAACGGCCGATGGCTGGGTAAAGGGACTGAGCACTTTGAAGACGGGCTGGATATAGGGCATGGGCACTTAAAGCGAGTGGGTTAATAGTGGACTAGGGATTGGACGTCGAGGCCGGGGAGTTTTTCGCGGCCGTTTAGGAAGTCTAGTTCGATGACGAATTGGAGTCCGACCACTTCGCCTTTTAGTTGGCGGACTAATTTCGTGACGGCGGCGGCGGTGCCTCCGGTGGCTAGGACGTCGTCGACGATGAGGACGCGGTTGCCGATCTCTACGGCATCGCGGTGGATTTCGAGGATGTCGGTACCGTATTCGAGTTGATACTCTACGCGCTCGGCGGCGGCGGGGAGTTTGCCGGGTTTGCGCACGGGGACGAAACCGGCGCCTAAGGCGTAGGCGACTGCGGGGGCGAAGATGAAGCCGCGGGCCTCGATGCCGACTACGGTGTCGATGTGCTGGCCTTTGAACTTTTCGCTTAGGCCGTCGATTACGGACTTGAGGCCTTGGGCGTCTTTCAAAAGAGTCGTGATGTCATAAAACAAGATACCGGGCTTGGGAAAATCAGGGACTTCGCGGATCAAACCTTTTAGATGATTCATGGACGGGAGTTTCAATTATAGTGGACCTATGCCGGGTGCCGCTCCTCTGCTCGAACACGTTGCGGATGTGCTGGTGCGGGTGGCCGCGCCTACGGTGGTGAGCGGGTCGCGGCGCGTGATCGGCATCACGGGGGGCGAAGTGCTGGGGCCCAAGTTGCACGGGAAAGTTTTGCCGGGCGGGGCGGATTTTCAGGTGATTCGGGCGGACCGCACTACCGAACTCGAAGCGCGGTATGTGATCGAGGCGGATTCGGGCGCGCTGATTTATGTGATCAACACTGGGTTCCGCCACGGGCCTCCGGAGGCGATGGAGCGGCTGCAGCGTGGGGAGGCGGTGGATCCCGCGCTGATTTATTTTCGCTGCACGCCGCGTTTTGAAACGGACGACGCGGAATATCAGTGGCTCACGAAGAATGTATTCGTGGGTACGGCGGTGCGCCGTCCGGACTCGGTGGAACTGGCGATTTTCCAAGTGCTCTAAGCATAAAAAATCCGCGGCACACCGAAGTGCGCCGCGGAGGTTGGAGGATTGGTTTCCGGCTAGTCTAGAAGATGAACTTCAAGCCGAGCTGAATGACGCGCGGGTTGACGCTGGTAGTGGTGATGGTTCCGGCATTCGCAGCAAAAACATTTGGCAATTGCGCAATCGTACCGCCGGTTCCCGAACTGGGGGCCACTTGGTTGAACTGCGGATGGTTCAGCAGGTTGTAGAATTCCGCGCGGAACTGGAGAGTGCTCCGTTCGGTGATGCTTGGTGGTCTTCAAAATCGACATGTCGAAGTTGAACTGGCCGGGTCCCAAGATGAGGCCCATGCCGGAATTGCCGAACAGCGTGGCACAGGTTGGGCAAGCCGCTTGCGTGGTGACCGTGACACCGTCCGGCATGATGGCCGGCGCGGCGCAGAAGGCAGTCGGTATTGAAATAGCCAGGTCCGCCGCTGTATCCGCCCAAGCGGGATT
>CAVXEM010000044.1:0-124454 GCA_963760575.1 Bryobacterales bacterium
CTATGCCGCCCGGCGTCGCGATGTCGTTGTAGGTCTTGCCGGGGCAGAGTTGGGCGCGTCCGAAGCCTGACGTGGTGCCGGTTCCCTGGGTGCCGTAGGCCGTGCCAGCGGTCTGATCGGCGAACGAAATGGGAGCGCCGTTTTGAACGGTGGTGACACCGGATAGGTTCCAGCCGGAGAGCAATCTGCCGGCGACTCCATTGTGTTGGCCAGTCGGAATATCCCAACTGTAGTTGATGATGAAGCGCTGCGGCCGGTTGAAGTACGACGGGCCATATTGCTGCGCCAGATCACCGGCGTTGTTACTGTTGGCCGAGTCGACAATCAAGTCAGTGAGTGACTTGCTCCAGGTATAAGCACCCTGCAGAGTTAATCCATGGGAGAGTTGCTTGCGGACCGTGAGCTGTAAGCTGTTGTAGTTAGAAATGCCGTCAAACGCCGTGGCCTGCAGACCCGTCGGATTGTAGCCGACATAGGGCACGCGGAAAGTGGCGTTGGCAGCGGTGGTGGTAGTGATCCCGTTCACCGGGTGGGCCGCGCTAGCGAGGTAGGCGGTGTTCACGTTGTGGTTGTAGTCCAGCAGATTAATACCGCTCGAACCCACGTAGCCGGCTTCAAACACCCAGCGGGGAAGGAACTCATACTGCAGGTTGAAATTGTATTGCCGCACCAATGGCGTATGGATTGACTGGTTGATGAAGGGCACACTCAAGCCCGAAGTGCAGGTGGGCCCAGTGGTGGTCCCGGCCAGGCAGGCCGCCGTGGGATTGGAATAGCGCTGTGCAAAAGTGCCCAACGGAATGTTGGTCGGGAACGGGCTCTGGATGGTGAACTGCGCCGCAGCCGAACCGCTGTAGTCCAACGTGGCAGCATAGGGATTGCCCTGCTCGACGGCGTGAACGAAGCGATCAGCGCCGATGCGGTCGTAGAACATTCCGGCACCGCCGCGCAGCACCAGTTTGCTGTTCACCTGGTAGGCAAATCCTAGACGCGGCGCGAAGTTGCTCATCGGGGGATGCTGCTCGATCGCTCCGGTACCGCTGGTATTGACCAGCACGCCAGCGGGAGGTTGCGGATAATGGGCTAGAAAGTTTCCGGCCGTAACCCAGCCTGCGTAGTTCGCGGGCAGGCCCAGCGGCGCGGTCGGGACTTGCGAATTGGGCGCCAATTGGCTCAGCCAGGTGTTGGTCAAGTTGCCGAACTTCTCGCTGAAAGTACCGTCGTATTCCCAGCGCACTCCCATATTGACAGTCAATTTGGCGCTGACCTTCCAATCGTCCTGTACGAACGAGTTCAGGTTGGTCTCGCGATAAGCATGGATGATACCGCCTGCCGCGGGAGGACCGCTGGACACGCAGAACAAGCACTGGAAGATATTTCCAGGGTTGTTCGCGGCCAGCAGGTTGGTGAAGCTGCCGATGAACAGCCAGCCGCGTTCGAGGCCGGCAAAATCAAGGTTCCACTGCGCCTTTTCGAACTCGAAGCCGGCGCGGACGGTATGTTTTCCGTGGGACCAGGAGATCTGATCGGAATACTGGAATTGGTTGGTGGGGCTGAACTGGGGCTCCAGGAACCCGCCCGCACCGAAGTTATTGATTAGGAAAGAGAGGGCCGGTCCCTGGGTCTGGCTGGGGACGATGGGCGCGATGCCCAGATTCTGCGGTGTCCAGCCCGCCGGCAGCGAGTCTTGCGCGGCTGCGAAGAGGCGCTGGAAGGAACCGCGGGCCTCATTGACCAGCGAGTTGGTCACGATGGTAGTAAGTTTCAGGACTGCGTTGGTGTTGGAGTACTGCGCTAGGAGCGGGGCCCCCGGTAATGCTCCACCGATCGGTGTGTTGAACTGCGAGGTTCGCGGATCGGTGCTGTAGAAAAACCGCATTGCGAGCGTGTTTTTTGCACTCATCAGATAGTCGCCGTTGACAAGGGTTTGCTTTTCGTGGAAAAGCGCCGGCTGATTGAAGCTAACGTTGCCAAAGCTTGGATTACTGGGAAAGTAATAGCTGCCATCTGCGTTGGTTACTTGCAACATTTTCAAGGCAACCGGGCTAACCGAGGTCGAAGAACAGGGCAGAACGCCGCCGGGAGGACCGAAAGCCGGAAGATTGCAATTTCCCGCGATCAAAGCGGAGACGAATCCGGGAGACGTGCGCGAGCCGGAAGGTATAACAGGATAGCCTGAAATGGCGGAATTGCCCGGGGGGGCGATGCCATTCTTAGACCCCGTTCCCTGATAGCTGCCAAAGATGAACAGCTTATCTTTTTTGATCGGTCCACCAATCACGCCGCCCCATTGATTCTGGTTCAACACTTGCTTGGGACAGGAGGTACCCGCGTACTGAAGACGGCAGGTATCGCGGTTGTAAAAGAAGTCGTTCGCATCAAGGTGCGCGTTGCGGAAGAACTCAAATGCCGTGCCATGCCAGGTATTGGTGCCGGACTTCGTGACCACGTTCACGTTCGCGCCGGGGTTACGGCCAAAGGTGGCGTCGTAGGTGGAGGTCTGGATTTTGAATTCCTGGATAGCATCGGGACTGGGGACCGCGATGCCGACGTAGATGCCGCCGTCATTGGCGCTGCCGTTGCCGGCCATGCTTTGGATCGCCACGCCATCCATCTGAAAGTTATTCTGCCCGGGAGTGCTTCCGTTGACGCTGATATCTCCGGTGCCTTTGCCGAAGGACGTCGCGTTATTGACAGGGCCGCTGGTACCTGACGAGAGGCCGATAATCTGCGTGTAGTTGCGGCTGGAGAGGGGCAAGTCGGTCACGGCTTTGGCACCCACTGTGGTTCCTAGTGTGGAACTCGCAGTCTGCAAGGTTTCGGCCGACGCTTCCACGGTGACCGATTCGGTCTGGGCGCCGACTTCGAGGGTTCGATTCAGCGTGGGCGACTCCGTGACGTTCATGGTCACAGCAGATATTTCCGCGGTTTTGAATCCGTTCGCCGCAAAACGCACTTTGTAGGTGCCCGGCGGGAGCAGTGTGAACTTGTACTGTCCGTCGCCACCGGTGGTGGCAGTACGAACCTGGTTTGTATCGTTACTGGTCAAGGTGACGGTCACGTTCGGCACAGCGGCGCCGGACGGATCGGTAACGGTTCCTGTTAGACCAGCGGTGCCGGCTGACTGAGCCAGAACAACTGGAGCGGCTGTTACCAGCAGCATGACTATGAGCGCAACCAGGCGCAAATAGACCAACCTCTTTGAATTCATCATTTTCCCTTTCATGTACCGCGCTAACCTCTTGAAAGCAGGCCCACCAAAGGCCGCTAATACTATCTCAGCGATTGTATGCTACAATTTGCAAGGTCGTCAATCAAAACAGCGTCAAATCTATTACGGACCCTGCCATATGCCAGTCGGTCGCGAAATCGAGTTCGGTCCCTTTCGGGCAGATACGACGGCGAGCCGTCTGCTGCGGGACGATTCGGTGGTGGACCTCCGGCCGCAAGCGTTTCAAGTACTTAAGGCTTTGGCATCCAATGCGGGGCGTTTCGTCGGCTACGAGCAAATGATCCGCGAGGCTTGGGGCGGCACCGTGGTTTCGAAACACACGGTGGCGGTTACGGTGGGAGAGGTGAAGAAGGCCTTGCAGGAGTTTGGGGGCTGGATCACTTACCGGCCTAAGCTGGGCTATCAGTTGGACGTGCCGCGGTCAGAGGAGCTCATCAAACGGGGGCGGCACTTTTCAAGCCGGCACACGCGGGAGGGCTTCGAAAAAGCTATTCAGTGTTTCCAGCAGGCGAGCGAGGAAGATCCCAGCGATTTCCGGGCTTACGAGGGAATGTCGACGGCGCTGTTGATGATGGCGACGTGGGGGATGCATTCTCCACACGAGGCTTACGCAGGGTTTTTGGATGCGCATAGCCATGCGGTGGCGCTGCGCGGTTTGACTCCGGAATTGCGGGCGGACAGGGCGCACGGGCTGCATGTCTTCGAGCGCAAGATGGAAGAGGCTGAGGCCGAGTTGCTGCAGGCGCAGCAGGAGGAGCCGGGGCTGATTGGGATCCAGATGCGTTTGGCGATGCTGCACCTGTCGCTGGGGCGGTTCGATCAGGCGATTGAGGAATTGAACCGGACCTGCAGCGCGGACTCGCTGTCGCCGCTGCTGAGTTCGACGGAAATTGTGGTGCGGATTTGCGCGCGTCAGTTTGACGAGGCCGTCGCTTATGGGAAGCGGGCGCTGGAGCTGCATCCGTATCATCAGCTCTCGCGATTTTTTTATGCGGACGCGCTGGAGTGTGCGGGGCGGTTCGAAGAGGCGTTGGAGGAGTACCGGCGGGCGAGTGTGGTGTCTCCGGACTTGCTGTGGCTGCGGGCGATGGAGGGAAGTTGCCTGGCCAAGAGCGGCCGGCAGGCGGAGGCGCTGGCGCTGCTGGCGGAACTGGAGCGGGTGCGGGTTTCCGAGTACCTGGACCCGTATCATCTGGCGATATTCCTGGATGCGCTCGAGCTCCGCGGGCAGGCTTTTGCGGAGCTGGAGCGGGCTTGCGAGGACAACTCGTCGATGCTGCATATGCTGGATGTGGATCCTAAGCTGGATAGTTTGCGGAAGGATGCGCGGTTTGTGCACATTTTGGATCGCGCGTTTCGTTCGGAACTGACGCACGCGCAGGCGTCTTAAAAAATAGGGACGGAGCCTGATTATTGTTCCGAAGTGGAACAATCCCGTTTTGGGGCAATAATCAGGCTCCGTCCCACAGCTGTCCGGTTAGATCTGGAATAGATTCAGTTGATTAGCGGAATCAGCGGTTTCAGTATCGGGGCTGGGGTTATCGAAGACTTGTAAAATGGGGCTTTTTTCAAATACGGTGACGCCGATGACTTGCAGGAAAGTGTAGAGACTGACCGGGGCGCGGAGTTCCTTTTTGGCGATGGCTACCAGTACGTAGACACTCACGGCAATCCAGATTTGGGTCTTGATGGCGTTCTCCGAGTAGCCATAAAAGCTCTTGATGCGCAGGTGCTGCTTGATCCACTTGAAGAATACCTCGATGGTCCAACGGCTCTGGTACAACTGCGCGATGGTCAGCGCCGGCAGCAGGAAGTTGTTGGTGAGGAAGGTAAAGCGTTTGTCGGTAGGGGCATCGTAATAACGGACACAGCGGAGAGCCAGGGGATAGGTGTGCTGTGTGGTCTGGCCGGTCAGGCGAATGGTCTGGTCCGCACGTAGCCCGGTTTGCGGGTCCACCGATCGTGAGTACTGCCGCCGGTATTGCGTATTTTTCTCGGCCCGCGTAACGAAGTACGCGCCGGTTTGACTGAGCCGGAACAGTCTTTGGAAGTGCAGGTAGCCACGATCCATGACATAGAACGCGCCCGGTTCAAAAGCCAGTCGATCCAACACCGCCAGATCATTCGAGCGGCCATGCGTGATGTCGATAAAGGTGGGAATACTGCCTCGCAGATCCAGCAATGTGTGCATCTTCACCGCTCCGCGCGAGCGTTGAAACGGAGCCCACGGACAAAGGGATAAGCACACGTCGATGGTGGTGGCGTCTAAAGCGTAGACGGTCTCCTCCAGGTCGACGCCGAACGGCTCATCGGCGTACAGCGGGCGTGCGATGGCGATGAGGGCTTGTGCCAGGTCTGCATAAACACGCCAGTCACGCCGCTCGTTGGCATCGGCCAGCGTGGATCTCGACACTGGTCCGCGAATGCCCAGGTGATAGAGTTTGCCGGGCACGGCTCGCAGGCAGGCTTCCACGTCACGCAAACTTTCGCGATGGCTCAGTTGCGCGAACGCCATGCACAGCCACTGATCCCAGCAGGAGAAGCGCCGCAGCTTTCGATCCGCTTCATAGCGCGCGACGCAGCGTTGAAACTCGGCATGGGGAACGAACTCCATCAACTGGGCAAAAACCGTCCGGCCTTGGTTCACACTCCATTCTGCTAGGCACCGCGTTCAAATCGTTTTTGCGCTCCTCCCAATCCAACCTACTGCTACTCAAGACTTTCCGCCTAACTCCCCTTTTCTTAACCGGACAGCTGTGGCTCCGTCCCTATTTATTTGGGCTTCCATGGCTAGGGCGCCGGTGGTGTTTTGGGCCCATAGATGGCCGGGTTTACCGCAGACGGTGAAGGGGGCGGTATCGTAGAGCGGGCTCACTGCGCGGAACTCGAAACGGTTCACTGGCGTTTGGGGGAGCGAACGGCGGTGGAGATCTAACAGCAGAGTTGCGATCAGGGGGCCATGGACTACTAAGCCGGGGTAACCTTCGACTTCCGTGGTGTAGCGGCGATCGTAGTGGATGCGGTGGCCGTTGAAGGTTAGGGCGGAGTAGCGGAAGAGCAGGACGTCGTCGGGATGGATTACTCGCTGCCACGTTGCATCGGTGGGCGCGGGGGGTGGAGTGGGCGCGGCCCCCTGAGCGACGTCGCGAAAGACGATGTCGTGTTCTTCGGTTAGGGCGAGGCCTTGTGGGTTGCTGATTTCGTGACGCACTAGGACGAAGACTAGCTCGCCGGTGCGCCCGTGCTTGTGTTTTATATCCACGATGCGTGAGTTGCGGGTTATGGGGTCGCCGATGCGCAGGGGGTGGTGAAACTGGAAGCGGCCGCCGGCCCACATGCGGCGCGGGAGGGACACGGGGGGCAAAAAGCCACCGCGTTTGGCATGGCCGTCGGGGCCTAGTTCGGATTGGCGCGGATGCGGCAGGAAATAGAGCCAGTGCCACAGGGGCGGGAGTAGGTCACCGTGCTGCGGGGGCGGGTCGTCGCGGTCGAGCGTTGCGGCTAGCGCGGCTACGGGGACGGGTGTTACTAAGTCGGTGCGGGATTCGGTGCGGCCGATCCATTCTTCAAGGTGTACGCTGTCCACTATCTCTTCTCTTTCGGAAATCCAGGGTCGAAGTGATAACGTAGCATAAGTATGTCTCAACAAAATGTAGGTTTTATTGGCGTCGGGCGGATGGGCGGTCCGATGGCGCGGCGGTTACTCGAGGCTGGGTACGGAGTAATTATTTATGACACTAGCGAGGCGGCTGTCGCGGCGCTCGAAAAACTGGGGGCGCGGCGCGCGGAATCGCCGGCTGCGGTGGCTTCGGCTGCGGAGATTGTGATCGGCAGTCTGCCGACGCCTCCGATTGTGCAGGCGGTGGCGCTGGGGCCTAAGGGCGTGATCGAAGGCACGCAGGTCAAGATTTTTATCGACGTTTCTACCACTGGCTCGGTGTATGCGAAGCGCATAGCGGAGGGACTGGCGAAGAAGGGCATCGTGCAGGTGGACGCGCCGGTGAGCGGCGGCGTCAAGGGCGCGGAAAACGGGACGCTGGCGGTGATGGTTTCGTGCTCGGACGAGATTTATGCGCGGGTGCAGGCGATTCTGGCGGTGATCGGCAAGCTGTTCCATGTCGGCAAGGAACCGGGGCAGGGGCAGACCATGAAGCTGATGAATAATCTGCTCTCGGCTACGGCGATGGCGATTTCATCGGAGGCTGTCGTGATGGGCGTGAAGGCGGGGCTGGATCCGCAGATGATCGTGGATGTGATCAACGCTGGCAGCGGGCGCAACAGCGCTACGCAGGACAAGATTCCGCGCTGCGTGATTCCGCGCACGTTCGATTTCGGGTTTGCGCTGGCGCTGCTGAATAAAGATGTCCGGCTGTGTATGGAGGAAGCCGATGCCATGGGCGTTCCGATGATCGTCGGCAATTCGGTGCGGCAGTTGTTGGCGATTACGGCGGTGACCGAGGGTCCGAACGCGGACATGACGGATGTGGTGAAGAGTGTGGAACGGTGGGCTGGCGTAAAGGTCGGCTCGGAAGTAAAAGAACAGAAGGCGTGATTACAAGGAGAATTCGTGAACAAAGAGTTGTTTGAAAAAGGTCTGGCGATCCGCAAGTCGGTGCTGGGCGCGGAGTATGTGGAGAAGTCGATTGCGGCGGCGGACGATTTTAACCGGCCGATGCAGGAACTGACTACCGAGTATTGCTGGGGCTGGTGCTGGGGGCGCGAAGGGCTGGACAAGAAAACGCGCAGCATTATTAATCTGGCGATGATCTCGGCGTTGAACCGGCCGAATGAGCTGAAGATGCATGTGAAGGGTGCGATCCGCAACGGTTTGACGAAAGAAGAGATTCGAGAAGTTTTGCTGCAGGTGGCGATTTACTGCGGCATCCCTGCGGGCGTCGACAGCTTCCGTATTGCTAAGGAAGCGTTTGCGGAGCTCGAGAAATAAACTGGCCCGGAGCGCCGGTTAAAAACCGGCGCGCGGCTCACAGAGCCGCCCCACATTAGATTTCTAGTTTGCCGGTGCTGTCGCCGAGCGTATCCATGTGAATTCCGGACTTGTCTAGCACTGCTAAGAGCAAGTTCGAGATGGGGGTGCGCTCGGGGAACTTCAGGTGGCGGCCGCCTTTGAGTTGGCCGGCGCCGCCTCCTGCGACCAAGAGGGGCAGCGGGAAATGGTTATGCTCGTTGGGATTGCTCATGGAACTGCCGTACAGGATCATCGAGTGATCGAGCAGGTTGCCGTCGCCGTCGGGGGTGGCGCGGAGTTTGTCGAAGAAATACGCCATTAGCGACGCGTGATAGGTGTTGATCTTCGCTAGCTTCGCGATTTGCACGGGGTTGTTGCCGTGGTGCGAGACGGAGTGGTGCGGTTCGGGGACGCCGATTTGCGGGAACGTCCGCTGACTGAGGTCGCGGGCTAGCATGAACGTGGAGACGCGGGTGATTTCGGCGCGGTAGGCTAGCACTTGCAGATCGAACATGAGCTTGGCGTGTTCGTCGAAGGATTCGGGGACGCCGATGGGGGAGTCGGGGACTTCTACTTGCGACGCTACCTGTTTTTCGGCTTTCTGGATGCGGCGTTCGATTTCGCGGACGTTGTCCAGGTATTCGGTGACGATGGTGCGGTCGCGCTGGCCTAGGCCGGAGTTGAGTTGGGCGGCTTCGCGGGTTACCGAATCCAGGATGCTGCGGTCTTCGGTTTTGCGCTGCGCGCGTTCGGCGGCGTTGGAGCCGTCGCCGAAGAGGCGTTCGAAAATCACGCGGGGGTTGATCTCCATGGGCAGCGGGCAGCGACGGGGAGCGCCAGGCTATGGAGTTCATGTAGGCGCAACTATAGCCTACGTCGCAGACTCCGACCAGGCCGGTGTCTTCGGTGCCTAGTTCCAGAGAGGGCAGGGGCGTGTCCTGGCTGATCTTTTGCGCGGCGATTTGATCGATGGTGATGCCGGCGCGGACGTCTTCGCCTTCGGTGCGTTTGGGGTGGACGCCGCTTAGGAAGGACGGTCCACTGCGGGCGTGGTCGCCGCCGCCGTCGCCTTGTGATTCGGCGGCTTTATTAGCCAGGCCGGAGACGATCACTAATTGCTGTTTGAAGGGCTCCAGGGGAGCCATGATCTGGTTGAGCTGGAAGTTGGCGCCGTCGCCAATGGGGGTCCACTTATCGAGCACGGCGCCGTGGGGGACGTAGACGAAACCCAGGCGCAGCTTGGGTGCGGCGGCGGTGCGGGTTTGCGCGGTTAGCGCGGGGATCATGGCGTCGAGGAGCGGGAGAGCTACGGAGGCTCCGGCGATGCCCTTCAGGAACGTTCGGCGCGGCAAGTGTTTTTTGGTGATCATGGCGTGGGTTGTTCCGATCTTCTCATTTGAAACGGGGTGCTGTTGACGATGCCCATCACTAGAGTCGAGAAACGGTAGTCGTGGGCGGCGGCGTTGCGGACGATTTTGCGGACGGCGGGCATATCGTAATATTCCACGCCGCGGCCTAGCGCGTAGGTCAGCATTTTTTCGGTCATGGTGCCGACGAAGACTTGGGGGCGCGCTAGGAGGTCATTGCGTAGGGCTGTGGGGCCGTCTACTTTCGAGCCGTCGGCTAGGACTACGGCGGAGTCGATGGGGGCGCCGGCTTCGCTCAGGTCGCGCCAGGCGCCGATGCCGTCGAAGTTGTCTAGCGCGAAGCCGTAGGGGTCCATCACTTTGTGGCATCCGGCGCAGGCGGGGTTGGCGCGGTGGGCTTCCATGCGTTGGCGAACGGAGAGGGCGGTGCCTCCGGCGGCGTTTTCTTTTAGCGGCGGGACGTTGGCGGGCGGAGGATTGGGGGGCGTGCCCAGCACATTTTCTAAGAGCCACTTGCCGCGTTGGACGGGCGAGGTGCGCGTGGCTACTGAGGTAACGGTGAGGATGCTGCCTTGGCCCAGCAGGCCGCGGCGGGCGTCGCTGGTTAACGCGACGCGGCGGAACTGGCTGCCGTAGACGTTGGGGATTCCGTAGTGGTGCGCGAGGCGCTCGTTCACGAAAGTGTAGTTGGCGTCGAGGAGGCGGAGGACGTTCTGGTCCTCGCGCAGGATGCTTTCGAAGAAGAGTTCGGTTTCGCGGCGGAAAGACTGGCGCAGGTTGTCGTCGAAGTTGGGGAAGGTTTCGAGATCGGGGACTACGCCGCGGAGGTTGCGCAGGTAGAGCCATTGCTCGGCGAAATTGTTGACCAGGGATTCGGAGCGCGGGTCGGCTAGCATGCGCTTGACTTGCTGTTCGAGGACGGCCGGGTCTTTCAGTTTGCCTTGGGCGGCGACGGTTAGGAGTTGGTCGTCGGGGAGGCTGCTCCACAGGAAGAACGACAGGCGCGAGGCCATTTCGAGATCGCTGATGCGGTAGAGCGTGGCGGGGGCGATGCCCGCGGGGTCGCGTTCGAAGCGGTAGACGAATTGGGGGCTGGCCAGGATGCGGCGGAGCGCCATTTCGATGCCGGTCTCGAAGGTGCCGCTGTTTTTGCCGGACTGGTAGAAGTTGAGGAGCGTCTCGAGGTCGTTGTCGGTGATGGGGCGGCGATAGGCGCGGCGGGCTAGCGTCGTAATAATTTTCTTGGCGCAGGGGAGTTCGTCTTTCGCGGCGGCGGGGTGGCACACGAAAATTCGTTCGCGGCTGGGGGTGTCGCCGGAGCCTGCGGCGTTGAACGGTCCGGCGATGCTGACGCTTAAGACGTGCGGGAGGCCTTTGGGATCGCTGGGGTCGAAGGTGCTGCGCTCGAAGGGCTGCATCAGGTCTTCGGCTAGGGCGTAGCTTTTCTTGACGAAAGCTACGGTCACGATTTGCGGGCCGGCTTTCATGGGGACGCGCGCTTCGAGGCTATCGGGCGGCTGGCTTAGGCTGAGTTGGGTGGCGGCGGCGGGGTCGAAGGCTCCGGGGGCTCCACTGGCGGTGGCGACAGGCTTGGGCGCTTCTTTGGGCGTGGGGTTGATGGTGATGGAGGCGACGCGCGCGCCGTTGACGGCGATCTCTAGAGTTTCGTCGGGGGCGGTGCCGCCGAAGAGGAGATCGACGGTGGATTTCAGGAGCTTCACCTTGATGGTGTAGTCGCCGTCGAGCGGGAAGTTGTGTTCGATGCGGACGCCGCCGCGGGTGCCTAGGGGGAGTCCGTCGATGTGATCGTTTTGCGTGACGTCGGCGCGGACGCGGTAGGTGTCGATGATGGGGCTGGTTTTGGGATCGCCTACGGCCAGGCGGCTGATTTTTCCGGCGGCGGACATGTAGCGTTCGAGCAGCGCGGGGGAAACGGTGAGGACGTCGGCGATGTTGTCGAAGCCGAAGCTGGCGTCGTCGGTGGGGAGCAGCGCGGAGGCGTCGACGTCGAGATTGAGCAGGTCGCGGATGGCGTTGCCGTACTCGGTTCGGTTCAGACGATGGAGTGTGGCGCGGCCGGGATTGGGTTGAGCGGCGGCGGCTCGATCCAGCGAGGTTTCAAGCGTGGAGATTAGAGAATCGTAGGCGGGCTGCGCGGGGCGGGGCATGCCCACGGGGGGCATGGCTCCGGTGCGGAGTTTGCGGACTACTTTTTCCCAGGTGGCGGGAGCGGTTGAAACGTGATCGGGGTCGAGTTGGTCTAGGGCTAGTCCGGCGGTCTTGAGTTTTTGATTGTGGCAGGTGACGCAGTATTGATCTAAGACGGCGCGGGGCTGGTCGGCTAATAGGAATGGCGAGATCGCGCAGGAGAGGAGAATAAGACGGCGCAACATCACTTTCGATTGTAGTCCAAATATTCGTGTGTCAACAGGGGGTGGGGCGGCCCAAGGTGTTCACTGTCCACCTTGGGGAGGCGGTACAATACTAGGCGGAAGTGGAAGGAGGCCTGTTCAATGATGCGTCTCGCTGCATGCTGGATGGCGGTGGCCGGAGTGTGTTTCGCGGCTGGGGAAGCTCGGCTGGCGGATGCGGTGATGAATCACGATCAGGCTGCTGCGGCTACCTTGCTGAAGCAGAAAGTGGACGTCAATGCGGCGCAGGCGGACGGGACAACGGCGCTGCATTGGGCGGCGCGGTGGGACGATGTTGCTACTGCGGAGCTGCTCATTCGCGCGGGGGCGAACGCGAAGGCGGTGAACCGGTTTGGGATGCGTCCGATTTCGCTCGCTTGCACGAACGGCAGCGCGGCGATGGTTGAGTTGCTATTGAAGGCTGGCGAGGACGCGAACGTGGTTGTCACTCCCGATGGCGATACTGCGTTGATGATGGCGGCTCGCACGGGGAAAGTGGATACGGTCCGGGTTTTGTTGGATCACGGGGCACAGGTGAATGGGACGAATCCGCGGGGGCAGACTCCATTGATGTGGGCGGTATCGGAGAAGAATGCTGCGGCGGCGAAGTTGTTGATCGAGCGGGGAGCGAACGTCAATGCGAAGACGAATCCGCTACCTCCGCCGCGTAAGTTGGACTTGATTTTTTCGGCTCCGACGCCTGCGGGAGGAATGGCTGCGCTGATGTTTGCGGCGCGGCAGAATGATTTGGCTTCGGTGAAGACGTCTGCTTGAGGGCGGGGCGGATATTAATTTGCGGTCGGCGGATGGCAGCACGGCGCTGCTGGTGGCGATCATCAACGAGCATAATGAGCTCGCGGAATATTTGCTGGAGCATGGCGCGGATCCGAATCTTGGCGGACGACAAGGGGCGGGCGGCGTTGTATGTCGCGATCGATATGCGGGATCTGGAATGGTCTACGCGGCCGGCGCCTCCGGAGAAGGATAAAGTTGACGGGCTGCAGATGATTCAGGCGCTGTTGAAGCATGGGGCGAATCCCAATGCGCGGCTGGTGAAGAAGATCCCGCTGCGCGGGCAGCCTTCGTTCGACGGGCGCTGGGCGAATCAGATTGGGGCCACGCCGTTTTGGCGCGCGGCGCAATCGGACGATGTGGCGGTGATGCGGCTGCTGCTCGAGAACAAGGCCGATGCGAGCATCGCTTCGGCGGATCACACTACGCCGTTGATGGTGGCGGCGGGGGTGGGGTGGTCGGACGGGCAGAGTCATGGGTCGATGGCGGATGCTCCGGAGGCGATTCAGATTTGTTTGGAGCACGGAGCGGATGTGAATGCGGTCAATGATGAGGGCTACACGGCGCTGCATGGGGCGTCGTTCCGCGGGGCTGTGAACGTGGTGGAATTGCTGGTGGCCAAGGGCGCGCGGATGGATATCAAGAACAAAGAAGGGCGCATGCCGATTAATATGGCCGAGGGGATGCACATTGGGCCGGGCGGCTGGGTGGAGCACGAGGACGTGGTGGCGCTTTTCAAGCGGCTGATGGCGGCGGCTCCGGTCACCAAGGCAAGTATTCAATAAGGGCAACGGCAAATTCGCGGCAAAAGTGCGCTTGGCGAAGAGGCTTCGCTATGGGGAAAGCGCCGCGCGGTGCTAACATCATCTGTTGGTCAGCAGGAGTTTCTTATGGGATTAAATCATCGTATCCGCGTTGTAATTATTCTTATGGCCGCGGCGTTGCCTACGTTCGCGCAGACGAATTTATCGGGCGTGTGGGGGATGACGCTGTTTGAAGATTTTCCGGACCGGCTGCCGGGGCCGGAACTGGGCGACTACGGCGGGATTCCGCTGAATGCGGCGGCGCGGATGCGGGCGCAGAGCTGGGATGCTTCGCTGATCACGCTGCCGGAGTATCAGTGCCGCGTGCATCCTTCGGATTACGCTTCGAGCTTCGCGGATATCCGGATTTGGGAAGAGATTGATCCGGCTACGCAGCAGTTGGTGGCGATTCATACGCATCATTTTGCTTGGGAAACGGAGCGCACGATTTGGATGGACGGGCGCCGCATCCGCCGGATTACGCGCTGCACACGGCCATGGGGTTCTCAACCGGCAAGTGGGATGGCGACAAGCTGGTGGTGACGACTACGCATCTGAAAGAGGGCTGGATTCGCCGCAATGGCGTGCCGCGCAGCGATCGTGCGGTGGTCACGGAGTATTTCATCCGGCATGGCGATGGGCTGACATGGGCGGCACTGATTCACGATCCGACTTATCTGACGGAGACGTTTATTCGGTCGCGCGATTATATTCTGGCGCTGGGCGGACAGATTCCGCCGTATCCGTGCGAGAGCGTGGTGGAGATTGTGCGGCCGCGGGGGACGATTCCGCATCATCTGCCGGGGACGAATACCTTCCTCAAGGAATATCAGGATGCGCATCACATTCCTGAAGAGGCCGCGATGGGCGGGGCGATGACGATGTATCCGGAATATCGCAACCGGGTACTGAATCTGGCGAAGAAATAGTCATGACAAAAAGAATCGTGCGGAGTTTGATTCTGTGGACTGTGGGCGCGGCCGGCTTGCTTGCGCAGCCTAGCGCCGACGTGCATGTTTGGCCGGTGCGCGACAACATTTATATGATTGTCGGGGCCGGCGGGAACATCACGGTGCAGACCGGGAAAGACGGCGTGCTGGTGGTGGACAGCGGGCTGGCGAACATGAGTGATAAGGTGCTGGAGGCGATTCGCTCGATTTCGAAGGGGCCGATCCGGTATCTGGTGAACACGCACTATCATCCGGATCATGTGGGCGGGAACGAGACGATTCGTAAGGCAGGGTCGACGATTTCGGGTGGTAATGTCGCGTTCGATCTGGGCGCGAATGCATCTGAGGGCGCGCAGGTGATCGCGCATGAAAACGTTTTGAATCGGGTTAGCGCGCCTACGGGGAAGCAATCGGCGATCCCGACCGGCGGCTGGCCCACCAATACCTTCATCGACGACGAGAAGAAGATGTTCTTCAACGGCGAGGGCATTGAGATTATTCATATGCCCAACGCGCATACCGATGGCGACAGCATCGTGTTTTTCCGGCGGACGGATGTGATCGCTACAGGGGATTTGTTCACCACTGTCATGTATCCGGTGATCGACACGGCGGCGGGCGGGAATATCCAGGGGATCGTGGAGGCGCTCAATCGCATCGTCGATCTGATTATTCCGGTTTACGGGCAGGAGGGCGGGACGCTGGTGGTGCCGGGGCACGGGCGTTTGTGCGATCTGGGCGACGTCATCAATTATCGCGAGATGACTATCATCATTCGCGATCGTATTCAGGACATGGTCAAAAAGGGCATGACGCTGGAACAGGTAAAGGCTGCGAAACCGACGTTCGATTACGATCCGCTATACGGGACGTCCACGGGATTCTGGACTACCGATATGTTCGTCGAAGCGGTTTACAAGAGTTTGAAGAAGTAGGAATCATTCATGGACATTCGCACTGTTACGATACGCGCTGCGCTGGGGCTGGCGTCGATAGCGATGCTGGGGGCGCAACCACCGGCTGCGCCTGCCGGGCCGCCGCCGACACCGAAGGCGCAGGCTCCTTGGGACATGACTGGGTATTGGGTTTCGATCGTTACGGAGGACTGGCGTTTCCGGATGATCCCGCTGACGAAGGGTGATTATCCTGGGGTGCCGTTGAACGCTGAGGGGAAGAAGATCGCGGACGCTTGGGATCTGGCCAAAGATGAAGCGGCTGGGGTGGATCAGTGCAAGGCTTACGGCGCGGCGGCGATTATGCGCGTGCCGGGTCGGCTGCACATTACCTGGGACAACGACAACACGTTGAAGATCGAAACCGATTCGGGCACGCAGACTCGCTTGTTGCATTTTGGCGGGACGCCTACGGGGAATCCGTCGCTGCAAGGGTATTCGGTGGCTAGCTGGGAGCCGTTGCAGGCAGGGGCTGGATTTGGTCCGCACAAGCCGGGGTCGTTGAAAGTGGTGACTACGCGGCTGCGCGCTGGGTACTTGCGGAAGAACGGGGTGCCGGTTAGCGCTAGCGCTACGGTGACCGAGTACATTGATTTGTTGAACGATCCGAATGCACCGGAGCAGTGGCTGATGGTGAAGACGATCGTGGATGACCCGACTTATCTCATGCAGCCGTTCATCACTAGCACGCACTTTAAGAAGCAGGCGGACGCGACGGGGTGGAATCCGTCGGCTTGTTCGGCTCGATGAGGGGCCGCTTGCTGCGCGCGCGGTTCGGTGACGAAGTCTATTGGTAGTATGCGGGGGCCTTCTTGAGTTTCTGGAACGCGGCGTAATCGTGCTGGATCCACAGCTTCGCGCCGGATTGTTTTAGGAACGCTTGGATTGCCATGCGCGACTGGTGGGTCTGGTCCTTGTTGAACTCGTTGATGGGGTAGCGGTCGGCGGTGACTTCTTCGGGGTAATGATAGAGGTCGCCGCTTAAGACTATGGGGCCGGTCTTGGCGAGTTTTACGAAGAGCACGGAGTGGCCGGGAGTATGGCCGTAGGCGGGCTTGATGACTACGGAGCCGTCGCCGAAGACGTCGTAGTCGCCTTCGGGGAGTGACACGGTTTTCGAATCTTTGAGCGCGCTGTATTCGTCAGGCGTGGAGCGCTCGGGCGGGTTGGGGCCGAACAGAATATTGCGTTCTACGGGGCGCACTAGCCAGATCGAGTGAGCGAATTCATTGGCGTTGGCGAGGTGGTCCCAATGGGAGTGCGACATCGCCAGATAAGTGATGTCATCGGGATTGTGACCGGTGGAGAGGACCTGCGATTTGAGGGTCTTGGTGGCGGTGGCGTAGAGTTTGGTGGCGGGCTTGCCGTCCTTGGGGAAGGCGCTGTCGGGGATTACGCCGACGTCCCACATGAGCGTGCCTTTGGGATGCACAATCAGGTAGCAGCCTACCGAGAGATCGTAGACCTTGACTTCTTCCTTCTTGAAGTTGAAGCGGCTGGGGTCGTCGTAGTGGAGCTTGCCGCAATCGAAGACATAGAGCCGCAGGTCGGCTGCATGGGCTGCGGCGGCTGAGAGGGCGATCGTCAAAAGAAGTTTTTTCATGGTTACCTCAATACGAACGGGTTGGGGGCGTTGCCTGCTATATCGATCCATACGCTTTTGGTTTGCAGGTATTCGCGGATGGCATCGATGCCGCTTTCGCGGCCGATGCCGGAACGTTTGTACCCGCCGAACGGCGACATATAGCTTACCGCACGGTAGGTGTTGACCCAGACTGTGCCGGCTTCGAGGCGCTCGGACATGATCAGGGCGCGGCGGATGCTTTTGGTCCACACGCCGGCGGCCAGGCCGTAGACGGTGCCGTTGGCGATGCGAATGGCTTCTTCTTCGTCGTCGAAGGGGATGACGGAAAGCACGGGGCCGAAGACTTCTTCGTTGGCGATGCGCATTTCGGGGTCGACGCCGGTGAAGATGGTGGGCTCGACGAACCATCCGGTACCGCACTCGGGACGCGTGGCGGGACTGCCTCCCAGGCGGCACACGGCGCCTTCGTCTTTGGCGATGCGGATGTAGTCGAGCACCTTTTCGTATTGGGGCTGGGTGGTTACGGGGCCGACTTGCGTCGTCAACTCCAGGGGGTTGCCCATGCGGGCGGTTTTGGCTAGAGCGAGTAGTTTTTCTACGAACTGATCGTGAATGGGGCGGTGGATCAAGGCACGGGAGCCGGCGATGCAGGTCTGGCCCGTCGCGGCGAAGATGCCGGAGACCACGCCTTTTACGGCTTCGTCGATTTCAGCGTCGTCGAAAACGATGTTGGCGGATTTGCCGCCCAGTTCGAGGGTCACGTGCTTGATGCCGCGGGCGGCTAGTTGGTAGACGTGTTCGCCGGTGCGGTCGCCGCCGGTGAAGGCTACTTTCGCGATGTCGGGGTGGGTGATTAGGGGCTCGCCTACTTCGTTGCCGAAGCCAGTGACGATGTTCACTACGCCGGGGGGGAAGCCTGCTCGCTCGAATAATTCGGCGAAGGCGAAGGCGGAGACGGAGGAGAATTCTGACGGCTTCCAGACCACGGTACAGCCGGCGGCTAGGAGCGGCGCTAGTTTCCAGGTGGCTAACAGGAGCGGGGAATTCCAGGGAGTGATGGCGGCTACTACGCCTAGCGGTTCTTCGCGGGTGAAGTTGAAGACGCCGGGCTTGTCGATAGGGATGACGCGGCCTTCGATTTTATCGGCTAGGCCTCCGTAGTAGTGGAACCACTGCGGGATGTAGTTGAGCTGCGCGCGCATTTCGGCGTAGAGTTTGCCGTTGTCGGTGGATTCGATGAGCGCGATGCGGTCGGCTTCGGCTGTGGCTAGGTCGGCGAATTTTCGCAGCAGGTGGCCGCGGGCGGTGGCGGTGAGGCCTTTCCATGCGGGGCTGTAGAAGGCGGCTTTGGCGGCGGCTACGGCGCGGTCGATGTCTTCTTTCGAGCCGCGCGGGACTAACGCCCAGGGTTGCGCGGTGTAGGGGTTGAGGGATTCGAACCATTCGCCTGAGGAGGGGTTGGTCCAGGATCCGTTGATTAGGAGTTGGTGCTTTTGCATGAGAGTAGAGTGGCTAGGGCGCCGGCGTCTTGTTGCTGGTCGAGTGTATCGATGAATTTTTCGGCGGCTGCGGTGGCTTCGGGGCCCAAAACTTTTTCGGCGGCGGCGCGGAAGCGGGTGCGGATCTGGTCGGGGGTTGCGGGGACCACGTCGGCTAGGGCGCGGCGGACGGTGCGGCCGCCGTTCAGAGTCACGATCACTTCGGCGCCTTGCTTCGCGGGGTACGCGGCGGTCAGGGCAGGATCGATTTCGACGGTGGTGATGGTCGGCCAGGCGGTTGATTTCGGGGTCGGACAAGTTGCGGTAGTTAGCTTCCTCGATCACTCCGCGGGACAGGGCCGCGGCCACGCAGAAGTGGATGCTCATTTTCGCTTGCAGGGTTTTGGTAAAGGGGCCGGCGTAGTTGCAGCCGGGGTAGCCTACGGCGGCGGCGGTGGCTTTCACTTTTATCGCTGTGACATCGGCGGCGCGGACGCCGTCTTCGCGGGCTAGGGATTGCGCTAGTTGGGTGGCGGTTTGCGCGTAGTTACAGGCGGGCGCGGGTTTGTGATAGACCTCGAGGATTTCGGGGCGCTCGCGGGTAAATAGAGTGACTTCGGGGATCTTGTGCGTGCGGCGGAGGGCGGCGAACAGGCCGGCTTGGCCGTCCAGCGAGGTCTCTGAGGCGCGCGCGCCTTGTTCGGCGAGCTCTACCGAGGTCACTGCGTTTCTGGCGGCGAAGCCTACGTGGAAAAACATTTCATCGCCGCCGGAGTAGGGCCACTCGTTGAGTCCGACAGTGGTGTTGGCGGCGAAGCCTAGGGCGCTGACGGATGCTTCCTCATTGAGAGAGAGCAGGCGGCTGCCGGCTACGGCTGCGCCGATTGGACCGGTAATTCCTGTGGGGCGATACTGGCGCACGTTTTCCTGGTCCATGACGGCGCGGCCTACGGCGCAGCCGGCTTCGTATCCGCATACAGCGGCGATGATGAAATCTTGGCCGGATACTTTTTTGGATTCCGCTAGGGCTAGTAGCGTGGGTAAAACCACCACACCCAGGTGGCTCACGGAGCCGGTGTGCATGTCCTCGCGGACTAAACCGTGGCCCAGGATGGCGTTGACGAAAGCGGCTTC
This sequence comes from Bryobacterales bacterium, assembly GCA_963760575.1. Lineage (GTDB taxonomy): Bacteria > Acidobacteriota > Terriglobia > Bryobacterales > Bryobacteraceae > Palsa-187. The sequence goes on from CAVXEM010000044.1 coordinate 19,672, forward strand.
GGAGAAGGGAACGCGCAGGGCTGTTCCGGCGATGTGGGCGTCGCCTTGGGAGCGGGCGGCGATGGCGATGGCTTGCTGGCTCCAGGGGAGGTCTTGGGCTTCGAAAGCGCACGAGAGCATGTCGAGCAGGGCAATCTTGACCTTCGCCACGGACTCGGGCGAGAGTTGTTCCATGGTGTACGCGCGTACAGCTTGGATCATTTGTCGGGCTAGTGTCATTCTGAATTGGGCCGCAAGGTATAAGATAACCGATACGGCACATTTTCGTGAAAGGTGAGCGGTGAGCAACGGGGTCTGGCAGGTTTACGCAATCAAGTACGGCACGCATGATCGTATGGCGCGGGAGAATTTCATTGGCGGCGATCCGCACGATGAGAGTCCCATGCCGCTGGATTATTTTGTGTGGGCGGTGGTGTCCGGGGAGCGGGCGATTGTCATCGATACCGGCTTCGATGAGACGGGGGCGAAAAAGCGCGGGCGCACTTTGCTGAACAGTCCGGAGAAGGGGCTGAGGGCGATCGGGATCGATCCGGCAAAGGTGGAGGATGTGATCGTTTCGCACATGCATTACGATCACTCAGGCAATTACGATTTGTTTCCGAAGGCGCGGTATCACGTACAGGATGACGAGATGTCCTTTTGCACCGGGCGCTATATGACGCATCCCTTAATGCGGCTGCCGTTCGAGGCGGAAGACGTAGTAGCGATGGTGCGGAAGCTGTATGCGGGGCGGGTCGTGTTTCATGACGGCGATGAGGAGTTTGCCCCGGGATTGAGTCTGCATCGGGTGGGCGGGCACTCGAAGGGTCTGCAGATGGTGCGGGTGAACACCAGGCGGGGGTGGGTGGTGGTGGCTTCGGACGCAGCACATTACTACGCGAACATGGAGCGCGGACTGCCGTATCCGTTCGTGTTCAATATCGGCGATACGCTTGAAGGCTACCGGCGCGCTTACGCGCTGGCTAGTTCGCCGGATCACGTGATCCCGGGGCATGATCCGTTGGTGCTGGCGCGTTACCCGGCGGCGGCTGCGGAGCTCGCGGGGTGGGTGGCGCGTCTTGATTAAAACGCCGCGCACGGACGCCGGGTTTTTGGGGCCCGTCGTGATGATGGTGGCGACGCTGATCGCTTACATCGACCGGCAGGCGCTGGCGGTGCTCTCGCCCATGATCTTGAAGGACACGGGAATGAGCGCGGGGACTTTCGGGGATGCGCTATCGGCGTTTTCGATTGCGTACACGGTGTCGAACTTGCTGTGGGGATCGGTTTTGGATTTCGTGGGGCTGCGTGTCGGGATGGCGATTGCGGTGGCGGGTTGGACGCTGTCGAGCATGTCGCACGCTTGGGTGGTGGGTCCGATTTCTTTATTTCTTGCGCGCACGACGCTGGGGATTTTTGAGGGCGGCGGATTCCCAGGGTGCATGAAGATGGCGAACGATTGTTTGCCTCCTCACTTGCGCTCGCGCGGGGTGGCGATCGGTTACAGCGGGGCGGCGTCGGGATCGTTGCTGGCACCGCTGCTGGTGACGCCGATCGCGCTGGCGCTCGGTTGGCGGACTGCTTTCTGGATCACAGGGGCGTTGGGGACGGGATGGCTGGTGTGGTGGTTTTTCGTGGCGCGGCCGCCGCGGTTGCCGCACCGGCCAGGGTTGAAAGGCTCGAAAATCATGCTGCCGAATCCGTTCGACCGGCGCTTCTGGCTGGTGGTGACGACGTATGGCACGGGCGCGGTGGCGCTGGGAGTAGTGGGATATTTGAGTCCCTTGTATCTGAGCCGGTCTCTCGGACTTACACAGAAAGAGCTGGGTTACATTTTGTGGATTCCGTCGGTGGGGTGGCTGATCGGGTATTTTGTGTGGGGGTGGGTGTCGGATCGGATCGTCAAGGAAGATCCGCGGCCGGTAAAGACTTTGCTGCTGCTCTCGGCGATGGCGCTGCCGGTGATGTTCGTGACGCAGTTCCATACCTGGCCGGTGGTGGTGGCGTTTTTGTTCTGGGCATTGTTCGTCGCGGATGGATTTATTGTGATGGGGCTGCACATCGGGGCGCGCGTCTATGGGAAAGATCAGGCGGGGATGGCGGGCGGTATCGCTACCGGGTCGTGGGGCGCGGTGTTGGCGATTGTGCTGCCGATTTACGGGCGTTTGATCGATAGTAAAAACTTCGATGCGATTTTTACTTCGATGAGTCTGATCCCGCTGGCGGGGACGCTGGTATGGCTGTTTTTGAGCCGTCCGTGGGCGGGGAAACAGCGGCCGGTGGCGGTAGTGACGGAGGTATTATGAAGACCATGTTGATTCGGGCTGCGTTGGTGATGCTGAGTGTGGCGGCGCTGGATGCGCAGGTGACTTTCGATCGTCTGCTGCATGCGGATAAAGAGCCGCAGAATTGGCTGTCCTACTCGGGCACGCCGCTCAGCCAGCGCTACAGTGCGCTGGCGCAGGTGACCCCGGCGAACGTCAATAATTTGCAATTGCAATGGGCGTTTCAGGCGCGGTCGCTGGAAAAATTTGAGGCGACACCGCTGGTGGTGGACGGCATGATGTACGTCACGCAGGCGCCTAACGACGTGGTGGCGCTGGATGCGGCCACGGGCGAGATCAAGTGGCTGTATTCGTACTCGCCGTCGCGCGAGGCGCGCGTGTGTTGCGGACGAGTGAATCGCGGCGTGGCGATTCTCGGCAATACGCTTTACATGGGAACGATCGACGCGCACCTGGTGGCGCTCAATGCGCGCACGGGCGTATTGGTTTGGGATAAAGAGGTCGCGAAGCCAGAGGCGGGGTATTCGATTACGCACGCTCCGCTGGTGGTGAAGGACAAAGTGATTGTGGGAACGGCGGGGGGCGAATACGGGATTCGCGGCTTCATCGCGGCTTTCGATGGGGCGACTGGTAACGAAGCTTGGCGCTTTTACACCATCCCCGGCAAGGGCGAGCCTGGCAACGAGACTTGGACCGGCGATTCGTGGATGCACGGTGGGGCTTCGGTGTGGATGACGGGGTCGTACGATCCGGAGTTGAATCTCACGTATTGGGGTATTGGCAATCCGGGCGCGGACTTCAACGGGGACAAGCGGCCTGGCGATAACCTCTACAGCGATTGTGTGGTGGCGCTGGACGCGGATACGGGCAAGATCAAATGGTATTTCCAATTCACTCCGCACGATGTTTGGGACTACGATTCGACGCAGGTGCCGGTGTTGGCGGATATGAATTGGACCGGAAAAGACGGGCGCACGCAGCCTCGCAAGGTAATGATGTGGGGAAATCGCAACGGATTCTTCTACACGCTCGACCGGACTAGCGGGCAGTTCCTGCAGGGCAAGCCGTTCGTGAAGGTCAACTGGGCTAGCGGGTCTGGATGAAGTGGGGCGGCCAATGCGGGTGGCGGGGATGGAGCCAAGTGCTGACGGCGTTAAAGTTTATCCCAGCCTGACGGGCGGTACTAACTGGTATTCGCCTTCTTACAGTCCACGGACCGGATTGTTTTACGTGTCGGCTTGGGAGGATGCTTACGCGAATCTCACCAAGACGAATGAGGAATTCAACGAAGGAAAACTTTTCACGGGAGGATCGTTTCGCACTTCAGTGCCGGGATTGCGTGGGGGACAAGTCCGCAAGAACGGGCCGGAGGATGGGTACGGGGTGGTGCGCGCCATGGATCCGAAGACCGGCGAGAAGAAGTGGGAATTCAAGATGAACGATATGACCATGAGCGGGATCTTGACGACTGCTTCCGACCTTTTGTTCACTGGCGGGCGCGAGGGGCTGTTCCAGGCGCTCGATGCGCGCACTGGCAAGATGTTGTGGAAGGTGAGTGCGGGCGGAGAGATCGCGATGGGTCCGATGACCTATAGCGTCAACGGGAAACAATACGTGGCGTTTTCCGCGGGTAGTTCGTTGTTCGTTTACGGATTGAGGTGACTATGTTGACTCGCGCTTTGCTGGTGTTACTCGGGGCGGCGGCGCTCCACGCGCAGGTGACTTTCGACCGTCTGCTGCATGCCGATAAGGAGCCGCAGAATTGGCTGTCTTATTCCGGCTCGACATCGAGTCAACGCTACAGTGCGTTGACGCAGATCAATCCCGAGAACGTGAAGAACCTTACGTTGCAGTGGGCTTTCCAGGCGCGGTCGACTGAGAAGTTTGAGGCTACGCCGCTGGTAGTGGACGGCACCATGTATCTGACGCAGGCGCCTAACGATGTGGTGGCGCTCGATGCGGCTACCGGGGAGATCAAGTGGCTGTACTCGTATTCGCCATCGCGAGAGGCCCGGCCTTGCTGCGGAAGAGTAAACCGCGGCGTGGCGATTCTCGGCAACACATTATTCATGGCGACGATTGATGCGCATCTGGTGGCGCTGGATGCGCGCGACGGGAAGCTTCTGTGGGACATCCAAGTAGCTAAGGCGGAAGCGGGGTATGCGATGACGCACGCGCCGCTGATCGTCAAGGACAAGGTGATCGTGGGCACGGCTGGCGGCGAGTATGGCATCCGCGGCTTCATCGCCGCCTACGATGCCGCGACCGGCAAGGAAGCCTGGAAGTTCTACACCATCCCGGGACCCGGCGAGGCTGGCCACGAAAGCTGGGCCGGCGATTCCTGGCAGCATGGCGGCGCTTCGGTGTGGGTCACGGGATCCTACGACCCGCAGCTCAACCTGACCTACTGGGGCATCGGCAATCCCGGACCGGATTACAACAGCGATAAACGTGGCGGCGACAACCTATATAGCGATTGTGTAGTCGCGCTCGACGCCGACACCGGGAAGCTCAAGTGGTATTTCCAATTCACTCCTCACGATGACTTCGATTACGATTCCGTACAGGTGCCGGTACTGGCCGACATCAACTGGCCTGGCCCGGATGGCCGTGCGCAGCCGCGTAAGACCATGCTGTGGGCCAATCGCAACGGCTTCTTCTACGTGCTGGATCGCACCAGCGGAAAGTTTTTGAAAGGAACGCCGTTCGTCAAGGTTACCTGGACAAAGGGGCTCGACGAAGCGGGCCGCCCCATGCGTATTAACGGGGTTGCACCGTCGGTGGAAGGCACGGAGATCTATCCCAGCCAGACAGGCGGCACGAATTGGTGGTCCCCGTCGTTTAGCCCGCGCACTGGTCTGATGTATGTCGCAGCCTGGGAAGGCGTACACGCGTCATTCAAAAAGACGGAAGGCGAGTTCGAAGAAGGCAAGCGTTACGCGGGCGGACTCACGCAGCCTACGCGGCTGGGCAATCGGGGACCTCAAGTGTCCAAACAGAACGATGCTGATGGCTACGGGGTGGTGCGCGCGCTCGATCCTCAGACCGGTGAGAAGAAGTGGGAATTCAAAATGAATGACGTCACTGCCAGCGGCATCCTGACGACAGCCTCGGATCTCCTGTTCACGGGCGGCCGCGAAGGCTTCTTCCAAGTGCTGGATGCGCGCAATGGGAAGTTGCTGTGGAAAGTGGCGACGGGCGGGGAAATCGCGATGGGTCCGATGACGTATCAGGTGAACGGCAAACAATACGTGGCCTTCGCTGCGGGGAGTTCGTTGTTCACGTTTGCGCTGAAGTAGGGGCTGAAGTAGGGGCCTTGCGCTGCGGGCGCGGCGGCCATACACTAACCAACGAGGTATCACCAATGTCTACGCTTCGGATAGCTTTTGCCGGTTACCTGGTGGCTTTAGCCGCGTCGGGCGCTTCGGTCACGTTCAATAAGGAAGTCCTGCCTATTCTGCAAAGGAATTGCCAGGCTTGCCACCGGCCGGGCGAAGTGGCGCCGATGTCGCTGCTTACCTACACAGACGCGCGGCCGTGGGCCAAGGCAATCAAGGCGGCGGTGGTGACGCAGAAGATGCCGCCGTGGTTTGCTGATCCGAAGGTCGGGCATTTTTCGAACGAGCGCAAGTTGTCGACGGAGGAGATCGCTACGCTGGCATCGTGGGCCGATAACGGGGCTCCGGAAGGCGACGCGAAGGACAAGCCGGCAGCATTGAGTTTCCCGGACGGCTGGAATCTGAAGCCCGACATGATTGTCGAGATGCCTAATGAATTCCATGTGCCTGCCACCGGAGCGATTGAGTATCAGTACATGCTGGTGAAGGCCAGCTTCCCGGAGGATGTGTGGGTGAGCGCGGCGGAGATGCGGCCGGGTAATTCGAAAGTGGTGCATCACGGCGAGGTGTGGGTGCTGCCGCCGGGATCGAAGTGGATGGCGGAGGCTACGCCGGGAGTGTTCTATCCGCAGTCTGCTATGCAAAAGCAGCCGGCGGACGGGATCGACATTTTGGGGAAATTTAACCCCGGAGTGGGCGCGCAGAATTTCGTATTCGGCGATTCGGCGAAGTTCGTGCCGAAGGGGTCGGACTTGGTGTTTGAGATCCACTACACGTCGATGGGCCAGGCTACGACGGACAAGACCAAGGTGGGGATTGTGTTTGCGAAGGGTCCGCACACGACGCGCTATTTCACTTCGTATGGGCCGACGGCGAGCAATCTGGTGATTCCGGCTGGCGACAGCAACGCGGAAGTGGTAGGCGAAATCACCATGGCGACCGAGGCCAAGCTGGTTTATGTGCAGCCCCATATGCATTTGCGCGGGAAAGATTACGAACTGCGGTTGATTTATCCCACTGGCGAAACGCAGGTGGTGTTCAAAGGCAAGTTCGATTTCAACTGGCAGCTTGGTTATTACTTGGACCAGCCGATACTTGATGCCGAAAGGCACGCGCATGGTGGGGATTTCGCACTTCGACAACTCGCCGAATAACAAGTTCAATCCGGACCCCGGCAAGGAAATTCGTTGGGGTTTGCAGAACTGGGACGAGATGAGCAACGCTTTCATCGGGCTGGTGTATGACTCGAAGGTTGACCCGAAAAAGGCGGAGTTCCGCTCCGGGCCGAGTCTGCTGCCGGTGGGCAAACCGGGGCCGACGCTGGCAGCGATGGACGCGACCGGCGCGAGATAAATCCGGCGCTACTCCGATCCCATCTGCACACCGGCAGAAGTATACTGAACGATGTTGCAAGAAGGGATCACTCATATGAAATTTCGACTACTCGCCAGCGCGTTGGTGCTGACGACCAGCGTATTGACAGCGGCGATCAATCCTCCCACAGCTCCGCAAACCGTTCCGCTGACGGCACAGGAAAAGAAGAACGTCGATTTCGTTCTGGACTGGTGGCGTCAGGTAATTTACGCAGGCCACTTGGAGCTCACTTCCAAATATCAGGCTGAGGATTACATTCAGCACAACCCCAGCGTTCCGACGGGTCGCGCGGGGTTCGTCGAATTTTTCAAGAAGTTCAGCAAGCCCATGAATCCGATTCCGGCGAAGATGGCGAATCCGCCGGTGCTGGCGGGTGCTAAGGGCGACTTTGTCTGGCTGGTGTTTGAGGAAGAGAAGAAGAGTCCGCGAGATCCATCGAAAACGTTTTTCGATACCAGTCTGGAAGTGCTGCGCCTCCAAAATGGCAAGGTGCAGGAGCATTGGGATAGCCAGATGAAGATGCCGGGATCGGGCAAAGTCGTGACCGGAATCTCGCCCAAGCCGCCCATGCAGTGGAACACGGGGAAACTCTCCAAGGAAGAGGAACAGACCTTGGCGCTGGCGAAGTCCGAGATGAAAGATATGCTGCAGTATGCCCATCTGGAGTTGGCCAACAAGACCATGGACCCGGGCTACATTCAGCACAACGCGAACTTTCCGCAGGGGCGCGAGGGCTTCCTGAAAATTATGCGCTCACGGCCGGGACGCAGGCCGGAGGACGCGAAACCGATCAAGGACGAATGGATCGATCCTCCGGTGTTGACGCTGGTAAACGGACCGTATTGTTTGATGATGGCGGAGCGGACGGCGAAAGATCCGGACGATCCCAGCAGGGAATACAAGTGGAATCACTTCAATGTGATTCGCGTCGAGAACGGTCTCATCAAAGAACACTGGGACGATTTCCTCATCAACTAATCGTCACCATGAGAAAGCTTTGGTGTATAGCTGCACTTCTCGGCGCCGGGTTCGCGCAAGGTGCAGACGATATAGAAGTGATCCCGGTACAGCCGAACTTCTACATGATCGCCGGGGCCGGCGGGAACATCGCCGTGCAGCTTGGAGCGGATGGCGTCCTCTTGGTGGATACCGGCGCGGCACGGATGACGGACCGGGTGCTGGCGGAGATCCGCAAGCTCACGAGCCAACCGATTCGATTCATCATAAATAGCAGTGCGGATGCTGATCACGTTGGCGGCAATGAGAAGCTGGCCAAAACGGGGGAGGGTGCGGTGATCATCGGGACGGAGAACGTTCTGACGCGGATGAGCGCGCCTACTGGTAAACAAGCCGCGTTTCCGCTGGCGGCATGGCCTACCGAGACTTTTTTCCAGAAACAGAAGCCCATGTATTTTAATCGCGAGGGTATTCAGATCATTTCTCACGCGGCCCATTCCGATGGCGATAGCGTTGTGTTTTTTCGCAGATCCGATGTGATTGTCGCCGGGGAGATCTTCGATACTACGCGCTTTCCGGTGATCGACGTCGAGAAGGGTGGCAGCATCCAGCAGGAGATTGACGCGTTGAACCAGATTGTGGAACTGGCGATTCCCTCTATACCGATGATGTGGCAGGAAGGCGGGACCTACGTGATCCCCGGGCATGGGTGGTTGGCGGATCAGGCGGATGTGGTGGAGTATCGCGACATGGTGACCATCATTCGCGACGTGGTCGCGGACATGATTGCGAAGGGCATGACGTTGGAGCAAGTGCAGGCGGCGAATCCTACCAAGGGTTACCGCAAGCAATACGGCTCCGATTCCGGGCCTTGGACGACGAATATGTTTGTCGAGGCAATTTACAAGAGCCTCACAGCGAAAAAATAGATGCGTTACGCGAAGGCTAAACTCTTGATGGTAGCCGGCTTTCTGACGCTGCCGAATCTGATGGCGCAACCGAAGTCGGCCAAGGCTTCGGCTCCCATCGATCTGACTGGATATTGGGTGTCGGTGGTTACCGAAGACTGGCGTTGGCGCATGGTTACTCCAGCCAAAGGAGACTACGCCAGCATTCCGATCACTCCCGGAGCCAAGAAACTCGCCGATACCTGGGACCCTGCCAAAGACGCGGCGGCAGGAGAGCAATGCAGATCGTATGGCGCTCCCGCGATCATGCGCGTTCCTGGACGCTTTCATATCACCTGGCAGGATGACAACACGCTGAAGGTTGAGAGCGACTACGGGATGCAAACGCGTCTCTTCCATTTCGGAAGTTGGACGGCTCCGGGCGGGGCGCCGGGATGGCAGGGAGATTCGGTGGCGCGTTGGGAAATTCCGCGGAATCGTGTCGGCACCGGGAGTGTTGCACGAGAAGTGGAAGCGCAGGGTGGCTTCGGATCATTGACAGTGGAGACGACGCACATACGGCCGGGATATTTGCGCAAGAACGGCGTCCCTTATGGTTCGAAGGCGAAGCTCACGGAATACTGGGATTTGAATCGGGAGACGAACGGGGATCAGTGGTTGGTGATCACAACCTTAGTGGATGATCCCGAGTACTTGCAGGAGCAGTGGGTGACGGCCCTGCACTTTAAGAAAGAACCGGACGGCGCGAGGTGGGACCCTACGCCGTGTTCATCGAGTTGGTAGGAGAGTGATATGAAATTGTCTATCGCTTTTGCAGCGGCGATCTTGATCGGTGTTCCGGCATTCGCTGAGATTGATTTGTCGGGGAACTGGTCGACGCGGCAGCATCAGGATTGGCAGGACCGGAATCCGGGGCCGGAGGCGGTGGACTACATTGGGCTGCCGATCAACGATGAAGCTCGTGCCCGGGCATTGAGTTATTCGGCTTCGCTGTTGTCGCTACCGGAGCGGCAGTGCTTGTTTTATCCGCCGCAATACGTTGTGATCGGTCCGCAGAGCATCAAGATGTGGGCGGAAACGGAGCCGGTCACGGGCAAAACTATCGCCTGGAAAATCAGCGCGGCGCCGGATCGCGACGTGATTACGATCTGGATGGACGGGCGGCCGCATCCTCCTAAGAACGCTCCTCATCCGTATGCAGGGTTCACTACGGGCGTGTGGCAAGGGGACGTGCTCACTGCCTACACGACGCATATCAAGGCCGGCTACATCCGGCGTAATGGTGTGCCGAGCAGCGATCAGGCTACGGTGACCGAACACATCATGCGGCATGGAGATACTCTCACCATCACGGCGCTGATCGACGATCCGGTTTATCTTACGGAGCCGTTTGTTCTGAGCCGGAGTTGGAAGCTGGACCCGAAGGTGCAGATTCCGCCGACGCCAGAACCGTGCAGCCCGGCGGCTGAGGTGGCGAGGTTGGATGGTACCGGCGCCGTGCCGCATATTCTTCCGGGGTCGAATACGTTCGTGAATGAAGTCACTAAGATTTTCCACATTCCGCAGGAGACGGTGATGGGCGGAGCGGAGACGATGTATCCGGAGTACCGGAAGAAGCTACAGGCCACTTACGTTCGTCCGGAGAAATGCATCCGTTACTGCTGCGGGTGGGAGGGCAGGGACGCGGTGGATACGCTGAAAGACTGCATCGGGGATTACCGGCAGACGCCGGGATTGTCGCTGCCGTCGCAGGGGCTCGATAAATGAGGTGCTCGCTCCTGTTGGTGTGCGTGAGCCTCTCTGCATTCGCTCAATCCGGCGCGAAGAACGGGGAATGGCGCACTTACGGCGGCGACCTCGGCAACACACACTACTCGCCGCTCAAGCAAATCGACGCTGGCAATTTCAAGAGTCTCGAAGTAGCCTGGCGGTTCAAGACGGAAAATCTCGGGCCGCGGCCGGAGTTCAATCTGGAATCCACTCCGCTGATGGTAGGGGGCGTACTGTACTCGACGGCCGGATCGCGGCGGGCGGCGGTTGCTATCGATGCCGCCACTGGTGAACTGATCTGGGTGCATGTCGAGAGGGAGGGTGAGCGAGCCACGGTGGCACCGCGGCGGCTGTCTGGACGTGGACTGGCCTACTGGACTGACGGGCGCGAAGAACGGATTCTTTATGTGACGCCTGGTTATCGTTTGATTGCGCTCAACGCCAAGACGGGTGCTGTCATCCCGACTTTCGGTAAGGACGGAGCCGTCGACCTGAAACTCGATGACGATCAGGAAATCGACCTGATGAACGATGAAATCGGGCTCCATGCCGCGCCGGTGGTGGCCGGCGACACGGTCATCGTCGGTGCCGCGCACAAGGCTGGCGACATCCCGAAGAGCAAGCGAAACGTGAAGGGCTTCGTGCGCGGCTTCGATGTGCGGACGGGCAAGCGCTTGTGGATCTTTCACACTATCCCTAAGCCCGGAGAGTTCGGCTACGACACCTGGGAACAGGACTCCGCCGACTACACCGGGAACACCGGAGTATGGGGCCAGATCAGCGTAGATGAAGAGTTGGGGTTGGCGTATCTTCCGGTGGAATTACCGACGGGCGATTTCTACGGTGGTCACCGTCCTGGCAATGGACTATTTGGCGAGAGCATTGTGGCCGTCGACCTGAAGACTGGGCAACGCAAATGGCATTACCAATTGGTGCATCACGGGCTTTGGGACATGGATATTCCGTGCGCTCCCATGCTGGTGGATATCACTGTCAACGGCCGCACCGTCAAAGCGGTCGCGCAGCCGACCAAACAATCGTTTCTGTATGTGTTCGACCGTACGAACGGGCAGCCGGTTTGGCCGATCGTGGAGCGGGCTGTGGAACAATCCACGGTGCCCGGCGAAAAGACCAGCCCCACGCAGCCGTTTCCAACTAAACCTCCCGCTTATGAGCGTCAGGGCTCCTCGATTGACGACTTGATCGATTTCACGCCGGAATTGCGCGCTGAAGCGATAAAGATCGCTGCGCGCTATAAACTGGGGCCAATCTTTCACGCCGCCTGTGCTGGCGAAACCCGAGGGCCCGATCGCCACGCTCGCGATGTCGGGGTTCGGTGGTGGAACGAATTGGCCCGGTGGGTCGTTCGACCCGGAGACTCACATCCTGTATGTGTTTTCACAGCGAACGCTTGTCCCGTTTGGGGTGGTGCAGCCCGAACCCGGCCGCACCGACATGGCGTACGTGCTAGGAAAACCGCCGGGCACCAACGGGGCTCCGCCACCGCTTAATGTGCAGGGGTTGCCTATGATCAAACCGCCGTACGGCAGCATCAGCGCCATCGATCTGAACAAGGGTGAGATCCTCTGGCAGATCGCGCATGGCGAAACTCCGGATAACGTACGCAATCACCCGGCATTGAAGGGACTCACGATTCCGCGCACCGGGCGAGCGGGCGTCATCGGGACTCTGGTAACGGGCACGCTCTTGGTCGCGGGTGAAAGCGGCATGTTCACGATGCCCTCCGGCCAGCGGGGAGCGATGTTGCGCGCCTACAACAAAGCTACGGGCCAGGAAGTGGGCGCCGTCCCCATGCCGGCGGGGCAGACCGGATCGCCGATGACTTATATGTTGAATGGCAAGCAGTACATTGTGGTTGCCATCGGTGGCGCGGGAGTTCCGGCGGAGTTTGTCGCTTACAAACTGCCCTAGCGATCAGATCACTCGATCGAGTCGCAGTTTCTCGATTCGTTCGGCCGAGTAACCGAGGAGACCACCGTAGACCGCTTCGTTGTGCTCGCCGAGTTGAGGCGGCGGCTGGTCGAAACCGGTCCACGCAGCGGAGAACTTCAACGGAAGGCCCATGCCGTAGACATCGTCAACGGCTCCGAACTTCGGGTGAACCAAGGGCACCGTTTCTCCGCGCGCGACTACGCGGGGGTCGCGAACGGCCGCAGTGGGATCGCGTACCTCGGCTGCAGGAACACCCGCTTGCTCAATCGTCGCCACCGCCTCGGCCACGGTACGCGTCCTGGTGAATTCTTCGACAATTCGATCCACTTCGGTGACGTTGGTGACACGCGCGTCGCGGGTGGCGAACCGTTCGTCAGAGTTCAATTCGGGACGTCCAATCGCGATGAATAGATTTTTCGCAAACGCTTCGGTGGGGGCGCAGATGGCGAGATAGCCGTCGAGGGCGCGGAAGATCCCAAAAGGCGCGAGGCGCGGGACGGTTTGGCCAGTGCGTTGCGGGACGCCGCAGCGCTCTAGAATATCGAAGGGTTCGCTCGCGACCATCATGGTGAGGACACCCAGCATCGAGACGTCCACGTGTTGCCCCAAACCGGTGCGGCGTGCCTGCAGCAGTGCGGCCAGAACGCCTATCACGCCGAATAGCGGCGCGCTCAAATCGGCAAAGGGAACGCCGACGCGCACCGGCGGATCTCCTGCGCTGCCGGAAGTGAGCATCACGCCGCTGAGAGCCTGGATGATGGCGTCCATCGCCTTGCCAGATCCCGGATCGCCTTCACTGCCGAAACCGGTGATAGAGCAGTACACGATTCGCGGATTCACTTCGCGCGCGAAGGCGTAGCCGGCGCCTAAGCGGTCCATGGTTCCGCGGCTGAAATTCTCGACGACGATGTCCGCTTTTTTGAGCAGGTCGGCGAAGACACTCTGGGCTTCCGGATTCTTGAGATTCAGAGTCACGCCCAATTTATTGCGCAGCCGGTTAATGGCGGAGATGGAGACATCGTCGGGATGCTGGCGCGCCAGTGTAGCGCCCTCCGAGCCGAGATACGGAGCGTTTTCGCGGCAGGTGTCGGGGCTCGCCGGATTCTCAATTTTGATCACGCGCGCGCCCAAGCCGGCCAACAGCATCGTGGCGAAGGGTCCTGCGAGCGCCGTCGTCAAATCCAGAACGGTGACATCTTCGAGAGGACGAGTCAGAGCGTTCGCCTCACTTGCCACGGGTCTCGTCAAAGAACTCGAAAATACCCGGCAGCGCGGCGTCGACGATGGAGCCGTGGGTCGCTCCGGCGACTTCGACGTAACGCGGGTGGAGTCCGATCTTCTCCATGGAGGCAACTTGTTTGCGGGCGCGCTCTGGCAGCGCGAGGGTGTCGGCGCTTCCTTGGGAGACGATCACCGGAATTCCGCGGAGGTGTTCAAAAGGATAGTCAGTGTCGAGAAAACCGCCGGCTATGGGAGCGAGTCCCGCCCACATCTGGCGATATTTGTCGCCGAGATACCAGGTGGCGAGGCCGCCGCGTGAATGACCCACCAGGTAGATGCGCGAGCGGTCGACTGCGTATTCCTTGGCCACGAGTTCGGTGACGTTGAGGACGTCTTTCTCGCTCAGTTCGTCGACTCGCTTGCGTTCCGCATCGCTCATGTCGCCGCCGGCTCGAGCCTGCATGGGGATTCCGATATCGTAGTGCTGCCCGTAGCTTCCGCCCGGCGCGTAACCGAGTGGAGTCACTACGATGTAGCCGTGCTTTTCCGCCAGATCTTTCAACATTCCGTGCCCCCAATCCATCAGGGTGTCTTGGGTACCGCCGGCCCCGTGCAGGCACACCATCATGGGGAGCTTGGTCTTGCCGTCGAATCGCGACGGCACGTAGATGCGAAACGGAACTTCTTTGCCGGCTTCCTGGAAATAGTAGCGACGCTGCTGGTCTCCCTTGGCTGCGGGGGTTTGCGGCTGCGCGGGAAGTAGCGTTGCCCACGCGACCGCCGTGAATACAAATCTAAACAGGCGCATCATGTCTCACACAGTTTACCTCCAACGCGGTTCTCGCGGTGTTAGAATCCATGCTGGATGCAGATTAAGACTACAGCGCTGACCGGCGTTGCAGCGCTCGACGAGAGTAGAGTGAGCGGCTGGATTCTGCCGTTCGCGGCCACCATCTTCGCGATGATGACCATGCAGATGTCCAGTTTGGGTTTCTCGCCGCTGCTCCCGGCGATCCAGAAGGACTTCGGCATCAACTACTCGCAGCTTGGCCTTTTTACGGGCGTGTATGGGCTGGTTGCGATCGCGCTCAGCATCCCTGGCGGCGTTCTAGCCAAGCGTTTCGGAGTGCGGCGCATGCTGTCGATGGGCTTGTTGGTGGTGGCGCTTGGACTCTTCTTGCTCAGCCAGGCTCCTTCGTTTGCGTGGGGGCTGACGGCTCGCGTGATCTGGATCTGCGGTTACCGGATTTCGTTTGTGTGTGTCATGACGGCCATTGCGCTGGCGGCGCCGAAATCGTTGCAGAGCTCGGCAATGGGCATCCTGGGCGCGCTTTCGTCTTTAGCCTCAGTGATCGGAGCGCCTTTCGGCAGTTCGATTGGACGGGCTTTCGGGTGGAGGCTTGGCATCATCGCGTTTGCGGCGATGGCGCTACTGGGGGCGATCGTTTTCTGGTCGCTTTACAGAACGGACTCGACTGCTGCGCCCGTTCGCGTGCGGGGACATGGCGCCGTCGAAACTCCGGACCGCAGCGCGTTTCGTACTCCCGTGGTGTGGGCGATGGTGCTGCTCGGACTGGCGAACATGGGCGGGTTCAGCGCGACCTTCTTCGTGCCGGCGGCTGCGAAAACCATCTTCAACTTGGGACCCATGGACGCCGCGTACATCATCAGCGCCAGCTACGTGACGGCGATTTTCGCGAACTTGTTATGTGGGTATCTGGCCGACAGATCCAATCGTTGGGTGGTTATGGGCGGCTTGATGGTGCTCCTGATTCCTTCGTGCTTCGCAATGATGACTCACAACCTGCTGCTCTTCCGGGTCGCGACGGCTTTGGTGATTTCGTTGGGATTGTGCGCGACCAACCAGATTTATCCAATCGCTGGCGAGGTGATGGCAGGACGCGAAACTGGACCGGTGATGGGCATCGTGAGTTTGGGTGGCGGGGTGTTTGGATATCTCGGCCCGCAGATGCTGGGCTTGCTGAGAGATTGGACGGGCGGGTTCACGGCGGGCTGGTATTTCGTCGCGTTTGGAGCGTGCATCGCGCTGCTGGTGATTGTGCTTTTGAAGCGCTACGCTGAGTCTCATCGATGAGCGCGGACGAAGCTTTCTCCGCCCTTTCGTGGCACTACGAAAATCGCAGTGCAGTCGCTCTGGAGCAGCATAACCTAGGCGTCCCGGTGGTGGGCATAACTTCCAACACGGTGCCGTGGGAGTTGATCCGCGCGGCTGGATTTTTCCCGGTGCTGGTGAGCCCGGCGGCGGGACCAACACTATTGGCGGACCATTTCATGGAGCCGGTTTTCGACAGCCGTATCCGCGGAGTCTTCAACAAAGTTCTAGCGGGTGACTGGTCGTTTTTGAAGCTTCTGATCATTCCGCGGACTTCAGAACCTGAATACAAGCTGTATCTTTACCTGTGCGAAGTGGCACGCCAGCAGCCGCAAACGACGCTGCCGCCAGTTTACCTCTACGATCTGCTGCACACTCGTTCGGTGTCGAGCCGCAACTATGGCCGCGAGCGTACCGTGCATCTGAAACGGCACCTTGAAGAAGTTGCGGGACGGACGATCACTGCCGCGAGCTTGCAAGCTGCGGTGGAGGAGTCCAATGCGGCCCGTCGCGCGATCCGCAAACTGCTCAAGCTTCGCGCCACGGCTAAATTGACAGGCGTGGAGGCGATGGCCGCGATCGGAGCTCACTACTTCATGGATCGACGCCGCTTTGCGGGGTTGGCTCAAACGTTTGCCGCTTCCGTTGCAAAGCGTCGTCCTCTGGAGGGCCCAAGGCTCCTCATTAAAGGATTCCCTATCGACAACCTGCAAGTGCATCGGGCGCTTGAATCTTACGGGGCAGTGGTGGTGGCTGAGGATGATTGGTGGGGTTCGCGAGCTGCAGGGCGCGACGTGGGCTTGGACGTTTTTTCGAAATACTATTTGGATGCTCCCAGCCCTCGTGTATTTCCTCCGGCCGTCGCCGACCGCTGGTTTGAGCGCGAGGCGGTGCGCGGGGTCGATGGCGTCGTTTTCTATCTGCCGCCGGACGATGATGTCTACGGCTGGGACTATCCACGGCAGCGAAAGTTTCTGGATGCGCGCCGCATTCCTAGCCTGCTGATCCGCGGTGATTGTCACCAGGGCGTCGAATCGTTTATGAAAGCACTGGGCAATGCCGCCTGAAAAACAGCTTGCGGCCACTCGCGCTGCCGACGAGTATCAGAAATCTTGGTTCGCGAGGCTGCGCCGCGATGTGTTTGAGGAACACCGCCCTTACGCTATCGCGCAGGCCGACATGCCACTCGAATTGTTTTCGCTGCTGGATATGCCGGTGGTGAGCAATCAATGGTGGTCAGCCGTAGTGTCTTCGCGGCAGCTCTCCGGATACTACTTGGATGAACTGAATGCCCTGGGATACCACGACGGCTTGTGCCGTTATTGCAGCTTGTCCCTTGCCTCCAGCATTGCGGGAGATGCGGCGCGGGCGCCTTGGGGCGGTCTTCCGAAGCCCGCTCTGCTCGCGGCGCGATTGACTTGCGATTGCATTCAGCGTGTATTCTATACCTGGGCCACAGCGTTCGATGCGCCGTTCATTCCACTCGATAGCACCGGGGCCACGCACTTGCCGCCGCGATGGTGGGAACTGAGCCGCAACCGTTGGCAAGAGTTGTTTGAAAAACACCGCTTGGACTTCCTGGTAGGCGAGTTGCAGCACTTGATCAAAGCGATTCGCAAAGTCACTGGGAAGACGTTTGAGATCGACAGGCTGCGTGCACTGATGGAAGGCGTCAACCGGCAGGAAGAATATTTCGATCAAGTCCGGGACTTGATCTGCGCCGCTCCGCAATGCCCGGTGCGTATGCACGAACAGGTCAACAACGTGATGACGGCGCAATGGCATCGCGGGTCAGAATGGGCGGTCCAGCATGCGCGGGCCTTTCGTGACGAAGTGAGAGAGCGAGTCGAGCAGGGCATCGCGGCTTGCCCCGGCGAGCGACTGCGTCTCATGTGGGTGGGGGCCGGGCTATGGCATGATTCCGGGTTTTATACCGCCTTTGAAGACAAGTACGGCGCGGTGTTTGTGTGGTCGATGTATCTAGCGTTCGGTCCGGACGGATATATTCGTTACGGTCTGGAAGATCCTCTGCGCGCCTTGGCCAGCCGCATCGTGAGCATGAATGAGCAGTTGCACAATCCACCCTGGGCTAACGAATGGATTGTCGAACAGGCACGGCGTCATCGCATCGACGCGGCTTTGCTGTTGATGCCTTCCGGGAGCAGGCCCTCGGTGACCGGAACATTATTTATCCAACGCGCCCTGGAAGAAGCAGGCATTCCAACACTGTTGATCCAAGCGGATATGGTCGATGGCCGCACTTGGGAGGCGGCTGCGATGCGCGCGCGGGTGGAGCAGTTCATTGAGCAAAGAGTGCCTTCTAAGAAGTAGACCTTAGTTGTTGTTAGGGCTCCTTAGAGGACAAAACTGGGCCATCTCGCTGGTATTCTCGCGACCGCTCTAGCGTTTAACACTAGTACTCTAAACTCTGCAGAGCTAGGTGACGATACCTAGAATATTTGACTAGCCACGCTGGGGTACCAGTTGGCAGGCGAGGATGCAGGATTCTACCCGCAGATCGGTAGCCCCTCGATTCGGGGTCAATGGGCCGCGTTCCGGCAACGGCCGTGCGGAACCATGGAAGAATTTTCACTTCGCTGTCACCTGGACCAGCGTGACTGCTCACCTGAGCCTCATCGAAGCCGCAGATTTGAAAAAAGCCGCAACAGCCGGGGCCAATCAAGCAAGCCTGGCTGCGGTTGCTTCGGTTGCCGTTCTTCCGGCTTTTCAGCAACCGCAAGTTCAATCCGAATCGAAGGGCCGCTGGGAAATGGTGGTTCCGAAAATGGATCGTGCGAACCGCGTGCCGCAGGCCGTGACCAGCGGCGCTGCCTACGATTATCCGCGGGCTTCCATCCCCGCGCTGCCTGCTTTACCCACCGCCCCGCCGCCGCCGTTGCTCACCAGAGCCATGGCCATGATTGGGATGCGCGGCCGGGCGGGCAATTTACAAGTTTTGCAGCTAAATGCTCCCAGCCCTGCAAGGCCGGCTGACAAAATGGCGAACGAGGGAAGAGAATTGTTGCTGTCGAAAATCACCAAAGGCGCTGCGCAGCCGCGCGCAGGAGTCGGCTCTATGAGACTGGACGCCGCTTTGGAATTACGCACGGCCGGACGGCTTGACGAGGCTCTGGAGATTCTCCGCAAGGCGGGTGAATTCGATCCGCAACTCTTGAGCCTAAGGGCCGAGATCGAGTTTGCATTGGGGCGTTTCGAAGACGCAGCGCTGAGTTATTCAGCGGTGACCATTTCCGATCCCGGCAACGTGGACTTGCATTACAACCTGGCGCTCTGCCTGGCGTGCTGCGAACGCTGGGATTTGGCTGCAGAGGCCTTCGAGCGCGTGCTGCGTCTGGACGCCGAGCGAACCGGCGCGCGTCTGGGACTGGGTTCCTGCCTGTTGCATTTGAATCGCGCCGAGGAAGCTTTGGTGAACTTTAATCGCTGCGGCGCGGAACCGGCGCTGATCGGGAAGGCTGTCGCCCTGCAATCACTTCAGCGTTTCGATGAGGCGGGGAGGGTATACGAAACATTGCTCGCCACTGGGCGGGATTCCGAAGAAGCTTTGTCCAACCTGATCGCGATGAGCATCCAGCGGCGGGATTTTGAACGAACGTCTGACTATTCTACACGGCTACTTGAAATTCGTCCGGATTCTATCGTGGCCCTAGAGGGACTCGCGGCTGCGGCGTTTGGCAGCTCGGATCATCCGGCCGCGGCTTTTTACTGCGATCGACTTTTGGAATTGGCTCCTGAAAATTTGGAAGCATGGCACAACTTTCGCATCGCGCTGGACCAGTGCTCATTCAGCGCTGGGCACATAGGGGGAAAACAATGAATCGTTTACGCGTTCGCGTCGAATTGAACCGGCGTAAATCCGGCGTACCCATGGAGGAATTGGTGAGCGTAGTGGAAGAGACGCGAAGGTTCTTTCATTTGCTGGCCGAGGATGTTGAGATTCCGGCGGACCGCGGGGAATGGCTGGCCTCCAATTTCGATCCGGAATCGCTGAATTTCACGGCAGAATTCAATGGACCGGCTTCCGCCGAGCAGATTCGCGCTTTCGGCTCGGCGTTCGGTGGAGCGACTTCGCTACGCCGCGAGACTATCGCCCAATTTACCCACATCGCGGACTTTATCGGTGAGGATGAGTTGGTGGGCTTCGGGCTGTATCAGTCCGATGAAGAGAGCGAGCCCTCCGACTGGCGCTGTCTTTCGCGACGTGATGCGCAGCGCTTTGCCGGCGAGATTCAACTGCTGGCGAAAGCGGTAGGAGAGTCAGAGCTGGATTCCCCCCTCCCCGCTGTGATGAATGGGAGTGTGGGTGGGCGCCGTCTCTTCAAGGATCGGCGGGAGCGCGAGGCCCTGGCTGCGGATCCGTCGAAGTGGATTCGCGAAGTGGAGTCGAGCTTAGTCAGCCGGATTGGGCTTCTCGAGAGCAAACTCGAAGCGCAAGCGCACCAGGTGCAGGGATTGGGCAGCAGTCAGGAAGTGGCCGAGGAAAGATTTCTAAAACTTCTCGGTGCGATGGAGTCGGCGTGGAGTCAGGCTCCCCGGCAGTTGACGGCGCCTGTACCGGAGCTAGTTGCGCCACCCGCAGAGCCTCGCGGGCGCTGGAAATTAGGTGCGGGGCTTGCTGCCGCTGCGCTGATTCTGGCGACGGTCGGAGCGGCGCAGTTTGGAGGGCCGTGGCCACGATTGCAGAAAGTGCCTGTCGTCCGCCCCATCGTGCCTCCGGTCGTGGCGGCGTCGGTCCAACCTACGGTGAGTCCTTCGAAACCGCCGGTTGTGGAAGCGGAGCTTGTGCCGACGGTCAAACAGACGCCGACTGAATCCGCGGCGCTGCTGCATCAGATCTCATTGGAGATTCCGCCTGACTTGAAGTCGACGATCAAGGAACAAGCGTTCGTCAACGTGTCTGTGGCGATCGATCCGAAAGGTAAAGTCACAACGGCGGAAGTCGAGTCCACAAAAGGCGAGGAAGCCGATCTACTCACCGACGAGGCGTTGAGAGTAGCGCGCCGGTTTCGCTTTCGGCCCAGCCGGCAGGGCAGCAAGAGTGTCGCGAGCCAGATGGTCTTGACCTTCGTGTTCGATCCGGAACCGTTACTTGGAAACTAGGCGGTCCGGCAGCGCAAAGACGTAGAGCGCGTGGCCGCCTTGGCCGGGATGAACGTCGGGAGCCACTAATCCAGGCACTTGGCGCGGGCTGCCGCCGCCTTGTCCAGTGGTCACTGCAATGTACTGTTTGCCGCCTACGCTGAAACTCAGCGGGAATCCCTGGACCGACGTAATCAGTCGCGTTTTCCAAAGAATCTTACCGGTGTTGACATCGACGGCTTTAAACTCGCGATTCAGATCACCGACGAAAACTAAACCGCCCGCGGTGGTCATCGCTGAAGTCAGGAACGGTGCACGCTGCTCGAGTTTCCACAACTCCTTTAGCGAGCGCACGTCATAAGCGGCGAGTTTACCGATGTTGCCGTTCGATCCCGGCATCTCCCAGAAACGCCGCAGTGCTCCGCCGCCGGAACCGCCGCCTTCGATTTTCTCGACCGTCTGCGCCGCCAGATCCAGACAGGTCTGGCTGAGAGGCGCGACGATGCGGTTGCCCGGTTGGTAATAGCTCATAGCCTGCCAGTTGTGGCCGCCTTCGGTGGAGGGGCAGCCTGGCACCCACTCATTCATGCGTTGCTCGACGATATCGTTGCGGTAATGCGGCTCGCCGGTCTTGGGGTCGATCGAATCATAGACATTCTGGAAAACCATTTCCTTGTGCCCGATGTATTTGCCGGTCTGCCGGTCGAGTTTCCACAGGATGCCGGTTTTCCCGGCGCTGAACACATATTTTTGGCCGCCATCGTCGACCAGGATTCGCTCGAAGACTTCATCGAGGTCGAGACTTTCGCCGGGAGCGTGCGCGAAAGTACCACTTGAGTTTGCCGGTGTCGGCGTCGATGGCCAGCGTGGAGTTGGCGAACAGCGTGGCTCCGTTGCCGGAGCCGCGGCTGACGCGCATCCAGGGTTTGGCTTGTGCGGTGCCCCAGTAAGTGATGTTGAGATCGGGATCGTAACTGCCGGTGATCCAGCTCTCGGTGCCGGCGCGGAACAGATTGGGCAGGCTGCCCCAGGTGTCACCACCCTGCTCGCCCGCGAGTGCCACGGTTTTGAATCGCCAGACTTCTTTGCCAGTCGAGGCGTCATAGGCGCTGATGAAACACTTCTCGTCGCGATAGGTTTGGCAAGAGCCGAGACCTTGGATCAGCTTTCCCTTGACGGCGAGGGGGCCGCTGCTGGTGGAGTAGTTGCCTTTGGAGCGGTCGCCGATGGTAGTGTCCCACGCCGTTTTGCCCGTGCGGGCGTCGAACGCCATGAGGTGGGCTTCGCTGGTGGCTACGAAAATCTTGTCGCCATAAATGGATATGCCACGCATGGCGGCGGCGGTGGGATTGGTCCCATAGTGGTTTTCCCAAATGAGCTCGCCGGTACGGGCGTCGAGCGCTTGTAAAATGTTGCCGGTGTTGTTGAGGTACAGCACACCGTTGTGGACCAGGGGCGCGGGCTGGCTGGTGCCGGTTTCATTCATGGCCCAGGACCATACCAGTTGGAGGTCCTGCACGTTCTGCGTGGTGATCTGGTTGAGCGGACTGAAATTCGAGGCGTGATAATCGCGGCGAATCATGAGCCAGTCTGCGGGATCGGGACTGCGCAGCATGTCGTCGGTGACGGGAACGAAGTTTTTAACTTCTCCCGCTACGGTGATGCCGCGCGGTGTGGCAGACGCCTGTTTTCCCTGGCGGGTGGGAGCCGCGGAGGTGGTCGGGGGCGCGGCTACATTGACGATCGAACGGATCATCTCAGGAGAGACTGCTCGCATGGCTTGGTTGCCGGCACGCGCGCCATTCGATTCGAGGATGAAAGCGGCCAGGTTCAGGTAGGCTGGTTCGCCCAGGCTGCCGCCGGCGCCGGGGGGCATGGTGGCTTGCACGAAGGCTACTAGATCGCGCACCTGGCGATCGCCCCAGGTCGACGCGAAGCCCGCTCCCGCCAGCGGCGGCGCGTCGCCATTACCTTGCAGGTTCGGCATGTGGCAGCTCGAACAGCGCTCTTGATAGGTGGTGCGTCCGGCCGAAGCTTGCGCTGCGGTGAAGGGTGCGGGAGCGCCGGACTGTTGCGCCATCAGAAGCGCGACGCCACCTATCGCGAGGAGCGCGAGCGGAATGCTGATTCGTAGATTTCTGGGTGACATGAGAGAGCCTCTTTCCGCTACTTCAAGAGCCAGCCCCAGAGATTGCCGTCCGGGGCTTTTTCGCTATCGATCTGTACATACAGGTGGCCCTTGCGCAGGCCGTCAATTTGCTCCGGGGTCAGGTCGAAGGAGCCGGAGACGGTGCCGCTTGCTGCCTTGGTGACGGCGAGGTCATAGAGCACCGGTCCGCGGACGCCGGTGGCGAGGCCGCGGCGCAGTTGTGCGGCGGTGGCAGGTCCGCGCATTCCCTCAAACGTTCCGCTGACGGTGAGTTTGGCGCCTGCCAGAGCGACGGAGGCGTTGCCATGGCCGAGCGTGTTGGGCGCCAGTTGAGCGTCCACCGGCACGGGCGCGAGCCTTCCCTTATAAGTCTCCGGCGCTTGAGCGACCAAGGGGAGCCCGAGCGACACCAAGCACGCCACCCTAAGCAATTCACGCTGAAGTTTCATAAGTAGGCTCCTGGCTTTTGGGCCAGTATACACCCGGCAGCGGCTGGCCAAGTTAAAGTCACGCCGGCAAACTGCCGAAGAAGTCGGTGATGGATCAGAGAATTCACGACCGTCTGCCAGTGGTCTTGCAGGTTCGAGTGACTGACCTTGCGACTCCTGAATGCTCGGCTTCCGGCGACGTGATCGACCTGTCGGAGTCGGGCATTGGCGTTTATCTGCCGCTCCAGTTCACGCCCGGCACGTCCGTTCGATTGAACATTAAGGACACCGTACTCTACGGATTCGTAGCTTATTCGCGCCCGGAACGATCCTTCTTCCGCACTGGCATTGAAGTGGTGCAGGTGTTGATTGGAACTTCTGGCCTATCGCAACTCCTTAAGGCTGCGCTCGAAGAAGCGATGCCGAATCTGCAGATGGAATATTCCAGCCCCCGCTAACCCAACTCCCGGGCGGCCGCGCCGCCATATGTTAGATTAACGTTTGCCGGGCTCGGGCCATGATCGATACAGCAATTCGCGGGATCGTTTTTGACCTGGATGGCGTGCTCATCCAATCGGCCTCCAGCCACGCGGCTGCGTTCAAACAGGTCTTCGCGCAGTACGGAATTCATGATTTTGAATATGCGCCGTATGCCGGCTGGCGCACGCTTGATGTGGTGACGGACGTTCTCGCAAGGCGCGGCCGCACCGACAGCGCGGAGGCCATTGCTGAGATGGCTCGCGAAAAAAGCCGCCTCGCGCGTCAGTTGTTGGAAGCGTGCCGCCCGCTATCGAAGGACTGCGAAGCGACGCTCGCGAGACTTGCCGGCGGATTTCACTTGGCCTTGGCGAGTTCGGGCTCGCGGTCAAGCGTCGACGCTTTTCTGAGGTTGACGGGTTCGCGGTCACTGTTCCGTTCCGTGTTGAGTGGGGAAGACGTGGCCAATGCCAAGCCCGATCCCGAAATTTACGTGCGCTCGGCTGAAGGACTCGGCCTGGACGCGTCACAGTGTCTGGTTGTTGAGGACGCCTTAGCCGGAGTTGCGGCTGCGCGGGCCGCGGGATGTCCGGTGGTTGCGGTGGCGGGGACGTGTTCGGCAGAGATGTTGCACCAGGCGGGCGCCAATCACGTGGTGGCGGACCTCAGCGAGTTGGTAACGCCGCCTCAAACCGTCGATCCAGCGTGTTGGACTGCGGTGATTCCGGCGGCCGGGCGGGGCACGCGGTTGGGTTTTTCGCGTCCGAAGATTTTGTATCCTCTAGGCGGACGCGTGATCCTCGACTGGCTCCTCGATTTTCTGGTTCCAAATTGCGCCTCCCTGGTGTTTGTGCTTTCGCCGGAGGGCGCTGGCGAAGTGACGGCTGCGCTGGAACAACGCATCCCCGGCCGTTTCGCAGTCGTCATTCAAGAGAGCCCAACAGGCATGGGAGATGCAGTAGCATTGGCTCTGCCTTACGTGCGGACGCGCCATGTCACAGTCGTCTGGGGCGATCAAGTGGCGCTGCGGCGCGAGTCCGTCGAAACCTGCATGCGGCTGCACCAGGGCCCGCTGCAGCCGAGTGTGACTTGCCCCATGGTGTTGCGCGCGAATCCCTACATCCATTTCGATCGCGACGAGCGGGGGTGGTTAGCCGGGTTGAAGCAAGCTCGTGAAGGCGACTCTATGCCTGCGATCGGCGAGAGCGATACAGGCTTTTTCTGCTTTGAGACCACGGCTCTGAGCCGTTTGCTCGATCGGCTGCGCGCTGAGAGCGGCGGCGTGGGAACCGCGACTCGTGAATTCAATCTGCTTCCGGTGATCCCGCTGGCAGCGCAGCGGGAAGTGGTGCTGACGCCGCGCGTCATGCGGCTCGAAGAAACAGTGGGCGTTAATACCAGCGAAGACGCGGCCATGGTCGAGGCATATCTCGGAAACTCGCGTGGCCGCTAGCCGAGCCGATGGTCCCGCCGCGGGCGGCGGTTATTTTTTGATGAGCAGGAAATTGCCCTGACGAACCGTGCCCGGTTTCTCGTCAGTGATGAAGTTTACTTCGAGCAGATTGAAAGCTGGTCCAGGGATCAGCTCCAAAGTTCCTTTTGCACCGCCGTTGGTGGTCACGGCGAACTTTTGTTCGCGGGAGCTCTGAAAAGTGCCTTCGAAGTTGAGCTGGACCGCGGGATCGCCAGCGTTCCCTGGTTGCAGTTTGAACCGTGCAGATAAAGTTCCACCGGCGCGGCCATTTTCTTCACGCACCACTAGTTCAGCAGATAGCGGCTCCGCGCCGTGGAAGTGCGCGCCGACGGTAGGATACGTCCATGCGCCCACGTAGCGCGACAGCGGTAGCGGTGGAATATTTCGGGCAACTGCGACCGGAGGAACTACGGCAGCCGGCGCATTTGGCTCCGGTACGGAAGACGTCACTGGCAGGGCGGCGCTCCGCGCGGCGTCCGACAGGGAGCGGTAATAGCCGGCCCACGCCGTTCCCGATCGTTCGGTGAGTTGCGCCGATTGCTGCAGACTGGTGGTCAACTTCTGATAAACATCCACGACCTGCTGCCGCGCTTGTTCGGCGCTGCCGGTGGTTTGTTCCACAGCCTCGCGAGCCTTCTGAACATCTTTCGCTCCGGCACCGATGGCGGCGACAGCGGCGCGCTCGCGCTCCAGAGCCTGCCGCAATTGTTGGAGGCCGCGGTCCGGATCGCGGGCGACGGTAGTGATACTGGCCCCGAGCGTCGTGGTTTGCCCACGCAAGTAAGCATCCAAGTTAGGCGCGGTGTCGGGCGTGAGATTCAACGGTTGCACAGCAGAGGCCCTCTGGCTGGTATCCGCCGCGAGGCTCTCCAGAGCAGCCTTCCGTGCGGTGAAATACTTGGCGGCTTCGGCGGCGGCTTTATCGGCGCGCGCCCCTAGGGTGGCGCCGGCAGTGGCGGCATCGCGCTCCAGTTCGGGATCGGTTTTACGCCAGTTTTCGCGAGCCCCCTGCTGGGCCAGGGCCGCGCAAGCCAACAGCAGAACTGCGAGCGTGCGCCGCCTCATGGTTTGGTCCCCGGAGGCACTGGACGAACGCTAGGCGGGGCCGGACGCGCTGCCGGCGGCGCGCTTGCGGCCCCGGGGTTAATGATGGCGCATTCGATCTGCGCGCGAGCTTGGCGCGCGGTGTAATAGGCGCTCCAGCGCTGGCCTTCCGCGCTCACCGATTTCAACTGCTCATCAATCGCGGACTGCCGCGCTTGGCCGGCCTTTAAGAGGTCGCGCAGGCCGTCAACCAAAAGGCCTCCGTTGGTTTCGCGCTCCTGCGCTTGCCCCGCCAGCACCCGATCGGTCTCGGCTATGGACTCCAGACTCTTCATCGGATTAAAAAGCGCCGGAAGCTGCTGCAGGTTTGCTTTCAGGGCCGCGGTTTGGGCAGTGGTTGCGGCCACTTCCTGCTGCGTTTCGGTTTTGTCTTTAGTCCAGTCTTCGCCCCGTTGTTCCTCGCGCGCCAGCAAGCCCCGGATTGCCTCCACTTGCGCCTTTGACTGAACCGAGACCATGTTCCAATAGCTGGTGAGCGCGACGGTGCGGGTGTCCGACGCCCGTGCGACTTCGTCCACCGCAGTACGCACACGCGGATCGCAGGGCAATAGCCGCGCCAGCCGCACTTCCAGACTGGCGGTCAGCGTGTTCCATTCCGCCGTTCGTTTGGCGGCGGCGTCCTGCAGGGCAGGCAGGGAATTCGCACCGGAGTCCTGCGCGCACAGGGTTCCCGCGGCAAAGCAGGCCGCGATCGCAACCCATGCAAGGCGCCGCCGGACAGCAGGTACCATTTCCCACAAAGCTTAGCACGGTACAATGTAGGTTTCACAGCATTGCGGAGGTTTCATGGCATCACAGCCACGCCGTCGTTCGGTAGCGGTCAGCATCGGGAAAATCAAGGTTGGCGGGGACCATCCCATCGTGGTCCAATCCATGACCAATACCGATACCGCCGATGTCACGTCGACGGTCAATCAGGTGATGGCGCTGGCCCAGGCCGGCTCGGAATTGGTGCGTGTAACCGTCAACACCGAAGATGCCGCGCGGGCAGTTCCCAAGATCGTCGATACGCTGGATAAGTTCGGCGTTCGCGTGCCGATCATCGGCGACTTCCACTATAACGGTCATCTGTTGCTGAAGAAATATCCGGACATGGCGCGGGCGCTGGCGAAATACCGTATCAATCCTGGGAACGTCAATATCGGCAAGAAGCACGACGACAACTTCCGGACCATGATTGAGGCGGCGGTTGAATATGACCGTCCGGTGCGCATCGGCGTCAACTGGGGCTCGCTCGATTCCGCGCTGCTGACGCGCATGATGGACGAAAATACCCTGCTCGCGGAGCCGCTCGACGCCCGAACCGTCACGCTGCGGGCCATCGTCGTGAGCGCCATCGAATCCGCGAGAGCGGCCGAGCAGTACGGGCTGCGGCGCGATCAAATCATCTTAAGCGCGAAGGTCAGCGGCGTGCAGGATCTGATTCGCGTCTATCGCATGCTGGCCGCCGAGTGCGATTACGCGCTGCACGTGGGATTGACAGAAGCCGGCCTCGGTTCGAAGGGCATCGTGGCATCAACCGCCGGCATCGGCGTGCTGCTGCAGGAAGGCATCGGCGACACCATCCGCGCGTCGCTGACCCCGCTTCCGAACGGCGACCGCACCGATGAAGTGATCGTCTGCCAGCAGATCCTGCAAGCGCTCGAACTGCGCAGCTTCACGCCGCAAGTGACGGCCTGTCCCGGTTGCGGCCGCACCACCAGCACCTTCTTCCAGGACATGGCGGACCAGATCCAAACCTACTTGCGCATGCAAATGCCGGTGTGGGGCGCCCGCTATTCGGGCGTCGAGGAAATGAAGGTGGCCGTCATGGGCTGCGTCGTCAACGGGCCCGGCGAGTCGAAGCATTCGAACATCGGCATTTCGCTGCCCGGCACGTTCGAAGAGCCGGTGGCCCCAGTGTACGTCGACGGGAAACTGAAATGCACGCTGCGCGGCGATCACATTGTCGAGGAGTTCCTCGCCATCCTGAATAATTACGTGGATCGCACCTACGTCGCTAAAGATCTCGAAGCGGTAGACGCTTAACACACGCTCCCGCGCCGCCTTTCCCGGACGCTTCCAACGCGCAGCCGGCTCTCTTTGATATCAGGTTTACCCGCCTGGCGCGCAGCGAACCGAGCTTGCTCTAACCGACCTATGGGGTTCGAGCAAGCCACCAAACGGCGGCGTCTACCGCGGTCAGCGCCGTAACGAACGTATCGGCACACGCGCCGCCACTGTGAAGACCGGCGATTCGATTCGCAATCCGCCTTAGCGAACCGATAAGAGCCCTATGTCGAAGTCGGCGGGTTCTGGGGGCATGACGCTTGTGCTGACTTGCGTCATCGCCGCTACCAGCCCGGCGCAATCCCCCCCGGCACGCGACTTGACGCAATTCAGTCTGGAAGATCTGATGAACGTCCGGGTCACATCGGTCTCGAAGAAGGAACAGAAGCTTGCGAAGACGGGCGCGGCCATATACGTCATCAACCAGGAAGATATCCGCCGTTCCGGCGCGACCAGTATTCCGGATCTCCTGCGGATGGTGCCGGGTGTCGATGTGGCGCAGATCGACTCCAACCAATGGAACATCAGTATTCGCGGATTCGCTGCGGCTGCGAACAAGGTCCTGGTCCTGATCGATGGCCGGAGTGTTTACGTCAATACGTTCTCCGGCGTCTTTTGGGATGTGATCGATGTTCCTTTGGAAGACATCGAGCGCATCGAAGTCATTCGGGGACCGGGTGGCACCGTATGGGGGGCCAACGCGGTCAACGGCGTGATCAACATCATTACCAAACATTCCAGAGACACGAAAGGAGGTCTGGTCACCGCGGGCGCCGGATCTAAGGAGACCGCAGCGGGATTAGCTCAGTATGGAGGAGACATTGGCTCCCAGGGTACATACCGGGCTTTCGGTCAATACGCGAACGTCGATAACTCCACCTTCTCCGGCGGTCAACCCGCAGCCGACGGATGGCACGAGTGGCACGCAGGATTCCGCTCCGATTGGAGCCTTTCTTCGCGGGACACCTTAATGGTTTCAGGAGATCTTCTGACATCCGCGGCCGGAGGCACCATGACGGCAACCTTCCCGGATGCTCCGCCGCGTCAAGCCGAGGTCAACCGCCGTCTGACCAACATCTCGGGAAATGTACTGGGCCGTTGGGACCATACCCTGGCGAATGGCTCCGATACCTCGCTGCAGTTCTACTACAACGGGCTGCAGCGCGATGGCGAGGCAGGAGTGAACCTCTCCAACAGTAGCGCCGATGTGGAGTTCAAGCACCACCTGGCCGCCGGGGGGCGGAATGATATTGTGTGGGGGCTGGACTACCGCGTCACTTCGGACGATGTTCGCCCGGTCGCAAGCTACGCCTTTCGAATCAACCCTCCCCATCGCACGGACAATCTCTTTGGTGCATTCATGCAGGATGAGATCCGCCTCAGTAGTTCCGTTTTCCTGACTCTGGGAGCCAAGTTCGAGCACAACGCCTATACCGGCTTTGAATATGAGCCCAGCGCCCAACTGGTGTGGACCGCGACGGACCGGCACACCTTTTGGGCCTCCGCCGCCCGCGCCATCCGGCAACCCGCCCGCACGGATTTTGGAGCGCAGGCTAATGTAGGGACCGTGCCGCTGCCTGGCGGCGGCGTTGCCCTGGCGACCTTGTCCGGCAACCCCGATCTCCAGGCCGAGAACCTCTACGATTATGAAGCCGGGTATCGCGCGCAAATCCACCCACGCCTATCCCTGGATTTTACGGGATTCCTGAGCTACTACCGACAACTGGAAACCACCGAACCGCAAACCCCGTATTTTGCCGCGGACCCAGGGTATCTGGTGGTTCCGTTGGTATTTGGCAACCTGGCCCGTGCCCGCGACTACGGCGTTGAACTGTTCGCCACCTGGGATGTGACCGGCCGCTGGAAAATCAGCCCGGGCTACTCCTTGCTGCGGATGACGGTGAAGCGAGATGCGTCCAGCCAGGACTCCGCGATCGAACAAATTCCGGGAGACTCGCCGCAGCACCAGTTTCAAATCCGCTCCCTGTTGAATCTGCGCCGGAACGTGGAATGGGATAGCAGTTTAATGTACGTGTCGGCGCTCAGTCATTTGGCGATCCCCAGCTATGTCCGGTTGGATAGCAGGTTGGGATGGCGGCTAGGTGAGTTTATCGAGATCAGCCTGGTCGGCCAGAATCTGCTGACGCCGCGGCATCTGGAGTTTTTCGACGCCAGTGGAACCATTCTTCACACCGAGGTGGAGCGCAGCATTTTCGGAAAGATCACGTGGCGTTTCTGAGCCCAACTGAGATGACTCGCCTGCTCAGTCTGCTCGTGCTACTGGCAGCCGCGCTACAAGTTCACGCCGAGGTGCCCGGCTTCGATGAGTATCAGGTGAAGGCTGCGTTTCTCTATAACTTCGCCAAGTTCGTCGAGTGGCCACCGGGCACCTTCGCGAACTCCAACGACCCGATCGAAATCTGCATTGTCGGCCAAAATCCCTTCGGCTTGACGCTGCAGGACATGGTGCAAGGCAAGAAGATTGAAGGCCGGGCATTCGCAGTTCGGCAGCTCCCGGATACGCAGCAGGCCAGTAAGTGCCAGATTCTGTTTATCGGCGCTTCCGAGGGGAAGAGGACGCGGGCTCTGCTCGAAGCACTGAAAGGCGCAGCCATTCTGACGGTGGGAGAAACCGGCGATTTCACTTCGCTCGGCGGGATCGTTTCCTTCCGGCTCGAAGGCCCGCGCGTCCACATCCAAATCGCCCTGGACACGGCGGAGCACGCCAGGCTTAGGGTCAGCTCGAAGCTGCTCAGCCTGGCGGAGATCGCGAAGAAACAACCATGAGAATGCGCGATTATTACCGAAATCTTCCGATCGCCCAAAAACTCCAGTGGGCCTATATGTTCGTCGGAATCGCCGCTATGTTACTGGCGAGCGCTTCCCTCTTCATCGAGGATCGTCTTCAAGGCCGCGACGCCATGCGCCGCGACCTGGGGGTTCTGGCGGATATCTTCAGCGCCAACAGTACCGCGGCGTTAACCTTTAGCGATTCACAAGCCGCCGAAGAACTCCTTGCGACCCTTCACGCCAAGCAGCACATCACCGCAGCCTTTCTCTATTCGGCCAACGGAAAAGTATTCGCAAGCTACTACCGCGTGCCCGGACTAAAAGACGCTGCCGTGCCGCTTCTCCGGGAGGATGGCAGCGCGTTCGGTTCCCAGCGCTTGATTGAGTTTAAGAGCATCCGCAGCGCTGGACAAAAAATCGGCACGGTGGTGCTGGAATCCGACTTGGGAGAACTCAACGACCGTCTGAAGCACTTTCTCTGGGTGGTTGTCCTGGTGATCAGCGCGCAGTCGCTGTTGGCGGTGATCCTTGCCTCCCGGCTGCAACGTCCCATTCTGGAGCCGATTGCGCATCTGGCGGCGGTGGCCCGGTTGGTGTCGATAGGCAAGAACTACAGCGCACGCGCGGTAAAACAGTCCGACGACGACTTGGGGCAGCTTACCGACACCTTCAACGAAATGCTGGCGGAAATCCAGCAGCGCGATGAAGAGCTGTCGCGGCATCGCGACCGTCTGGAACAAACTGTCGCGGCCCGCACCGGCGAATTGCTTAAATCCAACGCCCAGCTCATGGAAGCCAAAGACAAAGCCGAAGCCGCCAGCCGCTCGAAGAGCGAATTCCTCGCCAATATGAGCCATGAGATCCGCACGCCCATGAACGGTGTGATGGGCATGACCGAACTGGTGCTCGACACCGAACTGACCCCGGAGCAGCGCGATTATCTCAACACGGTGAAGGCCTCGGCCGATTCCATGCTGTCGGTGATCAACGACATTCTGGACTTCTCGAAAATCGAGGCGGGGCGGCTGGAACTGGATCCGGTTTCCTTCGATCTCCGCGACCTAGTGGAGGACACCGTCCGCGCGCTGGCGCTGCGAGCGCACGAAAAAGGCCTGGAGCTGATCTGCGATGTGCTGCCGGAAGTCCCAGAGTATGTGGTGGGGGACATCACGCGAATCCGTCAGGTGATGGTGAATCTTCTGGGGAACGCCATTAAGTTCACCGCGCAGGGCGAAGTAGAACTCGAAGTTGCCTTGAAGTCCCACACCGCGGGACAGTTGAAGGTGCACTTCCTGGTGCGGGATACCGGTATTGGCATTCCGCTCGACAAGCAGAAAATGATCTTCGAAGCCTTTTCACAGGCCGACGGCTCGACTACACGCAAATTCGGAGGCACGGGGTTGGGCTTGACCATCTCCGCTCGTCTGGTCGAGGCCATGCAAGGTGAGATATGGGTGGAGAGCGCGCCCGGAAAAGGGAGCACCTTTCACTTCACGACGCTGCTGGGTATTTCGAGCGAGTCCCGGCAGATCGTGAACTTGGCAGAAGCCGTCCCGCTTGCTGGAATCCGCGTGGTGGTGGTCGACGATAACCTTACCAACCGGCGCATCTTGACCGACATGCTGGCGCGTTGGGGGATGCAGCCGGCCCCCGCCGCCAGCGGCGCGGAAGCCCTCGCCCACATGCGGCGCGGCGTCCAGCGGGGGCGCCCCTTTAGCCTGGTCCTGACCGATGTCCACATGCCGGAAATGGACGGCTTCGAGCTGGTGAAGCGGATTCACGATTCTCCGGAACTGGTCCAGCCAGTGATACTGATGCTCACTTCCGGCGACCGCAGCGACGATCTGGCGCGTTGCCGGAACCTGGGCGTTTCCTCGTATCTCACCAAGCCCGTCCGGCGCGCCGAGTTGCGGGCGGCTATCCTTTCCGCGATCGCACACGATACTTCGCTCGCTGCACGCCCCGCGCTCCATG
This sequence comes from Bryobacterales bacterium, assembly GCA_963760575.1. Taxonomy (GTDB): domain Bacteria; phylum Acidobacteriota; class Terriglobia; order Bryobacterales; family Bryobacteraceae; genus Palsa-187. The sequence continues at coordinate 53,115 of CAVXEM010000044.1, forward strand.
AGGCGGCCGTCGCCCGTAGTCAAGAGGGACCGCATCGTTCCTCCCTTCACATTCTTCTCACCGAGGACAACGCAGTGAATCAACGCGTCGCCCTGCGGATTCTTGAAAAGGCTGGGCACCGGGTGGCCATCGCGGAAAATGGCAAGGCGGCCTTGAGGATGCTTGAGGAACAACCCTTCGACTTGATCCTCATGGACGTGCAAATGCCCGAAATGGGCGGCTTTGAAGCGACTGCGCTGATCCGCGAGAAGGAAAAACACAGCGGCCTGCACATCCCCATCATTGCCATGACCGCCCACGCCATGGCTGGGGATCGCGAGCGCTGCCTAGCCGCTGGAATGGACAACTACCTTTCCAAGCCGGTAGCCGCCTCGACGCTACTGGAGCTGATGGCGCAATACAGCGCGAAGTCCTCGCCCGCCCCGGTTGCCGTTCCCTAGCGCCCCACTCAGCCTACGTTGACGGGATCCGGCTGTTGCGCAGCGACAGTCGTGATGGAAGGGGTTCCCGTGAACAGTGGGGAGACCAGCGAGAAGAAGCCGGCCGGATTGCCAAGGCGATCGACCATCAGGATCGTCAAAACAGCGCACTCCTGCTCCCCCGCGCTGGTGAGCAGAACCAAGGACTCCGGGTGGCGTGCGCCGCCGATCAGCCTGCTGGACAAAATAGAACGCACGCTCGCCGCCGATTGCGGCGTGACCACGGCGAAGATATTCTGATGAAGCGCGTCGGCCGAGGTAATTCCGAACAAGCGCTCGGCGGCGGCATTGAAGAACGTGAGATTACCAGTGAGATCGTGCGCAAAAGCGGCGTTGCTGACATGCCGGAGAATCTCCAGCAGCGCCTCCTGCGTATCTTGGACCGCGTGCTCGAAGCGGCCGTTCTCGCGCGCGATACGATCCAGCGCGGAAGCGTTCCACCAGATGAAGAGAGCCAGCAGCAGCATGGTTGCCACCACATGCAGCACTAGACCGAGCGCCGGACCAAACCAGCCCAAGTCCTGCCCTTTCAGGCGCAGGAATCCCAACGCGATCGGGATCAGCAAGGACGCGGGCAAAAGCCGCCGTGCCATGGCCCCGCCCACGCTTTTGCTGGTCATCACCGTCAGCAGAGTGTGGTGCGCGTTTGAACTGACCACTCCCAGCGATAAAATCAGGAGCACCAGCGCGGTAGCCACCGGCATGCCCAAGTAGTCGGGTACGGTTTGCGGGGCGAAGCGCGCGTAGATGCTGGCGACCAGGGTGGCTGTCGTAATGGTGGTCACCAACAGGCTGAGGAGCTGGCATAACCAACTGCGCCCTGCCGTCAACAGAACCAGTGCGCAGCCCAGGACTGTAAAAACACAGGGCCGCCGCCGGAGGCATTGCGCCGGGCATCACCGCCGTGGGATCGCGCACAATGAATTTGTCGATCCCCAGATGCCAGTGGAACCAGATGTTGGCCAGCGAAAGCAGTCCCAGGAGGCCCACCGAAATCCGGAATAGCTTGCAGGCTCCGTGCACCCAGGGAGTGCCACCATCGTAGCGCGCCAGGCGCAGTGAGAAACCCACCAAAATGAACCCGAGCCCCGAATTGGGATGAACCTGCGCGACGAACCAGAGATGCTGTATGACGTAGGACGGCAACACGGACCAGCCGCAAAGCGAAGCCAACCCGGCGATGATCCCCAGCAGCCCGGTGCTCCGCGAAACGTCCAAAGCCGGAGTTAGGGACCCGTGCCCCCCTCCGCGCCGAAGAATTTTTACCACCACAATCTCCGCCTGTCTCGGGCCCAGCTGGCCCTCTGCTCTTTTCGGCGCGGCGTTTGAAGACTTTAAGTCCGGCGAATATGGGCTGGATGTTACACTGGTTCCAGCCATTTGGGCGAACGTGGCGGAACTGGCAGACGCACTGGATTTAGGTTCCAGCGGTTAACAGCCATGTGGGTTCGACCCCCACCGTTCGCACCAATAAATTCAAAGAGTTATGAAGGAAATGCGGGGCGCTCAGTTTGGGCGCTCCAGGCTGTGTGTGCCTATAGTGTGCCGATTTCGCGGAATACTTTTTCGGGGGCCATGGAATCATTCATTGGGGCTACGAGCGCGGAATCTGCCTTCGATGGGACCAACCCCGACCAGAAACGAGGACGGCAGTGACACCGGCGAAGGTCCTCTCCCCGCATGGCGGCAGCTCTAGAGCGTATTAAGGCACTCGTGCTCGACACACTTTCCTCTGCGGAGAGTAAGCGGGCGTACAGTCAGGCACCCGATGAACCTCTTCTGCTGTTGGCTTTGAGCAGATCCGTGTAATCGTTGCTGGCGTACTGCGAGCCGCGGTCGGAGTGATGCACCAAGCCCGGTTCGACGGAGCGTTGCTTCAGCGCCATGCGCAACGCCGTCAGCGTGAGCTCGTCTTCCATGGTGCGATCCAGCGCCCAACCGATCACGCGGCGCGAGTAGGCGTCCAGGATTACGGCCAGGAATACGAACTCGTCGCGCAACCGGATGTAAGTGATATCGGCCCGCCAGAGTTGATTGATCCCGCTCAGAATCATTTCCCGCGCCAGGTTTGGATAGACCTTGCGCGTGTGGTAGGAATCGGTGGTGACGACGAACTTCCGCTTGCGCACGCACAGCAGGTTGTCCTCGCGCATCAATCGATAGACGCGCTTCGGGTTCACCTACCACCCGCGCTCGCGAAGTTCCTTGGTCATGCGCGGCCGTCTGTAGCTGGGCCACTCCACCGCGATCTTCTGGATCGCGTCGCGTAAGTCCATGTCGGGATCCGGGCCCGGATCGGCGTCGTCGAAACGATAGAAGCCGGACCGGGAAACCCGGCCCAGCTTCACCATGCGTTCGACGGTCAGTCTGCCTCCGGCCTTCACTTCTTCTTGGACCTTTTGGTAGACGGCGGATTTCCAGTCAACGCCTGCAGCATCCGCTGTTCCTCGATGCGCTGCAAGCACCCCTTCAAAAAATCGATCTCCAAGGCTTGCTGGCCGATCTTGCGTTCCAGTTCGGCGATCCGCCCGTCGGCCCAGCGCTGCTTGCCGTGACCCGGAAACACGTTGCGCGGTCCCTGCCGGATCTCACGACGCGAGCGGTGCAAGACGTTGGGATTCACCTCTAGGGCTCGCGCCACCTCGCCTATCGAACTCCCGCGTTCCAGCCGCTGCACGGCAGCCAGCTTGAACTCCTTCGTGAACATCCTTCTCGACAACTCCATGACTCAATTCTCCTTTGGATGGATTTTGAGTTTAATGTGTGTAAAGGGACGGTGGTGCGAAGCCGCGGCTGTCAACGAATTCACTAAGGCAGTAGTGAACTCCTACCGCTCAAGTCTTGAAGGACGGAAATTGTCATCCTCGACCATCAACCAACGCCTATCGTCCATTCGCAAGCTCGCCATGGAGGCAGCCGACAACGGGTTCATGCCGCCCAACACAGCAAGGGCTATCTCGCGGGTGAAGGGCGTCAAATGAACTGGAATCCGAACAGGTCGATGGCTGACACGGGAACAAGCCGAAAACCTGATAGCCGCTCCGAATGCCACAACCAATAAAGGTAAGCGGGATCGTGCTCTACTCGCGGTTCTCATTGGTTGTGGGCTCCGTCGCCGAGAAGCCGCTGCGCTTACCGTCGGTCACATTCAATTGCGCGATGCCCGATGGGTGATCGTAGATCTGATCGGCAAAGGTGGGCGAGTCCGCAGCATTCCGATGCCAAGTTGGACCAAGAGCGCCATCGATTTTTGGATCGCAGCCGAGGGCACTAGCGATGGATTAGTATTCCGCGCCATAAACAGGGGCGGTCGGGTCACCGCAACGAGCATAACGCCTCGGGCAATATGCCAAGTGGTCCAACGTTTCGGTGAGTCGATTAGCGCGCCGAAGCTAGCTCCGCACGATCTCCGACACACGTTTGCAAAACTCGCGCACAAGGGTCGATCGGGACTGGAACAGATCCAACTGAGCTTGGGACATGCTTCGATCACAACAACCGAACGCTATTTAGGCGTCAGACAGGATCTTGCTGACGCGCCCTGCCGGCAAACCGTTAAAATAGCGCAGAACTCCACGTCCTGATAACACGTATTATCGGTAGCTCTTGTGTGCTTGTTCTGCGGCCGTGGGCGGCGATGCGCCCGCACGCCAGCAAAACGTTTATCCGCGATGGAACTCCGGGGCTCACGGTGCTTTCATGCGGGATCTATAATGTTGAACGATTCTCAAGTAAGGAGGTTTCTAAGATGACCATGAACAAGAAGCTCTTGCTAGCGATCGCCGGGTGCGTTGTAATGACCGCCTGTTCACTCCTCAGCCCCGATGCCCAGTCCGTGTTGCAGAGTTCCCAAAAGGCGATGGGCAGCGTCAAGTCGATCCAATATTCCGGCACCGGAATGAATGCGTTCTTCGGCCAGGCTCTTACCGCCGGGAAAGAATGGCCGCGACGGCCCCTAACCAGCTACACGCGGACCATCAACTATGACCAGAAGTCCGGCAGCGAAGATATGATGTTCGCGAATCCCGTTTTCGGCGGCCAACATCAGAACACCGAGGTCAGCGGCGACAAAGCCTGGACCGTGGGGCCCAATGGACCCGCGCCGCAGATGGCGCAGGCCGAGGCGCGACAGCTTCAGATTTGGCTCACGCCGCATGGCTTCGTGAAGGGGGCCCTGGACTCAGGCAATGCCACTTTAAAAAAAGATGGTGCTAATGTGGTCACCTTTACGGCGCTCGGAAAGTACAAGGTGTCCGGCACCATTGACAACCAGAACGTGGTGACGAAGGTGGAGACCACGATCGCCGATCCGGTGCTCGGCGACTTGCCTATTGTTACCAATTATTCCGATTACAAGGACTTCAACGGCGTCAAGTTCCCCACCAAGATTCTACAGACCCAGGGTGAATTTCCGGTCTGGGAACTTGCCATCACAAGCGTTCAGCCGAATGCGCCGGCCGAACTTCCTGTTCCTGATGTGGTCCAGTCGGCCTCCATTCCTCCAGTAAAGGTAGAAACCACGAAGCTGGCCAATGGAGTCTGGTTCCTGGGTGGCGGTAGCCATCACAGCCTAGTCGTGGAATTCAAGGATTACATCGCGGTGATAGAGGGGCCTCTGAACGAAGCCCGGTCGATGGCGGTCATGGCGGAGGCCAAGAAGCTGGTTCCTAACAAACCGATCAAGTACCTTTTGAGCACTCATCACCATTTCGATCATTCCGGCGGCTTGCGCACCTACGTCGCGGAGGGCGTCACCATCGTCACTCACCAGTCCAACGTGCCTTACTTCGAGAAGACCTTTCAGGCGCCGGCGACTATCTCTCCGGATGCCCAGGCAAAGAATCCGAAACCGGCGACCCTCCAGGGTGTAACGGATAAGTACGTGCTCACCGACGGCACGCAAACCATCGAGGCTTACGCCACCCAGGGCGATATGCACACCGATGAGCTGCTGGTGTTTTATCTTCCGAAGCCGAAGATCCTGGTAGAAGCCGACAGCTATAGTCCCGGGCCGCCCAACACTCCGCCGCCGTCGCCGGTGCCGCCCAACGCGGTCACTCTATACAACAACATTCAACGGCTGAAGCTGAACGTCGCCACCATTGCCCCAATTCATGGACGCGGGCCGGTTCCGGTGTCGGAATTCATGAAATTCATCGCCAAGCGTAGCTAGTGCCGAGATGGTTACGGCCGGGCGCCCGCGTGGCTAGGTCGCATAACTGGACGTAACCTCGGCGCGGACGGGTAGAGTACGCTAACCGCCCGATATGCAACATTAGTTTCGGTTCGACGCACCCTTTACGCTGTCCTGCTCTGCTCGATGGATTGCGAGCTGTAATCACTTAGCTGGATCCTCCGGTTTCGCCGGCTGGGAAGGGGGCGCGATTTTCAGCTTGGCCAGAGCTTCATCCACGCGCTTCTTGAAGTCACCCTGGTCGTTGTGCGAAAGTCCGCTATACATCGACACAACACTCATCTCGCACGTAGTACCAATCGGCAACAAGCCGACGTGGTTTTTGCCCTGGTTGACCGCTCCGATAACGGACCAATGAATGGAGTGTTTCACATTGTACTCAGCAGTCATCTTGTCCTCGTCGCTCTGCACGTCTTTGTAGTTGTCCGGATTGCCAAGGGCGATTTTGACCGCGCCCCACACCTCGCCGCAAGAAACGGGATAGGTCGTCTTGTAAGTCTTGTTACCGGCACCTAACGCCGGCAGGGCGAGAGCCGACAGCAACGCTACAAACATAAGTCTCGTTTTTTTCATAACATTTCCCCCTAGACGGCACCGTAAAGACCATCGTGACGCGGCCGTTCTCCGATTCCTTGGGCTTGGCCGGTCACGCAGAGCCGTGCCCAGGGCCGCATCCACTCCTAGTTCGACAGTGCTAAGTGCACGCGAGATGCCGAATCCTAATGCCGATTTACAGCGCGAAATCCACGACTATCGCGCTGTTGCTGGGTCTCTTGGCACAGGATGGCTGCTAGAAATTACTGAATTCGCCCCTTGCTTTTTTAGGTGCCCAAGCTGACATACCGCCGAACCAATCACGACAATCTGCATGTGCGCGGCTAAAAGGAAAAGGGGACCATCAACACGCCGTTCGAACTCGCGATGCGGAACCAGGTGGACCGGTTCTCAGCCCCCTGAAGATGTCTGTTATCGAACATTATCGCGAAGGCTCGCCGCTGCTGCACGATGTGGTATACAAGAGGCCATGCAGTCTTTTTGCTCGCGAACACAGTTGCGGCATTTGCCAATGATCGTCGGTCTGCTAGTTACCGTCTTCAGCACCGCTTTCGCCCAAGCGCCAGCTCCGGCACCATTACAGACTCCGAATCCGCATTACACTTCCATCCCCCTCGAAATCGCTGTTAACCGTCCTGCGGCGGAAGTCTGGAAGCGCGTCGGCAAATACTGCGATATCGAAGAATGGCTGCAGGTCGATTGCGTGATCACTTCTGGTAAAGATGGCGAAGTCGGTGCCGTGCGGTCGCTTCGCAACGGCGCTGTCATAGAGATTCTCGTCGCGAAAACGAGTATGTCGTACACCTACACGCAGCCGGTGCGGGAAGGCCTCCGGTACAACCTGTATCACGGCACTGTGGAAGCAGTTCCGGTGAGCGCGAGCACTTCGAAGCTCCTTTACACATTGGTCTTTGACAACTCGATGCTGGCCGACGACGCCGCTCGGGACAAGGATATTCAGCAACGGACTGCACAGTTTACACGTGCGCTGAACAACATGAAGACGCTCGCTGAAGGCGGCACGCTTCGTCCGCCCGCAGCCCGTGGTCCTGGGCGATAGCCGCCCCCGCTTAGACAGAGACGGCTGACGCGGGTTCTGGACAAATAACGCTGAGCCGGCAGCCAGCGAGCCCCCAAGTCGTGTTTTAGGAATTTTCAGCCGACCGGCAACAACAAATGCCGTTCGTGGCCCAATTCAACAGACCGTCGAAGTGGCGGGCGCCTAACCGCCTGATGTCCACCATTATCGGTAGTCATTTTCGGGCCGCGAGACCACATAGCAAGAAGAGGTTGAAAGCGAAGCCTGCGCCTCGCCCTCAACTCGCGTCTAGCTATCTATCGGCGTCCGCGACCGGATTGTCCGCCACCTGAGCTCCGTCCTCCACCGCCGTGAGAGAACCGGCTGGAAGATCGCACGCTCGGAGCTCCGCCGCGGAAGCTCGACCCACCATTGAAGGATCGCGCGCCTTGCGCTCCGCTGTGGAAGCTATTGTTTCCCGGAAAGGTCTGTCCGCCAACCGCTCCGCGCCGGAAATTGTTTCCGGCGAAAGCTCGGCCGCCGACCACGCCGCCACGAAAGTCATTGTGGCCAGCGAAGCCCGCGCGACCGCGGAATCCGTAACCGCCGACGAAGCCCCGCGAACCACTCCAATACCCGGCGACGAAGCGTCCGCCATAATAGCCCGGCCCGATCCAGTAAGCGCCGCTATAGGGAGGCACCGCGCAGTATCCGTTGACGCCGTCATAACTGTCGATCCACGCGGTGCCGGGAGCGCACAGCGGAGACGCCGAGTACGCACCGGCAGGCCCCGGAGGATAGTAGCCCGGCGCACCGCCATAGGTTTGAGCATCGTTATAACCGGGAGCATCGTTATAACCCGGAGCGCCATAACCAGGGCCGTCCTGCTCGCCGTTGTAACCCGGGCCGCTGCCATTGACATCTCCCCCGAATTGACCTTGTGCAAAAGCCGACCCGACGGCCACTAACATCACCGCAATTAGTTTGGTTTTCATTTTCTTTCCTTCCACCCTGTAACAGCACTCGGAACACCAAAGCTAAGCATTTGAAAATAAATGAGATGTAGCTTCATTAATGGCCGTGCTGAACCGAGGGCGGTGCTATTGAACCAGAAGAACTGATCCCGCCCATTACGATTCAACAAAAGCTGGAAAGCAGCTTCGTTGACTGGAAGGAAAAGTTCAGCGACGAACAATACAAGGCATGACTCATGCTATCCTTCTGCGACGCCGAAGCGTTTACCAGCGCCCGGAAAGACCGCATCAGGGCCAACGTCATTCTCCCGTTGTGTCACATTAACGCCAGTCATCCTGGGCATCACCTTCGCGCCGATGTCCTCCTTAAGAACTCTTCCGGCGCAGGATTCCGCTCAGATCGAGCGGGACCTAGATGGGGCCACTAAAGCAGAGACAGGCTACTTCTTATCGGCGGCATCTTTGATCGCTTTCAGATGGGGCAGTGAGTGGTCTTCTTCATGGCACGCACCTTCGGTCAGTTCGAACTTGGAGTCGCGATCGAAGGAAAGAGCGATTGTCCACGGCCGTGTGTACACGACCGGATCGGTGACCGTCGCCTCGTAGTCAATCTTGTCCGGGCTAGCAGAAGTGAACCGCTCCACAACACGTTCCGCGTAGCTCACGATCTCACCACTCTCGTTCAGCCATGTCTTGCCATTGAGATTGGTCGTTTCGACCACCAACGTGTCGCCCTCCCATCGCCCAATGGAGTCCCCTTGCCATAGCCGGATGGTATCGGGAAGGTGTTGGCTTCGGTTCAGGGAAATGATTCGCCACGCCGTGCGCTCGTGTAGGATAACCAAGTATTCGGGCGTCTGTAGTATGTGAAACGATGTCGGCACATACATCGACCGCGGCACGCCAGGGGGGAAGCAATGCGCCGTCGGATCGTCGTAACCGCGCTCGGGAAGATTCCGAGAGGCTCTCTCCTTCGTCGCCCATGGCTGCATCGGGAGGATCCCATCCGACTGGATCGACGATCACCCCGCGTCCAGTTGGCGTCAGGTTGCCGGGGCTCAGGCCGTGTTTTTCCAGGCCGTAGTTTGCGCCTCCGGCGTCGGGCACGTAGAATCCGTTGAAATCGGGCGTGCCGTTCGCAGTGCGGCGGATATTTGGGGCCGGGGCGTTAGTGGCCTTGGGGGCGGGCCTTCCTGCTGCGGTCATCTTGGGAAGCGGGCTTCCGTCACCCGGATACCATGTCCGCTCCTCACGAGTGAACAATCCGTTTTCCTCTTCGAGTTCCGCCTGACAGACGTACTCAAATAGCCTATCCCGGTCCACTCGCCTGCGCAAAGGGAATTGGATGGTCCACGGTTTCGTGAATACCTTCGGATCTTCGATTGTCGCCTCGTACTGAATCGTGTCGGAGTCGGTCATCCGGTATCGCTCCACCACATGGAGCGCTCCGCTATGGAAATTCCCGGCCATGTCCAACCACGTTTTGTCGTTGTGGTTGGCGACGTCGACCACCAGAGTGTCGTTCTCCCAGTGGCCACGGGAATCGCCCATCCAGGAATCGTAGTCTTCGGGATGCTTGTTGACCGTCGATCGGGATCAAACGATACGCCAAAGACCATTCGAAGGTCATCGCGATCGCTTGAGGCGTCTGAAACACCTGGAACGGATAGTCCAGATACATGATGCGTGGGGTGCCGGGCAGGAAGCACTGTCGGTAGGGATCGGCCTTCAGGCGGTTCTTGTAATTTTCGGCTTTTTTCGCGGCCGCCCAGGGCTGATAGGGGATCTCCCCGCCGACCACAACTGACCGCCCAGCCAACATGTTGTTCCGCGCAGCATGATCCTGCAGGTCCGCTCCCGCGCTGCTCGATGCCTGCCAGATACCCTGCAGATTGGGCTTGCCGTCCACGGTTCGCGGGATGGACCCTCCGGGCGCAGGAGCGCTTTGCGGAGCGGCCGTCAACGTTATGGCGGCGACGGCGGTGACAAGAATTCGTTGAACAAGAGAAAAAGTGAGCATGACGGTGTCCGAATAGTGCAGACTCTAGCGTTCCCAATGCAAGTATACGAGCTAAGGGGAGAATCGCCTCCGCATCGAGGTAGTCTCTCGCACAGCCCGTTAATTCCTATTATCGGAAGTGCTATTCATTACTGTGTAGCCCGCCTTGAAACTAGCTACCGATAATGGCAATTATCAGGGCGGTTAAACCGCCGCTATCCGACAGCGTCGTAGGCTGAGTGTTTCCGGTATCGTAAAAAGCTGTGCCGGGGTGTTGACGTACGATTATAATATAAAAGGAGATATTGAATGAACATCGTCTTGCGTCCCATCGCTCTGGTGATCGGCCTCACAGCTTTGCCTCTCGCTGTCTTCGCCCATTTCAAGTTGCTAGAACCCGCAGAATGGGTCAAGACGAACGACTTGGGTGATCCGCAGAAACCCGGCCCGTGCGGCCTGCCGGACACGAATGGAGACAACGCGAAGCTCCTGACGAACTCCTCGACCAAGGTCACCGGCGGATCGAAATTTCACTTGAAGATTCAGGAAACGGTCTTCCACTCAGGTCATTACCGAGTAGCTTTGGCGGTGAATTCACGAAACGATCTTCCGCCCGATCCGATCACGGCGGAGAAATGGACCGAGAAGGGTCCGTACTCAACGTGGGCGCAAATTCAGAGCCCGCCGCAAATCCCGGTGCTTGCTGACGGTCTGTTCCCGCACTATCCGAAAATGGGTGAACCGGCGTCGAAGCGTGTCGATCCGAAGTCGCCGATGATTTGGGAGACTGACCTGGAACTCCCGAATATCAATTGCCCGAAATGCACTCTGCAGGTCGTCCAATTCATGGCTGACCACGCATACAACGTTCCCGGTGGGTATTCGTACCATCACTGCGCGGCTATTGAGATCGCCGCGGATCCGACAAAGCCGATCGACACTAGATGGCCGGCGAGTAAGTAGTTCGCTGTTGAAGTAAGTGTTCACGCCATCTCTCGAAGAGACGCGCAACCGGCGAAGTGGCTGAGCGAAATATCAAGCCGTTTTCATTTCGGTGGTTTGGCGACTTTTCGTCCAAGTGACGGGTCCAAATGCACTAGCGAGTCGGCGCGCATTGGACTACGGCGAAAGGCGTGACCGGCGGTGCGCCTTCACGTCACGGAATCAAGTGCAGGGATCGAGGACGCAATGCCCGGCTATTTTAGCCGAGTCCGGGTAGCGGCAAACATCACGTAGGATTGGGATCGCCAGTGAGCGGGCGCCCGAAGATCTGAAAACCTACACCGAACCATGGACGGTGAAAATGGTTCAGACAATCAAGCTCGATACTGATTTACTGGATAAGACATGATGGAGAACGAGAAGGACATCAAGCATTTAGTGAAGTAGGCGAAGGGCGCTCGCGGATTTCGTCAGCGCCATTAATGACGCACGTCGGTGAGTCTGCAATGAAGTGGCTTTGCTATTGTGAACGAGTGGCCGGCGATTCGGATCGACGGTTTGCCGACTTACGCCCAAGTGGATTGTTCCACAAAAAACGTGGCATGGCCGACAATCCGGGAACTATCCCGCATTGTCAGTAAAGATTACTTTTTGCGGGGGTAGTTGCGGTCGCCCTCCGTCCAGTGTTCGATCATGCCCGTCACTGCACCTTTAGCATCCTTAACAAAATCCACCCCGGTTCCTTCCATGGTGAAGCTGCTTTCCGAGTGCGCGACGAGCGGGATCTTTACCGCTTGACCTTCCGCCACCATAAGGCGGCTCCCCTCCAAGGAGACATTTGTAACTGGGCGTTCGGGTGCTTGGTAGGCGCCGACGTATTGCGCCAAAACCTCGACCGGCACACGAACTTCCCCGCTTTTTCCCACGAGGTGAGTCGAGTCGCGCTCGTTCTCGCAGACATACTCAATCAGTTCTCCGTCCGGAACCAGAGCGAACTCCATGGGAAGCTTCCACGGCTTGTTATAGGCCTTGGGATCATCGAGCGTCACTTGAAGTTCAAGGTGGCTGGCGTCGCGGCGGCGGAAGCGCTCCGTCATGCGTAAAGCTTCCGTGTGCGGGTGCCCGGCAAGATCGAGCGAAGTACGGTCATTATAGCCGGCGGTGTCAACTACCAGCGTGTCCCCTTCCCAGCGTCCAACCGAGTAACCCATCCAGGTTGGGTTCGGATCTTGCGGCAGTACTCGGCCGTCAGTAAAAATCTGCCGAAAAATAGTCTGATATTCGTAAAGGATCACGACGAGGTTCGGCGTTTGAACGATTTTCATCGGAAAGTTGCCAAGCCCAATACCGGCTTTCGGACCCGGTGGGAGACAATGGATTCCGTCCGTGTCCCTGCGAAAATCATCCTCGCGCTGCTTGTACAGCGCCGCGGCCCACGGCTGGATGTCCTCGGGCTTGAGATCCGAGGCGAGATAGAAACTTCCATTACTAACCAGCCAGACTCCGGACAGGTCCGGCTTCCCATCCGCGGATCGCGGCGCGGGAGCGGCGAGGTCAGGCTTCCCGTCAGGTGTTCGGGGAATCCCCGCGGTTGGGTGATTCGGCCATTGCGCCATGACAAAAACGCCGGTCACGCATAAGATCATCGCGAGCTTGTGCATCTGTCCTCCCTCGCCTCTCGGTCGCTAAGTCGGCCGGCGCCTCACGGAATGTGTTCCTGTCCAAACATACTAACAGCCGTTTTCGTCAGGGTCTAGTTTGGCGGTTCGACAGAAAGAAGAGTCGTGCGAGTGCCACTATGTGTGGGTGAAACCGGGACAATCGCTAAGCGGAGGGCTCTGCTGGAGCAATATCGCGCCGTATCTTCCAAGTGTGCCCCACAATCCGTCGACTTCTTTTGAGACGCCAATTCGACGTTAAGCATCTAATTGGGTTCGTTTAAAATCGCCTTCCCATCGTCCCGCTGGCTTCTCCTGAAAGACGTACGATAGACAAACTATGCCAGAAACCGGAACACAGACGACCGCAACTGCCCCCAGGAGCAAATTCTGGGGATCGTTAACAACCATTGGCAGAGTCGTTGCGTGGGTGTGGCGGCGCAATCGGAACTCGCCGATCAGCTAGCAAATGGTCCGCTGCACGTCGATGTTCTTGCCGAGCGTACCCAGACTCACGCGCCAAGCCTTTATCGGATGCCGCGGGCGCTGGAGAGCACGGGGATCTTCACGCAATCGTCGCCCCGCGTATTCGCCAATACACCTCAGAGTGAGTGCCTGCGCCGTTACGCATCCGGCTCGTAGTGGGCGTGGATTCGTATTTGTCTCTGTCCGGATTCCTTTGTCGAAGATGGGTGGCGCGGGCTGCTAGTGGCCGTGAAGAATGGGCAGACAGGCTATGACCAGCTGATGGGCCGTTCGGCGTGGGAGTTCTTGCAATCCAATCCGGAGCAGCAGGCGAACTTCCGTACAGTGCCCGATTTCGTCACGCCGCAGGCTTCCGATAATGATGATTATCGGGACTTGTGCGAGTAGCGCGTTACACGTCAAAGCGATAACTTCGAACACACTGGCATCGAGGCGCAAACCGATCTTGATCGAGTAAACTGATCTAAATCGCTCAGTAAACTGCTTTCTGTCCGTTTGGAGTACGCATACTGTCGGGGAGAATGGAATGAAACCGCGCCCAAGTGATCACCTCACCTTACTTGACGCGGGGCGATTCGAACGCCTGCTTCTTTCTCACCTTTCATAGCCGTAGAACTTGAGGAGATTCATCGTGAAGACAATAGCCGGACTGTTGATGATCGTTATAGGAAGTAGACTCGCCGCTCAGGGAGTGACGGATAAATTCGTCCCGGTGACCCAAAAGGATCTCAACAACCCGGGTCCGGCGGACTGGCTGATGTTGGGCGGGAACATGGAGCACTGGAACTACTCGCCGCTTGAGCAGATCAATCGCGAGAACGTTAACAGTCTCCAGCTTGTTTGGGCCCGGCAATTGCCCACCACCGGAGGCCGGGCCGGAACGTCGCCAATCATACACAACGCAATGATGTACCTGGTTAGCCCGAACGATGCCATTCTGGCGGTTGACGCCGTCACCGGCAGCCGTATTTGGGAGTATGACCGTAAACTTCCCGCCAGTATCCGTCACCATTATTCCATCGCGAAGCGCGGCCTCGCGCTCTACGGCGACAAGATATTCACAGTAACCTCAGACAACGCGGTGGTCGCGCTCGATGCCCTCACAGGCAAGGTGGCCTGGGAGGTGTCGCGGGGAAGCGACGGATATGTTGCCAACACCAGCGGCCCGATTATCGCTAACGGCATTCTGATCGCCGGGGGCAGCTGCCAGAATGCGCCTTACGGTTGCTATGTCACCGGCCACAATATCACCACGGGCAAGGAGCTGTGGCGCAACGAGGTCATTCCGCATCCCGACGGTGAAGGCGACGCCACTTGGCGCGGCATCCCCTTCGCGAACCGTTGGTGCACCGGCATTTGGGGTCAGATCGTGTACGATCCAGTACAGAATTTGGTGCATTACGGATCCAGCGGCATCTGTCCGGCATCCGATTTCCAGCGCGGCGTCGCCGGCATGAATGCGACCTTGGCTGGGACCGATACGCGCTGGGCGGTTAGGCCCGACACCGGCGAAATCGTGTGGCGCCGCCAGCTTCTTCCTCAGGACAACTGGGACCAGGAATGCACTTTTGAAATGATGGTTATCGATACGCCGATGCATCCTAATCCGAACGCCGAGGGGATGCTCGCGGCCAATCCGAATATCGCCGAACGGAAAGTGCGTACGTTGGTAGGCATACCCTGCAAGAACCCGGTTTTTTGGGCGCTCGATGCCCAGACCGGCAAGTTCTTCTATGCCCGGGAAACCTTTCACGGCGCACAGAACCTCTACAAGAGTATCGATCCAGTGACCGGCCTGGCGAGCATGAACCAGGAGGTGGTGTATGACCGTCCTGGCAAGAAGATTTCCTATTGCACATCCCATTCCGGTGGCCGTGACGCTCACGTTGCGCCCGCCTACGACCCGGCGCGGAACATCATGATCGCGGCGACCGGAAATATATGCACCGACGAAACTGCGCAAGACGATAACAAGCCCACGCCGGAGAGCACCTACAACGTCCTTGGGCGGCAGGTACAGAACCCCAATGTGGCTTTAATGAAGGATGGCAAATACCCGGTTGGCCAGATCACGGCGGTGGATGTCGCCACTGGCAACACGGTTTGGCAATATCAGCAGCGCGCCTACAACTACTCCGCTGTGCTGGCCACTGCGGGCGGCCTGGTGTTCAATGGCGACGCCGCCAGGTACTTCTTCGCTCTCGATACCGCTACGGGGAAAAAGATCTGGCAAGTCCGGCTGGGGTCCATGTGCTGCGGCTACCCGGTCAGTTACTCGGTGGCCGGGCGTCAGTATATCGCCGTCGTGGCGGGCTACGGCCGGAACAGCTTGGCGCCCGAGATCGACAACGTCACAGGCGAGAACATGGTCTACGTGTTCGCACTCCCGGACGCTATCGCTGACCGCACACGGAAAGGGGCGCAAGCAGCAAGGTGATGGAGCATTTTGATTTCACGTCCGGCAGACCGTGTTGAAGGGCGCACTCGGCAATCAACGGCGCGGCGTTAACCGATAGTTCGAGTTGGCAAGGCCCCTCCAACAATTGAAGATTAACGGGACTTGTACGAGTAGCGTGCCCTACGCAAAAGTGAATAACTTCGAACCTTTGGACGGACACCAGCCTAGCTGCCTGCCCGTCTTTTTTGCGCTGAATGCCCGCATTCGCAATCTTGATACCTACTTTGGCATTATTGCTGCCAGTGATAGTATTGAGATCGCGCCGGTTTCCAAAGGGACGGCTTGAGGAGAAACGCTGATGAAATCGACTCGAAAATTCGGTCAGTCAAACCGTCGTGAGAAGATCGCCGGGCGGCTGGCTCTGGCTACCGCGTGCCTGATGACGCTTGGGCCCGCGTTGTTCGCGCAGCCGTCTTTGTCCGCCCAGCCACAGACGATGAGCATTACGTTGACCGGGCAATCTATGATCCGTACGGACATCCGCGCCCACTCGCCCGCAGCGGTGCCGGTGATTCAGTCGCTGCTAAAGGGCGACGTGATATTTACAAATTTCGAGACCACAATCTTCGATCCGAGCAAAGGACAGAAGCGCACCGACGGGCGCTTCGTCTCGCAGCCGGAGGCAATGGAAGCGCTGAAGACGTTCGGGTTCAATCTTCTGTCTTTGGCCAACAATCATTCGTTCGATCTGAAGACGGCAGGCGTCCAGAACGTGCTGGAGCAATCGGCACGCTTGAACATGGCCCACGCGGGCGTAGGAAAGACGATCGACGAAGCAGTGGCGCCGGGCTACCTGAAGACGCCGAAGGGAACCGTGGCGCTAATCGCCATGGCCTCGGGCCTGGTGCCGGACGGAGGAAACGCCACGGCTTCGCGGGCGGGCGTGAACGAACTGCATGTATCCGGCGACAAACCGAGCGATGAAGATACGCGCCGCATTCTCCACAGCATCGGCGAAGCTCGCAAGAAAGCCGACTTGGTAGTTGTCTATGAACACAATCACATCTTCGCCAAGCCGTTTCAGACCATCATGCTGGAAGAGCTGCCGGAGAGGCTGGGGCCTCCGGAATGGCTGAAGAAATGGACGCACGCGGAGATCGATGCGGGCGCGGACATCGTCGTGATGCACGGGGCTCCCCTGCTGCACGGCGTTGAAATTTATCACGGGCATCCAATCTTCTTCGATCTCGGCAATTTTATTTTTCAGGTCCCGCCGCCGGATACGCTCCTCGACGAGCCGATCCTGTGGGAGAGCGTTGTCGCCTACGTCGAGTTCCAGGGTCGGAATCTGCAATCCATCAAGTTCCGCCCGATCGCGCAGAACAAGATCGGCGAGGGTCAACCGGACGTGCATGAGGAACATACCGACAATCTCTTTCTCCAGACACGTGGATTGCCGAAGCCAGCAACAGGGGAGCAGGCGCATTACATATTAGAGCGATTGGCCGACTTGTCGCGACCATTCGGGACGGCGTTTGTGGTGAACGGTGATACAGCGGAGATCAAACTGAATTCCGGCAAGTAGTCGGTAACTCGTGCAAGCGGCGGTGGGCTGGCAAAGCCACCGCCGGGACATTCCCCCCCTGGATGTTCAGCGAGGTGCCCCTGACCGAAGGCCGCTTTAACGAAGCCGCGGCAGAGCTTCAGCCGGAATTTGAGGCCCATTACCGCAAGCGGTTGCGAGAGGCGCAATGGATCGCGGATTGGCTGGCCACCGCCCTCGACCAATCCGGCAATTCCGAGAAAGCCTTGGCGGTTCTTGAGGCAACAGCCGCCACGCGAATCTGGATCGTTCCTGCCGGAATGACACCTTATTACGGTGCTTTCTGGCTGCGCGATCAGGCGCGCTTGTCCTCATATTATCACCGCTTGGGCCGTGAGACGGAGGCCCGCAAAATTGACAATCAGTTGCGGAAGCTGTTGGTCGTCGCCGATCCGGACCACCCCATTCTTCGTCAGTTAGACGGCCGGTAGTGCCGTCAAGACCACCATATGCAGGTCATGCGGACCTACGAAGATTCCGGCAAGAGTGGCTTAACACTACGCAAGCGTGGAGGGTTACGGCGGCTGCTCGAAGACGTTGAGAGCGGAAACGCAGACTACACCGCAATTCTTGTTTACGACGTTAGCCGGTGGGGCAGGTTCCGGGATACTGATGAGAGCGCCTCTTACGAATATCGTTGCCGGAAGACCAAGATCGAAGTTCATTATTGTGCTGAGTCATTCATCAACGATGGAAGTATATGGCCACGCTCCTAAAGGCAATCAAGCGGGCCATGGCTGGCGAATACAGCCGGGAACTGTCCGTCAAAGTCTTCGCGGGAAAATGCAGGCTCATCGACCTTGGATTTCGCCAGGGAGGTCCGGCTGGCTTCGGTCTTCGCAGGCTGGTGGTTGACCAGCACCGAAATCCGAAGACGATCTCTCCCGCGGAGAACAAAAGAACCTGACGACCGATAGGGTTATCCTGCGGCATGATCGGCAGACACCGCACCTGGGCCGCGTGTCTGGCCGCTTTACGCGACGCGCTGGCCGTCTTGAGCTTTCGCCCGCCGAGCAACCCAGGACCAGTCAAGCGGCGGGCGGCGGCTGCGCGCTAGGGCGCGCCTTCGTGGCCTTGCGACGCCTTCGTGCGGCGGGCTGGAAGCCTTGCTCGTAGAGGGCGTCGAGAGCCTTCTTTATCGTCTCGCGGGAGGCAGGGGAGCGCCCGGCTTCGAGGATTTTCGGACTGGATGTCCAGACCGCGATTTGACCAGCCGACATCTGCTTACAAACCGCCAGAGCCAGCCACTCGAGGCGATTGTAGTATTCCAGGGCGTAGTCTTACATTTCTTTTGCGAATATCTGATCTGCGATGGCCTCGATCTTTTTTCTATAGTCTGCCAGTGATTCGTAGTTTGGCTCGGGGCGGGGGACCTTCACTTCAATAAGCGGGGGTTTGCGTGTTTGGGGACCATCCCCGGAGTCCATCCGCATTCGGTGCGCAGTGCCTTGGCCGCTTTGGGGTCATTTTTCCATTGCTGGAGAATTTCTGAAGCCCACCACGAAATCCGGTTGTTCAGTTCGTCATCCTTGAACGAGTCCAGCTTCCACCGGCTGATCCATTCACGGAAACCGGGCGCGCGCTTCAGATAGAAACCACCGTCATGAAGTTCGCAGTTGGGGAGAATGTCGTCGCGCAGTTCGCGGAAGGCGTTGGTCACACCCGCCGCTGCATCGAGGAACTTAAAGACTAGTTCCGGTGTGACATGATCACCAGAGGCGCGCGGTGGAATGTAGTCGGTTTTGTGTGCCACTTGTGTGCCAACTCAGCCAACCTGAGGCAATCATCTCAGCGCATCTCAGCCGATAAAGACAGCCACAAGAGCAGCTTGCGACACTTTCAGGCAATCTCAGCCAATTCCATGTAAGTTATTGATAATACAAATAATTACGGATTTAGGTTCCAGCGGTTAACAGCCATGTGGGTTCGACCCCCACCGTTCGCACCATCCATTCTGCCGATCCCCTTCGAAACGACGCCCTCCCGGCGCGGAGTATCATGGCCTAGTCATGAGATTCAGACTTCCGTTTGCGTTATTGCTGCTGTGCGCCGCCGCTTTGCATCCCCAAGGAAATCGGTCGCTGCAAGGGGTCATCGATGTCCACGTACACTCCCTGCCCGACAGCGAACCCTGGGCCATGGACGGGATCGAGGTCGCGAAAATCGCCAAAGCCATGGGCATGCGCGGCCTGGTGCTGAAGAGCCATTGGGAACCCACCGCGATGCTGGCTTACCTCGCGCGCAAGGAGGTACCCGGTTTGGAAGTGTTCGGCGGGATCTGCCTCAGCCGCGCCGTGGGTGGCATCAATCCCGCCGCCGTCGAGGAAATGGTGAAGGTGACCGGCGGCTGGGGACGCGTGGTCTGGATGCCAACGCTCGATGCCGAGAATGTGCGGCGTAACGCCGGATCGAGTCTGCCGTTCACCCCGGTGTCGCGGAACGGGGAACTACTGCCGGAAGTCAAAGCAGTACTCGCGGTGATTGCCAGGAACAAGTTGGTGCTGGCGACCGGCCACTCCTCCCCCGAAGAGGATCTGCTGCTGGTCAAAGAGGGCCGCCGGCTTGGTGTGGAACATATGATAGTTACCCATCCCATGAGTAACTCCGTGCTCATGAGCATTCCGCAGATGCAGGAGGCGGCGAAGGCGGGCGCCTTCCTCGAGCTAGTGTACGTGCCCACGCTCACCAAGGAGTCAATCAACCGGAAAGCGCAGTTCAGTATGGCCGACGTGGCCAATACCATTCGCAAAGTGGGGCCGGAATTCGTGATTCTGTCGACCGACCTGGGGCAAGTCGGGTTCCCACCGCCTCCCGAAGGCCTCGCCACCTACATCGAGGAACTGCGAGAGCAAGGGATCACGCAGCGCGAGCTCGATCGCATGACCAAGGAGAATCCCGCGCGATTGCTGGGGTTGCCGTAGTAGAGTGTAAAAATGCTGAAATTCGTATTGATTCTGCTTTCCAGCATCAGCCTGTTTGCGGCGTCCGATTCACCGCCTATTGCCAAGCCCGAAACAGTAGGCCTGTCGAGCGCGCGGCTTGGAGCGTTTCGCCCAGGCGATCAAGCAGGATGTCGATCACGGGCGCATGCCCGGGGCGGTGGTTGCCATCGCACGAAAAGGCAAGCTCGCTTATTACGAATCGTTCGGTTTCGTGGACAAACTGTCGGGTACACCGATGCCCAAAGACGCCATCTTCGCGCTGGCGTCGATGACCAAGCCCATGGTGGCCGTGGCCACGCTGATGCTGGCGGAGCAGGGCGACCTGCTGTTGAATGACCCGATCGGCAACTATCTACCCGAGTTGAAGGACATGAAGGTGGCCGGCCCGCGAGGCATTGAACCGGCGCACCGCCAGCCGACACTGCAGGACATGCTGCGCCACACCGCCGGCGTGAGCTACGGCAATCGCGGCGACACGCCTCTCCACAAGCTGTATGAGGCCAAGTTAAAGAGTGCAGCGAATCAATCCGGCGCGGAATTTCTGCAGGAGCTGGGCAAGCTTCCGCTCCACTATCAACCGGGCACCCAGTGGGAGTATAGCCACGGCCTCGACGTCGCCGGTCTGGCAGTGGAAGCCGTCACCAAGAAGCGTTTGGGCGAGTTCTTGCAGGAGCGATTGTTCTCACCGCTAGGCATGGTCGACACCGGCTTCGTGGTGCCCGCTTCGAAGCAGGCGCGCATCGCCAAGCCGCTGCCTGTCGATCCTGACACAGGCCGCCCCACGGCGTTTCGCTTGCCGGTGACGCCGTGGCAATACGACTGCGGCGGTGGCTGCGCCTCGGGCACAGCACTCGACTACGTGCGCTTCGCACAGATGCTGCTGAACAAGGGAACCTTTGAAGGGACGCGCTTCCTCAGCCGTAAAACGGTGGAGTACATGACGTCCAATCAGCTCGGCCCAAATGTGGATGTTTCGCGACTGCATGAATTCCCGGTGGAACACATGGACGGCTTCGGTTTCGGTCTGGGCGTGGCCGTGCGGACGCAGCCTGGTATCGCCGGCGTTCCTGGAACTCCGGGTGAATTTATGTGGAGTGGCGCGCAGGGCACCATGTTCTGGGTCGACCCCAAGGAAGAAATGGTGGTGGTGTTTCTCGCCAACACGCCCGGCCCCGTGCGCCGCCACTATCGCGAGTTGGTGAAGACGTTGGTCGAACAGGCAATCGCCGACTAGTTACAGCGCGGAAAGCTCCGTGAATTGTCCATTGCTGTCGCCGAGCTTCTCGGCCGGAACCCCCAGCTTGTTCAGCAGCGTCAGTTGAAGGTTGGTCAACGGCGTGTGTTCCGGATAAACCAGGTGGCGCCCGCCCTTGACTCCCGCCCAACAGCAGGGTGGGCAGCGGACCGTGCGTGTGCCGGTCACTATTGCTGATGCCTCCGCCATAAAGCAGGATGGTGTGATCGAGCAGAGAGCCATCGCCGTCCGGCGTGTTGCGCAGTTTTTCCAGATAGTCAGCGAACAGCGCAATGTGATAGCGCTGAATGCGCGTGCACTTCTCCATCTTCACCGGGTCGTTCTGATGATGCGTCACCGGATGATGCGGTTCCGGGACGCCAATCTGCGGATACGGTCTGCCCGTCTGCTCGCGGCCGTACATGAAGGTGATCACGCGAGTCAGGTCCGACTGATAGGCGAGCAGTTGCAGGTCGTACAACAGCCGAACGTGCTGCTCGAAGTTATCCGGGATACCGGCGGGCTGCGCAACTTCGGGCATCTGTTTCGCGCTCTGTTCTTCCGCTTTCTGGATTCGCCGCTCCACGTCGCGAAGCGATGTGAGATAGTCGTCTACTTTGCGGTTGTCGCTCCGGCCGAGCTTTTGTTGGAGTTGACTCACGCGGTCGTTGACCGAATCGAGCAAACTCCGATCCTGCTTCAGACGTGCCGCGCGCACCCGCGGATCGGTGCTGTCGCTCGAGCCAAACATCCGCTCGAACAGCACGCGCGGATTATTCTCGGCCATCAACGGCAGCGTGGGCGTGAGCCAGGAGAGCGTGCTGCTATAGGCGCAACTGTAGCCCAAGTCGCAGGACCCCACCAGGCTGTTATCGTCGGTTGTCAGTTGCAGCGAGGAAAGCTGAGTGTCGCGCTCGAAGGCCTTCGCGGCAATCTGGTCCATCGAGATGCCGTTTTCGAGAGCGCTATCCGACTTCTTCACATGCACGCCGGTCAGATAGGTACCCGAGGCGCGTGAGTGATCGCCTCCGCCGTCGCCGAGTGCCTCGGCCGCATCGCTATAGAGCCCTGTGACGACGATCAATTTGTCGCGGAACGGTTCGAGCCCTGCTAGCGTGGGCGAGAGCTTGTAGCTGGCGCCAACGCCGGTCGGCAACCATTGATCGTAGATGACACCGTTGGGGTGGTAGACGACCCCAAGACGGCGCACGGCGCCGGGCGTGGCCGCGAAAGCCGGGACCATCGCGTCGAGCAACGGCAGCGCAACGGTCGCGCCTAGCCCTCGCAGCACCGTGCGGCGCGAAAGCGACTTCTTGCTGACAATCATGAACCCGACCTCCTCATCTGAAACGGCGCGCTCTTCACGATGCCCAAAACCACCGACGACCAGCGATAGTCATCGGCAGCCGCGCCGCGCACAATCCCGCGAATGGCGGGAGCGTCGTAATATTCGATTCCCCGGCCTAGCGAGTAAGTGAGCAATTTCTCAGTCACCGCCCGGACGAACTGCTGCTTCTGCGCCACCAAGGCGTGCTGCAGCGCCGCCGGTCCCGTCACCTGCGTGCCGTCCAGCAGTACTCCGGATGCATTGATAGACTTGCCGGCGTCGGTGGTGCGCCATTGCCCGATGGCGTCGAAATTCTCCAGGCTGAAGCCCAGCGGGTCCATGCGCGCGTGGCAACTGGCGCACGCCGGATTCGCCCGGTGCATCTCTAGCATTTCGCGTACCGATAGGGGTTTGCCGTCTTTGTTGCTCGACTCCAACGCAGGCACGTTGGGAGGCGGAGCCGGCATCGGCGCAGCTAGAATATTTTCGAGCAGCCACTTCCCTCGAATGGTTGGAGAAGTACGTGTGGTGTACGAAGTGACGGCCAGCACGCTGGCTTTGCCGAGCAATCCAAAGCGGTTCTCATCCTTGAGCGTCACCCTACGGAAATGGCTCCCGTAGACATCGGGGATTCCATAATGCCGCGCCAACTGCTCATTGAGGAAAGTCTCATTCGACGTGAGCAGGCTGACGATGCTGCGGTCCTCTTTCAACTGCGCGTCGAGGAACAACTCGATCTCTTTCACAAAGGCTGCGCGCAGATTGTCGTCGAACCAGGGAAACTTGGTGCTCTCCGGATTAAGCAGCCGGACATTACGGATCTGAAGCCATTCTGCAAAGAAGTTCTGCACGAGCGAGGTACGCGCGCGCGGATCGGCGAGCAAGCGCGAGACCTGCTGATCGAGAACCGCCGGCTCGCGCAGTTTCCCATTGATCGCCGCATCGAGAAGCGTGTCATCCGGAATGCTGCTCCACAGCGCGAATGACAGCCGCGAAGCCAGCTCGACGTCAGAAATTCGATAAACCTGGCCTGGAGCGGCATTTGGGGGATCGGCCTCAATACGGAACAGAAAATCGGGGCTGACGAGCACGCGCTCGACCGCCGCGCGGATGCCGTCGTCGAAACTTCCGGCTGCTCGAGCCTGTTTGTAGAAGCCGAGCAGCGTCTCGACGTCGTCGTTGCTCGCCGACCGCCGGTACGCACGCCGCGCCAATCTCGACAAAATCTTTGTCGCGCACGGCATCTCGTCGCTGGCACCGCTGGGCTGGCACACGAAGATGAGTTGCCGGCTCGGCGAGTCTTGCGGCACTTTAGCGTCATACGGCCCGCCCACCAGCAGCGACGAGATGGCGGCTGGAGCAGCGGCGTTGTCGGACTCGCGGCTCCACGTCGGAATGCGGTCCGGGCCCGCGCCTTCGGGCTCCGCATCTTCGGATTTAAGCATGGTGGCGACCACCCGGCGCAGCCCAGCCTTCACCGGGACGCGCACCTGCAGCGCCTCGTCGCCGTCATATAAGAAATTCTTGGCTTGCGAAGCAGCCCCTCCACCGCCGATGGTGAATTGCCCGACGCGCTTCCCGTCCACCCGTATCTCGAATTGATTCGCCACGTTCAGCCCACGGATCACGCTCTCATAATTCCTCTGCAGCCGGATCTTGAAAACATATTCCCCGTCCACCGGAAAATAGTGGCGCACCGCGATCCCGCCGCGCGATCCCAGCGGAAAGTCTTCGGTCAGACGCTCCGTTTGCCGCAGGTAAGTCTGTTCATTCGAGTTGCCTTGGATTGCGCCGTAGCGCTCAAACGCGGGTGGCATCTTGGCATCGCCGACGGCCCGCCGCGCAATGTTCGCCGCAGCCGCTACATAGCGATCCAACAGCGCCGGCTGCATCGCCAGCGCTTCGGCGTTGGTGTCGAATCCATACGCCTGTTCGTCGGGAGGCAACATCGCCTGCGCATCCACGTCCACCGCGATCAAATCGCGCACCGCATTCGCGTACTCGGTGCGATTGAGCCGATGCAGGCTGGCGGTACGCCCCGGATTCACATGCACCGCCGCCGCGCGGTCGAGTTCCGACTCCAGCCAATCCGCTACTGCATCATAAGTTGCGTTATCCGGCCGCCGGATGCCCGGAGGCGGCATGGAACGGCTGCGCAGCTTGACGATGACCTTCTCCCACGTCTCGGCCGAGTTGAACACCTGCTCGGAATCGGCACCGTCCAAAACCAGATTCGCGGTCTTCAGTTTCTGGTTGTGGCAGGAGACGCAATACTTGCTCACCAACTCGCGCGCGGGCGTCGAGGGGGTCTGAAAACCGGAAGCAACACAAGCCAGCAACAGGATTGGTAGCGCCCTTACGCATTACTCGCCACACTCGTTCTGCGCCTCGCAGGGATGCCCAAGCTTAGGATCGGCGCCATGCTTGAGCAGCAGATCCGCGCCGTCCTTGTTATAAAGGACACCGCCGAGCCGATCGCCCTGGCCGTTGGCCGCCAGCCACGGCGTAACACCGGCCTTGCTGACCGCATTCACATCCACGCCCAGATCGATCAACTGCGCGAGCAGCGTGTTCCAACCGCGATAAGCCGGACCAAACAATGCGTTCTCGCCAGTCATCGTCGCACCCTTCGCGTCCAGGCCCAGACCCAGCAAAAAGTTCACCGCCTCGCGAGCCTGCACTTCCGTAACCGGACTCTCGCCCACTCCATGATGGAGCGCCGTCGCCGCCATGATCGCTGTCGTGTTCGATGCGGTGGGTATCTTCGGATCGGCGCCCGCCGCCAGCAGCAGCTTCATCATCTCAAGATCGTCCACCGAGCTCGCGAGCAGAAACGGCGTCGCGCCGACCGCATCCAGGAAACCGCTGGCGAACGTCGGTTGCGTCTTGGTCATGCGCGCGTTGGGATTCGCTCCATGCGCCAGCAGAGCCTTCACGAACTGCAGCTTGACTTGCCGGTCCGGTATTCCAGCCATCGGATTTTCAAAACCGTACACCGGGTTAGCGGTGAAGCCTTCCCAGGTTGTCGACGCCCAATGCAGCGGTGTAAAGCCTGCATCCAAGACGTTAGGATCCGCTCCTTGATCCAGCAGGAACAGCGCCAATGGGATCTCTCCGCGCACCGTGGCGACCAGCAGCGGAGTGTAGCCTGCCGTCGACGCACTCTTCCGGTAAAACGATCCACCGCGGACTCTGGTGCGCCCTCGCCCCGCCACCAGCGTCTCCGCGCCGGGCTCCGTGTCGGCAACATCCGGCTGCGTTCGAAGGTTCACATTCACTCCGGCGGCGAGCAACAAACGAACGCTCTCCTGATCGCCTTCCCGCGCGGCGAAATGGAGCGCTGTGTATCCCTTCTTGCTATGCGCCTGAAGGTCGGCATGCGCCTCGATCAGCGCCTTCACCACCGCCGGGTGCCGCTCCGCCGCGGCCCACATCAGCGCAGTCTGGTTCTGCACCGGCTCCTTGGCGTTGATCGCAGCGTCGTGCGCGATCAGCGCGCGGACGGCTTCCACGTTGCCGCTCTTTGCGCAAGTCATCAGCGGAGTCTCGCCGGTGGCGATCGCGAGGTTCGGTTTCGCGCCCGACTTTAGCAGCAAATCTACCAGAGCCGTACTTCCGTTCAGGCACGCTTGCGACAACGGCGTCATTTGAAAATCGTTGACTGCGTTGGCGTCGGCGCCCGCATGCAGCAGGAGAGAAGCGGTATCGAGATCATTCCAATGCGCAGCCCACAACAGTGCAGTCGAGCCGTCGTCCGAGCGTGCGTTTACGTCAGCGTGTTGGCCGAGCAGGGTTTGAACCGTTTTCTGATCCTGGTTCTTGGCTGCATCGGCCAGTCCGGCGTCGACGGTCGCGGCCGCAGCGCCCGCCGCCATGAGCGCGGTGAATAGCAACGTGGATCGGACCAACATGCCGCCTCCCATTCCCAAAAGGCCCGGGACAGCGTTTCGCCAGGCGAAAGCAATCCCCTAAGCCTGCAGCGATTATACGGGATTAGCGCTAAGCAGCGAAAGCATCTTGCCCCTTCGCGGGCGTAGACTGTTATACGGTCTTCCGGGCCATCAAGGAGCACCTCATGAGCCATCGAATTTCGCAACACGATCACCCTCGGCGGACGTTCCTCGCCGGTTTAGGGATTGGCGCCCTGACGCGCCCGCTGCTCCACGCGCAGGGGTTCCGTGCCAGGCCTCACCGCATCGACATTCATCATCATCTGTTCCCGCCCAATTACCGCAGCACCATCGCCTCCATCGGCGCCGGAAACCTAGCGGCCTGGACCACCGAACAGTCGCTCGCCGAAATGGACAAGGGCGGTATTCAGACTGCGGTTCTCTCCGTCAGTCCTCCGGGCATTTGGTTCGGCGATGCCGCGCAATCGCGCAACCTGGCGCGCATCATCAACGATTACGGGGCCAAGATGAGTCAGGACTCCCCCGGCCGCTTCGGACTCTTTGCAGCTCTGCCGCTCCCGGACATCGAAGGCAGCCTGCGCGAGATCGAGTACGCGCTGGACACGCTGAAGGCCGACGGCATCGGCCTGATGACCAATTATGGGGACCGCTGGCTCGGCGACGCCTCCTTCGCTCCTGTGTGGGAGGAACTGAACCGCCGCAAGGTGGTGATCTATACGCATCCCAACACGCCCACCTGCTGCACCAATATCAAGGATGAGGTCGGCCCGGGCACTATCGAGTGGGCCACTGACACCACCCGCACCACCGCCAGCCTGCTGTTCAGCGGCACCGCTGCGCGTTATCCCGATATCCGTTGGATTCTGTCGCACGGCGGCGGCACCACGCCGTTCCTGCTCAGCCGTTTCGTCCGCCAGGAGGCAGACATGAAAGAACGCGACAAACGCCTCCCTAAAGGAGTCATGTACGAACTGAAGAAGTTCTACTATGACACCGCGCAAGCGAATCATCCCGGCGCCCTGGCGGCGCTGCTGAAGTTAGCGCCCATCTCGCAGATCATGTACGGCACGGACTACCCTTATCGCACTGCCGCCGAGGAGAACGATGGCCTAAGCGCGCAGCACTTCCCGGCCCAGGACCTGCTGGCGATCGAGCGCGGCAACGCCCTGCGAATTCTGCCGCGTCTCAAGGGCTGATCGAATTCACAAACATTTCACAACTCGATAACAACTCGTAGCACCGCTCGCGCACATACTGAGGCATGAAACACATAGCTTCAGCGGTCATTAGTGTTCTGCTCATCGGACTGCCCGCCTTCGGGCAGTCCGCTCAATCCCTCATCATCCCGGACGTGGTCGATGGCGGAGGTTGGCAATCCACCATCGTGCTCACCAATAGCTCCAGCACCACGGCAACGGCCACTTTGATCTTTCATAGCGACACCAGCGGGGGCAACACCCAGGCCTGGACGCCGACGTTCCTCGAAACCAGCACGACCACTGCGTTGACCTTGATCAGTGGCTCTTCGATGTTTCTGCACACACCGGGCACGGCCGCGACACTGACGCAAGGGTGGGCTGAACTCCACGCCGACGCGGGCATCGTGGCCTACACCATCTTCACCAATCGCGTGCCGGGGCACCAGGATCAAGATTCAACTGCGCCCGCTGTGAATGCTACCAACCGCATACTGGTGCCGTACGATGACCACGCCGGCTTTGTATCCGCGATCGCGATTGTGAATCCCACGGCGGCGCCCCAATCGGTGAGCGTAGGATTCCAGACCACCGATGGCTTGATCTCGATCGATGCTCTCCCCCCTGTCCCCGCCATGGGTCACGTGACGTTCGTCTTATCGCAGCAGTTTCCGCAGATTAAAGGGCACCTGGGATTGGCCGAATTCTACTCCGCGACGGGAAACCTTTCGATGATTGCTTTTCGGTTCAATCCAACGCAATCCTCGGCCTCGATGCCCGTGTTCTTCCAGACCGGAGCTCCTTTAATCACGGCGCCTCCGGTGATCGACCCCTACGTGCCCATGTACCACGCGCCTAGGCCCGGCGGTGGCGTTCAGTAAATTTACGCATCGCCACGTAGGAACACCTTGATCCGCGCCTGGATCTGATCCCGGATCGCTCGGAACGCAGCGATTCGCTGTTCCTCCGTTCCCACCGCCGCGGCTGGGTCTTCAAATGGCCAATGCAGACGTCCGGTCCCGCCTGGAAAAACCGGGCAGGATTCATTGGCGCTGTCGCAAACGGTGATGACCAGATCCAGCTCCTGGCCGAGGAATTCGTCGACAGACTTCGAGCGGTTGCCGGAAATATCGATGCCGATCTCGCGCATCACCGCGATGGCTTCGGGTCGAACCCGGCTCGGTTTCGTACCCGCTGAAAAGACCTGATAGCGATCGCCGGCCGCCTGCCGGAATAAGCCTTCCGCCATCTGGCTTCGCGCGGAATTTCCCGTGCAGAGAATCAGAACTTTCTGTGCCTTAGGCATTCACGCCCGTCCGCAAGGGAAACCAATGCCGCGTGCGGTTGCACGCCGCGCACACCGATAGCATGACGGGGACTTCCACCAGCACGCCCACCACGGTTGCCAGCGCCGCCCCGGATTGCGGCCCAAAGAGCGCGATCGCGGTAGCCACCGCCAGTTCAAAGAAATTGCTCGCGCCGATCAACGCGCCCGGAGCCGCCACCGAATACTCCACCCTGAACAATTTCATCAAGCCGTAGGCCAATGCCGAGTTCAGATACACCTGGAGCGTTATCGGTACCGCGATCAGAATCACATGAAAGTACCGGTTGGTAATGTTATCGGCCTGGAACGCAAAGATGAAGACCAGGGTCGCGAGCAGCGCCGTAATCGTGACCGGCGCGAAGCGCGGCAGTAGCTCTTTCTCAAACCAGTTCTGTCCGCGCTTCCCAATCAGCAAAGCTCTTAGGATGCTTCCCGCCGCCAGCGGAATCACAATAAAGACCAAGACGGAATAAAGCAGTACGGCAAAGGGAACGGTAAGCGAAGACGCACCCGTCACTAGAAATTGGACGATCGGTACGAACAGCACCAGCATGATCAGGTCGTTGACGGAAACCTGCACCAGTGTGTACGCGGGATCGCCCCCGGTCAGATGGCTCCAGACAAACACCATGGCGGTGCACGGCGCGGCAGCCAGAATGATGCAACCGGCGATGTATTGATCCGCCTCCACCGGCGTGATGAAGGCCGAGAAAATCAGCCTGAAAAACAGCCACGCCAGGAAGGCCATAGAAAATGGTTTCACCAGCCAGTTCACCACCAGCGTTACCGCTAACCCCGCCGGCTTCCGTCCCACATTACGGATGGCTCCGAAATCCACTTTCATCATCATGGGCGTGATCATCAGCCAGATCAGTACGGCGATGGGCACATTGATCTGGCTGCCCCTGCCGAACTCGAGACCGCGGAGACTCTCGACCACCGGCGGCAAGAGCTTTCCCAAAGCCAGTCCCGTGGCCATGCACAGCGCTACCCACAAGGAAAGATAGCGTTCGAAGAAAGCGAGCCGCGGTGGATTAGGCACAGCAATCCGTACCGCAGCACGCCGCCGCCGGCTTCACCGCGCGGATGAAGGCGGACATGAACTTGCCATCTACTTGCGGCGCGATGGCGTCTACGTCGATCCCTTCGCCAGTCAGAAACGCTCGCGCGTCTTCCATGCGATAGATACGGGTGGGCTCGATATCGATTTGAGCGAAGCCGGCCGCCGCCAGCTTGTGCTTGTATTGGTTCTCTTCAAGCGCCCCGGCGACGCAGCCGACCCACATGAGAACGCTCGCGCGAATCTCTGGCAGCATTTCACCGCGAGTAACAACATCGGAAACGGCAAACCGTCCGCCCGGCTTCAGCACTCGAAACGCCTCCCGAAGAACCCGGTCTTTATCGGCGCTGAGATTGACGACGCAGTTGGAAATGACGACATCCACCGAGTTGTCCGGCAGCGGGATGCTCTCAATCTCGCCCTTTAGAAATTCGACATTCTCGACACCGGCCTTGCGCTGATTCTCGCGAGCCAAGGCGAGCATCTCATCCGTCATATCCAGGCCATACGCTTTGCCAGTCGGCCCCACTCGCTTGGCGGAAAGTAGAACGTCAATGCCGCCGCCCGATCCCAAGTCGAGCACCGTTTCACCGGGTTTTAATTCCGCCAACGCCGTGGGATTTCCGCATCCGAGCGACGCCAGCACCGCCGCTTCGGGCAAACTCCCGGTTTGGCCGGCGTCATATAAGTTGCTGGTGATGGGATCGCAGCAGCCATCCAAAGCCGCCGCCGCGCCGCAGCACGAACTCCCGCCGCGGGTAACGCGCAGAGCGGCCTCGCCATATTTCTCGCGAACGATTTCCTTGATGTCTTGCATGATTCTCTCCTACTTGCAAATAGTCATGATGTTTTTGGGTTTGATGGCTTTGTTGCGGGTGCAGCACTCGGCATAGAGGAACCCGAGCAACTCCTGGAGCGCCGGCGTATTCGCCGTGTAACGGAGAAAAGTTCCTTCGCGGCTCACGTCCACTAGCCCCTCGTGTTTCAGCTTTTCAAGATGATGCGAGAGCGTCGAGGCCGAAACTTCCAGCTCCGCCATAATCTCACCCACCACTAGGCCCTCCGGGTGCGCCGACAACAGCAGCTGCATAATACGCAGCCGGTGCTCCGTTCCCATGGCCGCAAACATATCGGCATAGCGGGTGATGTCCTGCGATGATTCCATAATTCTATGATAGTAGAAATATAGAAGTTGTCAAGGCCCTTGCAGCCAGCGGCCGCAGCCTTCATACTCCAGTCATGACTCTCAAGCATGCATCGTTGTTGGCATTCATAGGAACGCTTCTGTTGACGATTCTGCTGGTGGGCGATTTCATTCTCGATTTGTTGAGCCTCGCGCGTGGCCTGATTGCCGTGGTGACATTGCTCACAGCCCTGATCTATGCCTTCGCAGCCCTCACCGTAACCATATTCTTCTTTGCCTTTCATAAAGCGCAGTCTTGATGTCAAAGACCGTCCTGGGAATTCTCATAGGCATCCTGATCTTCGTGGCCGCTGGTATCTTAGCCACCTACTGGGTCGGGAAAATGCGGCGCGACATGGAGGACAAAAAGCCCCGCATCGCTTGGCGGCTTCCGCAGCCGCGATTTGAAGTACCTTGAATGAAGTGGGATTTCACTTCATAGCCGGGTTGTGCCTCGCCGCTGCTTTCGCCTACGCGCAGACTTCATCCGGAGAAATCCGTCTGCAGGTGAAGGATGCTTCGGACGCCGCGATTGAAGCGGCCGGGTCCATTCAGGGCCTGGCCACCGGAGTCCACCGCCAGTTCCAGACCGACGACCGAGGACTCCACACCTTCACCACGCTGCCCTTTGGCGTTTATCGTATCGAGGTTCAGCGCGAAGGGTTCGCGTCGAAAATCATTCGCGTCGAGGTCCGCTCAGAAGCGCCCCTCACGCAGACCGTCGTCCTAACCGTCGCGCCGATCGAAACCACAGTGGTAGTCACCGAACAGGAGACTCTGATCAACCCCGAGGCCGTCAGCGCCACGCAATTTGCCGGCCCCGATCAGCTTCGTGCGCGCGCTAGCTCTGCGCCGGGACGCTCCGTGATCGACATCGTAAACGCCCAGCCCGGCTGGCTGCTCGAAGCCAACGGCGTCCTGCACCCACGCGGCTCCGAATACGACGTGCAGTACGTGATCAACGGCATTCCGCTCTACGACAACCGCTCACCCGCGTTCGCGCAAAGTTTGGGCATTGATGAGTTCGAGTCCATGACCATGCGCACCTCGGGATTCCCCGCCGAGTTTGGGCGCAGCCTGGGAGGCGTGGTGGAAATCAAGACTGATCACGACGCGGTCCCCGGCCTGCACGGGCAGGCGAATCTGCAAGGCGGCAGCTTCGATCAGAAGAGCGGCTTCGCCTCGCTTCAATACGGCGAGGGCAAGAACAATTTCGGCATCAGCGGCGAAGGCTTTCTGACGGACCGTTATCTGGACCCACCGGTACAACAGAACTTCACCAATCATGGCTCGGGCGGTTCCGTCGCCGGCCGTTTCGAGCGCAACTGGAACGCCGCCGACTCCACGCAAATGTATTTCAGCTCGCACCGCACCGGCTTTCTGGTGCCGGACGAATTGTTGCAGCAAGCCGCCGGGCAGCGCCAGGATCGCTCGGCGGCGGAAACGCTGGGACAGGTCTCGCACACCCACTTGTTCTCGCCGAACGTAATCCTGCAGGTGCGCGGCATGGTGCGGGATACCTCGGCGGAATTGTGGTCGAACCCGCTGTCGACGCCGATTCTGCCCACCCAAGATCGCGGTTTCCGCGAAGGCTACCTGGGCGGCAGCATTTCCGTGAAGCTGGGCTCGCACGAGTTCAAAACCGGCGCGGATGCCCTCTTCGATTCCATTCACGAGAACTTCGGCTACCTGATTACCGCCTACAACCTGGCCGGCGTCGATATTTTCGATCCCAGCGTTCCGCCGGTGTTCCACTTCGCGGATCAACGTAGCGGACGCCAGCAATCGGCCTTCGTCCAGGATCAATGGCACCACGGGAATTGGGCAGTGACGGCCGGAGTGCGCGTCGATCACTACCGGATTGTCGAAGACGAAACCGCGTGGAGTCCGCGCTTGGGCACAGCTTACTCGGTGCCGTCCGCCGGCTTGGTGCTGCGTGCGTCGTACGATCGCATCTTCCAGCCGCCGGCTATCGAAAACGTGCTGCTCGCCAGCACCGATTTGGTGGATCAGCTGGGCGGTCAAGGTGCGTTTCTTCCTCTGCGCCCCGCCCGCGGCAACTATTTCGAGGCCGGCTTTTCAAAGAGTCTGTTGGGCAAGCTGCGCCTCGACGGCACTTGGTATCTGCGCCGCGTCGACAATTTCTCCGACGATTCGCTGCTGTTCAACACTGGCGTCAGTTTTCCCATCTCGTTCAGCCACGCCGATATTCACGGCTACGAAGCCAAGGTGGAGGTCCCACGCTGGGGACGCTTTTCAGGCTACGCCAGTTATTCGAACATGCTAGGCCGGGGTCAGCTTCCCGTGGCCGGTGGCTTGTTCCTAGGCGACAATGCAGCGGCGGTGGTGGGCGCCGGCTCGTTCCCGATCTCGCAGGACCAGCGCAACTCGGTGCGGGCCCGCCTGCGCGTCGAAGCGCACCGGCGCCTGTGGTTCGCCGTCGCGAGCAGTTATAACAGCGGACTCCCCTTTGAAATCGACGGACCAGCCGACCCGGTCTTCACCGCTCAGCAGTACGGCCCGCTGATCCTAAGCAAGGTGAATTTTGACCGCGGCCGCGTGCGTCCCTCGGCGTCCTTCGACGTCTCGACGGGCGTGAACCTGTATGAGCACGAACACCGCACCTTGCGCCTGCAGGGCGATGTCTTCAATCTGTTTGACCGCCTGAACTTAATCAACTTCGCGGGAGTGCTCTCAGGCACCGCCGTCGATGCCGGCCGCAATTTCGCGATTCGCCTGAACGCGACGTTTTAGGGAAAACACCTTAGATCAGCCCTAGCCTAGCCCGACGCGAGCCGATTGCCGATAGATTAGCGCGTATCAGGATGGAGCTAATATGGACCAAGAGGTGCCTATGAAACCGTTACTGCTGCTAGCTCTGTCCGCCGCGGCGGCCTGGGGGCAGGGAACCGCCGCTCTGCGCGCGCGTGAATTGTTCTATACGCCTCCGCCCGACGCGTCTGCCGCGAAGCCTTCGGCGACGCCGTCCCCCGCACCCCCTACCGCGCCGAAAGTTGTAGCGAAAAAGACGCCCGCGAAGAGTCCGGCGCCGGCGCAGCCGCAGCCGTTCTCCTCGACCCCCACGCAAGCCGTGGTCGACAAGCCCGTATCGGGACCTCTGGGGATGCGCTACAGCGTGCTCAAGCGCAACGCCGCGGGCGAATATCAGGAAGTCGACGCCGACACTGTTTTCCATTCGGGCGACCGCATTCGCCTGGAGGCGCAAGCCAATTCCACCGGCTATCTATATGTGGTCGCGCAAGGCTCCAGCGGCAACTGGCAAGTCCTGTTCCCGTCGCGCGAAGTTTCAAACGGCAGCAATCAAGTGCATCGCGGCGAAACGCGCCTGGTTCCCGGGGGCAACCAGGGCCAGTTCGTTTTCGATGAACAGGCCGGCACCGAAAAACTGTTCTTCGTCCTGTCGCGACAGCCGGAGCAGAGCCTCGACAAGCTGATTTATTCCATGGGCGGCCAAGCCGCCCCGGTCGATCCGACGGTGATCAAACCAGCAGCCGAGTCGAATCGCGTCCTAATGGCGCAAGCCACCGTGAGCGACGATGTCATCGCCCGCATCCGCAGCCAAATGCAATCGCGCGATCTGATTTTCGAGAAAGTCGATAACGAAAAGGTAGTCTCGCAAAACGGCGCGCCCGCGAATGGACAAGTCAAGATCGAGACGGCGGCTTACGTCGTAAATCGCAGCTCCGCCCCCGACGCGCGGCTAGTGGTGGATCTGAAGTTGAAGCATCAGTAATGCGCATCCTCGCCACCGTCGTATTGGGAGCCGTCAGCGTCGCATGGGCGCAGGAACCGCAGCGCATCCGCGTGGCTGTAGAGCGCCAGGATTCGGCGGGCTGGATCGCCGTCAACCCCGCGCACGTATTCGAATCCGGCGAGAAGCTTCGCTTCCGCTTTTCGTCGTCGATTGCTGGTTATCTGTACGTGATCAACCTGGGTACCTCGCGCAATTATGAGCTGCTGTTCCCGCGCTCGGACACCGGCGGTGATAACCGCGTCGAAGCGACGAAGGATTACGTGGTGCCCGCCGTGCAGGGATATTTCAAGGTGAGCGGCCCGCCCGGACAAGACGTGGTCTATTGGCTGGTGAGCCCGGTGGATCTGGGCAAGCAATACCGGCCGTTGCCGCCGCCCCCCGCGCCGGGCTCCCTGCCGCCGTCGCTGCAGCCGCGTTGCGACGACTCCATCTTTAAGGCCCGTGGCGACTGCGTAGACACTTCCGCCGGCGTCAAGCCCGCTGGCAAGCTTCCCGAGAATATGACCGGCGTGGTGAAGCCGGCCCCGCGCGAACTGCTCTTCATTCAGGACAATAGTTTTGGCAAAGAGAGTGTGGTGGTGTCCTCGCCCGCTCCGTTATCAGGACCGGTGGTGTATGAACTCCGTCTGGCGCATCGCTAGTCTGATCGGTCTCGCGGCTTGTGCGATCGCCCAACAAGCGCAACAGCCCAAGCAGGATCAGAAGAAGGGTCGCGATCTCAAGTACGAAGAGAATAACACCGCGCCCACGCCGTCGGTCGCAGTTCCGCGCGGCTATGCTTTGATTGTAGGCATCGCGAGCTACAAGAATCTGCCGTCCAAGTCGCAATTGGAGTTTTCCGAACGCGATGCCGACGCGATGTATTCCATCCTGATTAGTCCAGAAGGCGGCAATTTTCGCGCCGAGAACGTTCACCGGCTCTCCGGTGCCCAAGCGACCATGGCCAACCTGAAGCGCGAGCTCGAAACTTGGCTGCCGTCGGTTGCCAAGGAGGACGATCGCGTAGTGATCTATTTTGCCGGCCACGGTTTCATCTCTGGAGGCCGCGCGTATCTGGCCCCCTACGATCTCGATCCCGCGAACATTCCCGGCACCGGATATCCGATGGACACGCTAGGCCAAGTAGCCGGGTCGCGCATCAAAGCGAAATGGAAGGTGCTATTGACCGACGCCTGCCATAGCGGCGCGATCACTCCCGACGCCGAAGCGCAAGCGCTCAACCAGAGTTTGCTGGACATGTCACGCTCGATGTTCTCGCTGACAGCCAGCCGCGACCGCGAGCGATCCTTCGAGAGCAAAGACTGGGGCAGCGGCCACGGCATTTTCACGTATTACGTAGTGAAAGGACTCGAGGGCGAAGCCGACGAATCCGGCGACGGCATCGTGACCGCCGATGAGCTTTCGAACTACGTCCGCCGCAACGTGCGCGAAGCAACCAAGGGGCAGCAGAATCCCACGTCAGACCGCGGCAGTTTCGATCCCAACATGCTGCTGGCATTCCTGCCGAACGGACTGCGGGTAGCGCACCAGCCCCCGCCGGTCGACGGCACTCTGATCTTCGAATCCAACATGGACGGCGTCGAAGTGTTCGTCGACGGGGCTTCTCGCGGCATCGTCGGCAAAGGCGCCACGCTGCGTTTGCCGGGAATGCGTCCCGGAAGCCACACCATTCAGGGCGTCAAGATGGGTTACGAACCGGACGGCCCGCGCGATGAAGTGGTTTATCCAGGCCGCGATTCCACCGTAACCATAAAGATCTCAATCGCGCGCCGCCGTACCAAAGCCGCCGTCGACGAATTGAACGACGGCCTCGCGCTCTATAACAAAGGTTTCGCGGACAACTACAAGAAGGCCGCCGAGCACTTCGAGAAAGCTTTGCAGATCGATCCCACCTACAGCCAGGCTGCGCTGTATCTGGGGCGCACTTACAACTCGCTGTTCGACGAGCAGCGCTCCGAAGCGGCGCTGCGCAAAGCGATCGCTATCGACCCGGACTACCTGGAAGCGCACGTCAGCCTCGCCGGGATGCTGCTCGATACCGGAGCCGTCGACGAATCCATCCGCCAGTTGAACCTGGTGACGCAGCGCGACAAAACCAACGCCGTCGCGCTCTACATGCAGGCGCAAGCCTACCGTATGAAGGACCTGTATCCGCAATCGATCGAATCCGCGCGCGCCGCGATCAAGCTCGCTCCCGCGGCCGCCGAGCCGCACTTATGGCTCGCCGAGAGCCTCCGGCTCAGCTCGCAGTTTCCTGAGTCGTCGAGCGAATACACCGAATACCTGCGGCTGAGCGATTACGACAGCAAACTCGCGGGCAAGATGAATTATTACGTGCTAGGATTCCTGGCCGGCGTCGGCCGCAAGAAGCGTGCCGCCCAGACCGACACCTGGCGTGACATGCGCAGCCTCGCCTACTTCGGTCTCTGCGATTCGGAGCGCAAGCAAGGGCACTTTGAGCTGGGCGTCGCCTATTGCCAGAAGTCGCTAGCCTACGATGCGAACGATGCCTACACGCATTATGCCCTGGCGCTGTGCTATGCGCGCGAAGCGGCGGCGAACGGCAGTCTCGAAACACTAGCCGCCGCACGCAAACACTTCCAGACGATGATCGATCTGAACGGCGACCTGGAAGAAGCCAAATTCGCCCGCCAGAACCTGCAAAATATCGACAACCTCCTCAAAACCCGCTAGTGACAGCGGCACTGGTAAAATGAAGTCTGGCCGACTCAGGCTAGCCATAACAGATACAACCAGGGAGAAAACGCACAACCATGAAATCCAAGATGATGATGCTCGCGGTGTTAGCGGGCGCGACGGCGCTGTATGGGCAGAATCCGCTCACCACGGAATTGAAGCAGAACTACGCCCAGATCAAGGCAACCGTTACCAAGGCGGCCGAAGACATGCCGGATAGCGATTACGGTTTCGTCCCGGGCCCGGGCAGCCGGACTTACGGCGTCGCGGTAGCGCACATCGCTGCCGTGCAGGCCGGCCTTTGCGGCATGGCCAGCGGTAAGGAAGCCCCGAAAATCGACGAGAACAAGGGTTCCAAGGCCGAAGCCACCGCCGCGCTCAAGACGGCCTTCGATTTCTGCGATCCGATCTACGCGGCCATCACCGACGCGGATGCCGTCAAGACCGTGAAGATGTTCGGACGCGACCGCACCATGTTCGGTGTGCTCGATTTCGGCGTCATCCACTCCAACGAAATGTACGGCACGCTGGCCGTCTATCTGCGCGCGAAATCCAAGGTTCCGCCGTCGAGCGCGGGCCGCGGCAACATGGGCAAGAAGAAAGAATAGTTCATTCCCACTCAATGGTGGCCGGCGGCTTGTTCGTGAGATCGTAGAACACGCCGGCCACACCTTCCACTTCCATCAACTCCCGCACCATTTGTCCCAGTAGGTCCCAGGGCAGGCGCACGGCGCGCGCCGTCATTCCATCCACCGAATCGATCGGGCGCAGCACCACCGAATCGGGCCGCTGCGGGATGCCCAGCGGAATCAACACCACAGGAAATTGCCAGACGGTTTGATCGAAGCCCGACTCCTGCGAGAGCTTACGCACGATCGCGTCCGCGCGGCGCAGGCGGGCCATGCGCTCGGCAGTCAGATACGCGGGCAGGACCTTGAGGCTCGCCATGGGCCGGCAGGTGAGGGCGATGCCAATGATACGGTTCACATCAGGACGGCGGTTGGTAAGATCGGCGACCTGATCTTCCGTCGCCGGAACCGCTTCCACCGCGAGCACCGGACGGTAGGTGCGTGAGTCGCCTTGCACGCCCACGGAGCGCACGGGAACAATCCAGCCTTCGTCGACTCGCTCTGGTTTCGCTTCGGAGTCCGTACAAAGGCAGCGAATCGCCAGCCCGGGTCCGGGAAACGGATGGCGGTCGAGCAACTCAGGGGCAAGGCCCAGCTCACGCCCGATGGCGCGGACCTCATCTTTATAGAACGACGACAGCGGCTCTATGATGCGGCCTTGGTCGATCAGCTTCTGAATGCCGGCGACGCGATTGTGATGAGTCTTGATGAGATCGGCCTTGGCGCTGCCTCCCGATTCAATGGTGTCGGGGTAGATGGTCCCCTGGCCCAGAATCCAGCGTCCGTCAAGGTAATGTTCACTTTCCAGAATCCGCTGCTGTACCTCGACGAATTTCTCGCCGATCACGTGGCGCTTCCGTTCGGGCTCGGTGACACCGGCCAGTGCGGAGAGAAACAACTCGCGCGCGTCTTCGACAAAGAAGGAGCGCGAGCCGAGCGCGGCGAAATGAGCGCGCACGAACTCGGTTTCACCCTCGCGCATCATGCCGGTATCGACATAGGTGCCGTGGACGCGATCCGGGCCCAGCGCGCGCAAACACAGGGAGTAGGCGACAGTCGAATCGACGCCGCCGCTGACGAAGAAGAACACGTTGCGTCCCGCGGCAGTTTGCCGGATGTGGTCTTCGAGCGAGCGCAGTTGGCCGGCCGGGTCCCAGTCCTGCACGCAGCCGCATACGTCAAACAGAAAGTTCGAAAGGATGGTCTTGCCGCAGGGCGTGTGCGCGACTTCGGGATGAAACTGAACTCCATACAGTCGCCGCGCAACGGAACCCATGGCGGCGACCGGGCATGTGGCCGTCGTAGCGAGGACGTCGAAACCGTCGGGCGGCTGGACCACCAGATCGCGATGGCTCATCCAGACCTGTTGCCGGCCGGAGACTCCGTGGAACAGGGAGTTCGAGCCCGCTGCGAGATCCAGTTGGGCGAATCCGTACTCACCTTTGTCACCTGGTTCGACGGAGCCGCGCAGCAGGTGAGCCATGAGTTGCTGCCCATAGCAGATGCCTAAGACCGGAATGCCGGAAGCGAGCAGCGCAGGGTCAATCGTCGGGCTGCCGGGATCGTAAACGCTGGAGGGACCTCCAGAGATGATGATCCCTTTGCGTCCTGCCAGCTCTGCCGCCGGCGTTTCGCTAGGAGCCACCTCCGCGTAAACACCCAGTTCGCGGACTTTTCGGGCGATGAGATGACAGTATTGTCCTCCGGCGTCGAGGACGGTAATCTGGGGGGGCAACTTTTATCTTAGCGCGCGCGACTACCGCGGCAAATGTTCTTGTTGCGTGATCCGCTGTACCAAGAGCTTCTTTGCGGTTTCGATCAGCGTGACCGCCTTGGGCATCGCTTCGATCGCCTGCGCGATTTCCGGATCCTGCTGGATGTTCACGCGAACCGACTGCTCCCAGCTAAACGCAGTGATGTACATCTCACGCTTGAGTTGTTCCTTCACCCACTGATGATTCGCCGTGAAATCAGCCTCGGTAAACTCGAAGCCGTTCTTCATCAGGTACGCATGGAAGTCGTTGACTAGGTTTTCGTCAGGCTCCCAGCCCTTGGGCAGGTGAGCATCGGCCTTGGGGCCGAAGTAAGCCGCCGAGAAGTTGAAGAAGCCGAACTTGCGCAGCACTTCAATCTGGAACTTATTGAGCTTCGCCGCTTCGTACTTCTCGTCCGGCGTGATGCCGCCGCCGCCGTACACAGTGCGGCCGCTATCGGTCATCTTCACGTCGCTCATGTCTTTCTGTTCGTTGCGCGTGCGGTAGTAATAATCCAGGAACGAAATGTTGGAATAATCGCGTTGGATCAAACGGCCGCTAGGTGTGTAGTAATGCGCCGTGGTCAGCGCCAGTCCGGTATTCTCGCTCAGCGGGAAAACCGTCTGCACCAGACCCTTGCCGAACGTCGGTTCGCCCAGCACCCAGGCGCGGTCATGATCCTGCAGCGCACCAGTGACAATCTCCGCCGCCGAAGCCGATGAGCGGTTCACCACGACAACCACCGGATAACTTTTCCCGCCGTTATCCGAACGCGCGTAGTAATTCTTGTTTGGCTGCGCGCGGCCGCGATGACTTACAACCAGATCGTTCTTCTTGAGAAAGTGCCCCGCCACCTCGACGCCTTCGTTCAGCAGTCCACCAGGATTGCCGCGCAGGTCGAGCACCAGGCCCTTGATGTTATTCTCGCCCAGCTTGCGGAATTGCTCTTCAAATTCCTTGCTGGTGTTTTCGCCGAACTGCGTGACGTCGATGTAAGCGATACCAGGCTTCAACCAGATGGCCTCTGGAACGCTCGGCCGCGCAATAGCGTCGCGAATAATATCGAAAGCGATCGGCTTGGCATTGCCTTCACGGTTGACAGTGACCTGCACCTTGGTTCCGCGCGGGCCTTTCAGCAGTTCCGCGATCTCTGAAGTGTTCAGGCCTTCGGTCTTCTTGTCATTCACCTGAACGATCATGTCGCCCGGCCGCAGCCCGGCGCGATAGGCCGGCGAAGTCTCAAACGGCCACATCACCATGGTCTTGCCGTTGCGCGGTCCCACCTGCATGCCCACGCCATAATACTGGCCGCGCTGATCTTCGCGCAGGGCCGCATAAGCTTTCGGATCGAAGAAATTGGAGTGTGGATCGAGCGTGCGCAGCATCCCCGGAATCGCGCCATTGTAGACCGCTTTGTCCGCGTCCACCTTGTCGGCGAAGTTCTGCTCCACTGCGTCAAACACAGAGGTGAAGGACTTCATGCTCTGCCCCACGGCATCGTCCGTGGGGGATGCCGCCGAAACATGCTTCGCAGTCAACAGAAAAACGCTAAACGCACACAGTCCTACAAAGAGCGGAACCAAAATAAAAGAGCGGCGACGAGATGGCATCCAGACCTCCGGTTTCAGTATATCAACTTAAGTTCAAGCGGTGATAACCCGTTTGGCGCAGCCCTCATCATCGAGAAAATACTTTCTGTATTCCATGGCCATAAAGAAAAAAGGGCAGGCTTGAAGCCTGCCCTGGCATCGGGAAATTTTACCTAATGAGGAAGGCGCGGGCCGTACAACCGGCGCTCCCGCTCCTCGACCTAATTCGAACCCGTCCGGCGCCGCCGGAGGAACAAGAGCCCGAGCAATCCGCTCCCGGTCAGCGCCAACGTCAACGGCTCCGGTGTAGCCTGGGTTGGGTTGAGTGCGGCCGCAAAATTAGAATTCTGCGAGGTATAAGTGTGGTCGGTACCCGTGGAGTCCAACAATTTGAAGTAGAAGTCGCCCGATCCCGGAGCGAAAGCGCCACCGCTGCTGATCGCATGGCAATTGGCCGCACTAGTACACCAGAAGAGCGTGTCACTATCGGCGTGGATAACCGCATCGATCGTCAAGGTAACCGTGCCCGTCGCGCCTGAGAAGTCGAATCCCGCGAAACCACCGCCATTCGACAGGTATTCCGCCGAGGGATTGATAGGCGCGCCGCCAGTGCAAGCATTCGTTGCGCCAGTGTAAAGGCAGTTTCCGAAATTCTTGCCCGCTCCATCGCTAGACAAGTTATCCCAGAACGGGACCCCGTTATTGTTAGGCGTGGTGGGATTACTCAAGGTTCCGTTGCTATTAAGCTTCAGACCCGAACCTGAGAGTGTGAAGACGATGTCGTTGTAGTCCTTATCGCCAGCCCCCTGTCCGGAAGTGGGATGATCCTCGACTCCGACGTAGTAAGCGTCCGAGCTAAAGCTGGTGGCATGTGCCGGTAGCGCCGCTCCTAGAAGCAGAACCGCGGGTACCGCCAGCATGAAACGTCTCTCCAAAATAGCTCGTAAGTCTTTCATTCGTATTCTCCGATTCAGTCGTCTTGTTTTGTAGGTGCAACATCACCCAAGGGTGCATGCCGAGTGTTTCTTGTTTGGCGAACCTTAGGCAAATCCCTTAGGGAAGACCCAGTATGGGCGAGCAAATATCTTGGTCCCAGAGACCAATGGGTTCATCAGTACCAGTCCGCCCTAAGGTACTTGTTACCTTGGCCGGGGTAGTCCCGGCGGC
This sequence comes from Bryobacterales bacterium, assembly GCA_963760575.1. Taxonomy (GTDB): domain Bacteria; phylum Acidobacteriota; class Terriglobia; order Bryobacterales; family Bryobacteraceae; genus Palsa-187. The sequence goes on from CAVXEM010000044.1 coordinate 96,212, forward strand.
GAACCGTGGGCGCTTCACCGGCCGGTCAAGCACTCGGAGTCCCGATGCGCTAGTCGATCTTCGGCGAACCCGATTTGCTGCGACGCTGCGGTATAGAGGATCGAGCGAAGAGCACGTTCCCCTGTGAGAATGTTCCGATCTAATAGGACAAGCCGCGCGTTCGTATCTTGCCTAGCCTGGCGGAGCCGGCTAGCAGCGATCGAACGCACGCAAGTTGGTTTGGGGATTAGGAGTTAACCGGCGCGGAAGCGCCGTGCGAGACCATTTTCGGGGCGGATGGGTTTGCGCGTGAGGTCGTCCAGGCGGCGGGCCTGGTCGCTGACGCACACCAGGAACATCGGCTGCTGAGCGTTCTTGAGCAGATCGATAATGCGCTCCTGCCGGTCCTCAAGATAAATCGCCTTGCCGTCGGTAACCAGGTGCAGGTCGGACCCGGCTTGCGTGAGGTCGGCCAGCCGCTTGCCCATTTCCTTTTGCAGGAAGCGCAGCACGCGGCGGATTTTTTGCAGCGAGAATCCCTTGCGGCGCAGTTCGGCGATCACCGTGATCTCTATGACCTCAGCCGGAAAGTATATCCGGCGATGGCCTTCGTGGCGCGGCGACACCACCTTGCGTTCATCCCACCATTGCAGTTGCCGCAGGCTCACACTCGCGAGGGTTGACACTTCGACGGAGGAATAAGTGCGATTTGGATTCGCGGGGTCGGGGCGGCTTTTTCGAGGTTTGAGCATGGGGCGGTGTTAGGGACGACTTTCCGATTGTAACCAACTTCCAGGGTGTGTCAATAGCCTTACTTTCGCGGCGCGATTTTGCTGGTGCTTTTCCACTGCGGACGCTGATCGGCGTTGGCAAGGGCTTCGACCAAATGCGCGAAAAACTCATTGAATTTCGCGGCGGCGGTGGGATCCCACGGCTGCTTGAGATCGTCGGCGGGACTATGGTACCGGACCGAGTACCATTCGCGGTAGATGGCTTCCTCGCGTGAGCCCTTCTCGAAACCAAAGACGAAGCCGGTGGCAGGGACGCCGCTCTGCATGAAGTTGAAATGATCGGAGCGGCGCAGCAGATTGCGGTCCGGCTCGGGATCGGCCTGGATGCGGATGCCCAGCGGTTCGGCGACGGCCCGCGCGGTGTCGCCGAGCGTCGAATCGTCGATCGCCAGCATGGTGAGCGTGCGCAGCGGGAACAGCGGCCGGAGCTGGTCGAGATTGATGTTGGCAACCATGCTCTCTTTAGGGACGGTGGGATGCGCGACAAAGTAGCGTGAACCCAGCAAGCCTTTTTCTTCGCCAGTCACCACCGCAAACAACACGGACCGCCGCAGCTTAGTTCCCGATTCCTTCCACTTCTGGGCGAGATCGATCAGCGTCGCAACGTAAGCGGCATCGTCAAACGCGCCGTTATACAAGCCATCGCCGTGGATAGGCGATCCAAAACCATAGCCATCGAGATGCGCCGAGACGACCACATATTCGTTAGCGAGCGCCGGATCGCTGCCCGGAAGAACCGCGAGTAGATTGTCCGAGGAAACGTCGGCCGTATCGAACTTCAACGCGACCTGGAGCGTGGCCGGAATTTCAAACCACGGCAGCGGCTGAGCGGTGTCATAACGTTTCTTCAATTCCGCGTAAGTGTGTCCAGAGCCGCGAAACACCTCATCTGCGTTCTCCGGATTCAGAAACAACGCTGGGCGCAGGTTTTGTGGCGCCGGAGTCCCGGCGAGCGCCATGTTGACCGCATAAGCAGCGGGCCAGCGCCGGCGCTCGGGACCATCCAGGTTGTCGATGCTGAGTGTGCCCAGCATCCCCTCGGGAAGCGGAGGCAGCGGACGATTCGCCGCAGGCGTTCCGACGGGCGCCCCTAAACGCACCAGGACTCTGCCTTCAATAGGAAGCCCCGCGGGAGGCTGCGCGTCGGAACCAGCGAAAACCAATCCACCCGCTATTTGTTCCGGCAAGCCGGGCGCCACCGCCATCGTGATTTCACGCAGCCAGCGGAATTTGTAGACGCCTGATTTCCGCGTGAGTACCGCGGTCGAATCAGCCGCGCGCAATCGAACCACATGTAGTGGGACGGACTGATAGTATCCGTTCTCGCCCGCCGGCTTCAGCCCCGCGCGTTCAAACTCGCCCGCGACGTAGCGCGCCGCACGCTGATACCCCGCGCTCCCCGTGTCCCGGCCTTCCATGCCGTCATTCGCAAGCGCGGTGACGTGAGACCACCAACGCCGCGTCGCATCGTTAGGCTCGGTGGCGAAAACGCCGACCGACAGTGTCAGGAGCGCCAGGAATTTCATGGCTCACCCGCCACCCACGAACCACACCACTTCGAGTTGAGCGCCATCGCGCACTTCAGCATGGGGCCAATCGGGCTTGCGAACGATCGCGCGATCCAGTTCGACTGCGACGCGCGACGGGTCCATCTCCAGAAAAATCAATAGACGATCCACCGTCAAACCCGCCGGAATGCTGCGCGGCTCGCCGTTTAGAACAACTTGAATTGTCTTTGTTTCAGAGGTTTCCATCCGGCGAGTTTGACACTCCCTTTCGTTCCTCATTATATTTGAATGTTTAAGGTTAAGACCTGAACACAAACCGGAAGCGGCCCGCGCTTCCCCACTATCGCCAACGAATACATGCCGACTTATCCCCAAACTTACTTTCCTGTCGTCGTGCAGGTCATCATAGCCATCGCGGTGGCGGCCGGCTTGATCGGCATCTCAACGCTGCTGGGCAAGCACGGGCACAGTCCGTTGAAAGATACGCCCTATGAATCCGGCATGGCGCCGGTGGGTTCGGCGCGCGAACGCTTCAGCGTCAAATTTTATCTGGTGGGGATGATCTTCATCCTGTTCGACATCGAAGCCGTGTTCCTGTTCCCCTGGGTAGTGGTTTTCCGCGAGCTGAAGCTATTCGGCTTGGCGGAGATGTTCGTGTTCGTCGTATTGGTGCTGGTGGGATTCTTCTACGTATATAAGAAGGGCGCGCTCGAATGGGGTCCGGAGACCAAGCGCCCGGGGGTGAAGGAATGAGCGAAGCGATGAGCGATTTCAATCATCCCGCGATTCTAGAAACCAAGCAGGCGCTGGGCGAAATCACGCTGATCGCCGATCCCGCGCAGATCGTGGATCTTTGCCGCCATCTCAAGGACAACGAAAAGTTTATCCGGCTCAGTTCCATCACCGCCGTCGATTGGCATCCAGCCGAACCGCGCTTTGAAGTGGTCTACCATCTGCACTCGATTGAACCCATCCGCCGTGTCCGTGTAAAATGCCGCGTGAGCGGAACCAATCCGGAGATGGACTCGGTCTACAGTGTATGGCGCGCGGCCGATTGGTATGAGCGCGAAATGTTCGACATGTTCGGCATCGGCTTCCGTAATCACCCCAATCTGGTCCGCATCCTGATGCCGCTCGATTGGGAAGGCCATCCGCTACGCAAAGATTATCCGGTTCACGGTTACAAGTACGGGTACGCGAAAGAATAGTATGAAACAGTCCTTCGAAGATCACGTAGCCACTATCGCCGCGACGCAGGAAACTCCGGCGGGTCCTGCCGCACCGCGGCGGATGACGCTGAACATGGGCCCGCAGCACCCCTCGACGCACGGGGTTCTGCGCATTGTGATCGAGCTTGAAGGCGAGACCATCATGAAGGCGGAGCCGGACATCGGCTTCCTGCACACCGGCATCGAAAAGCAGTGCGAAGCCATCAACTGGGCGCAAGTCGTCACGCTCACTGACCGCGTCGATTACCTTTCGAACCTCGCCAACAATTTCGTCTACGCGTTGACGGTGGAGAAGCTCCTGCAACTGGAGATTCCGCCGAAAGCACAGTGGCTACGCGTGATGTTGGTGGAACTGGACCGCCTCAATAGCCATTTAGTCTGGCTGGGAACGCATGCTCTCGACATCGGCGCGATGAGCATGTTCTTCTACTGCTTCCGCGAGCGCGAAGACGTACTGCGTATCAAGGAAATGTTCTCCGGACAGCGCATGATGACCAGCTACATCCGCCCCGGCGGCGTAGCGCTGGAACCCCCGCGCGGCTGGGAAAAAGCGTTGGGCAAGTTCATCCGCCAGTTCCCCAGCAAAGTGGATGAGTACGAAAACCTGCTCGACTCAAACCCGATCTGGAAAATCCGCACGCAAGGCGTCGGCTTCATTTCGATCGAGGACATGCTCGACCTGGGCGTGACCGGCCCCATGATCCGCGCGGCCGGAATTCCGCTCGACGTGCGCAAAACCGAACCGTATTCGAGCTACGAAAAATTCGATTTCAAAGTCGCGACGCGCACTGAGAACGACGTCTACGCGCGATACCGCGTGCGCCTGGAAGAAATGCGGCAGAGCGCGCGCATCATCGTCCAAGCCATGGAAGGGATGCCGGAAGGCGCGTTCCAGGCTGACGCCCCGCATGTAGTCCTGCCGGACCGCGAAAAGATGAAGACGCAAATGGAAGCGCTCATCTATCATTTCAAGATCGTAACCGAAGGCTTCCGCGTCCCTGCCGGCGAGGCGTACCAAGCCGTCGAATCGCCGCGCGGTGAGATCGCCTACTACATCGTCAGCGATGGAACTTCGAAGCCCTACCGTGTGCATATGCGCACGCCCAGCTTTGCGAACCTGATGGCCCTGCCGCCGCTGCTCGAAGGAACGCTGATTGCCGACTCCATCGCCTCACTGGGCAGCATGGATTTCGTGTTGGGAGATACCGACCGCTAATGACCTTCTCGCCGCAACTCGAAGAACGTTTCGCGAAAATGCTCACGCGCTATCCGGAAGGGCGCACGCGCTCGGCCGTCGTTCCGATGCTGATTTACGGCCAAGATGAAGTGGGCGCGGTGACCAAAGAACTGATTGAGGAAATCGCCCGGCGCTGCAAAGTGACGCCGCTGCAGGTGGATGAAGTAGTGGGCTACTACTCCATGCTGCACCGCAAGCCGCAGGGAAAGTTTCACGTGCAGGTGTGCACCAACATCAGTTGCCAATTGGTGGGCGGCGAAGAGTTGTACGAACACGCCAAAAAGAAATTGGGTCTAGGACACAAGGAAACATCCGCCGACGGCCTGTTTTCGCTGGAAGAAGTCGAGTGCATGGGCGCGTGCTCCTGGGCGCCGGCGGTCGAAATCAATTACGACTTCCATCATTTCGTGACGCCCGAGAAGCTGGATCAATTGATTGACGGCCTGAGGAAAGCGCAGTAATGGCGAAGCAACTTTTTAACCAACCGAGCCCGCTAGAGACCCGCATCGTCAGCAAGAACTTCGCCATCGAAGGCTCCGAGACGCTGGACGTTTATCTCAAGAACGACGGCTACAAAGCGTTTCTCAAAGCCAAAGAGATGACGCCCGAGGCTATCGTCGAAGAAGTGAAAACTTCCGGCCTGCGCGGCCGCGGCGGCGCTGGATTCCCGACCGGTCTTAAGTGGAGCTTCGTCCCTCGCAATTCGCCCAAGCCGCGCGTCATTGTGATCAACGCGGATGAGAGCGAACCCGGCACCTGCAAAGATCGCCTCCTGATGGAGTACGACCCGCACCAGTTGATCGAAGGCATCCTGATCGCGGGCCTGGCCGTCGATGCGCACAAAGGCTACCTCTATATACGCGGCGAATATCGCTACTTGATCGAGAAGATGGACCGCGCCATCGACGAAGCCTACGCCAAGGGTTATCTAGGCAAAAACGTAGCAGGCACCGGCTTCGAGTTCGACCTCTGCACCCACAGCGGAGCCGGTGCCTACGAGTGCGGCGAAGAAACGGCCTTGCTCGATTCGCTAGAAGGCAAGCGCGGCGTTCCCCGCATGAAGCCTCCGTTCCCAGCCGTGGCGGGCGCATGGGCGCTGCCGACGCTCCTAAATAATGTAGAAACTTTCAGCGCAGTCCCGGCGATCATTCGCGACGGCGGCGCGGCCTTCGCAGCTCTCGGGACTCCCAAGAACGGCGGCACACGCTTGGTATGCATCTCCGGCCACGTCAACAAGCCTGGAGTATACGAACTGCCACTAGGCTTCCCGATGATGAAGGCCATCAACGAAGTCGCCGGCGGAATTCCGAATGGAAAGAAATTGAAAGCAGTCGTCCCGGGCGGCTCGTCATGCCCCATTCTGCGCGCCGAAGAGTGCGATATCCCGATGGACTACGACACTCTCGCGAAAGTAGGCAGCATGCTGGGCTCGGGCGGCATGGTGGTGCTGGACGAGACCACCGATATGGTCCGCTTCGCACTTCGCATCATGAAATTCTACGCTCACGAGAGCTGCGGTTGGTGCATCCCCTGCCGCGAAGGCACGACGTGGTTGAAGAAAATTCTCCAGCGCTTCTACGAAGGCCAAGGCCGCCGCGAAGACATTTCGCTGCTGGGCGAGCTTTCGAAAAACATGCTGGGCCGCACCTTCTGCGCGCTGGGCGACGCCGCCGCGCTGCCGACGATCTCCATCGTCGAAAAGTTCACCGAAGATTTCGAGATGTATCTGGCGCGGCAAGAGGTGATGGTATAAATCGTGGCTGACATCGTTAAGCTGACCATCGACGGGAAAGAAATCCAGGCAGAGAAGGGCAAGCTGCTGATCGAAGTGGCGCGCCAGAACGGCATCGAAGTGCCGGCCTTCTGCTATCACGAGGACTACACGCTGCAGGCCGCCTGCCGCATGTGCCTGGTCGAAATCGAAAAGACGCCCAAACTGCAAGTAGGCTGCACCACGCCCGTAGCCGAAGGCATGGTAGTGCGCACCGATTCTGACATCGTCAAGAAAGCGCGCAAAGGAACGCTCGAATTCCTGCTGACCAATCATCCCCTCGATTGCCCGGTGTGCGACAAGGGCGGCGAGTGCGAATTGCAAGACATGGTCTTCCGCTACGGCGCCGGCGAGAGCCGCTTCGTCGAGCGCAAACTGCACGTCGACGAAAAGCAGTGGAGCCCGGTCGTGTACTTCGACGCCCCGCGCTGCATCCTGTGCTACCGCTGCGTGCGCGCCTGCAACGAAGGCATGGGCGTGGGAGCCCTCGGCGTAGGCAATCGCGGTGCGATTTCCGAGATCATCCCCAATCATGATGATCACCTCGAATGCGACGAGTGCGGAGCCTGTATCGACATCTGTCCCGTAGGCGCATTGACGAGCGGCACCTACCGCTACCAGACGCGCCCCTGGGAAATGGAACACGTAGGGACCATCTGCACCCACTGCGCCGATGGCTGCAAGACCACCTTGGGCGTCCGCAACGACGAGATCATCCGCGGCAACAACCGCGACCGCAGCGGCATTAACAACGAGTTCCTGTGCGTAAAAGGCCGCTACGCTTTCGACTTCACCAAGCACCCCGAACGCCTGCAATCGCCCATGATGAAGACCGAAAAAGGCTACGAGCCGATTTCCTGGTCGCAGGCCCTCGAAGTAGTCTCAACCAAATTCAGCGAAGCGAAAGCGCGCAACGGAAAGTTCGGCGTGATCGGTTCGAATCACACCACCAACGAAGAGAATTTCTTCCTGGCGAAGTTCGCGCGGCAAGGCCTGGGCACCAACAACATCGATCACCACCGCACCGGCGATCTAGCAACCTTCTTCGACGGCCTCTCCGGCAAAACCAACGCGCTCGCCACGACCGACGACGTCTACTCGGCGAAAGCGGTCTTAGTGGTAGGCGCCGATCTCGCGCAGCAGCACCCGTTCCTCTCCTTCCAGGCCCGCGCAAACTTCCGCCATCACAACGCACGCATTTATGCGGTGACGTCGGGTCCCGTCCGCGAAGACAACCAGGCAGTAGCCAGCGTCCGCGTCCAAAAAGGCGGGGAAGTCGCCGGCGTCGAATCCTTGCGCGACAAACTGAAGGCCGAGGGCGATCTTGTCATCGTCTTCGGTGACTCCGTTCAAGGCGATGCTCTGCGAAAGCTAGTAGCCTTCGGCGATTCGCTCGGGATCCCCGTCAAGTACGTTTGTCTGGTTGATTACTCAAACTCGCGCGGCGCCTTCGACATGGGCGTCCTCCCGCGCGACGGCGGGATGTCCCGCGAGCAGATGCTGGCCGCGAACGACCTGGACGTCCTGTGGGTAGTCGGCGCAAATCCCCTAAAGACCAGTTCATTAGGATCAAAGAACGCGTTCGTAGTCGTGCAGGACCTCTTCATGACCGACACTGCCAAGCAAGCCGACATCGTTCTCCCCGCCGCGTCCGCGTACGAAAAAAACGGCACCGTTACCAACGTCTGCGGCGAAGTCCAGCGACTGAAGCAAGCAATCAAGGTGATGGGCACGAAGACGGATCTCGAAATCTTCGGGCAGATCGCCAAGGAGATGGGTCTGAACTTAGGCATCTGGCTCCCCGACAAAGTATTCGAAGAAATTCGCAAGAGCGTGCACGGTTACGGAGTTTCGCCTGCACTGCTGGCGATGGGCCCGGTCCCAACCATGCCTCTCAACGGACGCGTCGCCGCCTTGCCCGGCGCGATCCAATCCTCCGGCGACACGTTATTCACTTCAGGCTCGCTCACCCCCTACTCCGAAATACTAAACAAGGTCATGGAATCTCCAGGCAAACTTTACAGCGGGCAGGGGCAATAGGCGACGATGACTTTCTTCATAGTGAGCATCATCAAAGCCGCAGTGGTAGCGTTCGTCCTGCTGACCGCCCTCGCCTACCTGCAGTGGCTCGAACGCAAGGTGCTGGCGCACATTCAATTGCGCGTCGGCCCGCGCCGTGTAGGTCCACATGGCTTGTTGCAGCCGCTCGCCGACGTCATTAAGCTGATCACCAAGGAAGACATGATGCCTTCCCACGTGAACAAAGTGTTTTGGTTCTGGCGCCGTTCATCGCAGTGCTGTTCGCGCTGATCCCCATCGCCGTGATCCCCTTCGGAACCGAACTCAGCCTGCCAGCGATCAACCTGGGCCCGGTCCACATTCCAGCGATCACCACAGCGATGCAGTTGACCGATCTCAATATCGGAGTCCTCTTCATCCTCGGCATCTCCGGCTTAGGCGTCTACGGCGTAGCACTGGCCGGATGGTCCTCGAACAATAAATATTCTCTGCTAGGTGGACTGCGCAGCTCCGCGCAAATGATCAGCTATGAGCTGCCGATGGCCATGGCGATCGCCGCCCCCCTGCTCGCGCTCAACACGCTCAGCTTCCGCGGCATCGTCGACGGCCAAGCCGGCTTCTTCTTCGGCTTCCTCCCTAAGTGGACCATCTTCCAAGTCTTCCCCTTCAACATCATCAGCTTCATCCTGTTCATCATCGCGGCCTTCGCCGAAACCAACCGCGTGCCCTTCGATCTCCCTGAAGCGGAAAACGAATTGGTAGCCGGATTCCACACCGAATACGGCAGCATGAAATTCGCCGCGTTCTTCATGGCCGAATACTGCAACATGGTCACCGTTTCCTGCGTCGCGACGCTGTTGTTCCTAGGCGGCTGGCATCCGCCCTTCCCGGCTCAATATGGATCGAGCTTCCTCCCATCCTTAGTGATGGCCGGCGCCGGAATACTGTGCTTCTTACACGCAATGAGCCCCGCGCGCCCGCTCGACCGCTTCACGCTCCCCGTCGTCGGCGTGGCGTTCTTCGCCCTGGCCGGCGTGTTCCTGATTCCAGCGGTGGCGCTCCCGCTGATGCCCATCATTTGGTTCTCGGCGAAAGCGCTCGTCATCCTCTTCGTTTACATTTGGGTTCGCGGCACCCTGCCGCGCTTCCGCTATGACCAACTGATGCGCTTCGCCTGGACCTTCATGTTCCCGGTAGCCGTCGTCAACCTGTTTCTCACCGGCCTGGTGGTGGCATTGGCCTAAAGGCCCGCGCATAAAATATGGACGCACTCCTCTTCATGATCTTCGCCGCGATCGCGGTGGTCTGCGGCATCAACTTGGTGGTGCAGACGCACCCCATCTCGAGCGCTATTTCGCTGATCGGCGTGATGGGCGCGCTGGCGGCGCTGTATCTGCTGCTGGGCGGTGAGTTCATCGCGGCCGCGCAGCTGGTGGTCTACGCCGGAGCCATCATGGTGCTGTTCGTGTTCGTCATCATGCTGCTGAACGCCGGCACCGAGCACAAAGGCCACCGCACCTGGGCCAAGTACGCCGGAGTCCCACTCCTATTAGTGTTCCTGGGAATCATCGCCAGCCTGATCGCCAACCGCCTGCCGGCTTCTGAAAATGTAGTCTTCGGCCAGTTCACAAAAGGCTCGCCCTTAGAAATCGGACGCGCGCTCTTCACCACATACTTGCTGCCGTTCGAAGTCACCAGCGTCCTGATCCTGATCGCCATTCTCGGCGCGATCGTCTTGGCGCGAAAGGAGATCGACTAGTGCCTCAGCTACCTCCCAGCGTGCCGCTGTCCTGGTACCTGGCCCTCAGCCTGATCCTCTTCGTACTCGGGATCGCCGGATTTTTATTCCGCCGCAACATCATCACCGTGTTCATGTCGATCGAGTTGATGCTCAACGCCGTGAATCTCAGCTTCATCACGTTCTCGTACAAATTGAAACAGGTGGACGGACATATTTTTAGCTTCTTCGTGATGGTGGTGGCGGCGGCCGAAGCCGCGGTCGGCCTCGCGATCATCCTGACCGTGTTCAAGAACCGGCAGACGCTCGAAATCGACGAATTAAGCTCGCTCAAAAACTAAGATGCAACTTTGGTTGATACCTCTCCTACCGCTAGCCGGTTTCGCCGTGAACGGTCTGCTCGGCCGCCGCTTGTCGAAGACCGCGATTAACGCGGTCGCCGCCGGCTCCGTGCTGCTGAGCTTCCTGTGGGTGCTGAAAACCCTGAGCGCGCTAGGCGTGTTCGGCGGGGGCAATCCGCTGGAACAGGCTTACGTCGAGCATTACTTCACCTGGATTCAATCCGGCACCCTGAACATCGGCGTCGATTTCGCCATCGACCGTCTGACCGCCGTGATGCTGATGATCGTCACCGGCGTCGGCTTCCTGATTCACGTCTACGCCATCGGCTACATGGCGCACGAAGGCGGCTACTACCGCTTCTTCGCGTACCTCAACCTATTCATGTTCTTCATGCTGACGCTGGTGCTGGCCTCCAACTTCCTATTGCTATTTGTCGGCTGGGAAGGCGTAGGCTTGTGCAGCTACCTGCTGATCGGTTTCTATTTCAGCGAAAAATTCGCGACTGACGCCGGCAACAAAGCCTTCATCGTAAACCGCATCGGCGACTTCGGCTTTTCGCTGGCAGTGTTCTTGATCGTAATTCACTTTGGATCGCTCGACTTCGCCACCGTCTTCGGCAAAGTGCAGGCGATGCCCGTCGAATCGAGCGCCGGTTGGATGACGGCCATCGCCCTGCTGCTATTCGTCGGAGCCACCGGCAAGTCCGCGCAGATCCCTTTATATGTATGGCTGCCCGACGCCATGGCCGGCCCCACGCCCGTCAGCGCCCTGATCCACGCCGCGACCATGGTGACCGCCGGCGTCTACATGGTGACGCGCAGCTCCTCGATTTTCCTGCACGCCCACGGCGCGCTCGAAGTAGTCGCGATCATCGGCCTGGCAACAGCGTTCTTCGCCGCCACCATGGGCCTGGCGCAGACCGACATTAAAAAGGTTTACGCCTACTCGACGGTTTCGCAGTTAGGCTACATGTTCCTGGGCCTCGGCACCGGAGCCTTCTCCGCCGGCATCTTCCACGTCATGACCCACGCCTTCTTCAAGGCGCTCTTGTTCCTGGGAGCCGGCAGCGTAATCCACGCCATGTCCGGCGAACAAGACTTGCGCAAAATGGGCGGCCTGCGCAAGTACACTCCGATCACCTTTTGGACATTGCTCTGCGCCAGCGTAGCCATCGCAGGCGTTCCCCCGTTCTCGGGCTATCACAGTAAGGATGCAATCCTGGCCTCGGCCTACGAATACGCGCCGTGGATGTATTGGGTAGGTGTGTTCACCGCAGGCATGACCGCCTTCTATGTGTTTCGTGCGTTCTTCCTAGCCTTCTTCGGCGAGCCTCGCTGGAAAGCCGCCGCGCATGACGCGCACGGCCACGATGATCACGGCCATGGCCACGGCGAGCCGCACGAATCGCCGCCATCGATGTGGATTCCGCTAGCAGTTCTCGCAGTGCTGAGTCTCGTCGGCGGCTACATCAACATTCCCAAATGGCTGGAGCCCATGTTCAAAGTGGCGGCAGAGGAGCCCGGAATTCCGTGGACAGCCATGGTCTCCGTCGCTGCCGGACTCATCGGCATCGCTCTCGCCGCCTGGTTCTATCTGATCGCGCCCGCGATTCCCGAAGGCCTGGCGCGCACCTTCAGCACGCCGTATCGCTGGATTTACAACAAGTATTTCGTCGACGAATTCTATGACTCGCTGGTAGTCAACCCCACAGTCGACGGCTCACGCTCGCTCCTCTGGCGCGTAGTCGACGCCGGCGGCATCGACGGTATCGTGAACGGAGCCGGCAAAACAGCGCGCAACGTCGGTGGCATCCTCAAACGAATGCAATCAGGTTCAATACGCAGTTACGCCGCGTGGGTGGTCTTAGGATCGATCGTAGTGATCGTAGCCATCACCATGGCAGGAGGCGGCCGATGACGCTCCTCGACGCCGTTCTCTTCCTGCCACTCATCGGCTTCCTGCTTCTACTGCTGATCCCCAAGAGCAACCCCGGCCTCTCCCGCATGGCCGCTCTCGTAATTTCGTTATTTATCTTCGTGATCTCCCTGGGACTCGTCAGCGGCGTCGTCCCCGACGGCTACGCCTTCGTCCACGATTCCGAATGGATCAGCTCTCCGCCCATCCGCTATCACGTCGGCCTAGACGGCTTGAGCCTCTGGCTAGTGATCCTGACGACGTTACTCACCCCGATCTCTGTGCTTGCGTCGTGGAAACACATCGATCACCGCGTGAAAGAATTCTTCGCCTTCCTGATCTTGCTCGAATTCGGCTTGATCGGTGTCTTCATCTCGCTCGATCTGTTCCTCTTCTACGTGTTCTGGGAAGTGGGCTTGGTGCCGATGTATTTCCTGATCGGTATCTGGGGCCACGAACGCCGCATTTACGCCGCCGTGAAGTTCTTCATTTACACCTTTACCGGATCGGTGCTGATGCTGGCGGCCATCATCTTCCTCTACACCCGCGCCGGTACGTTCGACTACACGCAGATCGTCGCCCAGTTGCAGAGCGGCCGCTTGTCCCTGAGCAGCCAAACTGAAATGCTTCTCTTCCTGGCCTTCTTCATTGCCTTCGCGATCAAGGTCCCCTTGTTCCCGTTGCATACTTGGCTTCCGGACGCCCACGTCGAAGCGCCCACCGCTGGCTCCATCATGCTGGCCAGCGTCATGCTGAAAATGGGTACCTACGGACTCGTCCGCTTCTGCCTCCCGCTATTCCCCAACGCCTCGCATAAATCAGCGCCTTGGGTAATCGCGCTCGCGGTCATCGGCATCATCTACGGAGCGCTAGTCGCGTTAGTCCAGCCCAACATGAAGAAGCTGGTGGCGTACTCATCCGTCAGCCACCTGGGTTTCGTCGTGCTAGGCGTCTTCTCGTTTACCCAGCAAGGCCTTGACGGTGCCGTGTACCAGATGTTGAATCACGGCATCTCCACCGGCGCGCTGTTCCTCTTGGTCGGATACCTCTATGAACGCCGCCACTCGCTGGAAATTTCAGCCTACGGCGGAGTAGCCACCCCCGCGCCCAACCTCGCCATCGTGTTCTTGATCGCAACCCTAGCCTCCGTCGGCCTGCCCATGTTAAACAACTTCGTCGGCGAGTATCTGGTTCTGCAAGGCGCCTCGTTCTCCAGTTTCACCGCCACCGTCTTCGCCGCCGTCGGGGTAATTCTCTCCGCCTGCTACATGCTGTGGCTATATCAGCGCACATTCTACGGAAAACCATCCGAGTCGCTAAGCCATCACATGCCGGACCTAAGTGGACGCGAGTGGGCCGCCATCCTGCCGCTGCTTCTCTTGATGCTGTGGATGGGAACCTACACCCAAACCTTCCTACCGTCGATCAGCGCACAAAACACGCGAATCCTGGAGCAGAGCAAAGAGCGGGTCGCCGCCAAACAAACTCCGGCCGTAAACGAGGTGGCGAATGCCCGCTAACCTGTTCCCCACCGGAGTCGAATACTTCCGCATCCTGCCGGAAATGATCCTGACCATCGCCGGAGTCCTGGTGATGTTCATGGAAGCCGTCTTCACCAACGACGATCAACGCAAAATCTTCGGACCCTTCTCGATCGTGGCGCTGTTAGCCGCCTTAGTCGCCTCGATCTCCGCCGCCGGCGACCCCGGCGCCGCCTTCAGCAACATGCTGATCATCGATGGCTTCGCATTCGTTCTTCCGAGTACTGGTGATCGGCATCGGCGTAATCGCGATCCTAAGCTCCACCGAATACCTGCGCCGCGAAAAATCCTTCGGCGGCGAATACTACGCCTTAATCCTGTTCAGCATCGTCGGCCAATGCGTTATGGTCACCGCCAACGAACTGATCATGATCTTCATCGGCCTGGAGATTTCGTCGATCGCGTCCTACGTGCTAGCCGGCTACCTGCGCGACGACCCCCGCAACAACGAATCCGCCCTAAAATATTTCTTGCTTGGCTCCTTCGCCACGGCTTTCTTGCTGTACGGCGTGGCCTGGATCTACGGCCTTACCGGTTCGACGAACCTGGATCACATCCGCAGCGCCCTGCAAACCTCCACGCCGCCACTAGCCTTGGCCGGCGCCGCCGCCGCGCTCATGTTCGTCGGATTCGGCTTCAAAATTTCCGCCGCTCCGTTCCAGATCTGGGCCCCCGACGTCTACCAAGGCGCCCCCGCTCCCGTCTCCGGATTCCTCTCCGTAGGCCCCAAAGCCGCAGCCTTCGCGATTCTGCTGCGCGTCTTCATGACCGCCTTCGGCCCCATCGCCAGCCGCTGGGAGCCCATCGTCTGGGTCTGCGCGCTGGCCACCATGATCGTCGGCAACTTCGCCGCGATCCAGCAATCGAACATCAAGCGCATGCTGGCCTACAGTTCCATCGCGCACGCCGGATATGTTCTAGTGGCCGTGACCGCGCACTCCGATGTGGGCTCCGCCGCGGCCATGTTCTACCTGGCGGCGTACGCCTTCACCAACCTCGGCGCTTTCGCCGTGGTGACGTATTTTTCCCGCAAGGGCGAGAGATACGTCAACATCGATGACTTTGCGGGCCTGTCGCAACGGCAACCCGCCATGTCCGCGATGCTCACAATCTTCCTGCTCAGCTTGATTGGAGTGCCGCTGACGGCCGGGTTCTTCGGCAAATTCTACATCTTCAAGGCCGTGCTGGATGCCAACGAGGTTTGGATTGCCGTGCTGGGCTTGCTCAATAGCGCGGTGGCTGCGTATTACTACCTCCGCGTTCTGGTCGTGATGTACTTCAAGGACCCCGGCGCTTCGGTGGAGAACCTCGACGCCCCCGGCATCGGCCTCAAAATCGCCGTCTACGCGTCAGCATTGGGCACCCTGATTCTCGGCATCTTCCCCGGATGGGTGCTGGATATCGCCACCCGCGCCGCACTCAAGTAGGCCGTGGTCGTTATCGAGACCCCACGCTTTTACCTGCGCCACTACACTCTCGACGACATAGACGCGCTGGCTGAAGTGCTGTGCGATCACGACAACATGCGCTTCTTCCCCAATCGCTTCGAGCGCAAAGACGCGGAGGAGCGCATCCAAAAGAATCTCCGCCGCTACGCCGAAGATGGAGTCGGTCAATGGCCGCTGTTTCTAAAGCCCGGCAATCAGTTCTGCGGATACTGCGGACTTGGTGCGCCTCGAAGTCGACGGCACGAAAGAAATCGAAGTCGGCTACGCCCTCGCCCGCCACGCCCAAGGCCACGGCATCGCCACCGAAGCCGCCCGCGCCTGCATGAACTACGCGTTCACAACTCTGGGCGAAGAACGCATCATCTCCCTGATCCGCCCGGAGAATCTCCCATCGCGCCGCGTCGCAGAACGCAACGGCATGGCCGTCGAAAAAGAAACCGACTTCCTGGGATTACCTCACCTGGTCTATTCAGCTAAACACACGCCTCGTTGACACTGCTACGACGCAAGGCGTTCCTGCGTATATTTTCATCCTCAGTTCAATCTTTCGTCATCTATCCGTGGCATTCTCGGGCTTCGGTTTTAAGGCGAATCTGCATTTCGCCCTAAGGCCGATCATTTCACAACCGCGAGAGGATCCGAATGTTTAACCAGTTTGTGAGAATTCGTAAGCCTGCTGTCTCTTTACTGCTCCCCGTATGGATGTGGGGCCTGCTAGGAACCGCGCCGCTGCTGCGCGCCGACAAGCCGTCGAACGGCGTAACCACCACTCCCATCGAACACGTGGTCGTCATTTTCCAGGAAAACGTCTCCTTCGATCATTATTTCGCCACCTATCCGATGGCGGCGAACAACACCCCGGGCGAGCCAGTGTTCCACGCAGCCGGCGATACGCCTTCCGTCAACGGGCTCCTGTCCGCTGGTCTGCTGGCCAGCAACCCCAATCAGACACAGCCCTTCCGTTTGAGCCGCTCGCAGGCCGTGATCTGCGACCAGGATCACAATTACGCCGACGAACAGAAAGCCTTCAATTCCGGCTTGATGAACCTGTTCCAGCAAAGCGTCGGCTCCAGCTCCGTTGGCTGCAATGACGCCGGTAAAGGCAAAGGCATCGTCATGAGCTACTACGACGGCAACACCGTCACGGCTCTATGGAATTACGCGCAGCACTTCGCGATGAGCGACAATTCCTTCGGAACCACCTTTGGTCCATCCACGCCGGGTGCCCTCAATCTCATTGCGGGACAAACTCACGGCGCTACCGTGACCAACGGCAGCGCCGCTGGAAACGTTTCGGCCGGCTCTGTCATCGGCGATCCCCGCCCTTCAGTCGTGCTCGACGATTGCACCCTCCCTACCAAAACTCTGATCACCATGAGCGGACAGAACGTCGGCAACCTTCTGAACGCGAAAGGCCTCACTTGGGGTTGGTTCCAGGGCGGATTCAAGCCCAGTTCCACGGCGGGCGGCACGGCTACCTGCGCCACATCGCATAACAACGTCTCGGGAGCTTCGGCCGGAACTGATTACATTCCGCACCATGCAGCGTTCCAATACTATCCCCAGACTTCGAATCCGCATCATCTGCCGCCCACCGCAGTGTCCAAAGTCGGTAGCAGCGATCAAGCCAATCATCAATACGATCTCAGCGATTTCTTCGCTGCTCTGAACGCCGGCAACATGCCGGCCGTCAGCTACCTGAAAGCCGCCGCGTATCAGGATGGCCACGCCGGCTACTCCGATCCTTTGGATGAACAGACCTTCCTGGTGAACACCATCAACACCATCATGAAATCGAAGTTCTGGAATAGCACCGCCATTATCATTTCCTACGATGATTCCGATGGCTTCTATGACCATGTGATGGGTCCCATCGTCAATCAGTCCACGACCCCCGACGACAATCTGACTGGCCCCGGCCTATGCGGTAACGGAGGTACGGCGGTATATCAAGGGCGCTGTGGCTATGGCCCCCGATTGCCGCTGCTGGTGATCTCGCCCTACGCCAAACGGAATTACGTCGATCACAGCGTGACCGATCAGTCCTCCATCCTCCGCTTTATCGAAGATAACTGGAGCCTGGGGCGGATCGGCGACGATTCGACAGATGCCATCGCCGGATCTCTGATCCCGATGTTCGACTTCGATGGGGATCGAGAAGGCCATGGCCAGCTCTTGATTTTGGATCCAGCCACGGGCATTCCGACTAGCGGAGACCACAACAATCACTAAAGGTTGACCTAAGCCGGAGGCGGGATCGCAGCACGCGTCCCCCCTCCGGCTCGCATTAAAAGTGCAGACGCAAATCCGCGAACCGCTCCACCCGTAGAAACTTCCCATCGCCTGATTCACGCAAGTCCTGATGCTCCAGCACCCAAGTGTGCGGATGCGGCACCAGCACCGCGTTCAACCCCGCCTCCAGCGCCGGATTGATGTCGGACTTCGGCGAATTACCGATCATCCACGTTAAATCCCGCGCCAGCACACGCTCCGTGACCAGCCGCGAGTAAGCCGCTGCGTCCTTTTCCTTCACCACCGCGGTGTGCGCGAAATAGCGGCTGAGCTGCGAACGATCCACTTTCATCAATTGCTCATCCGGATTGCCTTTAGTGAACAGCGTAAGATCATGCCGTTCGCTCAAGTAACCCAACGTTTCTTCCACGCCATCGATCAATTCGATAGGCTGCTCCAGAATCCGCTCCGCCAACGCCAGCACATGCCGCAAGTCATCGTCTTTGATCTCACGCTCCGCCAGATGCTGATACGCCTGCTGCAAATTCCTCCCGAAGTTCATCGAACCATAACCGTGAATCTTCGCATTCACCAGTTCGATCTCATTCAGCACATCCCGCACCTGCGGCGGTGTCAGCGCCGAATGATCCAGGAAATCGCAAAACGCATCGAACGCCCGCTCGAAATAAATATTGTTTTCCCAGAGCGTATCGTCAGCGTCAATCAGAAGAGAGAGCCGGCTCAATGAGCCCCCGGAAGCTTCCCGCCATGCCCGTTCCGCGGAGCCACCTGCTTCACCCGCTCCACGCGCCGCTGGCGAATCAGAAATCCTGGCAGGAACTCGGCCAACTGACGCAGCCGCTCCACCTCGCTGCGCGCCGCAAGCAGCGCCTGCCGCAACCCCAAATCCTGAATCGGCCGCGCCAAGCGAAAGCTCAATTGCGGATCGTCCGTGTGCGCCGCCGGCAACGGAGCCTCCGCCGTCAACGCCCGCAATTCGTTATAACCCGAGATCGCCCGCGCCCGAAATTCGTCCTCTGCAAGCGTCTCATCCTCATCGTCGAAGTAATCCACCTCGCCTCTCAGGAAGGCCCGCTCGTCGTTAATCCGCTCGATCTCAAACCGCCGCCGCCCCACTGCCAGAATGTCCAGACGTCCGTCCGGATATTCCCGCAGCACGCGTTCGATTACCGCCGTGCATCCGGTATTCACGATGCCTTTTTCATTGGCCAGCACCACGCCGAACTCGATCTTATCGCGCAGCACCTCGGCGATCATTTCCTTGTAGCGGTCCTCGAAAATATGCAGCGGAAGTTCAGCGTCGGGCAACAGCACTACTTGGAGCGGAAACAACGGAAGCCATCCCTGCATGCTACTATTATCACTTTCGCGGGCACATGATTCTCAAGCTCAAGCAGACCCCCGGCATCTACCTGGTCGGGTTCATGGGTTGCGGTAAGTCGAAGGTGGGGAGCGCGCTGGCCGACGAACTGGGCTGGAGTTTCTACGACCTGGACGACGAAGTCGAGAAAGCCGCCGGCACGACCATCGCCGAGATCTTCGACCAGCAAGGCGAAGCTGCCTTTCGCACGCTAGAGACCGAAGTGCTCAAGAAGCGCGTCTACAACGTGCGCACCGGCCGTCCGCAAGTGATCGCCCTCGGCGGCGGGACATTCACCATTCAGGAAAATTACGAGCTCGCCTCGAACCACGGCGTCACCATCTGGCTGGATGCCCCGCTCGAAGTAATCGAACGCCGCATCGCCTCCGAGACCCATCGTCCTCTCGCCCGCGATCCCGTGCGCCTCCAAGCCCTCTACGCCGACCGCCGCGACGCCTACACGCGCGCCGATTACCGTATCCCGACCGAAGACCACGAACCCGCCGCCATCGTCGCGAGCATATTAGCTCTGCCCCTTTTCACGCCGTGAGCCGCCCCCACGCGCTCGCGATTTTCCGCGCCGCACTCAGTGCGGCGGACCCCGAAAAGGCCGTTCGAGCCCACGTCAAAACCGACGGCAAGACGTCTGCGCGTAGACCAACGCCGCTACCGCCTGGCCGACTTCGATCGCATCCAAATCATCGGAGCAGGGAAGGCCAGCGCCCGCATGGCGCAAGCCATCGAACGCCTGCTCGGCAGCCACGTCAGCGGCGGTTGGATCAACGTCCCCGACGGCACCAAAGCCCGCCTGCGCAAGGTGCGATTACACGAATCCGGCCACCCGGTCCCCGACGAACGCGGCGTCGAAGGCGCCCGCCACATCGCGCAAATCGCCAGCGAAAGCGGTCCGCGCGATCTACTCATCTGTCTAATCTCCGGCGGCGCATCGGCCCTGATGCCGTTGCCCGCCCCCGGGATCACGCTCGCGAAGAAGAAGTCGATCACCAAGCGCCTGTTAGCCTCCGGCGCGACTATCCATGAGATCAACACCGTGCGCAAGCACATGTCCGCGATCAAAGGCGGACACCTCGCCGCCCTAGCCGCTCCCGCCACAGTGATCGCTCTCATTCTCTCCGACGTCATCGGCGACGATCTAAGCGTGATCGGCTCGGGACCAACCGTTCTCGACGGCACCACCGTAGCCGACGCCTCCGCCGTGCTGAAGCGCTACGGTATTCCGGTTCCAAAGCTGTCCGAGACGCCCAAGGGTCGAGTCGCAGCGCAGAACGTGATCGTAGGCAGCAACCGCCAATCCATCGAAGCAGCGGCGAAAAAAGCTAGAGAACTGGGCTATCGCACCATAGTCCTCTCCACTACAATCGACGGCGAAACCCGCGACATCGCACGCATGCACGCCGCCATCGCCCGCGAAATGATCGCCCATGGCGGGAGCCGTGTCTGCTTCCTCTCCGGCGGTGAAACCACCGTTACCCTCCACGGCAAAGGGCTCGGCGGGCGCAATCAGGAATTCGTACTAGCCGCAGCCATCGCCCTCGCAGGCGCTTCGAAGATAACGATTTTCAGCGGCGGCACCGACGGCATCGACGGCCCCACAGACGCCGCCGGAGCTATCGCCGACGCCGCCACTCTCCGTCACGCAGCGGCACTGCGCGTCGACGCAGCGAACTACCTAGCCAACAACAATTCCTATCGTTTCTTCGAGAAAGTTGGCGGTTTGGTCAAGACCGGCCCCACCGGAACCAACGTGATGGACGTCAGAATCCTACTGGTCTAACTTCTGCAGCGGCGCACTCGAACTCGCGACAACCGCCTGCTGCACCGCGATATCGCCGCGCCGAGTTTCGAGGTTGATTGCCGCGCCGCCACCCACCGCCCCCCGCAACGTTCCCTGCCGGCCCTTGGTTTCAAGCGCCAGCCCGCCCCCGAAGGGATTCGAAATGTCGCCGTTCTCGGTCGTTGCATTCAGCGTAAACTGCGCCCCCGCCGGCAGCGCCAGCCGGATATCGCCCGATCGCAAATGCGCCTGAATGCGTCCCAGCGGCAGCGCCGGCGTCAGATTGAGATCGCCGCGGTCGAGCGTAATGTCCAGCGGCCCCGTGAAGTCGCTGATCTGCACATCGCGCGATCGCCCCGTCAGATGCGTCGGCCCGGTGAGCTTCGAACCCGTGAAGTCGCCCAGCGTCATGCTCACTTGCCCCGGCACGCTTTCAATGTTGAATTCAGTCTGCGTGCCGGTAAAATGCACGGGCTTCGCGAGCTTCTTGAGCTCGATGGTGCCGGTGTAGGCCCCGTCGATATTGGCTTCTCCGCTCAGATCCTCTAGCTCGATATCGGAACCACGCCCCTTAATCTGCACCGCCCCCTTCACCGCCGACATATGAATCACATCGCTGCGCCGCAGATCCACCCGCGCATCCCCGCCTATGTTCTTCAAGCGCACCCCTGCGTTATCCGAAGTGATCGCGACTGATCCCGCAATATCGTTAATTTCCAGATCGCCGTTGCGCCCATGGACCTCCACGCTAGCCCCCTTGGGCACGCTGATTTCAAGCGTCGCCGAAACCCGCCCCGAGCGTCCCGCCTGATCCCCCTGCACACGAATGACAGGGTTGTTCGCGTCTCCCGCAATCTCGAACGGAGACGCATCGTTACGTTGGTCAGCTTCCTTTTGCCCCAATCCGCGAATCGTTTTGTGCCCCGTGACCTTGACCGAATCCCCCTCCACACCGTTGATCTTCACATCGCCACGAAAATCGTCCAGCAGCACATGCGGCGCATGCGAAGCAGCCTTCTCCCCGCTTACTGGATACTCATACCGTTCGCCGCCGTCGAAGAAATCGAGTCCATCCACCTGGATGTGTTCAGGAATCCAGTTGGAGACTCCACGCACAGTATGAATGCTCAGTCCGAATAGGCACAGGAACACAATCAAGACCCACTCGCCTCCCGAGAGCCCCCGCATTGGCAACGGCTTTGCCGCCGCCGACCAGGTCAGAATCTCCACGATCCGCAGCAGCCCCCAGCCAATCAAAATGACCGGCCAATATTTCGCCAGATAATCCATCAACTGCAGCCCCGGATAAAGCGTCCGCGCCAGCAGCAGCGCACCCAGCGCGATCAAAAGGATCGGAGCGACAAACGAAGTTCTACGCATACTCGCCTTAAGCCTTGCGGTGCCCCAGATAATCGCCCAGCCACATGATACCCAGGACGATCAACAGCACCGGCCACGTCCGGCCGAAGCCCACGCCTCCAGAATGATCGATCAAAAACAGCGTGCCTAAAGTCACCAGCATCACTGGGCCCCGGATCGATCGCCACAGCGATACGTTATTGGTGTTCATTTTTAGCCTCCGTGATGCGCTCGTAGAGCAGATACAGTCCCAGCACGATCAGCGCCGCCGGCCAGTAGCGCAAAATTCTGCCGATCTTCAAAACTTCCAGATTGTCCAGCAGAAACAGAATTCCAAACGCGATCAGCAGCGCGGGAGCCAGCGGAAAACGCGACGGCGCCGCGCTGTCGCGTCGCACCAGACCCGAGAACTCATCCACTGCTTCCCCATCGCGCCGCTTCTTGGCAGTGTGATACGCCTCAAAACACATGTAGAAAACGAAGGTCGGGATCATCAGCCCGAACAGCGGTTCAAAACCCCGCGCGGCCCCCGAGCTCAGAATGCTGATGATCGAGCCGAAGATCACCACATGCACCAGCCCCTTGGCATACTGCCCGTTATAAACCGCGCCCACACCCGGAATGAATCCCAGAATAAAAGCCAGCCCCGGCGACACCCGCTCATCCGCCTTCGGCAAAGGTGGAGGCGCAGCATGATAAGCGGGAGCCGTATAGGGTGAAGGCGGCTCGCTAGGCAAAGGCGGCGGAGTCGAAGCCTGCGCCTGCGGAGCGTGCTCGGTGCAATACAGCGTCCCCTCCGCCGCCGCGGCGTTAGTCTCGTCGAGCGCCTTCCCGCACATCCGGCAGTAGCCGATAATATTCGCTTCCGAGCTCATTTTTTCTCCGCTCCCTTGGAATTCTGCGCCGGACGCGCCCCGTTGTCCACACCGTTACCCGCGCCGTTACCCGATCCGCCCTGCTTGGTCCATTCTTCCAGTTGCGACTGCACATCGTACACCAGTTGCAGACTCTGATAACCCTTCACCGCCCGGTCCCACGACCGCTCCACCGTGCTCTCCGCAGCCGACCAGAACCGCCCCACCATGGCCAGCGAAAGCACCGCCATCGCCATCCCCATCGCAAACCGCGGCTGCAACAGGAACCCGGCGCGCCGCCCCAGCAGCCGCTCCATCCACGATGGTTTGATCACCGCGCGGCTCTTCCCGTTGGTGACCTCGAATAGAATCCGGTTTACCAGTGCCGGAGGCGGATCGACAATCGCCGCCCGCTCGATGAAGCCCATCGCGCCCGCCGCATCGGCGGCCAGTTCCGTGCAGGATACGCATTCATTCTGGTGCTCCTCGACGTTAGCCTTCGCTTCGCTTGCCAGCGTACCGTCCAGGTAATCGGCCAGCAGGATCTCGAATTCCGTACAAGTGATCCTGCTCATACCGCCACCTGCTGAGTCCGCCGTAAAATACGCGCGAGGTCGGCGCGGCCGCGGTTCAATCTCGATTTCACTGTCCCTTCCGGGATCTCCAGCACCTGCGCAATCTCGCGGTATTCCAGCTCTTCCAGATCCCGCAGGATCACCGTCTCGCGCAACTCCGGAGAAAGTTTTTGCAGCGCCGCCTGCAGCATCTCGCTGGCTTCCCGGCCAGCCAGCATACCATCGGCGCGAGCCGAAGTGGCCGTGGTGTTTTCAATAGTCGGTAGCCGGTCTTCGAGGGAATCCGAAGCCCGGTCCAGCTTATTCTTGCGGTAATCGTCGATCAGTAGATTGCGCGCCAGCCGCCCCAGCCAGACACTAAACGACCCCTCGCCCGCGCGGAAATTCTTCAGCGACCGGAACACCCGCAGAAAAACTTCCTGCGTCAAGTCCTGCGCCTTGTGATCCGACCCCGTGAACCGGAAACAGATCGCGTAAACCCGCCGCGTGTGAACCCGGACCAGTTCCTCCCATGCCGCTTCTTCGCCGGCCAGGCACCGCTCGATGATGGGATTATCGGCGTCCAAGGAAGTCTTTCGCGCGTCGCGGATGCTGGATGAGGCCCCGCTGACCCCCACCATCATCTGCCGAACTGCCGCCATCGCTTCCATTTCGTGTCCTGTTTACTAGAACGTAGGTCGCGCTTCAGAAGTTCGTTTTATACATTCTACTTCCCTTTGGTCCCCCTCTTGGCGTAATCTTAGACACGAACCCCAGATCATGACCTGCCCCTTCTGCGCCCACCGCCAGGACCGCGTCATCGACTCCCGCGAAAGCAAGGAAGGCGACGTCATCCGCCGCCGCCGCGAATGCCTGAAGTGCGAGCGCCGTTTTACCACCTACGAGCGTAGTGACGAAGTGCCCTACATGGTCGTCAAACGAGATGGCAGACGTGAGAAATTTGACCGCCAAAAAGTACTAGAAGGTTTGATAAAAGCCTGCGAAAAGCGTCCGGTGGCCATGGCGAAGTTGGCCGAGGTTGTCGATGAAGTCGATTCAATGCTTGCAGATAGCGCCGACCGCGAGATTTCAACTACAGCCATCGGCGAACTGCTCATGGACCGCCTGCGGACGCTCGATAAGATCGCCTACGTGCGCTTTGCGTCCGTTTACCGGGATTTTCAAGATGTGGAGGCCTTCGTAACCGAGCTAAAGGATCTCTTGCAACGCCGCAGCTAGACCGTATCACAGTCGCAACACAGAACCGCGACCGCAGGGAGCGGACTTTTACATGAAACCAACGGCGTCCAAAAACATCTTTTGTAATAGGGACTTAACAGAAAGCCAGAACGCTGATATACTAGGATGCGGCATGCGTCTGGCCTACGGATGGAGTGTGCGGACTCATCTGTATGATATAAAACGGCTTATGAGTCATGGCGACTTATGCCCCGACCGGAAATCATCCGGGGTTGGGGGAGGTGGATGCATTGGATCAGTTCGAAGATCAATTTGAGGGCCCCAGTCAGGAACCGCTAGGGCTCCCCTTCGATGAAGAAGGGGGCTTTTTCCATCCGGAGGAAGTCCATGATACCGAAGAGTTTGCGGCTGCCCATCCGGTAGAAGAGTCCATCTATACCGATGACCCGGTACGCGTGTATCTGCGCGAAATGGGAGCCGTCCCCTTGCTTACCCGCGAGGGTGAGGTAAATCTTGCCCGCCGCATGGAACGCGGCAAACTGCGGATGCAAAAGGCCATTAGCCGTTCGGCTTTGGTCCAGCTTCATGCCGTTGAGATCTGCGAGCAGATCCGCAAGGAAGTCGAAGACCTCGACGCCTTCGTCGATCTAGGCGACCTCGAAGTCGAAAGCGCCGCCTACGCCAAGCGCCGCAACGAAGTCAAACAGCAACTCGCCGACATCGTTTCTCTGCACAAAAAGCTGGGCCAGCTTTCCGACAAACTGGACGCCGTCCCCGCCAGCAACAAGAAACTGAAGCGCCGCGCCGCCGGCAAACTCGCGCGTAACTGGGTGGAAGTTTCCCAGGCCATCCGTGCCGTACCCTTCTACAGTTCGCAGTGGAAGATGTTCGCCAAGGAAATCGAGCGCGTGGTCGAAGAGCTGTCGCACCTGGATCACGAACTGCGCAAGCTCGAAGGCCGCAGCAGCCAGACCGCGCAAGCCAAAGCCAAAGAGATCAAGCGCGAGATCCGCAAGCGCGAACAGGTTGCGGGCGCGCCCGCTGATCGACCTGAAACACACCATGTCGGTAATCCGCCATGGTGAAATCGAAGCCGAGCGCGCCAAGAAAGACCTGGTCGAAGCCAACCTTCGCTTGGTCGTTTCCGTCGCCAAGAAATACGTAAACCGCGGCCTGCATCTCCTGGACTTGATCCAGGAAGGCAACATCGGCCTGATGCGCGCCGCCGACAAATTCGAATACCGCCGCGGCTACAAGTTTTCGACCTACGCCACCTGGTGGATTCGCCAGGCCATCACGCGCGCCATCGCCGACCAGTCGCGCACCATCCGCATCCCCGTTCACATGAACGAGTCGATGAACAAGTTCCTGCGGGCCACGCGCGAGCTAGAAAAAGAGCTCGGCCGCGCCCCCACCAACGACGAAATCAGCCGTCGCATGGATATCCCGGTGGAGAAGGTTCAGAAACTCAAAACCATCTCCCGCGACCCCGTGTCGCTAGAAACCCCCGTCGGCCGCGACGGTGAATCCGCGCTAGGCGATCTGATCGAAGACCGCTGGGTAGGCTCGCCCGTCGACGCGGTGATCGACACCAACGTTCGCGACGAAACCGCCAACATCCTCAAGACCCTGTCTCCCAAAGAGGAGAAGGTGATCCGCCTGCGCTTCGGCATCGGCTGCGAGCGCGAGCACACCCTCGAGGAAATCGGCCAGGAGTTCGACGTAACCCGCGAACGCATCCGCCAGATCGAAGCCAAGGCCCTGCGCCAACTCCGCTCCCCCGAACGCGCCCGCCACCTGCGCGCGCTCCTCGCCGCGCGGTAGCTTAGATCACTTCGATGTTTCCGCGGCCCAAATGTGCGGAAGCCAGTGCTTTGTCTCGGGTAAGCAGGGTTGCGGCGAGCACTTCCGTGAGCGCCAGATAACAAGCGTCGTAAGCGGAAAAGTTGTGCCGAAGATCCCAGATTCGTTCCAGATACGGATAATGCGGATGCCGTAGAATCCTCAATCTGCGGTATTGCGCCAAGGCTTGCTCAACTCGCTTGGCCGCGATCGCTCCTAGTGCGGACTGGCGCCTGAAGGCACTCACAACCTCGATATCGAGAAGATGCGGAGCATGCAAGACTCATTCGCCGCCCAACCGGGCCAGAATTCGTCTTCCCGCGGGAGTATCGCCCAATAATTCCACTGCCGCCGAAGCGTCCAAAACAATCACCGGCTGTCACGCATCTTGCGAACCGTCTTAGACACCGGCTCGGCCCACGTAACGGGCGGTAATTTGGCGATCTCAGCCAAGGTTTCCTTCAAAGTAGGCTGCTCGGCGATGAACTCGATCTCCCGAACCAAATAATCCGACAGAGACATGCCTTCCATTGCCGCACGCGCCTTCAGCTTGCGATGCAGCGAGTCGGGTACGTGGCGAAGCTGGATCATCTTGGACATGTGCTAAACATACTTGCATGTGCAACACATGTCAAGCCGTGCAGCGCAAAACTGGAGTAAAATAAACCTCACGTAACGGAGGTTTACCGCCATGCCAGTTCGTAACGTCCTGCTCGCAATCACACTATGGGGCATGTCCCTGTCCGCCCCCGCCCAGTGGTTGAATCAACCCACTCCCGGAACGGACCAAAGACGGCAAGCCGATTCTAACCGCCCCCGCGCCGCGCCGCGAGGGCAAACCCGACCTCTCCGGGGTCTGGGAAGTAGAAAGCTCTCCCCGCAAGGAAGTGGAAAAGATGCTGCTCCCTGGCGGCGAAAACGGTCTGGGCGAAGACGTCCCATCCAAGTACTTCCTAAACTTCTTCTCCGATTTCCCGTTCCTTCGCGAACCCTTCCAGCCCGCCGCCGGAAAGGCCTACGGGGAACGCATGAGGAGCGGCCAGAAACCCCCAACTCTCTGCGCGCCGCCCAACCTGCCTTTAATGGATCTGGTTCCCGGCCCGTTCAAATTCGTCTCAACGCCCGGCCTGCTCATGATGCTCTATGAGGGCGACACCAACTTTTTCCGCCAGATCTACACCGACGGTCGTAAACTCCCCGCCGACCCGCAGCCGAGTTGGCTAGGCTATTCCGTCGGAAAATGGACCGGCGACTGGTTCGTCATCGACACCATCGGCTTCAACGATAAAGGCGTGATGGATGCGATGGGCCACCCCCACAGCGCGGACATGCGCTTAACCGAACGCTTCCACCGCCGTGACTTCGGTCACATGGATCTGGAGATCACCGTCGACGATCAGAAGACCTACGCCCAGCCGGTCACCGTCAAGGTAAACCTGCGCCTGCTTCCCGACAGCGATGTGATCGAGTCCTTCTGCACCGAAGGCGAAAGCGACCTGGCCCACATGC
>CAVXEM010000045.1:0-85826 GCA_963760575.1 Bryobacterales bacterium
GCGGCCAATAGTCGTCAGCGTTTCGCCTTCACGTCCGGCCGCGCGTCAGGCACGAACCCATCGCGATTCGGCATCTTCACCTTGGGCAGCGTGGTCGCGTTCATCTCGTCGTTCTCACCCACAATGCCGTTCGCATTCAGAATAAACCCGACCACCGAATAAATCTCATCCGCTTGCAGCGTCCCCGGCTGATCGTAAGGCATCGCCCGCCGGATATAGTCGAATACGGTCGTCGCATACGGCCAATAGCTGCCCACAGTCTTCACAGGCTTGGGACTATTCAGCGTCCCCTTGCCGCCCACCAGCGCCGGATATTGGCCCTCTCGGCCTTGCGCCTGATCGTTATGACAAACCGCGCACTTGGCTTTGAAGATGTCCTTGCCCTTGGCCGCCGTGCCGCTCCCCGCCGGGAGACCGCGCCCGTCCGGAAACACCGTGATGTCCAGCGCCTTGATCTTGTCTTCGCTAGCCGGCTTGCCGATCCGCCCCTCCTGCCCGAACGCCGCCGCTCCCAGCAGCGCGACCCCTGCGAACTTAAGCGCCTTGCGCAACATGCGACACGCTCCCATCGGCCCGCACATACCAGACCTTGATCTGATTATTGTGATAGCCATAATTTCGCCCGCGCACCGCCAGCATTTCGTCGGCATTAGGCTGCAAATAACCCGTGTCATCCGTAGCCCGCGATTGCAGCGTCGCCGGACTGCCATCCCAAGTCCAAGGCATACGGAACCGCGTGAAGGCTTTGGTGAAGCCGGCTTGCTGGAGATCGGCGTCCTTCCAGACCTTGCCGCCGTCGACTGAAATCTCTACACGCTGGATCTTGCCACGTCCGGACCACGCGAGACCGGTGATCTCATACGTTCCCGCCCCACCCGGCATCTTCTGCCCGCCCGCCGGCCGCGTGATCACCGACTTCGTTTCCAGCTCGAAGCTAAACTGCCGGGCCTTACCGTCCGCCATCAGATCGGTGTAGAAAGCCGTCTCGTGAGTGGTCATCGAAGGCCCGTCGGCCACGTTCAGACGCCGCACCCACTTAATATTGGTATTGCCTTCCCACCCCGGCAGCAGCAACCGCATCGGATACCCTTGCTCAGGACGAATCGGACCGCCGTTCTGTCCGTAAACAATCATCGCGTCGTCGAGCAATTTCGCGATGGGAATGCTGCGCGTCAACCGGCAAGCATCGCCGCCCTCCGCGATCACCCACTTCGCTTCCGGTTTCAACTTCGCCTCCGCCAGCAGCAGCTTCACCGGAACCCCAGTCCACTCACTGCAACTCGCCAGCCCATGGCTCTGCTGCGGATCCGGAGCCGGATTCCCTGAGTACTCGCTGCGGCCGTTGCCCGAGCACTCGACGAAATGGATTTGCGACACTGCTGGGAAGCGTTTCAAGTCCGCAAGGGTGTAGACCAGCGGCTGCTCCACCAGCCCATGAATCAACAATTCATGGTTGGCCGGATCGATATCCGGCACCCCCGAGTGGTGCCGTTCGAAGTGCAGCGAAGCCGGCGTAATGATCCCGTAGGTGTCCTGCAGCGGCGTCCGCGACGCCCCGGTCGAAGGAGTCTTCGATTCCGGCGGCACCAACCTTGCCGAAGTCTCATGCGGCGATCGGGCACCGTACTTCGATGGCGGCGTTCCCAATAAGGTAGGGGTCTCCTGCTTGGCCGTATTGCAGGCCGATAGCGTAGCGAGTCCGGCTCCCAGGGAAAGCAGGTTCCGGCGGCTAGGTTCCTTCTTTTTCATGTTGTTCAGAATATCACGCGCCCCGCTTCCGGCGCAGTTTTCTGCATCTTTCCGCAGGGATCTGCTTCTAATACAAACAGTTGGTTTACAATCAATAGGTAACCCCCACATGGTCCCTGTCGCACCCAAATCAGCCGTCCAACCGGCACAGTCTCTTCTCGGCCAGATCGGCAACACCCCGCTGATCCGCCTGGCCAAGGTCGACGACGACCTCGCCGGCGTCGAAATCTACGCCAAAGCCGAGTTTTTCAACCCCGGCGGCTCTGTCAAAGACCGCGCCGGATTGAACATGATCCTGGAAGGCGAGCGCTCCGGCAAGCTGACCAAGGACACGGTTCTGCTAGACGCCACCAGCGGCAACACCGGTATCGCCTATGCCATGATCTGCGCGATCAAAGGCTACCGCGCGAAGTTGTGCCTCCCCGCCAACGCCTCGCACGAACGCAAACAAATCCTGAAAGGCTATGGCGCGGAGATGGTTTTCTCCGACCCCGGCGAAGGCTCCGACGGTGCCATCCGCCTGTGCCAGAAAATCTTCGCCGAGGGCGCCGAGAAGTATTTCTACCCCGATCAGTACGGCAACTCTGCCAACTGGCGCGCCCATTTCGAAGGGACTGGCGCCGAAATCGTCAAGCAGACCGCCGGCCGCGTAACCCACTTCGTCACCAGCATGGGTACCAGCGGAACCTTTACCGGCACCTCACGCCGCCTGAAGCGCGACGTCCCCGGCATCAAGTGCATTTCCGCCCAGCCCTCTTCGGGGTTCCACGGCCTGGAGGGTTTGAAGCACATGCCCACCGCCATCGTGCCCGCCATCTACGACCCGACGCTGGCCGATGATAATCTGTGGATTGAAACTGAAGACGCCTACGCCATGACGCGCTGGCTGGGCCGCCACGAAGGCCTGCTGGTAGGAATGTCCTCCGGCGCCAACGTGCACGCCGCGCGCGAAGTCGGCAAAAAGTTAGCCGCCGCGGGCCAAAGCGGCGTGGTTGTAACCGTGCTGGCCGACGGCGCCACGAAATATTTGAGTGAGTCCTTCTGGAATGATTAAAATTAACGACGCCGCGTGGCAAGCCATGGTGGCCCACGCCGAAGCGAAATTTCCCAACGAGTGCTGCGGCGCCATGATTGGATCGATCGACGGCGATGTGAAAGCCGTAACGCTAGCGCAGCCGCTCGAAAACGCCTACGCAGGCGCACAGGGAGCGCGCTACGAGCTGCGCCCCGAAGACCTGCTCGAAGCCGACAAGAAAGCGCGCGCCGCCGGCCTCGACCTGATCGGTATTTTCCACTCGCACCCCGATTGCGATGCCTACTTCTCGAAGACCGATCTCGAGAACTCGTGTCCCTGGTATTCGTTCGTCGTACTCTCGGTGAAGGGCGGCAAGTTCGATCACGCCAACAGCTTCCTGCCCAACGCCGAACAGACCGTCGCGGAGAAAGAAGAATTGATATGGCCAAAGTCCTGATACCGACGCCCCTTCGCCAGTTCGCCGATAAGCACGATTCGGTCGACCTGACCGGCGCCACCGTCGCCGAAGTGCTGGCGTCGCTGACCCAGAAGTTTCCTGACCTGCGCAAGCAGCTTTTCAATGACGAGGGCAAGATGCGCAGCTTCGTCAACGTCTATTTGAACGACGATGACATCCGTTACCTGCAAAAGGACGCGACCCCGGTTGCCGCCGGCGACACTCTGTCGATCGTCCCGAGCATTGCTGGAGGTGTGTGATGGCTGTTGCAACGCCGCCTATTCCGCTTAGCAAAGACGAAATCTTGCGCTACTCGCGCCACTTGATCCTGCCCGAAGTGAGCATGGAAGGCCAGCTCAAGCTGAAGAGTGCCAAGGTGCTCATGGTGGGCGCGGGCGGTCTCGGCGCGCCGCTGGGATTGTACCTGGCTGCGTCGGGCGTCGGCCGCATCGGCATCGTCGATTTCGATGTAGTCGATTTCACTAACCTGCAGAGGCAGGTGATCCACGGCACCAAAGATGTCGGCAAAAAGAAGCTGGATTCCGCTGCCGAGTCCATGCTCGACATCAATCCCTACATGACCGTCGACAAGTTCGACACCGCCATCACCAGCGAGAACGCCCTCGACATCATCAAAGACTACGACATGGTGGTCGACGGCACCGACAACTTCCCCACGCGCTACCTGATCAACGACGCCTGCGTGCTGCTGAAGAAGCCCAACGTCTACGGCTCCATCTTCCGCTTCGAAGGTCAGGCCACCATCTTCGCCTACCCCGGCGGCCCCTGCTACCGCTGCCTGTATCCCGAGCCGCCACCTCCCGGTCTGGTCCCAAGCTGCGCCGAAGGCGGCGTACTCGGCATTCTCCCCGGCACCATCGGATTGATCCAGGCCACCGAAGCCGTAAAGCTGATCCTCGGCGTAGGCGAATCGCTAGTAGGACGCTTGTTGCTCTACGACGCCCTGGCGATGCGTTTCCGCGAACTAAAACTCCGCCGCAATCCCGAGTGCCCGGTGTGCGGCGATAACCCGTCGATTCACGAACTGATCGACTATCATCAATTTTGCGGAGTCCCCAACCCCGCGG
Organism: Bryobacterales bacterium; assembly: GCA_963760575.1. GTDB lineage: Bacteria > Acidobacteriota > Terriglobia > Bryobacterales > Bryobacteraceae > Palsa-187. The sequence goes on from CAVXEM010000045.1 coordinate 4,310, forward strand.
AGGTTGCTCCTGTGGCAGAACAACAAGCCGGATACATGTCCGACACCGAGATCGATGCAGTAGCCCTCAAAGCCCGCCTCGACCGCGGCGACACGTTTCAATTCATCGACGTGCGCGAGTCCCACGAATATCAGATCGCCAGCATCCCCGGAGCCAAACTGATTCCGCTAGGCGACGTCCCCAAACGCGTAGGCGAACTCGACCCCGACATCGAATTGATCGTCCATTGCAAAATGGGCGGCCGCAGCGCGAAAGCCTGCGAATTCCTGCGCCAGTCGGGATTCAAGAACGTCAAGAACATGCTAGGCGGCATCACCGCCTGGAGCGACAAAATCGACCCGTCCGTTCCCAAATATTGACCGTTTTCCACCAAGCTTCATTCCATGGTGTAATCAAAGAGGGATTACACCATGGCGCTGAACATCAAGAACCCCGAAGTAGAAAGCCTCGCAGCCGAAGTGGCTAAGTTGGCGCGTGAGTCTAAAACCGAGGCCATCCGCGTTGCCCTCAAGGAACGCGCCTTCCGGCTCAAGTCCTATCGCGGGAAGCTAACTCGAAGAGAGCGTATCGAGGCTGCCTTGGGGCGTTTCCGGGAAGAGTTTCCAAACGGCGATTTCGGACGCCGCCTAACCAAAGAGGAAGAAGAGCGCATCCTCGGCTTCGGCCCGGCCGGAGTCTGATGGTTCTCGACTCTTCGGCTCTGCTCGCCATCATCCTGGCGGAGTCCAACCGCGCGGAACTATTGGCGAAAATCGAAGCCGCCCCGGGCATCGCAATCGGTGCGCCCACTCTGGTGGAAACCCTAATTGTCTTAACAGCACGATTGCGCGGAGAACCCACCTTGGCGCTCAAAGAGTTGTTGCGTGCCAGCGAAGCCGAAGTGATTCCGTTCACCGAAGATCATGGCCGCTCCGCCCTACGCGCCTACTTGAAGTTTGGAAAAGGGCGCCATCCCGCCGCGCTTAACTTTGGCGATTGCCTGTCCTACGCCACGGCGTTTGTGGCGCGCCAGCCCTTGCTCTTCGTTGGCGACGACTTTTCGCGAACCGATATCGCTCAAGCGTGACTACTCGTAGCGCAGCGCAATAGCCGGATCAATCGCCGTAGCCCGCCGCGCCGGAACGTAAGCCGCCACCAGCGCGACCGCCGCCAGCACTCCCGCCACCAACCCAAACGTCGCCGGATCGCTAGCCTTCACGCCAAACAGCAAACTCGCCAGCAGCCGCGTCAACCCGTAAGCCAGCGCCAGCCCCAACACCACTCCCGAAACCGTCAGCTTCATCCCCTGCGTTAGCACCAGCCGCAGCATGTTGCCCCGATTCGCGCCCAGCGCCATGCGGATGCCCAGTTCCTGCGTCCGCTGCTCCACCGAATAAGACATCAACCCGTAGATCCCGATAGCCGCCAACACCAGCGCGACGCCGGCGAAGATGCTCAACAACAACATATTGAAATTCTGCCGCGTCACCGTGTCGGCAATCACTTTTTCCATGGTCCGTTCGCGCGAGATGGGAATCTGACCGTCCACCGCGCGCAACTCCCGTTCAACCGGAACTTTCATCGTGGTTGGACCCGCCGCCGTCCGCACCGCCCAGGAAAAAGGGATGACGCTATTCGCCAAAGCGGTCAGTCCTTCGGGAACCTGGCTCTGCGGAATGTACATGACGTCGACATCGCCCGTCTTCAATCCGTTTTCGCGCACCGTGCCCACAACGCCAATCACCTGCCGTGGAGGATCGTCAAACTGCGGTCCCAGTCCCTTGCCGATCGTCATCACCTGGCCCACTGGATCCTCGCCCTTCCAGTAGCGTTTCGCCATGGCTTCGTTGATCAACACCACGCGGCTGGAGTTGCCCGAGTCCGTCTCGCTAAACACCCGCCCGCGCAGCAGCGGAATCTTGAAGACTTGAAAATAGTGCGCCGAAACACTGCGCCACTGGGCGTCTCCGTTGTAATCGCCCTTCGCGGGCGGCTTGCCGGAAATATTGAACGGCAGATCGATCCCAGCCTCGACCGGAAGCACAATCGCAGTAGCCGCCGCCTCCACGCCGGGAATGGCTTCAATGCGCCGGACAGCCTGGGTACTGAAGTTGTCCACTTTTGCCGTACTGGCATAACTCCCGCCAGCCAGCGAGGTCTCGATTGTGAGAATGTTGCGCGGATCGATCCCCGCATTCGTGTTTTGCAGCCCAGCGAAGGTGCGGATCAGCAGCGCCGCCCCCACCAGTAGCACCAGCGCCAACGCTACTTCGGTGACCACTAAAGCCGACCGTACCCGATTGTGTTTCAACCCGGTTCCCGAGCGTCCGCTCGATTCTTTCAAGTTCGAAGCCAAGTCCGTCCGCGAAGACTGCAGCGCCGGGAAAGGTGCCGAACAGCAGTCCTGTCAGCAGCGCCGTGCCCACCGTGAACGCCGCCACGCGCCAATCGAGCAGAGGAATCGCCGCATGATTGCCGGCCGCGTCCGTCAATCGCGGAAGATTCCCGGGTACCAGCGCCAGCAGCGCGCGCACGCCCCACGCTCCTAGCGCGAATCCCAGCACCCCGCCGAGCCCCGCCAACACCACGCTCTCCGTCAGCATCTGCCGAACCATGCGCGTGCGGGTCGCGCCCACTGCCGCTCGAATCGCCAGTTCGCGCTGTCTCCCGGAGGCGCGCGCCAGCAGCAAACTCGCGACATTCGCGCAAGCGATCAATAACACCAGCGCCACCGCCCCGCTCAACACCAGCAGCGCGATACGCACGTCGCCCACCAGGGCCTCCCGCATCGGTACCACCGCAACCCCTTCCTCCGGGCCCATGTATTTCGGATACTCCTTCCGGAATTGCTCGCCCGCGGCCGTGATCTGCGCCTGCGCCGCCGCCACCGTAACGCCAGGCTTCAGCCGCCCCGCGACGTTCAGATAATGTCCTTGATTGACACTCGCCGGATCGGCCTGCATCGGAATCAGCACGTCCGCCTCAGGATCGGGATGAAACCCGGCCGGCAGCACCCCCACCACCGAATAAGGAGCGCCGTTCAACAGCACGTTGCGCCCGACGATGCCGCGGTCTCCCGCGAATCGCGATTGCCAGAGCCCGTAGCTGATCACCGCCGCCTGCGGCCCCTTGGGCAGATCCTCAGTCTCGGTGAAGCCGCGTCCAGCGGCCGGCGTAACACCAAAAACTTTCAGGTAATCGGCGGAGACATGCGCTGCCTTGATCTGATCCGGCGGGTCGTTGGTGCCCAGATTCATGCCCAGCGCGCCAAAATCGTACATCGCCATCGCCTCGAAAGCCTGATTCTTCCGCCAAGCCATGTACTTGGGGATGGAGTTGGAGTACTGCACCTCGCCATTGAATTTCCGCCCCAGGCGCATCATGCGCTCCGGCTGCGCATACGGCAGGGGATTAAGCAAAACCGCGTTCACCACGGTGAAAATCGCGGTATTCGCCCCAATCCCCAGCGCCAGCGCCGCCACGGCAATCGCCGTGAAACCAGCATTCTTCCTAAGCACGCGAACGGCATAACGAAAATCCGCGAAGAATGTCGCCATGGACTATAGAACGAAGCAAATTTAAATTTGTTTCATAAAAAAAGCGGCGGGTAGCGGCGTTGCCGGTTCGACAAAGCTTTTGCTCCCCGCACTTGAATGAAATGGCTTTGCTGATCGCCCGCCGCAGGCTGCTATCCCTCGCTCATGTTCAGGTCGTTAGATGCGCTGATCGGCTTCGCTACGGTGATGCTGGTCCTGAGTCTGGTGGTCACTGTTTTGACACAGATCGTCGCGAATTTCCTAAAGCTGCGCTCGCAGCACCTGCGCCATGGAGTGCTGCAAGTCTTCCTCCAGTTAGGTTGGGAATTCGCCGGCGAAAGGGCGAAAACGTTAGCGCGTGAAATCGTAAGCGGCAAAGACGCCATCACCCGTGAGGATCTGATCGAGAATCTGCTGGCCCTCGCTCAGAACACGCCGGAACTGAAAAACAAGATCGCCGCGCTCGTGCCTGCCTTCGATCCCCCGGCTCTCCTGGCCCACCTGCGCCGCGCCACCCTGGAACTTTCCGTGGAACGGCCGGATTTGGCAATGGCCGCAGTCCGCAGCACAGCCATGGCGCGGACTCCAGTGTCCGGCCTAGCCAGTGAAGTCTTCGGCGTCTTCGACTCCACCATGGATCAGGTCTCGGAAAGATTCACGTCGCAAAGCAGAAAACTAGTAGCGTTCTTCGGAATCGCGCTAGCGTTGGCGCTCCCACTCGATACTTTCGATCTGTTGCAGCGCTTCGCCCGCAGCGACGCCGCCCGCGATCAGGCCGTCGCCCTGGCTCAAACCTTGACCGCCAACTCATCCTCCGCCAGCGTAGCCTTCGCCAAACTCCAAGCCGCCGAGATCATCGTCGTCCCCTCAACCCCCGACGAATGGCTGGCCCGCTGGCAAAAAGTGAACTGCCTGGGTGTGGCCTGCGGCGCTCTCCTGCTGACCCTGGGAGCCCCCTTCTGGTTCCAAGTGCTAAAGGATTTGCTGAAACTGCGCTCCGCCGTAGCCGGCCAGGAATCGCAAGACCGCGCGCAGCGTCAGGCCGCGCTCACCGATTCGCCGCCGCCTCCGAACGGAGAACGAGGAGCCGTATGAATATAATCCGCAAACCCTGCTCGCCCAAAAACTTCATGCCCGGACGCCCCGCAGGGCTGCGTCCAGCCGCCATCGTCATTCACATCTCCGAAGGCTCGCTAGCCTCCGCCGACGCCTGGTTCGATAACGCAGCCGCACAAGTCTCCGCCCACTACTGCGTCGGCCGCGCCGGCGAAGTGCACCAATATGTGAGCGAAGAAGACACCGCCTATCACGCCGGCAGCCCCGTGAATCCCACCTGGCGCCTGCTTCGTCCGCACGTGAATCCCAATTTCTATACGGTAGGTATCGAGCACGAAGGCCGTGCTCAGGATGAATGGACCGACGCGCAATACGCCGCGTCCGCCCAGCTAGTTCTCGAAATCGCGCGTCGCTGGTCGATCCCTCTCGATGCCGGCCACATCGTGATGCACCGCGAAATCCGCGGCAACAAAACTTGTCCCGGCTTCGTCTTCAGCCGGGACAAATTGTTGTCGTTAATCGCCGCCCTTACTTGCCCGAGTTGAAACGCTTCTCGGCCTCGGCCCAGTTCACCACGTTCCACCAGGCGCCAATGTATTCCGGACGCCGGTTCTGATACTTCAAGTAGTAAGCGTGTTCCCACACATCCAGCCCAATCACCGGGAACTTGCCTTCCATCAACGGGCAATCCTGATTCGCCGTCGAAATCACCTCGATCGCAGACCCGCTCTTCACCAGCCAAGCCCATCCCGAACCAAACCGTGTGGTTGCAGCCGCGTTGAACTTTTCTTTAAACGCATCGAAGCCGCCGAACGCCCCCGTGATCGCCTGCGCCAGATTGCCAACCGGCGTGCCGCCGGCGCCCGGTCCCAGAATGGTCCAAAACATGGAGTGGTTGTAATGACCGCCGCCATTATTGCGCACCGCCGTCTTGATCGCGTCCGGCACGATGGCGCAGTTGTTCGCGAGCAATTCCTCCACGCTCTTTGAAGCCAGTTCCGGCGCGGATTCCAGCGCCTTGTTCACGTTGGTGATGTAAGCCTGATGGTGTTTGTCGTGATGGATCTCCATCGTCTTGGCGTCGATATGCGGCTCCAGCGCATCGAAAGCGTAAGGCAGTGCGGGTAAAGTAAATGCCATGTGTTGATCTCCTGATCTCAGTTTGACGCCTTTTCATAGGCGTCGGCAATGCGGAACATCGTGGTTTCGTTAAAATGCCGTGTTAGAATTTGCAGTCCCACAGGCAGACCTTGCGCCGTGAGCCCGCACGGAACGCTCATGCAGGGAATGCCGGCTAAGTCCCCCGTGACCGTATAAATATCCGACAGGTACATCGCCGTAGGATCGTTCACCATCTCGCCCAGCTTGAACGCGGGAAACGGCGACACCGGCGCAACGATAGCGTCCACCTGCTCGAAAGCCTGCTCGAAATCTTGCGTGATCAGCCTGCGCGCCTTCTGAGCCTTCAGATAGTAAGCATCGTAATAGCCCGCGCTCAGCACGTAAGTCCCCAGCATGATGCGCCGCTTGCACTCGTCGCCGAAGCCTTCATCGCGCGTCTGCCGGTACATATCGGAAAGCGTATTGGCCGATGCGGACCGCGCAGTGTAACGCACCCCGTCATAGCGCGCCAGATTCGCGCTAGCCTCCGCCGTAGCAATAATGTAGTACGCCGCGATCGCGTAAGGCGTGTGCGGAAGCTGAATGTCCCGCACCTCGCAGCCGAGTTTCTTCAACTCTTCCACCGCCGCCATCACCAGATCGCCAGTCTCGCTAGCCAGCCCCTCGAAGTATTCGCGCGGCAATCCCAGCTTCATGCCCTTCACGTTGCCGTCGAGCGCCGCCGTATAGCTAGGCACCGGCGCCAAGGCTGAGGTAGCGTCCATCTTGTCATGCCCCGCAATCACTTCGAGCAGCCGCGCCGCATCGCGCGTAGTCTTCCCAAACGGCCCAATGTGATCGAGCGAACTGGCGAACGCCGTCAATCCGTAACGCGAAACACGCCCATAAGTCGGCGTAACCCCGCTGATTCCGCAAAAGGAAGCCGGTTGCCGAATCGAGCCTCCCGTGTCCGACCCCAACGAAACCAGCGCCGTTCCCTGCGCCACCACCGCCGCCGATCCGCCGCTAGATCCGCCCGGCACGCGATCGAGCGCCACCGGATTCCGCACCGGCCCGAACGCCGAATTCTCATTCGACGATCCCATGGCGAACTCGTCACAGTTGGTCTTGCCCAGGATCACACCGCCCGCCTGCTCCAGCCGGATCACCGCCGTCGCATCGTAAGGAGGAACATAGTTCGCCAACAATTTCGAGCCGCAAGTAGTCCGCAGCCCGCGCGTGACGATGACATCCTTCACCGCAATCGGTACGCCCGCCAGCGCCCCCGGATCTTCCCCGCTAGCGATCTTCGCGTCCACCGCCCGCGCCGCCGCGAGGGCCCGCTCCGGAGACAGAGTCAGATAAGCGTTGGTCTTAGGATTCTCCGCCTCCGCAAACGCCAGCGATTGCCGCGTCAATTCCTCCGCGCTGAACTTCTTCGCGAGCAACCCAGAGCGGATCGAATCAATGCTCAGCTCGTGCAGCGGACTGCTCATCTCTCGATCACCCTAGGCACCTTGTAATATCCGCCGCTAGTCACCGGAGCGTTCCCCACCGCCTCCGCATTCGTCAGCGTCGGCCGCTCCTGATCCTCGCGCAGCGTCGCCGTTTCTTCCGCGTCGAACAACACCTGCGCCATTGGTTCCACGTTGGCAGTGTCCAACTCGTTCAATTTACCGATGTGCGTCAAGATCCCATCGAGGTCCTTTGCCATGCGCGCAACCTCGTCATCGCGCAACGCCAAGTTCGCGAGATCAGCCACCCGCCGGACTTCCTGTTCCGTAATCTTCAAGCCGTTTCCTTTTTCTGCGATTGCCGGTAGAGCAGTCCCATCACCGGATCGCGAATGCCCTCGACAGCGGGCCGCGCCGTCTCCGCCCGCTGCGGCGCCAACTTGCGCGGCATGGGCCGAAAATCGATTTCCGTAACCAGCGCCTCGCCCATTTCCTTATGCAGATTCCGCAGCAGGTGATGACGCAGCGTATTAAGCTGCCGCTGCCAAACGATGTCTTCCACTTCCACCACCAGCGTCCCCCGCACCAAACTGGTGGCCCGCGTCTTCAAAGCCGTGTACTTGCCCGCCGCCACCGGCCAAGCCATCTGCGCCCGCGTCTCCGGATCGGTAATCCCCGGCGACACTTTCATTTTTCTGACGACACGCCCAGCGCGTTCCATAGTCTCCATTTGTCCGGGGGGAAACTCGATTTTAGCATGCCCGGAATGTTATACCTGACTCTTGCCTCAACTTGTCTTAGCATCGCAATCTCCCCGCCGCAGCGAGTTGCTGACGCTAGCCGGAATTCCGTTCGCGGTGCGCGTGAAACCGGTGGAAGAAGTCCGCGGCCCCGCCGAAGATCCCGTCGATTACGTCCGCCGCCTGGCACGCGCCAAAGCCGAAGCCGCCTGGGAACGCCCCAACGAAATCGTCTTGGGAGCCGACACCACCGTAGCCATCGATGACCACGTTCTCGAGAAGCCCGCCGATGCCGATGACGCGAGCGCGATGCTGCGCCTACTCGCCGGACGCGATCACACCGTAATCACCGGCATCTGTCTTTTGCACGACGGCGGCGTAATCGTCGACCACTCGTCGACGCTAGTCCGCTTCGCCCCGCTCACCGATTCCGAAATCGCCGCCTACGTCGCCAGTGGCGAGCCCATGGATAAAGCCGGCGCCTACGCCATCCAAGGCCTGGCCTCGAAATTTGTCGAGAAGATTGACGGCTGCTACTTTAACGTAATGGGCTTGCCGCTATCGCTGGTCTACCGCCACTGGAAGACGCTAACTGCGCCCGAATAAGCCCTTCCACTTGCGCAGCACCAGTTCCACCAGATTCGCCAGCACCGCCAATCCCAGCAGCCCAGGCCACAGTTGCAGCGTTGACGCCAGCGTTCGTCGCGCCCGGATCGAACACCGCCTTCGCAGCAGGTTCAAACCGACCGCCAGTAAATTCCGCCACCTGCTTCAAAAGGGTCTGGTTCGACCCATACTCAGTCAGTTCCACTTCCGGCCGGTACAGCCCCACTTCCGGAAATGCCGGTGTGTCCATCAACGGTCGCACCCGGAACAACCCCTGGCGTGCCCCAATCGGCAATCTCCCCCGATAAACACCCGCGCCAACCTTAATCACATCCATCTGCTTCTTGAACCCATCCGAGCCGATGACGTAAATCGCAGGCACATCCTTAGGTTCGTCCACGCCCTCGCCCAGCCGGTAGTTCGCCACCAAATCGCCGTTAGCGCTATCGTACTCGACCGTCGCCTCGCCAGCCTGCGTGTGCGGCAGCAGATCGCGGCTGAGGTTAGTCCAAAATTTATCGAAGCCTTTCCATGTCACCCACTCCGAAGCCCAGCGCGTCTTAGCGTCCGACGTAAACACAGCCGACCGCCCCAATCCATATTGCCAGCGCACCAGCAGCGGCTCGCGCTTATCGAAGCGCAAAATGGTTTCCGCCGAAGGCTTCGCTTCAAACCGGACATAACCTTTGAGAGGCGGCGCCGATTCAATATTCAGCCCCTCCAGAATTTCCGTCTGCTTAGCCACCTGCGCCGCCAGCGGTTTCTCCACCGCCGTCGTGCCGGTGTGCTCCATCACGTCGCGCAGCACGATTTGCTCCAGCCCGTTCGGATCCTTCAGAAAATAAAATTTCCCCTCCGCGAGGTTCGCCACCATTTCCAGATATTCGCGGTGCACGTCCGCCCCCAGCCCGATCGTCGAAATCGTAACTTGATGTTCCTTGGCTTCGCGCGCCAGCGCATAACTATTGCCTTCTTCCGAAATCCCATCCGTCAGCAGCAGAATGTGGCGATAAGTCGCTTCCACCGGCAGAATTCTCTGATACGCCTCCGTCAGCGCCGGTGCGATCTGCGTTCCGCCGTCCGGCGTAATCCCAGCGATCAGCGAATTGATCGCGCGCGGGTCGTCCGCTTTCCGAATCGGCACCACCCAGCGGAACGAGTTATCGAAAATCAGCACGCCCACTTGGTCGATAGGCCGCAGATTCGCCACCAGCCCCGTCGCCGCTGCCCGCGCCAGCTCCATTTTCGGACCTTCCATCGACGAGCTTTTATCGACGATCAACACCACCACCGTGCCTTCCGCCGATTGCGGAGGCAGCAGTTTCGCCGGCAGCGCCCGATCCAGCGCATCCTCCGACTTCTTCTTCATGTCGTACACATTCCGCTCGCCGCCGATCACCAGCAGCCCGCCGCCCTGCTTGACGTATTTTTCAAGATCCGCCTTGCGCGGCGCCGTGATCTTCTCCAGATCCCAATTGTTCAGCAGCACCAATTGGTAGTCCGCGAAATTGGTAGCAGCAATATCGTTGACCCGCGTCACCTCGAACTGCGCCGCCGCCAGCGCTCCCGGCAGTGCGTTGTCCAGCCCCGGCGGATCTTCAGAAACATACAGCGCCTTAGGCCGCCGCAACATCACCGCCTGATCCACCTGCAAATCGCCCGCGCCCTTGGTGCGCACGGCAATAGTTAGGTCCAGCGCCCCCGGCGTTTCGAGACTCGCATGCATGCGAATGGGATTAACGCCCGCCCCCAGCGTCACCTGCGTGGTGCCCAACGAGCGCCCCTCCGCGGACAGTTCCACCTCCGCCGGCATTTTCCCAGGTGCCGACACCGCCAGATCGATCGCGAACTGCTCGCCCGTAAACGCGTTCACCGGCAAACTCACCGATTCCAGCCGCAGCGCCGGCCGCTCGCGTCCCGCCATCGCAAACGTGTCGATAGGAATCCCCGCCTGCCGCGCCTGCCACGCCGCCCGCGCGATGCTGCCCTTGTTTTCCTTGCCGTCGGAAATCAGCGCCAGCCGCGGCAACATGCCGGAGGGCAGGGAACTGATCGCCTCGCGCACGGCAGCTTCAAGATCGGTAGAGCGCCCATCGGGCCCCGAAGTCAGCCGCAGCTTCCAAGGCTTCTGGTCTTCCGTCAGATCCGCCACGCGCGTAGAGCGCGCAAACGGAATCACGCGCAGCGCGTTACTTCCCCGCGCGTCATCCAGGTCTGAAGCCACCTTTGCAGCCCGTTCCAAATCCCGCTGCGAAACGCTAGCCGATGTGTCCACCAAAACACCTACGGCAACCTTGCTGGTGGAAATGCTCAACCGCGGCTGCGCCAGCGCCAACAGAATCAACGTGAACGTCGCCACTTTCAACGCCAGCCCAAGTTTGCGCGAAGTGTGCCGGTATTCGAAGTATCCCCAAGCCAGCGGAATCCAAGCCAGCAGCAGAACCCAGGAGCGGTCAAAACTCATGACGCTTTTCTCCAGCGCAGCCGCTCCACCAAACTCAACGAGGCTGCGCGCGGCGCCAACCGCACAATCCTGCTGCGGCCATACAAGCAACCAGTCCGCCAGCAATCCGAGTCCCCCTGCAAGAGCCAGCCAAGGCCAAGGATTCGGTGGAGCCGACTCCGCCGTCGTCCCCCGCCGTATTCCCCGCGCCGCGCCCGCAGGCGGACGCCACGCCGTATCGCCCACATCCGGCAGCGTCAGCGAATAAATCGTTTCCCGGTCCCCCGTGACCACGTGAACATTCCCCGGCGCGCCCGCGAAAAATCGCAAACTGTTGCCTTCGACGGTGAACGGCAGCGGCCGCTGATCGTCGCCCAGCACTTTTATGTTGGCCGGATTGACACCACTCTCCAGCGCCACGTTCACCGTGCCCACCGTCCCCGCCTGCACATCCGACCGCCGGAAAACCTCCGGAGCCATCCAGCGCAGCAGATTCGCCATCAACAACGGCGTAGCCAGATCGTATTTCATAGCCGAGCGCACCGGATCGAACCCCAGCGCGGCCATCTTCACAGCTCCTGGCCGCTCCACCACCACCGGACCCTGTGCCGTATCCGCCACCGCCCGATCCCCCGGCGCCAGATTGAAAACCTCGGTCGAAGCCAGATCCACATCCTTTGTATACAGCCCCGCCCCCAGCGCCGTTTCCTGATGCCACTGCTGCAGTTTCACATTCGCCGCAGTCGAGCGAATCGAGAACGGCGACCCCGCCGGCGGCTCAATCCAAATCGACGCCGCATTCTTCGGCGCGTCTTTAGGAACGAAGCGGTCGAACACAACAATATCGGCCGCCGCCTGCGCATCGAACTTCGCAGGAACATCGAAAGTGGCCTCCACCTGCGGATTCCCCGCGAGCAGCGGTTTCAATAGGTCCGGCTCCGGCGAGTACACCGCCACCCGCAGCGGTTTCCCGATCGGCACTTCGATCACAGCAGTATCGTCCTGAGGAAACGCATCGCCGCGCCCGTTGGTGGAACTCACGCGCGCCTCCAGCAACCCGGCCTTCTTCGCTTGAAACACAAACGTAGCCTGCGTTTCCGATCCCGCCGCCAGCGTCATCGTCTTGCTGCCCGCCGCCGTCCCCGCGAATTGCAGGAGCAGCGTGATCTCGCGAGCCTTCTGCCCGTCGTTGCGCAATTCGACGAAAGCTTCCCACGCATCCGCGCCAGTAGCAGCTCTCCGCACCCCCAACTTCCGCAGACCGACATTCTCCCCGTTCGACGGAATCGAAATCACGCGCAAGTTCGCCGGCACCGCGATTTCATTTTCCTGTTTAGGAATCCGCGCCGCCCCCACGAACACAATCTCCCCCGCCTTCTGCGACTGCAATTTCTGCGCCTGCTGAGCAAACTCCAACGCCTGCTCCAGATTCAACGCCGAAGTGCTGGGCCGCGACCGCCGAATCGCATCCGCCACCGCACTTTTATTGGATTCGAATTGCGTCACCGGCGTCGCCAGCGCATCCGCCCGCACCAGCATCACGCGATCCAGCAGCGGCAGCGAATTCACGTACACTAGCGCCGCGTTCTTAGCCTGGTCCAGCAGAATCCCCTGCCGCGCCCGCGCCCCCATCCACGCCGAAGTGTCCAGCAACAGGACGTGATCGCGCGAAGTGCCCAAGTCCCCGAACCGCGGCCCCGCAATCGCCAGCAGCAGCAAGATCATGCTGATCACTTGCAACAACAGACTCCAAGGTTGATGCACCCGCCGCTTGTGCTTCAGTTCCTCCGGCAGCTTGCCCGCCGTCCAAAACCGCAGCGTCGCTACCACCTGCTTGCGCTTGGTGCGATCGAGCAAATACAGCGCCACGATGCCTGCGGAGACAATCCCCGCCAGCCCCAGCAACTCCCCGAAACTGAGGTTTAGAAAATTCATGCGTTACTGCACGGCGCCCAGCCCTCACCATCGGCCCGAAAATAGCTTCTTCGATGGGTATCGACGTCGACAACCCAACATACCGCCCGCCATTGCGCAGCGCCACGTTGCGCAGCTGCAACGCGAATTCGTCGAATGCCGCCACATAACTCGCGCGCGCCGCATCGTCGAACGCCAGTTGCACCCGCGTGCCCGATTCCGCGTCCTCCAGGTCCAACTCTCCATCCCAAGGCGGCTCCCGATCCTCATCCGCCCACACATGGATCAGAATCATCTCGTGCCCGAAATCCGTTAGATACTGCAGCGGCTTCTCGCACCCCGCGTCATCCAAAAAATCCGAGATCACGATCACCAGCCCCCGCTGCGGATAACGCGAAATGAAATCACGCGTAATGTCGAAGAACTTCGTCGAGCCCCCCGGCTTCAGCGCCTGCAAATAGTTCGCCACCGGCTGAAACCGCTGCCGCCCCCCGCCCAACCGCAGCGGATCGCCCAGCTTTTCCGCGAACGGTTGCAGATAAATGGAATCCAACCGCACCAGCGCGACATAACACATCGCCGCCGCCAGCTTCCGCGCATAATCGAACTTCGAAAGCGCGGTCTTGCTCGCCCCGGTTGTCATCGACTTGCTGACGTCCACCAGCACCCGCACCGGAATGCGCGGCTCCAGTTGAAACATCTTCAAGAACATCTTTTCCAGCCGGAGATAAGCCCGCCAGTTCACCGCACGCAGATCGTCGCCATGATGAAATTGCCGGTGATCGAGAAATTCCTGCCCCGGCCCCGCGGAACGCGAAGTGTTATGCCCGCCCACTACACCAGGCAAAGATTTCTGCCACTGGATTGCGAGCCTCTCCAGTTTTTCGAGCAGCGGAGTGTCGATCAGCAGCCCGTTTTCAGCCACCGGCTAGACCTTGGCGCCCGCCTGCGCCGCCACCACGCTGGGGATGATCTTGTTCAAGATCGTCTCCGGCGTCTGCCCGTCGGCATGCGCGTCGAAATTCAATATGATGCGATGCCGCAGCACCGCAGCCGCCACCGTCTGCACGTCTTCAATCGACAGATGCAGCCGTCCGCGCATCAAGGCCAGCACCTGCCCGCACTCCACCAGCGCCTGCGCCCCGCGCGGCGAACTGCCGAAGCGAATGAACTTCTTTGATAGCTCGTGCGACTCGCTCGAATCCGGCTGCGTAGCCATCACCAGATCGATCGCGTAACTCTGCACATGCGGCGCCACCAGCACATCGCGGCACACCCGCCGCAGCTCCAGAATTTCCTCGCGATTCAGAATCGTCCGCAGATGCGCCTCTTCTTTCTGCGTAGTGCGCGTGACGATGGTGCTCAAGTCCTCGCGCGACGGATAGCGCACCAAAATCTTCATCAGGAAACGGTCGAGTTGCGCCTCCGGCAGTGGATAGGTGCCTTCCATCTCGATCGGATTCTGCGTAGCCATCACCAGAAACGGCGCTTCCAGTTCATGCGTCGTAGTCCCGCTAGTGACCGTGTGCTCCTGCATCGCTTCAAGCAGCGCCGATTGCGTCTTCGGCGTGGCGCGGTTGATTTCGTCCGCCAGCACCAGATGCGCAAAAATCGGACCCGGTTGAAAACGCAGCGCCTTGGCGCCGCTCTCGGTGTCGATAATCATGCTGCCCACGATATCGCCGGGCATCAGATCCGGCGTGAATTGAATCCGCGAGTACTTCAAATGCAGCACCCGCGCCAGCGTCCGCAGCAGTGTAGTTTTCCCTAATCCAGGTACACCCTCCAGAAGGACGTGCCCCCCCGCCAGCAAGCAGATGAGCACCCCATCCACCACTTCCTGCTGGCCGACAATTACTTTCCCAATCTCCTCGCGCACCCGGTTCAATTGCTGGGTGGCGAGCTCAAGAGCCGCGTCCGGTTTCACGCATAATATGATAGCGCAGGGTCGCCGAACGCCCCGCTCTGCCAAATGGCTAGTACGGTCCAGCCACCCTGCCAAACGGCAAGGCCAAAATTACCGGCCCGGGCGGATAATAATAGATGTGGCGATAGGCGTTTTCTTCGCCTTGCGCAACAGACCTTTATATGTGGATAGTCCGGCTAGCCCTCCGCCGCCCCTATACGTTCGTGGTCATGGCCGTGCTCATCGCCTTCATGGGCGTGGCCGCAATCCTCACCATGCCGGTCGATATTTTCCCCTATATCGACATCCCCATCGTCAGCGTGCTCTGGCAATACACCGGCCTGTCCCCCGATGAAATGGAGAAACGCGTCGTCACCAACTTCGAGCGCGGCCTTACCTCCAACGTCAACGACATCGAACACATCGAATCGCAATCCTACAACAGCATTGCTGTGGTCCGGATTTATTTTCATCCCAACGTGCAAGTAGATATGGCCGTGGCGCAGGTGACTGCGCAAATGGCCGGCGCTGTTCGCAATATGCCTCCGGGAATGTTCCCCGGCAACGTCCTGAAATATGACGCGGCCAGCGTTCCTATCCTGCAGCTGGGCCTTACCAGCAAGACGCTGCGCGAACAGGAAATCTTCGACCTGGGTAACAACTTCATCCGGACACCGCTTGGCACAGTGCAAGGCGCTTCGGTTTCGTATCCCTTTGGCGGCAAGAGCCGCTCCGTAATGGTCGACTTAAACTTGGACGAGCTCTATGCCAAACAGCTTTCGCCTATCGATGTGTCGAATGCCCTGAATTTGCAGAATCTGATTCTCCCGGCAGGGACCGCTAAGCTGGCCGGCACGGAATATCAGATCAAGGTCAATAGCAGCCCCATCGTGTTGGATGAGTTGAACAATCTGCCCATCAAGACCGTGAACGGCGCCACCGTCTATATGAAGGACGTGGCGCAGGTGCGCGACGGGTTCTCGGTGCAGAACAATATTGTGCGCACCAACGGATCGCGCGGCGTCCTGATGACGGTGACTCGAACCGGGAAGGCTTCCACGCTATCGATCGTAAACGACGTAAAAGCGGCGCTCCCCAGAATTCTCGCCACCATTCCACCAGAGCTGAAAGTGGTGACACTCGCCGACCAGTCAGTCTTTGTGCGTGCCTCGATTACGGGAGTCGTGCGCGAAGCCCTCATCGCTGCGGCGCTCACCGGTGCGATGATCCTGCTGTTCTTGGGGAGCTGGCGTAGCACGCTGATCGTTTGCATTTCCATTCCGCTCTCCATCCTGGCCTCGCTCTGCGTGCTAAGCCTGCTAGGGCAAACCATCAACGTGATGACCCTCGGAGGCTTGGCTCTGGCTGTCGGCATCTTGGTGGACGATGCCACCGTCGCGATCGAGAACACGCATCGCAACATCGGTCTGCGTAAGTCCCTTGTGCGCGCGGTGATCGATGGAGCCGCGCAGATCGCGATCCCTACGTTTGTTTCCACCTTGGCCATTTGTATCGTGTTTGTCCCAGTGCTGTTGCTCACCGGAACGGCGAAGTATTTGTTCACGCCCATGGCCATGGCCGTGGTGTTCGCGATGCTGGCTTCGTATCTCTTGTCGCGCACGCTGGTCCCGACAATGGCGCATCATCTGCTCAAGTCCGAAGTCTCGATGTACCAGCTCGGCATCGAAGGTGAGAGCGCCGGCGGCAAGGGTGTTTTCTGGCGGGTCCACCATTGGTTCAATGGATTGTTTGAGCGCCTCCGTTTCCGCTACATCGGCCTGCTCGATTGGTCCCTGCGCCATCGCGGACCGGTGCTCACCAGCTTTGGTGTGGTCTTCATCGCCTCGTTAGGACTGCTCTGGCTGGTGGGTGAAGACTTTTTCCCCACCGTCGATTCCGGGCAGATGAAGCTGCATGCGCGCGCGCCGGCGGGAACCCGGATTGAGGAAACAGAGGTCCGCTTCGCCGAAATCGAGCGTGAAATCCGCGCGGCTATCCCCGCCAATGAGATCGATACGATTATCGATAACATCGGCATCCCGAACAGTTGGGCCAGTCTGGCGCAAGGCGACATTCCCACTATCTCCAGCGCCGACGGCGAGCTTCTCATCTCCTTGACCAAGGAGAAGCACGGCTCCACGCGCGATTACGAAGTGCAGCTCCGCAAACGCCTCAACGAAAAGTTCCCGGATACCACCTTCTTCTTCCAACCAGCCAACATCACCAACCAGATTTTGAACTTCGGCCTCCCCGCGCCCATCGATCTGCAGGTGGTCGGCCGTGACACCGTAGCCGACTACCAGATCGCCCAGCAGCTCGCCGCGCGCATCTCGCGTATCCCCGGCGCCGCCGATGTCCATATCCATCAAGTGGTGGACCAGCCCGAAATCCATCTGAATGTGGATCGCGTCAAAGCCGGACAATTGGGCCTTACGCAACGCGACGTCACCGGCAATATGCTGATCTCGCTCAGCGGTAACGGCACCATTGCCCCCAACTACTGGGTTGGGCCGAACGGCGTCAACTATAACGTCGGCGTACAAACCCCCCAATATAAGATCGATACCTTGGATGCGCTGCTGCGCACGCCCGTGTCGGCCGCCACCAGCGTCGTCAACTCCACCACCCCCTCCTCGCAAGGCGGCTCGGCCACCGCCGGCAACGCCTCTGTCGGCGCCTCGCCCAGCGGAGCCTCACAAGCCTACGGAAACCCCGGAGCCATCGCCGGCAGCACCCAGCTTCTCTCGAATCTCGTCACCGTCACGCGCGGCGTCGGCCCCGTGATCGTGAATCACTATAACGTCTGGCCCGTTTACGACGTCTACGCCAACGTCGACCGCCGCGATCTCGGCGGCGTCGGCTCAGAAGTAGAAAAAATCGTGAAAGAAGAAACCGCCCACCTCCCGCGCGGCACCACGCTCGACCTGCGCGGCCAGTACGACACCATGCGCTCGTCCTTCTTCCGCCTGGGCCTGGGAATGCTGGTAGCCGTGGTTCTGGTGTATCTGCTAATGGCCGTAAACTTCCAATCCTGGCTTGATCCGTTCATCATCCTCACGGCTCTGCCGGGCGCCATGGCGGGCATCTTGTGGATGCTCTTCGTCACCGGCACCACACTCAACGTGCCGTCGTTGATGGGCGCCATCATGTGTATCGGCGTAGCCACCGCCAACAGTATTCTGATGGTCACCTTCGCGAATGACGAACGGATGCTGGTGCCGTCAGCCCGCGAGGCCATGCTCTCAGCCGGCTACGCCCGCATTCGTCCAGTGCTGATGACCGCCATCGCCATGATGCTCGGCATGCTGCCCATGGCGCTGGGTATGGGCGAAGGCGGAGAGCAGAACGCCCCGCTGGGCCGCGCCGTAATCGGCGGGCTGCTGTTCGCCACCGTCACTACCCTGTTCGTCGTGCCCATCGTATATAGTTATCTGCGCACCAAGCCGCCGGTCGACCACGAACGCGAACTGGAACAAGAGGAGCGGGAAGCCACACTCGAATCCGAGTGGAATCTGAACCGTATTTAAGTTATTATGATGCGATATAGCGAACCGAATCAACCTGAAGAACTGGCAGTGCAGGAAAACACCGAAGAACGGCTGCGCAAGGAAGTCGAAGATCTCAAACGCCAGCTTCGCGAGCAGAAAGGCCTGGAGCACGGCTCCGCGCACCCCGCGTTGGCGAAGCCCTGGCACCCCTCAGCCATCACCATTTGGGCGCTCTTCTTAGGCGCGATCGTCCTCATCGTAGTAGCATTTTTCGCCGGCTACATTCCCCTGCAAAAGCGCAACGCCGTAATCGGCAGCCAGGCGCAAGAGCAGGAACAGGCACTCCCGCGAGTAGAAGTGATCGACGTCGGACGCTCCTCCGGCATGAGCGAATTGCAGCTCCCCGGCAACATCGAAGCGGTGACCGAAGCCCCCATCCTGGCGCGTGCCGACGGCTATATCAAACGCCGCTTGGTCGACATCGGAGACCGCGTGCAAGCCGGTCAGCCCGTAGCCGAGATCGAAGCGCCCGAGTTAGACCAGCAAGTGATCCAAGCCAAAGCCAATTTGCAGCAGACGCAAGCCGCGCTCGATCAGGCCCTCGCCAACGAGCAGCAGGGCAAAGCCAATCTTGAGTTAGCCCGCGTCACCGCGCAGCGTTGGGGCAGCCTGGTCACCCAGGGCGTGGTTTCAAAGCAGGATAACGACCAGTACCAAGCCCAATATCAAGCCCAGCTCGCCGGCGTGCAGTCGCTGGAAAAAGCCATCGCCGTCCAGCGCGCCAACATTGCCGCCGCCGAAGCCAATCTCGCGCGCCTGGATCAAATGCAAGCCTATCGGGTAGTGAAGGCGCCCTTCGCCGGAGTCGTCACCTTGCGCAACGTAGATGTCGGAGCGCTCGTGAATTCCGGCAGCACCTTGCTCTATCGCATCGCCCAGACCGGCACGTTGCGCACCTACGTCAGCGTTCCGCAGACCAACGCCAGCTCCATTCATGCAGGACAGCCGGCCCGCGTGAGCGTCACCAATCTTCCCGGCCGGACTTTTATTGGCACCGTCGCGCGCACCGCGAATTCGCTCGACCCCACCAGCCGCACCATGCTGGTGGAAGTCCAAGTTCCCAACGTCGATGGCGCGCTCTTGCCCGGCATGTACGCGCAAGTCGACTTAAGCAGCCCCCGCGCCAACGCTCCGCTCTTGGTCCCCGGCGACGCCCTCATGGTCCGCGCCGACGGCACCCAAGTCGCAGTGGTTCGCCCCGACTCCACCGTGCACCTGCAGAAAATCCAAGTCGGCCGCGACTACGGCGATCGCATAGAAGTGATTAGCGGCCTCGAAATGGGAGACCGCATCATCGCCAACCCCGGCGACAGCGCCCGCGAAGGCGTCAAGGTCGATCCGGTAACAGCGGATAAAGCCGCCGAATAACCGCCGTCCCCGCTTGCTTCGTACGCGGTTCCATGTAGTTCCAGCTCCCCCGCGCACGCTCGACCTCTCTCCACACAGCCCGAGTTCCCCCCGCACAGCCCGAGAGTTCCTCCCGCACAGCCCGCACACAGAACCGCGCGCGCAGCAAGCGGACCCGCCCCCGCTCAAGCCGCCTGCAAAATCACAGCCGTAATATTATCCGGACCGCCCATCTCGCGCGCCAGCTCAATCAACTTCCGGCACTTCGCCTCCAGCGATCCGTCCGCCGCCAGCACTTCGCTAATGCGCTCATCCGGAGCCACCCCATGCAGCCCGTCGCTGCACAGCAAAATCTGCGCCCCCGGCGCCGGATGAATCAAGTAATGGTTCACCCGCAGTTGCCCCGACACCCCGATCGCCATCGTCAGCACATGCCGCATCGGATGAATCTTCAAAGTTTCCTCGTCGAGCCCCAGCCGCCGCCCCACTTCGTTGACCCAGGTCTGGTCCTCGGTAATAGCCTGTAGCTTCCCGTTCTCAAACAGGTAAGCCCGGCTATCGCCCACACTGGCGATGAATAAGTCGCCATCGTTCTCGACAGCGGCAACCAGCGTCGTGCCCATGCCTTCCATGCTGAGATCGGCATCGGCCTCTTTCATCACCCGCTGATTGGCCTTGGCGAAAGCATCCAGCAAGTCGTCCGGCGACGACGGAGGCGGAACCGCCTGAATGGTATCGCGCAGCGTCTCTACCGCCAGCCGCGAAGCGTGCTCGCCAGCTTGTGCGCCGCCCATGCCATCGGCCACCACATACAACCCGGCGGAAGGCAGGAGCAGGAAATAGTCCTCATTGTTCGTACGGACGCAACCGGGGTCCGAAACTCCGAAGGACTCAATCATGTTTTACCGAATTATACATAGGTCCAAGGGGTGCGGTGGGGATCACGGACGCGCCGGATTCACCAGCGCCTTCAACTGCAGATAAGCCCGCTCCTCGTAGTTACTCTTGAGACGCTCCAGCGTTTCCAGCCGCGCGTCGCCCGCCCGCGTATTCTGCTTCTTCAAGGAAAGCCCCAGCATCAAGGTAGCCATCTCGTCATCCGGCTGCCGGTCGAGCACCGCCCGGAAGCGGTCCGCCGCCGCCGCGTAATCGCCTTTTTTCCATAGCGCGTACCCCAGATTGAAATGATACATAGGGTCGTTAGGATCGCCCTCCAGCGCCTTGCGGAACGACTCTACCGCCTGCGGCAGATTGCGCCGGTTCTGCGCCGCCCCCAGATCGTTGAACACTTCGCTAAGCGGCACCACGTCCGCCACCGTCTGGAATGCCTTCTGTGAGCCCGCGAAATCCCCCGCCTGGAACAGCGCCAGCCCCAGCAGAAACGTAGCCTCCCGGTAATGCGCGTCGTCGGGAGTAATCTTCAGCAGCCAGTCCGCCGCCTGCCGGTATTCCTTGCGGTCATAATGCAGGCGCCCCAATTGATAGTTCGGGTGCCCGAAGCGCGCGTCCAGCCGCGACGCCTGCAGAAAAAACCGCTCCTGCTGTTCCGGTGACCGGGCCAACAGCCCCCGCACATAGTTTTCTTCAGCGTCCAGCCGCACCGCCGGCCGCAGCGTCCGGAAATCCGCCTCCGCCGGAGCCAGCCGCGGCGCCAGCAGCATCAGCGCCCGCCAAGCCAAATGCGCCTCCAGTGTCGGCAGGT
This sequence comes from Bryobacterales bacterium, assembly GCA_963760575.1. Taxonomy (GTDB): domain Bacteria; phylum Acidobacteriota; class Terriglobia; order Bryobacterales; family Bryobacteraceae; genus Palsa-187. The sequence goes on from CAVXEM010000045.1 coordinate 25,642, forward strand.
CTTCCAAATTCCCGCTTTCAATAAACTCCGAACTCTGCTTAAAGCGCCGCCGGTCGAAAATATGCGCCGTGATTTTAAGCGACCCATCCGCGATCCCATGCGCCGCCGCCGGGTCCGGCGTAAATTCAAAGGAGCCATATACCACCTGCTCCGCATCCACCGCCTCACCGATCTTCAGCATGGACGCCTCCGTCAGCAAACTCAGCGTCCGCAAGTTCAACTGATGATAAGCATCCTCAATCTCCACCCGCGAAAGCGTAACCCCGCCCCGCGCCCCAATCGCATCCCGCACCGTCTCGGCAATGCTCTCCCCAATCCAATCGAGCGAAGCCTGCACCGGATTAGTAACCGCAGTCCGATTAGCGAACGGCAGAACCGCCGCCGTATCGGCAAATAAACTCGCCGTCTGGAATAACAGCAGAATGAAGGCGAGCCGCGCAGATTGCATCAGACTCCAGTTTAATGCAGCGAACCGCCCGCCTCGCCAACAACACCCCGCACAGAACCGCGCGCGACAGCAAGCGGACCCCAATCTAGGCTGCGGGAAATAGCAGATTTGCTAGCATGTTTCGAAGCCGATAAACGGGGGAAGTGCAGCGTGAGCGCCGGACAACAAAGACATAGCGTATGTTTGGATTGCTTTCGTAAACGGATGAATCGGCGCTTCACGGGATTCCAAATTCCCGAGGCGCGCCTGCGAGTGTGGGAAGTGTGCTGCTTCTGCCTCCAGCGCCACAAAAGCGGTATTCACATCACAAGGAAGCCCGACAACCGCGAATTGAAGTGTGGCGGGAAAGATCAAGCCTGATGACTACGCAAATCTACAGCACAAGCCTCCGCAATCACCTCAGCCTCATCCCCAAACCCACCCAACCATCGCACCTCCTGGTCCCGCCGGAACCAAGTCCGCTGCCGCTTAGCATATTGCCGCGTTTCAATAATCGCAGACTCCACCGCCTGCTCCAGCGTCAGCTCCCCGCGCAAATGCAGCAGCGCCTGCTTATACCCCAGCGCCTCAAACGGTTTTTCGTCGCCGCTAGCCCCGCTAGCCAGCAACCCCCGCACCTCTTCCATCAGCCCGTGCTCAAACATCCCCCGCGTCCGCGCTTCCAGCCTCCGTTGCAGCTCCGCCCGATCCGGATCGAGCCCCAACTTGACCACCGCATACCCTTCGATCCCGCGGCCTGCCTCCGCCGGCGGCAGCTGCCGCTTTAGTAAGCAACCGCACCTCCAGCGCCCGCATCGTCTTCTGCGTATCCCGCTCATGGATGCGAGCAGCCGCCCCCGGGTCCAGGCGCGTCAGAATGCGGTGCAAACTCCCCGGCCGGACCCGCTCCCGCGCAGCCAGCCTCTCCCGCAACGCCTCGTCGCGACCCGGCAGCGCCGGCAGCCCCTCCAGCAGCGCCCGTAAATAGAACCCCGTCCCCCCCACCACCACCGGCAGCCGCCCCCGCCCCGCGATTTCAGCCACCACTTCCCGCGCCGCCCGCGCATATTCGCCAGCCGAGTAACTTTCCGCCGCCGTGAGCACGTCGAACAGATGATGGGGGATTCCGCGCCGTTCCCGTGCAGGCGTTTTCGCGGTCCCGATATCGAAGCCCCGGTACAGTTGGAGGGAGTCGCAATTGACAATTTCGCCGCCGAACTTTTGGGCCAGGCACAGCGCCAGTGCGCTCTTTCCAGACCCTGTAGGCCCCACAACGGCCAATAGCGGCTTCATAGGTATACTATAAATGGCGGGAAGAAAACTCCACGTCCACGAAGGTGGTTCCATGCGCAAAGCTCTGCTGATGTCAGCGATTGGGTGTGTGATAGGAAGTGCAACTTTGTGGGCGCAAGCCCCCGCCGGAGGCTCGGCCCCCAAGATCGATAAAGCCTCTGCCTACTATCACTACGCGCTGGCCCACATGTACGCCGAACAAGCCAGTATGTTCGGCAACCGCGGCGATTACGTCAACAAAGCCATCGAGAATTACAAGGAAGCCATCAAGGCGGACCCCACCGCCGCCATGCTGAGCGAAGAGCTTTCCGATCTCTACGTCCAGTCCGGCCGCCTGCGCGAAGCGCAGACCGACGCCGAAGACGTGCTCAAGCAGAATCCCAACGATCTCAACGCGCACCGCTTGCTCGCGCGTATCTTTACGCGCCTGGTGGGCGACGGCCGCTCCGGCAAAGTCGACGAAAATATGCTACGCCGCGCGACGGATCAGTATCAGAAGATCACGCAGCTAGCGCCCAAAGACATCCCCGCCTGGTTGATGCTGGCGCGCCTGCAAAAAGCCGCCGACAATTCGGTGGATGCGCAGAAGTCGTATCAAAAAGTTCTCGACATCGAGCCCGACAACGAAGACGCCCTCACCGGCTTGGCGTTGGTCTATTCCGACTTAGGCGACAACCGCAAAGCCGCCGAGCTGCTCAAAGTTTTAGCCGACAAGAATCCCACGCCGCGCAGCCTGACCGCGCTGGCCGCCGCCTACGAGCAAATGCGCGATTTCAAAGGCGCCGCCGGTGTGCTCCGCAAGCTGCTCGAAACCAATCCCGCGAACGAGCGCGAAGTGCAGCGCAATCTGGCCCAGGATCTGATGCTGTCGCAGGATTACGCCGCCTCCCTGGCCGTCTACAACCAGTTGGTAATGGATGATCCCGCGGATGCCCAGTCCTACTTGCGGATGTCGCAGATCTATCGCCAGGAACGTGATTTCGCCAAGGCTCGCGAGGCCAACGATAAAGCCAAAGCAATCGAACCGAACTCCATCGAAATCCGCTACAACGAAGTCAACATCCTCGAAGCTGAGGACCGCACCACCGAAGCCACGCAGCTTTTGAAAGACATCCTCGACAGCACCACCAAGCGCAACTACAACCAGGCCGAGCGCGGCAATCGCACCGCGCTGCTCGAACGCCTGGCCGGTCTCTACCGTTCGATGGATCAAACCGACCAAGCTATCGACGTCTACCGCCAGATCGGCGACGTAGATCCGGCGCTCGCCCAGCGTTCCTCGGCGCAAGTCATCGACGCCTATCGCACCGGCAAGGAATTCGCCAAAGCCCAGCAGGAAGCCGATGCCGCCATCAAGAAGTGGCCGGATGACCGTATGATCCGCATGACGCGCGATTCGCTGCTCGCGGAAATGGGCAAGGTGGACGAAGCCGCAGCCGACCTTAAAAAGATGCTCGGCAGCAAGGACGATCGCGATCTGTACGTGTCGCTCGCGAACACCTACGAAAAAGGCAAGCGTTGGGACGACATGGGCAAAGCCCTCGACGCCGCCGAGAAGTTGTCGGAGTCTACCGAAGATAAGTCCGGCATCTGGTTTATGCGCGGCGCCATGCTCGAGCGCATGAAGAAGCTCGATAAGGCCGAAGTCGAATTCCGCAAGGTCCTCAAAGCCGACCCGGACAACGCCGGCGCCATGAACTACATCGGCTACATGCTGGCCGACGCCAACTTGCGTCTCGAAGAATCGCTCGATCTCATCACCAAAGCCCTCGACCTCGAACCCGGCAACGGTGCCTATCTCGATAGCCTCGGCTGGGTGCAGTACCGCCTGGGCCGCCTCGAAGACGCCGAAAAGAATCTCCGCCGCGCCCTCGAAAAAACGCCCCGCGACCCCACCGTGCACGATCACATGGCCGACATCCTCATGAAGGAGTCCAAAGTGAAGGAAGCCGTGGCGCAGTGGGAAACTTCGCTCAAAGAGTGGGACAGCAGTTCACCCTCGGACCTCGATCCCACTGAGATCGCGCAAGTGAAGCGCAAGCTCGAAGCAGCCCGCGTGCGTCTGGCCCGCGAGGTTCCGCGTCAATAGTGCGCACCTGGTTACTGCCCTTCGTTGTTTGCGTTTCGCTGGCCGCTCCGGTCCAGCAAAAAGTCAGCGAACCCAAGCTGGTTCTGGCGATCGTAATCGACCAGTTTCGCTACGATTACTTGACGCGATTCCGCTCCGAATACACCGGCGGCCTGAAGCGCCTGCTCGACCAAGGCGCCGATTTTACCAACGCCCGCTACCAGCACGTTCCCACCGTCACCGCCGTGGGCCACTCCACATTCTTGACGGGCGCGACGCCCGCCTTGTCCGGGATCATCGGTAACGAATGGTGGGACCGCACCACCGGGGCCTCCGTCACCAGCGTCTCTGACCCGCAAACCCAGTTGCTGGGCGCAACGGGCACAGGCTCCTCGCCCTGGCGCCTGCTCCAATCCACGCTAGGCGATGAATTGAAAACCTCCGGCAAAGGCGGCAAGGTAATTGGCGTGTCCATGAAGGACCGCGCCGCGATTCTCCCCGGAGGCCACACCGCCGACGGCGCCTACTGGTTCGACAGCCCCACCGGCAACTTCGTCAGCAGCACGTACTATTTCGCGGCGCTCCCCACCTGGGTCCAGGAATTCAACACCGGCCACCCCACCGATTCCTTTGCCTCCAAGGAATGGCTGCTGCACAAAATGCCCGCCCCCGGCCCGGCCCTCAACACCGCCATTGAGGCCACTCCCTACATCAACGAACTCATCCAGAAATTCGCCCTGCGCGCCCTGGCCGCTGAAAAACTAGGCGCCACCGCGAAAGTGGATGTGCTCACCGTCAGCTACTCCGGCAACGATTACGTAGGCCACCGCTACGGCCCGGATTCCGAAGAAGTCCGCGACGCCGCGCGCCGCGTGGACGTTCTGATCGGCGATCTCATCCGCGCCGCCGAAGCCCAAGCCGGCGCCGGCAACGTCCTGGTGGTCTTGACCGCCGACCACGGTGCCGCCCCCGTCCCCGAAGAAAATCAAAAGCGCAAACTCCCCGGGGGCCGCGTCGACCCCGCCCAAGTTCGAGCCACTCTCGAAACGCTGTTACATAATAGGTTCGGCGGCTCCAACTGGATTTCCTTCAGCGGCGAAGCCGGAATCTATTTGAATCTCGCCACCGTGCGCGCCCAGAAAGCCGACTTGGCCGAAGTCGAAGCCGTCACCGCCGAGGCGCTGCGGTCCATGCCCCACGTCTACCGTGCCTACACCCGCACCCAGTTGCTGAACGGCGCGGTTTCCGAAGACCAGGTCGGCGTCGATGTCCGCAACGGCTTCAACCAGGTGCGCTCGGCCAACGTGGTCGTGATTCTCGATCCCTACTGGCTCTCCGTAAGCACCGGCACCACCCACAGTTCACCCTTCGATTACGACACCCACGTGCCCATCCTGTTTTTGGGTCCACACATCAAGGCGGGCCGTTACAACGCGAACGTTGCGCCCAACGATATCGCCCCCACCCTCGCCACCATCCTGGATGTCGAAACCCCCAGCGGTAGCGTAGGCCGCGTCCTCACCGAGATGTTAAAGTAAAACCCACTCTGCGGTCGCGCGGCGCGCCGCCCCCGCCGCAGGCTGCTAGAATAGCTGAAATAGGAGCTCGCTTATTAAAATGTTGAGAACTGTGTTCCTGCCCGCCCTGCTGGCATGCGCCGCCGCTGTTTTTTCCCCCTCTACCGCCTCCGCCCAAGCCAAAGTAGGAATCGTCAATTTCCAGCGGGCCGTTCTGGGAACTTCCGAGATGAAAAAGGCGTCCAATGATTTGTTGCTCAAGTACAAGCCACAGCAGGACGAGCTTGAAAAGCTGCAGCGCGACATGGCCGATATCCAGGCGAAGTTGCAGGACCCCAAAACGCCGCCCGCGGCCGCCGCCGACCTGCAGGCCGACGGCCAGCGTAAACAACGCGAAGCCAAGCGCATCACCGAAGACGTGCAGGCCGACGCCGAGAAGGATCGCAACGATATTCTGCAGCGCGCCACCCAGCGCATGACCGACGTAGTGAAGAAACTCGCCGATGAAAAAGGTTTGGACGTGGTAGTCGACTCCGCCAACATTGTATTCTTCAAGCCGGCGCTCGAAATCACCGAAGAATCCATCGCCGCTTACGACCGGACTTACCCAGTCAAATAAAATGCCCGGATACTTGGATGAATACGGAGTAACCGACGCCCGCCGCGAACGCCTCCGCAAACGCATCATCCTCTGGGGCATCGTAGTCGTAATCGTCGGCACGTCCGCATTCTTCTATTTCCGCAATTGGACCGAAGAACGCACCGTAGACCGCTTCGTGTCTCTTCTCAAGCAGCAAAAGTATCAGGAAGCCTACCAGCTCTGGCAGACTCCCGACAGCGCCAAATATTATCCGCCCGAAAAATTCTCCGAAGACTGGGGCCCCATGGGCCTATACAAGAACACTGCTGCCATGGAGATCAAGGGCTCCGACTCCTGCGACACCGGCGTAGTCTTCGAGGTAGCCTATCCCGGCGCCGACGATTTCGGCCTGTGGGTCGAGCGCAAAACCAAAATCATGAGCTTCGCCCCCTGGCCCCGCTGCCCCGGCCCCCACCTGCAAATCTGGCGCTTTATTAAGTCCCGCTTCCAAAAATAGGGACGGAGCCTGATTTCGCCCGTGCCCCGCCAACAAATCAGGCTCCGTCCCTATTTTTCCCCGTGCGCGAACCGTGACAGTCTAAAATAAAATCTCCCCATGAAAACCCCAGCACTCTTCGACTTAACCGGCCGCATCGCCATCGTAACCGGCGGCAACCGCGGCATCGGCCGCGGCATCGCCCTCGGCCTAGCCCAAGCCGGAGCCTCCGTCGCCATCCTAGGACGCAACCAACAAAAGAACCAGCAAGTGCTCGCAGAATTGAAAGCCATCGGCTTCCCCGCGCTAGCCGTGGAACTAGACGTCACAAATCGCGCCGCCCTAGAGCCCGCCCTAAATCGGGTGGAGAAAGAACTCGGCCCCGTAAGCATCCTAGTGAACAATGCCGGCAATGTCTCGCTCAGTGGCGGAGTACTGAACGAAAAACCGGAAGACTGGGATAACGTCATCGAAACTCAGCTCAACGCCGTCTTCCTGCTCTCGAAGCTAGCCGCCGCCTCCATGCTAAAGCGCAAACGCGGCAAGATCATCAACCTCGGTAGCATGTATTCATACTTCGGTTCCGGCCTGATCCCCTCCTACAGCGCCGCCAAAGGAGCCATCATCCAACTCACCAAATCCATGGCCATCGAACTCGCCCCCCACAATATTCAAGTGAACGCGATCGCCCCCGGCTGGATCGAAACCGACATGACCGCCCCCGTCCACAGCATGCCCTTGAACGACGAAATCCTCGCCCGCACCCCCGCCGCCCGCTGGGGCCAACCCGAAGAAGTAGCCGGAACCGCCGTCTACCTGGCCTCGCGCGCCTCCGACTTCGTCACCGGCACAACCATCCGTGTCGATGGCGGCTACGCCATCCGCTAACGGGTCTTCGACTTCTGCGTCTCGTCGAACGCGCCCGGCGATATGGGGAATGTCCTTTTGATGGTCCGAGACCGCAGCAGCGCGATCCCGATCAGCATAAGAGCCGCAATTACGATGGCAAAGATTTTGGCTTTCATTGACGGCAAACCGCCGGGCTACCCGGCGCCTAATGCTTCGCCCATGCCCATCCCGTAATTTTCCACCCCGCCGTGACTCTTCATGCAGCGCCAGCGTAATGATGGACCCAACCTCGCTGACTGCTTTCCCCTTCATTTTAAAACTATAGTTCGCAGGAACCACCATGTAGGCGCGGTCCCCAGTCACATCCACGTGCGTCGGATTGCTGAGCGTGACCACTCCATCGGTAATGCCATTCTTCTTGGCATCGGCGTCGTAGTCGGTGCCCCATTTCGAGCAAGCCCCCGCCCCATGCCACTCATGCGGCGGAAATTCATCCAGAATGGATGCCTGCTCCGCGCAAGTCGCCGCCATGATCTTCATATCGCCTTTGTTGAACCCTTCCACAAACTGATGCACCACCGCCACCACCGCGGTCTGTGCCGATCCCGGAGTCTGCGCGTCGCAACCGCAGCGCACGCGTCCAGCGAAACTGCGATGAGCATTCTGTACATACAATTGAGTATAGGCGCGTTAAGTTCCGGCGATTGCAAACCCTGCGCCGTTGATAGTTGGTCATCCGCGAATCGCGTGGCGGGACAGCACTTCGACGGTTTACGTTTCTCAGACACAGCAGTCGCGGTATGATTGGTCCGACCGTGCCCACGATAGGATTTCGGAGGCTCTTTCTTGTATGAAGCGTTGCTGTGACATCAGTCTTTTTCTGATGATCTTTGTAGTGATGCTAATAGGCATTTGTCGGGGCCAATCCCGGGAGCGGCCGAGTGCGGACGCGACGAATCGTGAAGAGGTTCTGCGGACATTCCTCCAGAACTATGAGGGAGGGCGATACATTGTCCAGAATCCAGGGGAGCTTCGATATTTCGATGTGTTCTATGACCTGAACGGCGACGGTAAAGACGAGGCGATTGTTTATCTTGTGGGTCAGTGTGGCACTGGCGGTTGTCCTCTAATGGTCTTCACACCCGACGAAGACTCGTACAAAGTCGTTGCGGATTCTCCCATCACACGTCCCCCAATCCGCGTATTGAACCGTAACTCGCACGGTTGGCATAGTCTGACATTCCAGGTCCGAGGTGGAGGAATTCCATCGCCAGGTTTCGAGGCCGAGCTTCGTTTTGACGGCAGAAAATATCCATGGAACGTAAACGAAGCCCCTGTTTTGAAAGAAGAAGAGCCTGGTATTATCCTGATACCGAACCAGACATTTGAATTTCCCGGTATCAACATCTTCGGAACTCGTCCTCAAGTAAAAGCGGGACAAGGGAAGGCCCTATTTCCGCCGGGAGAACAGTCCTCTTCTCAATCTCCGCTCCTTCCGCCAGACGAAGCCCTGCAGAAAGCGCTTGAGATTTACTTGATGGGTGTCCATTTTCGCGAAGGAGAGTCGCTTGCGAACATCGGGTACTTTCATTCCTTCGTCGATCTTAACGGTGATGAGAAGCAGGAAGTAGTTGTTTATCTAACTGGTCCAGATTGGTGGAGAAGCGTGTTAGTCCTGATATCTGAGGGGCATTCTTACACGGTTATTAACCATTTTCGGGGAATGGAGCCTCCTATCCACGTTTTGGCTAGTAGTTCCAACGGATGGCGGATTTTGGCCGCTAGGGCATGGCGCCTCGGTAAGCTGTCCGCCAACGAGGTCGAATTTACATTCGATGGAAGAATTTACCAACAGACAACGACGACCCCAGGTCTCGCCACGTCCTTGAACAAAGGCGAGGCTGGAGAGATAACGATACCTCCATCGCCTAGCGCAGCCCCGAAGCTACTATTCGCGTCTTCTGCAAAGTGAGCGCCGTATTACCCGCAACGGCTTGCGAGTAAGCAAGCACATCCAGGGTACTAACGGCACGGTTCGAGATTCAGTCGGTTACATCACTGCCTAGTAGCGGCGATGCGTTTACCGTTTCGCTCACTAAACGTAAAGTCGGCAAACCATCGAAATGGCTTGGCGAACGGCGGGACGTGAATAGAACCTGTTAAGTCGGCAAAGAGTTTACCAATCGTTGTGGCGGTACTACGATCGATTCACTTCGCCCTATAACGATCTCTCGGAGCACTCGCCGCGCACTACTGCCTATACGCCACCCGCCAAATCTTCCTCCCCCCATCATCCGAAACCAACAAACTCCCGTCCGGCATCTCCAGCACGCCCACCGGCCGCCCCCAAACCTCCGGATTATCCGGCGACAACATCCATCCCGTCAAAAATTCCTGCATCGGACCGCTCGGCTTCCCATTCGCGAAAGGCACGAAAGCAATCTCGTACCCCTGCCGCTTCGCCCGGTTCCACGACCCGTGCAGCGCAATAAACGCCCCGCCCTGATATTCCTTGGGAAAACTCTTCCCCGTGTAAAACGCAAACTCCAGAGCACTGGAATGCGCCGGCAACAGGAAATCAGGCTTCACGGTCTTGTCCACCATATCCGGCCGCTCGCCCTTCCGCCGCGGATCTTCATTCGGGCCGATATAAGCATAAGGCCACCCGTAAAACCGCCCCTGCTCGATATGCGTGAAGTACTCCGGAGCTAAATCGTCGCCCAGCTCATCGCGCTCCTCGACAGTGATCCAAATCGTGTCCGTGCCCGGATACAAATGAATCCCCGTCGGATTCCGCGTCCCCGAAACAAAAATCTCATGCCCCGAGCCATCCGGATTAAAACGATTGACCGCCGCGCGCATCGGGTCCTCCCCGGCATTCACGTTAGATTGCGATCCGATGTTGATGTACATCTTCTCGCCCTTGCGATCGAACAAAATGTTGCGCGTGTTGTGCCCGCTGCCGAAGTCCTTGAGCGAAACCACTTCCTCGCCCTTGCCCGCCGTCATCGCCTTAGCGTCGTATTTATAGCGCTTGATGGAAGTCGGCTCGCCGACATACAAATAATCCTTCCAGAACGCCAGCCCGAACGGCCGGTCCAGCCCCTCGATCAGCTTGCGCTTTTCTTTCCCCTGCGCGACGTACACCACGCCCTTGCCCGCCGGCGCGCTATCCGCGATCACCAGTTCCTTGCTGGGACCCAGAATCATCTTCCGCGGCCGCTCGAATCCCGACATGTATTCTTCAACGGTGAATCCCGCCGGCACCTTGAGCTGAGCCCCCGCCGGGCGGTCGATGACTTTCGATTGGTTACGAACCGAAGGAGTAGCAAATGGCGCCGGCAACTTGAAGTCCTGCGCGAAAGCCGCACACGCCAGCACACCGCTAATCAGGAGATATCTCATGTTTCGCCTCCAGTAAGAGCCTATCACGGCGTTTCGCCGCCGTGATACAGTGAGGGTTTCGCCTTCAGGCATCCTTCTGTGCAGATTTTTCTTCAAGGCAAGCTCCTCGGAATCGAAGACTTCCTCCTGGCCCCCGCCGGAGGCGAGCGCGACCACGCCTTCACAGGCCGCTCCCATTGGGTCAGCCTCCTTGGCGAAATTCTCCCCCGAGCCCTGCTAGCCGAATTAGGACTTGCGAAAATCCTCTTAGGTTCCAGCGGCGGCGGCCAGTTTCTATTAGTGCTACCCGAAGAATCCCGCGCCGCAGCTGACACATTTCTTGACGCCGCCGCCAAAGAAATCGCCGCCCTCAGCGACGGCGTAGTAAAGCTGATCTGGAGCGTCACCGAAAACTTAGGCGACTGGAGCGACGTCCGCCGCCGCCTGAACGAACAAATGACCCGCCTGCGCGGGACTCCTTGGTCCGAACAGCCAGGGTTACACCAATCAGCGATGCCCAACGAGCCCGCCGCCGACGCCTACTTCGAAGGACAACTAGGCTGGAAACTCCGCGACGCCGAAAGTGTAGGTTGGTCCCCCGAAACCCCCGGCCGCATTCTAGTCGGCGAAGGCAAACACGTCTGGACCCTAACCGGATCCCCCGACTCGCTCCCCTTCGCCCGCCACGCCGCCCCCAACGACGCCGGCACCGAACCAGCCTCGACAGAAACACTAGCATCCCGAGCCGCAGGCCTAGGCACCTGGGGCGTCCTGCGCGGCGACGTCGATAATTTCGACATCCGCATCCGCCGCGCCCAGACCATCGAAGAACACATCCAGCTCTCCGTGATGTACAAACAGTTCTTCGCCGGCGAACTGGAAGTCCTCTGCTCCATGCCCGAATTCTGGCGAAAAGTAACCGTGATCTACTCCGGAGGCGACGACTTCGCCGTCTACGGCGCCTGGGACGCCCTCATCGGCTTAGCCCGCGAAATGGAACGCCTCTTCCGCCGCTTCACCGAAACCAACTTAACGGATTTCGCCGGCCCCGAAGGCAAAACCATCACGATGTCGCTAGCCCTAGCCCCCGCCGAAGACGCCTCCCTTGGCTCAGTCTTCGAAGAAGCCGGACGCCGCCTCGAAGCCGCCAAATCCTCCGACAAAGATTGCATCTATCTGCTAGGCCGCACGCTCGAATGGAAACAATTCACCGACGCCGCCGACTTAAAAGACCTGCTCCTCCGCATGGTCACCGATTTCGGAGTCTCGCCCCAATACCTGAAAGACCTCTGCGGAATCTACCGCGAGACCCAATCGAAAATGTCCAAGCGCCAAGCCAGAAAAATGGGCGGCGAACGCCCCTGGCGCTATCATAGACGAATCCGCCGCATCCTAAGCGCCGCGCGCCCCGCCATGGGCCCAGCGCGAGGAGATTACCAGAAAGCCCGCACCGCCCTGATCGCCGACCTGATCGGACGCAGCGCAGTAACCGTAAAGTTGCGACCCGCCGGGCGAGTAGCGTTAGAATGGGCCAGATTGTCGGCCGAAGCGTAGAAGGAAAACCAGAATGTCTGACGATGTCCAACCCGAAGTGACGACGACGCCGGTCGCGGAAACCCCAGCGCCCGAAGCAGCAGCGCCCACACCCGAAGTAACCGCGCCAGTCGAGGCCGCCGAGCCCGCCGCCGCCGAAGCTCCCAAGCCGAAACCCGAAGGCCGTCCCCAAGGCCAGCGTCCGCAAGGCCAACAGAAGCGCGAAGACCGCCCGCCCCGTCCCGAAATCGTCCCGACAATCGCGGAGGCGGCGGCCAGCAACGCGAAGGCCGAGGCGATCGCCCCCCCGGTGACCGCCCTCAAGGCGACCGCCGCCCCGGCGGCGACCGCCGTGAAGGAGGACGCCCCGGTGGCGGCCGCCCCTTCGACATGCAGCCCGAGATCGAACTAGAAAAGTTAATCTCCGACAGCCTGTATCTAGACAACCAAGCCCACGCCGTAGTGGCGCGCATGCGCGACATGGATTCCGGCACCAAGAGCCAACTCCGCCGCTTGTACAACGCCGTCCGCCGCGCCGTCCGCGCCCCCGAAGCCGAACGCCAGCACCACTTCGTAATGTTGCGCGCGCGCCTCGCGTACACCATCGCGCGCCATTCTTTGCGAAGCCTGGACGCCCTGGAGCGTCTGCTGCTCCAAGTAACCCGCCGCAACGACGCCCGCGGCTACGAGCGTTTTAAAGATTTGTTCGAAGCGATTGTCGCTTACAACGAGTAGAAGAGGAATATGAGCTCACACACCGCTCAAACCCAGTTACAACTGGTAGGCAAACTGATCCTGTCAGGCGACCTGCACTGCGAAACCGGACTCCACATCGGCGCCGGCAAAGGGTCCCTAGAAATCGGCGGAGCCGACAACCCCGTCGTCAAGGATGCCTTCGGCTTGCCCTACATCCCCGGCAGCTCCCTGCGCGGCCGCATCCGTTCATTGCTTGAGAACGCGCTAGGCCTAACCACCCCCGCCGAGCTAGTCTACTTGTCAAAACGCAAAGGCCAAGAAGTCCGCATCCACCAAAGCGACCGCCCCGATGACGAAATCTGCCTGCTCTTCGGACGCAATCCCGGCCGCATGGACCGCGTCTCCGGCGAGCCGCTAGACACCCGCGCCGCCACCCCCGCGCGCCTGGCGATCTACGATGCCCCGCTGGTTGCCGAAAGCATCACCGCCCAAATGCGCGAAAATCTCGACGACGAAATCACCGAAGTAAAAAGCGAGAACGCCATCGACCGCATCACCTCGCAAGCCAATCCGCGCACGCTAGAACGCGTCCCCGCCGGCGCCCGCTTCCAAGTGCGCATGGTGCTCGACGTCCTCTGCGAAGAAGACAAAGCCCTAGCCGCGCGCCTGATCGAAGGACTGCGCCTGCTGGAAGACGACGCCCTAGGCGGCGGCGGCTCCCGCGGCAGCGGCCGCATCCGCTTCGCAAATCTAAAACTGATCTGGCGCAACCGGGCCTTCTATTCCTCCGGCAGCGCCGAAACAGAATTAGCATCCGCAGCAGACTTGACGGCCGTGCAAGCCCTAGCCAACGACGCCGCCTTCGGCGAAAAACTGGCGAGTTAAACATGCCCTCTGTTTTGGTCCGCCTGCGGCCCACCGGCCCCTGGCGCATCGGCCCCGATTCCGGAGACCGCGATCGCGTCGAGCGCATCTACCACAGCGACGCCCTCTACTCCGCCGTCTGCGGAGCCATGTCCCGCCTAGGCGCTCTCGATGAATGGCTCGATGCCACCGCCCGCGCGACCGAACCCGCAGTCCGCTTCAGTTCCTGCTTTCCGTTTCACAACGAGACGCTCTACGTGCTCCCGCCCCAACACATCTGGCCCCCCGCCGCATCGTCGAAAGTCCGTTGGAAAGGCGCCCGCTTCGTCCCGCTCTCCGTCGTAGAATCGCTTCTCTCCGGCAAGCCCCTAAGCGAAGACTCTTGGACCGTCGACGGCGAAAGCGAATGCCTCATGCCATCCTCCGCACCCGCCGGCTCCACGTTATTCCGCGCGTCAGTCCGCTCCAGCGCCGCCATCGACCGCGCCGGCGACAGTGCCGCATCGCACTCCGTAGCGTGCCTCGAATTCACCCCCGGCAGCGGACTCTGGTTCCTAGCCGAGTTCACCGATGACCAATGGACGGACCGCGTAAAAGCCGCCATCCGCCTCCTAGCCGACTCCGGCTTCGGCGGCGAACGCTCCCGAGGCTGGGGACGCTCCGAGTCCCCCGACTTCCGCGACAACCCAACACTACTAGCGAACTCCACCTGCCGAAACCGAAACCGGCCACTGGATGCTTGCACTATTCCATCCCGGATCTACCGAAACCATCGACTGGCAGCGCGGCAACTACTCGCTAACCACCCGCGGCGGCCGAGTAGAAAGCGAATCCGGCTGGGGCCAAATGAAAAAGAACACCCGCATGGTAGCCGAAGGCTCCGTGCTCGTCGCGCCCTCCGAACCCAAAGGCGCAGCAGCCGACGTAGCCCCCGAAGGCTTCGCCCATCCCGTCTACCGCGCCGGCTTCGGCCTATCGCTGCAAGTCCCCTTGAAGGTGCCCGCATGAAGTACCGCGTGACGTGCTTAACGCCGACGCTAGTAGGCGACGGCCAAAAACTAGCCCCCATCGATTACATGGTCTGGAAAGACCACGTCAACGTCCTTGACCAACGCCGCATCTTCCGCCTGTTAGCGAAGGGTCCACGCCTAGAAGGCTACCTGGCCCAGTTAAAGAAAGCCGACAAACTAGACTTCGCCTCCTGGGGCGGCTTCGCCCAAAACTTCGCCGGTCGCCGCTTGCCGTTCGAACACTCCAGCTCCATCCCCCTCTACGAACGCGCCCAGTCGGCCGACTTATTCATCCCCACCTTCGCCACCAACGCCAGCGGCCCCTACCTCCCCGCGACCGCCCTCAAGGGCGCGTTCCGCACCGGCTCCGTCTTCGACCGCTGGACCGAAAACACCGTCCGCGATCTAGCCGAGCGCGTAGAAGACCGCGTCCCCCGCTACTTCGCGAACAAAGCCGAAGACGCCGTCCTAGGCGGATCAGGCAACAACCGCATGCGCCGCATATCCGTAGCCGACTCCGCAGTAGTGAACTACACCGGCATGAAAGTCTATCTCCTCCGCACCGCGACCCTAATCGCCCGCGGCGCCGACCGCTTCGAGTTAGGATGGAAATCCGCCCGCGGCTCCGTAGAAGCCAAGCGCGTCGATGAAAGCGTTCCACTCTTCGCCGAAATGGCCGCCCCCGGCACCGCCTTCGACGGCCAATGGCGCGAACGCTCGCAGTCCGACCGCGTAAAAATGTTCCAGGCCTCAAACCGCTATGCCGAAGGCCAACTAGAACGCCACCGCGAATACGCCCAACGCACCGGCATGACCAAGCTTGCCGCCAAGCTCGATCAACTCTCCGCCCGCCTGGCCGAAGTCCGCGCCAGCGACCACGCCTGCCTGCTATCCATCGGATGGGGCGGCGGCCTCCTAGGCAAATCCGCCTATCTCAAAACGGAAGACGATTCCTACCGCAAAATCCTGCGCCAGATGCCCATCTACCAGCGCGCCATCCAAACCGGCATGCCGTTCCCCAAAACCCGCCGCGTAGTCTTCGAAGGCAACCAACCCGCCAGCCTCCCTGGTTGGGTAATGCTAGAAGTCGGGTAATGCTCGAAGTAGGCTGAAGCCTGTGTTAGCATTCTTGGAATGCAGCCCTTCAAAATCGCCATCGCCGTCACGTTTTTAGCCGCCTTCGCCGTGGCCCAAACGCCCGCCCTGAAGACCTTCGCGTCCTCCTCCGACGTAGCCGCCATGATCGCCAAAGCCAAGGCCGAGCGCAAACCCGACCAGCCCCTCTTCGCCCAACCCATCCTGCAACTAGCCCCCTACACCGCCAGCCTCGAATACCGCGCCGCCGTAGGCCCCGCCGCCGTCCACGAAACCGAAGCCGAAATGTTCTACGTAATCGAAGGCTCCGCCACCCTGGTCACCGGAGGCAAGCTAGTCAACGAAAAACGCACCAACGCCGCGAATCTCACCGGCACCGCCATAGAAGGCGGCTCCGCGCGCCCCGTAGCGAAGGGTGACTTCGTGATCGTCCCCGAAAACACCCCGCACTGGTTCAGTCCCATCAACGGCACCATCGTGCTTGATGTCCTTCCACGCCCGGGCGCGCACCGCGCCCCGTCCCCGCGCATTGATTAAGATGGGGGTGGGTGGGGAGGGGGGGTGTGGGGAGGATTGGAGTGAAGGAGAGGAGATGAGGGGGATGGGAGGGGGAGAGTGGCCGCCGCCCCGTCCCCGCGCAACGCCATTGATTAACGAAAATGAATTAGATCCAGGTTGTAGAAAAGGACTATATTAAATTTAAATGAGATGAAAGTGGCTGGGACGCTGCGGCATCAGATGAGAGATCCCAAGAAAGGGAACGCAAGAGAGAAAAGAAAAGAGATTGTGAAGAGATGAAGAGAATAGGTGAGAGAAAAAGGGAGTGAGATGAGGGGGAAGAAAGAAAAAAAAAAAAAACAAAAACCGCCGCCACACAAGACAGAGAAAAAAAAGGAGAAAAAAGAAAAGAAAAGGAAGAGGAAGAAAAGAAAGAGAAGAAAGGAAAGAGGAGAGAAGAAAGAAGAAGAAGAAAGAAAGAAAGAGAAAAAAAAGGAGAGGAGAGAAGGAGGAAAAAGAAGAAAGAAGAAAAAAAAGAAAATATGAAGAAAAAGAAAAAGAAAAAAGAAAAAAAAAAAAAAGTAAAGAAAAAAAAATAAAAATAAGAGAGAGAAAAAAATGAAGAAAAAAGTAAAAAAAAAAAATAAAAAATATATAGAATAATAACGGCGGCCAGCGCCTGAACGTGCGCGCCAACCGCGGCCTCCAGACCGCTCAAGCTGTAACCACCTTCGAGCACCGAGATCAGACGCCCATTCGCATGCACTCCTGCGATCTCCAGCATGATCTTGGTGAGATCCGCGAAATCCACATCGCTCAGTTTGAACCGCCCCAGTGGATCGCCCTCGCGCGAATCGAACCCCGCGGAGATCATCACCAGATCCGGCTTGAACGCATCCGCCGCGCGCCGCAAATTTTCGCGGAAGGCCCCCACAATTTCTCCGCGCCCCGCCCCCGCTGGAAATGGGAAATTCATAGTGCAGCCCTGCCCCTTACCCTCGCCCGTCTCCTCCGCGGCGCCCGTGCCGGGATACCACGGCGATTGATGCGTACTCATAAAAAACACCGATCCATCCCTGTAGAACGTATCCTGCGTGCCGTTCCCATGATGCACATCCCAATCCGCGATCAGCACTTTCGCCAGCCCGTGCTTACGCTGCGCATAGCGGGCCGCGATCGCGATGTTATTGAAAATGCAAAATCCCATTCCCTGGTCCGGCCGCGCATGATGCCCCGGAGGCCGCACCGCGCAAAAAGCATTCGCTGCTTTGCCGCCGACCACCGCATCCACCGCGCTTAACACGCCTCCCACCGCGCGCACCGCGACATCCAACGATTGCCGCCCGACGTTGGTATCGCCCGTGCTCAATTCGTGGGCCCCCGCCGCGATGTCGCGCTTCACCGTCGCGATGTACCCGTGCCCGTGCACCAGCGCGATTTCGTCCTCGCTCGCCACCCGGACATTCACGCGCTGAAGCTGTGAAAGCAGTCCAGTCCCTTCAATCGCACGCGTGACCGCATCATAGCGCGCAGGCTGCTCCGGATGCCCCGGCCCCGGATCATGCTGCCTATAGAGCGGATCCAGCAGCAGCGCCGTAGGCTTCGGGTCGCGAGCATCGGCTTGGTTTGCGAGCAGCATTGTCCCCGGAAGCGTGCTCAGCCATTTCATCACATCCCGGCGGGTCTTCACTTCGCACCTCCTTGAAAGGTACACTGCCAGCAATGCCCTCTCTGCCACCATCCATCATGAAGGATTCCGTGACCTGGCTCTACCCGCCCATCGAGCCCTACAATACCGGCCGCCTCCAGGTCTCGCCCGTGCACGAAATCTATTTCGAAGAAAGCGGCAACCCCTCCGGCAAGCCCGTGATCTTTCTGCACGGAGGCCCCGGCGGCGGCTCCGATCCCAAACAGCGCCGCTTCTTCCATCCGCACAAATACCGCATCGTGAACTTCGATCAGCGCGGCTGCGGCAAGAGCACGCCCTACGCGTCTCTCGAAGCCAACACCACCTGGGACCTGGTCGCCGACATCGAAAAAATCCGCGAGCACTTGGGCATCGAACGCTGGCAAGTCTTCGGCGGTTCCTGGGGCTCCACTCTCGCCCTTGCGTACGCCGAAACCCATCCCGATCGCGTCACCGAACTCGTTCTCCGCGGCATCTTCCTGCTGCGCAAACAGGAAATCGATTGGTTCTACCAGCGCGGCGCGTCCGTCCTCTATCCCGATGCCTGGGAGCCATACCTCTCCCACATCCCCGCGCCCGAGCGCAGCGATCTCCTCTCCGCCTACCACCGCCGCCTGACCAGCGACGATCCCGCCGTCCGCCTGGCCGCCGCCAAAATCTGGAGCGGATGGGAAGGAGCCACCTCCAAACTCCTGCCCGACCCCGCCTTCGCCGGCCACTACGAAGAGGATGAGTTCGCCCTAGCCTTCGCCCGCATCGAAGCCCACTACTTCGTCAACAAAGGATTCTTCGAATCCGACGACCAGTTGCTGCGCCACGCCCCCCGCATCCGCCACATCCCCGGCGTAATCGTGCAAGGCCGCTACGACGTCGTCTGCCCCATGGAAAGCGCCTGGGCCCTCTACCGCGCCTGGCCCGAAGCCGACCTGGTGATCACTCCCGACAGCGGCCACAGCGCCTTCGACCCGCCCAACAGCCGCGCCCTAGTCGCCGCCACTGACAAATTCGCCGGGAAAAATTGCTAACCTGTATTTTCCCCCCAGGCTGACACTCGTCGACACAACCAATAAACGAAGGTGGGCTTTCTAATATGACGACGACTGAAGATACCATGAGAAAACTGGTGGTAGGCGCGGCTGGACTCGAACCAGCGGCTATTGAGAACACAGAACTTGCGAGACCGAATTTTGGTAATTGAGCGAACGGTGTGCAGGCCGGTGTTCACGGTTCCAGCGCAAGAGTGGCCGCGTGGTCGCCGCTGGCGGGCACGCTCGCAGGCGGTAAAATAAGATGCTCGCCCGTCTTCCCCTCACCGGGAAAGTGAGCCGGTACGTGGTTCGATACCGTCAAATAAGGTAGATTGGATTTCCAGTGGCAATTCGGCCAGAGATTCTGCGATGGGCGAGAGAGACGGCGGGGCTGTCGGTGGAGGACGCTGCGCGCGCGGTTGGATTGACTGGGAAATCGGCGCCGGAGCGGCTGGCAAAGTTTGAGAGTGGGGAAAAAGAACCAGCAGCGCCACTGCTGGAGAAGATGGCGAAAGCCTATCGTCGCCCGCTCGTAACCTTCTATATGAAGGAGCGTCCGATTCCCGGAGATCGCGGGCAGGATTTCAGAACGCTCCCTGGCGAGAAACTTCAAAATCCAGAACTTGATGCGCTGATACGCGATATCAAAGCACGACAGGAACTCGTCCATTCGGTGCTAGAGGACGAAGAATCGCCGCCAATTGACTTTGTCGCTTCGGTAACTATGGATGTGGCCGCGGCAACGTTAGCTCCACGCATCACCGAACGCCTCGGCTTCAGACTGGATGAATTTAGAAGAGAGAAATCGGCGGATGAAGCCTTTGATTACGTTCGAAGGACACTTGAGGCAAGCGGAGTGTTCGTTCTGCTGATCGGTAATCTCGGCAGCTACCACACAAACATTCCTGTTGAAATCTTCCGCGGGTTCGCAATAGCTGACAAGCTGGCGCCGATGATAGTAATAAATGATCAGGACGCGCGAGCCGCGTGGTCGTTCACCGCCTTGCATGAAGTGGTGCACCTATGGCTCGGCACAACAGGCGTGAGCGGTGAAGACACGACAGCCGGTATAGAACAATACTGCAATGATGTCGCCGGAGAAGTTCTGTTACCGTCGGCTGACCTGAATGTGTTCTCGGGCGCACTTTCGCGTGATCGAACGGTCGAAATGATCGATACCTACGCGCCACAATGGCGGGTGAGCCGTCAGATGGTCGCGTATAAACTTTACCGTAATGGAAAAATCGCGCACCGGACATGGGCAGAAGTCAGGCATGTCTTCCATGAACGATTTCTTGCGTTCAAGGCGCAACAATCGGCGAAAAATAAAGAATCGGAAGGTGGCGCGAACTACTACATCGTCAAGCGCCATCGTGTTGGGTCGGCTTTATTGAGGCTCATGCGCCGCGCGCTTAATGACGGCAGCACTACCTATACGAAGGCAAGCCGTGTTCTTGGAGTGAAACCGAGGAACGTTGAGAATCTGTTGTCAGCTTCAGCGAATCGAGGTCCGCGCTAAAAAGTGCTCTATCTCCTCGATGCGAACGTGTTGATCACGTTGAACAGCACGTACTATGCAATCGATCAGGTGCCGGAGTATTGGGACTGGATTCAAGACCAGGCTGAGAAGGGTAAAGTCAAAATCCCGGTTGAGATCATGAGCGAGATCCTGGCTGGCAAGGAGTCATCGAAGGCGAAGGATGATCGCTTGCTAAAGTGGATTACGCAATCTGCAATCGAGAAGGCTCTCCTTCTGGATGAGAAAGTGGACGGCGACCACGTTAGCCTTGTGATCGAAAATGGCTACGGCCCCAAGGTAACTGACACGGAGTTAGAGGTGATTGGCCGAGATCCGTTCTTAGTTGCTTACGGAATGGCCGATGCGGAGAATCGCTGCATCGTAACGACCGAAGTATCCGCACCAAAGAAACAGCGTCAGAACCGTAAGCTGCCGAACGTAAGTGAGCAGTTTGGTATTGCATGGCATCCGCCGCATGTTGCAAATAGGACTCTGGGCTTCAAAACTGGTTGGAAAAAGGCTTAGAGTGCAAGCTCAGTTGCTTGCGTAGGCTGATCGGCGTGTGGACGACATGCGCTGTACAAGCGTTGGAGTGAGGGTCGAACGCCGGAAGAAGTGGTCCATAAGGGGAGGCTGAAACGCCGTTGCAAACAGGCTTGGTGTGTGGTGGTGGGCACCAGAAAAAAACGAAGCGCCTAAATCGTTGAAAATTGGTAGGCGCGGCTGGACTCGAACCAGCGACCCTCAGCTTAGAAGGCTGATGCTCTATCCACCTGAGCTACGCGCCCGCACTTTCCATGGTAACAACGCCCAATCGCTATACTGAAGTCAGTGGATAAGAATCAAATGCTCGTCCTGGCGCTTACCAACGTGCCAACGATCATAACCGTGATCATCGGAATCCTCATAAACAACGCGCAGCATAACCGATCTGCGTTCTCGTTTTTCGGCTCTGGAAATGCGCTTCGCCAGCCTTCGAACTGGACCAAGCTCGACAGCTGGCTCACCCGCCTCGAAGCCCAATGCTCACCATTAGTTCCGCGCGCCGCTCCACACCGCGCCCCAACCCCCAACTTGCTACCCTTGAATTTCACACATGGCCGATAAAAAACTACAGATCATCCCGCTCGGAGGCCTCGGCGAGTTCGGCATGAACTGCATGGCCGTCCGCTATGGCGACGACATCATCGTGCTCGACGCCGGCATGATGTTCCCCGACGCCGAACTCCTGGGCGTCGACATCGTCACCCCCGACTTCACCTACCTCGAGCAAAATCGCGAACACGTCCGCGGCCTGGTCCTCACCCACGGCCACGAAGACCACATCGGCGGCATCCCCTTCCTGCTCGCCCAAATGAACATCCCGGTCTACGGGACCGCCTTCACCTTAGCCCTGGTTGAACGACGCCTCGAAGAGCACCAGATGCTCGATTCAGCGAAACTCCACAAAGTGAAACCCGGCGGCAAACTCGTCCTCGGACCGTTCTCCATCGAATTCATCCACGTCACCCACTCCATCGTGAGCTGCGTTCTGCTCGCCATCACCACCCCGCTAGGCGTCATCATCCACACCGGCGATTACAAAGTCGACCCCACGCCCACCGACAACGAACTCTTCGATCTCCACACCCTGGCCGAATACGGCAAACGCGGCGTGCTGCTGCTGATGTCCGATTCCACCAACGTCGACCGCCCCGGCTACACCGAAAGCGAACGCGCCGTCGGCCCGCGCCTCGAAGACCTGTTCGTGCGCTCCCCCCGCCGCCTGGTGATCTCCTGCTTCAGCTCTTCGATCCACCGCCTCCAGCAAATTCTCGATCTCGCGCAACGAGTACGGCCGCAAAGTGGCATTTCTAGGCCGCAGCATGAACAACACCACCGAGATCGCCCACGACCTCGGACTGCTCACCATCCCCAACGGCATCCTGCTGCGCCCCCAAGACATCATGCAGACCGCGCCCAGCAAGCTGGTAGCGGTGGCCTCTGGCACTCAAGGCGAGCCCATGTCCGCGCTCTCCCGCGTAGCCGTCGACAATCACAAGTCACTCTCTCTGGAACCCGGCGACACCGTAGCCCTAAGCTCCCGCATCATCCCCGGCAACGAAAAAGGCATCTACCGCATGATGAACCACATCGCCAAACGCGGCGCCGACGTGATCTACGGCAACATGAACCCGCCGATTCACGTCTCCGGCCACGGCAGCGCCGAAGAGTTGCGCCTGGTTCTGAATCTGGTGCGCCCCCGCTTCTTCGTCCCCATCCACGGCGAGTATCGCCAACTAGCGAAACACGCCCAACTAGCCCAGCACCTGAGCCACCTTGGCCTCGAAGACACTTTTATTTTGGAATCCGGCCAGACGCTCGTCATCGATAACAACGGCGCCCGCAAAGGCGAACCCGTAACCGTAGGCCGCGTCTGCATCGACTCCGGCTCCATCGGCGACGTGGTCGAAGACGTGGTCATCCGTGACCGCCGTCATCTTTCTGAAGACGGCTTCGTCCTCCCCATCATCGCCATGAACAAAAACTCGGGGCTAGCCGAAGGCCTCCCCGAAATCGTAAGCCGCGGCTTCATGTCCATGGACGAAGGAACGGATCTTCTGCGCGACGCCCGCAAAGTGGTCCTCAAAACCATCGAAAGTTCCACCGCCGAAGAACGCGGCGACTGGGGCGTGATGCAAGAAAAGATCCGCGCCGACCTGAAACGCTTCATCAGCAAATCAACCTCCCGCCGCCCCCTGATCATGCCCGTGATCCTGGAGGTTTAGGCAGTGGATATCACCGACGCATCGAATTACCCCGGCCAAGCCGATCAGCTCTTCACCCCCGAAACCGAATCCGAAGTAGCAGCAATCTTAAAGCGCGCCTCCCAACAAAAAATCCCGGTAACCGTCTGCGGCGCGCTAACAGGTTTAGCCGGAGGCGCCTCACCCTCCGGCGGCTGGGCGATCTCGCTAACGCGCCTGCGGAAACTGGAAGTAGGCCAGGGCAGGGCAGTAGTCGGCCCCGGCGTCCTCCTCCGCGAAGTCCAGTCCGCCGCCGCCAACTCCGGCCAATTCTACGCCCCCGACCCCACCGAAAACACCTCCTCCATCGGCGGCAACATCGCAGCGAATTCCAGCGGCTCCCGCAGCTTCCGCTACGGAGCCACCAGACGCCACGTACTCTCCCTGCGCGTAGCGTTCATGGACGGCAGCATCCAAACCTTCCTCCGCGGCGAAAAAATCGATTTCGATGTCCCCGCGATTTCCCTGCCGCACACCACCAAACACTCCGCCGGCTACCCGCTAGCCCCCGGCATGGAATGGGTCGATCTAATCGTCGGCAACGAAGGCACCCTAGGAGTCGTAACCGAAGCCGAATTGCAATTCCTCCCAGCCCCCGGAGAGCGCCTAGGCGGCGTAGTCTTCTTCCGCTCCGAAGCAGACGCACTCGAAGCCGTCGACCGCTGGCGCCCCACCCCCGGCCTGAACATGATCGAATACATCGATCACGCCTCGCTCCAAATGATGGACACCCCGCAGCAAGCCGCGCTGATGATCGAGATCGAAGGCGACGCCGACATCGACATGACCACCGCGCTAGAAAACGACTCCTGGTTCGCCACCTCCGCCACCGACCGCGAGCGCTTCCGCGTCTTCCGCCACACCCTGGCCGAGAAAGCCAACGACCGCGTCCGCCGCACCGGCTTCGTAAAATTCGGCACCGACTACGCCGTGCCGCTCGACAAGAACCGCGAAATGATGGCCATCTACCGCCGCGTACTCGACGCCGATTCCCCCGGCCGCTACGTGATTTACGGACACATCGGCGACGCCCACGTCCACGTCAACAGCTTCCCCGAAACCCGCGACCAATTCGAACGCGGCAAAGAAATCATGACCGGACCTGGCCCGCGAAGCCGTGAAACTAGGCGGCACCGTAGGCGCCGAACACGGCCTGGGAAAACGCAAAGCCCACCTGCTGGAAATCCAATACCCCCCCGATCAAATCGCAGCCATGAAGCAAGTCAAGCGCCGCTTCGACCCCGAGTGGCTGCTAGGCCGTGGCACCCTGTTCTCGTATCCGGCCTAAACCTCTGAATGACCGTAAGCCGTACCGCCCTCCAGCCTCGCACAGAACCGCGACCGAAGGAAGCGGACCGATAATCGGGTAGTGGGCTACTTTGAAATTCCGCTTTCTTTCGCGGATCGGCGTAACGGTCTACAACCCCCAAAGGACCATCCCTCCACATAATGCGAACACACAAAAGTTCCAGAACCAAATGAGGAGGATCAAATCACGAACGGCGTAGCTAACAGAAACAAGAGGAGTAACCCCATATATGCAGGCAACCGCAGCGCTGGTCAATACCAGCAGCCCCGCTGAGATTCTTGCTCCTGGAATGAACTTGCGGACCCGCTCCATTCCGAAGTAGTAGTTTCTGCGGGCTTGCTTCGGTTCCATTAGCACCTGGGAGCACTACCCGAAATCATACCCCTTTACGCCGCTTTTTCTAACCCCAGTTCATCGGCAGTCACCGAAATTCAGCGCCGCCCCGCACCGGCTCACCGTGTTTCCCGTAGCCCAACGCGCGTTCTTCCTGCGCCTTGGTCCACCTCCGCGAAGCGCCCTGAGGAAGGTTCGGCCAAACCCGATTTTCAAGGTACAAGAGCAACCGCCGTTTACCGCCAGCCTTGGAGGAACGCGTTAGCTGTCTCAGGATTCTCATGCGACAACCTTAGCGATCGCTCGGCGTAACCCGCTCATGGCATTCCGCGCCCGTCGACATATCGTTGCCGATCATGTCAGCGTACTCCGGCAAGTTCATCATGAACGATTTCTTCGAAACGATGAAGATCTTCTGCAAGTAAGCCTCGCAAGCCCCGATCATCGCCTCCGCCCGCACCGCCGCGCCCATGCGAAACACGCGGATCTCTTTTTTCTTGTCCGCCATCAGCGTCATGCGGAACGCCTCCGGCTCTTTATCCGGCCGAATGGTGAAGCCGTACGCCTTCAGCTTTTCGAGTACGTTCAGCTCCTGGCGTTTCCCGGTCTCGCCCAACACCCAGTAAGCCACCACCGGTTGCTGCGGGTCCAGTTTGCCGTCCTTAAGCTTGGCGTCGTAATGGACCACGTTGCCGTTCACGCTACGCTCGATGACGAACAAAGGCACCAGCGAATCCTCGGCGGAAGCTGTTGAGCCCATCGCCAAAGCGGCGGTGAATAACACACAAGGAATCAACCTGCGCAACCTGAAAGCACTCCCTAATAACAGGTTAACATTCCGCGTCCACCGGTCACTTCCGCGCGCTCACACTGCGGGAAAGCCGGCACCACAGGAAAGTCCAGGGCGATAACGTCACATCTTTCGCGCCGTTTTCACGCAGCACCTGTGCGTAATACCCGGTCTCCGCCGTGTCGAAAACCAGCAGCCGCCCCCCAGGTTTCAACACGCGCAGCATCTCACGCAGCGCCTGCCCCCGCTCGCGGTCATCAGCCAGAGTGTGCAGCGCATTAGCCGAAACCACGACATCGTAGTTGTTCTCCGGATAAACTAACTTGCGCGCATCGCCACTTTCAAAGCGCACCCGGTCCGCCACTCCCTCGGCCTTGGCGTTTTCTTTAGCCGCGTCCGCCGAATTCCCCGACAGCTCCTGCGGATTCCACACGTCGATCCCAGTCACCTTGCCGGTCTTCAGCCGCTTAGCCGCCCCAATCGCCAGCAGCCCGCGCCCGCAGCCCACATCCAGAACTTTTTCGTTACCTTGCAGCGCCAGTTGATCCAGCAGTTGCTCCCGCAGCCGCAGCTTCCCATCTTTGCTGGAGTGAATCTTGAACCAGGCGACGCCTGCGCAAACCAGCGCCACCACCGCCAGCACCGCAAGCACGCGTTCCGCCGGCCCCGGATACTCCTGCCGGTTCATGAACCAGAACGCGACCCCCGTGGCGAGCGCCCATCCCGCGCGACCGAACCATCCGCGCGCCACCAGCGGAGCATCGATCCCGTAATCAACGGTTGAAGCCGTAGCCGCCGCCATCAGCCCCCCGCTTCCTTCGGTCGCGGTTCCGTGTCACCTAGGAGCAACTCCCCCGCAGTCGTCGTCACAGAACCGCGCGCGACAGCAAGCGGGCTCAAACCGCAACCTCAACCGGCGGCGCCACCTCCAGCGGCTTCTTAAACTTACACTCCGCATTCGGACACTGCGCAAACGCCCCCGACTTCAAGAACTTCTCGATCAGATACCCGCCGCCGCAATCCGGACACTTCTCCGCAATCGGCTTGCCCCACGCCACAAACTCGCACTCCGGATAACGGTTGCATCCGTAGAAAGTTTTCCCGCGCTTGGACCGCCGCTCGATAATCTCGCCCTCAGAGCAGTTCGGGCACTTCACCCCAATCGTCTTCTGCTTAACGTATTTGCACTTGGGATAATTCCCGCAAGCCACAAACTCCCCAAAGCGC
The DNA here is from genome assembly GCA_963760575.1 of Bryobacterales bacterium. GTDB lineage: Bacteria > Acidobacteriota > Terriglobia > Bryobacterales > Bryobacteraceae > Palsa-187. Next base: position 52,631 of record CAVXEM010000045.1, read on the forward strand.
CCATACTTCTTGACGAGCTTCCCGCCGCACTGCGGACAATCCTCATCCAGCGGCACGTCTTTGGGCTTCTGCGCCTCCCCAAGTTGCTTCGTGGTTTTGCAATCGGGATACCCCGAGCACGCCAAAAACTGCCCAAACCGGCCCTTCTTCAGCACCATCGGCCGACCGCAGTTATCGCAATAAACCGCCTCGTCCTGCTCCGTCGCACCCTCTTCCGCGACCTCCCGAGTATTCGTACAATCCGGATACCCCGTGCAAGCAATAAAGCTCCCATGCTTGCCCCACTTGATCACCATGGGCTTGCCGCACTTCTCGCACACGAAGTCGGTGGGCCGCTCCATGCGCTTGATGTCGGTCATGTGCAGCGCCGCGTGCTCCAGATCCTTCTCGAAGCGCACGTAAAAATCGCTCATGGCCGTGCGCCAATCGAGCTTGCCCTCTTCGATCTCGTCGAGCTCCGCCTCCATCCGCGCCGTGTAAGTGGTATCGAACAGATCGTCGAAGCTCTCGAGCAACAGATCCGTCACCACCATCCCCAACTCGGTAGGAGTAAACTTGCCGCCCTCTTTCTTCACATACTCGCGATCCTGAATCGTCGACAAGATCGAAGCATAAGTAGAAGGCCGTCCCACGCCGTCCGCTTCCAGTTCCTTCACCAGCGTAGCTTCCGTGAACCGCGGAGGCGGCTCCGTGAAATGCTGCTCCGGCTTGATTTCCTTGAACTTCAGCACTTCGCCCTGCGTCACCGCCGGCAGCTTGCTCTTCTCTTCCTCGTCTTCTCGTCCTTAGCGTCCTTGCTTTCCTTATATACCCGCAGGAACCCGTTGAATTTCTCGACGCTCCCGGTAGCGCGGAAAATGTAGTCCGCCCCATCCTTGCCCTTGGCGTCCACATCAATCGTCGTCTGATCGAACACCGCCGGCGTCATCTGCGACGCCACAAACCGCTGCCAGATCAGCGCATACAACTTGGCTTCGTCTTCCGCCAGAAAACTAGCCACGCTCTCCGGAGTCCGCAGCGCCGACGTCGGACGAATCGCTTCGTGCGCGTCCTGCGCATCTTTCTTGCTCTTATAGAAGTTAGGCTTTTCCGGACGATAATCCGCCCCATACCGCTCCGCGATCATCCCGCGTACTTCATCCAGCGCATCTTGCGAAACGCGCGTAGAATCCGTACGCATGTAGCTGATCAGACCAACCGCGCCCTCGTCCTTGCCCAGTTCCACGCCTTCGTAAAGCTTCTGCGCCAGCATCATCGTGCGCTTCACGCTAAAGCGCAGCTTACGAGCCGACTCCTGCTGCAGCGTCGAAGTAATAAACGGCGGCACCGGATTCCGCTTCTTCTCGCGATTCGTAACCGACCGCACCACATACGAAGTCCCATCGAGCGTCGCGACAATCGCATCCGCCTCCGCCTGGTTCGAAATCTCGATGTTCTCTTCGTTCTTCTTCGCCAGGTGAGCGCTCAACTGCGGCGGCTTCTTCGCCCCCAGGTTGACGTCAATACTCCAATACTCTTTCTTGATGAACGCCTTGATCTCGCGCTCCCGATCCACAATCAGCCGCAGCGCCACCGTCTGCACGCGCCCCGCCGACAACCCCCGCCGCACCTTATCCCACAGCAGCGGTGAAATTTTGTAGCCCACCAGGCGATCCAGAATGCGCCGCGCCTGCTGCGCGTCCACCAGATGCAAATTCACCGACAGCGGTTTTTCGAACGCCTTCTGGATAGCGCTCTTAGTGATCTCGTTAAACATCACCCGGAAGAACTTCGGACCGTTCTTGCGATCCTGCAACTCCTCCTGCAGGTGAAAACAAATCGCCTCGCCCTCGCGATCCGGGTCAGCCGCCAGGAACACGGAATCCGCGCCCTTAGCCGCCGTCTTCAGCTCCGCGATCAGCTTCTTCTTGCCCTCAATCACCTCGTAAACCGGCTTGAAGTCGTGTTCGACGTCCACCGACAAATTCTTCTTCGGCAGATCCTTCACGTGCCCCAGCGAGGCCTTCACCGTGTAATTCTTGCCCAGGTACTTCCCAATCGTTTTCGCCTTCGCCGGAGATTCAACGATGACGAGATTCTTTGCCATATAAATGCCGAAACCTTCCTTAACCGACCACCTTCAAGGCAGCCCTAGCTTACCTATAAGAAACAACCGAAATCTTAGCATGAAGTAGGGCGGGCCTCCGGCCCGCAGCCAACGTCCACGTTGGCCCGCCGTCAGTCCATCCACACCCGGATATAAGCTCTTGCCCGGAAGCTGCCGCACCAGTCCGCCCAATTCCAACTCGAACAAAGCCGCAATCGCTTCCGAGGAAGACACCTCTTCTAACGACTCTATCAGGTTATCCAACCCCATCGGAACGTCCGGCCGCAGCAGCTTCAAAATACCACGAGCCGCACTGCCCAATACGGATGCCGGATCTTGCGTATTGGTTTCTTCTGAATTATCGCCCTTTAAATTCAGCCGCTTGCGGCACTGATCCACCAGCCTCCGCCGGTCCTCCGCCTTCAATTCCACCACCACATCGTTCCACTCCTGGACCAGTTTCGCCCCCTGCTTGATCAATAAATTCGGCCCCCAACTCATCTTCGAAGTGATGTTCCCCGGCACCGCGAACACCTCCCGGTTCTGCTCCGCCGCCAGCTTCGCCGTAATCGCCGACCCCGAATATTCGCTCCCCTCCACCACCAGCACCCCCGCGCTCATCCCGCTGATGATGCGATTGCGAATCGGAAAATTCTGCGGATAAGCCGGCGCGCCCATCGGAAACTCCGTGATCAACAACCCCGCCGCCGCGATCTGCTCCGCCAGCTTCCGGTTCTCCGCCGGATAGATCTGATCGATCCCGCACCCGAACACCGCAATCGTCCCCCCGCCCACCTCCAGCACTCCCTTATGCGCGGCGGTATCGATCCCCCGCGCCATGCCGCTAGCAATCGTCATCCCCGCCGCCGCCAGATCCGCCGACAATTTCGTCGCCACTACCGCGCCATAAGCCGTAGGACGCCGCGTCCCCACCACGCCGATCATCAACGTCCCCAGCAGTTCCACCCGCCCCCGCGCAAACAGCAGCGGCGGAGGATCGAAGATATCCCGCAGCACCGCCGGATACCGCGCATCCGTAATCGGTATTAACACCGCCCCCGCCTTCGCCGCCTGCGTCTGCTGCTCCGCCGCATCGTCAAACGCACACCCGCTAGCCAGACTCTGCGCGACACTAGCCGCCAACCCCGCCGCCTGCAGCTCCGACCGCGAAGCGCGAAAAATAGCCTGCGGCGTCCGGAATACCTCCAGAAGCTGCCCCGCCTTGCGCGTCCCCAGGCCCGGAGTCATGCGCAACGCCAGCCAATAAAGCGCGTCATCCGCTGTCGCCGCAGGTTGCATGTAATGCTTGTGCCCGCAGCCGCGCGGAAATCTCACTCTTTGCGCTACGCTAGTGTAGAAGAAGTTGAGAAACGCGTCCGCTCCTTACAGTCGCGGTTCAGTGCAGCCAGCCTGGTTTCCGCAGTCGCCAGCACAGAACCGCGAGCGCAGCGAGCGGCCCCAGACAAGGACCCATGACTCAAGCAACCTACGACGACGCCAACCTCCTGCTGCGCCTCTACGAAATGCGCCGCGAAGAAAAAATGCGCGAAGCCCGCGCCTGGTTCGTAGCCAATTTCAAACCCAAAAGCATGGCCGATATCCAGCAGCTCTGCCCCCCCGGCTCTGAAAACAACGCCCGCATGCGCCAGGTCTCCACCTATTGGGACATGGCCGCCTCCTTCGTAACATCCGGCGTCTTAAACCCCGATCTGTTCTATTCCAACTGCCGCGAATGTTTACTGGTCGCCATTCGCCTGCGCCCCGTGCTCGCCGAAATCCGCGCAGCCTACAAGGACCCCACCTTCCTCGCGAACCTGGAAACCGTGGCCCAGCAATACTCCGATCATTTGAATAAAGTCAGTCCCGGAACGCTCGAAGCGTTCACCGCCCGCATCGGAGGCTGAAGACCCGCCAGTGCTCCGCGAGCCGGACTATTTTGAAGATCAGGAGCTCAGCCTGATCTACGTCGCCAAGAAGCTGAAGGAAGCTCTCGCGCTGGAAAAACTGCTGACCGATTCCGGCTTGGATTATCTAGTCGAGCCCGACCGCTATAGCGGCGGCATCATCTTCCGCTCCGAACGCATCGGCGCGTTCTTCTACGTCGCGCCAGAAGATGAAGAAAAGGCCCGCACCGCCATGCGCGATGGCGGCTACAAACCCTACCAAGCTTCCGCGTGATGCGCGGCGCCGCGCGCCTATTGCGTCGCCGCAATGCCAATCGGAATGGTCACGATGTTACTGGTAGTCAGCCCCTGCGACAGCGTAGCTTGCGCCAGCGCATCCGGCGTCACCGACGAATTGATTTCCACCTGCACCTGATACACGCCGATTTGCCCCACCAATAACTGCGCCGAAACCACGGTAGCACTGGCGCCGCCCACCAGCGCCGAAACGTCCGCGAACGGCGCGTTCGCAGGCGGGCCTTGATACTTCGATCCATCCACCAGCGCCGACAGGCCCGGATCGGGAAACACCGAACAGAAATTACTGATCACCGGACTCGAGCAAATCAGTCCCAGCCCGGTAGCGTAGATGTTGATGGTCTCACCGGGCAGCGCCGGGTTGGCGGCCGTGATCGGCGCACCCGCCACGCTCGCGCAACACAATACCGTGTTCGTCGCCGTCAGCGCCAGTTGCACCCCGGAGGTGTTGGTAGAGACGGTCGAAGTGCCTGCGCTGATAGTAACGCCGTCGCCATCCGGACCCGGCACCACCGCCTGCAGCCGTATAGTGAAGCCCTGTGCGCCCACGCTAGCCACTACAGGCGAATTCGGATCGGCGTTAATCACCTTCACCAGATTGTTTGCGATGCTGCTAATGGTGTCGTCCGTCACCACCGTGTAACTGTAGGTGGCATCGCCGATAGTGATCGTTCCGGTGTCGCCCACTTGCGCCGTGCCCGCCACCGTGATGGTCCCCGTCGCGAAACTCGAACCGTGCAAAGCCACCGCTGCGCGCGGCTCCGCTGCCCCCGGCGTTTCATCCGCGTAGATGCCCGGAGCCTGTTCCACCACCGGAACGCCAATGGCCGTGGTCACCGTCACGCTGCCGTCGGCGTGCGTAATCCTCAGCCACGCCGTTACGCTGTTGGTGCCCGTCACCGCGAACGGGAAAGCCGCCTTGATCTCCGTCGGACTGACGGAAAATAGACCCGCCCGGATGCCATCGAAGTATACTTCCACTCCTCCCAGCGCGAACGGCAGGGAGTTCTGGCTGAGGTCCGCCGCAGCGGTATTGTCCGACAATTGGGTCCCGCGAATCAGCACCTGGCTGCCCGGCGCAATAATCGCCGCACTGGCTCCGCCGCTCAAATTCGACCCGCTGGTTGTGAGCGTCAGGGCGGCATTGGTCGAAAGCGTGGTGGCCAGCGTTATATTGTTTCCCGCCAAGCCGGGCTGCCGCGAAATCAAGTGGATCGTCGACAGGCCGGCATCCTCCAGCGCCAGTACGTTAGGATTTCCGTTGCCCGCGTTAATCAGCTTGGTCAACGTCACCGCTATCTTTTCCAGGTCGTCCGTGGATACCACCGTATATTTGTAATCGATGGTGTTGGCGCCCGATCCTGTGGGATTGCCGATCGTAATCGTGGCATCGTTACCCGCGCTGATAGTGCCGCCCACCACCACTGAACCCGCCGCATACACCGCCTTGCTGGCGGCATTCACAATACTATTCAGCGGCAGCGTGGCCTGCTCCGGAGAAAAGACCAGGATGCGGAAATCGGTGGCGTCCGCCACGTACAAATTCTGATTCACCGGGTCCCAGGCCAGCGATGTAGGTGTGGGGGTGACGTCGGCCGAAGACAAGGTCGCGTTGCTGTTGCTGCTAAAGACGGCGGAGAATTCGTCCGGCTCGCCCAGAATCAAATCCGCCCTCACGGCATTCTGCGTAGGGATGCTGTTGTACACCAGCACCCGGTCGTTGCCGCCGTCGGCCACGAATAACCGCGTGCCGTCGGATAACGCAAAGCGCGGGAAACTTAGAGTGAATGCGCACCGCGATGGGTAGGCGAGGGTCCCATCGCTATTGGTCCCATTCGACGCGCATAGGTGCGACGTGTCGTTGGGAATCGATTTCGTCATGTCCACTTGCCCGATCTCCACATTGGCCGGCTGTTGGTTGGTGGTGGGGATGGTGTTCCAGATCAGCACCCGGTTGTACCCCAGGTCGGTAACGTAGAGCCGCGTGCCGTCGGAAGTCACCGACGTCGGACTCAGCATGGTGTTTGCGGTCGCCGGCAGCGTAAGATTCACCTGATTGATAGGCGGCGAGGTTACGAAGTCCGGCTGTCCCAAAACCACATCGGCGGCCTGATTATTCTGCGTCGGAATCGTATTCCAGATCAGGATGCGGTTGTTCTGCGTGTCGGCAACGAACAACTTGCTGCCCTGAATCCACACTCCCTGCGGCCCGCGAAACGTGCTGGCAGTGACTGAAACCAGCGCCACTGAAGTGAAGCTGGTCTGCCCTAAAACAATATCGGCAGGCGTGCCGTTGACCGTCGGAATCGATTTCCAGATGAGCACGCGGTTGTTGGCGGTATCGGCCACCACCAGAATCTTGCCGTCCGAGGCAACCGCCGTCGGTAGATGCAAGTTCGAGGAGCTCACCGGCACCGTGGGCGTGGTCGTCGTAGTTACAAAGTCAGGCTGCCCCACCACCACCGCCGCCGTCCCGCCGCACACCGGGCAGCGGCCGCTCTGCGGAGGGATCTCGGCCGTAGCCTCCGGGATCGTCTGATTGATGTTCGGGTAAATCAATACCCGGCTGTTGTTGGGAGTAAAGCCCAAGTGGTTATCGTCCACCACGAACAACGTATTGTTGACGTAAGCAAGTCCGCTAGCGGCTCCCAACAGCGTGATAGGAGTGCCCAGCCGACTGGCCGGCCTGCGCGGCCTCCGCGGTCCGCCGGCAGGCGCCGGAGTGGTGCTCGCCGCGCCCGCGTTCTGCGCGTTGAAGAAAGGTTGGCCGATAACCGCGCGCGCCGCTTGGCCCGTCAAGAAGTCGCCGCCCCAACAGGGTGCGGACAGGACTGCGGCGGCAGCCACTGCAAATAAGTAGGATTTCCACATGCGAGATGATTAGTTTAAGACAACCAACGAGGCCGAAGTTCTGAGTATAACAGTGTATCGACGCGCACCGGCCAAAGACGGTTGCGGCCTTGTCAATAAGCCCAATAAGGCCCGTTACCGGCGGGCGTCGTCTGCCCCTCGATCCCGATGAACACCGTGCGCCCGTAGAAGAACGGCAGCCCCCAGGAGAAAGCCCCCGGATTGGGTCCCGCAATATTGCTCAACGCCGGATTGCCGGAATCGATCAGCGTCAGCGCGTTCCACACCGAGAACGAGAGATTCTGCGAAACGATCGTCCCGGAGCTGCTGGGATTCGGCCCGCTGGTCATCGCCGTCACCGTCACCGGAGAAGGCGCGCAATAATAGCCCGCGGCATCGCCATTGGCGCAATTGGGTAGTCCGGTTAGGGCGGAATCCAGAAAATAATACGCCCCCAGAGCGCTGTCGATAGAGCTGTTGGTATACGCGACGCCGCCGAAGGTGGTGGTGAAGGTCCCCTTGGCCGTGGCGGCCTGCGCCAGCGCGCTGCCCAGCGCGTTGTCGGTTTGCGTGCCGATCCCAAAGCCGATGGTGCCCACCACTGTCGTCGCCCCGGTGGCCCCAACCGAGGGAAGTGTGATGAACAGCCCATTGTTATCGGCGGCGAACATCCACACCGGATTCTGCAACTGCGCAGTCAGCGCCACGGTGGTCGGCGTGCATCCCGCTGCCGGGCAACTGAAGTACACGTTGGGAGGCGACGACGACGCGCACGCCGCACCGCAATCCTGCCGGAACAACCCCACGCCCAAAATCCCATTGGCGCCTAAGCTCGATACCGTGTTCGCCGCCACGCCGCCCGCGCTGCAAGCCGCCGGCGGTCCCACGAAATTCGTCGGCGACACGATTTGAATGGGCACCGAAGAAGCCAGTTCCGCCGCTAGATGCACGTCCACTTTGGCCATCGGCCCCCACTGAAAACTGGTGTCCGGAAATTGAATACAGTTGCCGATCCCGTTGTTGCTCGCGTCTGTCATATACGACAGACTCAAACCTACCGCCGTCGACAGGATCCGCAGACCCGAACTGCCGGTGTCCACCAGCACATGATCGATGGTCTGGCAGGTGGCGGTCCCCGGTAGACAGATCTGCACGTTGGTGTACAGACTGTTGTCGGCGCCGACCGTCTGGCCATTCAAATTGGGGCCTAAATCCACCACGACTTGCTGAGTGTTATTCACCGGCGCAGGCGTCGTGGCCACCGGCGCGCTGCCGCCCCCGCATCCCGCCAAGGCCATCACCAGCGCGGCCGGAGCGGCCGCCAGACTGGCGCGCCTCATTTCACGGTCTCCGCCGTCACACCGCTAGGCAGCATCGAGTTCACATAAGCGCGCCCATAAAAAGCCCGCATGTGTCCGGTGCTTTCCACCACCAAATCCGTGTTATGGACCACGCCGGCCTTCCGCCGCCCGGGCTGCGCCCGTACCGAAGTTTGAAATTCCGCGCTGTACGCTCCCAGCAATTGCGTCAAATCCGGAATGGTGGGACCGCTCCAGGAAACTCCAAATACCTTGCCCGCGGGCGTGACGTATTCTTTGATCAGAGTGCCGTCATCGCGGGTGATCAGATGGATGTTGTACTCCCGCATCTGCGTAATCGCGCGCTTGGCCTGCATGCGGACCTGATCGCTAGCCACCGTCTCCACCGAACCGCCCAGCGCCGCCCATCCGGGCAGTGCGGCGGCGATAAGAGCGGACATAAGAATCAATGCTTTATTCATGGGCTTTATTCATGGGATGCAAGTACCTCGCCGGCATAACCGCACGGGGTCGAACTTTTGAGTATAACAGTGTCTTCGACGCGGCTCAGGAGAACGAGGTTGCAGAGTATAGTGCGCCCCTCGCTACGCTCAGAGTTCCGTGCACCCGCTTACGTCTGCCCCCTCACTAGCGTCCACAGTGCAGTTAACACAGAACCGCCATGCGCAGCATGCGGCGCCCTACTGCTTCTCGTCGAAAGTAATCCCCGACTCCGCCCCAAACTTCCGGTAGTTGCGGAATTCAATACGATTCCGCGTGCAATGCGAAGACCCCGTTTCGCAGCTCAGTACTTCCGATGTGATGGGCAGCAGAAACGGCTGCGGCGTGGAAAGCCGCACGAAATCGTAATCCACCGCCACCTCCACCTTCACCAGCGGGAACAACAGCGGCATGTTGCGCGATTCTTTTTCCAGCCGCAGCACCCGCGAAGTCTCGCGATCGATCCAAATGGTTCCGCGCATCGCCGGATAATACAACTGCCCGCCATCGCTGATTCGCCATCCCGAGCGCTCGCGAGTGATTTCGAATTTGAAGGTGACCGCGCTGTGTCCGTTGATGGTGTCCTGACCGGTCTTGCGGAACGTTGCCGCCGAGCCAGGATCGAAAATTTCGTCCAGCATCGACGCAAACTCGCCCGTCGACCAATTCCCGCCCACGTCCTCCATCGATTTTGCAGCCTTGTTGCCGACCTTGACGTTGGTGTAGTTCTCGTGGCCATTTTCGTAAGCCAGATCGGCGGTGATGGTGTCGTGCGCCTGCCAGCCATCCTTGGGACGGTCACTGTCATACCGCGTGGTCACCTGCCGGCAGAAAAAATTGGGCAGGGAACCGGCATACTCCGCCGCAGCCGCCTTGGCCTTGACGATGATGGGATCTTCCTCGACCGGGATGTATGCCTGTATCGGTTCTCTGGACGCCTCCGCCGCACGCGCAGGAGTTGCAGAGACCGGCTCCGGCTCCGTATTGCTCGCCTGCACGCGCGGCGCCGGTTTACCCCGGCGCACTTGCGGACGTCCCGGGTCATCCGCATCCGGAGGAGGATCGTTGGGCCGAATCAAAGTGGTCGGGAGCGGTTCTGGCTCGGGCACGACAGCAACTGGCGCCGGAGTCGCAGCGGCTTTCTGCTGCGGAGCAGCGTCGTCATCCTTGCTGCGGCGCAACGTAGGCCGGTCGTCATCGTCGTCCCCGCGCTTCGCCGCCGCCGGCTTCGCGCTGCTGGCGCCCAGATTCGGCAGATCCCAAGTGCGCGCCGCCAACTCCCGTTCGCCCGCCGTCCCCGGCTTGTTGAACGTTACGCCGGTGGCTGTGAAAAATCCCATATCGTCGGCAGTCGAATCCACGGAAATGTGATCCGCCGTGGCGAAGCTCGTCAACTCCACCGGCTTCGCGTCCCGCAGGACCGTCATCTTGTCGCCGGTTTTATAAGTAATGATGCGGTGATCGTCGGCTTCAATCACAAACTGATTGCCCGCCACCGCGCGCAGAATGCCAGTGGTAGTAGTGATCACCGGCGCGTTGTCTTTCTTGCCTTTGCCCGGCGTCGAGTCCGTGTTCTTCCCGCGCCGCCCGCCGCCACCGATAGGACCGCCGCCGCCACCCGGGAAGGGCCCCCCGGAACCAGGGAACTGAATCTGCGCGATAAGGCCAGCAGCCAGCGCGCCGATGAGAAACAGCCGGACGGCAAACATGCCCTTTTTGACGCGGCTCATCGCTATTAGTGTACAGCCGCCGCACCCGTCGCGTAACATAGAGAATTCATGGCTCTAAAAAAACGCGGCATCAGCTACAAGGACGCAGGCGTCAGTATCGACGAGGCCGACCGCGCAGTCGACTCCATCCGCGCCCTGGCCCGCAAAACCTTCACCAGCGGTGTCCTCACCGACATCGGCAGCTTCGGCGGCGGCTTCCTGCTGAAGGGCTACCGCGAGCCCGTCCTCGTGTCTTCCGCCGACGGCGTCGGCACCAAACTCAAGCTGGCATTCTTAACCGGACGCCACTCCACCATCGGCGAAGACCTGGTCAACCACTGCGTCAACGACATCGCCGTGCAAGGCGCGACGCCGCTCTTCTTCATGGATTATTTCGCCGTCGGCAAGCTGGAATCGCGCGTAGCGGCCGAAGTGATCTCCGGCATCGCCCGCGGCTGCAAGGCCAACGGCTGCGCATTAATCGGCGGCGAGACCGCCGAAATGCCCGGCTTCTACGCCCCCGGCGAATACGATCTCGCCGGCTTCATCGTAGGAGCCGTAGAACGCAAGCGCCTCCTAACCGGAGCAAAGATCCGCACCGGCGACGTGCTCATCGGCCTGCCCTCCACCGGCCTCCACACCAACGGCTATTCGCTCGCCCGCAAACTCCTGTTCGACGTAGCCGGCCACGGCCCCTCCACGCGCCTCAACGATCTAGAAAGCACCATCGCCGACGAATTCCTAAAACTCCATCGGAGTTATCTAAAACCCCTGCGCGCACTTGACGACGCCGGCATTCTCAAAGGAGCCGCCCACATCACCGGCGGCGGCATCACCGACAACACTCCGCGCATCCTCCCGAAAGGTCTCGGAGTGCGCATCGACCTAGGCACCTGGCCCGTGCTCCCCATCTTCGAGCTGCTCCGAAAAATCGGCCGCATCCCCGAGCAGGACTGGCGCCGCACCTTCAACCTGGGCATCGGCATGATCTTCGTAGTGTCCCCGCGCAAACTAGCCGAAGCCGGCAAGATTCTAGACAAGATGAAGGAAGAGTGGTTCCCTATCGGCGCAGTAATCCCGGCACGTGCCGAACGGGTCATCTACGAGTGAAGCGCCTAGGCATCCTAATCTCCGGCCGCGGCTCGAACTTCGAAGCCATAGCCGAGGCCATCGACGCGAACCGCCTGAACGCCCAGATCTCCGTAGTAATCTCCAACCGCCCCGAAGCCCAAGGCATCGCGATCGCCCGCAAACGTGGATTGAATGCCGTAGTGCTGCCCTCGCGCGGCATAGACCGCGAGACCTACGACGCTCAACTAGCCGCCGCGCTCGATCAAGCGAAGGTCGATCTCATATGCCTGGCCGGCTACATGCGCCTGCTAAGCCCATCCTTCATCCGCCGCTACCCCCAGCGCATCCTGAACATCCACCCATCGCTGCTGCCGTCCTTCCCCGGCTTACACGCCCACCGCGACACCCTAGCCCACGGCGCAAAAATATCCGGCTGCACCGTGCACTTCGTCGACGAAGGCCTCGACTCCGGCCCCATCATCAAGCAGGCCGCCGTTCCCGTCTTCGATGACGACACCGAAGATTCCCTGGCCGCACGCATCCTAAAAGAAGAACACCGCATCTATAGCGAGGCCATTGCACTGGCGCTCTCCGGGAGGTATCGCATCGAAGGCCGCAGGGTTATCGCAAAATAGTTCCTGCTTGCGCTCTAACTGCTAGTGCGCAAAGCAACTCCGGTCTGTGTGATTCGACGCCATATGGTCATCTGACCCTGTGAGGTCGCCGCTAATGCTATTTCTTGCGTGGCAAACATTGCACGCCTCGCCCGCAGAGAATCAAGTTCGAGGACAAGGAATTAAATACGGTGCATAAGGCCTATCCGTCTTGTCTTCGGTAAACATTGCGGTGATACGAAAGGGTCTAGAGCCCAAGAAACAACCGACCCCGGCCGGTCAAACAATAAGAAGGTCTTTGACTTACCGTCCCCAAATGGAACCACATCCAGAATGGCACTCGCGGTGCACGCAATCTTGTTCTACGTTTCCGAAATTTTGGGTTAGTTTGCCCTCGCGTTAGCAAGTGTGCCCGTAGTCTGTTTGGCGAGGGCGCTAGTGATCTTGATCTTTGAAGTAGTCGTGTTCGTTAAAAAGAGGCGGTCCCCGTTTTGGGCGGGAACCGCCTCTTGGACACCAAGGTAAGTTGGTATCTCTACTACTCCTCCAGTCTACCTTGTTGTAACCCCCTAAGAACTCGCGAGTGGAAAAGTACTCCACTCCTGAAGCTCGCATTGCGCGCGTGTCACAACGCGAACGGTGCAGGTGTGTTCGCAGTTTTTAGTTAGACCAAGTCCGTATTCATACGTTTTAACCGGTCATCCGGCGGCGTTTGTTGTTGAACCGGGGCCAAAAGGATTTCATGAACTTCTCATATGCTTCCTTCAAATCGCTAAGCAAAGTACTACGATTCGCCTGCGTGCTGGCAGGGTTAGCTGCCAGTCCTCTTCTGGCACAGACGGCCGCGATCTCTTTGAGCTCCGGGAGCGCCGTAGCCGGCGGCGCCGTAAGTTTGAATGTTTCGCTCACTAGTTCGGGAGGGGCAACCCCCTCGGCCGTGGAGTGGACCATGAGCTATTCATCCTCGGTTGTCGCGAGCGTAAGTGTAGTGGCAGGTTCCGCCGCAACGGCGGCGGGCAAGAGTGTCACCTGTTCGAGCATCACCGGGAGCACCACCTGTGTTCTGTTCTCAGATAGTCAAAGCAATATCAGCAATGGCGTCGTAGCCGTCGCCACCTTCAATATCTCGTCAAGTGCCGTGGCCTCTTCGACGCCCATCCAAGTTACACAGGTAGTCGTGACATCGGGAGCCGGCCAACAACTTTCGTCCTCCGGAACGGGAGGGACAATCTCGGTGAGTCAGGTTGTAGGGCCGGCCTTGAGCGGATTATCTTGTGCCCCCGCCAGCATTGCCTCGCCAGGAGTCGCGGCTTGTAGCGTAACGCTAAGCACTGCGGCGGCAGCCGGCGGATTCCCGGTCACGCTCTCCAGCGCAAATACCAGCGTGAGCGTTCCCGCAACGGTAACGGTCCCCGCGGCCGCGTCGAGCGTCGCTTTTACAGCGACCGCCGTGGCGGTGTCGACAGCCCAGACAGCCGTGCTGACCGCGGCTGCCGGTGGAGTCTCAAAAACTTTCTCGTTAGCCGTAACGCCTGCGCTGTGGAGTATCTCCGGCGCCATCACGCCTTCCACTTTCGGTAGCGGCGCGACCGTAACGCTCACTGGCGGAGCGACGGCAATCGCCAACGCCTCCGGGAATTACACTTTCAGCGGCCTCCCCAACGGCGCTTATACTCTGACTCCCAGCAAGGCCGGCTACACTTTCAGCCCCGCCACTCTGTCCGTCACCGTCAATGGAGCGAATCTTACTGCAACCAGTTTCACGGCCATTGCAAATTCGACTCCGGTCCTGAGCGGATTATCATGCACCCCGGCTAGCATCGCCCCCCCGGGAGTCGCCGCTTGTACGGTAACGCTCAGCGCCGCCGCACCGGCTGGCGGATTCTCCGTTACGCTCGCCAGCGGAAATACCAGCGTGAGCGTTCCCGCCACCGTGACGGTGCCGGCAGCGGCGTCGAGCGTTGGTTTCACAGCCACCGCCGCAGCAGTAACGACAGCCCAGACCGCCGTTCTGACGGCGAGCGCCGGTGGCGTCTCGAAAACTTTCTCGTTAGCCCTCACGCCAGGGCTGTGGACCATCTCGGGCACCGTCTCTCCTTCCTCATTCGGTAGCGGAGCGACCGTAACCCTGACCGGCGGAGCGACAGCCATCGCCGACGCCTCCGGGAACTATACCTTCAGCGGCCTCGCCAACGGCGCTTATACTTTGACGCCCAGCAAGAGCGGCTACACCTTCAGCCCCGCCACTCTGTCCGTCACCGTCAATGGCGCGAATCTTACGGCGAATAACTTCACGGCCGCTCAAATTTCGACGACAGGTACCATCACGCTTGACTCCCAGGTTCGGAGCGATCAAGGAACCGCGAGTTCCACCGTAACTTCGCCCACATTTTCGACCGCGGCCAGCAACGAATTGCTGCTGGCCTTTATCGCAACCGACTATCGATTTGGAAAAGCCTCGGTGAAGAGCGTTTCAGGCGGCGGGCTGGCCTGGGTTAAGGTCGTCGGGACCCCCACGCAGAAAGGCACCGCTGAAATCTGGCGCGCTTTTTCCCCAACTCCTTTGAATAGCGCTTCCGTGCGCGTTGCGCTATCGCTAAGCGTCACCTCCTCCTTGACCGTGATGACCTTTACCGGTGTCGATACGACGGGCACCAGCGGTTCGGGTGCGATCGGTGCAACCGGGAGCCGGACCGCGATCGACCGGAGCACCCACGGCAAGTTTGGTTACGACTCGCAACAACTCTTGGGTCGTTGGAGTGGGCGATGATCCGAAAACTGCCACCTCGCGAACGCCGCTATCGGGCCAGACGCTGGTGCACCAGTATCTGGATCCGGCCGGCAATACTTATTGGGTTCAGATGCTGAGCAGCGCAACTCCTCTCAGCGGTAGCAGTGTGACCATCGGCGATTCGGCGCCCACAACGGACCCCTACAACCTCGCGATCGCGGAGATCCTGGCGGCGCCCTCCGGCACTTCGCAAACAACCGGTCTAGCGATAGTGAAGTCTGCCGTGACCACGGCAGCAGTAGGAAGCACCGTCCAGGCGGCGCCTGTCCAGAGTTCGGGCGGCGCGCTGGCCCTGGACGATCTCGCGGGCAATGCAGTGACCAATGCCTGCAGCCCCGGCGGACTCGCGCTGCTCACCGGCGCCAACCTGACCACGCAGACTCCGCAGACGCCAACCGCCTTCCCGCTGCCCACTCAACTCGCGGATCTGCAGGTGAACGTCAACGGTATTCCCGCCCCTCTGTTGTTTGCTTCGGATTCCCAAGTCCGCTTTCAGTGTCCCCTGCTGCCTTCCGGCACGCCCTTGCAAATTAATTTGCAAGCGGCAAGCGGTCTCTCTATACCTTCTGCCGCCAGCCTCATGAAGCCCGCCGCGCCGGAACTGTTCATGTACGGCTCCACCAATCGGGGAGTGATTTTGCTAGGGCCGTCCAGTGAGTTAACAAAGCTCGACAACCAGGCTGTGGTCGCTCAGTCTATCCAGGCCGGCGAGACTCTCACGATCTACGCTAACGGTCTGGGTGACTTTCGCGGCAACGTTCCAGTGGGAACACGGGTGCCCAGCGGAGCACCTATTCTCCTCAACCACCAAATTCGCGTCATGCTGGGCGGCATTGAAATCGATCCCGCGTTTGCCGGACTTGCTCCGGGCGCTGTCGGGTTGTCCCAGCTCAACATTGTGCTGCCCCGAGGCGTTCCCACCGGGCCCGCGATTCCCCTCTATATCCAGGTCGTTCTCCCCGATGGGACAGTTATTGAGAGCAACGAAGTAACGGTGGCCATTAACTAATGTCTCTCATACAGCAGAACACAGGAGATAACCCATGAGCGCCCTAGCTTCAGTCACCCGCTATCCCGTCTCGAATGCTCCTTTCCCGGACACCGCGCTCTCGGCCGAGGAGCGCGAGCAGCTTATTCTCGCCCACGTCCCGCAGGTGCGGCACATCGCGCGACGCTTGCGCCAACGCCTTCCGGAAAGCGTAAGCATCGAAGATCTGATCTCGACTGGTGTGATCGGATTGATCGCGGCGATCGACCGCTTTGACGGCCGGCAAAACGTGCGGCTCACCACCTACGCCGAGCACAAGATCCGTGGCGCGATGTTAGACAGTTTGCGCAGCCTCGACTGGGCGCCTCGGCAGTCGCGAAAACGGGCCAACCAGATCAAGAAGGCCATCTATACAGTGCAGCAGCACTTGGGCCGCGCGCCCGAGGAAGACGAAATCGCCGGCGAATTGGGCCTGACATTGGGTGAGTACCATGATTGGTTAGCCGCGCTGACCGGATTGAATCTCGAAAGCCTGGAAACCCGAAGATCGACGATTTCCTGCAAGGTGGAAAGTGACGAGTTGCGCGTATTGCTCAATGTCGCGATCTCAAATCTGCCCCCTATCGAAAGGCGTATCCTGCATCTGCATTGCTACGAAGAAATGCAAT
Organism: Bryobacterales bacterium; assembly: GCA_963760575.1. Taxonomy (GTDB): domain Bacteria; phylum Acidobacteriota; class Terriglobia; order Bryobacterales; family Bryobacteraceae; genus Palsa-187. The sequence continues at coordinate 69,408 of CAVXEM010000045.1, forward strand.
CCCGCGAGATCGCCGAAATCCTGGGTTTGAGCGAATCTCGGATCTCGCAGTTGAAGTCCCAGGCGATTCTACGCTTATGTTCTTGATCGACCAGCGGCGCCGTTATTTCCTGCGATCCCAAAAGATCGAACAATTCTCCATATCCACCCGCTGCCGGTAAAGATTCGCTAGCCCGTAGTCGTTAATATCGTCGTCGTCGCAACTATACGCGGTCGCGAACATTCCCGACTCCACCTCGCGCTTCACGTCGGCCTCCGTAAGAATATGCAGCAATGCATTCTCTTGCGCGCCCAGGTCGACCTTGTGAGAATTGCTCAGCTCCAACCCCGGCGGCGGCACGCGCCGCGTCAGAAAATAAATCGGCTCATCGGCAAACAACAACGCATCACGCGGCGTGACCTCATCGATCTTTTTCGCCACCCGCTCGTAGCTATTCCAGTGGTCCGACACCTGGTCCCGGTCGTAAAGCGCCTTGCCCAACCCCAACACCATCACGACACCCATCGCCACCACCGCCCATCGTGGCTTATCCGGTTCCAGCACCCGCGACGCGATCGCGTACAGTCCCACCGTAGCCAGGATCGCGAGGAAGGGAACCGCCAGCACAAAGTATCGCTGGAACGTCGGATGCGCGCGCCCCACTTCCGCCGACAGCGCCACCGCCAGCCACGCACACAAGTAAAATTCCGCCTTCAGCGCCGCCGGCCACTGGCTCCGCCGCGCAATGTACACCAATCCCGCGACCGCCAACAAGCCCAACATCAGCGCCTGCCCCGAGTCGATCCACGACGTCAAAACTTCCAAGTCATGCCGCGTAGTCTCGGGCCAATACAACTTGCGAAAGGTCGTATGATACTGAACCAGATTGAACCACGTCTGCCGTGGTCCCTTCGACGCCAACCACGCCACCGGAGTAAACGGGACCGCCGCCCCAATCGCAAAACCGCACAGCTTACCCCAACGGCTGCCCGCGCGATTGTAGTACAGCATCCACAAGATCAACACCGGCGCCGCCGCAGCCGACAACAGCGTAGAAGCCGCCGCAGTCCCCGCCAAAATTCCAACCGCCGCGGCCCCCAGCAATCCCTTGCGATCCACGTCGCGAACCGCCACCCGGAACGCGGCCACCAACATGAATAAACTGATTCCGTAAGCCTGCAGCGGCCCGAAGATGAACACCATCGCGTTCAAGCCCGTCAGCAGCAGAGCGCTCAGCGCCACCGCCCCTCGCCAGCTCGCCACCGGAAAACGCAGCAGCACGAATCGCGCCGTCAGCCCCGCCGCCCCGATCGTGAACAACGCCGCGAAAGCATGCGGCACCCGCCAGTAGAAACCCAGCAGCCGCATCCATCCCGCATTCCAATAAGCGTTCAGCGGAGTCTGCGGAAAACAAAAATCAAGGTAAGGAAGTTTGCCGCCAGCCATCAATTGCGACGCCAGCAGATGATAGCTTTCATCCCAAGTGAAAGCCCACGTCACGGCGTAAATCAAAAAATACGACCGCGTAGAGCCCCGCAATCAGCCAGCCGATTCGACTCTGCCGGCTCACGCTCCAGCCCGCTTTACACCAGCACCGTAAAGACGTTCTCGGATTCTTTACGCTCCACCGGATGATACAAAGTGTCGCGCTCCAGCGGCTCACGCCCGGCTTCGCGAATCAGCCGCAGCAATTCACCGCGCCGCAAGCTGCCGCTAGTGGCCCCGCCCGCGTCCCGATAAATTTTCTCCTCGACGACCGTGCCATCCAGATCGTCCGCGCCAAAGCGCAGCGCAATCTGCGCGATCTGCGGAGTCATCATCACCCAATAAGCCTTGATGTGCGGAATGTTGTCCAGCATCAGCCGCGACACCGCGATCTCGCGCAGGTCGTTAAAGCCCGTGGTCGTGCCGATGTGCTCCAGATCGGTGTTGGCCGGATGAAACGCCAGCGGGATAAATGTCTGGAAACCCTCGGTCTCGTCCTGCAGCCCGCGCAGCTTCAGCAAATGGTCCAGGCGATCCTCTTCGGTCTCGATATGCCCGTAGAGCATGGTGCAGTTCGAATGCAGCCCCATCTTGTGAGCGATCCGCGCCACGTCGATCCATTGCTCGCCCGACAACTTGTGATCGCAAATCACCCGCCGCACGCGCTCCGCGAAAATCTCCGCGCCGCCCCCCGGCATCGAATCGAGCCCGGCAGTCTCGCAGCCGCTCCAGCACTTCGCGATGGCTGATCTTGCACCTTGCGCGAAGTACCCGATCTCCACCATCGTGAACGCCTTCAAATGCACTTGCGGATAGCGCTGCTTCAATCCGCGCAACATCTCGCAATACCAATCTAGCGACAACTCCGGATGCAACCCGCCGACGATGTGAAACTCGGTAACGCCCTCGGCGTGCCCGCGCCCCGCCCGCTCCCAAATTTCTTCCAGCGAAAAAGCGTAAGCGGTAGGGTCTTTCGCCTTCTTGCCGAACGCGCACAGCTTGCAGCTGGCCACGCAAACATCGGTCGGATTAATATGGCGGTTCACGTTGAAGAAAGTCTTGTTCCCGTGCAGCCGCTCGCGCACCTGGTTCGCCAGCCATCCCACGCCCAGCAAGTCGGGAGTGCGATACAGCGTCAGCCCATCGTCAGCCGAAAGCCGCTCGCGAGCCTCCACCTTTTCACGAATCGGCAACAGCCGCGGATCTTCAAATACAGGTGTCATTATTGCTTCCAAAAGATATCGCTGGCCCAGAATACAAAGAATATCACGCTGACATAGCCATTCATCGTGAAGAACGCTGCATCCACCCGCGACAGGTCATTCGGCCAAACCAAGTGATGCTCCCACAGCAGCAGGCATGCCACCGCCGCGATCCCCGCCCAGGCCAGGCCCCCCAGCGCGAACGCCTCGACCAACATCACCAGGCAAGTGAGCATCCCCACATGCAGCAGCCGTGAAATCCACAACGCCCCCGGAATTCCGAAGCGCCGCGGAATACTGAACAACCCGGCCTCGGTATCGAACTCAAAATCCTGGCAGGAATAAATGATGTCGAACCCCGCCGTCCACAAAGTCACCGCCGCCGTCAGCCACAAAATCCGCGGATCGAGCGAACCCCGCATCGCAATCCACGCCCCCGCCGGCGCAATCCCCAGCGAGAACCCCAACACCACATGCGACAGCGAAGTGAATCGTTTGGTGTAGGAATAAAACATCAGCACCGCCAGCGCCAGCGGAGCCAGCGCAAAGCACAGCGGATTCAACTCCCGCGCCGCAAACAAAAACACGATGCTCCAGAACGCAATAAATCCCCAGGCAAACCCGCGCGACAAAATCCCCGCCGGCAGGTGCCGCATCTTGGTCCGCGGATTCCGCCGGTCGATCTCCGCATCCAGCAAGCGGTTGAAGGCCATCGCCACCGACCGCGCCGAAACCATGCACACCACGATCCACCCCAGCTTGAACCACAGACCTTGCTTGATAAATCCGGAGTCCCGCCAAGCCAGTAACGCGCCCGTGAGAGCAAACGGCAGTGCGAACACCGAGTGCTCAAATTTGATCATCTCGAGCGTCAGCCGCACGCGCTTAATAAAGGAGGAGGCCAAACTACTATTCTAAGGGAATGCGGTGGTTTTTCGTACTCTTGCTCGCGCTCTGCGGTTGCAGCTCGCCCAACGTAACCGACGAACTTGGGCTAACCCAAGTCACCTTCCCCAACGGTACGCTAATCAACGCCGAAACCATGCGCAGCGACATCGAACTGCTAAAAGGTTTGATGTACCGCGAATCCATGCCGCAGAACCGCGGAATGCTGTTCATCCACCCTGAGGAAAATATCTTCCACTACTGGATGTACCAGACCAAAATCCCGCTAGACATCATCTGGATGGATCACGACAAGCAAATCGTAGAGATGTCGCTAGATACCCCGCCCTGCACTTCAAAGAGCGCGCGCGATTGCACCAATTATGGCGGCAACTTCAAATCCAAATATGTGCTCGAAGTGAACGCCGGCGTCGCCAGGAAGAACGGCCTAAAGACCGGCGACACCCTGAACTTTTGAATTTCGATGCCGCAATCGACACCGTTGACGCCGATGTCTTTCTTCGAATTTGTACGCGTTCACAAGTTCGTGATGGTGCATTTCTGGGCGATCTGGAACGGTCACGATATCGAAATGAAAAGGCTTATTGAGTCGGAGATCCCAGACGAGCTGGCGAAGCGTGTGGCCTTGGCAACTTTTAATGTTGACCCGCCGGAGCACCACGAACTGTGGAGAGAGCACCATCTCATCAATCTGCCATGCCTTGAGTGTTATCGTGACGGCTCGCTCCTTCGCACGAGTATTGGTCTGATCGAGCCGGCAGTCATTACTCAGTATTTGAAAGAACTAGTGGGCTGTCCCTGAGCCATCGCAAGCGTGGCCGCTCCGTAACCGTCGCGGTTTGGTGCCGGGCACGGAACCGCCATGCGTGAGCATGCGGCCACAGCCGCTAGCGATTCAGAGGGGACAGCCCACCAGTCGAAAATTTCGGCTAACCGCGCTATTTTCCCGCCGCCACCCGCCGCGCGCGCGCCAGAAGATACAGATCGATCGCCTGATCGAGCGACGGCATCGCATCGATCCCCAGCGTTTCCATCTTCGCGTTCGACAGCGCCGAATATTTCGGACGCCGCGCCGCCGTGCGGAACTCGCGCTCGTTGGTAGGCTTGACCTCGGGCTTCACTCCCGCCGCCGCGAAAATCTTCACCGCCCAATCGAACCACGAAATCGGCGCGCCGCCTCCGATATGGAACAGCCCTTGCGCCCCGCGCTCCACCAGATCCGCCGTCCGCGAAGCCAGCGCCGGCGCAAACGTAGGCGACGCCACGTGATCTTCCACCACTTTGATGGGTTGCCCACCCGCCGCCAGCCGCAGCATCAGCTCGACGAAATTCCCGCGCGCCGTGTCCAGTCCCCCGGGACCGTACACGCCCGACGTCCGAATAATCAGCGCCTGATCCAGATAAGCCCGCGCATAATATTCGCCCGCGAGTTTCGAAACCGCATAAGCGCCCAACGGCCGCGGCGTGTCTTGCTCCGTATAAGCGCGCCCGGCCATGCCGTCGAAAACGTAATCGGTCGAAAAATGCACCAGCCGCGCATCCGCCTGCCGGCACGCGACAGCCAGATTGCGCACCGCCAAACCATTCACTAAGAAAGCAGCCTGCGGCTCTTTCTCCGCGACGTCCACTTGGTTATAAGCGGCCGAGTTCAGCACGATAGCCGGATCGCACTCCGCCAGGCACGCATCCACTTGCGCTGCGTTGGTGATGTCGACGTCGGCTCGCGCGAAGCCGGTGACTTGATATCCGCGCTTGGAAAACTCCGCCTTTAATTCGACGCCGAGCTGTCCACCGCTCCCAAAAATGGCAACACGATCGGTCTGCACTTTCTCATTATCACCGAGCGCGCGGCGCCGGAGCCTCTTCGATCGCAGTGACCTCCGACACGCGGACGGCGGCGATATAGCCTTCGCCCTCGGGGTCGCAGCGCAAAATCTCGCCCAAAATCATGGTGCGATTATCCGCGATCTCGACCTCAGCACCCACCGGCACCGGCAAAGACGTCGCCAAGCGGACGCCGCTGCCCGACATGTCGAGCACCACGCCGAACATCGGCTTCCCCACATCCGGCACTCCCAACAGGCTGCCCACTTTCACAATTACGTTCTTGCTTATTTTCAGGCGCGGTTCTCTACGGTGTTCCACGTAGAATCTATCGGACGAAACCCGCAAGAACAATATAAAGATTCTGCGCTAGCCTGGAATGCGAAAGGCGGATGCATGGCGGCCAATAAAACTAAGCCCACTGAATTCAGCGTCGAAGCGTTTATCGACCAGCTCCCCGACCCCCTCCAGCGTGCCGATGCCAAGGCGCTCGTGAAGCTCCTGCAACACGCCACCGGCGAGAAGCCCAAGATGTGGGGCCCCGCGATCATCGGCTTCGGCGCCTATCACTATAAATACGAAAGCGGCCGCCAAGGCGACATGCCGCTCGTCGCTTTTTCCCCGCGCAAAGCCGCTACGGTTCTCTATAACCTGACCGGTTTTGAAGGCGCGGACGCGCTGCTCGCCAAACTCGGCAAGCACTCCCTGGGCAAGGCTTGCCTCAACATCAAGAAGCTCACCGATGTGGATCACGCCGTCCTGAAAGAATTAGCGGTCCAGGGCGCAGCCGCCGTGCGCGCGCGTTACCCGAAATGAACCCACATCACTCCCTCTGCTGATTCGCGTTCATTTGCGTTCATTCGCGGCCAATCTTGTCCCAAAAATTTACTTGCCGGATTCCGTATCGTGCACGAACTGCGCCACGTCAGCTTTGAACTGCCGCAGCACGCTCTCGTTCAAATACACCATGTGGCCGGACTCGTAATATTTGTAGCTAATATTCTGCTGCAGACTCTGCGGGATCTGCAGATGGTGCATCTCGAAAATGCCCTCGAAATACGGCGTCGCCAGATCGAAATATCCACCCGCCAACATCACCCGCATCTTTGGATTCGACTTCATAGTGAACGCCAGGTCAGGCATGGTATTCGTCGGACTCCCGAAGCCCTGGTTGTCAGCCGGCCCACCCGGCGCCTTATGATGAAAATCCCACAGCGTCCCGATCTCATCGTAGACGTTCGGCTTATAGGTCTCCTCCTTGCCAAACTTGAGTTCGGTGCGCACGTAATCGTTGATCGCGGTTGCGTAGGCCGCCGAAATGGCGCTCGCCTGCGGATCATACTCCGCTTCTCCCGAGAGCCGGTTGAGATCCGGCCCGCGATAGCGCGTGTCGATCCGCCCGGTGGTCATGCCGTCGGCGTCCTGCAAAGTTTTGGAGAACTCGCCGCCCGCGACGCGCAAATTCGCTTTCAAAAGATAGTCCACCGGCAGTCCCGTGTACTTGTGCAGTTTCTCCGCAATCGCCCGTTGTTGGCTCTCGGGCAGCAGCGATCCCGCCAGCAGCGCAGTCGAGTACTCGCCCAGCGCAAAGCTTTCCACCTCGTGCAAAAACGGTTGCAGCGCCGGCGGTTGCACTGGCAGCTTGTGATGATAAAAAGCCGTGGCTGCGTAAGTGGGTAGCGCCAGAGCGTAGGGGTGATCCGTACCCGGATTCCAGCGCGGTGTGTCCACCGAATTGTCGAAGTTGAGAATCGCCGATAGCAAAACGATTCCATTCAGATCGATGTTCTTCAGCAGAGCGCTCAGAATCGCCGAACGCGGCGTCCCGTAGGATTCACCAAACAAATATTTGGGAGAATTCCAGCGGTCGTACTTCGTCAGAAAGCGCCGCACGAAGCGTTCAAAAGCGTGCGCATCCTGATCCATCCCCCAGAAAGCCTTCTCTTTGTCCTTGCCCAGAATGCGGCTGAACCCCGCGCCCGGCATATCGATGAAGACCATATCGGTGACATCCAGCAGGCTGTATGGATTGTCCACGATCGTGTACGGCGCGCCGGTTCTATGCTCGGGATCCGGCGCCAGCACGCGCCGCGGGCCGAACGATCCCATGTGCAGCCACATGGTGGATGAGCCGGGCCCTCCGTTATAGAAAAACGTCATCGGCCGCGTCCCGGCAGCAGCGCCTTTACGAAAATACGCGGTGTAGAACATGCGCGCCCGGGCCGGCGCGTCTTCCGGTTTCGCGGGATCGGTGGGATTCACCACCGCGTCCGGCAGAAATTGCCCGTCGCTCGCGAGCAAGGCGTCGTAAGCGTCGGTCCCACCCACCGTGATGGTTCCCGCGACAGCCCGGTACTCGATTTTCTGTCCGCCAATCGTGACCACGTTCTCCGTGATCGAATCCGGCGGCGACTGCGGACGCCGCGCCGGAGCCTCCGGCGATTTGACTTCGATCACCGCCTGCGTGCCTGCCTGTTGCGCGCGCCCCGCAACCACGGCAATTGCGAGAACCAGAACTCTAGTAAACAGCGAGGAGCGCTTCGAAATCATCAGGATTTCCCTCCCGAGGATCTCAGATTAGCGCAATTTGAAACCGCCTCGGACTAAACTTTTACCGCCCTGGACTAAACTCTTATAGTAAGATTCGAAACTAAGGGCCGCCCCGGGCATCCCCGTGCCAGATGCTCACCATCGCTCGCATCATCGCGAACGAACCCCACGTCGAGCGCGGCCGCACCTCTACAAGGAAAGCGTGCCAACAACGGGTCGTCGCTCGACGGAATGTTTGGATATATAATCCTCCCATGCTCGCCACCCGCAACCGTGCTCTTTGGGTCTACGCTTGCCTTCGTCGCCGTTTGCGGCACATGGGCATATCCCTCCGTTTTTCAGCGTGGCCTCACCATCCACCAGCCGGGTGTGGAGCCCGGATACGTAATCTACGCCGCCGCTGACGGAAACACCTACGCCATCGACGTCGAAGGAAAGGTCGCCCGCAAGTGGGCGTCCCCGCAAGCCAATAGCCGGGCCGACTACACGCGCCCATTGTCCAATGGCAATTTACTGGCGCGGATTAAAGTGAACGGCAACAACAAGCCCGCCAACGGTGACGCCATCATCGAATTTAATCAGGATGGTCGTGAAGTGTGGCGCTACACACCCGAAGGGCGCGAAATTCACCATGACCAGGAACGCATGGAGAACGGCAACACGCTGATCATGTGTTCGCGGGAGCTCGATCGGCCGATGATTTCCAAGCGTCTTCTCGCCGACGACTGTCTGATCGAAGTCGATCCCGCCGGCAAGATCGTTTGGGAATGGCAAACGGCCGATCATTTTGACGATCTGGAATTGTCGAATGACACCAAGGCGGAAATCATGAAAGGCTACGCCAGCCGCACCGGACCGGGCGCCCCGCCGCCTCCCAGAGCTATGGATTACCTGCACATGAACGCCGCCAGCCCCATCCCCGCCAGCGCCGGCCACACCGACCCGCGCTTCCGGGCCGGGAACGTCATTGTGAGTTACCGCTTCATCAACACCATTGCCGTAGTGGATCGGACTTCCAAGAAAATCGTCTGGAAGATGACCGGCGTCACAGTGGGGCAGCACAATCCCTATTTCATCCCCGCCGGCTTGCCCGGAACCGGGCACATTCTGGTGTTCGACAATGGCAATGTGGAACCCAACACCAATCCGATGCATATCGGCAGCCGCTCAAACTCCCGCGTACTGGAGATTAACCCGCTGGACAACTCCATCGTTTGGGAATACACCGCCGATAAAAGCAATCGCCCGCCGTGGAGCTTCTTCAGCCACTACATCAGCAGCGCGCAGCGCCAGCCTAACGGGAACACTTTAATTTGCGAAGGCGCGAATGGCCGCTTCTTCGAAGTGAAGCCCGATGGAGAAATCGTATGGGAGTATGTCAACCCGTTCGCGGATGCGGCCGCGAAAATACCCAACTACACCGTGTTCCGCGCCGCCAAAGCGCCGGAGAGTTGGCTGAAGCGCAGCCCAGAATAAGCGATGATTGGAGACAAAATGAACCGTACAGCGATCCCCGTGCTAGTCTTTCTGGGAGCCGCGGTTTCCATGCCCGCCCAGCAGCCGGCGCCCCCAGTCCCTCTTTTTTCCGCCGAGGTGATTCAGTCCTTCACGCCCTCCAACAACCCGCTAACGGATGCCAAGGCGAAACTGGGCGACATGATCTTCGACGAAAAACGTGTCTCGGCCGACAACACCGTGGCCTGCAATACCTGCCACTCGCCCCGCAACGGTTTCACCACCCACACCGCGGCCTCGCGCGGCGTCGGCGACCAGATCGGCAAGCGCAACGCTCCTTCGATCCTGAACGCCATGTTCTATAAATCGATGTTCTGGGACGGCCGCGCCGCCACCCTCGAAGAGCAGGCCACGCTGCCGATTCTGAACCCCGTGGAAATGGGGCAGAAGGAACCCAAAGACGTGGTGGCGAAGCTGGCCGCCATTCCGGAAATTGTCGACGCGTTTCAGAAAGTGTTCGGCCGCCCCCCGAACTGGGAGGACATGGGCAAGGCGCTCGCCGCCTTCGAGCGCACCCGGCTTTCCAGCGAAGCCCCCTTCGACCGTTTTCTCCACGGCGACGAGAAAGCCTTGAACGCCTCGCAGCGCCGTGGATGGGCTCTGTTCACCGGCAAGGCGCAGTGCGCAAGCTGCCACACCTACGATCCCGCGCTCCCGCTCTTTGGCGACAACCGTTTTCACAACACCGGAGTCGCCGCCGGCAAACAGGATCTAAATCAACTCGCCAAGCGCGCAACAGCAGGTAACAAGTCGGAGATCGACAGGTTGGCGCTCGAAACAGATGACTCGGAACTGGGACGTTTTCTGGTGACCCAAAAGAGAGAAGATATCGGCGCCTTTAAGACGCCATTTCTGCGCGACGTGCTGCTGACCGGCCCGTACATGCACGACGGAAGCCTGGAAACTCTGTGGGACGTCATCGAATTCTTCAATAAAGGCGGCGAGCGAAACCCGTTCCTAGACGCCGGCATGAAGCCGCTAGGCCTGACCGCGAGCGAGGTGGACGATCTGGCGAACTTCCTGGGCGCTCTCACCTCAGACCGCTTCGCCGAACTGCGCGCCGCCGAGCTAGATCGCCAGCGCACCGCTTATCAATACCGCCTGGCCGTGCAACGCGAAACCCACAAGGGCTCCCGCTAGAGCTACCGCCATCGCAGCGGAACCAGCACGAATCGCAGAGAGAACACAGAACCCTGAAAACCTACAAGGGCTTCCCGCACGGCGTGCCACCACGCAAGCCGACACCATCAACGCCGACCTGTTGGCGTTCCTCAAGAGCTAAGGAGACGTGCAGGGTGCTGCGCAATGGCGTTCGCATCTGACGCCAATGTGTTGCAAGCTGAAAGGATGCGGGTTGGTCGCAATGATCTATGTCCGTGCGGCAGCGGAAAGAAATTCAAAAAGTGTCACCTCAATATGCCACCTATCGGCGCGAGGTCTGCTGCACCACCTCCGCTGCCGCCTGCGGTAATCGAGAAGTTTGCCCACCATCGTCATGAGGAAATGTTGCGCGAAGCTAATTTCGGCAAAATAAGACCTATCATACAGGTGCCGGAGTACGCCGGGAAACGGCTTGTCATTGTCAGGAACCGCATTTATTGGCAGGACAAAGAAAAATGGAAATTCTTTTCGGATTTCCTCTTCTATTACAGCAAGGTGAAATTCGGCAAAGGGTGGCTCGACGCGCAGAATGCAGCTTCGCCAAGGGAGCGTCATCCGCTTTACGTTTTGCAAATGCAATCGTACGATTGGCAGCAGCGTCAGACGCCTCAACCCGATGGGACCTACGCCGTAGTCCCAAACGGCCCTACGGCGGCGTGCAATAACTTTTACTACGACCTCTACACAGTTGACGACAATGCCCAGTTGGATAAGGATTTGCTGGAGCGGTTGAAACACCGTGAACAGTTTCAGGGCGCACTGCATGAGTTATTTGTTCAGGCCACTTGTCTCCGGGCAGGCTTTGACATTATTAGGGAAAACGAAGGGGACCGGACGAGACGCCACGTCGAGTTTATCGCCGTTCACAAAGCGACAGGTCAGCACATACTCGTGGAGGCCAAGAGCAGGCACCGCGCGGGTGTGATGGGTCGTACCGGAGAACGAGACGAGAAACCTGACATACGGTTTCGGAAGCTCATAAACGACGCCATCGCGAAAGATCCGCACAACCCACTAGCGATCTTCGTCGATACGAATCTACCCCCCAGGAGAGCCGAACTCTTTTATGAGCCGGAATCACGAACTCCTCTTAGGCCGTCTAGAGGGATGGCAACGTTGATGGAGGCGATTCGAAAGGAACATCGAGGGCTTGATCCTTACAACCTCCTCGTTTTCTCGAATCATCCGCAGCATTACTCTGAGGGTGATGAAATCGCTCCCGGAAACCGATGGGTAGGGATTATTTCTCAGAAGACGCGAGTGCCGGTTCACCGCGTCGGCGCTCTTCAGGATTTACTTACAGCTGTAAACTTGTACGGAAATGTGCCCACCCATTTCCCCGAGCGAAAACAGTAACCGCCTTCACGTTAATCGTTTTGACGTTGATTTTGCTGAGTGCGGACGAACGCTACGTCGAATAAGCTGCTCTACCGGAAGTTGAACGCCGCCCAAACAATCACAGCGACCGTAGCCGGCAGCGTGATCTCCAACCAATTCTTCCGCAGAAACCGCAGCACCGACGCAACCTTACTCTCCGCTTCAACCTCCGCCTCCGCCTCCGCGTCCGGTCGCGGCGTCAGCGAATTCGCCAACCTGCTCCGCAGACTCGACGGCAGCCCGTTCAGCGCCTTCACAATTTCCTCGCGCCCGCGCCGGTCCGCAATCAGAATGGTCGCCGAATTAAAGCTGTTGGTCGATTCCTCCAGCTCTTTGCGCAGCCGGTCCGGAATCTCGGCCACCGAACGGTACACCTGCGTCCGCCCGCTTTTCGCGATGAAGATGGTGGACGTCTTAACAGTCACGCGATGCATTCCAACTCAATTCTCAACGATCGCAGCCTTGGGAGCGCGCTCGACCGTGCCAACCCGCTTCGGAATCGCCGCCGCCTCGGTCACCGCGTGGCTCATGGTTACTTCAATGAAGCCCAGCGCAGCCTTCGAGAGAGCTTTGTCCTTCCTATAGATTAAACCAATCTGCCGCACCATCGGCTCCGGCCCCAATGACCGCGCCGCCAGCCGCCCCGCCGCCACTTCCTCACCCGTATGCGATCCCGCGACGAACGCCACGCCCAACTCCGCCATCGCGAAACGCTTCAGCATTTCGGTGGAATCGAGCTCCATGGATATGCTCACCTGATCTTCCACCGGCTCCAGCCAGGCATTCAATCGGTTGCGCGTTTGACCCGCTTTAGGCAACAGCAATTGCAGACCCGCCAGATCCTGCGGAAGAATGCAGTCCTTAAGCGCCAGCGGATGCGCCGGCGGAAACAGCGCCTTGATTTCGTCGGAGTGAATCTTCGCCACTTGCAGACGCTTCTCCGTCACCGGCAACTGCGTGATGCCGAAGTCGGCCTGATTATCGACAACGGCTTCCACCACGCGAGTTCCATAAGCGCGATCCACCAGAATCTGCACGTTCGGAAAACGCTTTTTGTATTCCGAAAACACCCGCGGCAGGACGTAGATGCAGGTCGCTTCGTTCGCCGCAATCACTAGTTCCCCGCGCGGCACTCGCTCCAGTTCATTGATCGAATCCTGCGCGCGCCGCCGCAAATCCAGAATCTGCTCGGCGTACTGCGCGAAGATTTCACCCGCCGGAGTCAGCGCGATTTTGGTCCCCAGCCGCGCAAACAGCGGAGCGTTCATTTCCTGCTCCAGTTGCCGCACCTGTGCGCTTACCGCCGGTTGTGTCCGGTAGCAGGATTGCGCCGCCTTCGAGAAGCTCTTCAGGCGCACAATTTCGAGAAACGTATGGAGCTGATCGAGGTCCATCTGTTGTTGATACTTAAGTGCCTTTGCAGTCCGCTAACTCCAGTATCTCACCGGGCCACTCACGCTGCTAGGATTAAGCGATGGTACCACGAGCGCCGCGATTTTCTACACTCGCCCGCCTTGCTGGCAAGCATTTTCGCAGCGCCCGGTGCCGCCCAATCACCAGCCAGCCGCGTCCTCCTGGTCGTCAATGATAATTCTGCATTATCGCGCTCCATCGCCGACTACTACGCCCGCCGCCGCAACCTCCCCGCCAAAAATATCTGCCATCTCAAAGCTCCCACCGTCGAAGAAATTTCTCGCGGCGAATTCGACCGCCAGATCGCCCGCCCCCTCGCCGATTTTCTCCGCAAATCTGGACTGGAAGAAACCATCTACTACATCGTCACCACCGCCGGCGTCCCCCTCAAAATCGCCGGCACCGCCGAACTCACCGGCAACGCCGCCTCCGTCGACAGCGAACTCACGCTGCTCTATTCCGATCTCCACTCCGGCAAACCGCACGCCATCGACGGCGTGATTCCCAATCCGTTCTTCGGCCGCCGCGATCAAGCTTTCTCCCATCCAGGGTTTCCCATTTATTTAGTCACGCGCCTGGCTGCCTATGACTTCGACGGCGTGAAAGGCATCATCGACCGCTCGCTCGCCGCCACCAACCGCGGCAAATTTATTCTCGACCTCAGCGATCCCGACGACCGCCAAGGCAACGACTGGCTGCGCGACGCCGCCATTCAACTCCCCAAGGACCGCGTCGTACTCGAAGACACCACTCAGCCCATCTGGGATCAGACCGACGTGATCGGCTACGCCAGTTGGGGTTCGAACGACGCGGAACACCACCGCCGCTTCCCCGGATTCCACTGGCTCCCCGGCGGCATTGTCACCGAGTATGTGTCGACGGACGGACGAACCTTCGACAAGCCTCCCGACAAATGGACGCCCAGCCGCGCCTGGAACACGCCCGCAGCCTTCTTCGCGAACTCCCCGCAGTCCCTGCTTGCGGATTACCTCTTAGAAGGCGCCACCGGCGGCTCCGGCCACGTGTACGAGCCATACCTGCAAATGACGCCGCGCCCCGACCTGCTCTTCGCCGCCTACTACAGCGGCCGCAATCTCGCGGAAAGTTTTTATCTCGCGATCCGCTCGCTGAGCTGGCAGAACATCGTCGTGGGCGACCCGCTATGCTCTCTAGGAACCCCGCCGCACTGACCCGCTATTTGATATGCGCGTTGTCCTTCTCGTTCTCCGCGCAAACGTATTCGCCGATTTCCGAATCCGGCAGCAGATCCAAAGTGTATTTAATGCTGAACGTCCTCGTGTACATTTTGGGATCGTCAAAAGTGACCTCGACATCCATGTGTCCGAAATCCCGCCGCCGGTAGCGCTCCTGAAGATGCATGGCCTCGCTGCGCGGATGGCCCGCTCCATCGAGCCAGGCTCTATCGTTGAAGCCCCTGGTATCCACCACCAGCGAATCGCCGTCCCACCTGCCCACCGAATAACCCATCCAAGTCGGCTCCGCATCGGCGGTATGCTTGCGCCCATCCGTGAAAATCTGGCGTATCGCTCCGTCGGCTTCCTGCAGGATGATGATCACTCCAGGAGTTTGCACGAACTTATTAGCGAACGGCAGAATCTGGCCGAACGGAAGACCCGCCATCTGGCAGTGCGAAGTGGGATTGGTCCCCGGATTCGCGAAACGGTGTTTTGCGATTTCCGCAGCCGCCGGCGTCATGGGCGCTTCCTCGGGTTTGAAATCCGCCAGGATACTGACGCCGTATTTGTGGAAGGTAGCAAGGTCGTCGCCGGGTACGCTAAAAGTATTTAACCCCGGCCCGAACAGGCGCGCCATCTCAGCGGACGGAGTGGGCTCCACTTGCCACAGTCCCGAAAGATCCGGCTTGCCATTCACGCGCGGCGCCGCAGCGGAAAGATTCGGCTTGCCGTCACGCGTGCGCGGAATCCCCGGCGTAGGAAAGTGCATCCACTGCGCCTGCGCGCCAATGGAAAGCAGCGCGCACACAACCAACAGCCACGAATGTCTCATCTCCAAATGCTACTGCACTGCGGCAGAGCCCGGAGCATTCATCATCCAAATGTTGCTGCTCTGATCCACCATCTCCAGCACGATCCGCCCCGCCACCGCCACCGGGTGATTCCAGATCGGATCCATCTGCGGCACGCGCGGCGTCTTGAAATGGTACAGGTGCAGCGGCTCGCCCACGGCGCGTTTCCCTGCGTCCACCCGCTGCGCGTCGAGCCAATTCAGATTGCCCTCGCCATGCTCCGCCAGCATATACAGCAGACTCTCATCCGGCGACCAGAACGCCATTTGAAAATCATCCGACGCCGGAGTGATCGCTATCCACGCCGACTCCGGTATGCTGCCCTCCGCCGGAATATGCGCGACGTAAGTGCGAAAGATGTGCGAGTTCGTGTTCGCCACAAAGCTGACCCAGTCGCCGCGCGGCGACAACTCCGGACCGTAAAAATGATGCTCGAAACTCTCCAGAACCCGCCGCGACTTGCCACTCTCTAAATCCACCAGGTCCACATGATTGCCCGGATCGCTATCCGTCCACGTCAGCAGCGACTTCCCATCCCGCGACAGCGTCCGCGGCATCCCGCAACGTTCGCAGACCCCATGCGACCACCACGACCGCCACCCGCGCACCGCCCGGGTCGAGACATCGATCGCCCCCGGCAGCCCCTCTCCGAATGCGTAACGCGATCCATCCGGACTCATCACTCCGTAAAACAAATTCGCCGAACCCACCATGCGCTCTCGCTGGCTCATCAAATCTTTCAGGACGAGATGAAAGCCCGCCCCGGTATCCGCGCTATACAGCAGCGTTCGCCCGTCCGCCGAGAGCGACGCGCTACCCTTCTGCGCATCGCTCGACGTCAGCCGCTCCGCTGCCCCCGTCACGCGCCCCTGCGCCTCATCCACAGGAACACTCCACAGATTCATCGTCCCTTTCGAGCGCTCAAATACTAAATGCCCCGCGCTATAAGACGCTCGAAAA
>CAVXEM010000046.1:0-54211 GCA_963760575.1 Bryobacterales bacterium
GGGCAGCGTGCAGGACCGCTCCGGCGGCGTGCTCCCCGGCGCCACTATCGTAGCCGAGCATGTGACCACCGGACAAAAGTTTTCCGCCGTCGCAAATAGCTCAGGAGAATACTTGTTACCGCAATTACCCGTCGGCGTTTTTTCGCTTACCGTAAGCGCGCCCGACTTCAAGCAATCCTCCTTGCCGCGTCTCGAAATCCACGCCAGTGACCGCCTGCGCCGTGACTTCACCTTGGAGGTGGGCAATAAAACAGAGGTCGTGACGATTCTCGCCGACGAGAGAGACGTCGAACTCTCCTCCGCCGAAATCCGCGACGTAATCGGCCGCCAGCAGGTGCAGGATATGCCGGTGAAGGGCCGCCAGTTTCTGGATCTCGCGATGCTGAGCCCCGGCGTGGTGCAGCCCCCGGGAGGCACCCGCGGCGACGCCATGCAGCAGGCCGGAACCTTGGTGAACGTTCTCGGCCAGCGCAGCGGACACAATCTTTATTTGATGGACGGCGTCGCCATCACCGACGAGCATTTCAACAACATGGTGATCGCCCCCTCGATCGACGCTATCGAAGAGTTCAACATCGAGAAGACTTCTTACGCTCCGGAATTCGGCGGCAAATCCGGAGCCGTCATTAACGTAGTCAGCAAATCCGGATCGAATAATCTCCACGGCAGCTTATTCGAGTTCGTCCGCAACGACATTTTCGACGCCAAGAATTTCTTCGACGCCGCTGCGGCGCCCATTCCGCCCTTCCGCCAAAACCAATTCGGCGGTAGCTTCGGCGGCCCGCTGCGCAAGAACCAAACTTTTTTCTTTCTCAGTTATGAAGCGCAGAGAATCCGTAAATCTCTCACTCAAACATTTTCCGTTCCCACCGCAGCCATGCGCGCCGGTAACTTTTCCGGACTGCCCGCGATTTTCGATCCCGGCAGCGGCCGCCAGCCGTTCCTGAACAATCAAATTCCTTCCGGGCGCATAGATCCCGTAGCCGTTGCACTGCTCGCACGGATCCCTTTGCCGAACCTGCCTGGAGTCGCGCAGAACTTGCTCTCGACAGGCGACCAGCGCGTCAATGGCAACCAATACAGCGCGCGCCTGGACCACCAATTTTCAGCGCAAGACACCACCTTCCTGCGCGCCTCCCTCTTCGATGCCCGCGAAGCCGACCCCTTCGGATCGAGCGTCCTGCAAGAAACTCTGCTCCCCGGCTTCGGCCGCAACCTCAGCACCCACGCGCTCAACGGAGCCGCCAGTTGGACCCACGCTTTCAGTGCCAACGTCCTGAACGAATCGCGCTTCGGATTTCTCACCGTGGCCGGCGGCCAGACCAGTCCCAACGCCGGCAATCCGTTTGCCGCGCGCAACGGACTTGCCGGCGTCACCACGAATCCTCTCGACTTGGGCTTCCCGCAAATTTCCTTCGGTGGCCAGTTCACTACCATGGGCGATCCATCGCTCTTCACCTTCCGCGACAATCGCGACCTGGAATTCTACGACAACGTGATCTGGCACAAGCGGCACCCACACCATTAAGTTCGGCGTGTACCTGATGCACTACGATCTCGAAACCGCCAACCCCAACGCAGCCCGTGGAGTATTTTCCTTCACGCCGCGCTGGACGTCGTCCGCGCCCGGCCTGACCAACGGCAACGCCTTCGCCGATTTTCTTTTGGGCGATCCCACCACAGCGCAAGCCGGCCTGGGCCGCGCCGCGCTCGACGCCAACACCAATTGGGGACACCTCTACATCCAAGACAACTGGCAAATCGCCTCGAATCTAAAAGTCGACTTCGGAATCCGCTACGAGTACAACCAGAACCTGACCGACGCCAACAATCAAATCGCCGCCATCGATACCTCCGTCCCCGGAGGCCGCTTCGTCCTAGCCAGCGACTCCTCCGCAAATATCCCACTCCTGCCGATTCCTTATGTCACCGCCACCGCCGCCGGATGGAACAACAGCCTGCTAGCGCCCAAGTCCCTGCGTTTAGCGCCCCGCGCCGGCCTGGCCTGGAGCCTCCCCCGCAACTTAAAAACCGTCATCCGCGCCGGCTTCGGCATCTATCCCAACCAAGCCGCATACAGTATTGTTACGAACCTGGCCCAGAACCTCCCGTACTTCGTCAGCAAAACCGTGAACTCAGCAGTGGCCGTCTCGCCGACTTTCACCACGGAAAACGCCCTCACCACCACGGCTCTAGGCACCGTAGGCGGCAACAACCTTGACCACAATTTCAAAATCGAATACAACGAGGTCTGGAACTTCAACGTCGAACGTGAGATCACGCCGGGCACCGTGCTCTCGCTAGCCTACATCGGCTCCCGCACCGTCCACGCCGACAGCGGAACTGTGTTGAACGTTCCGGTCCCCGGACCTGGCGCTATCCCCGCCCGCCGCCCCATTCCGCAATTGGCCCAGATTAGCGACATCCGCTGGAACGGCTGGGCGACTTACCACGCCCTCACGCTAGCCGCCAAGCGCCGCTTCACCAAAGGCCTGATGTTCGACGCCAACTGGACCTGGTCGCATTCGATCGACGACGCCTCCGACCCCGGTGCAACTCTGAACGAAACCAATCTCCCGCAAAACGTCTATGACCTGGCGAATGAAAAAGCCAGTTCAAGTTTCGACCACCGCCAGCGCGTGGTCGTCAGCTTCATCTATCAACTTCCCCTTGGCTCGAAAACCCAAGGGTTGGACTCACGCCCTGCTAGGCGACTGGCAAGCCGGCGGCAATTTCACCGCTCAATCCGGCGCGCCCTTCACGGTGAATATCGCCAGCGACCAAGCGAATATCGGCTCCGGCCCCGCCCAGCGCCCCAACCTTATAGGGAATCCCAACGACGGACCCAAGAACCCGCAAGAGTGGTTCGCTACCTCGCTCTTCTCGCTGCCCGCGCTCTATAGCTTCGGCACCGCCCCCCGCAACGCCGTCATCGGACCGGGCCTGCTCGAATTCGACCTCTCGCTGCAAAAAGACATCCGCCTCACCGAAGCCGCCAAGCTGCAATTCCGCGCCGAAGCCTACAACCTTTTCAATCACCCGAATTTCAACATCCCCAACCGCACCGCCTTCACCGCGAATTTCGGCAGCATCTCCAGCGCGCAAGACTCCCGCCAACTTCAACTCGCACTCAAGCTCCTGTTTTGACCAGCCCCAGCCCACACTCCTCCCAGTCGCGGTTCTGTGCCACCGTTTAACCAAGCAGCCGGCGCACACCCACTCGGCCGCCGCTCCTTCCAGTCGCGGTTCTGTGCAACCCGCGTTGTACATCCACACAGCCCGGTACAGAACCGCGCGCGAAGCAAGCGGCCGACTGGCCTTCGAAGTGCTCGAATCTCAGGACCCATGAGTGAATTGGATTCCACCGGCCACGGCATTTTCCCGCCCGACACGCCGCCGCACGGGTTCGCCGCCTGGTTCGGAGGCATCTGGTGCCGCCTGTTTCACCGCCGCGTCATGCTGCCGATTCACGGTTATTATCAATGCCGTAGATGCTTCCGCCGCATCCCCATCTCGTTCGAAGTCGGCGACGGCAGTGAGCGCCGCTAGCGCTTCAATTCGCTGCCCGAGCGCAAGCCATAATAAGGTTTGCGTCCGTTCGAGCCCCTATTCAAAAATTCCCACCTGGCAACCATTGCCGGTAATTTCTGGCCACGCCCCGCGAGTGAGCGACGCTGGCCCGTCACCGACACCCTCTACGAACCCGAACCCGGCGTGCAAATTTTGATTCGTTCGCAGACTCCGGAGCGCCCCCACGCCGAATTAATTCTGATCCACGGTCTGGAAGGATCGAGCGAGTCCGGCTACGCCCGCAGCATGGCTGCCGCGGCGCTGGCCGCAGGCTTCGCGACGCATCGCTATAACATGCGCGGCTGCGGCGGATCCCCTTGGCATCCGAAAGCCAACTATCATTCGGGACAAACCGGTGACTTGCTGCACCTGGCCCGCGAACGCAAACGCGCCAGCGGGCTCCCCATCTTCGCCGTCGGCTACTCGCTAGGCGGCAACATCGTATTGAAACTAGCCGGGGAGTTGGCAAGCGCCGGCCCCGGCCTGTTCGCGGGAGTCTGCGCCGTCTCCGCCCCCATCGACCTCGCTGCCTCGGTCGAGGCCACCGGAAAACCCCAAAACATTCTTTACCGCCGCCGTTTCGTCAACAAATTGAAGGAACGGGTGCGCCTCCGCAACCCCCTAGCCCCCGACTTGTTCCCGCTCGGCCCGCTATCCCAAGTCCGCACCATCTACGATTTCGACGACCTCTACACCGCTAAAATCTTCGGCTTCGGAACCGCCGACAACTACTACCGCACCCAATCCTCCAACCAATTCCTGGAGCACATCCGCATTCCCACACTTTTAGTGCAAGCCAAAGACGACCCCATGGTGCCGTTCGCCATGTACTCCCACCCAGCTCTTACGAAAAACCCCCACCTCAATCTGCTAGCCGTAGACCACGGCGGCCACCTGGGCTTCCTGGACCGCCACCCCCCGCGCCTCTGGCTAGACACCCTGATCACCGACTGGCTAACCTCCCCTCGCTAGCGCTCAGGGTTCCGTGCAACGCGTACACAGAACCGCCATGCGCAGCATGCGGCCGCATCGATAGTGGGAACAACCTCGCGCGCATCCACGTATCCTGATTACATGGGTGTGTCGCTCTTCGAAGCCGTCCGTCTAGCCTTCGAATCCCTGCGCGCCAGCAAACTCCGCAGCGCCCTCACCCTGCTGGGCGTCATGCTCTCCACCGCGACGCTGATCGCCGTAATGGCCATCATCCACGGCATGGACGTCTACGTAGCCAGCAGCGCCTCCACCATGGGCACGGACGGCTTCCGCGTCCTGCGCGCGGCCTTTGGCGGCTTCCAGGACGCGAAGAAATTCTTCGAAGCCCAGCAAAAAAATCCCCAGCTCACGCAAGAGGAATACGAGTTCGTCAAAACCCGCGTGGCCCTGGTAGGCGAAGCCGGCATCTCCGGCACGCGCCTGGGCACGATTACTTACATCTCAGACGCCGTCCCGGGTGTAGCCATCCAAGGCGTGACCTCCAACGCCGCCGTCATGAGCAACACCCAAGTCGACCTCGGCCGTTTCTTCACCGACATCGACGATCAGCGCCGCTTAGCCGTCGCCTTCATTGGCTCCGACCTCAAAGAGCGCTTCTTCCCCAACGTCGACCCCGTCGGCAAAACCATCGCCATTGAAGGACTGCCCTTCGAAGTCATCGGCACCGCGCAGCCCAAAGGCAGCCTGTTCGGCCAATCGCAGGACAACTACGTCTCGATCCCCGTCGGCACCTATTTCAAGATTTACGGCGACCGCTCCGGCATCGGCTACAACTTCCAAGCGCGCAACCGCGATTCTCTGCAGCAGACCGTAGACGAAGTGCGCACCCTGATCCGCGCGCACCGCCACCTGAAGCCGCAGCAGGACGATAACTTTTCCGTCATCTCCTCCGATTCACTGGTGGGGCTGTGGGATTCGCTCACCGGTTCCATCGCCGCCATGGCCGTAGCCGTGGTCAGCGTGTTCATGGTGGTGGGAGGCGTGGTGATCATGAACATCATGCTGGCCGTGGTCTCCGAGCGCACCCGCGAAATCGGCGTGCGCAAAAGCGTAGGGGCGCGCCATCGCGATATCCTCACGCAGTTCCTATGCGAGTCGTCGATGCTGTCGGGCGCCGGCGGTGTGCTCGGCGTCTTGCTGGCCTGGACCGCCGCCGTTCTCGTGCGCACGCTAACGCCAGTGCCCATGGAAGTCCCGGCGTATTCGGTGCTCTTAGGCGTGGGCCTCTCCACCATCGTTGGACTGTTCTTCGGTATCTACCCAGCCCGCAAAGCCGCTCGTCTGGATCCCATCGTCGCCATGCGGTCGGAGAGCTAGTGATGAGTCCGCTTGCTATCGCGCGCGGTTCCGTGCAGCCATCCACGGCCGCCATACCATTAGCGCCCCGCACACCATCAGACCCGCCCACACCATCAGCTGCCCGCACATTATCAGCCGCCCGCACACCATCAACCGCCCGCACACCATCAACCACCCGCACACCATCAGCCGCCTGCACATCATCGGGCGCCCGCACAGAACCGCGACCGCAGGGAGCGGACCTCACATGAAACTGCTCTTCTCCGTAATCGCCCTGGCCCTCGACACGCTGCGCGCCAACAAAGTCCGCTCCTTCCTCACACTCCTCGGTGTGATCATCGGCACCGGAGCCATCATCGGCGTCGGTTCCATCCTCGCCGGCCTCGATAATTCGGTGTCGGGCCTGATCCGCAGCCTGGGCACCAACTCCATCCTGGTTTTCAAATTCCGCCTGGGCCCCGCGTTCGGCGGACGCACTCCCGAAGAGCTGCTGCGCAAGCCGCTCACCTATGAAGACGCCGTAGCGATTGCCGAGCGCTGCCCGTCGGTCGAACACGTGAGCCCCTATCTGATGCAGATCAATTTCCGCGGAGTGAGTCTCGACCACGCCCGTTACCAGGGCAACGACGCGTATCAAATCCAACTCGCCGCGACCGACGAATACTACGCCACCAGCGGGCAAGGCGACATCAAGACCGGACGCTTTTTCAGCGACGCCGAAAACCAGCACCGCATTCCCGGTAGCGGTGATCGGCGAAGACGTTTACGGATCGCTCTTCGGAACCCAAATCGCCGAGGGAAAAAAGATTCTGGTGGACGGCCGCGAAGTGGAAGTGGTGGGAGTCCTCAAGCGCCCCGCGACATCGCTGCCCGGCCAAACCGACAATCGCATTCTGCTGCCCTACTTCACCATGCGCAAGATGTTTCCGCAGACCAAGGAGAATCTGTTTTTCGTGCAGCCGCGCGAGGGACGCATGGCTGCCGCCATTGACGAACTGACGGCAGTGCTGCGCCAGCGCCGCCACGTGGCGTTCTCCGCGCCCGACAATTTCGCGATCTCGACCGCCGAACAAATGATTGAACAGTTCCGGCAGCTCACGTCGGTAACCGCGCTGGTGATGGTGGTGCTGAGCTCGATGGGCCTGCTGGTGGGAGGCATCGGTGTCATGAACATCATGCTGGTGTCGGTGACCGAACGCACCCGCGAGATCGGCGTCCGCAAAGCCATCGGCGCCCGCCGCCGCGACATTGTGCGCCAGTTTTTGACTGAGGCCGTAGTGCTCACCAGCGTGGGCGGACTGCTGGGCATGACGCTCGGCTGGATCGTGTCCATCGCCAGCCGCTTCGCATTCCCCAATCTGCCGACGCTGGTTCCGCTATGGGCCGTGCTGCTGGGCATCGGGGTCTCCGTCGGCATCGGCCTGTTCTTCGGCATCTGGCCCGCCAGCAAAGCCGCGAGGCTCGATCCGGTGGAAGCGCTGCGCTACGAGTGAACTGCCTGGACTAAGTCCGCGCCGGCATTATGATAGACTTCTGCAATTGGCCGCACCGCAAGCTTACGTCGACTGGACCAACGCACACCTGGGTTTCAATCCGCGCTCCCAAGCCAATTCCAATGCCTTGTCCGATTTCGTAGTAGCGGACCTGCGGCAAAGCTGTCCTGAAATTGACGCGGCGATCCAATCGAATGCGCTTGCGGTGGTTCAAAATCCCGGCGTGATGACCAAGGTGGCGGAACGTTCAATCGATTTGGTTCTGCGAGAGAGCGCTACGAAGTCGGTCCGCGTATCGGTAGAGCATAAGACTATCATGACGGCGCATGGCAAGGCTAGAAAGAACAGGTACGGCGACATCATCGCTTACTGCAACCACATGCGCAACCATTGGAAAGAGTGCATAGCCGGAGCAATTGTCATCGTGAACACGTCGCCTGTATATTCAAATCCAGATTCGTTTGCTAAGGATCTTGTGCGACCGAAATTCAAAATGGATAAAGTCGTGGCTGACACAGTCAAGATCTTCGGTCAAATCCCTCTGCGGAAGCTTCCCGAGGAGCCAAACGATCAACCGGAAGCGCTTGCTCTGATCGTTATGAATTACGACGGTGTGACTCCAGCCACGCTGGTGGATTACTTTCAAGACGAAAATCAGGTTCGGTATGAGCGATTCATACAGCGAATCGCACGGCTGTACGTCGAGCGGTTCAGCCGACCGCGATAGCGTGCCGGGAGTCAATCAGTGAATCTACTTCCGCATTCATCCGAGCCTTCGCTTGTCGGAAGTAGCCAGGGTCGATCTCTACGCCTACACTATTGCGGTCGCACCTGGATGCTGCAACCAGAGTAGAAGCAGTTCCCATGAATGGGTCAAGCACCGTATCGCCAACAAACGAGAACATCCTTACGAGCCGATAGGCGACTTCCACAGGGAATGGGGCCGGGTGATGCTTCGTCGATTCTCCCGTTACGTCAGACCAGAAAGAGCGGAACCATTTGGCGTACTCATCCTTGCCTAACCTCGACTGTTCCCGTTGCTCCTCAGTAGGTTTCCTATAGCCCCCGGGTTTTCGCAGCATCAGGATGTATTCCATATCGTTCTTGAGAATGGCGTTGGGCTCGTAAGGTTTTCCCAGGAAAGATGATCCGTTCTCCACTTCGTAGTTTGCGTTGGCAATTTTATGCCAGAGAATCGGCGTTAGGTAGTCAAGGCCAACTTTGCGTGCACGAACACTGATGTCGGCATGGAGCGGCATGACCATGTGGCGGCCGTTGTTCTTGCGGCGAGCGATACAAACGTCTCCCACTACGCAAGCGATGCGCCCCCCGGGCACCAGGACGCGAAAGCAGTGCTTCCAAACTTTTTCGAGTTCATCATGGAACTGCTCGTAATCTTCGACCGCGCCGAGTTGGTCCTTATGCTCCGAGTATTCCTTCAGGGTCCAGTAAGGGGGTGAGGTAACGACTAAGTGAATAGACTCATCTTGAATGAAATCCAAACGCCGGGCATCGCCTTGGTGTAAAAGGTGAGTAGTCCTGGCGCTTTCGAATTTGGCCACAAGCTGCATCACTCGAATGATACCGCGAACGAGAATGGTTTAAGCCTAAGATCAACCTGTAAGCTTCTCACTTCTGTCTCGGAATCAGAGCCTGACCACGGCATCTGGCCCGCTAGCAAAGCCGCGAGGCTCGATCCGGTGGAAGCTCTGCGCTACGAGTAACTACAAAAACTGACGCAGTAGCGAACGCTATCTTTTCAAGTGTTCCGGGACGGTTCCGTGAACCAGGAAGTCATTTAGGCGCGAGTCGGCGTCCGTCACTTCCCGGCGGGCGGCGGAGAGTAAGCGGCACACGTTGAGCACGCGCTGCGTTCCATCCGGGTGCGGCAAGTTGCTGGGGATGTCTTGCATGACTTCCCGGAAGGCCGCATTCGCGGCGTTGGCTCGCTCCTCCGCTGCCGCCACATCCTGCTGTAAAGCCGCGTAAATCGCGTGGTGCGACAGGGGTGGCATGCAAACACCGTAACCTGCTTCGCCGGAACTGTCAACGGACCCGGTAACTTCAGGCGCCGTGAAACGCGCCTTTCTATTTGCAGGTGGCATTCCATGTTTAAAAGTTTTTTTCTGATAGCGGCCCTTCTGACCGTTGTTTCCTCGCTGGCGTTGGCGGCCGATATCGACGGCAAGTGGACCGCCCAAGTGCAAGGCAGAGGCGGTAACACACAAACCCAGACTCTCACGTTGCAGGCATCCGGCAACACGCTGACCGGCTCGTTCGAAGGCGCGCGCGGCGGAGCGGTGGATATTTCGAGCGGTACCATCGATGGGAATAACGTGTCCTTCAAGGTTGTCCGCGAGTTCAACGGCAACCAATTTACCCAGGAATACAAAGGGACGCTTGCGAGCAGCGGCGAGCTCACACTCACGGTGTCGGGCGGGGGCCGCGGCGGACGGGGGAAACGCGGCGGTTCCGGCGGCGGCCGGGAAGTGGTATTTAAGAGAGCGGGATAGCGCCCAAGCCGTTGTGCGCGTGGCGCACGCCTATGCTGTTTAGCCCTCCCATTCGGCCTCCAGGCGAGATACAATAAATGCGCGGCGGAGTGTACGCCAAGGAGGCACGAACGGATGAGGATTCTTAGCGTTTCTATTGCGGGTTGTTTTCTGGGAGTGGCAGCGTTGGCCGCTTCGAACAATGTCACATTCAATAAGGACGTCCTTCCGGTCCTGCAAAAGAACTGCCAGGAATGCCACCGCCCGGGTGAAGTCGCGCCGATGTCGCTGCTGACTTACTCGGAAGCGCGTCCCTGGGCCAAGGCGCTCAAAGCCGCCGTGGTCACCCAGAAAATGCCGCCCTGGTTCGCCGACCCCAAGTACGGACACTTCTCCAATGACCGGCGCTTGAGTCCCGAAGAGATCGAAGTCATTTCCGCGTGGGCCGATAACGGTTCGCCCGAAGGCGACGCCAAGGACAAGCCGGCGCCCCTGACCTTCACGTCGGGCTGGAGAATCAAGCCCGACATGGTGATCGAGATGCCGGAAGCGTTCCAGTTGCCGGCCAAGGGCACCATCAACTATCAATACATTCGCGTGAAGGGCAACATCACGCAGGATCTGTGGGTGGAAGCCGCGGAAATGCGTCCCAGCAACCCCAAGGTTCTGCATCATGGAAAAGTTTGGGTGCTGCCTCCGGGTTCGAAGTGGATGGCGGATGCGGTTCCCGGCAAGCCCTACGAAGGCAAAGAGACCGGCAAGAACGAACAGATGGACGGCAACGACATCCTGGGCAAGTTCAACCCCGGCTTGGGCGCGCAGAGCTTCGATATCGGCGGCTCCGCGAAGATGATCCCCAAAGGATCTGACTTCGTTTTCGAATTGCACTATACGACGTCTGGCGTGGCGACCTCGGATACTTCGAAGGTTGGCATCGTGTTCGCCAAGAGCAAGCCCATGACGCGCTACTACCTGTCGCCCGGTACTCCGGCGGCTTTGAATATGGTGATCCCCCCGGGCGAAGCGAATGCCGAGATCGTGGCGGAAAGCACCGTGGGCGTGGACAATGCGAAGCTCACCTACATCCAGCCGCACATGCACCTGCGAGCCAAGGACTATGAGCTGCGCCTGATCTACCCGACCGGTGAAAAGCAGGTGGTGTTCAAAGGCAAGTGGGATTTCGACTGGCAGTTGGGCTACGACCTGAAGGAGCCCATCGTGGTTCCCAAGGGCACGCGCATCCTGACCATCGTGCACTACGACAATTCGCCCAACAACAAGTGGAACCCGGATGCCACCAAGACGGTTTTCTGGGGCCCGCAGAATTGGGATGAGATGCAGTCGAGCTTCCTGGGCTTCCTGATTCCGTCGAACACGGATATCAGCAAGATGTTAAAGGCGTCGGGACCGAGCGTGCTGCCTCGCCCCAAGGACGGCGCCGGCCCCACGCTGAGCATGGTGGAACTGCCGAAATAGTTTTCCCTACACTGATGAAAGAGGGGTGGCTGCGGCCGCCCCTTTTTTATTTGCCCGCGAGCAGAGCGGACCGCGCGCTCTTGAGTGCGTTGCGCAGGTCTTGCCGCGCGTCGTGCCAGTAGCGGGAGAAGACCAGGCTGCGTTTGTGATCCACATAATAGGCGAGCAGGCCGGAGACAGCGAAGCCCCCGAGCAGCATGCCGATCAGTTTGGGATCGGTGACGAGGCGCTCCAGGGCAGCCAATAGCGGCGCCCACTGAGCGGTCGCGGCGTCGTAGAACAGAGTGCCGGCGTTCTTCAGAACCGTCCATGGATTGCGGCGGGAGCCTGCGCCTACGGGGACCGACGCGGCCAGGATCACGGCCAGGCAGGAAAGCACGTACAGATAGTAAGCAATGCGTCCGATCGCGATGGTGCCATGGGCTTTCGTGAGATCAGATCCGCACTCAGCGTAAGCCGCGTCGAGGGCTGCCTTCGCTGTGCTGGCACGAAACGTGACGGCGGCGTCTTGCTGCGGATCGTTGCTGGGCGTGAAAACAATTTCGGCGCCGGGGGCGAGCGTACCCGGCGCGTAACCGTCAGTGCCGTGGGCGATGCGTTCGAGCACGCTCAGGTGGATCGACGGCGGCAGAGGGGCTTTTTGTTGTTCGCAGAGGCGTTGCATGTTGCGCGGCTTCCAGCGGTAGAACACTCCCAGGCCGGCGCGCGAATCGTACATTTTGTCGTCGACGTTGCCGTGTTCCCAATAGATTATGCGGTCGTCGGCGAGCAGGCGCAGGCTGTGGTCTTGCGCTTTTTCCATCATCCAGTCGAGCGTGACCAGCGACATGCCTTGCTTGGGATAGCCGCCACCAATATTGGAGTGGACGCCGGCGAACCAGACTTGCTCGATATTGGGTTTCGCTTCCCAAAGTACCGGCTGGAACGCCGCGCGGGCTTCGTCGATGCTGAGGGCCTGCGCGGCCCAGTCGACTTGATCGCTCAGCTTATGATCCGGAAATTTGAAGCGATGGAATAATGCGTTGATGAGGTCGCTGGTATGGAAGGGGCCGCCCACGGCATCGACGGTATCCCACACGCCGATGAAGTGAATGCGAATGTCACCGGGGAGGCTGTGGGTTTGCTTGAAATCCTGCATGGCATCCAGGTCGCGCTGGTGCGAATGGAGCATCTGTCCCAGCCAGGTTCGATAGGAACGGCGGTAGGTGCTGTAGGCTTTCCCAACCGCCTTTCGCATGGCATCGGTAGTCGGTAATTTGTCGCGATCGAGAACACCGCACTTAACAATGAGTCCGGCGAGAGTCCGCACGGTGAACGCGCCGCGGCTGAAGCCGAAAAGGATAAATGCGGTCGCCGGGATCGTAAACGCGCACCAGATCGGTGTACAGATTGCGGACGTTCTTGGCAAGGCCGAAGCCGAAGGCGCCGCCTAGCAGTTTCAACGGCAGGAAGGTTTCGGTGCCTACGCCGTCGTCGTAGAAGGCCACTTGCGGGTCGAGCGCGGGGTTGGTGCGGTGGCCGTTGAGGTCGATGGCCTCGAACATTTTGAAGACATTCGTGCCGCGGCCTTTGATGGCGGTGTTGCCGGTTCCGTCGGAACAGATAATGATGTTCTTTGGCATCGCGGGTCAAATTTATCACAACCCGCCACAAGCGCTTGCGGCTGTGGCGCGGGGGCGTTGAAAAGACGGCGGAAATATTGTTGTGGCCGGGAGGGACAGTACACTGGTTCTTGTGCGCGTTTTGATCTCGGCGGGTGAGGCTTCGGGGGACCTTTACGCTTCGCGGGTGGTGGAGGCGTTGCAGGCGCGGCATCCGGGGGCGAAGTTCTTTGGATGCGCGGGGCCGCGGATGCAGGCCGCCGGGCGTCGAAGCGGTGGTGGATCAGCGGTCGCTGGCGGTGGTGGGGATCGTCGAAGTGCTGGGGCACATCCCGCGGATTTACGGGGAGTTCCGCAAGCTGGTGCGGGCGGCGAAAACGCGGCGGCCGGATTTGGCGATCTTGACCGACTCGCCGGATTTCCATCTGCGACTGGCTAAGAAGCTGCACGCCCTGGGAGTGCCGGTGGTGTACCTGATCGCTCCGCAGGCTTGGGCTTGGAGACGGGGAAGAGTCAAAACGATGCGGCGGACGCTGGCCCGGCTGCTGTGTATTTTCCCTTTCGAAGAGGCGTTTTTTCAGAAGTATGGGGTCGCGGCGAAGTTCATTGGGCATCCGCTGGCGCGGATCGTGAAGCCGTCGCTGACGCGGGCCGAATTTGGACTCGCACCGGATGAACGGCTGGTGGTTTTGCTCCCGGGAAGCCGGCACGGGGAGGTGGCGCGGCATATGCCGTACCTGCTGGACGCGGTGAAACGGCTGCGATCCGTCCCCAATTTGCGATTTATTTTGGCTCTGCCGGCGGGTTTTGGGGCTGAAAACACAACTTTTTGGGAACCAGCGCGCTCGGCATCCATCCAAGTGAAAGAGGGGTCCACGTGGGATTGCCTGGCGCACGCGGAGGTGGCGTTGGCGGCGAGCGGTACCGTAACTATTGAAGCGGCATTGCTGGGCGCACCCATGGTGACCTTTTACCGCGTAAACGCGTTAAGTTGGATATTAGGGCGCTGGATGGTGAACGCTCCATTTCTTTCGATGGTGAATTTGGTGGCCGAGCGGCAAGTGGCGGCGGAGTTGATCCAGAGCGATATGACCGGGGAACGGATCGCGGCCGAGGCGCTGCGGTTGCTGGAGGACGAGGGTGCTAGGCGTAGGATGAAGGCGGATCTGGACGACGTAAAGCAGCGGCTTTCCAGCGAACGGGATCCGATGGACGTGGCGGCGGAGTGCATAGAACGGGTTTTAGTGGAAAATGGTATTAAGCAATGAAGTCAGCTAGGGTTTTCGGAGTTGCGGGTCCGCTTGCTGGCGCGCGCGGTTCTGTGCGGGGCGCGGTGGGTGTCCTCGGCTTGTTCGTGCTGGTTGCGTTGACGGGGTTCGCGCAGGAGCGGGCGCAGCAGGCGCGTGCGCGGATCGACGTGCAGACGGTCGCTCTCGACGCGCAGATCGATCCTGCCGCGCAGACGCTGAGCGCTACTGCGAAAGTCACTTTCATTCCGCTGGACAATACTTCTAGCGTTACGTTTGAGCTGAACAATGCGCTCAATCTGACGCGCGTTACCGACGTCGAGGGGCGGCAGATTACGGCGTCGCGATTTGGCGAGGACATGAGCGTTAGGCTGAGCATGCCGCAGGTGCTGCCGAAGGGGCAGCCGGCCACGGTGGTTTTCGTCTACAGCGGGAAGCTGACGGGGCAGGAAGATTCGCCGGTATTCGGGATTAAGTTCGCGGCGATTACTCCGGATGTCGCCTACCTTATGTATCCGGCGCGCTGGTTCCCGGTGAACGATTACACGACGGATCGCTTTGCTTCCGACTTCAAAGTCACGGTGCCGGACGGCTACCATGTGGTTGCTAGCGGGAACGGTGTGGTGGATACGAATGCTCCGGCGGGGATGCGCACGGAGCGGTTTCAGTTTACGCAGGCGTCCTTCCCGGGGAGCATTGCCGTAGTGCGCGGCGAGCCGAAGACGGTTTCTGCGGACGGCGTGACGACGCAACTCTACGTGCGGACCGGCGCGGCAGTTTCGCAGGCTTATGGCGAGGAAATCGCCAAGTGCATGGTGTTTTTCACGGACTTGTTCGGGTTGCCGTTCAAGAAGAACTTAGTGGTGGTGGAAACAGAGGCTGGCACTCCGAATGGTTATGCGGGTCCGGGGATCATTTTCCTGGCGCCCAAGGGCATGACGCAGCCGGTGAACATGCGATTGGTGGCGAACGAAGTGGCCCGGCAATGGTGGGGCACGCTAGTCTCGCCGGTGACTCGCAACCATCTGTGGATCGAGAACGGGCTGGCGCGCTATTCCGAGATCATGTATCTGGAGCACGTCAACGGCGTGAGCGCGCTCGACCAGGAAGTTCACGACACTTACGTCGAGGCGCTGACGGTGGATCAGCCGCCGTTGATTCAATCGGCGCGGCTGGAAGATTACTCGCCGGAATTCTGGGCGGCTACGGCCAGCAAGGGCGCGGCGGTGTTGAACATGCTGCGCTTCATCGTGGGCGACGATAACTTCAACAAGATCCTGAAGGCGCTACCGGAGCGGTATGCGTGGAAGAGCGTCAACACCGATCAGTTCCGCAAGCTGGCCGAAGAATTTGCGGGGCAGAGCTTGCAGGGGTTCTTCGTGCAGTGGATTGAATCGAGCGGGGCTCCGGAATTCAAGATGGAATACACGGTTTTCCGTACGCAGAAGGGCTTCCGCGTGATGGGCAAGATCGCGCAGGATCTGGATACGTTCCGCATGCCGGTGAAGCTGCATGTCGAGACGGAGGGCAATCCGGAGGAGAAGACCATCGAGGTTGTCGGCACTTCTTCGGAATTTGCGATGGAGACGTTTGGCAAACCGAAGACGGTGTCGCTCGATCCGAAGGAACAAGTTCTGCGCTTTGACGATGCCATGCGCGTGGCGGTGGCGATCCGGCGCGGGGAACAGTTTGCGGAAGTGAGCGAGTTCGGCGAGGCGTTGAAGGAATATCAGAAAGCGATCGACGTGCGTCGCAATAGTTCGCTGGCGCATTATCGAGTGGCGGAATTGTTTTTCTTGCAAAACAATTATCAGTCGGCTGCGAACGGGTTTCGCGAAGTGCTCAACGGAGACCTGGAACCCAAGTGGACTGAGGTCTGGGCACACATCAACCTGGGGAAGATTTTCGACATCACCGATCAGCGGGATCGCGCGGTGAACGAATACCGGCAGGCGCTGCGCACCAAGGACAACACTCAGGGTGCGCTCGAAGAGGCTGGGAAGTATATCAACGCGAAGTATCAGCGTCCGCCGAGTACGAACTAAGAAAGATTGGCCGCGAATGAACGCGAATGAACGCAAATCTGACTCGGCGTTTTTCTACTTGCGTTCAATCGCGTTCATTTGCGGCTAAATTCTGTTGGGGCCCCACAAATCGTCAATAACCCCTGAGACTCTTGCGAGCCCGCACGGCCCAGTAGGCCGTACGCGAGAGGGATGGCGTTTGAGGTGCGCCATTTCTCCCCATTGATCCAGCGCTGGCGGCGTTGCTCGAGTATTTCTACCGCCCTCGCGGCCGGGGCGCCCAATGGGTGGGCCCGACACTGCACTCAACTTACATCAACGGTTCCGCGAACGGGGCGCAGTTGAAACGGTAAGTGAGTGTGGCGGCGTTATTTGGGGGCTACGGGTTTGGCGAACTTGCCAGCGTCGATTGGGACGTTGGGTTTTAATTCGGTCAATTCCGTAGTGGAGCGGCCGTCTAGCCAGGTGGTGGTCCATTTGAAGGGGAACTTTGCGCCGGCGACATCGCGGTAATCGGAGTAATCGATTTGCGTGGGGTTCAGGCCTACGGGGGAATCGGTGTAGCGCACCGCCCGGGACAACAGTCCGGTTTCTTTGTCGAAATACAATTTGACGCGGGAGCGGCCGGGGCTGGTGCCTTGGACTACCAGGACATCGCGGTCGTCTATCGTCGAGGGGAAGCCGACGCGCCAGGTCATGAACATTTTTTTGATGTTTGCGGGGAAGGTTAGCTCGGCATCGACTTTTAGGGCGTCTAAGTCGGAGCCGGTTAGGGGGAGCAGGGTCACGGGGACTTCGGTGGAGGGGGCGGCGGACCAAGCGCCGCGGCCGTCGTAGACCGTGGTGCTGTCGCCCACCTTGCGATGGATGATGGTGGTGCGTTGGTTGGGGGCTTTCGCGAAAACCTCTACTGGGCTTTTGTCTTGCTCGGCGTAACCTTGAAAGCTGCCTTTGGCCGTGAAGCTGGTTAGGGTGCCTCCTAAGGCTTTCAAATATTTATCGAAGATTTGATCGGCGGGCGGGGCTTTGGTGTCGGTCTCGAAGATATCGTCGGCATCGATCGAAATCGGGGGGCCGTACAGATCCACCAGGCTGGGCGTGGTTCTCGGGCGTTCGTCGCCGCGATGGCAGGAGTAACAGGTCAGGGCGCGGCGTCCGCCGAAGTTGGCTTTGTTCATCGACTGCATCATCAGCACCATGCGGCGCGCCATTTGTTTGTGGGCGTTGTCATCGGCATATTTGGCCCAGTTGCCGCCGGCTTCCTGGACGTGGCAGTAGGTGCAGTTGACGCCTAGCGAGGCGGAGAAGAAGCCCATGGTCTCCATGAACTGGCTGACGGGGATGCCTTTTAGCACCTGGATGTTCTTGAAGACCTCTTCGGACATCTGCGGTTGTTGGGCGTTGGTTACCGCGCATAGGACGGTTGCGATTAAGGCGGTCAGGATGGATCTCATGGAATGCTTCCGGAATGAAGTTTATCACAGGAGACTGAGGGCTCCCTTAAGTTGTGATACATTACACTTTGCGTTGGTTTCGAAAGAGGAGGGAAGCATGTTTAGTTCCTTGATTCCGCGACGGATTTTGTTGGGGGCGTTGGTGGTGTCGGCGTTCGCCTGGGTGGGGTCGGTGAAGGCGGGCGACTTGAATCCGGCGGCGATCAGCATTAAATTGCCGAAGGACATTCCTTGGGTGGAGAACGCCAAGTCAGGGTCGGCCAATGCGGTGCTGGTGGGCGATCCGGCGAAACCTGGATTTTATGCGGTGATGACGAAGTGGCATGGGGGACACATGAGCCGTCCGCATTTCCATCCTAATGACCGGTACATTACGGTGTCTGTCGGGGACTTGGTGGGTGGGGACGGGGACTAAGTATTCCCCGGATACCACGACGCCGATTCCGGCGGGGAGTTTTGTTACGCACGCCGGGAAGCAGATTCATTATGATGGGTCGAAGGAAGGCGATACGGTGCTGTTGATTATGGGTGAGGGGCCGGCTACTTCTACTCCGGCTGAGGTGAAGTAACGGCATTGTTCGACCGGAGGTCGAACGCGGACTGGAAGTCCGCCCCACCCCGGAAAAACCTAGGGGTTTGGGCTAAAGTCTGCTATCCTGCGAAGACGATCTTCGCTTATGTTGTTTTGCCGTCTGTTCATCGCTTTCATTCTTTCCTTTTCGGTATTGTTTGGCGGATGCAGTTCGCCGCGGCCGGTGGCTGCGGAGAGCGCTGCTCCTAAGGACAACTACAAGAGCGACGTTCCGCATTCGCGTGAGGCTAACGATGCGGCGCGGTTTTTGGCGGGACTGCCGGGGACGGAGGGGAGTCCTTACGCGGCTTTGGAGGCGACCGACGCTTGGAAGGAGCATCAGCGGCTGCTGGATGCTACCTGGAAGGAAGCGGAGGCCGAGCAGTTTCCGGGGTTGCGCAAGTTTCAAAGCGACGAGCTGAGCGATCCATCGCTTGCGGGGCGCACGGTTTTCTATCCGTTTAGCGGACCGGATGCGCTCACGGTCACATCGTATTTTCCGCACAATCCGTTGTACGTGATGGTGGCGCTGGAACCGGCGGGGACGCTGCCTACCCCAGGGCAGATCGGCAAGAAGGAACTGCCTGCCTATCTGGCTGCCATTCGCGACACCATGGGGTCAGAGCTGGGTCGCAGCTTTTTTATCACGCGGCAAATGGACCGCCAATTCCGCGGGCAGGTTACCGACGGGTTGCTGGCGCCGATCCTGCAATTGCTGGTGCGCACGGGGCACACCGTGCTGGGCTTCCGTTATGTGCGGCTGGATGAGATGGGCGAGGTGATCGATCGCGCGGCGAATTACAAGGCGCCTACGCGCTATGGCAATAAGGGCGTCGAGATCGAGTTCCAGACGGATGCGGATTCTTCTCTGCACCGGATGTTGTATTTCTCGGTGAACATTTCGAACGACCGGATGAAAGAGAACACGCCTTTCCAGAAATACTTGGCGCAGCTTACGGGAACGGTTTCGATGCTGAAGGCTACCTCTTATATGCCGCATCAGCCGGGGTTCTCGATGATCAGCGACGCGCTGCTCGCCGATAGCTACGCGATATTGCAGGACGACTCGGGGCTGCCGTATAAGAAGTTCACGGCGGAACAATGGAAGGTCCAGCTTTACGGGGATTACAACAAGCCGTACGGCAGCTTCAGTTGGCTGGAGCAGCCGGATTTGCGGCAGGCTTATAAAACTGCCGGTTCCAAGGCGCTGCCGATGCACGTGGGTTACGGATACCGGCGGATTACTTCCAATTTGCTGCTGGCTACGCGGGTTAAGTGAGCGCTCCGCTTGCTACGCGCGCGGTTCTGTGCGACCACTGCTGGGCTGTGCGACCACCGCTGGGCTGTGCGGCCGCTGCTGGGCTGGGCGGCTGCTGGGCTGTGCGAGTGGTAGGGTGTGCGACTGGTAGGGTGTGCGGCTGTTGCCGGTAAGGTAGACTGGCGCGTGTGAGCCTTGCGCCAGACGCGGTGGCCGGTCTTTCGGCACAAGAAGCTGCCCGGAGGCTGCGCGAAGCCGGGTTCAACGAGCTTCCTTCTTCCAAACCTAAGAGCCTGTGGCGCATCGCGGGCGAGATGCTGCGCGAGCCGATGCTGCTGCTGCTGCTCTCCTGCTCGGTCATTTATTTCCTGCTGGGCGATATTCGCGAGGCCGTGGTGTTGTCGGTATTCGTGAACCTGGTGATTGGGATCGAGATTTACCAGCAGCAGAAAACGGAGCGGGCGCTGGAAGCACTGCGCGATCTTTCGAGCCCGCGGGCGCTGGTGATTCGCGACGGGCAACGGCAGCGGATTGCGGGTCGTGAGGTGGTGCCGGGCGATGTTCTGGTGCTGGCCGAGGGCGATCGGGTGCCGGCGGATGCGGCGTTATTTTCGGCCACGAATTTAGCAGTAGACGAGAGCTTGCTGACGGGCGAGTCCGTGCCAGTGCGCAAGCAGGCGGCGGAGAGTGTGGGGAAGGCGGAGGCTCCCGGCGGGGACGATCTGCCGTTTGTGTATTCGGGAACATTGATGGTGCAGGGCACGGGGATGGCTCGCGTGCTGGCCACGGGGCTCGGGACCGAACTGGGCAAGATCGGCAAGACGCTACAAGCGCTGGTGCCCGAGCCGAGCCTGGTTCAGCGCGACACGCGCCGGGTGGTTCGGGTAATGGCGACGGCGGGGCTGTCGTTGTGCGGGTTGCTGGCGTTGATCTATGGCTTCACGCGGGGAGACTGGCTGCGTGGATTCCTGGCTGCGCTTACCATGGCGATGTCGGTGCTGCCGGAAGAACTGCCGGTGGTGCTCACGGTATTCATGGCGCTGGGGGCGTGGCGCATGTCGCGCGTGCGCGTGCTGACCCGCAACATGCCGGCGATCGAGATGCTGGGCGCGGCGACGGTGCTGTGCGTGGACAAAACCGGGACGCTGACGCGGAATCAGATGGAAGTCACACGGCTCTACGCGGGCGGGGAATTGCTGGATGTTTCCGCGGCGACGACTCCGGCGGCGCTGCCGGAGCAGTGGCACGACCTGCTGGAGTTTGCGATTCTGTCGACGCAGGTGGAAGCGCACGATCCGATGGACCGGGCGATTCAGGGGCTGGGGGAGAGGACGCTCTCGGGGACGGAACATCTGCATGGCGATTGGTCGCTAGTGCGGCAGTATCCGCTGGCGCGGCAACTGCTGGCGATCTCGCAGGTGTGGCGTTCGCCGGATGGCGCGGATTACATCATCGCGGCCAAGGGGGCTCCGGAGGCCATCGCGGATCTGTGCCATTTGCCGGGCGCGGAGGTGGAGACGCTGCTGGCGGCGGCGACGGGGCTGGCTGCCGAAGGGCTGCGGGTGCTGGGGGTGGCTAGGTCGCGCTTCAGTTCCCTGGATTTGCCGGGCGATCAGCACGATTTCATTTTTGAGTTTCTGGGGTTGATTGCGTTGGCCGATCCGCTGCGCGCCACCGTTCCGGACGCGGTGCGCGAGTGCCGGGAGGCGGGCATTCGCGTGGTGATGATCACCGGTGATTACGCGGAGACGGCCCGGAGTATCGCGCGGCAGGCGGGGCTCGACGAAGCGGAGGGGATCATCACGGGCCCGGAGCTAAACGCAATGGACGCGGGGACGTTGCGCGAACGGATTCGCGGCACCAGTATTTTTGCGCGGGCGGTGCCGGAACAGAAGCTGAGCCTGGTGGAAGCGCTGAAGGCTAACGGGGAGATCGTCGCCATGACCGGCGATGGCGTCAACGACGCGCCGGCGCTGCAGGCCGCGCACATTGGGATTGCCATGGGAGCGCGTGGGACCGACGTCGCGCGCGAGGCGGCGGATCTGGTGCTGCTCGACGATGACTTCTCTTCCATCGTGAAAGCCGTGCGCATGGGGCGGCGCGTGTTCGACAACCTGAAGAAGGCCATGGCGTACATTCTCGCCATTCACGTTCCCATCGCCGGACTGTCGTTTCTGCCGGTGCTACTGGGGTGGCCCCTGATTTTAGGGCCGGTCCACATTGCATTTCTCGAGCTGATTATCGATCCGTCCTGTTCCATCGTTTTCGAAGCCGAAGAAGAGGAAGCAGGGATCATGCGGCGGCGGCCGCGTTCCTCGACCGAAAGCTTGTTCCAGCGCCGTTTTATCGGGCTGAGCGTGTTACAGGGGACCGGGATGCTGGCGATCGCGCTGGCAATTTTCGCGGTGGCGTATTCTCGCGGGCAGGGGGCAGCCGACGCGCGGGCGCTCACGTTTACTTCACTGGTGCTGATGAATCTGGCGCTGATCGCAACCGACCGCTCACGGACGCTGAGCGTTTGGGAAAGTATGCGAAGGCCGAACCCCGCCATGTGGTGGGTGACGGGATCGGCGCTAGCGTTGCTGGCGACGGTGTTGTACGTTCCCTGGCTGCGGACCCTATTTCAGTTCAGCACGCTGCATCCGGGAGATATCGGTTTGTGCCTGGGCGCCGCGATCGCGGGGGGCGTCTGGTTCGAAGCGGTGAAGAGGATGAGCCAGGGGGCGGCGTGAAGTGGGGGATCCGCTTGCTGCGCGCGCGGTTCGGTGGCAGGGTGCTTGTGCCGAGGCGGGACTCGGGCACCGAACCGCGACTGGAAGGAGCGGGCTAGTGTTGGCTTGCCGTGAGTGCCTGGTCGAGATCCCAGATAATGTCGTCGAGATCTTCGAGGCCGATCGACAAGCGGATCATGTCGGGTTCTACGCCTGCCGCCTTTTGCTCGGCGGCGCTTAATTGTTGATGCGTGGTGGAGGCGGGGTGGATCACCAGGCTTTTCGCATCGCCTACGTTGGCGAGATGCGACAGCAGCTTCGCGTTGTCGACCAGCTTGCGGCCGGCTTCGTAACCGCCTTTGACGCCGAAGCAGAACACGGCGCCGGCGCCTTTCGGTAAATACTTTTTCGCCAAGTCATGATATTGGCTGTTGGGGAGGCCGGGGTAGTTCACCCACTCGACATTTTTGTGGGCGGTTAGGAATTTCGCCACGGCCATGGTGTTCGACACGTGGCGGTCCATGCGCATGCCTAGGGTTTCGATGCCCTGTATAAACAGGAACGAGTTGAAGGGGCTTAGGCACGATCCGATGTCGCGCAGGCCTTCTACGCGGGCGCGGATGATGAAGGCGATGGGTCCGAAGACTTCGCTGAAGTTCATGCCGTGGTAGGCGCGCGAGGGCTGGTTGATTTGGGGGAAGGCGCCTTTTTTCCAATCGAACTTGCCGCCGTCGACGATCATGCCGCCAATGGAGGTGCCGTGGCCGCCCATGAATTTGGTGAGCGAGTGCACTACGATGTCGGCGCCGTGATCGATGGGGCGGCAGAGATACGGCGTGGCGAAGGTGTTATCGACCACCAAGGGGATGTTGTGTTCGTGGGCGATCTTCGCAATGGCTTCGATGTCGAGCACGCCGCCGCGGGGGTTCGAAATCGTTTCGCCATAGAGGCATTTGGTCTTGGGCGTGATGGCTTTGCGGAAGTTTTCGGGATTGTCGGGGTCGACGAACTTGACGTTGTAGCCCATCTTACGGAAGCTTACGTCGAATTGCGTGTAGGTGCCGCCGTAGAGGGTGGTGGCGGCTACCATCTCGTCGCCGGACTCCATCAGGCTGTTGATGGTGACGAATTGCGCGGACTGGCCGGAGGACATGGCTAGGCCGGCGACTCCGTTTTCTAGCGAGGCTACGCGCTGTTCTAGAACGTCCGTTGTCGGGTTCATGATACGCGTGTAGATGTTGCCGAATTCCTGGAGCGCGAAGAGTTTGGTGGCGTGCTCGGAATCTTTGAAAGTGAACGAGGTGGTCTGGTAGATGGGGACGGCGCGGGCTCCGGTGGTGGGATCGGGCGCGTAGCCGTGGTGGAGCGCGCGGGTGTTGAATCCGAAGTTACGATCTGGGTTGTCGGGCATAGGGACTATTCTATATGCCCGACAACCCGGAAGGGCGCGGGCTAGCGGAGTTCGGCCATCAGGCCGTCGAGGCTGGCGCCGACGTGGAGGTCGGCGAAATGGAAGTCGCTGCGCAACATTTTTTCGATGTCGGCGCGGGAGTTTTTGGCCACCAGCATTTCGTGAACTTTGTTGCGCAGGGTGATGGTGGAGTCGCGGAACTTGGTTAGTTCTGCCTTATTCGTCACGACGCCGTGGCCGGGGACTACGGTGTCGAAATTGAGCGCCAGGGCGCGGTTGACGGTGGCGGTCCACTCTTTGGCGCTGCCGCCGCCGGCGTAGTCGATCAACTGCGGGGTGGCGTCGCCGAAGGTGAACATGTCGCCCATGGCGATGGCGCGATCATCGGGGAAGTAGGCGACGATGTCGCCGCCGGTGTGGGATTTGCCGAAGTAAAACAGTTCGACGTTCTTGCCGCCCAGGTAGATGTGCATGTGGTCCGCGAAGGCTACGTTGGTCAGGCCGGGCTGTTTGAGATCCACCATGTAGCGGCGGGCTTGTTCGGAGGTCACGATTTGCGCGCCCATGGCTTGCATGGCTACGTTGCCGCCGGCGTGATCGAAGTGGTGGTGGGTGTTGACTACGTACTTGACGGGCTGGCTGGTTACCTTCTTCAGCTCGGCCATGATGTTGTCGTGATCGGCGGGGAATTTGTCGTCGACTAAGACCACGCCTTCATTGGTGATGAGGGCTGTGGTGTTGCCGGGGACGAAGTCGTTATGGATCACGTAGAGGTCGTCGGCTAACTTTTGGGTGGTTAGTTTGGATGCTGGGGGGCCGCCTTGTTGGGTGTAGGCCACTACGCCGCCTAGCAGGAGGGCGGCGACGATCAGACGTAGGATGGAGCTTTTGCGCATGTTCGTGAGTTTAGCAAAAAAACCGGGGAGGGTTCGACCGGAGGTCGAACGCGGACCGGGAGGTCCGCCCCACTTTGGGTGGGAATTATTGCATTTCGGCTATTACGCCGTCTAGGCCTCTGGCTAGCTGCAGGGGACCCCAGTGGAAATCGGTTTGCAGCATTTTGGTGATTTCGTCTTTGCTCTTTTTCTGGACGTCCATTTCGTGGACGCGATTGCGGAGGTCTACTGTTACCTGGCGGAATTTTGCCATTTCGGCTTTCGTGGTGATGGCGCCGTGGCCGGGGACTACGGTGTCGAAGTTGAGGGCCAGAGCGGAGTCGAGGGTCTTGGTCCACTCTTTGCCGCTGCCGCCACCGGCGTAATCGATCAACTGTGGAGTCGAGTCGCCGTAGGTGAACATGTCGCCGGTTGCCAAGACGCGCTGCGCGGGGAACCACACTACGCTATCGCCGTTGGTGTGGGCGCGGCCGTAATGGAACAGTTCCACATTCTTGCCGCCCAGGTAAATGTGGGTGTGGCGCTGGAAGGCCAGCGTCGGGATGCCGGGCATTTTGCCGTCCACCATGTTTTCGCGGGCTTCCTCGGAGGAAATGATTTGCGCGCCGCCGGCCAGCATTTTGGCGTTGCCACCGGTGTGGTCGCCGTGATGGTGGGTGTTGATGATGTAGCGGATGGGCTTGTCGGTGAAGGTTTTGATCTGCGCCATGATGTTGTCATGGTCGGGGTCGAACTTATCGTCGACTACTACCAGGCCTTCGTCGGTCACCAGGACCGTTACATTGCCGGCCAGGCTGCCGACGTTTTCGATTTCGTAGAGGTCGCTCGCGATCTTGTTGGTCTTGAGCGTCGAGGGCGGGCGCTGCTGTTGGGTGTAGGCGACCCATACGCCACCAAACAGCAACGCGGCTGCCAGCAAACGGAAGACGGAACTTTTGCGCATAGGGAGAGTGTAGCAAAAGTCACTGGCTAACTAGCACGACAGTTACTGTTTGACCAGCACAACGGGGGCGCTTTGCACGCCGCCTACTTGATCGAAGAAATCGCGGACTTTGGCGAAGTCGGAGACGGGGGCCACGGTTTCACGGATCTCCAGGGTTTGATCCATGACAATTTCGCCGTCGCGCACGGCCCAGGTGGCTTCGATGCTGCCGTAGGGGCTTTCGACTTTGGCGGGGGAGGGGAGTTCGTCCAGCTTGAAGCCGGGGGGCAATTTTACTTTGATGGAATCGCGGCGCAGGTCGGCTTCGAGTTTCACGGGCGAGGAGCGCTGGCGGGAGCTGAAGTAATAATCGCCGCCGCTCGAGAGTTCGCCGGGGCGGACGATGAGCAGGCGGCCTTGCATCATTTGTCCGAAACGCTCGGCGGCTAGATCGAGGTTCACGGCGAGGCGGTTTTCGTCAGGCGAGCCTTCGGTGGTCACGCTATTCAAAGTGACGCCGCCCAGACGCCGGGTAAGGCCGCGCTCGAAGCGTTTTTTCAGGTCGTCGCTGCCGCGAAGTTTCACTACGGCGCGCAGGGGGATGCTGGATTGGCCGAAATATTGGCGCTGCAGACGGGCGGTGATGCGGCCGTTGGCGTCCATGACGGCTTCGGCGGTGGACTCGGTGCGATTGTCGTTGGCGGGCAAGAGCGGCATTTTGAGCAGTGCTCCGCTGGGGCCGGCGATCACCAGCGCGTAGCTGCCTTGCTCGACTGTGGGCAAACCGCCGACGGGCGTGATGCGGTCGGTGGGATCGAACATGAGCAGGCGGCCTAGCGGCGAATCCGCAATCACGGTGGGCAGTTTTACGGCATCTGAAACTTTCACGGCGATGATGGCGTGATTGAACTGGAAGGGCGAGGCCCATTCGGGACGCACGTAGGTGCGGTCGTCGGCGCTGATGGTGGTGAGGTAGGCGTCGATGCCGACGGCCTTGAGCAGGGCGCGCATGAGCGTGGCTTTATCCTTGCAATCGCCGTAATTCTTGGCCAGGGATTCGCTGGCGGTGCGCGGAGTGTAGCCGCCTCCGCGCAAGAGGTTGAGGCTGACTTCGACATAGTTGGTCTGCTGGGCGAAGGCGGCGATGGCGCGGATTTTGTCCAGCTCGCCGGGGGCGCTGGCGGTGAGTTGCATGGCTTTGGCGCGCACGGTGTCGGTCACGGCGGCGGGCGGATCGACTAGCGGCGAAAGCCAGGTGGAGACGGCGGTCCAATCTTTCAGGCCTTGCAGACCGCCGGGGTTGCCAGGGGGCGGGAAATAGCTGACTACTAAACGCGGCGCGAGCGCGCTGAGCGAGGGGCTGTAGTCTTCGTGTTCGATCCAGGGAAGATTGCGCAACTCCCAGGTGTAGGTGGCGCCGGAGACTTGCGGGTCGAGCTGGCCGTGATTGAAAACGGTGCCGCGCGCTTCCCATCCGGCAGGCATGTTGAGGATGAAGCGGGATAGCAGGACTGGATTCTGCTGCTGGAAGCTAAAGCCATCCTGCGTGAAAATGCTTTTTTCTTCTTCGGTGACTTCCCAGGCGAAGACCGAGCCGGGCACGGCGGAGCCGCATTCGAGGACTTTCAGGCGGATCTCGTTGTAAACGTCGCCGGACGAGGCGGCGGCGTCGATGACGCGGTTCTTGGCGTAGGGGATGGCTTTACCGGCGGGGGGCAGCAGCCAGCCTTGGAAATTTTGGATGCGGCCGTTTTTGGTGCTGTAGGCGCGGGTGGCGGCGATGGACTCGCCGCCGGACTGCAGGATCTTGATGGCGCCGCGTTCGCGCATGACGCGGCGGCCGTCGGCGTCGACGCTCACCATTTCTTCATGCAGCAGGACCACGGCGGTTACTTTCGCGGCGTAGGTGGGTACCGATTGCGCGGCGGCGTCGCGGGTCCATTGCGGGGCGTCGTCGGCGGCATGGAGCGGCGAGGCGGCCAGTGCAACAAATAGTGTGCCGGCGAGCGCGCCGCGCATCAGTTGGCTTCCTTGAGCGCGATCGAATGCTGGTCACGCAGTTGGATTTGATCAAAGGCGTTTTTCACCTGCGAGTAGACATTCGGCGGGTAATAAAGATTACCGCCGCGGCCGAAAACCAATTCCCGCTTGGAGATTAATTCGTTGTTCTTGGTGATGCTAAGGACGCCGTCATAGTATC
Source organism: Bryobacterales bacterium (assembly GCA_963760575.1). Lineage (GTDB taxonomy): Bacteria > Acidobacteriota > Terriglobia > Bryobacterales > Bryobacteraceae > Palsa-187. The sequence goes on from CAVXEM010000046.1 coordinate 27,619, forward strand.
CGGGCTTCCCCAGTTCCATGCGGCCAGGGCTATCCGAGTTGTCGAGCGCCCAATGGGCCGGCAACTTGAAAACGATTTGATCGGACTCTTTCCAGGCATACGGGAATTCGACGGCGGCATGGCGCTCCGACGATGAAAACGGCGAAGCGATGGCGCGATGAAACGGGAAGGTCTGGAACAGCAGGCGCTTGCCGGTCACCTGGGCGTAGCGCGGTGCTTCCATGTGATAGGTGGCGTGCAAGGGATGAGTGGAATCGTCGGCAAACTCGATTTTAATGGCGGTCACTTCAGCGTCGGGGAACATGCGGGTGACGCGATCATGCAGCCACTCTTCGCGCTGGGCCGCGGATTTATCTTTGAGCTGGTAGCGGTAGTCTTCGCCGCGGTGTCCGGAGTAGGATTCTTCGACATCGCCGGCGAGGGTGCCGTCGGTGGAGAGCTGGAGCATGGCGACGCGGGTCTCGGCGGAGTCCTCCGGGGGCGCGATGGGGGTCTGTATAAAGGTGGAGTTTTTGGGATCGGTGATCAGCGCGTACATGCCTTCTTCGCGCCAGGAAATCATGCCGGGAGGCAGTTGTTTGGTGCTGACGTCGAGGATTTTCCAGGCATCGCCTTGCTTCACCGCCATGTCGATGTTGTCGATGAAATATTCGTCGACGGTGGCCTTGGGGTGGAAGATCAGTTCATTGCGGCTGGCCACCAGGGCTGGGCGCGCTTCGAGGCCGGCCTGCTGCGCCATGGCGGCGAACACTACGTTCATCTCATTGGAGGTGCCGATGCCGCTCTTGAAAATCTCAGCGGCGGTGCGGAGGCGGTCTTTCGGCAAACTCTTGACATATTTTTCGCGGTCGGCGTCGGATACGCCGGTGTCGAAGAGGCCATGCACGTGCGAGCGCACCGTGCCGATGAGCGCGGCGATCTTTTCATCGTCGGTCTTGGCGTTGGCGGTGGCTTCCGCGGCTGCGGATTTAATGTCAGCGTTGGTTTTCAGCGCGTCCTTGAGCTCCTGGTAGCCGCGCTTGCCAATGTCGCTCCAGTATTTGTCGGGATTATCGCGAGTGCCTTGCTGGTAGTGCAGCAGCGCCCAGGCTTCGAGATTAGGCTCGCTGGGCGAGTAGGGTTCCTCGCGCAAGGCCGGGATATTTTCGACGGTGGTGGAAGTGTAGCCGTCATTTTCTATTTTGAAGGCGGATGGCTTGCAGTTGAACGGCGACATGAACATCTGGTAGGTGCCGGCGATTTCGCGGGGCAGCGGCCGGAAGAAATACGTGACGCGCTCGACCGGGAATTCCTGCTGGAATTTCAGACGCACGTAGTAAATGGCGTGATCGTCTACCGATTCCTTCCAGCGGTATTCCACAATGGCTCCGGGCTCGACGCCGGGCATGGCGAAGGAAACGGCTTTGCGGGTGAGGCGGCCGGCGCGCACTAAGTCGCGTTTAAATACCGCTTTTTTGTCGAGTTCGACGACGGTTCCATCGCTCTTTGTGGTGCGGCCGGCGACGTCCAGGATGTTGCGCTTGTCGCCGTAAGTCAAGTCGATGGTAGCGGCTCTTTGCTTGCCCTTTTCGTCGAAAATTTTGAGGCGCACGTAGTGATAGAATACGCGCTGAAACTCGCGGCCGGAGAGCAGTTCGTCGACAATATGGACGCGCCACTCTAGGACTTCGGCGCCGGCGTCCTTCTCGACCAAGGGTGCTTTTAGCTGGCGGTCGGCGTCGGTAATGGGGAGCCAGTTTACGAAATCCGAGGGCGCCATGGTGCGCTGCTGGGCGAAGGCTAAAGTGCCGAAAATGACGCGAGAATGGCGAAAATAGCGAGTCCAAATTGCCGGGATGGGCGGAACATTGCATGAGTATAACCCCGAAATCAACAGCATTCAAGGAACAAAACGTACTGGAAATGTAGGGAGAGTACTTAAGGATTCTTTTTTTGCGGCGGCGGCGGCGATTAGGGCATACTGGGCACGTATGAAGGCGTTCCGGAAGGTCACACTGACGCTGCTTCTGGCGGTGACGTCTGCCACGGCGCAGCCTGCGGCAAGCGGTTCTGTTAGCGGTACGGTTCTCTGCGACGACACGCATGGGCCTGCAAGGAGTGCGTACATCTCTCTGCAGGTGCCTATGAGGCGTGACGCGCGGTTCGTGGCTCCGCAAGAAACTTTCGGCGGGACCACCGACACCAACGGAGTGTTTACGATTGCGAATGTCACGCCGGGCGAATACTACGTGATGGTGTTTTTCCCGGGATATATTTCTGCCCGGGACTACGTCTTCCCGGGAGCGAACGCAGAGGAAGCGCTGCCATCGTTTGTGAAACGGGTGACCGTGACCGCCGGCGGTACTGAGCATGTGGCAATCGAGTTGAAGCGGGGAGGATCCATCAGCGGCACGGTCACGTATAGCGACGGCGCTCCTGTCGCCTATGCTGCTCTGACAGCAAAACTCAAATCGCAGCAGGGCGATTTTGCGGACTTTACCGGCAACGGCGTGAGCCATACCGATAGCTTGGGTCATTACCGCATGGATGGGTTGCCTGACGGTTCGTTCGTGGTGCTGAGTGCAATGGAAGGATCGATGGTTCCGGTGTTCGGAGGCGATCAGATTGGCGGCAGCGGCTTGATCATTTTCGCGGGCGGCGGGCTCCGGCCCAGTCAGGCACGCGTCATTGTCGTGAGCGGCGCCAACGAGTACGCGGGAGTGAACATTACGATTCCGCTGAGTGGAGTGCGCGAAGTTGGCGGGGCGGTAATGGCGCGGGACGGGCACCGGCTGAATCATGGGTTGGTCCGCCTCTTCCCGAGGGGCGAAGGGCGTTTCTCTCTGGCCACGCCGGTGGAGGCCGACGGCAGCTTTCACTTTCACCGGATTCCACCGGACCACTACACGATCCGGGTGGAGGACGTGAGCGACTTGCGGAATGACGGGGGAGTACGGACGGTGGTGCAGAACTACCGATCAGCTTCCGTGGAACTCAACGTCGCCGAGGTTGACGTTAGCGGCGTATTCCTCACCGCCGACCTCATCTAGCGTCCGTCGCGCTTAATGGACATAGAAATTCTCTCGCCTGCAGACGCTGCCGCCTTGCACTCTTTTCGCTTGAAGCTAATCGTGGCGTCAGGCTCCGATGTTTGGGTTCCTATGAGCCCAGATTCGAAATGGAGTTTTTCAAAGTCGATCAGTTGCACACAGCCACCGCTGCATTGAATAAGCTCCAGCTTCTTGCGGCCCCGGCTTTTCGTGGGCACCACTTCTTCGAACACTTTCTTCAGTTTATCCGCGGAAATGTCTCCAAAAATCGCCAGCATGCAAGCTTGCTGGCGGTCGCCATAGATGGCTTGGATGGTGACGCCGGGCTCGACCACGAAACTACCGTCGGCGGCCCGTGGGTATTTCTGCCGTAAGCTCTCACTGGTGAATTGAGCGCATACGGTGAACGGCACCCATAACAAGATTCCCAGCAGAATACAGGCTCTCATTTGGTGGTTTTCTTTTTGTCGCCGGTGGCGGCGGCGATTACGGATTCGCGGTCGCCGCGGGTCCAGGCGTCTTGGATTTGCTGCTCGGAGAGGCCGGCTACGCGGCCGGTTAGGATGAAAGCCGGGAGGGCGTGCTCTAAGGTTTTCCAGCGGGACATTTCGGCTAGCGCGGGGAGGGCGCGTTGGCGGAGCTGGCCTAGCATTTGGGCGTCGCGGGTGTCGGTTAGGATTTCCAGCGCGGTCAGGGCGCGCTCGCGGTCGGTCCAAGATAGCGAGTTGAGCATTTCGATGAACCAGGTGGGCTCGAGTTTGATTCCGGAATCGGTGTGTAGGCGGGCGTAGACGGCCAGGGCTACCAGGGCGCGGGCGGCGTTGCCGCGTACTCCTGGGTCGGCGTCGCGGAGGGCGAACTGAAGGTCGGCGGCGATTTGATCTTTCTTGGGCGCGTAGCCGATGAGGCTGGCGGCGATGGCCCGCTGTTCGTCGTCGGAGGAATTGCGCAACACATTGCGTAGCTGGGGGAGGTTCTTTTCGGCTACATCAGGAAACTGCAATTGAATTTCGCGGGCCAGGGGGTCGGCCATCAGGGAGTGGCCGTGGGTTAGGTCTTCGGCGGTGGAACCGCGGCGCACGGCTTCCGAAAAGGCATCGAAGAAGCGGCGGTAGAGGGCGACGATTTCGGGCGCCAGCATGGCTTCGCCATCGGGAGGCTCGCGCAGATCGAAGTGGGCGGCGCCGCGCTCTTCGATGCCGACGTAGAGGACGATGCGGGCGCCGTCGCAGCAGACGGCTTCGAGATGCGATTCGACTACGCCGGGCAGGGCGTCGAGTTGTTCTTCGACGTTAGCTTTGGAGCGCGGGAAGGGGTCGCCTTCCTGGAAGCCTAGGGTTTTGCGGATGCGGTCCTGAGTGACTTTGTTCAGGCCATAAAAATCGATAACGCCGACGGTGGGTGGCGTCTGTGCGGCGGCTAGGCCGGCTAGTAAAGCGATGGTGAAAAGCAGCCGCATTAAACCTCTAGACGTGCGGCACGGCGGTTGCGCTACGCCTGTTTTTCGGCCAGGGGGCCGATGAAGGGCAGCACCCAGCGCTCGCGGTTATAGGCTTTGTACATCAGCATCAGCCACAGAATGAAGAATCCCAGGAAGGCGGCCAGATGCAGGACGATGCTCAACATGGCGCCCAGGAAGGGGATGGAAAAGAGGGCGATGCCGACGATGGAGAGCACGATATAGATGGCGATCCAGGCTATGTTCAGGAAAATCGACTGGAAGGCGTGGAAGCGGATCAGGCGGTTTTGGTTGTAGGGGGCCAGGACCAGGAACAGGATTCCGGTGAGGAGTCCGAGGACGTAGCATAGGGCGCAGGCCAGGTTTTCCTCCAGGCCGGCGGCTTGGGCGGTGGGGGCTGGACCGGCGGCGGCCGGGAAGGGAGACGCGGCGGGGGGTGGGGGAGGAGGCGGGGCGCTCGCCGAGGGGCTGGGGGCAGCTCCTGCGGCGGGGGCTGGGGCGCCACACTTCGCACAAAATCTTCCTTGAACTTCGGCACCGCAACTTGCACAGAACGCCATGGGGTTCTCCTTCGCCTTTCAAATGTACTCGAAAAGCGGGCGGGGGTGCAATGGAGGAGCCCGAGAGCGGGAGGGACAGTACACTCAATCCCCGGGAATGCGGGCTGAGGCCGCATAGGAACGGTGGCCGGGGATTGAGTGTACTGTCCCTCTGTGGGGGCCGGAGAGCTGGGTGATAAGGCGCAGATGGAGCGAGTACACGCACTTACTGGTCGCGAAAGATTTGAAGAACAATATCTTGTATCGTCCAATGGTGGCCTGAGGATTGCAATCGCTAGGTGCGATGTCAACGAGAAATAGTTTATTGGTAGCGATAGCGGGATTGATGGTCATTGGCACGTCTTGTGGATCGCGGCCAGAATACCGGACCGACGCGACGATTAAGGACATCATGGATTCTGTTGTCGACCCCAATGCGGACTTCCTCTGGGATTCGGTTTCTTCGGAGTCAAGCCTAGAAAAGGGCCTGGTCGAGAAAGCTCCGAAGACTAAAGAAGAGTGGAAGGAAGTGCGCCGCCATGCCATTGCGCTGATGGAAGCCGTGAATTCGCTGCGGATCCCGGGGCGGGCTGTGGCGCAGCCGGGCGAAAAAGCGGATGATCCTCGCGTGGAGGAACAGCCGGAGGCCATCCAGGCGATGATCAATCGGGACCGGGACAGTTGGAGTAAGGCTACCGATGGTTTATACGACACCACGGCGCTCCTGCTCAAAGCTGTCGATGCGAAGAATGTCGATGGGATTCTGGATGCGGGCGACCGCATCGATAAGGCGTGCGAGACCTGCCACCTGAAGTATTGGTATCCCAAGCAATACGATCTTCTGCAGAAAGCCAGGCCTTCGGCTTCCGAGCGGGGGAAGTAGAAAGCATCGGCGTGGTGGTGGTCACGTTTGAAAATCTTTACCATGGCCTTCCAGGCGTTGTGCTAAACTCCCGCAGGGAGAGGCAGACATGGTAGCGAAACCCACTACGATTGCACTTCTGTTGGCGGTTGGGGCAATGGCGGCGGATGTGACGTCGGCACCTACGTTTCACAAGAACGTGTTGCCCATTCTGCAAGATCATTGCCAGGAATGTCACCGCCCTGGCGAAATAGGACCCTTCTCGATGATGTCCTACCAGGAAGTAAGGCCCTGGGCGAAATCCATCCGCCAAGCGGTAGTGAGCAAGAAGATGCCACCTTGGCATGCTGACGATGCGCACTCTGCCAAGATGTCCAACGACCGGTCTTTGAGCAAAGACGAAATTGAAGTGCTGACGGCCTGGGCCGATGCTGGGGCACCTGCCGGCGACCCCAAAGAGGCCCCGGCACCGCGCCGCTTCCCTGAAGGATGGACTATCGGCAAGCCAAATGTTGTTTTGGATCTCGGCACGGACTTTAGGGTTCCCGCGAAAGGGGCTGTCGAGTACACGCTCTTCCTGGCACACACCAATTTCACCGAAGATAAGTGGATCTCCGCCGTAGAGGTTCGCCCGAGCGTGCGCTCCGTGGTGCATCACATCGTGGTGCATGTTCGACCTCCGGGATCGAACCACTGGTCGTATCTGAAGGTGGGTGAACCGTATCCGGAGTCCATTATGCCGAAGGAGACTCCCGTGAACCGGCCTCCACAAGGCGACCAGTCGGTGTTGACCTTCACGCCGAATCAAGATGAGTGGCTGGCTGAATATTTCCCGGGCTCCAACGGTTTCGTTGCACCGCCGGGAAAGGCCAAACTAATTCCCGCCGGTTCCGACATCATTTTCCAGATGCATTACACGCCCGACGGAAAGGAAACCCTGGAGCGCAGCAGGATTGGCCTGGTGTTCGCCAAGGAACCGCCGACCGAACGAATCTTCAATGTTGGACTGAATAACCTTTCGCTGCGTATTCCTCCAGGAGAATCGCACCACCGCGTTGACACCAATATCGTGATTCCGAACGACGTTACATTGGCCAGGATCACGCCCCACATGCACCTGCGCGGCAGTGGCTTTGGCCTGGAAGTCACGTATCCATCGGGAGAGAGAGAGTCCATTCTGGATGTGCCACGGTTCGACTTCAACTGGCAGATGACTTATGTATTGGATAAGCCTAGGCTGCTGCCCAAGGGCACTAAAGTACACATGACCGCGTATTACGACAACTCGCCGAACAATAAGTACAATCCGGATCCAAGCAAGGAGATCTATTGGGGAGAACAAAGCTGGGATGAGATGATCACCGGCTTCTTCGATATGACGATCCCAATATCCGTGGATCCAGCCAAGGTGCTGCCCGCGCCGGTGAGAGCGGCCACGGCGCCGCAAACCGCAGCGCGATAGCTCCGCCCTTGGCTCTAAGTCGCATTCGCAGAATTTCCCGGCGATGAGCGGCGTGCTTGGCGCAATGATTTCGTCGAAGGGTGTTTCAAAAGCCGTTGAAGGTTGGCCCGCATCAAGAAGCGCCCAAATCCCGAGTGACGGCGCATCCTTCCACTACTTTTCAAATTTGCAGTTTGGCGCAGAGTTGAGCTTCCGCAGAAGAGTAGTGGAAGGGTTCCCGACAACCCATTCCCTATCCGGCGATCCACTTCAAAGGCTGCGCCCAAGGCGTTCGCCGCTTTCACGCCAAATTCATTTTCGCGAGCAGGGACTGGAAACGCGGGTCGGCGCGGTAGGGTTCGAAGAACAGGCTGCTCCGAATATTGATGAGGGCCCAATCGCGCCGCTGGTAGGCTTCGTCGAGCGCTTCAAACATCGCATCCGCCTCGCCAATGATGGCGTAAAAAGACGCTGCGCCAAAGGTGTTACTGTGTGAATCTGTGAGTTCCCGCGCCCATTCCCGGCTACTCTCCTGATCTCCAGCCAAATGGTAGGCAGCGGCAAGTGACGAGACACCCACGTAGTACCAAGGCACCAATTCCACCAATCGTTTCAAACTGATAATCGCTTCCTGTGTGAAACCTGCGCGAAGCTGGGCGCACCCCATCGCGAGCCAGAAGTAGTAAAAGTTCGGGTCGATCTCCAGGGCGTTGCGCGCGTACTCAATGGCTTCTCGGTACTGCTTGGCATGGTACATGGACCAAGCCACGCCGAAGTGAAGAAGCGTGGAAAGCGGATCGGTCTCCAGCCCCAGCTTGCACTGTTCCATCTGGTCCGCGAATCGTCCCAACGGGAGCAGATAAAAATGGGCATAGCGGAACCGGACCATGGGCGGGACCGGCTCAGCCGACATGGCCTTGCGGTTATGGGCTTCGGCCAGTTTCCAGTCGTAAACGCAGATTGCCGCCACGACCGCCAACACGCTGTGTGCCTCGGGATTGGCGGGATCGATGGCCAGAGCCTTCTCCGCGGCCGATTTCGCCAAGAGCGCCACGTCACCAGTTGGCTTTATGCCGGTCACGGCCAGCGCGTAGTAATACTCCGCCAGTCCGCTGTAAGCGGGAGCGTAATTCGCGTCGATGGCCAGGGCCTGCTCAAAAAACTCCTTTGCTTTCGCAAAGCTCTCCGGCGTGAAGCGCGTATAGTAATACTGTCCTTTCAAGTAACTCTGGTAGGCCTCAATATTCACCTTCCGCGCGCGCGGAGCCAACCTTACTTGCAGCGCTTCCGAGATCGCCTGCCCGATTTCATCCTGGATGGCGAAGACGTCGGTCATGTCGCGGTCGTAGCGCTCCGACCAGAGATGCGATCCATCCGCCGCGTGGATCAACTGTGCGGTGACGCGGATGCGGTTGCCAGAGCGGCGGACGCTGCCTTCCAGGATGTTCTGCACTCGCAGGGCCTCGGCGATTTTGGTGATGTCCTGCTCCTTTCCCCGGAACGCGAACGAGGACGTGCGGGCAATCACCTTCAGATTCGGAATTTTCGCGAGCAGGTTCAGGATCTCCTCGGCCAAACCGTCGCTGAAGTATTCGTTCTCCTTGTCCGCGCTCATGTTGGCAAACGGCAGGACGGCGATCGACGGCTGCTGTTCGGCTGGTCTGGCGGAAATCTCCTCCAGCGCCGCGCGAACTTCCTTCATCGTTTGAAACCGTTCGGCGGGTAACTTGCGCAGGCAGCGGGCTACCACCGCGGTAAGGTTCGACGGCGCATCCAGCGGAGAGGGTTCGTCGCGCACGATGGCGGCCATGGTTTCAATGGCCGAGTTCTTCGCAAACGCCTGGCGTCCGCTCAGCATTTCATACAGCACCAGGCCGAAGGAGAAAACATCGGAACGGGCGTCGGCCTCCGCGCCCCTGGCTTGCTCGGGCGACATATAAGCCGCGGTGCCGAGGATGGCGCCTGCTTCCGTCAGACCCATCGCGAGCGTGGCCCCATCGGGACCGGGAGAAGCTCCCGCCGGTGCGGCGGGTGGCGCGATCTTGGCCAGTCCAAAATCTAATAGCTTCACGCCGGAGGCGGTCACCAGAATGTTGGCGGGTTTCAGATCGCGGTGCGTAATGCCCTTCTTGTGCGCGGCATCGAGCGCATCGCAAATCTGCGCCGCGTACTTCGATGCTTGATCAAGCGGCAGCGGTCCCTTGAGAGGCGTGCCCTCGATGTACTCCATGACCAGGTAGTTGGGACCGACATCGTGCAGCGTACAAATGTTGGGATGGTTCAATGCCGCGATGGCTTTGGCTTCTCGCTCAGAACGTTCGCTGAACTGGGCGTCGGAAATTTTAAGCGCGACAATCCGATCCAGACGGGTGTCGCGGGCCTTCCAGACCTCGCCCATGCCGCCTTTACCGAGAGACGCAACAATTTCATAAGGGCCGAGTTTGTCGCCGGGAGAAAGGGGCATGTCCGTGATCTAGCTAAGTTTAGCTGATCAAAAAGTGAGTTGTGCCCGTATGACGGCGTACTCGGAAGTTATCTTACCGGGAGGTCGGCCCCAAACTGGGCTAGCTGATGATGCCTTTGCGGACGGCGTAGAGGATCAGGTCGGGGACACTGTGCAGGTTTAGCTTTTGCAGGATGTGGGTGCGGTGGGTTTCTACTGTGTATAGGCTCAAGTTCAACAAGGCGGCGACCTCTTTATTGCTGCGGCCTTCGGCAACCAATTGGAGGACTTCGCGTTCTCTGGCGGTCAGGAGTTCGTAGGTGTCGTCGGCGCCGAATTTGGCGAGGCGGTGGATGTAATCCTCTTTGAGAAGCGCACGAACGCCGGGGCTGAAGAAGGACTTGCCTTCGATGATGGCTTGGATGGCGGAGACCAGGTCGGCTTCGGCGGAGTCTTTCAGCAAGTAAGCGCGGGCGCCGGCTTTGAGGGAGCGGAGCACGTAGCTCTCGTCGCTGTGCATGCTCAGCATCACGATGGCGGTTTCAGGGTCGCGGTTCATGATCTGGCGGGCGGCTTCGACGCCGTTGAGCTGGGGCATGGCAATGTCCATGACCACTACGGCGGGCTTCAGCTCGGTGGCGATGTCGACGGCTTGGCGGCCGTCGGAGGCTTCGCCTACGACTTCGAAGTCTTCGTGACGCTCCAGCAGCAGGCGTAAACCGGCGCGCATCACGGTGTGGTCGTCGGCAAGAAGTATTCGAACCAAAAGATTTCCTTTAACTGGCTAGCGGGAGTTCTACGGCTACGGTGGTTCCCTTGCCCGGGCGCGAGCGCACGCTGAGCTCGCCGCCGAGGTGATGCACGCGTTCTTCCATGCCTACCAAGCCCAGTCCGCGGATGCGGCGGGTATCGAAGCCGTGGCCGTCGTCCTCGACTGAAAGCAAAATCTTGGAGGTCTCCTGGCGGACTTCCACCATCACTTTGCGTGCTTGGGCGTGGCGGGCGCAGTTGTGGAGCGCTTCCTGCACCACACGATAAATGCAGGTCTTGTGCGCATCGGGCAGCTCGCCGGCGTTTTCATCCGCGGAAACTTCGACGCGCAAGCCGGTGCGTTTAGAGACTTCGCGGGCTTGCCATTCGAGCGCCGGGACGAGACCCAGATCGTCCAACATGGACGGGCGCAGCAGCAGGCTCATGTTGCGGATCACGTTGACGCTGGCTTCGGCCAGACGCTTGATGGATTCGACGTGGCGGCGGACCTCGGTCGAATCGGGGGGGACGCGCGCGGCGGCGTTGCCGGCTTCGACTAAGAGCGCGGAGAGCGATTGTCCCACCTCATCGTGCAATTCGCGGGAGATACTGCGGCGCTCCTCCTCCTGGGCGGCGACCAGACGCGCGGAGAGATCCTGCAATTCCTGATGGGCGCGCACGCCTTCGGTGTAGCGCTGCTGGAGTTCGTTTTCCATGAGCAGGGTGCGGCGCACGGTGAAGGCCGCGAGCGCAAAGCCGACACACAAGGTGAAAACGGTTTTGAGGAAGGTGAGGAAGCGCAGGCCTTCGAAGGAGGCGCTCAATTTGGTGTCAGCCGAGTCCATGACCACTTGGTTGATTTGATCGATGCGGTCGATCAGGGCGAGCAGCGCGGTGCGCCGCTGGACTAGATCGTTGGTGGAATAGGGATTGGTTCCGCGCTTGGCGGGTAGGATCGTGGATTCGCGGAGCTTCCAATAATCCTGCAGTTCGCTGCGTAATCTTTGATACAAGGGAGCCTCGCCGGGCTCCATGGACGCAGCGCTTTCTTCCAGGGCGCGATCGGTCTTGCTGCGAATGTCGTTCCACTTCAGCGCCTGATCGCTGGCGGATTGCGCGTCGCCGGCCAGCAAATAATCGCGCAGAATAATGGAGGACTGGTACACGCCGGAGCGGACTTGTTCCAGCAACTGGATGCGGCGCAGGTAAGCGTCGCGCACTTCGCCGGCGTGGATATTCACATTGTGAATTCTAAAAATGGAGTCGGCGCCGCCGGCCAGCATCAGCAGCAGCAAACCGCCAAAACCGGCGAGAAGCAAGCGGCGGCCGTGCGCGAGTGAACTGCTTTGCATTGCCACTTTAGTCTACCTGACCCTCTTAGTCTACCCAACAGGGAGATGGGCGGAATACTGTTCGGACAGGATTGTGAGGCGGCAGGCACCTGGGGCCTACTGAAGGTGACCGTTTTTTTGACTCTCCCCGACGAGGGTTGGATATGCATAAGAACATAATTATTTTGTTGAGTTTTACAGGATTAGTTTGGACGGCGGCGTGCCATAAGGCCGTACCCGTCGCGGCCCGGCCACCGCAGCCCGTTCCGGTGGCGGCCGCACCGCAAACGACTACCGCACCACCGTCCTCAGGCGCGGTAGCGTCCCAGGGCCGGCCGGCCGTTCAGAGTTCGCGTCCCACGGGGATTACCCCGCAAGAGCGGGCTGTCCTGAACGACCGGCTGGCTCATCTGGAAGACGCCCTGTTCGATTACGACAAGAGCACCATTCGCGCCGATGCGGCTAGCGCGCTTAAGGATGATGTGGGCGTGATCCGCGGCATCCTGGCCAAGGACCCCCAGGAGAAGCTGCGCATCGAAGGGCATTGCGACGAGCGCGGCTCCGACGAATATAATCTGGCGCTGGGCGACAAGCGCGCCCAGGCGGTAGAGGAGTTCTTCCAAACCATGGGAATTCCACAGGCGCAGCTGACGGTGATCAGCTACGGCAAGGAAAAGCCGGTGTGCAGCGAACAATCGGAAGACTGCTGGCAGAAGAATCGCCGCGCGCATATCGTTGCTCAAAACAGCGCTCAAAATTAGACTTCTCCTAACAAGCACGTCAGATCGCGCCTCTCCCCAACCGGGAGAGGCTATTTTTTTGGCGGTCTTTTTTGGGCAACCCAGCATTGCTACACTGAGCGGAACGGAGGTACACGCGCATGAAGTGGTACTACGCAGCAGCCGGAACTCAGATGGGTCCGATCGACGAGACGGAGTTGAACCGGTTGGTGACGCAAGGCACGGTGCGCGCGGATACGCTGGTGTGGCACGACGGACTGGCGTCGTGGCAGCCGCTGGGCGTGGTGCGCGGAATGCCTGCGGCCGCTGCGGCGGTGGCGGGCCGGCACTACGGCGGATTCTGGATCCGCTTTGTGGCGCGGTTGATCGACGGCATCATCGTGGGCATCGCCAATGTCATTATTCGCATCCCTTTCATGGTGCTGTTCGGCTTGGGAGTAGGCGGACTGGGCACGGGCCGGCGATTCGGCGACGGAATGATATTTGGGCCGGCCATGGCGGGCATTTTGGGGATCTCCACGCTGATCGGGCTGGCGATCGGGGTGGCTTACGAGGTCTACTTTTTGTCGGCGCATGGCGCGACGCCGGGCAAGATGGCGCTGGGACTGAAGGTGATTCGGGCGGATGGCGGTGCGATCTCGCCGATGTTGGCGCTGGCGCGGCATTTTGCGGAGTGGGTGAGCGCGATTATTTTGATGATTGGCTATATCATGGCGGCGTTCGATCCGGAGAAGCGTGCGTTGCATGACCGGATCTGCGAGACGCGGGTGATTCATTCACGCTAATTGGGGACAGTACACTCAATCCCCGGAAATCCTGCGCGGCGTTGCTCGGACAAAGTGGCCGGGGATTGAGTGTACTGTCCCCAATTAGTACTGGGTAGGCCACTCGAACCATTGCGCTGCTGCTCCAAATATGGTGAAGTTAAGGGGTGATGAAATCCCGTAAACTCTTGTTATTGCTGCCGGTTGTGTTTTTTGTGGCGTCCTGCAGCCGGGATCCCAAGGTGCAAGCGCAACGCTATGTGGAGAATGGGAACAAGTTCTTCGAAAAGGCCAAGTTTAAAGAAGCGTCGATCATGTACCGGCGCGCCCTGCAAAAGGACTTGAAGTTCGGCGAAGCTTACTACCGGCTGGCGCTGGCCGAAATCCAACTGACGGCTTATGGAGACGCGGTGCGTTCGCTGCGCCGTGCGGTGGAGTTGCAGCCCGACAATGCCGATGCTGCGGTGAAGCTGGCGGACATTTATATGGTCGCCTCCACGCAGGACAAGCAGAACACCAAGGAATACCTCAAAGAAGCCAAAGATCTGGCCGACAAGCTGCTGGAAAAAGATGCCAAGTCCTACGACGGGCACCGCATCGAGGGGCAGATCGCGCTGCTCGAAAACGACGCGCCGCGCGCCGTGGCGCAACTGCAGGCGGCGACGCTGGCGAAGCCGGATCAAACCGACGTGGCGATGGCTTATTTCCAGGCGCTGGCCGCCAATAAGCAAACCGATGAGGCGGAGAAACTGGCGCTGAACGTCCTCGACAAGCACCCCACGTTCGCGCCGATGTACGACGCGCTGTACGTGTACTACATGAATGCCAAGAAGCCCGCGCAGGGCGAAGACGTCTTGAAGCGCAAAGTGGAAAACAATCGGGGGAAGGCGAATTTCCGGGTGCAACTGGCCTCTTATTATCTGTTCACGCAGCAGCGCGCTGAATACGATAAAACCATGCAGCCACTGAACGACGAAAAGCAGTATCCGGACGGACATCTGGTAGCCGGCGATTTCTATTTCAACCGGGCTCGCGACTTCGGCGCCGCCCGCACGCAGTACGAAGCGGGCGCAAAGGCGTTTCCCAAAGACAAGGCGCTGTATCAAAAGCGGCTGGTGGAATTACTGGCCGCCACCGGCAAAAATAGCGAGGCCAATCAACTACTGGCTGAGATTCTGAAGGACAATTCCAAGGACAGCGACGCCATCGCCATGCGCGCCGCGCTGATGCTGACCACCGGGAACGCGGCGCAAATCAATCAAGCCGTCAACGATCTGCAGTCACTGGTGGCTAAGACGCCCGACAACCACTTGCTGCACTACAATCTGGCGCGCGGGTATTTGGCGAAGGGCGATCCGGAACAGGCGCGTCTGCAACTGGAAGCGGCTATTAAGCTGCGTCCCGACTTTGTGGTCGCCCGCAATCTGCTGGCGCGAATTTATCTCACCAAGAAGGATTACGCCAGGGCCTTGAAAGAAGCCGAAGACATCATCGGCATGAACAAAGACGACCTGGATGCGCGGCTAACCCGGTCGAGCGCGCTGCTGGCCATCGGCGACAACGCGAAAGCACGCGAGGAGTTGGATGGGATTCTGCAGGTGGCGCCCAATAATCTGGACGCGCGCTATGAGTCCGGTTTTCTCGCCTGGCAGCAGAAGGACTATAAACGCGCGGAAGACGCCTTCGCGCAGCTGACTAAGATCAATCCCAAGGACTCGCGTGGCTTGCTCGGAACGGTGGAGACGCTGGCCAGCCAGAATCGTCTAGGGGAAGGCATCAAGTTAGTGGAAGACGCAGTGGCGCGCGAGCCCGGACGGCGCGATCTGGAGCTGGCGCTGGCCAATCTGTACGTACGCGACATGCGCTACGATGCGGCCATCGCCCGTTTCCAAGATCTTTTGAAGGCGGAACCGAAGTCGGCCGACCTGTTGATGCGGGTGGCTGAAGCCGAGCGCCGCAAGGGCGACATCAATGGAGCCATCGATACTTTCCGGCGCGCCAGCCAGTTGGCTCCGACGGATGTGCGGCCGCTGCTGCAACTGGGCCTGCTGCTGGATGGCACGGGCCGCCGCGATCAGGCCAAGCCGGTCTACGAGCAGGTTTTGAAACTACAGCCGGATCAACCGATCGCGCTCAACAATCTGGCGTTCATCAAAGCGGAGGACGGCCAAGATCTGGACGAAGCTTTGACCATGGCCCAGCGGGCCCGCCAAGGCATGCCCAACTCTCCCGACGTCATGGATACGCTGGGCTGGATTTATCTGAAGAAGAACTTGAGCGACGATGCTATCCGCACTTTCAAACAGCTGGTGGTGGCGGATCCCAACCGGGCCGCGTACCACTATCATTACGGGATGGCGCTGCTGCAAAAGGGCGATAAGCCTTCGGCGAAAAGGGAATTTGAAACTGCGATCAAGTTCAATCCCTCGAAAGACGACGCCGGAAAGATCCAGAAGCTATTGGCCAGCATGTAGGCGGACGACCTTTTCGTGCGCAGGTCTCCGGCGGTCCCTTACGTTGCTCCTTTTGTAGTCTTCCTGGCGCTGATCGGGCTCAGCCGCGTATGGCCCATGCCCGCGCTGGCCGATGAAATTTTCCGGCTGGTGGTGATGCTGGCGGTGCTGTTTTTGGTGGCGCGTCCCGTGTTGCATTTCAAAGTGCAGAACTGGGGCGTTAGCGTGTTGGTGGGGGTTGCGATCTTCGTCCTGTGGATCGCGCCGGATCTATTATTTCCGCAGTACCGGTCTTTCTTCCTATTCGACAACTCCGTGGTGGGGACGGCGCGAAGCTCGCTTTCCGACGCGGCGCGGCAGGATGTTCCGGTGCTGTTTCTGCGCACGCTGCGGGCGGTGGCGATTGTGCCCGTCATTGAAGAATTGTTCTGGCGCGGCTGGCTGATGCGCTGGGTGATCGATAAGGATTTCGAGCGCGTGCCGCTGGGGGCTTATTCGGCGCTGTCGTTCTGGGCGGTGGCGCTGCTGTTTGCGAGCGAACATGGTCCATACTGGGACGTGGGCCTGGTGGCGGGAATCATTTTCAACTGGTGGATGATGCGCACCAAGAGCCTGGGAGATTTGATTTTGGCGCATGCGGTGGCGAACGCCTGCTTGAGCGGGTACGTGATCGCGGCGGGAAAATGGGAATATTGGCTTTGACCAAGACAGCACAAGCAATGGAAAGCAGCATTGAGCACGACATTGAACAAGTACGGCCGGGAGCTTCGGCGGCGGCCGCCAAGGTGGCGCTGTTCGACTTTGACGGGACCATCTCGGTAATAAGATCTGGCTGGGTGGATGTTATGGCTCCGATGATGGTGGAGATTCTGCTGGATTTGAAATCCGGGGAATCGGAGGCGGAGCTGCGCACGCTGATTCAGGAAATGATCTGGCGGACTACTGGGAAAGAGACCATTTACCAGATGATGGATTTCGCCGATCACGTAACGAAGCGGGGCGGGCAGGCGCTGGATCCTAAAGAGTACAAGAAGATGTATCTGGACCGGCTGTGGACGGTGATCAGCGGGCGCATTGAGGATTTGAAACAGGGGCGGGTGGCTCCGGAACAATACATGGTGCCGGGGGCGCGGGCGCTGCTGGAAAGTCTGAAAGAACGCGGGCTCAAGATGTATCTGGCTAGCGGCACCGACGAAATCTATATGCGGGAAGAAGCGCGGCTGCTGGGCGTAGTGCCGTTTTTCGAGGGCGGGGTTTTCGGGGCGCAGGACGATTTGCAGAGTTTCTCGAAGAAGATTTTGATTCAGCGGATTGTTTCGAGCACCGATGTCCGTGGCGAGGAGATTGTGGGCTTCGGCGACGGGTATGTCGAGATCGAAGAGGTGAAGCTGGTGGGGGGCGTTACGGTGGGCGTGGCCACGAAGGAGCCGGCTTGCGCCGAGGTGGATCCGTGGAAGCGCCAGCGGCTGATTGGGGTGGGCGCGGATTACATCGTGCCTAATTTTCTGGCGCGCGAGAGATTGCTCGGCTCTTTGTTTGTGTGAGCACCCTCGCTATCGACATCGGCGGCACTAAGTTTACGCTGGCGCTGTTCGAGGGCGGGCGGATGACGCGGCGGGAATCGCGTGCGACCGATCGCGAGCAAGGGTGCGAATGGATGCTGGGGCAGATCGCGAACATCCTTGCAAATTGGAAGGGCATCGAGCGCTGCGGTATTGGCTTTGGCGGGCCGGTGGATTTTGGGCGGCAACGCGTGGCGCTTTCGACGCATGTGGGCGGATGGCGGGACTTTGCGCTGTCCCAGTACGTACAAGACCTGCTAGGCGCACCCACCATCATGGATAATGACGCTAACGTTGGTGCGTTGGGTGAGGCGCGCCACGGGGCGGGTGGCGTATTACCTTTGTTTTACGTAACGCTCTCGACGGGGATCGGTGGCGGCTTGATTCTGGGCGACGGCAGCATTTATCGCGGCGCGGATTCTTGGGCGGGGGAGATTGGGCATCTGACGGTTCGACCTGATGGGCCGGAGTGTTTGTGCGGGGCTCGCGGGTGTCTGGAGAGAATGTGCAGCGGGTTGTGGCTGGAGCGGGATTATGGGCGCCCGGCGCGGGAGTTGATGCAGGACCCGGCGTTTGTCGAACGCTACGTTGTGAATCTGGCGCTGGGGTTGAAAGCGGCGATCATGTTGCTGAATCCGGCGCGCATCGTGATGGGGGGCGGAATTGCGAAGGCGGGCGATGCGTTGCTGGTTCCTTTGCGGGCGGAGTTGCGGCGGCAGATAACGGCCTGGTCTGGGGCGCGCGTGGAAGTGGTGGCGGCGCAGTTAGGCGATGACAGCGTGTTATGGGGCGGGCTGGCGTTGGCGGAAGCTACTTCTTAAATAGGCTGTCGAAGGCGGCGCGCGCGTCGTCGGCGTTGCGGGGGGCTGCGGTGTTTGCGGCCGGTCCCGAAGCCGCGGGCGGCGGGGCTGCCGAATCGCGCGCCACGGTGACACGCGGTTTGAAGAGCGTGCAATCGTTGGCCTGATCCTTCACGACAATGCGCACGGGGATGGGCTTGACGCACTGAAAGCGCGTGGAAGGTTCGAAGTAGGCGCACTGCTTGCAGCAGTGCAGGGCGGTGTGGCACTTGGGGCACTCGGCGGGGAACTCGGAGCCTGTCAGAAGCGTGGTGGAACAATTGAAGCAGCGCGCGGCGGCGACCGCCTGCACCAGGCGCGGCAAGCGCGGACCGGTGACATCGAGAGGCGGACGCGGGCCGGATGGACGGGGACGTTCATCACGGTGGTTATCGTTGTTTGCGGAGAAGTCGCGGTTCGATTCCTGATAGCCGCGTTGCTTGTACTTGCGATCGGCGTCCATGTTGCGGATTGGCGCTCCTTGAAATGTGAATGCAGCTCACGCGCTGCTGATTGGAGACCGGAAAATTTCTATGCGAGACGGCAGAGCAACCAGACTTGGGGCATTTGCGGGACTGGATTGCTCACTAACTGCCTAAACCACTATGTACCACGGAACGGCCGCGGAATCCAGTTAAATCTTTTGTGCTGGTTGGTTATCGGCGGGTACCCGCACACACTTTAGATGCTTGCGGGGCGTGGAGCGTTCCGGAATATCGATGTTGTCCGCTTGCTGCGCGCGCGGTTCTGTGGCCAGTACTAGGTCATCCATTTAATGGGGGTGTTGCAGGGGCGGTTTAAGGGGTCAGTGTAGTGGTTGGGAGTGACGCGGACGGAAAAACCCAGGCGTCCGGTGGTGAGGGGGGAGAACTGGCGCCCAAACGTAAATGCCGTTCCTTGTTGTTCTTGGGAATCGAGGGTTACTACTTGCGCTTCCTCTAAATCGCCTTGCGGACCGATCTTCCCTACCAGGGCTTCTACGCGCACATCGGCGGCTGATAGGCCGGCTAGGTCGATGCGGGCTTTCAAAGGTAAGGATGCGCCGGCTAGTACGGCGGTGTCGGTGCCGGCGCTGGCCTCCAGGAAGTGGACTTGCGGCCACAGTTGTTTTACCTGCTGGCCCCATACGGAGTGCTGGCGGGCAGAGGCGAAGTTTTCGCTCGCCGCGGCTTCCCAGGCGCGGTGGGCGGGTTGGTAGAACTGGGAGTGGTAGTCATCGATCATGCGCTGGCAGTTATAGTTTGCACTTACGTAGCGCAGGCATTGTTTAACGCGCGCCATCCATTTGGTGGGGACGTCCTCCTCGCGGCCTTCGTAGTACATGGGCACGATTTCGTTTTCGAGCAGGGAGTAGATGGCGGCGGCGTGGGCTTCGTCGCGGTCGGGCGAGTAGGGCTCGCGGTTGCCGATGGCCCAGCCGCCGGAGTCTTCGGCAGCTTCGTCGAACCAGCCATCGAGGATGCTCAGGCTGAGGACGCCATTGATGCTGGCTTTCATGCCGCTGGTGCCGCAGGCTTCTTCGCCGCGCCGCGGAGTGTTCAGCCACAGGTCGACGCCCTGCACCATTTCGCTGGCGACTTCGATGCCGTAGTCTTCGACGAATACCACTTTCCCTGAAAGTTCCGGATCTCGGGAAAGTTGGACAATTTCGCGGATTAATGTTTTACCCGGAATGTCTTTAGGATGGGCTTTGCCGGCGATGACGATCTGCACGGGCATAGCAGGGTTAGTGAGAATTTTTTTCAGACGCGGGAGGTCGCGGAAGACCAGGGTGGCCCGCTTATACGTGGCGAAGCGGCGTGCGAAGCCGATGGTGAGGACGGCGGGGTCCAGCAGCTCGGCGGCGCGCTCGACAACTGGCGCGGGGGCATTGCGGGCCAGGGCGCTGCCGACGGCGCGTTCGCGAATAAACGCTACCATGCGGCGTTTGCGGCGGCGATGGGCTTCCCACAATTCGCTGGCGGGGATGTCGGCGGTCTGGCGCCAGATTTCGGGATCGTTGTGGCCCACGCGCCAGTCGGGCTGCAGGTGCTGGTCGTAGATGGTGGCCAGGTCGCCGTAGATCCAGGAAGTCAGGTGGACGCCATTGGTGATGGCGGCGATGGGGACTTCCCAAACGGGGAGGCTGGGCCACAAATAATCCCACATTTCCTGCGACACTTGGCGGTGCAGGCGGCTGACGGCGTTGCGGAAGGACGCGGTCTGCATGGCTAGGACCGCCATCGAAAAAGGTTCGTTGGCATCGGCGCCGGCCGCGCGTCCGAGAGCCAGAAACGAATCCAGATCGATGCCGGCTTTCTGGCAGTAGAGTGTGAAGTGTTCGCGGACCAGGCCGGCGTCGAAGCGGTCAATGCCGGCGGGCACGGGGGTATGGGTTGTGAAAACGTTATTGGAGCGGGAGGCGTGCAGGGCTTCGTCGAAACTCAAACCTTGGTCGGCCATCAGGACGCGAACGCGTTCAATGGCCAGGAAGGCGGAGTGGCCTTCGTTCATGTGATAGACGGTGGGGTTGAGTCCCAGGGCTTTGAGCGCGCGCAGGCCGCCGATACCCAGGACGATTTCCTGGCGGATGCGCTTGAGGTCGTCGCCGCCGTAGAGTTGGTTGGTGATTTCGCGGTGCTCTTCCGCGGCGTTTTGATGGATGTTGCTGTCAAGCAGGTAGAGTTTCACGCGGCCGACTTGAATGCACCAGACTTTGAGGAAGACTTCGCTACCGCTGAGGTCGACGCTGACCAGGAGTTCGCCGCCGCCTTCGGGGTGCGTAACGGGCGTGATGGGGAGCGAATAGAAATCGTTGACAGGGGTGCCTTCCTGCTGCCAGCCGTCGGGGTCGAGTTTTTGCTGGAGGAAGCCGTTTTGATATAAGAGGCCGACGCCGACTAGGGGGAGAAGGGCATCGCTGGAAGCTTTGAGATGATCGCCGGAGAGCACGCCGAGGCCGCCGGAATAGATGGGCAGGCAATCGAGCAGGCCGTACTCCATCGAAAAATAGGCGATCAGCAGGGAATTGGGAGGGGTGGCCTCGCGGTAGGTGTCGAGGATTTCGCAGGCACGCTTATAGAGTGTGAGATAGCGCGGATCGGCGGCGGCGCGTTCCAGCGCTACTTGCTCGACGCGGCCCAGCATGACGACCGGGTTGTGATTCGACGCTTTCCAGGCGGCGGGATCCAGGCGGCGGAACACGGCGCGCATGGAGTGGTTCCAGGACCACAGTAGATTCAAGCCCAATTCAGGCAAACGCCGCAGGGCCGGGGGCAGGGCCGGGACCACCAGGATCTCGCGCGTGGGGCGAATTTGAAACGACATGAACTCCTAAGCTTCGGACAATTTTTAAGGATATCAAAGCGGCGCGTCCGCCACGCTTCGGGGTATGCTGAAGGCTATCAAATGATTGGATACGGGAGGGTGACTCGACACCGGGCGTATACGTGCGCGGCAGCCGCTTGCGGCCTGTTGCTGGGGCTGGCGGCGGTGGGGTGTGGGAAGTCACAGAAGACCATTGTGGTGGGGTCGATGAGTTCCACCGAACAGGTGGTGCTGGGTGAAATTGTGGCGCAGCATCTGGAGCACCGGCTGGGGCGCAAAGTAGACCGGCGGCTGGATCTGGGCGGGACCACGCTGGCGTATCAGGCGTTCCAGAGCGGCGAAATCAGTTTGTACGCGGAGTACGCGGGATCGATTGTGACGCAGATTTTGAAGGAGCAGCCGGCGGCGGATGCGTCGCTGATTTTCGCGCGGGCCCAAGGGGAGATGAAGCGCACGGCGCAGGCGGAGCTGCTCAATCCGCTGGGGCTGGATAATTCGTTCGTGGTGGTGATTCGCGCGGACGATCCACGCGCGGGTAAAGTCTCGACGCTGAGCGAGGCGGCTGCGGTGAGTGACGGCTGGATTCTGGGAACCACGCGGGAGTTTCAGCAATTGGGCGACGGGATGCCGAACTTGACGGAGTATAAGCTGCCGATGAAGGCGGCGCCGCGGAGCCTGGAGGGCGGGCAGTTGTTTAAGGCGCTTGAAGACGGGATGGTGACGATGATCGTGGCGCATGCGACGGATGGGGCGCTGATGCAGAAAACCTGGAAGGTGCTGAGCGACGACCGCCACGTATTCGTGCCGAAGCAAGCGTCGCTGCTGGTGCAAGGGAGCATCCTGATGGCGCAGCCGGATGTGCGGCCGGCGCTCGACGAACTGTCCGCTAGAATCACTACCGAGAAGATGCGGGAGCTGGATGCGCAGGTGGACTTGGGGCATCTGCAGCCGCGGGACGTGGCGGCTGCGTTCCTGGCGCAGAGCGGGCTCTAGCAGCATAGGTTCTGTTCACAGGCGGGAGAGCGCGTTTCCCGCCGGAAACCCGGCATTTCGATGGATTTTGGGACGTTTTGCGGGCGGCCATGAGATAATTAAAATTACCGCCCGCGGCATCCGCGCAACCCGATAAAACTTTGATGCATACTGACCACGATCGTCTCCAGCCTGCGTTTGGATTCACCTTTGAAGACCTCTACAGCCGCGAAGGGTTAGTGCGGCTGGACGCGGCGTTTTGTCACCAGTTACAGGGCACGGACCAGGCGCTGTTTGAAAGGCTGACGGAGGCTCGTCAAGATCCCGCGGCGCTGGCGCGCAAGGCGCAATCGGAGTTGATCATTGCGCTGGCTCCGCATGTGGAAGATTTCATCGGGGAGTTGTTCGGCATCGCGGCGGAAGTGCGGGCGCTGCAGGCGAAGCACGATGCGCTGGGTCCGCTGTATGCGTTGAAGCGGAAGTTCGTGCAGAAGAAGGCCATCAGCGGGATGACGGCGGAGAAGGCTGCCGCGATTCCGGGCGCGAAAGCTGGCGGCGGAGTTGGAGGCGCTGTTTGGGGAGCCGCTGACGGAGGAGAGTTTCGTCGAGCACGTTTCGCGATGGCTGGATGCGGAGGCGGAGCACGGCGCGCAGTTAGGAATTGCGCAGCAATATGCGGCGTGGGCGGCGCTGGCGCCCGCCGGGCGGCATAAACATCTGCACGGTGTTTTGTTTCGGGTGCCGCATAAGCTCGATATGGAACATCTGGTGCCTGTCGAGACGGTGCATGTGAACGGCGTGGCGGAACTGGCGCTTCCCGAAGAGCACTGGCGGCATCGCGAGGGGTTTAAGCTGACGGATGCGGGGATGAACCTGACGGCGGCGCTCGATCAGGCGCATTACTGCATCAAGTGCCACAACCAGGGGAAGGACAGTTGCTCGACAGGGCTCAAGGAAAAAGAGGGGCCGTTCAAGTCGACGGTGTTCGGGATTACGCTCGCGGGGTGTCCGCTCGACGAGAAGATTTCCGAGATGAACCTGGTGAAGCAGGACGGGAATTCGATTGGGTCGCTGGCGATTGCGATCATCGATAACCCGATGGTGGCGGGCACCGGGCATCGCATCTGCAACGACTGCATGAAGGCTTGCGTGTTTCAGAAGCAGGACCCGGTGGATATTCCGCAGGTGGAAACGCGCACGCTGAAAGATGTTTTGGAGCTGCCGTGGGGGTTTGAGATTTACAGTTTGCTGACGCGGTGGAATCCGTTGAACTTTGCGCGTCCGGTTCCGCGGGCGGCCACGGGATACAAAGTTCTGGTGGTGGGGCTGGGGCCGGCGGGGTTCACGCTTTCGCATCATCTGATGAACGACGGGCATGTGGTGGCGGCTGTCGACGGGCTGAAGATCGAGCCGCTGCCTGAAAAGATTTCTGGCGTTACGCCGTTGGGCGAGAGGGTGCCGTTTCGTCCGATTCGCGACGTGAACGATTTGTATGAGTCGCTCGACGACCGCGTGATGGCGGGGTTTGGCGGGGTGGCGGAGTACGGGATTACGGTCCGCTGGAACAAGAATTTTTTGAAGATCATCCGGCTGCTGCTGGAGCGGCGCGAAGAATTCCGCATGTTTGGCGGGGTGCGCTTTGGCGGGACGCTCACGGTGGACGACGCGTTCGAGCTGGGGTTCGATCACGTGGCGTTGTGCGCGGGGGCGGGGCGGCCTACGGTGATCCCGATGAAGAACGGGCTGGCGCGCGGGGTGCGGCAGGCTTCCGATTTCCTGATGGCGCTGCAGTTGACGGGCGCGGCGAAATCGAATTCGCTGGCGAATCTGCAATTGCGCATGCCGATTGTGGTGATTGGCGGCGGGTTGACGGCGATCGATACGGCTACGGAGTCGATGGCGTATTACGTCGTGCAGGTGGACAAGTTTTTGGAGCGTTACGAGACGCTGGTCGCGGATAAGAGCGAACCGGAAGTGCGCGCGAGTTGGACTCCGGAAGAGACTGCGACCGCGGACGAGTTTTTGGCGCACGGGCGGGCGATTCGCGCGGAACGCGAAAAGGCGGCGCGGGAAGGGCGCGATCCTCGGCTGATCGAATTGATTAATTCGTGGGGCGGTGTGACGCTGGCTTACCGGCGGCGGATGATCGATGCTCCGAGTTACACGTTGAATCACGAGGAAGTGGCCAAGGCGCTCGAAGAGGGCGTGCGGTTTGCGGAGAGTGTGACGCCGGATGAGGTTGAGGTGGACCAGTACGGTCACGCGTCGGCTTTGTGGGTTTGGGTGAAGACGCAAGCAGGGGAACGTGTGCGGATGCCGGCGCGGTCGATTCTGGTTGCGGCGGGGACGCAGCCGAATACGGTGCTGGCGCGCGAGGATGCGGCCAATGTGTTTCTGGATGGCAAGTGGTTTCAGGCTGTCGATGAAGACGGGCAGCCGGTAAAGCCGCAGCGGTTGGCGAAGCCGTCGAAGGTTTCGGTGTTGATGTCGATTCGTGCGGACGGGCGCGGCATTAGTTTCTTTGGGGATCTGCATCCGTCGTTCGCGGGCAATGTGGTGAAGGCGATGGCGAGCGCAAAGCAGGGGCATCCGGTGGTGTCGCGGCTGTTGGCGCGGCGGGCGCCGGTGGGTCCGCTGCCCGCTGATCTACTGCATAAGCTGAATGGGGAACTGCGCGCGAAGGTG
Organism: Bryobacterales bacterium; assembly: GCA_963760575.1. GTDB lineage: Bacteria > Acidobacteriota > Terriglobia > Bryobacterales > Bryobacteraceae > Palsa-187. The sequence goes on from CAVXEM010000046.1 coordinate 52,794, forward strand.
CGTGAGGTGGTGCGGTTGACGCACAACATCGTCGAGGTGATCGTCGAGGCTCCCATGGCGGCGCGGGCGTTTTTGCCGGGGCAGTTTTACAGGCTGCAGAATTTCGAGACGCTGGCTCCGCGGGTCGAGGGGACGGTTTTCGGCATGGAAGGGATTGCGCTTACGGGCGCGTCGGTGGATCGCGAGAAGGGGTTGTTGTCGACGATCGTGCTGGAGATGGGCGGGTCTTCGGATTTGTGCGCGCTGTTGAAACCAGGAGAGCCGGTGATCTTGATGGGTCCCACGGGGACGCCGACGGAGACGCCGGAGGAGGAAACGGCGCTGCTGGTGGGCGGTGGACTGGGCAACGCGGTGCTGTTTTCGATCGGGCAGCAGTTGCGCGCGAATGGGTCGCGCACGATTTACTTTGCGGGGTATAAGAAGATTGCCGATCGCTACAAGATCGAGGAGATCGAGCGGGCGGCCGATGTGGTGGTGTGGTGCTGCGATGAGGCTCCGGGGTTCACGCCGGGGCGGGTGCAGGACAAGGCGTTTGTCGGGAACATCGTCGAGGCGATTGTGGCTTACGGGCGCGGGGATCTGGGCGAGGCGGAGATTCCGCTGCATGCGGTGGATCGTGTGATGGCGATTGGGTCCGATGGCATGATGGCGGCGGTGGCGCGGGCGCGGCATACTGTGCTGGCGAAATATTTGAAGCCGGATCATGTGGGGATCGGCAGCATCAACTCACCGATGCAGTGCATGATGAAAGAGATTTGCGCGCAGTGTTTGCAGATCCACAAGGACCCGACTACGGGCGACGAGACGGTGGTGTTCAGTTGCTTTAATCAAGACCAGCCGCTGGATCAGGTGGACTGGGCGAACTTGCGCACGCGGCTTTCGCAGAACGGCGTGCAGGAGAAGCTAACTAAACAGTGGATCGACCGCTGCCTGCGGCAGATGGGCGAGCGCGAAGCGGTCAGCACTCTCGCGTAGTCACGGCCCACACGATCCACATGGCGCTGCAGATTCCCATGGCTAACCAGGGGCTGAAGGGTCCGGCGACGGTTGCGGCCAAGTAGAGCGGTGGTCCGAAACGGTAGCTGTGACGCAGACGGTTGATGGTCGCGGGGCGGGCTTCGGGATCTAGAACTGACTTGCGGAAGGCGGCCCATAGCAACACCCAAAATCCGATGCTGATGAGTACGAAGAAGCCGGCGTAGAAGGTGCAGGCGGTCGCGGCGGCGGGGGTTCGTAGGTATTCGGCGACTACGGCGGTGGGGAAGGGGACTACGGTCACTAGCATCAACAGGAATCCGTTGGCGAAGAGAAGCGTTACGTCGACTCGGCGCACTAAGCGGAAGATTGCGTGGTGGTGCACCCACATGATCAGCACTGTAAAGAAACTGGTGATGAAGGCGAAATAACTTGGCCACTGG
>CAVXEM010000047.1:0-57340 GCA_963760575.1 Bryobacterales bacterium
AAATAACTTGGCCACTGGTGGGCGAGTCCCGACGCGACGGATGCGGCCGTCACGGGCCCGGCTTCGAAGTGCGGGACTTTGAGTTCCAGCGCCAGCAGCGTGATGGCGATGGCGAAGACTCCGTCGCTGAAGGCTTCGAGTCTGCCGGTTTCCTTTTCGGGCATGTCTTCTGAATATAGATCAGGTGAATATAGATCAGGAGTATAGGCGCAGTTCCATTACTAAAGCGGGTTCGGTGGGCTCGGCGTAGTAGCGCGGGATGGTGCGAACCGTTCGGAAATGGAATTTTCGGTTGAGCGCGATCATGGCGGTGTTGCTTTTGCGGGTGGTGGTCACGATGCGGGTGAAGCGGTGGCGGCGGGCGTAGGCGATCTGCCATTGCTTCATGAGTTGGCCCAGGCCCTTTCCTTGGAAGCGTGGGAGGATGCCGGTGGTGCTGACGTAGAGAGTGCCTTTCGCGTGGAGGGTGTGTTTGTCGAAGGCGCAGCAGCCGGCTTTGACGCCGTCGATCAGGAGCCAGTAGGGCTCGCACTGTTTCCAATATTCGGCGGGGAAGACGTCGGATTTTGGGAAGACTTTTTTGTCGAAAGCCTGCAGGGCGCGGAGTTCGGCGGGGACTTCCGCGCGTCTAAACTCCGCGTTCACTGGGGCGCGGGCGTGATGTTGATCAGCTTGTCGTTGCGGCCGGGGCGGCTATCGCGATCGAGGAAATAGTTGACCCAGGAGCTGGTGCCTTTTAAGGCGAGATTGCGGGGGGGCACGTAGGTCTTGAGTTCGTCGAGGCGGCCGCCGTCGCGGGCGCGCTCATAGGCTGTCACCCACACGCACTGTTTGTCTTCTACTTCGCAGTGTCCGTTGAGGGTGCCGCCGCAGGGGCCGTTGCGAAGGTTCTTGGGGCAGGTTTGCGGGCACACGTATTCGGTGTATTCGAGCACGCAATTGCCGCAGGCCTGGCAGCCGAACATGGGCAGCTTCATGGCGAATTCGGCACGCTCCAGGGCGGACGATAGCGACGGGTGGTGGTCCACGAAGTTCATGGCTTCGGTGACCAGGGTGCGCAGCGGGCCCGGCTTCTTGACGTTGAAAATCTGGCCCATGGTGTCGAGGACTTTCGGCATCAGGGCTGGGGCTTTGTGGTGAGTCTTGGGGGCGTCGAAGAAATAGAAGCCGTCTTTCGGAGCGTAGGTTATTTCTTCGGCTAGTTCTTCCCAGCGCGGGGCGAGTTCTTCGGAGCGCTCGATGATCCAGTGGATGCGCTTGGCCATGTGCTCGCCGCCGAGGTAGGCTCCGGCGTAGCCCAGGCCCTTCACGATGGCGACCATTTGCGCGGCGCGTTCCAGGCGGGCGGCTACGCCTTTGTCTTCGGCTTTGGCTTCTTCGCGTACACGCTCCAGCAATTCCGGGGAGACCCAGCAGCCGGGGGGCTCGCCCTTCGACATTTTTTCAGCGGCGCGTTGATTTAGGACGTAGACGTTGCCCAGGATGGGGGTGCGCAGGCCGCGTTCGTCCATGTAGCGTTTTAGCTCGCGGAACTTTTTCGCGTCGAAACCGAGTTGGGTGATGGCGTAGTCGGCTCCGGCGGCGATTTTCTTTTCCAGCTTTAGATATTGATAGGCGCAGTCGGCTTCGGTGTATTTGAAGGGCGAGACGGCTACCGAGATGTAGAACGGCATGCCGTTTTGGCGCAGTTCGTTGATCATCTCGACTAGCTGGACGGAGTCGAGATGGAAGTACGGGGTGGAGGTGGCGGCGGTGGCTTTGGGATAATCGCCGGTGATCGCGAAGACGTTTTCGATGCCGAGGGCGTTCATGTCTTCGAGAGTTGTGCGCAGATCGAGGCGATCGCGGCTGACGCAGGTCAGGTGAATGTTGGGCGAGAGGCCGCGGGCGCGGGCGGCGGCGCCGATGCGAACCGGGTTCTGGCCGAGGGCTCCGCCGGCGAAACTGGTGATGCCGCCGGCGACTACGGCGGGCACACGCGCCAGGTGCGAGGCGATTTCGAGCAGGCGGGCTTCGCGCATGGTGGCGCTGGCGACCAGCTCGACGAAATAGCAGAACTCGCCGCTAGTGAGGGCTTCGCGCACCGGGTTGGGATGCGTCAGCGTAGCGACTGCCGAGTGCGAGGGCGCGAGACTAGTTTCTTCTACTGGCATACATTATGGACGTGTGCGAGGCTTTGCGGTAATGGAATGGGGCGAAGTAGACGTCGTAGCCGCTCTGCTCGCCGATGCCTTTGAGGAGCGCTCCGTTGACCCAGTTGACGATGGAGCCGTCCATCTTGCCGGGGCCGCGGAAGGCTTTCTGGTATTCGTGAAAATCGCGAACGAAAATATCCTGCACCTGCAAATAACCGCGGGGGTGCAGCAGCGGCAGGGTCTGCAGGAAACTCTGCAGGGCTCCGGAACTGAGGTGGAAACGGAAATCGCGCGGGGCGGAGGCGAGAACGCTTTCGACCATGGGGAGGTCGACGCCGGCGGGGAAGGGCGAGTCCTTCATAGTTTCGACGCTGACCAGGCGGTCTTCGAGGCGCACGGCTTGCCAGACTTCCTGCCAGAAGGTCATGCCGAGCGCGTGGTCTCCGAAATAATCCGGGCCGCTGCCGAGGAGGCGTTCGACGCTGGAGCGGAATTTCTCGACGGGGATCTGGCAGCGTTCGCCGATGCGCTGCATTTCGGCTAAAGGAAGGTAGGCGCGGGACTCGACTAAATAAAGTTTGCCGTTGGCGCGGAAGTATTCTTCGTCGGGGAGATTGTCGTAGACGTTGGTGGTGTGGACGTGGAGAATTTTGTCGCGCAGGAAACCAAGGGTCTTCAGGGGCTGCAGGGCGTCGAGGACCAGGAAGCTGCACAGGTCGACGTGTTTCTGGACGGCGGGGCGGGACTGGTCGAGCGTGATGAGCGCGTAGTCACCCAGCAGAACGCGCAGGCGCGGATAGTAATTGGTGCCGCGCTGCTTGTCGAGGGCTTGAAACTGATCGAGCCACAGGCCGCAGCGGGTGCCGGTTCCTACGCCGATTTCGAGATAGTAGATTTCGGGGGGAAGCTCGCCGGTTTTGTCGAGCTCGCGCAGGAGCGTCCAAAAATCGGCTACGCCGTCGGCGATGGAGATGGCGTGATGCGCGTCGGAAGTGCCGCCGGGGAGCGCTCTTTCGTAACCACGGCCGGTCCACTGCTCCCATTCCTGGAAATGGTTCCAGTAGAGCTGATTGAAATCCCAGGCGATGCTGCGGCGGAAGGATTTGAAATCTTCCAGCGGCAAGCGGTCCATGTCTTGCGAGTTGGAGCGCGAGAACGCTCGCAGAATTTGGCGGTAGAGAGCGCCGGGTTCCACTTGACGCGTGTCGATGCGGAGTTCAGAGACCGGTGCGCCGCCGGCGTGGCCGTTGTGGGTTTCGGCTAGCAGGACAGGCTCGCGGAAATTGTTTTTGTACTGAATCCAATCCAGCTCGATTTGGAAGCTGACGAGTTGGTCTTGCGGGATGCAGCCTTCCTGCACCAGGAAATGCAGGGTATCGGTTACGTTCTGAACGTTGACGCCGGCTTTTTCTTGAAGGTGATTTAACCGCAGGGGCATAGGGTTCCAGAGAGGTCGATCCGGACTTAGAATAGCGCGTTTCTTTCGTTGCGGGGGAGGCGGCAACGAGGGGTGTTTCGGATGGCGCAAAGGTGATTTTTCGCCTAGTGACGCGGATGGATTATTCTTTGGGGACTATGACACGGCGGGATGTTCTGAAGTCGACGGTGTTGCTGGGCGTGGCCGGGCGGGGGTTGAACGCTGCTGCGACGGACTTGACTGGGCTTAGTCTTTCGGCGGTTGGCGGGCTACTGCGCCGGAAAAGCGTGTCTCCGGTGGAGTTGACGCAGGCGTGTCTGGCGCGGATCGAGCGGTTGAATCCAGTGGTGAATGCATTCATCACGGTGACGGCGGAGCAGGCTCTCCGGCAGGCGCGGGATGCGGAGGCGGAGATCCACAAGGGGAACTGGCGCGGGCCGCTGCATGGTGTGCCGATTGCGCTGAAGGATTTGATCGATACGGCTGGCGTTCGCACGACGGCTGGGAGCGAGTTGTTCAAGGATCGCGTCCCGCAGGAGGACGCTGAGGTGGTGCGCCGTCTGAATGGCGCGGGCGCGGTGCTGTTGGGCAAGCTGAACATGCATGAGTTCGCATATGGCGCGACCTCGGTGCCTACTTTTTTTGGCGCGGTGCATAATCCGTGGAGGACGGAGCGCATTGCGGGAGGCTCGTCGGGAGGATCGGCGGCGGCGGTGGCTGCGGGGCTGTGTTATGGGGCGTTGGGATCGGACACCGGCGGGTCCATTCGCCAGCCGTCGGCTTATTGTGGGATCACGGGGTTGAAACCTACTTATGGGCGCGTGAGCACGCGCGGGGCGATTCCGTTGTCGTGGTCGCTCGATCATTTGGGGCCGATGTGCCGGAGTGTGGAAGATGCGGCGCTGTTGCTGCAGGCGATCGCAGGTTACGATCCGCTGGAGACTAGCAGCGTGGATACGCCGGTGCCGAATTACTCCAAGGCTCTGAAGGCGAAAGTTTCGGGATTGCGGCTGGGCATTCCGCGTGCGATTTTTTATGAGCAACTGGATCCGGAAATCGACGCGGCGGTACGGCAGGCGATGGAGGTGTTGAACAAGTTAACGGCGGGGGTTCGCGATGTGGTGTTGCCCTCGTACCAACCTCTGCCGGTGCTGGATGCCGAGGCACATGCGTACCATGCACGCTACATCACGAAGACGCCGGAACTGTACCAGCCGTCAACGCGCACGCGGATTGAGGGAGGGGCGAGGATCACCGCCGAGGCTTACATTCAAGGCCGCCGCGAACTCGACCGCCTGCGCTCTGCGATTGCCGGGGTGTTTGCGAACGTAGATTTGCTGGTGACGCCCACTACGCCGGTCCCGCCTGCAACCATCGCGGACGCCAAGGCAAGCGAAATCCCTGGGCCTGGCAGGACGACACCTTCGCTCCGCAATACCGCACCGTTCGATATTTATGGTCTGCCGACGATCTCGGTGCCGTGCGGTTTCACTAGCGCTGGATTGCCGATCGGGCTGCAGATTAGCGGACCTCGTTTGGGGGAGCGGGCAGTGTTGGCACTGGCGCATGCTTATCAGCAGGCCACGGACTGGCATACGCGGCGTCCGGAATCGATACAGTAAATATGATGAAGGTGACGTTGCTGGGACTCTTGGTGATGGCGGGACTGGCGGCGGCGCAGTGGATCAATTACCCGACTCCTGGGGTGCCGAAGAATGCGGATGGGTCGCCGAACTTGACGGCGCCGACGCCGCGGGCGGCGGATGGCAAGCCGGATTTCTCAGGGGTGTGGTTGCTGGAAAAGAATCAGCCGTGTCCGAAGGAGGGGTGTCCGGACATGGAGATTTCCAAGGAGTTCATGAACATTGGCTGGAGTTTGCCGGGCGGGTTGCCGTATCAGCCGTGGGCGCTGGAATTGCGCAAGGCGCGGATGGCGGAGAACTCGAAGGGGGATCCGGGGGCGAATTGCCGGCCGACGGGGCTCTTTAAGCTGACGATCAATCCGTTCTATCGAAAGTTTTTGATGTTGCCGGGGTTGGTGGTGATTTTGAATGAGCGCGATTCGGCTTACCGGCAGATCTTCACGGACGGGCGGCCGCTGCCGGTGGATCCGACTCCTACGCCGAATGGTTATTCGGTGGGGAAATGGGATGGCGACACTTTGGTGGTGGATACGATTGGGATTTCGGACGGGCAGTGGCTGGATCGGAATGGCGATCCGTTGACGGACGCGGCGAAAATTACGGAGAGGTTCCGGCGATTGAACTACGGCACGATGGAGATTGAATTTACGGTGGACGATGCTAAAGCCTATACGAAGCCCTGGACTGTGAAGATCAAGCAGTTCATTGCGCTCAACACCGAGCTGATGGACTTCTTCTGCATGGAAAACGAGAAGGACGCCCCGCACGAGGTCGGCAAGTAGTGGGTCCGAAATGATGCAGATCGTCTGGGACGATCCCGTGATATAGTTTCCTCGTCATGAACCCCAACGAACCGCTGCCACCGGAGGCGCCAAGGACCGGCATTGGGAAGGGGTCGACAATCTTGCTCTGGCTAATTGCCCCCGTGGCACTGCTCCTGTTTCTATTCTTTGCTGGCGGCGGCCTGATATTCGTAATAATGCTGTGGAAGGCCATCACCTGCCCGCACTGTCCCTTCGCTGGCATGTGACCGCCTCTTTTCAAGCCACAAGCCGCAAGCTCAAACGGACCCACTGCAAGTAGTTACCAAATCTTGCACTGCTGGGCGCGGACCATGGGTTGGCCGGCGCGGCAGGCGAAGGCTTTGCCGAACTCGGGCATGTTGGAGACCACACCGTTAATGCGGTACTCTTCGGGCGAATGCGGATTGGTGATGGCGTTGGCGCGCTTGCTTTCGGTGCGCTCGTCACCGCAGGCCCATTGGGCCATGCCGACGAAGAAGCGCTGATCGGGCGTTAGGCCGTCGACGGGTTGGAGCGTCTGATTTTTCGTAGCTTCTTTCCAGGCTATGTAGGCTAGCAGTGTTCCGCCCAGGTCGGCGGCGTCCTCGCCCAGCGTGAGTTTGCCGTTGATCTTGATGTCATCGATCACAGTGAAGGTCGAGTATTCATCGGAGACGCAGGCGGCGCGCTTGGCGAATTCCTGGGCGTCCTGCATAGTCCACCAGTCTTTCAAATTTCCTTTGGCGTCGAACTGGCGGCCTTCATCGTCGAAGCCGTGAGTGAGCTCGTGGCCGATGGTGGCGCCGGTGTTGCCGTAGTTGGGGGCGTCGTCCGACTTCGGGTCATATAAAGGAGGTTGCAGGACGCCGGCAGGGAAATTGATGTCGTTCATCTGCGCGTCGTAGTAGGCGTTGACGGTGGGCGGGGTCATCTGCCATTCGGTGCGGTCGAGCGGCTTGCCAATTTTCGCGAGATCGCGGCGGCTTTCAAACGTGGTGGCCCTTTCGACGTTGCCGTAGTAATCGTCGCGCAGGATTTTGATGGAGCTGTAGTCGCGCCAGTGGTCGGGGTAGCCGATTTTGTTGGCAATGGCGTGGAGCTTCTCGAGCGCGCGTTTCTTGGTGGCGGGTCCCATCCAGGGCAACTGCTCGATTTCCGATTGCATGGCGGACTCGATTTCTTTCGTCATTTTCACGGTACGGGTCTTGGTGTCGGGGCCGAAGGTTTTGGCTACGAACACTTGGCCGAGGGCTTCGCCCAGGTCGTTATCGACGCGCTGCACGCAGCGCTTCCATAGCGGCTGCATGGTTTCGACGCCGCGCAAGTAGTGGTTGTAGAAATCGAAGTTCGCAGTGACGAAGGCTGAGGAGAGCAAGGGGGCCTTGGAGTGCGTCAGGTGCCAGCGCAGGTAGGTCTTCCAATCGTCGAGGCTGCGGGTTTTGAGTTGGGTTTGGATCTCGGTGTAAAAGGCGGGCTCGGTCACGTTGAGTGGGGGAACTCGGTTGAGTTGCACCGCTGCAAAATAGGTTTTCCAGGGGAACGAGGGGGTGAGCGCCTGTAGTTTCGCTAGCGTGAAGGGATGGAATAGCTTGTGGGGATCGCGCTGTTCGACGCGCGTTAGCGACGCTTTGGCTAGCGCGGTTTCGATGCTCATGACGGTCTGCGCGTCGGTCTTGGCTTGGGCGGCGGGCTCGCCGGCTAGCTCCAGCATTTTTTGGATGTGTGCGACATAGCGCTCGCGGATCTCGACCGACTTGGCGTCGGTCTTGGTGTAGTAATCGCGGTCGGGCAGGCCCAGTCCGCCGGCGCCTAGGAAGGCGATGACGCGATTTGAATCGGTGAAGTCCTGGCCGGAGGAAAAGCCGAACAACATTTGATTTCCGGAGGTGGAGATGTGCGCTTGCGCTAGAAACGTTGCCAGGTCGTTTAGCGATTTCAGCGCGGCCACCTTATCTAGTTCGGTGCGGAGCGGGGCGGCTCCGGATTTCTCGCGCGCGGCTTCGTCCATGCAGGCGTTGAAGTAATCGCCGATTTCGGTTTCTACGGGGGTGCGGGCGGGAGAGGGCTTGGCGGCTTGCTCGAGGATGCCCCATAGGAAGCGCTGGTTTTCTGTGGCTAGTTTCGAATACACGTTCCAGCGGGCTTGATCGGGCGGGATGGGATTGTTTTTGATCCACGAACCGCAGGAATAACGATAGAAGTCGGTGCAGGGGTCGATGGTGCGGTCCATCGAAGTTAGATCCAGGCTGGGGCTGTAGGGGAGCGCGGTAAGTGGGGTGTCTTGGGCCCAGGCTAACGAAGTCAGGAGTGCAACGAAAATTAGTTTCATGGGCGGAAGTCTCATGGGCGGAACTCCACGCTGCGCACAACGCGCACGGCTTTGTTTTCGAGTAACTGGGCGATCACGGGCTCGGGCACCGGTTGATCGGTTTCGATCAGGGTGATGGCGGTTAGCGGGGCGCCGGGGCGGTCGGGTTTTTCTTGGCGGCCTAGCGAGAGTGCGGCGATGTTGACGTTGCCTTTGCCGGTTACGGTGCCGATGTAGCCTAGCACTCCGGGGACGTCTTCATTGGTTAAGAAGAGCAGGTGGCCGGCTAGGGTGGCTTCGCAGCGGATGCCGTCGACGGCTAGCAAACGTGGTTTGTCCATTACGATCGCGCCTTCTACGGTGGTGACGCCCTTGTCGGTTTCTAGTTCGATACGCAGGGAGTCCATGTGGCCGGTGGGGCGCTCGAAACGTTCGGCGTAGTTGAGGCCGCGGTCGGCGGCTAGTTTGAGGGCGTTCACGACGTTGGCTTTCACGGCTAGGGAGCGGCTGAGGACTCCGGCGAGTCCGGCGTTGCGGATCAGGCGGGTGTTTTGCGGCGGAAAATTGCCGTGATATACCAGGCGCACGAGTTTCGGATTGGCGGTGGCTACGTGGGCGGCGAAGGTTCCCAGGCGCTCGGCCAGCACCGCGTAGGGGGCGACGGCGCGATAGGCGTCTTCGGACATGGCTGGCACGTTGACAGCGTTCACGGCTACGCCTTCGTTGAAATATTCGATCAGGTGTTCGGCCAGGCGCACGGCGATCAACTCGGTGGCTTCCTCGGTCGAGCCGCCGATATGCGGGGTGGCGAGGACTTGATCCATGGCTAGCAGTGGCTCGCCGGCTTCGGGGGGTTCGGTTTGCAGAACATCCAAGGCGGCTCCGGCGACTTTGCCGGATTCGATGGCGTGACGGAGGGCTTTTACGTCAACCAATTCGCCGCGGGCGCAGTTTACGATTCTGACGCCGCGCTTCATTTTGGAGAAGGCTTCGTCGTTCAGCATGCCCATGGTTTCGGTGGTCAGGGCGACGTGCAGAGTGATGTAGTCGGCTTGCGCGAAGAGTTCTTCGCGGCTGACCAGCGTTACGCCGAGGTCGGCGGCGGCCTCGGAGTTTACGTAGGGATCGTTGGCGACGATCTTCATTTCGAAGCCGCGGGCGCGGCGGACTACTTCGCGTCCGATGCTGCCGAGTCCCATCACGCCTAGGGTTTTGCGGCGGAGTTCGGTGCCGAGGAAACTTCTTGCCTTCCCATCTGCCGTGGCGGGTGGAGTCGATGGCTTGCGGGATTTGTCTCGCCATGGCTAGCATCAGGCCGAGCGTGTGTTCGGCTACGGCTACGGCGCTTTCGCCGGGCATGTTCATCACTAGGATGCCGGCGGCAGTGGCGGCGTCAAGATCGACAAAATCGGTTCCCACGCCGGGGAACGCGATGACGCGCAGTTTCTTTGCGGTCTCGATCTGGGCGGCGGTGACTTTGGCGGTGCGCGAGGCCAGCAGGACTTCGGCGTCGGCCAAGTGCTTGGGGTATTCGGTGGGGCTGGAGGTGATGATTTCCCAGCCGGGCTGCGCTCTCAGAAGGTCGATTCCGGCTGCACGCAGCGGTTCCGCGATTACGATTTTCATGGCTCCCTAAACCGTCACTGGTTGTTTTTTGGCGGCGTAATGTTGTTGGACTGCGGCGACGCCGGCGCCTAGTTTCACTGGAACATCGTGGGCCAGCAGGATCAACTCCAATTCGGCTACCAGGGCGAATAAATCGGCTACGTCGAAGTAGCCCAGGTGGGCGATGCGGAAAAGGCGGCCCTGCATTTCGCTTTGGCCGTCGGCGATGATGGAGCCGAATTTTTGGCGGAACTCTTTTACGATGACGCTGGAGCTTAGGCCGGGCGGGGCTTTGATGGCTGTCACGGCGCCGCTGGGGGACGCGGGCGCGAAGAGTTCCAGGCCGAGGGCTCCGCAGGCCGCGCGGGTGGCGGCGGCTAGTTGCTGGGCGTTGTCGATGAGTTGGTCCATGCCTAAGGTCTGGATGTATTTGAGGACTTCGGCGAGTCCAAGGATTAAGGACGTCGCGGGGGTCCAGGAAGATTCGCCCTTGGCGGCATTTTTCTTTTCGCGGCGGAGGTCGAAGTAGTAGCGCGGCAGTTTGGCGGATTCCATGGTGGCCCAGGCTTTGGGGCTTACTGAGATGAACGCCAGGCCAGGCGGGAGCATGAAGGCTTTTTGCGATCCGCCGATTACGAAATCGAGACCCCAGCTATCTATGTCAAGTGGCATGGTGCCGATGCCGGTGATGGCGTCGACGACGAAGAGCGCGGGGGTGGGCTTCACGATTTCGCCCATGGCGCGGACGTTGTGGGCGGCTCCGGTCGAGCTTTCTGAGGCTTGGACGAAGACGGCTTTCGCGTCGGGATTTGCGGCTAGGGCTTTCGCGAGGGTCGCGGGGTCGACTACCGATCCGTAGGGGGCGCTTAGGACTAGCGGGTTGAGATTGTAGGCTTGGGTTAGTTCGACCCAGCGTTCGCCGAATTTGCCGGCGCTGCAGACGATGACGCGGTCGCCGGGGGAGAAGCAGTTGGTGATGGACGCTTCCATGGCGCCGGTGCCGGAGGAGGCTAGGATCAGGACGTCGTTGGTGGTTCCTAGAACTGTTTTCAGGCCGGCTAGAACGGACAGGTAGAGGTCGCGGAAATCCTGGGTGCGGTGGTGGATTTCGGCGCCCATCATGGCTTGCAACGCTTTGGGGTAGAGCGGGGTGGGCCCGGGCGTCAGGAGGCGTTGCTTCTGGATGGGCATGGGCTGAAATTCCAGAATAGCAAAGGGAGTTCGCGGCGTATAATCGCGTCATGCGAATTTTGCTGAGTTTATTGGTGGCGATTACGGCGCTGGGGCAGGGGATTCCGGGAGTGGTGGCGGCGGATGCCAAGGTTGAGTTGGTGCAGGAGGGGTTCGTATTCACGGAGGGGGCGCTGGGGGCCGCTGACGGCGGGCTATTTTTCTCGGATTTACAGACGGGCGATAAGACTTATCACATGGACGCGGGCGGGAAGATTTCGGTTTATCGCGAGCATAGCCGGGGGACGAATGGGCTGGCGTTTACTCGCGGCGGAGAGTTGCTGGGGGCGGAGGGCGACGGGAAGCGCATCAGCAAAATCGGTGCGGGCGGGGCGGTGACTACGGTCACGGAGGGGATCGCGGGGATGCCGCTGATGGCGCCTAACGATTTGATCGTCGATGCGAAGGGTGGAATTTATTTCACGGACCCGGGGCCGCGGCCGGTGGTGGCGGGTCGCAAGGCTTACGTTTATTATTTGCCTGCGGGCGCGAAAGAGCCGCGCATCATCGACGATGGGATCACGCGGCCTAACGGGCTCACGCTGACGGCCAATGGCAAGACGCTGATTGTCGATGACACTGTCGGCGAGACGGTGTTCGCTTTCGATGTGCAAGGGGATGGGTCGGTTAAAAACAAGCGGGCGTTTGCGCACATGCACGATGTCGAGGCGGGGAAGGAAAGCGGAGCGGACGGGATGGCGATCGATAGCCGGGACCGCATCTACGTAACTTCATCGACAGGGCTGCAGGTGTTCGATCGTAAGGGGCAGTATCTGGGCACGATTAAAATTCCGCGGCAGCCGGCGAATTTGGCGTTTGGCGGGCCGGGGAAGAAAACGCTGTTCATCACGGCGCGTGAGGGGTTATATCGTTTGAACATGCTGTCGGAGGGGCCGCGACGGTTGGGAAAATAAAGAGTGGGTGTTCGTGAGATCGTTGGCGCTTTCGTGGGGGCGCTCGGGTGTTATGGGTGCTGGCGGTGGCTCGCGCGGATGGTGGCTGCGCGGCGGCGGGGACTGCGCTATTGGTGGCCGACGGCGATGCTCGGGTGGAGTTGGTTCATGCTGTGGTCGGCGGCGTTTCCGGCGGCGAGCGGGTGGCTGGGCTACTTACGCGATCCTTTGTTCATTGCGTTCTTCGGAGTGAATCTGCCGCAGGCTGTGATCGGCAACGGTTTGTTGGGGGTGCTGATCGATGCTCCGGGCGTGGTGAAGGGAAGCGTGGCCAGCGTGGCGGTTTGGCTGCTGTGGTACGGAGTGATCCGCGTTTGGGAATGGCGCGTCGCGAAAAACCCTGTGGTGGGGCTTGGGGATCGGCACGCTAGAGTAGAGTCATGAGATTCACCTTGCTTCTAGCGGCGATGGCGCTTCCCGTGCTCGCGCAATCGCACGGGATTCCCGACGTGGTCGCGCCGGGCGTGGAGCCTGAGCTGGTTAAAGACGGGTTCATGTTCACGGAGGGTCCGGTGGGCACGCCCGATGGCGGGCTCTTCTTCACCGACATTCGCGCCAACAAGATTTACAAAATCGATCCTGAGGGCAAGATCACTACGGTCCGCATGAACACGGGGGGCGCTAACGGGCTGGCGCTGAATCTGGGCGAGCTGTATGCGGCCGAGGGCACGGCGAAGCTGATCAGCCGCGGGAATCACAACGGGCGCAATACCACGGTGATCGACACGACGAACGCTCCGCTGCTGGGCGCGCCTAACGATTTGATTTTCGATGCCAAGGGCGGATTCTATTTCACGGATCCTGGCGCGACGCCGATGTTTCCCAAGGTTCCTGGCCAGTTCGGGAAAGTGTATTACGTGGCCACTTCGGTGGGAATTCCGCCGTATCCGATTGACGAGAAGATCACACGCCCCAACGGGCTGACGCTGACGATCGATGGCAAGTTTCTGTTGGTGGACGATACGCTCGGCGATACCATTTGGGCGTTCGATGTGCAGCCGAAGGTGGGGAGTAAGGGCGGGATCAAGAAGACGGAGTTCGCGAAGATTCCGCAGTTGACGGATGGCGAAAGTCTGGCGGACGGCATGGCGATCGATCGCGAGGGGCGGGTCTATGTGACCACCGGAGCGGGGATTCAGGTGTTCGATAAGAGGGGCAAGTTTTTGGGGAACATCAAGGTTCCGCGGCAGCCGTCGAACTGCGCGTTCTCAGGGCCGGATAAGCGCACGCTCTACATCACGGCGCGCGAGGGCGTGTATAAATTAAAGATGCTTTCGCAGGGGCCGGAGCGGCAGGGGAAGTAGGCGGCGCTATTGGGTTGGAGTTTCTTTCAGGATGCCGCGCACGTCACGGGCGGCGTGTAAGACGCGGACGATTTGCAGGGGTTTCGAACTAGGGCGATATACGATCAGGTACGAGTAGACCAGGAAAAAGCGTTCTCTTCCGTCGCAAAGATCCTGCCGGAAATGTCCGATTCCGGGTGTCCGTGAAAGCTTATGCATGGCTCCGTCAAGGCGGTCCATTACCCGCTTCGCGGCGGTTAAGTTGTCTTCTGCAATATGATCCCAGATTTCAGTGAGATCTCGCGCCGCTAGCGGCGTGAGAACGTAAGCTGTCATCTAGTGGAGGTCTGGCGGCTGGTTCCGCGCCGCCGAATGCTGGCAAGCGTCTTGGGGCCGTCCACGAATTCTCCGCGGTCTGCTTGTTTCGCGCCGGCGGCGATGGCTTGCCGTAGATCCGACAGGCGCATTCTCTTCAGGTCTTCGCGTTCTTTTAGCAGGCGCAGTCCTTCGCGCAGAACTTCGCTTTGGGACTGGTAATAACCGGTGCCGACTAGGTCGGCGACGAACTGATCGAGGACGGGGCCGAGATTTACGTTCATATCACCACGCTAGCGCCGCGACTCGCCGTTGTCAATTATTGACAATTGTGGTTAGTGCGCTTCTTTAGATGGTAGTCTGCAAGATCCATGTTCGGCAGGCGCAACCCGTTTGGCCCCGTGGAATTTAGCTTACGTTGATGATAATGTATTAGCTATGATTAACAGGGCTGCCTTGCTCGCATGGGGGCTTTCCTGGGCGCTGGCAAACGCGCAGTCCTTGGGCGGCGCCGGAACGCTGCGGGGGACGGTGCGCGATGCCAGCGACGCCGTGATTCCTGGCGCTACGGTTGTGCTGTCCAACACGTTCACGGGATTTTCTCGGGAAACGCAGAGCGGGACGGACGGCGTTTTTGCGATCAATAGCATTCCGCCGAACTCTTATCGGCTGGTGGTATCCGTGGCGGGCTTTCAGCAGACCACTGTGGCGGTCGCTATTCGAACGGGAATTCCGCTGGAGGTCAACGTCCGGCTGGAACTGGCCAGCCAGCAGAGCAGCGTGGTGGTGGAGGCCGGCGCGGACAATCTGGTCGAAAACAAAGCGACACCCAGCGACACCGTGGACCGGCAGCTTCTGGCGGTCCTGCCGCTGGCGTCTCCGGGGTCGGGACTGAACGATGCGATTATTTACACCACTCCGGGAGTGGCCGCCGATTCCAACGGCTTCTTTCATCCGTTGGGGGATCATGCGCAAGTGAGCTATGTGATCGACGGGCAGCCGGTGCCGGATCAGCGCAACAAGGTTTTTTCGACCTCGATTCCGGCCAACGCCATTCAGTCGATGGAGGTGATCTCGGGTTCACCGCAGGCTGAGTATGGAGACAAGACCAGCCTGATTATCAATGCCACGACGCGCTCGGGACTGGGGCAGAAGCCCGCGGGGAGTTTGCTCGCGAGCTATGGCTCCTTCGGCGAGATCGGGGAGGAGGCTACGCTCGGGGTGGGCGGGGCCCGTTGGGGCAATTTTATAGCGGCGAATACGGAACGGAGCGGGCGTTTTCTGGATACGCCTGAGCTGTGGCCGATGCACGATACCGGCAACAGCGAAACGTTTTTCGACCGCGTCGATTTCCAGCCGGGTGGCAGGGACGCTCTTCATTTGGACCTGCTGGCGGCGCGCAACTGGATGCAGATTCCCAATACTTACGATCAGGCGGAGCAGGATCAAAGGCAGAAGGTGGTGTCTTTCAATATAGCGCCTGGGTATCAACACACGATCGATGCGAAGACGCTGCTCAGCGTGAACGCGTACGCGCGCCGGGATCAGGTCCATTACTATCCCAGCCGCGATCCGCTGGACGATTCACCGGCTACTTTGGCGCAAGACCGCTCGCTCACGAATTACGGGGTGCACGCGGATCTGTCGCATCTTCAGGGACGGCATAATTGGAAGGCTGGGGTGAATGCGACGCAGACGCGGCTGGACGAGGCCTTTAGCTTGGGCATTACGGACGCGGCGTACAATTCTCCGTACTTGGGCGGAAGCCTGCAACCGAATCCGGCATTCCTGAGTAGCCTGCTGCCGTACGACTTGACGCGCGGGGGGCATCTGTATCAGTTCAGCGGAAGAGCCAACATCAATCAGTTCGCCGTCTTTGCAGAGGATACCGTGACACTGGGCGATGTCACGCTGAACCTGGGCTTGCGGTTCGATAGCTATCACGGCCTCACGCAGGGAAGCGGCGTGCAGCCGCGCGCGGCGTTCTCGTATTTGTTCAAGCCGACCAAGACAGTGATTCGCGGCGGTTATAGCCACACCATGGAAACGCCGACGAATGAGAACCTGGTGGTTTCGAGTGCGACGGGCGCCGGAGGGCTGGCAAGCAATCTGTTCAGCGGCACTGCGGTAGAACGGCCTATTGCGCTCGGCAGCCGCAATCAGTACGACGCCGGGATTCAGCAAGAGCTGGGGCGATGGGTGCTTCTGGATGTGAGCTATTTCCGGAAATACACGCGCAACGCTTTCGACTTCGACGCGTTATTCAGCACGCCCATTACGTTTCCGATCGGGTGGAAGCAATCCAAACTGGACGGGGTTGCGGCGCGGATCAGCAGCATCGACATACACGGTCTGCGGATGTACGCGACCATGGGGCACGCGAACGCGCGGTTCTTCGGCCCTGAAAACGGCGGCATCATTTTCAATTCGAACCTGACGATCGGCGCTTACCGGCAGGATCACGATCAGGTGTATCAGCAGAACGTAAACCTGCGCTATCAGAAAACCAAGAATGGGTGGTGGACGGATTTCACCTGGCGCTACGACAGCGGACTGGTGGTGGGCGCGGTGGATAACCTGGCTAACGCTCTGGCGTTAACCGCGGATCAGCAAGCGGTCATCGGACTGTATTGCGGCGGCGAGCAGGCGACGCTGACGCATCGCATTACGAGCTGCGCTTCGCCCCACTCTGGCGCGGCGCGGATCAATATTCTGGCGCCGGGGAAGGAGAATGACGACCGCAATCCGCCGCGCACCAAGCCGCGCAACATTTTGAGTCTGAGCGTGGGGACGGATAACTTGTTCCATACGGAGCGCGTGCGCACAATCGTCCGTTTTACGGTGGTGAACTTAACGAACCAGGCTGCGCTTTACAATTTCTTGTCGCCGTTCAGCGGAACGCATTGGGTGGAGCCGCGCTCGTATCACGCGCAGCTCGGCTGGGCTTTCTAGCTTTAGCTAGGCGCTCTGCTGCTGGACTTTGCGGGCTTCGGCGGCGTCGTAGCTTTCGCCGTAGATCGACGGCACTTTCGCTCCCATGGGGCGCAGGTACATCGACAACTGGCCGCAGTGGTGGATGGAGTGCTGCTGCACGAAGCCCAGGTACATGACGGCGGGTAATTGGAACATGCCGCTGAAAGTCGACGACCTTTGAGAAGCTGCTGAAAATCTCCTCCCGGAAGTACCCAAAAAGCGAGGAAAATCGTCTTTTCCCTATGCGCGGAGAAGACCAGCAACAGCACGAGCTATTCGGGTACGGAACGTTGGAGGAGCGGGTGCCACAAGACCATCCGCTGCGCCCGATCCGGGCGATGGTGGATGAAGCATTGAGGGCCATGGACGGGCGCTTGGAGGAGATTTATCCGGAAGACGGTAGGAAGTCGATTCCGCCGGAGCGGTTGTTGCGTGCCTTGCTGTTGCAGATGCTGTATTCGATTCGCAGCGAGCGGATGCTGATGGAGCAGATGGAGTACAACCTGCTGTACCGGTGGTTTGTTGGGTTGTCGATGAACGAAGAAGTGTGGCATCCGACGGTGTTCACCAAGAACCGGGACCGGCTGCTGGAAGGCGAGATCGCCGAGGAGTTCTTCCGCGTGGTGCTGCGGCAAGCGCGGCGCAAGAAGTTGTTATCGGACGAGCACTTCACGGTGGACGGGACGCTGATCGAAGCTTGGGCGGGGCAGAAGAGTTTCCAGCTCAAAGATGATGACGACATCTTGAAGCCGCCGCCTCCGCCGGACCCGGGCAGCAATCCGGCCATCGATTACCGCAAGCAGAAGCGTTCCAACGACACCCATCAATCCAAGACCGATCCGCTGGCGCGTCTGTACAAGAAGGCCAAAGGCGCGGAAGCAAAGCTGGCGTATCTGGGACATATCCTTACAGAGAATCGCAACGGACTGGTAGTGAACACGCGCGTGACGCTGGCCACGGGCACGGCCGAGCGCGCTGCGGCGATCGAGATGGCGGAAGAGATTCCCGGCGGGAGTAAGCGCGTGACGCTGGGCGCGGATCGAGCTTACGACACCGCGCACTTCGTGGAGCAGATGAAAGAGTTCCGGGTCACACCGCATGTGGCGCAGAACGACACCAACCGGCGTAGCGCCATCGATGGGCGGACCACGAGTCAGCCGGGATATGCGATCAGCCAACGAAAACGAAAACGGGTCGAGGAAGTCTTCGGCTGGATGAAAACCATCGCCTTGCAACGCAAGACGCGGTTCCGGGGCCCGGACAAAGTCGGATGGATGTTCACCTTCGCCGCGACGGCTTACAATCTGGTTCGGATGCGCAATCTCATGGCGCAGCCTGCCTAAATTACCGTCGGCAGCGGATTCACGGCCACTTCGCGGCCGCGAATGCACTCGCCGACGCTTCACTCCTCGCGCCAACCCTGCTCGTGAGCCTTCAAAAATGGTCTCCGGGAAATCCCAAGGCTACTTTTCAGCAGCCTGTTAGGAGTTGATCGGGCGATAACTTTAGTTTTTCGAGACGCAGCGCGAAGTTTTCGGCGTACCAATGCGCGAGGTCTGCTGAGTTCTTGATCGACTCCGGGCGGGGGCGCGGGGTGAAGTCGAAGGCGCCCACGGCTACGGCGTCGGTGAAAACCATTTCTGTGTTTACGATGTGCCAGGCAAGATCCAGCGCGCTTTTGGAAACGCTGTCGGGGCGGTAATCGCTTTTATCTTGCGGGATGGCTTCGATGACGTTCTTCGTTATGGCGTGCTCGTTCTTGAGTCCTGGCAGATAGACGGCTTCGAGCAGGAAAGTGGCTTGACCGGCTTGGAGAGGTTGCATGCGTCAAGGATAGCGCTACGGATGGCGATGCAAGACATGCACCGCGATGTCGGGCCAGAATTCGCGGAAAGCGTTGGTGAGGGCATCGCGTAAGATGGCGTAACCAAATTTTTCCGCGATCTCAACGGGGGTTCGGGTTTGACTGGGGTAATACGAGATTGAGATGCCCTGGGCAATTCCTCTGCCCACAAGCTCCGAAGTATTGAAGGTGTTGTGTCCCTGATAATTCGGAGTGATGGCGACGCGGGAAAGGGAATAGCCGAGACGCTTCCACTTGCTGCCCTGGCCCATGGCATAGTAGCGCTCATCTTGATGCAAGAAGGTGGGCAGGGCAAAGATCACCAGATAATTGCCAACCGTCTTGTCGGCTAATCCGCGCCAATAGTATCTGGCGAAGCCGTCGATGCCGTTGCCGAGCTGCGGGTGCGCCTCGGTTCCCTCAGCCAACAGTGAGGTAAGGCCCACGAAGACAAACGACGAGTAGTCGAAGCTGTTGCTGGTGGCGATGCCAAAGGCTTCCTTGGGGGTAGGGGGCGGAGGGATGGTGCCGGCGCCGACAGCGCGGAAATTAGGCATGATGCCCAGAATTCGCTTGGGCTGCCCCGGCGGAGGATTGTCCTTGCTCTTCTGCTCCAGCGCCGGCTGCTCCGGGCTGGCGGAGCCGGGTTGATCCGCGGCGGAATTTTCAGCTCAGCGCGACGTTTTCCTGGCCGAAGGCGGCTGTGCCGGCTGCCAATAGAAGCAACGCCAACGGCAACCGATAAACGCAAAGCGATGGTCTGCGAGAGCGCATAGAATGCACGTTCATACTTTGGTGTTGCGAAAACTGCCCCTGCAGATAATATAGCGTGCTCATGGTGATTATTGAAGTACTAAGCTAGTGTTGATGCCTCTTCTCGAACAAATCCAGAAAGACATGACAGCGGCGATGAAAGGCCGCGAGGAAGCGCGGCTGGACGCGATCCGCATGATTAAGGCTGCGCTGCAACGCTACACCATCGACACCGGGAAGCCGCTCGATGAAGCGGCCGAGTTGCAGATCCTCAATACGCTGGTGAAGCAGCGGCGCGAGTCGGCCGATATGTTTCGCAAGGGCAACCGGCCGGAGTTGGCAGATAAAGAAGAAGCGGAGCTGAAGCTGATTGAATCTTACATGCCGTCGGCGCCTACCGAGGCTGAGATCGACGCGGCCCTGGCTGCCGCGATGGCGGAAACCGGGGTCACGTCGCTCAAGCAGATGGGCGTGGTGATGAAGGCGGCGCAGGCCAAGCTGGCCGGCAAGCGCGTCGACGGCAAGGCGCTCAGTGAACGCGTCCGTTCGAAGCTGAGCTGACATTTACTGCGAGCCGAAGTGATAACCCACGGCGATGGTGGCTTCCGGCACTAGATTGCTTCCATACTGGTCAGTGAGGTTGGGCACATAGTGCAGATCGAACTGGGGGCGCACGAAGAAATGCTCGTGGAAGGGGATCTGCACGCCGACTCCTAAGTGGATCTGGAAATGAGTGGAACTGCCGATGGGTGAATTCGAATTGGTGCACACGGCGGTTCCGACACAACCGCTTTGCGAGAGAATGAAGCCCGTGGTGGCGCTGCCGATGCCGCCTTGCAACTGGAGGATGGCGCGCTTGTTGATGATGGGCTCATAGATGCCGTTGACATCGAGAAACGTCTGCCGGGAGCCGAGCGGGCCGTAATCCTGATGCACGGGTTGGAAGTTGACCTCCGCTCCGATTCCAAAATGTTCGCGGAGCATAATATCTCCACCAAATCCGAGGAAGAAACCGCTCAGCTTCGGCGTGGCCTGACAGAAAGGATCGCCGGAGTTGACGATACAGCCTCCCAGTGCGTTATTCGAGTTAAGGTTATCGATCCCAGCGCCGCTGGCGGAATCCCAGGCGGTGCCGAAGTTCACGTTTACGTCCAGGGCGCTCTGCGCGTGGGCGAAAGCGGGAAGCAGCAGAAGGGGCAGGAGACCCAATAATTTTTTCATAGCCATGTTGGTTCGACGCTGCTCCGCCGGAGGGCGTTTCGGGGGAATTTATCCCTTATATTTATCGCGGCACTGGGTGGAGCAGAAGTAATAGGTCTGTCCGCCCACGGATTTCTGGAAGGCCGTGGCGGTGGAGATGAAGGTGCCGCACACGGGGTCTTTTTTGAGTTCGCCGCCGGAGGGGGGAGAAGAGGGGCGGGAGCCGGGGGCTCCCGCCTGCGGAGAGGAACTGCTGGACAATCCACTAACAGCTTTGGAGATGATTCCCAGTACAGATCGTAGCACGCTCAATGCGAGCACGAAGACGATCAGATACAGGAAGGCCCGGAACATCTACCGAGCTTACTGCTTTTTCTTCTGCTGCGCCGGAGCGGCCTTGAAATTGGTTTGCACGGTGGCGCCCATGCTCTGCATCATGGCCTTCGCGGTATCCGCGTTGGGACCGTTCGGGGCGAGATCCAAATACTTCTGGAAGGCTTCCGCGGTTCCGGGGGGCGCTACGGTCTTGCCGTCACGATGGTGGCTTTGCCAATCAGCGAGAGGCCGTACTGGAAGTAGGCTTCGGCGTAATTGGGATCGAGATCAATGGCCTTCTTGAAGGCGGCGGCGGCGGGTTCGAGGTTGCCGGTGTTGACGTAGACGGCGCCCAGGTTGAAGTAGAACTTGCCGGCTCCGGTGGGATCGATTTGCGCGGCTTTGGTCAGCTCGGCTTGTGCTTCGTCAAACTTTTTCTGCTGGCCGAGCACCAGGGCATAGTTGTTGTGATAGGCCGAATCGGCAGGGTTGATGGCGATGGCTTTCTGGTAGGCTTCGGCGGCTTTAGCCAGGTCGGCATCCTTGGTAGCGGGAGCGGCTTTGGAACGGCTCACGTAGGAATCCGCCAGATTGCCCCAGACGACATGCTGGTTGGCGTCGACTTCGCTGGCTTTGGTGAAGCCGTCAATGGCGGCATCCCATTGGTTGGCGGCGGCGGCTTGTTTGCCGGCGTTAAAGGCGTCATTGAGGGCCTTGTTTTTGGCCATCGCGGCGGTCTGTTCTTTGATCTTCTTCTCGTTTTCCGCCTTCTCGGCGGCTGTGAGTGCGCGTCCGCTTTCGTCTACCGCGGGCGGGCCGGCGGCTTCGGCTAGATCGAAGCTGATGTCGGAGGTCTCACCGACCTTGGTGCGCACGCCGTTGCGGACGTCCTTTTCCTGGCCGTCTATCACCACCGAGATCTTGTAATTCCCGAGCGGCAAGCCTCCGTAGAAGTAGTGACCCTTTTTATCGGTTTTGACGGTGTAGTTGCCTTTTACGTCTTGACGCTCCAGCTTGACCTGGGCGCCTTGTACGGGCTTGCCGTCGGTGCCCTTTACGGTGCCTTCAAACGCGGCCGTCTGGGCCCAGCCAGTGATCGCAAAGATCAGGCCAAGCGGCAGAATCAACAGGGACTTTCGAAGTAGTGACATGACCAAAAATACCTCCCGAGCTTCTAGTGAATGGTTTCCATCGTCCAGGATACTACAGCGTCTTCGAATTCGCCTACTCTTGGGGGTGGTTCTTACCCAATAAATAGACGCATCCGATAAGCCAAATGGCACATCCAAACATATGAAGTTTGGTTCATATGGCGAATAGGGACAGTACACTCAATCCCCGCAATGCCGCTGTCGGGGTTCCTGGATGGATGGGCCGGGGGATTGAGTGTACTGTCCCTATTCGCGGTTCATATAAAATAGATTTTAAAGGGTGACGCCGTGACACGGATGCGGGGAAATGTTTTAGTGGTAGCCGGCTTGCTGTTCGCCGGGGGCATGGCTGCCCAGGCAGAGTCGCTGGCCTGGACGCGGGCGCATGAGTTGTACCAGCGGACCGATTACACGGGGTCGCTTGAAGTGTTGTCGGGCAGCGGAGAACAGGATGCTGCCGCGTTTCTGTTGATGGGGCAGGACTACTATATGTTGGCCCAATACAAGAAGGCCAGTGATGCTCTGGAGAAGGCAGCGGCGCTGGCTCCGACGAATGCCGAGTGCTTCCTGTGGCTGGGGCGCGCTTACGGACGACGCGCGGAGATTGCGAATCCGTTTACGGCTCCGGGGTACGCTGCGAAGGCGCGGCAAAACTTCGAGCGATCGGTTGAGTTGGATCCTGGCAATCGTGAAGCGGTGGGCGATCTGTTCGATTATTATCTGGCGGCGCCCGGGTTTTTAGGCGGCGGGGCGAACAAGGCGGCGGCGCTGGCGGCGCAAGTGGCGGTGAGAGATCCGGCGGAGGGACATTACTATCAGGCGCGGCTGGATGAGCACCGCAAGGAATACGATTCGGCGGAACAGCATCTGCGCACTGCGCTCGAGCTGGCTCCGCGGCAAGTGGGGCGGGTGATTGCGCTGGCGAAATATCTTTCGGCGCATGGGCGCAACAAGGAAAGCGACGCGCTGTTTGAACAGGCGGAGCGGATTGCTCCGGAAGATCCGCGGGTGATTTACGAGCGTGCTTCGGCGTATGTCAGTAGCCGGCGCAATCTGGATGAGGCGCGGCGGCTGCTGCGGCGTTACTTGCAGGCACCTATCACGCCTAACGATCCGCCTAAGTCAGAAGCCGAGTCCATGCTGCGGAAGATCGGCGCTTGATGTTCACCGGCGAAGCGCTGCGGTTTAGTTTGCAGGCGCTTCGGGCCAACAAGGTCCGCACCTTTCTTACGGCGCTGGGCTTGGTGATCGGCAATGCTTCGGTGATTCTGGTGGTGACGATTTCGCTCACCAGCCGCGATTACATCCTGGACCAGATTCAGCGCATTGGATCGAACCTGATTTACGCGCAGTTTGAGAGCGGCAACAACTTGGCCGGGTCGGCGTCGGCGGCGGATTACGTCAAGCTGGCCGACGTGGAAGCGGTGCGCGCTCAACTGGGCTCGCGGATCGTGGCTGCCACCGGCGTGATGAACAGCTTCGACCGCATGCGAATTCAAACCGGTGAAGAAGATGTGGCGATTATCGGGTCGGACCAGTATTATCCCGAGGTTCGTAATTTGGACTTGCTGGCGGGGCGGTTTCTGGATGAATCCGACGTCACCCAGCGGCACCGCGTGGCGTTGCTGATGGAGCGGCTGGCGCGGCGGCTGTTTGGGAGCCAGAGTGCGGCGGTGGGGCAGACGGTGAAGCTGCACGGGCTGCAGTTCACGGTGATCGGGACGTTCAAGGAGAAGACGGAGAGTTTTGGGCTGTCGGAACTCTCAGGCGAGAACGTGTTGATTCCGATTACGGTGTTGCGGTATTTTGCGCCGATTGAGCGCATCGATCCTTTATATGTGCAGGCGCGCAACGCGGGCGATGTGCTGCCGCTGACGGGGGCGGTGAAGTCGATTCTGGAATCGCGGCATCGCGTGGGGGCTAAGTACCGCGTCGATAATCTGGCGGCGATTCTGGATGCTGCCGGGCGCATCGCTAATGTGCTGACGGTGGTGTTGATTTTGGTTTCGGCGCTGGCGCTGATTATTTCGGGGATCGGCATCATGAATATCATGCTGGTGACGGTTACGGAGCGGACGCGCGAGATTGGGCTGCGTATGGCGGTGGGTGCGGCGCGGCGGGACGTGCTGGAGCAGTTTTTGGCGGAGGCGGTGATCATCAGCATGGCGGGCGGGGTGGTGGGGATTTTGATTGGCGTGGCGATTCCGTTGAGTGTGCGGTTTTTTACGGATGACTTCGCGGTGCCGATTTCGCTGCTGTCGATTGGGGTGGCGTTTACGGTTTCGTTGATTGTGGGGCTGGCGTTTGGATTGTTGCCGGCGAATCGGGCTTCAAGGTTGAATCCTACTGAGGCGCTAAGGTACGAGTAGCGGCGTCCGCTTACTGCGTGCGCGGTTCTGTGACGAGGCTAGAGTGCCCGGTACACTGAGGGGAGTATGAAACTCTCCTTATTCGTATTATTCGCCGGCTGCTTATCTCTATTCGGTGAAGTTCGGGTATTGACGTTGCGGCAGGCGCTGGATTTGGCGCTGGCGCAGAATCCGGATTTGTTGCTGGCGCGGCTGGATCAGCAGAAGGCGCGCTATCAGGTGACCGTCACGCACGATCCTTTCTCTCCCAAAGTGTTCGCGGGGAGCGGGGCTGCTTGGAGCACGGGGTTTCCTAATAGCATCGAGGGCAGCGCCCCTTCGATCGTGACGGTGCGGACGCAGATGGCGATTTTCAACCGGCCGCAAAGCTATCTGGTGGCGCAGGCCAATGAGGATGCCCGGGGGGCCGGCGTGGACGTGGCGCGCCGGCAAGAGGAAGTGATATACCGTGTGGCTTCCTTGTATCTGGATGCGGAGCAGGCGGCGCGCAGTCTGGATGCGGCGCGGAGGCAGGCGGATAATCTGACGCGCGTACGCGAGCTGATGGCGCAGCGCGTGGCCGAGGGGCGCGAGTTGGCGATTGAATCGAAGAAAGCCAACCTGGCGGTGTTGCGGGCGGGGCAGCGCGTGGATAATTTGTCGATGGACTTGATGACGGCGGAGAGTTCGCTGGCGATGGCGTTGGGATTCGGGCCGGACGATCGGGCTAGGGTGGCTCCGGAAGAACGCTCGCCGCTGGTGGTGCCGGTGTCGGAGGAGGCGTCGATTGAGAAGGCGCTCGAAGGCAGCAATGAGTTGAAGCGGCTGGAATCCAACATGCAGTCGAAGATGCTGGAGATCAAAAGCTATCGCGCAGAGCGGCTGCCCAAGGTGAATCTGGTGGCGCAATATTCGCTGTTCGCGAAATACAATTACCAGGATTATTTCGCTAAGTTTCAATACAACAATGCGCAGGTGGGGGCTTCCATCGAGATTCCGCTGATTGTGGGACGGGCGGGGCAGGCACAATCGCTGCAGGCGGAACAGGACATCGCGAAGCTGCGGATAGAAGTGGGGCGGACGCGGGCGCGGATCACTTCGGATTTACGGGGTGCTTATCAGAATTTGAAGCGGGCTGAGGCTGGCCGGGATGTGGCGCGGGCGGATTTGGATGTTACGCGGGAGGAGTTGACGATCGATTTGGCGCAGATGGATGAGGGGAGGTTGCCGTTGGCTACGGTGGAGGCGTTGCGGGCTACGGAGAATGAGAAGTGGGTGGCGTACTACGAGGCGCAGCATGGGGCGGAGGTGGCTCGGTTGAATGTATTGCGGCAGACGGGGGGGCTGGAGGCGGCTTTGCGGTAGTTGCTGGGGCCGCTTACTGCGTGCGCGGTTCTGTGTTGGGGGTGGTGGGTTAGGTGTGGACTAGTTGGGCGATGGTTTCTAGGTGGTAGGTTTGGGGGAATAGGTCGATAAGAGTGAGGCTGGCGATGCGATAACTGGTCAGAGCTGCTAGGTCGCGGGCTAGGGTGGCGGGGTCGCAGGACACTATCGTTATGCTCGGGGGGGCCAGGCGCTCTAGTTGAGTGACCACGGATTTGCCTAGGCCGGCGCGTGGGGGGTCGGCTAACACGAAGTCGGGGGTTTCGGCGAAGGTGCGGAGGAAGTCTTCTACTCTGGCGCGTTCGGTTTGCAGGCGTGCTTCGGCGCGTTTCGCGTTCACTTCTAAATCGCGGGCGGCGCTGATGCCGGATTCTACGGCGATTACGTGTTCGAAGCGGCTCGCTAACGGCAGGGCGAAGAGGCCTACGCCGGCGTAGAGGTCGAGCGCGGTTTTGCCGGTGGCGTTTTGCAGGGCGGCGTCTACCAGGGGCTCGATCAGGAAGCGATTTACCTGGAAGAACGACCGCGGGCTGACGCGGAAGGTGCCGAAGGACGTGGCGTAGTCGACGGCTACTGTGGATCCGCACCAATCATAGAAGGAGCGGGCTACGGGGCGGTCGGTTTCTAGGGCGTTTACTTGGATTTCGGTTTCGTTGGTGAAGATTTCCAGGGACTGGACGAAGCGGGGGAAGCGCGGGTCGGCCAGGCGGTCGCGCATTTCGGCCAGGGCTTGGTTCAGACGCGGGGAGGAGATGGGGCACTCTCCGGTGACAGGCACGAGCGTGTGGGAGCGTGCGGCTAGGTAGCCGATGGCTCCGTTGGCGATGTGGAATTGGGCGCGGTTGCGGTAGTTAAGCGGCGGGCCGCTGATGGTGTCGATGTCGGCGGTGTATTCGATCTTGCCTACTCGGCGGAGTTGTTCGCGGAGGATTTCGACTTTGCGGGCGAGTTGATAGGGATAGGGGGCGTGCTGGTAGTGGCAGCCGCCGCAGCGGGTGAACAGAGGGCAGGGGGGAGCGACGCGTTCGGGCGAAGGGGTCAGCACTTCCGCCAGGCTGGCGTGAATGCCTTCATCTGCATCCAGGCGCACGGTCTCTCCGGGCAGTACGAAGGGCGCAAGGACTACGCGACCGTCTAGACGCGCGAGTGCTTCGCCGCCGTACACCCATTTTTCGATCACCACCGAGTTCGCCACTGGCGCGGACACATCGTTTACGATAGAAGTTCTCCCCATCCAACATGAAAGCAAGAGTCCTCTCCGGCATCCAGCCCACCGGCAGCCCCCACATTGGAAATTATCTTGGCGCCTTAAAGAACTGGGCCAAGATTCAATATGACTACGACAGTATCTACTGTATCGTGGATCTGCATGCGATTACTGTTTATCAGAAGCCGGAGGAGCTGCGCGCGAAGATCGAGGAGCTGGCGGGGATGCTGCTGGCGATCGGGATCGACCCGCTGCATTCCTCGCTGATCGTGCAGTCGGCTGTGCCGCAGCATGCTGAGTTGGCGTGGATGCTGACTTGCGTGACGCCGGTTGGCTGGCTGGAGCGGATGACGCAGTTCAAGGCGAAATCGCAGGCGCAGGAGACGATCGGCGACGGGCTGCTGCAGTATCCGGTGCTGATGGCGGCGGACATTTTGCTGTATCAAGCCGCGATTGTGCCGGTGGGGGACGATCAGTCGCAACACTTGGAGTTGGCGCGTGATATTGCGCAGCGGTTTAACTCGCTGTACGGGGAGACGTTCACGATGCCGGCTACGCATTTGCCGACGGTGGGCGCGCGGATCATGGGGCTGGACGATCCGGAAAAGAAGATGAGCAAATCGGAAACGGGCGGGGGGCATGCGGTGAGTTTGCTCGATCCGCCGGCGGTGATTCGCAAGAAGATTTTGCGCGCGACTACGGATTCGAATCCTGGGGTGGATTACGAGGCGATGGGTCCTGGGGTGCGCAACCTGTTAACTATCTTTCAGGCGTTCACTGGCTGGAGCGATGACAACACTCGGGCGCACTTTACTGGGATGCGTTATGGGGATCTGAAAAAGCAAGTGGCGGAGGCGGTGATCAGTGCGTTGGAACCGGTGCAGACGCGTTACCGGGAGATCATGGCCGAACCTGGATTTGTGGCGCAGGTGCTTGCCAACGGCGCGGAGCGCGTCACGCCGATTGCGCAGGATACGGTGGACAAAGTGAAGAAGGCGATGGGACTGTATACGGCTCGGTAGTGATTTACTTTGGAACTTCGTCATCCGCTTCTTCTTTGACCACGACTTGGATTTTAGGTTGACTCAACTGAGCGAGAAGCTCTTCGATTTCTTGGGGCGACATCGGAACCCCTATAAGTGAGCCAATTCCCAGAGTGGTGATGAGCAATAACTTGCGAAGTTTATGCTTCACTGACATTAGACCCTCCGTGCACAGAAACAGCGGCCTATTGAGAGCGCGCTGGTCCCATGGAAGATTTCAAACAAATTGAAAGGGAGCCCGCCGGTTAACGGGCGTGTGGTGGAAAGAATCTATCGCGCAGGAGGCGGGCGCGAGGAGAAAATTGGGAGGTTAGGAAGTAACGGTAGGTCGAAGTATTCGTCAGCAACTCGAATTTGAACGATGACAATTGCAGCGAAGAAAAACCATAACGGGATGAGGAAGTGAAAGAGCAGCCCGGACGCAGGCGGCGTCAATGCGGTAATCAGTACCGCCAGTAGACATAAGACGACGACTAATTTACGAAGGCGGTAGAGTGCACCATTCATCGCACCTCAATTCTAACGCGGTTCGGCGGAAACGGAGCGACTATGAAAACTATATCGAGAAGTGAAACGACATCCCGAAAAGCGTCGGAGACGCTGAGGCCGGAGTATCGCTTCGACTACAGCAAAGCCCGGCCGAATCGGTTCACCGGACGTGGCGCCTCGAAATCGGTAGTGGTTCTCCTCGACCCGGATGTAGCCAAGGTTCTTCAGAACGCTTAATCCGTGAATTCCGTTCTGCGTGCGATCCTGACCGCGGTGCCGCGTAAGCTCCTACTTGACTCGCTGGGGCGCGCGCGGTACAACCTATTAGCTATCCCCCGAAGGAAATGATGAGTTCCGCAACCGGAGTGCAGACGGTGGCGGCGGACCCTGAGGCGCAGTCCTCGCTAGCGGCGGTGGCTCTTGAAACCATCGCGCACGAGTTGCGCCAGCCGCTGAGCGCCATCGAGTCGATCGCGTATTACTTGAGTCTCGTGCTGCCGCGCGACGGCGGGCCGGCGCGGGAGCAGGCGGCGCGTTTGCAACAACTGGTGGCGCAATCCAACTGGATTCTCACTTCGGCGCTGCAGCTTGCCGATGCGGCGCCGCTGGCTCCGCAGCTGGTGGATCTGGAAGAACTGGTTCAGGAGGCGGTGGCCGAGGACTCCACTATCCGGCTGGAGTTGGCGGGCGGGCTGCCGCTGGTGCGGCTGGATCCGGGGCGCGGGCGGGCGTTGCTGGAGAATCTGCTGCTGCTGTTCCGGCAGGTGGCTAGCGATTTGCATCCGGTTGGCATCACTACATCGAGGGGTGACGGCGGAGTTGTGCTGGCGATTGCGACCGCTGCGCCGGGGTACCGCTCGGAGGCTACGCTGGGGCCGGGATGCGGGTTGAGTATCGAGAGCGCGCGGCGCGTGGTGGAGGCGCACGGCGGGACTTTCCGTATTCACGTGGACGCGGTGAGTGGGGTCGGCGTCGAGGTGGTGCTACCATGAAAATTCCCTTTCATGGCAGTGGCAGTCCCAGATATTCTCGCTAGAATTGTCGATCACAAGCGCTCCACGCTCGCGCGCTCCCGAAGCAATCGCGCGGATCTGGAGCGGCTCGCTGCAGGTCGGTCTCCTGCGCGGGATTTCCGAGGGGCGCTTACGGCGGCGCCTCCAGCGATCATCTCTGAGATCAAAAAGGCGTCTCCCAGCAGAGGGGTCTTCACGGAGGATTTTCATCCGGCGGCGATCGCGGGGATGTATGCTTCGGGCGGGGCGGCGGCGTTGAGCGTGCTGACGGACGAGGAATTCTTTAAGGGCAAGCTGGGGGATCTGGAGGCGGCTCGCGCGGCGGTTACGATTCCGGTTTTGCGGAAGGACTTCACTATCGATGAATTCCATGTGATCGAGGCGGCCGCGCACGGGGCGGACGCTATTCTGCTGATCGCAGCGATTCTGGATGTGGCGCAACTGCGGGGATTTCGGGAGCTGGCGGCGCGGTATGGGATGGCGGCGCTGGTGGAGGTTCATGACGATCATGAGCTGGACGCGGCGCTGGAGTCGGGGGCGGAGATTGTTGGGGTGAACAATCGCAACCTGCATACGTTTCAGGTTTCGCTCGATACGTCGCTGCGGCTGGTTGAGAAGATGCCCGCCGGGGTGATCAAAGTTGCCGAGAGCGGGATTCATTCGCGGGCTGACGTGGGACGCTTGCAGGCGGCGGGGTTCCATGCGTTTCTTGTCGGCGAACATTTGATGAAGTCGGCGGACCCGGCCGGGGCGCTGCGGGAATTGCGGTCATGATGGTTAAGGTTTGCGGGATCACGCGGCGCGAGGATGCGCTGGTGGCGGCGGAGGCTGGGGCGTCGGCTATTGGATTTATTTTTTATCCGAAGAGTCCGCGCTATATCACGCCGGAACGCGCGGCTGTACTCGGCGAAGGGCTAGATGTCTGGAAAGTTGGGGTTTTTGTGGATGAATCGCCGGTGACTGTCGAGGCTGTCATGCGTGCGGCGCATCTGGACGTGGCGCAGATTTACGGGGGAAGCGTGGCTCCGGGGACGCGGGTTTGGAGGGCGTTCCGGGTGACGGAGGCGTGGTCCTGGGTGGACGACGCGGAGGCGATCTTGCTGGATGGAGTGAAGAACGGTGTGTCGTTCGATTGGTCACTGGCGCGGGGCGCAGCGGAGAAGGTCATCGTCGCCGGTGGGCTCGACGCGTCCAACGTCACGGAGGCCATTCGCATCGCTGAGCCGTGGGGTGTCGACGCTAGTTCGAAACTCGAAACGGCGCCCGGTATAAAGGATCACGAGAAAGTGCGCGCCTTCGTTAAGGCTGCGCGGGAGGCAACATGGTAACGTCGCAGCCGGACGCGACTGGGCACTTCGGGCCTTACGGGGGGCGGTTTGTCCCGGAGGTCTTGATGGCGCCGCTGGAGGAATTGGAGCGGGCTTACTGCGAGGCGTCGGGGGATCCGGCGTTTCAGGCGGAACTGGCGGATCTGCTGCATAATTATGCAGGGCGTCCGACGCCGCTGTACTATGCCAAGCGGTTGAGTGAGACGCTGGGGGGCGCGAAGATTTACCTCAAGCGTGAGGATCTGCTGCATACGGGGGCGCACAAGATCAATAACTGTATCGGTCAGGCGCTGTTGGCGCGGCGCATGGGGAAGAAGCGCATCATTGCCGAGACGGGGGCGGGGCAGCATGGGGTGGCTACTGCTGCGGTGTGCGCCTTGTTTGGGCTCGAATGCATCGTCTACATGGGTGTCGAGGACATGCGGCGGCAGCGCCCCAACGTGTTTCGCATGCGGTTGATGGGGGCGAAGGTGGTGGGCGTTGCGAACGGGAGCCAGACGCTGAAGGATGCGATTAGCGAGGCTATGCGCGATTGGGTTACTAACGTTCACGACACTTATTACTTGTTGGGGTCGGCGTTGGGGGCACATCCTTATCCGCTGATGGTGCGGGATTTTCACCGGGTGATTGGGATTGAGGCACGGGCGCAGATTCTGGAGCGCGAGGGGCGGTTGCCGGATGCGGCGGTGGCTTGCGTGGGCGGGGGCAGTAATGCGATTGGGCTGTTCCATGCGTTTATCGGCGACGAAAGTGTGAAGTTGATTGGGGTGGAGGCCGGGGGACGGAGTGGGCTGCTCGGCCAACATGCGGCGCGGTTCTCGGGCGGGTCGCCAGGCGTTCTGCACGGGACGCTCAGTTATCTGTTGCAGGACGCGGATGGGCAGGTGGCGTTGACGCATTCGGTTTCGGCGGGGCTGGATTATCCGACGGTGGGTCCTGAACACGCTTGGCTGCATGACCGGCATCGGGCGGAATACACTTCTGCCAGCGATCCGGAAGCGCTGGCGGCGGCTCTACAATTGGCGCGCACGGAGGGGATCATTCCGGCGCTGGAGTCGGCGCACGCTGTTGCGGAGGTGCTGAAGCGGGCACCGGCGGCGAAGGGGCAAATATTCATCGTTAATTTGTCGGGGCGCGGCGATAAAGATACTGATATTTACCGGGAAAATCTTACCGAATATGAAGAGCTTGATGCCGACACGAATTGAGCCTCT
Organism: Bryobacterales bacterium; assembly: GCA_963760575.1. GTDB lineage: Bacteria > Acidobacteriota > Terriglobia > Bryobacterales > Bryobacteraceae > Palsa-187. The sequence continues at coordinate 31,932 of CAVXEM010000047.1, forward strand.
TTTTGCCGCGCTGAAGGCTCAGCGGCGCGCGGCGTTGATTGCTTACGTTACTGCTGGGGATCCCACGCCAGAGCGGACGCCGCAAATTGTTGCGGCGCTGGAGCGCGGCGGGGTGGATTTGATTGAGCTGGGCGTTCCTTTTTCCGATCCTATCGCGGATGGTCCGGTGATTCAGGCGGGGGCGGAGCGGGCGCTCAAGGCGGGGACTACTCTGCATAAGGTTCTGGAGATTGCGCGGACGATTCGTGAGACTTCGCAAATTCCGTTGCTGTTGTTTACCTACTTGAATCCGGCTATGAGGTATGGGTTTGAGAAGCTTGGCGCGGACGCCAAAGCGGCGGGGATCGATGGGTGCCTGCTCACGGATCTGAGCGTCGAAGAGGCTGCGCCTTATGTGAAATCCATGCGGGCGGCGGGGCTCGATACGGTGTTTCTGGCGGCTCCGACTAGTACAGCGGAGCGGCTGAAACTCGTGGCACAATACTCGACGGGTTTTGTGTATTTGGTTTCGCGCACGGGAGTCACGGGCGAGCGGGCGGCGTTGTCGGACGCGCTGGGGCCGCTGGTGGCTTCGATGCGAGGGGCTACGAAACTACCGCTGGCCGCGGGATTTGGCATTTCGACTCCGGAGCAGGCGGGCGTGGTAGCCAAGATCGCGGATGGCGTGGTGGTAGGGAGCGCGTTTGTGCGGTTGATTGAAAACCACGCTAGCGATGCGCAGATTGAGGCGTTCGCTCGGTCGCTTCGAGAAGGCATGGACAAATGACACACGCGGAGGCGCAAAAATTGCTTGCCGAATGCCGGCGTAAGATCGATGCGCTGGATCTGGAATTGCGCGAGCTGCTGAACCGGCGGGCGGGGATTGTCGACGACGTGGTGCGCGCGAAAGAGGCGCTGGCGATGCCGGTCTATGAGGCTTCGCGCGAGGAAGACGTGGTGCGCAAGGTGACTAGCGGAAATGCGGGGCCGCTTAGTGACGAGGCATTTCGCCACATATTCGAGACGATTATGCGGGAAATGCGGATGATCCAGCAGGTGTATCTGGATCAGCGGCGGGGAAAAGCGGAGTGAGCGGGGAGTGGCGCGTCGTTACCGTCGCGGGCGTGGGGTTGATCGGCGGGTCCTTCGCGCTGGCGTTGCGGCAGGCGGGGTTCGCGGGGAAAATCATCGGGGTTAGTTCGCCGGCGACCGTTCGGGCGGCGCTGGAGCGCGGGGCGATCGATGAGGCGTTGCCGCTGGCTGAGGCGGCGGGGCAATCGGATGTCATCTATCTGGCGCAACCGATCGCGAGGATTTTGGAAACGCTGAATGCGATCGACGGCGCCGTGCGGCCGGGGACGCTGATCACCGATGCGGGCAGCACTAAGCTAGCGATCGTGGAACGGGCGCAACAGACCATCAAACGCGGACGTTTTGTGGGCGGGCATCCCATGGCGGGTAAGGAAGCGCGCGGAGTGGAGGCGGCGGATGCGAATTTGTTTCGCACGCGGCCTTATGTGCTGACGGCCGGGGACGCGGAACTCGAACGCTGGATCGAGAAGATCGGGGCGCGGCTGGTGAAGCTGGACGCGGCGGAGCACGACCGGCGGGTGGCGCTGGTTTCACATTTACCGCAGTTGCTTTCGACGGCGCTGGCGTCGCTGATTGCGGATCATCCCGATGCGGCGAAAGTAGCGGGGCCGGCGGCGGCGGATTTGACGCGGCTGGCGCGCAGTCCTTACGACATCTGGCGCGATATTTTTTCGACTAACGCGGAGGAAATCGATCTGGTGCTCAGCGATGCTATCGCGCGGCTGCAGACTCTGCGTGAAAACCTGCTGTCTGAACCGGAAATGCAGGCTACATTTGCGCGTGCAGCCCAGGCGGCGTCGCAATTGAGGCAGTCCTGATATGCTGGGAGTGCAAAGGAGTGACAAACCATGGACGACGATAGCAAGATGTCTTTTTTCTTTTTAGGGCTGGGGCTGGGGGCGGCCTTGGGTGTTTTGTTCGCTCCGAAATCCGGGTCCGAGACGCGCGACTTTTTGATGTCAAAGGCGAATGAGAGCGCGGATCTGGCGAAGCGGCGGGCGCAGGAGTTGCGCGAGCAGGCGGCGGAAACCATCGAGCGCGGCAAGTCGACGGTGCAACGGCAGAAGGAAAGTTTCTCGGCCGCGGTGGACGCTGGACGCCAGGCGTATCGCGATACTGTGAATCAACCGCTGCCGGAGTAGATTTTTCGCAGCGCCGGTTTGAACAAACATGGACGAACATACTTTGCTTACCGTGATGACGGTGTTTGTGATCGTCGCTGCGGTCGCTCTCCTTATTCAGGCGGCGATGCTGGCAGGTATTTTTATGGCGTCGCGCGGGCTGCAACAGAACGTCCAGCGGCTCACCCCTAAAATCGAAGGCGTGCTGGAAATTTCACGACAGACAATCGAAGATAGCCGCAAGCAGATTGCCGACATTACGTCCAAGACCAGCGAGATTCTGGAGACTACGCGCCAGCAAGTGCACCGGATCGACGAGTTCCTGGATGATGCGGCCGCGCGCGCACGGGTCCAGATGGACCGCGCGGAGATGGTGCTTGACGATGCCATGGTTCGCACTCAGCGCACGGTGGCGGTGGTGGAAGGCGGCATCTTGAAACCCATCATGCAGGTGCAGGGCGTCGCGGCGGGGATCAAGACGGCGCTGACGTTTTTGCTGCGTGGGCGGCCTAATCCGGAAGACGCTCACTCCGACGAAGAGATGTTTATTTAAGCGTCTGTGCGTTGAGCCCGAATCCATTAGGATAGCTGTGGGGGTAACGCAGCTTGCTCGAAATTCTGAACTACTGGCACGAAGCTTGGCGGGACCTGCAGCATATCGGCATCGCCTACGGGTTGACGGCCCTGATCGGGTGGGACCGTGAAAAGGAAGCGCATAGCGCTGGGCTCCGCACTTTTCCCCTTGTCGGGATGGCCAGTTGCGGCTACCTGATGGTTCTGGGAGGTCAGCCCGATGTCGCCGCACAATCGCGTGTTTTGCAGGGCTTGATTACAGGCATCGGCTTTGTGGGTGGCGGGGCGATCTTGAAAGAAGGGGCAACGGTGAAGGGCACCGCAACCGCCGCCAGCATCTGGAACGCTGGTGTGATTGGAGCCGCCGTAGCGATGGGCCGCTACGAAATAGCGATTCTGCTTTCCCTGCTGAATTTATTTACACTGCGAGCGCTGTTGCCTTTGAAGACCTGGCTGGATAACAAGAACAAAATTTAGTAGTCCGCTTGCTGCGCGCGCGGTTCTGTGTTGGCGACTGTGGCTGCTGCGGCGGCTGGCGCTGTGCTGGCGGCGGCTAAAGCGGGGCGTTGCTTAGGTCGTGGGCTACTTCATCGGCTAGGCCGGTAAAGGCTGCTTGAATTTCGCGGGCGCGCTGGAGGGCGGCTTGGGCATGCGGCAGGATGTTGTGTTCGCCGATGTGTTCTATGAAATCGGCGCGCTGGAGCATTTTGGCGGGCTGGTGGCGGGCACCGCAGAGGACCAGGGTGCGGCCGGATTTTTTCAGGCGGTCGGCTAGAGTTTCGAGGCCATGCAGGCCGGTGGCGTCGATGGCGGTCATGTGGCGCAGGCGGAGGATCACGATGGGCGCGTACTTAGTCAGGTCCGCGGTTTCTTCCAGCAATTTTTCGGTGGCTCCGAAGAGGAAAGGCCCGTGGATGCGCAGGATGGTGACGTAGGGCGGCACCTGCTGGTCTTGCAGTTGGTGCGGCCGGGCATCTTCGACGTCTTCGGGGGTAAGGACGCCGACGGTGGTGGTTTGGGCTACGCGATAGATGTAGAGCAACGCCGCTAGCGCCATGCCGACTTCGACGGCTACGGTAAGATCGGCCATTACGGTGAGCGCGAAGGTGATGAACCACACGGAGCGGTCGGCCGCGCCGAGGCGAACGATGGAGCCGATCTCGCGCCACTCACCCATGTTGTAGGCGACCACGAATAGCACGGCGGCCAGGGTCGCCATGGGAACGAAGCGGGCTAGCGGGGCCAGCACCAGGACTACTCCGAGGAGCACCAGGGCGTGAATCATTCCGGCAACCGGGGTCTTGGCGCCGGAGCGAATGTTGGTGGCGGTGCGGGCGATGGCGCCGGTCACGGGAATGCCGCCGACGAGAGGGCTGGCGATGTTGGCGAAGCCTTGTGCGACTAATTCCGCGTTGGAATTGTGACGGTCGCCGCTCATCGAATCCGCTACCACCGCGGAGAGCAGGCTTTCTAGCGCGGCCAGGATGGCTACGGTGAGCGCGGAAGGCAATAGCGGCAGAATCAGATCGGCGCGGAACTGCGGGATGTGGATGGGCGGGAGAGAGCGGCTGATGCCTCCGAACTTGCTGCCGATGGTTTCGACGGGCAAATGGAACACTGCGGCCACTACGGTTGCGGCTAGCAGCGCGACAATCGAACCGGGGACGCGGGGAAACAGTTTCGGTATGAAGATGATGAGAGCTAGAGACCCCAGGCCTACGGCCAGCGCGGTTAGATTGGTGGTGCCCATGTGGTCCCCTAGAGCACGCATGCGCGCGAAAAACTCGCTGGGGTTTTGATCCATGGTCAGACCGAAGAAGTCTTTGATCTGGGTGGAGGCAATCAGTAGCGCGATGCCGTTGGTGAAGCCGATCACGATGGGGCGGGGAATAAAGCGCACGGCCGCGCCCAGGCCGGTGAAGCCGAGAAACAGCAGAATCACGCCGGCCATCATGGTGACCATGAATAATCCGGAGAGGCCGTGCTTGGCGAGAATCCCGGCGACGATCACCACGAACGCTCCGGTGGGGCCGCCGATCTGGACCTTGGATCCTCCCAGGAACGAGATTAGAAATCCGCCGACGATGGCGGTGTAGAGACCGGCCTGGGGGGTGACACCGGAGGCGATGCCGAAGGCCATGGCCATGGGTAGCGCGACTAATCCGACTGTAATTCCGGCGATGAGATCGGAGAAAAAATCGCGGCGGCGGTATCCCGGGAGGGTGGTCCACAGCTTTGGCTTCCAGGGGGAATAGGAGGCGAGTAAGTGTGAAACGAAGGACAACTACAAACTATTATATCGGGGTTCCCGCTTTATTTTGATATATCAGTTTTGAAATCGTTTAGAGGGGAGGGGCCTTGACAACCTGAGCTACTTGGCATATATTGCCTCCCAGACTTCGCAATGCGAAGGTTTTCAGTCGGGTAGTCCAGGTAGAAACGGACTGAGGGGCAAAGGAGAACGAATGGGGTCCAAGGTAAGCATTGCAGTTCCATCTCACACTTCAAGAGGGGTCATGAGAACCAGAAATCTATTGCTGCTGGTTGTTGCTTTGCTCATGGTTTGCATGCCGGCGATGCTGGCGCAAACTGCTTCCACGGGTTCGTTGTCCGGAACGGTTACCGATCCTTCCGGCGCGTTAATTCCGAATGTAACGGTGACGTTGACCAGCGCGGACACGGGGGCGGTGCGTAATACCACCACCGGCGCGGACGGCACTTACAAGTTCGGCTTGTTGGCGCCGGGGAATTACAAAGTGAAATTCAGCGCCGCGGGATTCAAGCCGGTGGAGTTGCCGGGCATCGTGGTGCAAGTGACGGAGAGTCCGGTGTTGAACCGGGCGCTCGAAGTAGGCGCGCAGACAGAGCAGGTGACGGTCGAAGCCAACGTCGAGGCGATTCAGACCAGCAGTTCGGCTTTGGGTACCGTGGTTGGCAATAAGACGGCGACCGATCTGCCTTTGACCACTCGCAATTACACCAATCTGATCGGCCTGTCGGCCGGCGCCAATGCCAGCGTCAACAACGCCAGCGGATTCGGCAAGGGCGGCGTGGATACGGCGGTCAACGGGGCGATGACGCAGGACAACAATTACATGATGGACGGCGTCGCGATGACTACGCAGCAGGGCGGCAGCGTGGTGGCGGGCTTTTATAGCAGCTTCGCGATTCCCAACCCGGATACACTGCAGGAGTTCAAGATTCAGACTTCGAATTACGATGCTGGATACGGACGCAACCCGGGCGCCAACGTCAACGTGGTGACGAAGTCGGGGACCAATGACGCTTCATGGAACCGCCTTTGAGTTTTTCCGCAATACGGCACTCAACGCCACCGACTTCTTCCGCAACCGTACTTGCGCCAACCCCGCGAATGCACAGGCTTGTCCAAGGCGGAGTGAAGCAGGTTCTGAATCAGAATCAATACGGCGGCACAATCGGCGGTCCGATCAAGAAAGACAAGTTGTTCGTCTTCGGGGCGTATCAGCAGACTTGGCAGAAGAACGGCGCTGCGGCGCAGGGCTTTAGCTCGGGCATCGTTCTGTCACCGATTCCGGGCATCAATCGCGGGACCACCGGATTCGGCGCCGGCGTGAATGGCTTGGGCGACGATGCGGCGGCCGCGACCTTCCGCTCACGCGCTGGGCGCGGCGTTCTGTGGGGCTAAGACCAATCCTGGTGGCGCGGGCGCGGGCCAAGGTACGCAAGTCGACTGCGCGGGCGCGAACATCAACCCCTACGCGATGCGCTACCTGCAAGCCAAGCTGCCCGGGGGCAGCTATTACATTCCCGGCTCGGGAAGTTCAGGGATCCCTGAGTGGAGTCGCCTATTCGATTCCGGCTTACGACAAAGAATATCAGGGGATGTTGAACCTGGACTACGCGATCAATCAGAAGCATACGCTCAGCAGTAGAGTATTTTCGTTCCTACGAAGATCAACAGATTCCTTTCCTGGTGGCCAATGGGCAGCCTCCTGTTCTTCCCGGCAACCCGGGCGTAACTGATTACGGGTATCAGGACGGAGTCTTGAAACTCACTTCCATCGTGAGCAACAACCTGGTAAATGAGCTCCGGGGCAGCATCCTGCGCGGCGTCAACGACCAAAACCAGGACCCGGACCTTTCCTACCTCAGCGCGAATAACATTTATCCGAACTGCACCGCTGGCATCACCATTGCCTGCGCACCCCCGGGTCACGGAGTTCTCGGCGGCGATACACCGATGCCGCCACAGATCAGCATCCTAGGCCAATTTGTGGCTTTCGGTGGCACCAATAACGTGCACCACCACCAGACCACCGTTGGCTTCGGCGACCAGCTCTCGTGGACCAAGGGAAAGCACACCATGCGGTTCGGCGGAGAGTGGGAAGCGACGCGTTGGACCTGGGTGGGGAGTTGGCTGTCGCACGGGATCATGCAGTTCTCGACTTTCAACGACTTCCTGGTCGGCCTGCCGGGCGGCTGCGGGGCGGCGGCTCCCGCGACGATTGCGAATCCGGTTGGCTGCAACGGCTCGGCTAGCAGCAACGTTCTGAACACTTCCAATTTCGACGTGGTGAGCGGTCCTAGCGGAATTGTACACGGGTACAGGATGAAAAATGGCAGCGCGTTTTACCAGGATGACTTCAAGGTCAGCCAGCGTTTGACGCTGAATCTGGGTTTGCGGTGGGAATACGACGGGAATATCTCGGACAAATACGGGAACGCGGTCAATCTGTGGCCGGAGGCGATGTTGACGGTTCCGGTGCCCTCGACGACGCAAGTACCGAAACCCGGTATTCCGCTGTTTCCCACGGGTGGCACTTACGCCGGGTGGGTGGTGCCGTCCAACTACACAGGGCCGATGTTCCCGGGTATCATCAGCAGCGGGCAGACCATCGCGACCAAGGATGGAGTTCCGTTGGATGACTTCTCTCCGCGCCTCGGATTTGCTTTCCAACCGACCAAGAGCAACCGCTTAGTATTCCGCGGCGGCATGGGTTTCTTCTTCAATCGTGTGGACGGCAACCTGCTGGTGCATGCGATTGAGCAGAGCCCGCCTTATGCTCCGACATTGGATCAGCCGGCGCAGACCAATTCGTTCTCTTCACTGGCGGCGCCGTTTGAGCAGTACACGCTGGGACAATTCCCGATGCGCTGGGTAAACTTCAATGGGGCGACTTCGTTCTTGCAGTCCTCGAATATTACCGAGGCTGCGGAAGATCCGCATGTGAAGACTCCGCTGATCTATTCGTGGAACTTCAACATGCAGTATGAATTTTTGCCTAAGTGGGTTCTGGAAATAGGCTATGTCGGTTCGCACGGTATTCATCAGGCGGAAAATCTGCACCTGCTGAATGAGCCGGGACTGGCTAGCGCGACCAATCCGATTAACGGCGTCACCACGAATACCACTACGAATGCTTCGCTACGCGTTCCTTATCTGGGCTTCGGGCCTGGTGGAATGCAGTATTTCGACACCATTGGCGACATCAAGTTCAACAGCTTGCAGGTCACGGTGCGCAAGCAGCTTTCGTATGGGCTGACCTTCCAGGCGGCTTATACATGGAGCCGGGCGTTCGCCGACTTCCTTGGACCGGGCGGCGCGAACAGCGGAGACCCGAACAATCTGTCGCAGCAGTACGGTCTCAACACGCAATACCGGCCGCAGCGGCTGGTGATCAACTACAGCTACCAGATTCCGACGGGCAGCATGAAGGGCGTTGCCAAGGCGGTGCTGGGCGGCTGGAGTCTGGCGGGCGTCACTACGATTCAGGATGGGTTCCCGCTGATCATCGCGGACAGCCGCGGCGGCTCTGTCTATGGATTGAGCGGTTCACCGGCGACGATTCTTTCGCGGGCGCAAATGGCTCCGGGAGCGACTTATGCTGATATTCCGTCGAGCGGGCCGATGGGCGCTCGTTTGGGCGGCGCCAGCCTGGGATGCGGATACTTCGCTTGCACTTTGAACGCGGCGGGAGCTCCGACGGCGTTCACGGCGTTTTCGACGATTCCGATTATCGGTGCGACTCCGGGCGTCCCGGGCACTGGTGGAACCGGCTGGGGCAACTCTGGTATCGGTCCGGTTCTGGGGCCTGGTCAGTTCAACTTCGACGTCACTTTGGGAAAGAGCACGCGCGTGGGCGGGATTCATGAAAACGCTCAATTGCAGTTCCGCGCAGAGTTCTTCAACTTGTTCAACCATTCGCAGTTTGGGAATCCGGGGACGCAGGGTGTTGGTGTGGCTCCGGTGGCTAATAATGTGGCCGTCGGCAATTTTGGGCAGATCACTAGTTTGTCGGTGAATCCGCGCCTGATGCAGTTGGCTTTGAAGTACGTGTTCTAGAGCGTTCGGAGTCCGCTCCCTGCGGTCGCGGTTCTGTGTTGGGGGTAACGTGCACAGAGAGGCTGCTGCGGGGGGCGGATTTACTTTTTAGAGGACGTCGGCGAAGCCGCGTTTTAGGTGGCGGAAGAAGAGGCCGCCCAGGATGAAGACGGCGCAGGAGTAGGCGGCTAGCATTGCTAGTTCTTGCCAGGGGGGCCATTGGGCGGTTAGGAGGCGGTAGCGGTAGGCTCGCACTACCGAGGTCATGGGATTCAGGCGGATCAGGCTCTTGAAGGGCTCGGGGATGCGGTCTTCGCTGATCATGATGGGGGTGAACCAGAACCATAGGGTCATCACTACTGCGAGGATCTGCACGGTGTCGCGCAGGTAGACTTGCAGGCTGGAGACGAACCAACCGACTCCTACGGCGAACAGGCCGATGAACACCATATAAAGAGGAAGCAGCAGGACCATGGGGCTGATGGTTTTTAGAACCACGGCGGAGGCGGCCATCACTAGCAGCAAGGCGATCAGGTGGTGGATCAGAGACGACAGGAAGATCGACACGGGGACTACTTCGGCGGGGAACAACGTTTTTGTAATCAGGTTGGCGTGCTCCACCATGCTGGGGGCGGAGCGCAGGACGGTCTCTTGAAACAAGAGCCAGGGGAGCATTCCGCAGAACAGGAACATGGTGTAGTTCTGGGTCACGGAACCTGGGGGGAGCGTTGTTTTGAGGCAGATCTGGAAGATAAAGGTCCAGCTTAGGAGCAGCACTAGCGGGTGGACTACGCCCCAGATCCAGCCGGCGGCGGAGCCTACGTAGCGCTGCTGGAAGTCGCGGCGGACCAGTTGGACTACCAGCGAGCGCTGCGTCACTAGATTGCGCAGGAAGTGCCGGCCTGGAATATGCTTCACGATAAGAGTGTAAACTGATCGTGTGCGCTTTGTCCTTTGCGCGGTCCCCGTCTTTACCGCGGCCCTGTGGATTTTGCCGGCGACTGCGGCGGGTCCTGCTGTTCCGGACCTCGGCAAAATAAGCTATTCGGTGGAGTGGCGTTTGATTCATGCCGGGGATGTGACGCTGGATGCGCACGACTCCGAGGCACACCTCAAGCTGGTTTCGGCGGGGCTGGTGTCGGCGCTGTTTAAAGTTGACGATAATTATTCGGTGCGTTACGAACAGGCGTTCTGCGCTACCGGGAGTTTACTCGACTCCATGGAAGGCAAGCGGCACCGGCAGACCACCGTCACTTATGACCGGAATCAGAACCGGGCGTCGTGGGTGGAACGCGACGTGCTTAGAAATAATCAAGTGATGCGGACGGCTCAGGTGGATACTCCTCATTGCGTGCACGATGTGCTGGGCGGGATTCTGGCGCTGCGGGGGCTGACGATTGAGCCGGGGCAATCGGCGCAGGTGCCGATGAGCGACGGGCGGCGGGCGGCGCAGGTGAAGGTGGATGCGCAGGAGCGGGAGGAAGTGACGACTCCGGCGGGGACCTTCAAGACGATTCGCTACGAGGCGAATCTGATGAATGGAGTGGTGTATCCGCGCAAGGGGCGGGCATTCGTGTGGGTGTCGGATGACGCGCGGCGGATACCGGTGCAGATCCGGCTGCGGCTGGCGTTTCCGATCGGGACGGTGACGCTGCAACTGGATAAGGACGCGGGGAAATGACACGCAGCACGGTGGCCTCCATCGCGTTGCTGCTGCTGGGGCCGGGGATTGGTCCGGCGCAGGGACCGGGAGCGCCTTCGTCCGATGCGCTGATGGCGCCGGCGGCGGTGAATCAGTTGTGCGGGCGGTTGGGGGAGTTGATGGAGGCGGGCGGCGTGGCGGTGCCGGATTTGCTGCGGGCGGCGGCTCCGGTGATCGAGAATACGCGGCAGGATTGCATTCAGTTGCGGCTGCTGCCGGGGCGCGGGCGGACCACTTATTCGCTGCTGATGAATTTGCGGTCGTATCTGGCGCTGGCGGATTCGGTTCCTAAGCCGTTTCCGTTTCCGGAGGCGGCGCAGAAGCAGTTGACGGAGCTGCGGGATGATGCGACGCGGCTGGACGCGCATTTCCGGGCTTTGGTGGAGAACCGCGATAGGCAGTTGGCGAGTCCCGATCCGGCGAACCTGGCGCGGTATGCAGATGCTAACCGAAAGCTGGGTCCGGCGGTGGCGGGGAAGCCGCGGGTGGTGTTCTTCGGAGATTCGATCACGGATTTCTGGCGCTTGAACGAGTACTTTCCGGACAGCGGGTACGTTAATCGCGGCATTGCGGGGCAGACTCAGCGGACATCTCTTACAGCGCATGAAGGATGACGTGATCGATCTGCATCCCGAGGCGGTGATCATTTTGGTGGGTACCAACGACTTGGCGCGCGAAGTCCCGTTGACCGCCGATTGAGGGCAATTACCAGATGCTGGCGGATTTGGCTACGGCTTACAAGATTAAAGTCATTTTTTCGGCGGTGACGCCGGTTAGCGATTATCACAAGGATCAGGAGCCAAGTTATGAGCGGACGCTGCAGCGGCCTCCGGCACAGATCAAGGCTTTGAATGAGTGGCTGCAGAAGTTCTGCTCGCAGCGCGGGTACGCTTACGTGGATTACTTCACGGCTACGGTGGATCCAGCGGGGCAGTTTCAGGCGGAGATGTCGGATGACGGGCTGCATCCGAACGCCAAGGGGTACCGGGTGATGGCGCCGCTGGCGGCTGCGGCGATCGATAAAACTTTGGCGCCTGTCGAGACTTCCCAGAAACCTAAGAAGCGTGGAATTGCGTCTATTCTTAAGTAGCCATGACACGCTGTATACAATTCGTGTGCCTGCTGGTGGTATTGGTGGGCGCGGCTTTGGCGCAGATGAAGATGACGGTGGAGCAACTGGTGGCTTTCGTCAAATCTTCGGTGCAGTTGAAAGAGGACGACCGCAAGGTTGCGGAGATGGTCAAGAAGATCCAATTGTCGAATCAGTTGGATGCGCGGACGATTGAGTCCTTGCAGGAGTTGGGCGCGGGGCGGCTGACTGTCGCGGCCTTGAAGACTCTGCGGACGGACTCGGCTAGTTTGCCGGCTGCGCCGGCACCGGCTCCTAAGTTAACGGCGGCGCCGATTCCAGGGCCGGATGCGGAAACGCAGAAGCAGGTGCTGGCGGCGATTACGGAGAACGCGGTTCATTATTCGGAGGGGTTGCCTAACTTCATTTGTATGCAGGTGACGCGGCGGTATGTCGCGCAGAACGGGAGCGACAATTTCCGGCTGACGGATACGATTGCGGAACGGCTGAGTTACAACGAACATCACGAGGATTACAAGGTGATTTCGGTGAACGGGACGCCGGTTTCGAATCGCAAGCATGAGCAATTGGGCGGGGCCACTTCGAGCGGCGAGTTCGGCAGTATGCTGTACGAAATTTTTAGTCCGGAGAGCCACACGGAGTTTCAGTGGGAGCGGTGGGGGAAGCTGCGGGATCACGTGATGCATGTCTTCAGTTTTCGCGTGCGGCTGGAGAATTCGAAATACAGCATCACGGCGGAAGAAGTGAAGCGGACGGTTACGGTGGGGTATCACGGGCTGATCTATGCGGACCGCGATAGTAATACGGTGATGCGGATCACTATGGAAGCCGACGATATCCCGCAGGATTTTCCGATTCGAAGCGCTGCGGAGACGCTGGACTACGATTCGATCTCGTTGTCGGGGCAGAAGTTCATTTTGCCGCTGAAGGTGGATATGCGGATGCGGGATGGGCGGAACACGATGAAGAATCAGGCGGAGTTCCGGCTGTATAACAAGTTTGGGGCGGATACTAGTATTATTTTCGATAGCGCGCCGGAGGCTTTGCCGGAAGAGAAGGGCGCGGAGCCGGGGAAATAGATGGTTCGACCTGGAGGTCGAACGCGGACCGGAGGTCCGCCCCACTTTATGGAGTAGGAAATGATGCGCTGGATGGTACGGCTCGGGGTTGGTGGTGGTCCTCTCCATGGGGATCCGGGCGCAGAGTAAGTTAACCGTTGAGCAACTGGTTAGCTTCGTTAAATCTTCGGTTCAGTTGCAGCATGACGACCGCGCCATCGCCAGTTTCATCAAGAAAAACGTCAAGCTTTTGAACCGGCTGGATGCGCGGCAGGTGGAAGACTTGCAGGGCATGGGGGCGGGTCCGCAAACTGTGGCGGCGTTGAAGGGGTTGATTACGGAGTCGGCTAGTTTGGAGCCGCCGCCTCCGCCGGCTCCGAAACTGGTGGTGGCGGGGCCGCCGGCGCCGGATTCGATCGAACAAAAACAAATTTTGGCGGAGATCACGGAGGGGGCGCGGAACTATGTCAAGGGTTTGCCGAACTTCATTTGTCTGCAGGTGACGCGGCGGTATGGGGACGCTAGCGGGCTGGAAAACTTCCGGCTGATCGATACGATTGCGGAGCGCCTTAGTTATTTCGAACAGAAGGAAGATTACAAGGTTGTTTCGATCAACGGCGTGCCTGTGACCGGCAACGTGAAGCACGAGCAGAAGAACGGAGCGAGTTCTTCGGGTGAATTCGGCACGATGCTGAAGGAGATTTTCGATCCGCAGACGGCGACCGAATTCAATTGGGAGCGGTGGGCGACGCTGCGCGGGAAGCGCATGTACGTGTTTAGCTTTCACGTGCAGCAGTTGCATTCGCAGTACTCCATTTATTCCGAGGCGGTGCAGCGAACGGTTATCGCTGGGTATCACGGGTTGGTTTACGCGGATCGCGATACCAAAATGGTGATGCGTATCAAATTGGAAGTGGAAAATCTGCCGGTGGATTTTCCGGTGCAGAGTGTGGACCTGGATATGAACTACGATTTCACGAAGATATCGGGGCAGCCTTACTTGCTGCCGTTGAAGTCGGAGATCCGGTCGCGCGAGGGGAAGTTTCTGGTGAAGAACGAGGTTGAGTTCAGGCTTTACAACCGGTTCGGGGCGGAGACGAACATTCAGTTTGGGGATGTGCCGGATGCGCTGCCTGAGGATACTACCAAGGAAAGTCCGCCGGCCGAGAAGTAGCTTTCGGTTTCAAAACGGGAGTTTCCATTTTGGGGCAATAATCAGGCTCCGTCCCTATTTAAAAACCAGGTGTTTAGGACTACTTCGCGGACGAACCAGTTTGTGGTTAGGAGCAGGCGGGCGGCTGGACTGATTAGCGCCGACGGGATGTGGCGCCAGGGTTGTGGTTTGTGGGTGCGGTAGTCGCTGAGGCGATTGGCTAGGATGTCTTTGGCGGCGGATAGGCCGGATTCTACGGCGGGGCGGATGCCTTCGCCGCTTTGGGGATAGGCTAGGCCGGCGGCGTCGCCGATTAGCAGGACTCCGTCGCCTACTATAGTACGCGTCGAGGTTCCTTCCAGGAGATAGGCGTGGCCGTGCATGGGCGGAATTTCAAACATGATTCTGCCGGTGGATTTTAGGAATTTTAGGAAGTCTGCTACGTGGGCGGTCAGAGTGTGGGGATCGGCTCTGCCTAGGCCTATGTTCATGACGTTGCCTTTGCGGAAGCACCAGCCGTAGCCTTTCATGTCGGGGCAAAAGTACAGCTCAGGCTTTTCACTTTGGACGCGGCAGGCGGACTGCTGGGCGGGATCCATTTCGAATTCGGTTTCTTGGGCTACTACGGCGGGCTCGCCGGGTTTTTTATTTCCTACTAAACGGGCTACGGGGCAGAAGTGTCCGCCGGCGCCGATTACTATGTTGGCTCGGATATTGTCGTTGGCGGTCCACTGGCCGGCGGTGCGCTTAAGGGTGGTTAACGGTGTGCCTAGTATCAAGCGGGCGTTGGAGCGTTTCAATAAATAGTCATCGAATTCGCGGCGGCGGATGCCGTAGCTTACAGGTTTGCCATAGTCGGTTTCTACAGCTGGGCCGCCGATGCGGCCTACTCGGAAGCTGGTGATGGGCTGGAGTAGGTGATCGGCCGCGTATTCAAGCGGGTCGATTTCCAGTTGCGCTAGGACGGCGGGGGTGATCCAGCCGCCGCAAATTTTATCGCGGGGGAAAATCTGTTTGTCCAGGATGACTACGTCCAGGCCGGAATTTCGCAGGGCCCAGGCGCAGGACGAACCGGCTGGGCCGCCGCCTACGATCAGGACGTCGCATGCATCCATTTGGAGTCCTTTACTTCGGTGTAGAGCGGGGCACGGGTCCAGGAGATAGGCTGGCGGGCTTGGCCTGCGAAGGAGATCTGGAATAGCTGTAGCGTGCCGGCGCGGAATGCTGCGATCGATCCTGCTAGATACAGGCGCCAGGCTCGTTCGAACCAGGGGTCGTACATGGCGGCTACTTGTTGCGACGATTTGTCGAAGCGTTCTAGCCAATGCTCCAGAGTGCGGGCGTAGTGGGGGCGGAGGTTTTCTACGTCGAGGACTGCGTAATCGTGGGGCTCGAGGATGTTCATGGCCTCGTTGAGGGTGGGGGCGTAGGCGCCGGGGAAGATGCGTTTTCTGATCCAGCGGCTGAATACGCCTTTGTGGCTTTTGCCGATGAAGTGGATCAGGCCGCGGCCGGAGTCGCCTATCGAGCGATGAATGACATCGCCCAGATGCGCGAAGTTGTTTACGCCGACGTGTTCCAACATTCCTACCGATGCGAAGGCATCGAAAGTGCCGGAGATATTGCGCCAGTCGTCTTCTATGAACTCGACTTTATCGCTTAGGCCGGTTTTGGCGGCTCGGTCACGGGCGTAAGCAATTTGCTCGTGAGAGATGTTGAAGGCTTTTACGGAGACGCCGTAGTGGCGGGCCATGTGGAGCGCTAAGGCGCCCCAGCCGCAGCCGGCTTCTACTACGCGCTCGCCGGGGCGGAGTTGGAGTTTGCGGCAGACGTAATCGAGTTTTGCTTCTTGCGCGGCTTCCAGAGTGGCTGAGGGCATGGGGAAGTAGGCGCACGTATAGACTAGTTGCTCGTCTAGCCAGAGGCGGTAGAAATCATTTCCTAGATCGTAGTGGCGGTGAATGTTGTTGCGGGAGCCGTTGAGGGTGTTGCTCTGGCGGCGGTCTATCCAACTCGAGCTTAGGCGCTGGTACCAGCCGGTATCGGCGCCGCCGGGCCAGGATTTGTAGACGACTTCCAGGGCTTCGGCCAGGTCGCCTTGGACTTCGATGCGGCCGTCGGAGTAGGCTTCACCGAAGGCCATTTCTGGGTCTAGCATCAGGCCGATTAGCGTTTGGCGGTCGTGGATGAGAATGGTGGCGCGGGGGGAGACGCCGGGTGGGGACATTTCTTCGCCGTCTTTGAAGGCTAGGCGGATGGGGGCCGGGCCGATGGCTTTGAAGACTTGGCGGAGGAGCCATCTTTCGATTTTTGGGAATCCGCGGAGATTGCTTCTTACGGCTACATTAGGTTGGCTCATTTTGTCCCCGTTTTGGCCGGCGGACGAGCCACATGCAGAAGGCGGCGGCGGAGGCACGAACTGACATCGACTCTCTCCCCGGACCAGATGTTTGTATCACATTTGGATGACGGCGGCAATCGGGGGGCCAACGTGGACGTTGGCTGCGGGCCGGAGGCCCGCCCTACTTTGTGCGTTCACGGAATCGGCATAAAGTGTAAATCGTTTGCTAGGTGCGGGTTGGTGATTTGGAATTGGGGAGGAGATGGAGAACCCGGTGATAGGTTGTTGTCGCGAGGGGAATTAACCGGGATGGCTGAGACGGAGACGAACGGGGGGCGGGCGGAGGTTATCAAGGGCGTGTTGGAGAAGATGGAAAAACAGATGACCTCGGACACGATGAAGGCCACTATGGGGGATTACATACGGCTGGTGCAGCTTCATAAGGAACTGGATGAAGAGTCGCCAAAGGAGATTAAGGTTACATGGGTGGAACCGAAATCCGGGAGCGGGGAATAGAGTATCATCCGCTGCCTTCGCAGCGGAGGTTTCATGATTCGCGGCGCGGTTCAAGGGGTTTTCGGGGCCGATTGGGTCGGGGAAGAGTCAGGCGCTTTGTCAGGAAGCGTTGAAGTTGGCGTATCTGAATCCGGGGCGGACGGGGCTGTTGGGGGCTCCTACGTTTCCGATGCTGCGGGATGCTACGCAGGCGGCGCTGCTGGAGATTTTGGAGCGGAACCGGATTCCGCATGAGTGGAATCGCGCGGAGAATTTTTTGGTACTGCGCGAGACGCGGTCGCGGATTTTGTTTCGGGCAGTGGAGGAGTTTGAGAGACTGCGTGGGTCGAATCTAGCCTGGTTCGGGTTGGATGAACTGACTTACGCGCCGCAGCAGGCTTGGCTGCGGTTGGAGGGGCGGCTGCGGGATCCGCGGGCTTCGCGATTGTGCGGGTTCGCGGTATGGACTCCGAAGGGGTACGACTGGGTTTATGAGCGGTTCGTTGAAACGCGGGTTGAAGGGTACGAGACGGTGGAGGCGCGGCCGTTTGAAAACCGGTTTCTGCTGGACAAGATTCCGGATTATTACGAGCGGCTGAAGCATAGCTATGACGGGCGGTTTTACGAGCAGGAGGTTCTGGGGCAATACACGGGAGTGTGGGCTAGCGTCGCGGGGAGCGTGCTCACGATTACGGCGCGCACGATGGGATTGGCGGGGGACGCAAATACCGTGGCGGCGTCCACAACCAGCGGTGGATTTACGACGACGGTGTCGGGGTTGAACTTCACGGGAGGCGCGGATGGGGATTGGCGGACGGATTTGACGGCCGTCCCGGCGCTCAATCGTGCGGTGCGGGATTGGAGTACGGCTTACTTTACGGCGCTCGCGGGGTATGGGATCGACGCAGTGGCGGCGTTCAGTATGGAGTTGGGAAACGGGGATCCGTCGGTGAGTGCGGGGATTGCGCAGAGGGGACCGGCGGGCGATCCGATTTCTCTGCCTACGCCTTCGCTGCAAACTAATTTTTCTCCGACGAGTTTGGCGTATTGGCGGGTGGTTTATGGGGAGATGGCTGCACTGCAGGCGGCGGCGGGGCTGACTCCTTATTTGCAGTTCGGCGAGGTGCAGTGGTGGTATTTTCCTAACGACGGTTTGGGATTTAATTACTCGGGGATGCCGTTTTATGATGCTTGGAACCTGGCGGCTTTCGCGGCGGCTTATGGGCATGCGATGGCGACCATTACGGTGAACACGGTGGACCCGGCGGACTATCCGGACGAGGTGGCGTATCTGGCCGCGACGATTGGGAACTTCACTGCGGCGATTATGAGTTTCGTGCGGGGGACGCAGGCAGGGTGCCGGTTTGAGGTATTGTATCCGACTGATGTCAATCAGACTGCTTTCAATCGGGCGATTAATTTTCCGGCGCAGGCGTGGACGCCCGCGGTACTCACTTGTTTGAAGACGGAGGCGTTTGGATTCACGTTTGGGCGGAATCTCGACAGGAGCTGGGCAACGCTCGATTTCGGCGACGCGCTGGGTTTCGCCGCGGGACAGCGGAGTCATTTGTTGGGGGTCGGGGATTCGACTACGGCTTGGCTCAAAGAGGCTCGTGGAGCGGAGGGGAAGCGCTTTGAGAGCGTGGTGCTGTTTGCGATCGACCAGTTTTGCCTCATAGGGTATGAAGTACCTTTACCGGACGGGTTGCGGAGAAGTTTTCGCACCGGGGGATGATAGTCTCGTAGGGATGAGACTCGAACAAATTCAAGCGGCGCTGCGCGACGAGGGGCTTGACGGGTGGTTGTTTTTCGATCACCATCGCCGGGATCCGCTGGCTTATCGCGTGCTGCAGTTTACGCCGGGTTCGATGGTGACGCGGCGCTGGTTTTACTACATTCCTGCTAATGGTGAACCGCGGGGGCTGGTGCACAAGATTGAGGCGCAGACGCTGGGGCCGCTTCCCGGACGCCATTCACTGTACGCGGGATGGAGCACGCTGGTGGATGGGCTAAAGACACTTATCGGCGGCGGGCGGCGCGTAGCGATGCAGTATTCGCCGAATTGCGCGGTGCCGTATGTCGCGATGGTGGATGCAGGGACGGTCGAACTGGTGCGGGGGCTCGGCGTGGACGTGGTCACTTCGGCGAATCTCATTCAATTCTTCGAATCGCGATGGAGCGAGGAGCAGTTGGCGATGCACCTGGAGGCGGCGCGAAAAGTGGATGCGGTCCGGCGGCAGGCGTTCGAGCGCGTGGGGGCAAAGTTGCGGGCGGGCGAGCGGGTCACGGAGTGGGAGATGCAGCAGTTTATCCTGACGCGGTTCCGCGAAGAAGGGCTGACCACCGATCATGGGCCGGATGTGGCGGTGAATGCGAACGCTTCGAATCCGCACTATGAGCCTAAGCAAGACGCTTCTTCGGAAATCAAGCGGGGCGATTTGGTGCTGATGGACATGTGGGCTAAGCTGGATCGTCCGGACGCGGTTTACTACGACATTACCTGGGTGGGATTTTGCGGGGCGGAGCCGCCGGCGAAGGTGGAACGGGTGTTCACGGTGGTGCGCGATGCTCGTGATCTAGCGATCGCGCGGGTGAAGGACGCGGTCAGCAAGAAAAAAGAATTGCGGGGGTTCGAGGTGGACGATGCGGCGAGGGAGCACGTTCGCGCGCAGGGGTTCGAGGAGTTCTTTTTTCATCGCACGGGGCATTCGATCGGCACGGAAGTGCACGGGTCGGGAGCGAACATGGACAATCTGGAGACGCACGATGAGCGCCGGGTGATTCCGTGGACTTGTTTTTCGGTGGAGCCGGGGATCTATCTGCCAGAGTTTGGGATTCGGCTGGAGGTGGATGTATTTGTGGGCGATCGCGAGGCGCGGGTGACGGGAGAAGTCCAAGACAAATTGGTTCTGATATGATGTGGGAGAAAATCATATGAAAACTTTCCTGATATTCTTGCTGGCTTGCGGAATCGCGCTAGCGCAGACGCCGGCGGCACCGAAGAAAGCTGGCGCCGGCGGCTAAGAAAGCAGCCGCTCCGGTTGCGGCGCCGGACTTGTTGAAGCCCGCCACGTTGAAGGCGCGGGCGCCTGAAGTTTACAAGGTGAAATTCGTTACCACCAAGGGCGATGTGATTATTCAAGTGAACCGGGCTTGGGCGCCGCTAGGGGCGGATCGTTTCTACAATTTGGTGAAATACGGCTTCTATAAGGATGCGGCGTTCTTTCGCATCGTGCCGAGGTTCGTGGCGCAGTTTGGCATTCCGGCGCGGCCGGAGTTGGCGGCGGCTTGGGATCACGCCTATATTATCGACGACCGCGTGACGCAGTCGAACAAGCGCGGCACGCTTACTTTTGCGACCGCCGGTCCCAACACGCGCACCACGCAAATTTTCATCAACTTTAGCGATAACGCTTCGCTGGATACCCAGGGATTTGCGCCGTTTGGTGAAGTGACCGAGGGCATGGATATCGTCGACAAGTTTTTCGCGGGTTATGGCGAATCACCGGATCAGGGCCGCATTACGGCGTTTGGTAAGGCTTATTTGGATAAGAGCTTTCCTAATCTGGACCGCATTGTGAACGCTACGATCATGCCCGCGGACGCTCCGGCGCCTGCTGCCGACGCGAAGAAATAGGCGTTGTGGAAAAGTTCTGCAAATCCTGAACTTGAAGTTTCGCCCTCGCGCGTGCGTAATCTGAATGGTCACGGAGCTTGTCATGGCCACTGTCGATCGCACTTTTGAGAGAGGCTTACCCGCCAACGAAGACGCCGAGCGTTTTGTGCTCGGCTCGGTTCTGCTGAATCAGGACACTTATTTTCAAGTCGCGGGCGCCGTCGAGCCCGAAGACTTCAGCCTGGAAAGCCATCGCCGGATCTTCGCGCGCATGAAGGACCTGTACGACCGCGGCGAAAAAATCGATCGTGTCACGCTTGCCAACGAGCTGATGAAGCAGGGGCAGATCGAATCGGTGGGCGGATTTTCGTACCTGGTATCACTGGATGAAGGGCTGCCGGAGCTTAGCAACCTGGACAGCTATATCCGCATCGTCAAGGACAAGGCGACGCTGCGCAAGCTGATTTTCAGCGCTCAGAAGTTGATAGACCGCTGCTTTATCGGGGAAGAAGAACCGGATGAGATTCTGGCGAGCGCTGAAGAATCGCTATTGAAGCTGGGCGAAGCCAGGGCGGGCGAGCGCCTGGAATCTCCGGCCACCGTCATCAGCAACTTTCCGGGCGGCGTGAATGCGTTTTTGGATCCCAGCCAGCGGGTGAGCGGGCTGAGCACGGGGTTCGCGAAGTTCGATGAAATGACCGGCGGGCTGCACGGTGGGGAATTGCTGATTTTGGCCGCTCGGCCGTCGATGGGCAAGACGGCGTTGGCGCTGAATGTAGCGCAGCACGTGGCCACGCATCCGCAGATGCGCAAACCGGTAGCGGTGTTCTCGCTCGAAATGTCGTCGGCTAGTTTGCTGACCCGTTTGCTGTGTTCGGCCGCGCGTGTCGATCAGCACAAATTTCGGGCGGGATATCTGAATGCCGATGAACGGCGGAAGTTGCAAGTGGCATTGGCAGATTTGACGGAGTCGCCGCTATTTCTGGATGACACGGCAGGTGTCAATCTGATGGACATCCATTCCAAGCTGCGGCGGATGCAGGCGGAACACGGCTTGAGCCTGGTCGTGATCGACTACCTGCAATTAATGAGCAGCCGCGGACGCAGCGAGAATCGCAATCAAGAAGTGAGCGCGATTTCGCGAGGCCTGAAGTTGATGGCTAAGGATTTGAACGTTCCCTTCCTGGTGCTCTCGCAGTTGAGCCGCGCGGCGGAAACTCGCATTGGCGATCACAAGCCGCAGTTGAGCGATCTGCGCGATTCCGGATCGATCGAACAAGACGCCGATCTGGTGGCGTTTATCTTCCGCGAGGAAGTGTACAAACGTGACCGCGAAGACCTGCGCGGCCTTGCCGATCTGATCATCGCGAAGCAACGAAACGGGCCCATCGGCAACGTGCCGCTGCGCTTTCTGGGGCAGTTCACGCGGTTCGAGAATCGGGCGGAAGACCTTCCTGAAGAGCCTTAATTAAAGTGTTTACACAAAGGGGTTTAAGAACATAACTTCATGAACTTGTTGGAGGGTGGGTGCGTCCATAGGGTTGAGGGCGGAACGCCCCAAGGAGAATGAATCGTTATGAAAACCCTGATGACCACGTTGTTACTGGCGGGCACCGCACTGATGGCGGCGCAGACCGGCACCACGCCTGCTCCGGCCGCTGGCTCTTCGAGCGCGCCTTCCAACACGGCTCCGGCGAAGGTGAAGAAGCATCATCACCACAAAGCGAAGACCGTCGCACCGGCGAGCACTGCAACTCCCGCGACCAAGTAGCGCGCAGCGGCCGGAGACGGCGAAAGGAATGGGGACAGTACACTCAATCCCCAAAACTACATTGGGGATTGAGTGTACTGTCCCCATTCCGGGGCTACCTTCCGGGTAGATGGATCAGGTCCCTATTGTTCTCGTTGCACACGAGCTCCAATAAGTCGGTATCGACCATCAGCGACAACGGTTGCGTGTAGGTCCAGGGTTTGGTGTAGGCGATGGGGTCCGTGATGGTGGCTTGGACGTCCATGTGCCCAAGGTCGCGGCGATGGAAGCGCTCGGTGACGCGCAGCGATTCAGACGACGGATGGCCCACCTGATCGAGCCACGCTTTTCCGTTGAAGCCGTTGGATTCGACTACCAGAGTGTCGCCATCCCACTTGGCCACCGAGTAACCGAACCACTGCGGGTTGGGATCTATTGGAAGCTCGCGACCGTCCATGAAGAACTGACGGAACTGATCGAAGGCTTCATAAAGAACGACGATGACGTTGGGCTCCTGGAAGATTTTGAAGGGAAGCGGCGTGGCGTCGATTTTCGGCACGCCTTGGGGCAGGCAGTTGGCGTCGGGATCTTGCGCGGAGAGCGCTCCGTCCTTGCGCTGATTGTAGATTGCTTCGGCCCACGGCGTCATGCTGACTTCGCCGGGCTTAAGTCCCGCGGTGGCGTCTCTGAGTTTGGGAGGATCGGCGATCCAGATTCCGGTCAAGTCGGGTTTGCCGTCGGCTCTGCGGGGCGCGGGCGCGGTCAAATTCGGCTGACCATTTTTCCCGCGCGGAATGCTTTTGTCGTTGAGCTTCCATTGCGCGGACAACGGCAATAGGGGCGTGAGCAGCGAAATTGCGATCAATTGTGTTCTCGTCATCATGGACCTTCTTCCTGGTGGATTATACATCGAGGGCTTGGTTGCAGGGGGGCGCGCCAAATGGGAGACTGATCCCATGAGCATCCACCGCAGTACGCCTTTCGCCTTGGCCTTCAGTGCGATTGTAGTTAAGAGTTGGATGAGCTTGCCGCAGAACGAATTCCCGAAGCTTCCGCAGCCGGGACCTCCGCCGGCGCCGGGTGGCCGAGGCAATTGAGTACGCCAGCGCAGAACTCGTACGACGAGCTTCGCTACAACAACTTTCCGATTCTGCAGACGCAGCCGGGCCGGCTGTGGGTGCTGGCGAAGTTGGCGGGGCTGGAGCCCGCGCCGGTGGAAACCTGCAAGGTTCTGGAGTTGGGCACCAGCGAAGCGGCCAACATCATTGGCATGGCGGTGACGCTGCCGGACGGGCAATTCACGGGAGTGGATCTGGCGCGGGAGCCGCTGGCTCGGGGGCAGCAGGTGATCGACGATCTGGGGCTGCGCAATGTGCGGCTGCTGCGCATGAACTTGCTGGAGATCGATGAGTCACTCGGCAAGTTCGACTACATTCTGACGCACGGCATTTATGGGTGGACGCCGCCGGAGGTGGGTGCGAAGGTTCTGGAGATCGCGCAGCGGTGTTTGACGCCCGACGGGATCGCTTTCGTCAGTTACAACACGCATCCGTCGGGACACATCCGAAGATTGGTGCGGGACATGATGCTGTATCACGCGGGCCGGTTTGAGAATCCCGCGGAGCGGCTGCAGCATGCCCGGGCATTTTTGAAGGTATTGGCGCTGGGGCGTCCGGAGCCGGATCCTTTTGACGCCGCGGCGGCCGATTATGCGAGGGTTCTGCTGGAACATACGGACAGCGCCTTGTTCCATGACGATTTGGCGCCGGTGTACGAGCCGGTGTACTTTCACGAATTCGTGGCGCACGCGAAGGCTCACGGGCTGCAATATGTGGGCGAGGCTAGCGGTTACGATACGCCGCGTAACCTGCGGCCCGAAGCGATGGAGGCGGTGCGCGGAATGGCGGCGGGCGATGCGATCGCGGAGCAACAGTATCTTGATTTTCTGCGGATGCGCGGTTTCCGGAAGTCTTTGTTGTGCCGTCAAGAAAGAAAGCTCACGGCGGAGTGGAACCCTTCGCGTATTGTGGGTTGTTACGCCTCGACTGCCGCCAATGAAGATCCGGATGGTGCGTTCAGCAGCGCGGATCAGATCCGGCTGACGACTACACATCCGGTTCCGATCGAGTATATGCGGCGATTGATTGAGTCGCGGCCGGTTGCTTTACGGGTGGGGCCGGAGGAGGCTCACGTCGCGCTCGAATTGTTTAAGGTCGGCATCATTGAATTACAGGCGACGCCGGGAATCGCGGCGGTGGCTGGAGACAAGCCCTGCACCAGTCCGCTGGTGCGGTATCAAGCGGCGCATGGGCAATCGCCGGTGACAACATTGTCGCATCGGGCGATTGAAATCGAGGGCGAGGACGCGCGGCGGATGCTCACGCTGGTGGATGGGAGCAGGGATCGTGCGGCACTATGCCAGGCGATGGATTGTTCCTCAGACCGACTGGATACCGAACTGCGAATGCTGGGCCGTTTGGGAATGTTGATCGCTTAGGCCAGGGCTACCGGTTTACGTAATCCCACTCTGCTTCGCCTCTCTGGGCCAGTGCCGGCACATCCGCTGGCAGCAAGTAGCGCTGATTGGCAAGCGATTTCGCGGCGGCTTCGAATTTTCCGAGGTAGTCTGCCTTGCTGGCGTAGCGTTCTTCGATGGAGAGGCGAGGATCGCCGGACTTCATACGTTCGGCTTTGGTGCGCGCGAAGGGGATGAAGGAACCGATTTGCGTCGATAACATCTCCGGAGCGCCGACTTCCGGGGCCCGCAGGTTCCAGCCAGTGTAGGTAGCCAACGGCACCGCTAGTTCGGGCATGCGGATTCCGGCAATATCGAGGCCGTCTTGATCTACTTGCGGGACCATCAGCGGATAAGGCTGGCCGAGTTCGGGTGGCTCTTGCGTGGCGATGCCCTTGGTGCGGAAATCCGGACCGTAGTTGGACGGGTAGGCGAGGTGCATGGTCTTCGGGAACGCTACGCCGGGGATTTTGGGGAACTCCACGCTGGCGAGCGGCACCAGTTCATGCGCGGCTACGTGCGGATACTTTGAAGGCGGAGGCTCGACACCATCTTTCACCCAGGCGTCCATAGCCGCTAGCAGGGCCCGGAAAGTCCAGGTATAGGGATTGGGATTCGGC
>CAVXEM010000048.1:0-36162 GCA_963760575.1 Bryobacterales bacterium
CTGGCGTCTCCGGCGAGCGATCTGCCGGTGGTGCCGAGTCAGGCGGGGATCACGCTGGCGACGGACTGGGACACGCTGCATGGTATTTCGATTGCGCCGGAGCGGACGGCTTGGATGCTCAAGTCGCTGGGGTTCGTGGGGCGGGCAAATCATTATGTGGGGGCGTTGTGGTTTTACGAACTGGTGAGTGTGGGGCACGTGTATGCGTCGGCGACGGTGACGTTTAGCGGGACTCCGGCGGCCAGTACATACGTGACGTTGACGCTGGGGGTGACCGGGCAGCCGTCGTCGTCGGATACGGTGTTGCAGAAGCTGATTCACGTGGGTGATACTGCTGCGACGATTGCGCTGGTGTTCGCGCAGGAATTAAATGGCGGATACACGGGGGTGTGGGCTAGTGTCGCGGGGAGCGTACTCACGATTACGGCGCGGACGATGGGGCTGGCTGGGGACGCGAATAGTGTGGACGCGTCAACCACTAGCGGTGGATTTACGACGACGGTGTCGGGGTTGAACTTCACGGGAGGCGCGGATGGGGATTGGCGGACGGATTTGACGGCCGTCCCGGCGCTCAATCGTGCGGTGCGGGGGTGGAGTGCGGCTTACTTTACGGCGCTCGTGGGGTATGGGATCGACGTAGCGGCTGCGTTCAGTATGGAATTGGGGAACGGGGATCCGTCGGTGAGTGCGGGGATTGCGCAGAGAGGGCCCGCGGGCGATCCGATTTCTCTGCCTACGCCTTCGCTGCAAACTAATTTTTCTCCGACGAGTCTGGCGTTCTGGCAGGTGGTTTATGGGGAGATGGCTGCACTGCAGGCGGCGGCGGGGCTGACTCCTTATTTGCAGTTCGGCGAGGTGCAATGGTGGTATTTTCCTAACGACGGATTGGGATTTAATTACTCTGGGATGCCGTTCTATGATGCTTGGAATCTGGCAACGTTCGCGGCCGCTTACGGGCATGCGATGGCGACGATCACAGTGAATACAGTTGATCCGGCGGCTTATCCGGATGAGGTGGGGTATTTGTCTACGGCGATTGGGAATTTCGCGGCGGCGATTATGAGTTTCGTGCGGGGAACGCAGGCTGGGTGCAGGTTTGAGGTATTGTATCCGACTGATGTCAATCAGACTGCTTTCAATCGGGCGATTAATTTTCCGGCGCGGGCGTGGACGCCCGCGGTACTCACTTGTTTGAAGACGGAGGCGTTTGGATTCACGTTTGGGCGGAATCTCGACAGGAGCTGGGCAACGCTCGATTTCGGCGACGCGCTGGGTTTCGCCGCGGGACAGCGGAGTCATTTGTTGGGGGTCGGGGATTCGACTACGGCTTGGCTCAAAGAGGCTCGTGGAGCGGAGGGGAAGCGCTTTGAGAGCGTGGTGCTGTTTGCGATCGACCAGTTTTGCCTCATAGGGTATGAAGTGCCTTTACCGGACGGGTTGCGGAGAAGTTTTCGCACCGGGGGATGATAGTCTCGTAGGGATGAGACTCGAACAAATTCAAGCGGCGCTGCGCGACGAGGGGCTTGACGGGTGGTTGTTTTTCGATCACCATCGCCGGGATCCGCTGGCTTATCGCGTGCTGCAGTTTACGCCGGGTTCGATGGTGACGCGACGCTGGTTTTACTATATTCCCGCCCATGGTGAACCGCGCGGGTTGGTGCACAAGATTGAGGCGCAGACGCTGGGGCCGCTTCCCGGGCGGCACATCCTTTATGCGGGTTGGAGCACGCTGGTGGATGGGTTGAAAACGCTCATCGGGGGCGGGCGTCGCATTGCCATGCAGTATTCGCCGAACTGCGCGGTGCCGTATGTCGCGATGGTGGATGCGGGGACGGTCGAACTGGTGCGCGGGCTCGGCGTGGACGTGGTCACTTCGGCGAATCTCATTCAATTTTTCGAATCGCGATGGAGCGAGGAGCAGTTGGCGATGCACCTGGAGGCGGCGCGAAAAGTGGATGCAGTCCGCCGGCAGGCGTTCGAGCGCGTTGGGGCAAAGTTGAAGGCCGGCGGGGGTGTCACGGAGTGGGAGATGCAGCAGTTCATCCTGACGCGGTTCCGCGAAGAGGGGCTGACTACCGATCATGGGCCGGATGTGGCGGTGAATGCGAACGCTTCGAATCCGCACTATGAGCCAAAGCAAGACGCTTGTTCGGAAATCAAGCGGGGCGATTTGGTGCTGATGGACATGTGGGCTAAGTTAGATCGTCCAGACGCGGTTTACTACGACATTACCTGGGTGGGATTTTGCGGGACGGAGCCGCCGGCGCAGGTGGAACGCGTATTCACGGTGGTGCGAGACGCTCGGGATCTGGCCATTGCGCGGGTGAAGGACGCGGTCAGCAAGAGAAAAGAACTACGAGGCTTCGAGGTGGACGATGCCGCGCGGGAACATGTGCGCGCGCAGGGGTTTGAGGAGTTCTTTTTTCATCGCACGGGGCATTCGATCGGCACCGAAGTGCACGGGTCGGGCGCGAACATGGACAATCTGGAGACGCACGATGAGCGCCGGGTGATTCCGTGGACTTGTTTTTCGGTGGAGCCGGGGATCTATCTGCCGGAATTTGGGATTCGTCTGGAAGTGGATGTGTTTGTGGGGGATCGCGAGGCTCGGGTGACCGGCGAGGTCCAAGACAAATTGGTTCTGATATGATGTGGAGGAAAATCATATGAAAACCTTCCTGATCTCCTTGCTGGCTGGCGGAATGGCGCTCGCGCAGACCCCGGCCGCTCCTAAGAAGGCCGCGCCGCCGGCTGCTAAGAAAGGCGCTCCGGTTGCGGCGCCGGATTTGTTGAAGCCAAACACACTGAATGCGCGGGCCCCCGAGGTCTACAAGGTGAAATTCACCACCACCAAAGGCGACGTGATCATTCAGGTGAACCGCGATTGGGCACCGAGGGGCGCGGACCGTTTCTACAATCTAGTGAAATACGGCTTCTATAAGGATGCGGCTTTCTTCCGGATCGTGCCGCGCTTCGTGGCGCAGTTCGGTATTCCGGCGCGGCCGGAGGTGGCGGCGGCCTGGGATCACGCCTATATCATCGACGATAAAGTGACGCAATCGAACAAACGCGGCACGCTTACTTTTGCCACGGCGGGTCCCAATACGCGCACGACGCAAATCTTCATCAATTTCAGCGACAACGCTTCGCTGGACACGCAGGGGTTCGCTCCATTTGGAACGGTGACGGAAGGCATGGACATCGTCGACAAGTTTTTCGCGGGGTATGGCGAATCACCGGATCAGGGGCGCATTACGGCGTTTGGCAAGGCGTATTTGGACAAAAGCTTTCCCAACTTGGACCGCATTGTGAGCGCTACGATCATGCCGGCGGATGCTCCGGCTCCATCGGCAGACGCGAAGAAATAGGCGTTGTGGAAAAGTTCTGCAAATCTTGAACTTGAAGTTTCGCCCTCGCGCGTGCGTAATCTAATTGGTCACGGAGCTTGTCATGGCCACTGTCGATCGCACTTTTGAGAGAGGCTTACCCGCCAACGAAGACGCCGAGCGTTTTGTGCTCGGCTCGGTTCTGCTGAATCAGGACACTTATTTTCAAGTCGCGGGCGCCGTCGAGCCCGAAGACTTCAGCCTGGAAAGCCATCGCCGGATCTTCGCGCGCATGAAGGACCTGTACGACCGCGGCGAAAAAATCGATCGTGTCACGCTTGCCAACGAGCTGATGAAGCAGGGGCAGATCGAATCGGTGGGCGGATTTTCGTACCTGGTATCACTGGATGAAGGGCTGCCGGAGCTTAGCAACCTGGATAGCTATATCCGCATCGTCAAGGATAAGGCGACGCTGCGCAAGCTGATTTTCAGCGCTCAGAAGTTGATAGACCGCTGCTTTATCGGGGAAGAAGAACCGGATGAGATTCTGGCGAGCGCTGAAGAATCGCTATTGAAGCTGGGCGAAGCCAGGGCGGGCGAGCGCCTGGAATCTCCGGCCACCGTCATCAGCAACTTTCCGGGCGGCGTGAATGCGTTTTTGGATCCCAGCCAGCGGGTGAGCGGGCTGAGCACGGGGTTCGCGAAGTTCGATGAAATGACCGGTGGGCTGCACGGTGGGGAATTGCTGATTTTGGCCGCTCGGCCGTCGATGGGCAAGACGGCGTTGGCGCTGAATGTAGCGCAACACGTGGCCACGCATCCGCAGATGCGCAAACCGGTAGCGGTGTTCTCGCTCGAAATGTCGTCGGCTAGTCTGCTGACCCGTTTGCTGTGTTCGGCCGCGCGTGTCGATCAGCACAAATTTCGGGCGGGATATCTGAATGCCGATGAACGGCGGAAGTTGCAAGTGGCATTGGCAGATTTGACGGAGTCGCCGCTATTTCTGGATGACACGGCAGGTGTCAATCTGATGGACATCCATTCCAAGCTGCGGCGGATGCAGGCGGAACACGGCTTGAGCCTGGTGGTGATCGACTACCTGCAATTAATGAGCAGCCGCGGACGCAGCGAGAATCGCAATCAAGAAGTGAGCGCGATTTCGCGAGGCCTGAAGTTGATGGCTAAGGATTTGAACGTTCCCTTCCTGGTGCTCTCGCAGTTGAGCCGCGCGGCGGAAACTCGCATTGGCGATCACAAGCCGCAGTTGAGCGATCTGCGCGATTCCGGATCGATCGAACAAGACGCCGATCTGGTGGCGTTTATCTTCCGCGAGGAAGTGTACAAACGTGACCGCGAAGACCTGCGCGGCCTTGCCGATCTGATCATTGCGAAGCAACGAAACGGGCCCATCGGCAACGTGCCGCTGCGCTTTCTGGGGCAGTTCACGCGGTTCGAGAATCGGGCCGAAGACCTACCTGAAGAGCCTTAATTAAAGTGTTTACACAAAGGGATTTAAGAACATAACTTCATGAACTTGTTGTAGGGTGGGTGCGTCCATAGGGTTGAGGGCGGAACGCCCCAAGGAGAATGAATCGTTATGAAAACCCTGATGACCACGTTGTTACTGGCGGGCACCGCACTGATGGCGGCGCAGACCGGCACCACGCCTGCTCCGGCCGCTGGCTCTTCGAGCGCGCCTTCCAACACGGCTCCGGCGAAGGTGAAGAAGCATCATCACCACAAAGCGAAGACCGTCGCACCGGCGAGCACTGCAACTCCCGCGACCAAGTAGCGCGCAGCGGCCGGAGACGGCGAAAGGAATGGGGACAGTACACTCAATCCCCAAAACTACATTGGGGATTGAGTGTACTGTCCCCATTCCGGGGCTACCTTCCGGGTAGATGGATCAGGTCCCTATTGTTCTCGTTGCACACGAGCTCCAATAAGTCTGTATCGACCATCAGCGACAACGGTTGCGTGTAGGTCCAGGGTTTGGTGTAGGCGATGGGGTCCGTGATGGTGGCTTGGACGTCCATGTGCCCAAGGTCCCGGCGATGGAAGCGCTCGGTGACGCGCAGCGATTCAGACGACGGATGGCCCACCTGATCGAGCCACGCTTTTCCGTTGAAGCCGTTGGATTCGACTACCAGAGTGTCGCCATCCCACTTGGCCACCGAGTAACCGAACCACTGCGGGTTGGGATCTTTTGGAAGCTCGCGACCGTCCATGAAGAACTGACGGAACTGATCGAAGGCTTCATAAAGAACGACGATGACGTTGGGCTCCTGGAAGATTTTGAAGGGAAGCGGCGTGGCGTCGATTTTCGGCACGCCTTGGGGCAGGCAGTTGGCGTCGGGATCTTGCGCGGAGAGCGCTCCGTCCTTGCGCTGATTGTAGATTGCTTCGGCCCACGGCGTCATGCTGACTTCGCCGGGCTTAAGTCCCGCGGTGGCGTCTCTGAGTTTGGGAGGATCGGCGATCCAGATTCCGGTCAAGTCGGGTTTGCCGTCGGCTCTGCGGGGCGCGGGCGCGGTCAAATTCGGCTGACCATTTTTCCCGCGCGGAATGCTTTTGTCGTTGAGCTTCCATTGCGCGGACAACGGCAATAGGGGCGTGAGCAGCGAAATTGCGATCAATTGTGTTCTCGTCATCATGGACCTTCTTCCTGGTGGATTATACATCGAGGGCTTGGTTGCAGGGGGGCGCGCCAAATGGGAGACTGATCCCATGAGCATCCACCGCAGTACGCCTTTCGCCTTGGCCTTCAGTGCGATTGTAGTTAAGAGTTGGATGAGCTTGCCGCAGAACGAATTCCCGAAGCTTCCGCAGCCGGGACCTCCGCCGGCGCCGGGTGGCCGAGGCAATTGAGTACGCCAGCGCAGAACTCGTACGACGAGCTTCGCTACAACAACTTTCCGATTCTGCAGACGCATCCGGGCCGGCTGTGGGTGCTGGCGAAATTGGCGGGGCTGGAGCCTGCGCCGGTCGAAAGCTGCAGGGTTCTGGAGTTGGGCACCAGCGAAGCGGCCAACATCATTGGCATGGCGGTGACGCTGCCGGACGCGCATTTCACGGGAGTGGATCTGGCGCGGGAGCCGTTGGCTGCGCGGGCAACGCGTGATCGACGATCTGGGGCTGCGCAATGTGCGGCTGCTGCGCATGAACTTGCTGGAGATCGATGAGTCGCTCGGCAAGTTCGACTACATTCTGACGCACGGCATTTATGGGTGGACGCCGCCGGAGGTGGGTGCGAAGGTTCTGGAGATCGCGCAGCGGTGTTTGACGCCCGACGGGATCGCGTTCGTCAGCTACAACACGCATCCATCGGGGCACATTCGAAGACTGGTGCGCGACATGATGCTGTATCACGCCGGGAGGTTTGAGAATCCCGCGGAGCGGCTGCAGCAGGCCCGGGCGTTCTTGAAGGTTTTGGCGCTGGGGCGTCCGGAGCCGGATCCTTTTGACGCCGCGGCCGCCGACTACGCGAGAGTTCTGCTGGAACATACGGACAGCGCGTTGTTCCATGACGATTTGGCGCCGGTGTATGAGCCGGTGTACTTTCACGAATTCGTGGCGCACGCGAAGGCTCACGGGCTGCAATATGTGGGCGAGGCTAGCGGCTACGATACGCCGCGTAACCTGCGGCCCGAGGCGATGGAGGCGGTGCGCGGAATGGCGGCGGGCGATGCGATCGCGGAGCAACAGTATCTTGATTTTCTGCGGATGCGCGGTTTCCGGAAGTCTCTGTTGTGCCGTCAAGAAAGAAAGCTCACGGCGGAGTGGAACCCTTCGCGTATTGTGGGTTGTTACGCCTCGACTGCCGCCAATGAAGATCCGGATGGCGCGTTCAGCAGCGCGGATCAGATCCGGCTGACGACTACACATCCGGTTCCGATCGAGTATATGCGGCGATTGATTGAGTCGCGGCCGGTTGCTTTACGGGTGGGGCCGGAGGAGGCTCACGTCGCGCTCGAATTGTTTAAGGTCGGCATCATTGAATTACAGGCGACGCCGGGAATCGCGGCGGTGGCTGGAGACAAGCCCTGCACCAGTCCGCTGGTGCGGTATCAAGCGGCGCATGGGCAATCGCCGGTGACAACATTGTCGCATCGGGCGATTGAAATCGAGGGCGAGGACGCGCGGCGGATGCTCACGCTGGTGGATGGGAGCAGGGATCGTGCGGCACTATGCCAGGCGATGGATTGTTCCTCAGACCGCCTGGATACCGAACTGCGAATGCTGGGCCGTTTGGGAATGTTGATCGCTTAGGCCGGCGGCTACCGGTTTACGTAATCCCACTCCGCTTCGCCTCTCTGGGCGAGTGCCGGCACATCCGCTGGCAGCAAGTAGCGCTGATTGGCAAGCGATTTCGCGGCGGCTTCGAATTTTCCGAGGTAGTCTGCCTTGCTGGCGTAGCGTTCTTCGATGGAGAGGCGCGGATCGCCGGACTTCATGCGTTCGGCTTTGGTGCGCGCGAAGGGGATGAAGGAACCGATTTGCGTCGATAACATCTCCGGAGCGCCGACTTCCGGGGCCCGCAGATTCCAGCCAGTGTAGGTAGCCAACGGCACCGCTAGTTCGGGCATACGAATTCCGGCAATATCGAGGCCGTCTTGATCTACTTGCGGGACCATCAGCGGATAGGGCTGGCCGAGTTCGGGTGGCTCTTGCGTGGCGATGCCCTTGGTGCGGAAGTCCGGACCGTAGTTGGACGGGTAGGCGAGGTGCATGGTCTTCGGGAACGCTACGCCGGGGATTTTGGGGAACTGCACGCTGGCGAGCGGCACCAGTTCATGCGCGGCTACGTGCGGGTACTTGGAAGGCGGAGGCTCGACACCATCTTTCACCCAGGCGTCCATGGCGGCTAGCAGGGCCCGGAAAGTCCAGGTATAGGGATTGGGATTCGGCAGGTTCTGCGTCCCGCGGCGCGCGGGCGGAAACTGTGCGGGGCCGTGCTGGCCGCCGCTGAACATATAGATGCGCGTCGATGGCGCCAACTTCGCATCGCCGGTTCCATCGAGCGTGATGTGGACCAGGGACGCCGCGCGGCCGTAGTATTCGTACTCGGAATTCATGTAGAAGATCTTGGGCCAGAACTCCGGGGGGAGGGAATGCGTGAGCAGGCCATCTTTCGCGCCGGTTTGCGGGTCGGTTTGTTCGAGATCGGTGAAGGGGAAGATATCGACGGGTGTCAGGGTGTTTTGGAACGGATTGCTATCGCGCGAGGGTTGGGCGAAGCGCATGTTGAAGCCGCCGCGGCCGCCGCCGGCTACGTCGGCGAGCAAGCCGTCGAAGACTTTGCGGCCGCGGTCGTCGCGATTGAATCCGAAGTACAGCATGGTGCGGAGGAAGCGGCCGCTTTGCGAGACGCCGAATCCGTAGGCGCGTTTTAGGGCGATGTTGGGCGCGGGTGCACCGGCTACGAAGCCTCCATAACGCAGCCACGAAATCATGTCGCGCACGGCGGCAAAACCGGTGCCGGCTACGGGTGGGTTTTCGGAGGTGTAAACCAGTTCGTAAATGCGGCCAGGATCGAAACCGTTCTTGGGCACGATAGTGGAGCCGTTTTCAATGTGCCAGTCGGTGCGCGGAAGGGTGGTGCGCGGGCCTTCCACCTGATCG
Source organism: Bryobacterales bacterium (assembly GCA_963760575.1). GTDB lineage: Bacteria > Acidobacteriota > Terriglobia > Bryobacterales > Bryobacteraceae > Palsa-187. The sequence goes on from CAVXEM010000048.1 coordinate 8,949, forward strand.
CGAACGGTGAGTCGGAGATTCGGGTCGTCAGGATTCAGAACGGTGTAGGGTTTGTGATTGCGGTCGGCAACGCTGTAGCTAGGCTCTTTGCGGTCCGGAGTGAATTCTGCGCGGACGATACCTTGGACGCCGTGAACGATGGGCGGATAGAGATACACCAGGTTCGGCCTATCCGGCATGTCGAACTGCCAGCCGACCCAGAGCAGCGTGTAGCCTTGATTCATCAGGAGACCGTCGCCGAATTCATCTGCGTTGCGCGGGTCGAGCGAACCGGCGGCGCGGTTGAAGTAGGTCAACATAGTCTTCGAGCCGCGATTGGAGACTTCGTAGAGGACGGTGCCGTTGCCTTTCTTGGGATCTTTGGGGCGCAGCAGGAAGACGTCGGAAGAGAATTCCACGAGGCCGTCCTGGTTGCGCGGAGCTTTGTCGATGTCGGCGATGGCTTGATTCGCGGCGAGCTTGGGATTGATGGCGAAGTAGGCTTTCCCCACGATGCGTTCATAGGCGCCGACGGTGCCGAAGGTTTTGCCATCGAGGACGTCGGAACGTTCCTTCACTTCCAGGCGCACCACAGCGGCGTGGGCGAGGGCGGCGGCGAATAACGACATGAATAACGACGCGAGAAGCGCTTTCTTCAGCATGGCTGTCTCCTACTCGAATTTCTTTCCGCCAATGTAGACGGCGCTGACGGTGCGCGTGTTCAGGATGTCATCCAGAGGGTTCTTGTCGAGGACCACCAGGTCGGCCATCTTGCCTTTGGCGAGCGTGCCGTAATCCTTGTCGATTCCGAGAATTTCGGAATTGGTTTTCGAAAATGCCTGGATCACTTGCATGGGCGTCATGCCGTACTTCACCATGAGCTCCATTTCAAGGTGTTCGAAGAAGCCTTCGAAGCGGGTGGGGGCGGGGCCGCTGTCGGTGCCGAGTCCGATGCGAACGCCGCCTGCGTTGACCATCTTGGTGAAGTTCTTGGAGGCGATTTCGAGGTCGCGGCGGTTGAGCGCTAGATCCTTGAGTTTGGATTGCTGATCTTTTAGCTGGGTCTTGGCAAATTCGATGCGGGCGGGATCGGAGAAGCGGATCAGGAAGGGATCGTTCAGCCAGGCGGGGGAATCGGCGTAGACGAAGGAGGAGAGTTCGCGCACCAGGGTGGAGGTGATGGCAACCTTTTTGGCTTTCATTTCGTTGATGAAGGCGTCGTCCACTTCGCGATCGCGCACTTGGTGGGCCAGCATATCGATGCCTTGATCCATGAGAAGCTTGGCGTCGTCGTAATCGTGGATATGCGCGAAGGCTTTCATGTGGCGTTTGTGGGCTTGATCGATCACGGCGGCGGTGATTTCGGGGCGCAGCTTCATTTGCGTGTTGCGGCGGTTGTCGACCACCACTTTGACGGCGTCGGCGCCTTTCTTATACAGCTCTTCCACTTTCAGGCGGGCGATGTCGGGGGTGGGCGCGTCCTTTTCGAATTCGAAGCGGTGCTGGACGGTGTAGGCGCGGGCGCCTTTGATGTCGCCATGGCGCTGGTCGTCGCGAATCTTCAGGACGTCGTCGCCGTCGCCGCCCATGCCGATGGTGGAGGTGATGCCGTACTGGGCGAAGTGGCGCAGCTTCACGGCAGGGTCGTCGCTGATGTGCGAATGGGCGTTGATGATGCCGGGGATGATGGTTTTTCCGGTGAGATCGATCACCTGGGCACCGGCGGGAGCTTTGATTTTCGCAGCGGGCCCCATGGCGGCGATGCGTCCGCCGGAGATAACAATGGCGGCGTCGGGAAGGGGGGCGCCGCCAGTGCCGTCGATTACTGTCGCGTGCAGGAGCACGGTTTGCGCGGGGGCGTTCAGGGCCGCGGCTAAAGCCAGGAAAACTGCATATCGCATACGCTTGACCATGATACATTGAACGCATGAAACGTAGAACCTTCATGGGGACGGTGGCGGTGGCGGGGATTGCGCCGCAGGTGAAGGCGGAGGAGAACAAGGCGGCGTCGAAGGATGTCACGCGGAAGTTGGCGCGCTATGTGGTCGCGGCGAAGTACGAAGACCTGCCGGCTCCGGTTCGCAAGGAAGCGCAACGGACGCTGCTGAATTGGGCGGGGTGCGCGATTGGCGGCTCGCGGCATGAAACGGTGGACATCGCGATTTCGGCGCTGGCGCCGTTCGCGGGGCCGGGGCAGGCGACGGTGCTGGGGCGCAAAGAGAAATTGGACGTGCTGCATGCATCCTTAATGAACGGGATCAGCTCGCACATTTTCGATTACGATGACACGCACTTGCGGACCATTATTCATCCGGCGGGGCCGGTGGCTTCGGCGATATTGGCGCTGGCGGAATACCAGCCAGTCTCCGGGCGCGACTTTCTGAATGCACTGGTACTCGGTGCTGAAGTCGAGTGCCGCATCGGTAACGCGGTGTGGCCGAATCATTACGACATCGGATGGCACATTACGGGGACGGCGGGCGTGTTCGGCTCGGCGGCGGCGGTGGGGAAGCTTTTGCGGCTGAACGAACAGCAGATGGTGTGGGCGCTGGGGCTGGCGGCTAGTCAACCGGTGGGCTTGCGCGAGATGTTCGGCACCATGACCAAGAGCTTTTCTCCGGGGAGGGCGGCGCAGAACGGGTTTACGGCGGCACTGCATGGCGTCGAAGAATTACACCAGTTCGGATCAAGGGATCGAGGCGTCGCGTGGCTGGGCCAATGTGTTGAGCACCGCGCATAATTACGCCGAGATCACGGAGAAGCTGGGCCAGACATACGAGATTTCGATTAACACTTATAAGCCGTTTGCTTGTGGGGTGGTGATTCATCCGACGCTCGATGCTTGCATTCAGCTGCGCAACCAATACAAGTTGACTGCCGATCAGATTGAGCGTGTGGAGTTGAAAGTGCATCCGCTGGTGCTCGAACTCACTGGGAAGAAGACGCCGCAGACGGGCCTGGAAGGAAAGTTCAGCGTGTATTACGCGGCAGCGGTAGCGCTGATTCAGGGGGCTGCGGGGGAACGGCAATTCAGCGACAAGCTGGCGAAAGACCCCGCAGTAGTGGCGCTGCGCGACCGGGTGGTGACGACGATCGATCCGGCGATCGGGCCGGAGCAGGTTCGCGTCATCGTCACTTTGAAAGATGGGCGGAAGCTGGAGAAATACATCGACAACGTGATTGGCAGCGTGAAGAATCCGATGTCAGACGCCGCGCTCGAAGCTAAGTTTGCGGACCTGGCGCAGGGTGTGATTCCGGCGGCGCAGGCGCGAAAGGTCATGGATCTGTGTTGGGGCGTCGAGAAGCTCGCGAACGCGGCGGACGTGGCCAAAGCCGCGGCCGCATGACTCGCAGAACGCTGTTGGCGGCGATAGGTGCTGTCCCGGGTTTCGCGCAACGAGTGCGAAGGGCCCGAAGGTGTTCCTGGACTATGACCAGGCGGAGCTCGACGCGGCTTACAATCAAGCCTCCTATGCGCCGAACATGCAACAGCTTCAGGCGCGCTCTCTTAGCAACAGCGAGCTGATCCGAGCGCGCATCGGTGCGCCGATGCGGATTGCTTACGGACCGGGTGAGATAGAGCGGCTCGACATTTACCGGGCAAAAGGCGAGAAGTCTCCCGTGCAGCTCTTCATTCACGGCGGTGCCTGGCGCAATTCTTCGGCAAGATCTTCCGCGTTTCCGGCGGAAATGTTTATCGCGGCAGGTGCCCATTACATAGCGGCCGACTTTGTTGCGGTGCAGAATGCGGGCGGCAGTTTGAACGTGATGGCCGAGCAAGTGCGTCGGGCCATTGCCTGGATCCGTGAAAACGCCGCGAGCTTCGGAGGCGATCCGGAGCGCTTGTACCTCTCGGGGCATTCGTCCGGAGCACATCTGGCGGCGGCCGCGCTTACGATGCTTCCGCGAGGCACGGTTCAGGGCGCGCTGCTGGTGAGCGGCATGTACGATCTGAAGGGTCCGCGGCTCTCTTCGCGAAGTTCGCTATGTGAAGTTCGACGACGCGACCGAAGAGGGCTTAAGTCCGCAGCGGCATATCGATAAAATTTCGACGCCGCTGATTGTGGCTTACGCCAGTCTGGACACACCGGAATTCCGGCGCCAGAGCGTGGAGTTTGCCGCTGCGCTGAAGGCGGCGGGGAAGCCGGTGGAATTAATTCGTGGCGACAACTACAACCACTTCGAGTTTATCGAGACGCTGGGCAATCCCTACGGCCAACTGGGGCACGCGGCACTGGCGCAGATGGGGCTGAAGGGGCGGTGACGCCGTCGATTATATGTGATAGCTTGCTGTCCAAGGAGGCGGCAATGTGGAAATGGCTGGCTCACTATTGGCGCTTATTGACTGATTGGAAGCACCGGGGACGCACCGCTCAGCAGCCTTACTACCGTTCCAATTTGCATGGACGGCATCGCTGAAGGGAGCTACTTCTTCACGTACTTTTTGAGATCGTTCGGAACCACTTCGGCTCCGTAGATCACGCCCTTGGAATCGACGGCGACGCCTTCCGCCGCGCTGGTGGTTTTCGCGATATCCACCGGATCGGGAATGAAGGCGGTAACCTTGCCGTCACGGAGGCTGCCGACGCGGATGCCGCGCTTCCAGCCCCAGTGGTTGCGCGAGACGGCTTCGGACTCGGAATCCGCCACGTAGATGACATCGTTCTTGTCGACGGCGATGCCGCTGGGCCGGCTGAACTGCGTGAATTGTTCGATGAAGTTGCCTTCCTGATCGAAGACCTGGATGCGATTATTGTTGCGGTCGCCTACTAGCAGGCGGCCTTTGGAATCGAAAGCCAGGCAATGCGGCAAGTCGAATTCGCCGGGCGCGATGCCTTTCTTGCCCCAGGTCTTAATGTACTTTCCTTCCTTCGAGAATTTCGCGATCTGGTTGCCGCCTTCTCCGCCGTGCCCCTGCGCGATGAACATGTCGCCGTTAGGCGCGAATGCGATGGCGGTGGGCTGATTGAGATTGTTCGGTCCCGATCCGGCGACGCCCGCCGTGCCTAGCGTCATCAGAAGTTTGCCTTCGGGGGAGAATTTGAACACTTGATGACCCTTGCCTTCTTTCCCCTGGATGTCGGTGACCCACACGTTTCCATTCGCATCAATGGAGATGCCGTGCGGCATCACCATCAAGCCTCCTCCGAAGTTGTGCAGCAATTTGCCGGACTGGTCGAATTCGAAAATGGGGTCGAGTTTTGAGTCGCCGCACGCGCCGGCGATGAACCCTTTGGTGCCGCATCGTTCGGCCACCCAGATGTGTCCGCGTTTGTCGATGGCGACTCCTCCGGTGGAACCAAAGGTTCGTCCTTCGGGCACCTTGAACCAGCCGCTGACGGTGCGATAGGGATTGGGCGCGGAATTGGTTGGCGGGCCGGTGGGGACGGGTGGATCGAGATGGACCTGTTCCTGCGGCGCTTTGCGCGTACAAGGCCAGGCCAAACGCTGCTAACAAGGTTCCGGCGAGTGCGGGTTTCATGCTGCCTCCATGCTGCCTCATGGGTAGATCTTACTATGGCAAGATGTACAATGAGGTTCGGGTAAGCAAATGTCATATATAAGCGGTCGCCAATTCGTTCAACTTCCTGGTCCTACCAATGTTCCGGAGCGGGTCTTGCGGGCCATGTCACGGCCTACCATCGATCATCGCGGGCCGGAGTTTGGGCGCCTGGGACTCGAGGTCCTGGAGGGCATCAAAGAGATCTTCCAAACCTCGGGAAAAGTTGTCATCTTTCCCTCTTCGGGATCGGGGGCCTGGGAAGGCGCGTTAACCAACACGCTCTCGCCCGGCGACAAGATTCTGATGTTCGAAGTCGGCCAGTTCGCGGCGCTGTGGATTCAAGTCGCCCAGAAGCTGGGTCTGAATGTCGAAGTGGTGCAAACCGACTGGCGCCACGGCGTGGATCCGAAAGTAGTCGAAGCGAAACTGAACGACGATCGCAACCACCAGATCAAGGCCGTGTGTGTGGTGCAAAACGAGACTTCGTCGGGCGTCACTAGCTCGGTTGCGGCGGTTCGCGCCGCGATCGACCGCGCGAAGCATCCGGCGCTGCTGCTAGTGGATGCCATTTCTTCGCTCGCGTCCATTGACATGCGTCACGACGAATGGGGCGTGGACGTTACGGTTGGCGGCTCGCAGAAAGGGTTGATGCTGCCGCCGGGTCTCGGATTCAATGCGATTAGCGAGAAGGCGCTGGCGGCGTCGAAGTCGGCCAAGCTTCCGCGATCGTACTGGGAATGGGAGCCTATGCTCTCGCAGAACGTAAACGGTTTCTTCCCTTACACGCCCGCTACCAATCTGCTTTACGGATTGAAAGAATCTTTGCAGATGCTGCGCGAGGAAGGGTTGCAGAACGTGTTCGCGCGGCACCAGCGTCTGGGCGAGGCGACGCGGCGCGCCGTGAGTGCGTGGGGGCTGGAAAATGTCGCATTAGATCCTAAGGAATTCAGCAACTCGGTGACGGCGGTTTATACGCCGGCGGGACATTCGGCGGACGAGCTGCGCAAAGTGATTCTCGATCGCTTCAACATGCCGCTCGGCACGGGCCTGGGCAAGTTGAACAACAAGGTATTTCGCATCGGACACCTGGGTGACTTTAACGACCTGATGCTCGCCGGAGCGCTTAGCGGCGTGGAGATGGGTTTGGAAATCGCGGGCGTTCCTCATCGCAAGGGCGGCGTTGCAGTGGCGCTTGAGTTCTTGACCGAGTCGCACCGGGAAGCGGCTGTTACGGCTCGCACTTGATGACGATGTCGATTCGTTAAAACGCGCGGCGGGGGAAGCTGCGGCGACCTTAATCGAAGATGGCATGGTGGTGGGGCTGGGAACGGGTTCCACCGCGAAATTCGCGGTCGAAGCGATTGGGACGCGCGTGCGGGCGGGTCTCAAAATTCTGGGTATTCCGACATCCGAACAGACTGCTGCGCAGGCTCGCTTTCTGGGCATACCGTTGGGGGAGTTGACCGAAGACAGGCGAGTCGACTTAACCATCGATGGCGCGGATGAGGTCGACATTCACAATCTGGACTTGATCAAAGGCCGGGGCGGGGCATTGCTTCGCGAGAAAATCGTGGCGAGTGTGAGCGATCGTTTTGTAATCGTAGTGGACGAATCGAAGCTGGTGGAGCGGCTAGGGCGAAGTGTGCTACCGGTCGAGGTGGTTCCTTTCGGCTGGGAGGCTACAGCGCACAAACTGCGGAAGCTGGGCGCGTTGCCGACGCTCAGGAAAAGCGGCGGCGGCGAAGCCGTTTGTGAGCGAGGGCGGTCACTATATTGTCGATTGCACACTGGATCGGCAAACTTTCTCCGGCAGCGCTGGGAGCGGCGCTCGACGGAGTGGTTGGCGTGGTGGAACACGGGCTGTTCTTAGGGATGACTTCACGCGTGTTCGCGGCGAGTGCGGACGGCGTGCGAGAGCTCACACGCTAGCGTCCGCGGTACACTTTCGGTAAAGGCTGTTCCATGTCCATCAGACCCGTCCACAGGCTTGTAAAATCCAAACCGACACTCGAAGGCGCGGGGGTGCATCTCCGGCGTGCTTTCGGATTCGGCAACACTTCCGACTTCGACCCATTCCTGCTTCTCGACGACTTCCGTAACGACGTTCCGGCGGATTATCTGGCGGGATTCCCATGGCATCCGCATCGCGGGATCGAGACCATCACTTATGTGCTCGCGGGAGACTGTTGAACACGGCGACAGCATCGGAAACCGCGGCGTCATTGGCGCCGGCGACGTGCAGTGGATGACGGCAGGGCGGGGAATTATTCATCAGGAGATGCCCAAGGGCGACCAACTGGGCCGGATGCACGGCTTCCAGTTATGGGGAAATCTCCCGGCGTCGCTTAAGATGACGGAGCCGCGTTATCAAGAGGTCAAGGGGCCGGACGTGCCCGCGCTCACCGACGACGATGGCACGCACGTTCGTGTCGTGTGCGGAAGTTTTTGGGGAATGAAGGGGCCGGTGGACGGGGTTGCGGCCGATCCTATTTATCTCGATGTGACGGTGCCGGCGGGGCGGCGGAAAACCTTGCCGGTGGAGACTACGCGCCATGCGTTCGCCTACGTTTTCGAGGGCAGCGGGAAGTTTTCCAACGCATCCGGTCCGCAGGCGGTTCCGACGGAGCGCGCGGGTGCGCTGGAAGTGAAGGCGCCGACGCTTGCAGACAACCGTTCGCTGATCCTGTTCGACCGCGGCGATGAAGTGGAGGTGGAGGCCGGCGAGGACGGCATCCGCTTTCTGCTGGTCTCCGGCAAGCCATTGCAGGAGCCGGTGGCGTGGCAAGGCCCGATCGTGATGAACACCCAGGAGCAACTCCGGCAGGCGTTCCGCGAACTTCAAGACGGCACGTTCCTAAAGGACAACGGCCGCTTATAGGTGGAGCAGCCGCATCGCGTTGCCTTTCAAGATGCGCTCGCGATCCAGGGGTGCGAAGTTGAACTGATCGAGGACTGCTGACGGATATTCGACGTCCTTTGCGGCGAAGTTGTCCGTGCCGACGACGATGCGGTCCGATCCAACCAGGCCGATGAGGAAGCGGAGCGCCTCGGGATAATAAATCAGATAGTCGTAATGGAAGCGGCGTAAGTAGTCGCGGAAAGGGTGTTGGATCGAGGTTCCATGGTCGGTCATATGGAACAGGAAATGCTCGACGCGTCCGGCCAGGTAAGGGAAGGCGCCGCCTGCATGCGGCAGGACGATTTGCAGGTTTGGATACTTGTCGAGCGTGCCGGTATAAATGAATTTGCTCGCGAGAAACGTGTGTTCGATGGGGGCGTCGATCCCGGCCGCAAGCGGCGGAGGCCCCACCGTCCTGCTGCCGCCGAACGTGTTGACCACGCCATCCATCTGGTGAAAGATGATCGGATAGTTTAGTTCCTGAATGCGCGCCAGAACCGGCGCAAAGCCCGGCTCGAATATGTAATCCTGCTTTTCGATGGAATCCGGCAGGTGGACGGCGCGCACGCCGGGCTGCCCGGCCACGCGGTTTAACTCCTTCAAGGCAAGTTCGGAATCGCGAATCGGCAGTTCGGCGGCGATGACAAAGCGGTCGGGATATTTTTGGTGGACCTGGATACCGGTGTCGTTGATGACCTGCGCGAGATGCGCACCTTGCTGCGCTGAAACTCTTTGCCAGGGCATGGCGCCGGAGAGGGTGAGGCAATGCATCAGGTCGCCATGGTCGTCCATCCACTGACGGCGCTTATCGAGATCGTAGTCGAGCGGATAGGGATTGGCGAGAGGCTGTCCCAAGTCGGCCAAAACCTTGTTATAGGGCTCTGGAGACCAGTGGGCGTGCATGTCAATCGCCTCCGGTTTCCCCACTCCGCCCTTTCCGGGCCGCGCCGCCCACCAGGGAATTTTCTGCGCTGAGGGAGCTTGCGCCGCATTCAGCATCGCGATCGTGGCAGCCGCCCCAGCACCAACTCCGAAGAAATCACGTCGTCTGATCATGGATTCTCCTTGTTACTTGACTCGGCCCTTAAACCCTTGCGCCAGCATCGGAATTCGGTAAATCGTCTTGGCGTTATTGCGGACGCCGTCGGGCGTGCGGAACTCTTTCCCATCCGGCCCCAGCGCTCCGCTGCCGACCACATACAACGTCTTCTTATCTTTTCCAGAAAATGCCACGCTGATCACGCTGCGCGGCGTCGGGATCAAGCCCAGGTATTTTCCGTCCGCGCTCAGCACCTGCACGCCGGGACCGGAGGTTACGTAGAGCCGTCCCTCGGCGTCGATAGCCATGCCGTCTCCGTTGCCACCTGCTTCCAACTTGGCGAAATCGCGCTGGTTTTTCACGGAGCCATCCGCCTCGACATCGAACGCCACAAGCGTCCCGCCGTTGGTCACGTACAGCGTCTTCTCGTCGCGGCTCAAAGTGATTCCGTTGGTGCGTATATTCTCGCCGATGCTGCTAACTTTGCCGTCGCGAGTTACATAATAGGTGCCTGCACCGTTGAAATACACGCCTCCCTTTTTGTCCGCGATCAGGTCATTCAGACGCCCCAGGCTCTTGCCGTCGAAGTTGTCCGCCAGCACCTTGTTTTCCGGTGCTAACACGGCTACTGCGGTTGCCTCAGTGCATGGAGGTCCTTTCCGGCCGGGATCGGTACAGGTTCGTTGCACTGCCAGAAGCCGGCCCTTTGCGTCGATCGACAGAGCCCCGGCGCCGTGTGTGTTCTCCTGGAAGACAGCAGCTTTGTCGTTGTTGTCGAGCTTGCTGATGCGATTTGGCTGCTCCTGCGCGAATAGCAATCCGCCATCGCTAGAAGCGATTATTCCATCGGCGTTATCGGTCCCCTGCCAAGCCAGCGTCCATTGGGCGCCCTGTGCCACTACTCCCGGGATTGCCGTCACGGTGACTTGGCGCGCGCCCTCCGGTTGCCCGAAGCCGCGTCCGCCGCCGCGTTTTTCCTGCGCGGCGAGGCCAGCGCCCAGCGCCAGTATACAGCCGAAGATCACAAACAAGGTTTTCATCTTCGCCAAGTATATATCGCAAATTCGTTCCTGTCCCAAAAACCTGTATAAAACAATTTATGCTGAATATGTTGTGACACTCGTTAAGCACTTTCCGAACCATGCGTGGCGGCTTCGCCGATCGCGCCGCGCTCCCGAAAGGGACTAACGGCCGGACGTTGTGCCGCTGGTGCAGCCTCGAAGTCCCGGCGCGGCGCTTTACGTTTTGTTCGGATTGGTGCGTGCACGAATGGCGACTGCGCTCCGACCCCGGTTACCTTCGCGAGCAGGTTCTGCAGCGGGACCGGGGCATTTGCGCGATCTGCCGGATCGACACGCGCGCTGCGTATGCTGAGCTGCGGCGCTCCCGTGGTACCCACCGGCTGAGGCTTCTCGCCAAATGGGGGCTCAAGCGGCTGAACCGGAAGAGCCTGTGGGACGCCGATCATATCCTGGCCGTCGTCGAAGGCGGCGGAGAGTGCGACTCTGGACAACCTGCGCACCCTGTGCCTCCTCTGCCACCGCCGGCAAACGGTCGAACTGCGGCGCAGGTTAGCGTCGTCACGCCGGCTTTGAGTAGGGAAGGGAGAGTCGAGAAAGTTTAGTGGCTGTAAGTCTTTGCAGACTTTGGTCGGGCCGCCGGGATTTGAACCCGGGACCTCTTGCACCCCAAGCAAGCGCGCTAGCCAGGCTGCGCCACGGCCCGATAAATGAATGACTTACAACGAATCAACAGGCGTTTGCACGCTTGCCTCAGTTCCTCGGCTCGATAACTTTATCGAACGATTCACGAAGGAGCGACAGTACCTGAAGGGGGTCACTCCACCTACTCTAGCATGGTACAAGTACCGCCTTCGAGCTTTCGGTCCCGTTCTTCAACACGAATACCACTCAGCCCCCCCAAATCGGAAGCGCAAGTATGAGCCTTTAGGTATAAATAATTTGACTGACAAATAGCGCTACGATGAGGCATGGATGGCCTGGATCATCTTAGATTCTGACCAATGCCTTGGGTGCCTTTCGTAGATGAGGCCCCCACCGCAGCCGCGCTCGCGATCCTCGGACTCGTAATCGTGTGGGCGCCGGTGCGATTTTACGCCATCCGTGCCAGGCAAGGCACTCCACGTCCTAGCTTTTACGGAATTTTGAGGAAACGGAAGTTAGACAAAAACCATCCCTATGATGGCTCTATCCCGGTCTGGAGGACTCACAATGAAAAGGTTTGTTCGCGGAGTACTCGTCATATTGGTAGCGGGATTTGCGTGCAGCGCACAGGGCGGCACCATCACGTCCGGCAGTTTTTCCTTGTCCGGGTCAACTGCGTCTGCAACCGTTTCGGGCGATAATTTCGCCGCCACGGTAACCGACACGGACACAGGACTGTTCATATTTAATGGCTTTCCTCCTTTCCAGCCCCCGATTCCCGGATTTACCATTGGCGGGGGTGCCGGTGGCGTACTCTACAACGGGTTCTTTTATTCTTCTCCTACTCTCAGCGGGCCTTCGCCAGGAGTGCCATTCGCACTTGTTGGCGTCACCGAACAACTGATATCGTCGCCGCCGATAGTTACCGGGCCAGGCACTTACAGTCTGGACCTATTTTCCGTCACGTTGAACTTTTCCCTGTTCGATTCGTCACACACGATGTTCCACAGCGAAACGGACACCGGATTCGCTACCGGTTCCATCAACTACACCGCTGACGTCCCTGGCAATACATATGTTTTCGGGCATGGCGTAGAAGCGACCATCATCCCAGAACCCTCAACGTGGTCCTACTTTGCGTTTGCAGCTTGCTGCCTAGGTGCTTTCGCGGGAATCAGAGGCTCCGTCGTCAATTACCTGCACATAGATTCTAGAAGCAAAAAACCAACGAGCGAAATTCCGCCGATCCACAAGAAGTTTATAGAGTGACGGGTAAACCCGTCATACCTGTCACTGGGCTTTGGCTGTAATTCAGGAACCAGGTACCCGCTTTTGGTGAGAATCGCCCTGCCCTCGGGCCCTGCGAGGAACGACTGAAACTTCTTCGCCTCTTCGATTCGCGCTGATGAAGCGACGATCGCCATCGCTTGATCGAGGGGACGGTATAGATGAGGATCGATCTTCAGAACCGTTCCCCGCTCGTTGAGGACTAGCGAATAGGCCGTGAAGGCAGCTTCGGCATTTCCGGACGCCGCCAGTTGCTTGGCCATGTTGACACTATTTGCGTAGACAATCTTTGACTGCACCCTGTCCCAAAGGTGGGCGTTCTTGAGAGCCTCCACGGCGGCGAAGCCGTACGGCGCCAGCTCCGGTTGGGCGATGGCGATGAAGCGGATCTGGGGCGTGACCAGATCCTTCAACTCCCGAAACTCATTTTGTTCCGCGCTAGGGATCCACAATGCGAGTTGACCTAGGGCGTAGACCCTGCGGCTCTCGCCAACCAGCTTCCGGGTCAAAACCAGATCGTCTACGTGTTTGGTATCCGCCGCGGCGAAGAGATCGAAGGGGGCTCCGTTGTCTATTTGCTGGGCGAGTTGTGCGGTAGCGCCATAGCTGAAGACCACAGCCACGCCGGTTCGCGCTTGGAACGCCTGGCCCACCTCGCTGAAAACGGCTGTCAGATTGGCGGCGGCAGCGACTGTCAGGGCACCATTTACAGGCTCCGGGCCGCGCTGCGTAGCGCAAGATCCCAACAGCACGACTGTCCCGAGAAGCCAAGCGATACGTCGCAAGAGCATGAGCCTGTAGCGTTCATTATAGGTTGTATCGTGTACGCTACAGCACCCCTCCGAGTCGTGTTAATATAACACTATTCTTTTTTCACGACACTATGTCCACAAAACGTTTGGTTTTCTCTTCATGCAGTTTGTTGCTGGCGTCGGCGATCTCCTTCGGACAAGCCGGACGGGCGGAACTGTTCGGTATCGTTCAGGACCCGACTGGGCTGGCGATTTCCGGCGCCAAGGTAGAAGCGCAATACCAGGACACTCAGGATCGCTTTACAACTACGTCCGATGAACATGGTGCGTATCACTTACTGGGGTTGCCGGTTGGGTCTTACACACTGACCGTGGAAGCCACGGGTTTCCGCACCTTACACCAAGCGGGCTTGACCCTGCGCATCGGGGACCAGACCGAGCTGAGCTTGAAGTTGCAAATCGGGCAGGCCTCGGAAACAGTGGAGGTGACCGGAGAAGCTCCCTTGCTGCAAGCCGCCAGCGGGGCGGTGAGTTACGCCGTCGACCAGACCAAGGTCGTGACGCTGCCCCTTGACGGCCGCAATTTTATTCCGCTGGTGGCGCTGTCACCGGGCGTCGCGCTGCCCGGCGGAGGCTCGCTGTTGCCGCGCATCAATGGCAGCCGTCCGCGTACCAGCGAGTATTTGTATGACGGCATCAGCGTGCTGCAGCCGGAACCGGGCCAGGTGGCTTACTTTCCGATCATCGACGGTATCGAGGAATTCAAGCTGAACATCAACGCCTATTCGCCCGAGTATGGGCGCTCCAACGGAGGCACGATCATGGTCATCGGCAAATCCGGCGGGAATCAATTTCATGGAACCCTTTTTGAATTCTTCCGCAATGAAGACCTGAACGCGAGGAACTTTTTCGCGCAGCAAGGGCCGAGGCCCGAGTTCCGCCGCAATCAATACGGGCTGGCGGTCGGCGGCCCCATTCGAAAGAACCAGACCTTTTTCTTCACCGATTGGCAGGGCACGCGCTTGCGCACCGGCATCACGCGCTTCAGCACAGTGCCGACGGATGCGCAGCGCAACGGTATTTTTACAAGCGCGATCAAGGACCCCGCCAGCGACTTTAAGAGTAACTTCGCGAACAACACCATTCCACAAACCCAATTCGATCCTATCGCCAAGCTGATTCTGGCTCACTACCCGCACGCCAATCTTTTTGGCACGCCGAACAACGCCAACAATTTCGTTCGGACGGGCGTCGAGCCGGATAATCAGGATCAGCTCGATGGGCGCGTCGATCACTACTTCAACGCGCGGAATCGTGTGTTTGTGCGCTATTCACATTTGCAGGACGACGACACGCCAGTGACGCCGTTACCCGATGGCAGTGGAACGATTTCGTCGGGAGTCACGGGACACGCGCTAACACATGCCGACGGCATCTCCAGCGAGTACGATTGGACCGTTTCGCCTACGACTCTCAATCAGGCGCGTTTCGGATACACGCGGCGAAGCCTCAACCAAACTACCCTGCAAAACGGCGACATCGCCGTGCCTGGTTTGCCGTCGAATTCGTTCTCTTCGGTGCTGCCGACATTTCAAGTGGCCGGGTTTCAGCAAATCGGCCCGAGCAACGGCGCTAACAGCGACTTCACCACTTCCGTTACGGAATATCTGGACACGTTTTCGATGGTGCGCGGCCGCCACACCCTCAAGTTTGGAGTCGACTTGCGTCGCGAGGCGTTGGATGTAGTCAATCCTCCGAATCCCACGGGGGCGTTTACCTTCAATACGTCGGGCACCGGCAACGCCATCGCATCTTTGCTGCTGGGGCAGGTCAACGCCTTTACGATTGATATCCAGAAGCGGGCGCTGCAGGAGCGCGCGCATATAGCGGAGTTTTTTGTAGGCGATGAGTGGCGCGTCACCAATAAGCTGGAACTCAATTTGGGGACGCGTTACACGCTCAACTTCCCATCCACCGAGGTGAACGGCCAGGGGGCTGTCTTTAATCTGCAAACCCAGGTGCTGGATTTTCCCAAGACAGGGCGCAATCTGGATTGTTGCGACTTCGGTCCGCGCGCCGGTTTAGCTTATCGCATAGGAGACTCCACCGTGTTGCGCGCCGGCTACGGTATGATCTGGTTTGAGCAAAGCGGCATCACCACTCCCTTCACGTTCCCGCAATTTCCGTTCGTGCAAACGGCGGGATTGCAATCGCAAGACAACATTCATCCTGCGTTTACGCTGGCGAACGGGCCCACGGTGACCGTCACCCCGCCCAACCCGAATTCCGGGCTGGGTCAGGGAGTTTTCAGCACGGACCGCAACACTCCTTCGGGCTATTCGCAGCAATGGAATTTCACGATACAAAAGACGCTGGGGGCAAATCTGAACTTCGAGATCGGCTACCTGGGATCGAAGAATACGCATCTCGGTATACCGGATCCAAACATCAATCAATTGCCCGACACGGATCTCGCGCTGGGTTCGGCTCTCAACGTTAAAGTTCCCAACCCCTTCTTGGGCGTGATCCCCGCCTCGTCCTCCCTCGGCGGCGCTACCATCGCGCAACAGCAGTTGCTGCGTCCCTATCCGCGATTCACCAGCGTGGCTCTGTTCCGCAACAATATCGGCAACTCGAGTTACAATGCGCTGCAAGCCAAGGTCGAAAAGCGGCTCAGTCACGGCCTGACCTTCACCGCGGCTTACACCTTCTCCAAGCTGCTCGACGACGCCTCGGCCGTTTTCTCCAACACTATTTTTACGGGGCCCGTGCTGAACACCGGAGTGGCGGACGCAAACAATCTGCGGGGGGAACGCTCGCTTTCGAACGGCGATATTCCGCACGTCTTCTCAGCGGGGTGGATTTACCAGATCCCGCGGCTGTGGAAAATTTCGGGTTGGCAAATCGCTGGATTGGTTCGCGTGCAGGCGGGCGATATGGTCACGGTCTCGCTGGCAACCAATACGCTTTCAAGCCTGGGATTCGGTGTTCAAAGGCCCAACTTGATTGCGAATCCGAACACGCCGGCCGTGCGCAGCGTGGCGCAGTGGTTCAACACCAGCGCATTTGCATTACCGGCGCCGTTCACACTCGGAAACGCTACGCGCAATCCGGTGCGGGGGCCGGGACTGCAAAATGCCGATTTGATGATTGGTAAGACGTTCCGGGTGAACGAACAGGTCGCGATCGAATTCCGCGCGGAGGTCTTTAATGTGAGCAATACGACACCCTTGAACGATCCTAATGGGACGGCTTGCTGCAGCGGTGCATTCGGCTCGATCACCAGCGCGGGTAATCCCCGGGACTTTGAGCTGGCCGCCAAAGTCCACTTCTAGTCGACTCAGGGCCTACAATGTGAGGTAGTCATGTATACACGACGCGCTCTGGTTTTCGGGTTGCTCGCGGCCGGTCTTCTGGGCGCGCAGGACGCGCCGCCGGCGATCCAGGTCGTGGGAGACGTTAAGCAGCCGTTGACACTGTCTGTTGACGATCTCGCGAAAATGCCGCGAGCGACTGTTCGCGTGTCGAACAACGGAATGGAGACGGTTTACGAGGGCGTTTGGCTTCATGACGTGTTAAAAATGGCCGGTGTGCCACAAGGCAACCAGCTCCGAG
This sequence comes from Bryobacterales bacterium, assembly GCA_963760575.1. Lineage (GTDB taxonomy): Bacteria > Acidobacteriota > Terriglobia > Bryobacterales > Bryobacteraceae > Palsa-187. Next base: position 25,687 of record CAVXEM010000048.1, read on the forward strand.
GCAAGGCGCTGGCGGGCTATGTGCTTGCCGAAGCCCAGGATGGTTATCAGGTTGTGTTCTCGCTCGGCGAACTCGATCCGTCGTTCATCGACAATGAAATTCTCTTGGCCGATACGGTGGGTGGAAAACCGCTGTCCGGCGCCCAAGGCCGGTTCCGCCTGGTGGTCCCAAAAGATAAACCCGCGGCTCGATCGGTTCGCATGCTGACGAGGCTCGCAGTCGTTCAGCTTAGGAAGTAACTGCCTTGAAGCCACACGTCGAAAATCGCCTCGCTCAGATTCGCAAGAGCAGAGGTGTGGGCGCGTCGGATCTGGCGCGCCGCGTGCACGTCAGCCGGCAAACGATTTACGCCATCGAGGCAGGCACCTACGTTCCCAACACCGAAGTCGCTTTGAACCTCGCGCGCGAATTGGAAGTGACGGTGGACGAGCTGTTCTCGCTGCAAGAGGGCGCGCAGAAGTCGCCTGCGTCTCTCGCCTCTGAGTTGCTGAGCGCGGAGACGCCCGCGAAGGGCCAGCCCGTCCGCATCTGTCAGATCGGAACGCGCTGGATCAGCGTACCGGTGAGCGCATCTCCTTATTACATGCCGGAGGCCGACGGCATCATCCAACGCGCCGGCCGGACGAACGGCCGCGCAGACTTGCTTGTGTTTGCAAAAGAAGAAGCCGCGCAGAAGCGCCTGGTTTTGGCGGGGTGCGATCCCGCTACCGGCCTTCTTTCGAGAATGGTGGAGAAGATCAGCGGCGTGGAAGTGGTCTCAGCCGCTGCCTCCAGCAAGCTGGCGCTCAGCTGGCTCAGCGAAGGCAAAGTTCACATCGCCGGCTCGCATCTGGAAGATCCGAAGACGGGAGAATATAATCTTCCCTACATCCGTAAACAATTTCCTGGTGAGGATTTTAGTGTGGTCACGTTTGCGCGCTGGGAAGAGGGATTAGTCATCGCTGCTGGAAATCCCAAGGGCGTGCGGAAGATCGAGGATCTGGCCCGCAAAAACATAAAGTTCGTGAATCGCGAGCCCGGTTCAGGAAGCCGCGGCTTGCTGGACAAACTTCTCGAGAAAGCCGGCATGGATGCGCAGAAGGTTCAGGGCTACGAGCGGATCGCCTTCGGACACCTGGCGGCTGCGTATTGCGTGATATCGGGGGACGCTGACGTGTGCCTGGCAACCCGTTCCGCGGCGCAGACTTTTGGACTCGACTTCCTTCCGTTGCGCAGCGAGCGCTACGACCTGGTGATGCGCAAGCGCACTGCCGACCTGCCCGCTGTCAAAGCATTCCTGGATGTCTTGCAGCGCGCCACGCTACGCCGAAAACTGGAAGTGCTGGCCGGCTATGACACGTCGCAAACCGGTACGTTAGTCGCTTAAACGCGTCACGCCTCGGTGAGCCAGTACAAGAACGCAACCCCTGGAAAAGCCGCGCCTGTCATGACCACCGCCGGCCATCCGCCGCGGCTGTAAGCCAGCCCGGCCAGCGCCGAGCCGGTGGCGGCGCCGCTCATGAACATGGCGATGAACAAAGTGTTGATGCGGCTGCGCTCCGCCGCGTTCAACTCGTAAATAGCCTGTTGACCCGTAACCAGGTTGGAATTCACGGCAAGATCCAGCAAGATCGCCCCACCCACCAGAGCCCACAATTGATTTTCAAGCAGCGTCAATGCCAACGCTCCGATCGCCAGCAGCAATGCGACGCAGGTGATCCAGCGGCCATATCCGCGGTCGGCCCAATGTCCTGCCACGGAAGTAAACAGCGCGCCCACCGCGCCCGCCAGCGCGAACAGTCCGATTTGTGTTTGTGAGAAGTGCCACCTCGCGCCGGAAAGCAGGAACGTGATACTGGTCCAAAAAATGCTGAACGACGCCAGCATGCAAGCCTGATAGATGCCGCGCCGCCGCAACACCGGTTGCGTTCGAAAGACATTTGCTAGCGATAAGATCAACGATCCGTAACTCTGCTGCAACGTTGGCTCGCGTTGGGGAAGGCGGAGGCGCAGAATCACGATCATGGCCGCCACCAAAGTCGCGGACGCGATGTATACGGTTCGCCAGCCGAAGGCTCCCGACACGACTCCGGCGAATGCGCGCGCGAGCAGGATGCCCATCAAGAGACCGCTCATCACTTTGCCTACGATCTGTCCGCGCTTCTCGGGCGGCGCCAGATGGGCCGCGAACGGCACCAACATTTGCGCGATCACGCTGGTGAAGCCGAGTGCGAATGCCGCCGCCAGGAGCGCCGCAAAAGATGTGACGGACACCATCGCCAGCGCCGAGATCACCGCGCCTGAAAAGATGACGGTGATGGTCCGCCGGTTTTCGAGCAAATCGCCTAAAGGGGCCAACAGGAACAGTCCGCACACGTAACCCAGTTGCGTCAGCGTCACGATGGTGCCGGACTGCGCGTCGCCCACGTGGAATTCCCGGCCGATGACGCGCGTGAGCGGCTGCGCGTAGTAGATGTTGCCGACGGCCAGCCCGCAGCCCACCGCGAACGTCATCACCAACGCCGGGGTGAGCGGCGCAGGCTTTGCAGGGGGTGCCTGTATCCGCATGGGCATGAACTGTTATGATACCTGGACGATGGAGGGAATTAACATGACAATACAACGTTGGTATTTCGCGCTGGCTGCGTTGGCCGCAACGGCCGTGTTCGCGCAAGCGCAGGGACAGCCGGACTTTTCCAAGGTCGAGATCAAGTCCACCAAGCTCGCCGATAATTTCTATACGCTCGAAGGCCAGGGCGGCACCATTGGCGTGCTCACCGGCTCCGATGGCGTGTTTATGGTCGACAGCCAGTTCGCGCCGCTCAGCGGCAAGATCGCGGCGAAGATTAAGGAGATTTCCGGCGGCGCGCCGATCAAGTTCATGATCAATACGCACGTGCACGGCGATCACACCGGCGGCGACGAGAACTTCGGCAAAATGGGCGTCACCATCATCTCGCGTCCCGAGTTGCGCAATCGCCTGGCGCATCCCAATCCAGGTGCTAACGGGCAGCCGGGCACTCCCATGCCCGCCGCGGGACTGCCTTTGCTCACCTACAACGGGAACCTGACGTTCAATATGGATGGCGAAGAGGTCCACGTGATCGCGATTCCGCGCGCGCATACCGACGGCGACAGTATCATTCAGTTTGTGAACGCCGACGTGATCATGACCGGCGATTTTTACCGCTCCGTGCAGTTCCCCAACATCGATCGCGCCAACGGCGGCTCGTTGCGCGGACTCGAAGACGGCCTGTCGCGCGTGATCGCGCTCTCCGGCCCCAACACACGCATTGTTCCGGGTCACGGAGCGATGGTCGATCGCAGCGCTGTGATGGCGCATCGCGATGTCGTCATTGCGGTCCACAAGAAAGTGGCGGACCTGATTAAACAGGGCAAGAGCCAAGAAGAAGTGATTGCGGCCAAGCCGGCGTCTGAGTTCGCTTCCCGGATCAAGGACGTGGGCATGACGGAAGACCGCTTCGTCGGCCAGGTTTACGCGGAACTGAAGGCGAATTAGCGGCGTTGCTCAGGCCGCGGTCAGCGCCAAGATCAACTCTTCCATTACAATCCGGTCATCGGGCCGCGCGTCGCGAAGCGCGCGGTCCGCTTCAAACAGTTTCCCTACCGCACGCTCTAACTTCCCTTTCGAAAATGCACCTACCGTCTGCTCGATCTGCCTTGCGCGCTCCGGCCACATGCGCGCTCCCAGCTTGCTGAAGTGGGCTTGAATCTGGCCCGCGTTGCGTAAGCCCGCCTCGCGCGCCGCCAGCGCCGTGCGGAACTGGGTCGCCAGGAAGGTTAAAGCCAGTGGCATGTACTCGCCTTCGCGCGCCAGCGTATCCAGAGTTTCGAGGGCGCGCGTGCGGTCGCCGCGCCCCAGTGCGGCGACCAGCGCGAAGATGGTGGTGGCTTGCGCGTCCGGCACCAGCGCGGCGATATCGTCCGCCGTCACTTTGCGCGAGCCGCCGGTGAACAAGTGCAGTTTCTCGATTTCAACCGCGATACGCGACGCGTCGCCGCCGGTGGCGTCGAGCAGTAGCGCCAGCTCCGCCAGTCCCAACTGCAACCCCGCCTGTTTGGCCAACGCCTGTGCCAGAGACCGCGCAGCCTCGGGCGAAAACGGGCGGAACTCGACCTGCGCCGGTATCGCCGCAAAGTATTTCTGGATACGATCGAGCCTGGCTTTGTCTTCGCCTTCGAAGCCGTAGCGGCTCGATTCGAGAACCACTACTGTTCCCGGCGTAGGCTCGCGCAGATAGGCAGAGAGCTGATCTGCGTCGCCCGCTTCGCCGGTCTCGTCTGATTCCGCCGCCGCCCGCCCACGCGGCAACACTGCTTCGGCGCTGCCGATCCAAATCACGCGCTGCGATGCGAATAACGACAGCGCGCGAGCGTCATCGAGCGCCGCCGCCAGCGGAACCTCACTCAGATCCACCCGTGTCAACCCGCTGTCCCGATCTTCAGGCGCATTGCCCAGCACAGCGTCCAGCAACGCCCGCCGGCAACGCTCGCGCTGATACGGCTCCGGGCCCAGGAACAGGTACACCGGGGCGGCTCCGTTCTTTTCAAGACTGGCCAGGAATTGATCGGGCGTCATTTGGGCTCCGTTCCCTTTGGTCGCGGTTCCGATAGTGTCAACGGACAGCCGCACGGAACCGCGCGCGATAGCAAGCGGGCCTGGATCGTCATGCTAAAAGTTTTCCAGAATCGAGGAAACCACTTGTTGCGCCGTCTGTTGGCTGGCGCGCGCCAGAGCGGCGTCGCTCTCTTCGAAAAACGCGGCAGGATCAATCGAAATCTGATAGCGCTCGCGCATTTCGAAGTTCGGCCGCGTGTAGAGCGTCTTGCCGCTGGTACGTTCCACCAAATCCAGCCGCATAGTCACGTGCACTTCAACCGTGCTGGCACGGCCGGTAGTGGGATCGAAAACCGTGGGAAACGAAGTATAGGTCAGAACACTGCCAGTGAGAACCGCGTCCGCGGCGCTGGGGTCGGCCACGATGCGGTAGCGCGTGCGGGAGATGAATTCACGCGCGATGGCTTCCGGCAACTGGTCCGTAAGTTTGTAGCGTGTAGTCTGGTTGGTGAACGCCGGAATCGCAATCGTGTGAACGGTCTTCGGAACCAGATCCGCGTGCCCACCGGTATGGTACCCGCAAGAGGACGCCAGCAGGACGGCGCATATCGCAGCTGCTCTCATCGCAGGAACCCTTTTGCCACCGCCAGCGCATTTTCGGCGGATAGCCGCAGGTTGTCAGACACCATCCACATCCAACACGCCCGCGCTTGATTAGGGTCGACCGCAATCGCGCCCACACTCAGCCCGCTCATTCCGGCGATGCTGACGTTGGTGGGCGGATCGTCGGAGCGTACGTCGAAACCCGCCGCGGCCAGCCCTTCGGCCAGCGCCACCGCGCCGGGATTTTCTTCAAACTCCACCCATACGGAAAAGCTATGACCGTGGAACACCGGCGCCTGGATCAGCCGAAGCGACGGCATCGGAATCGCCGGATACAACGCCAGCAACGATGCGATATGGCGCAGGATGCGCTCCTCCACGCCTTCGAGTGGCTCTTCCGCCTCCTCTCCGTAGCGCGCCAATAAGTTGAAACCCAACTGCGCGTCGAACACATCCATCTTCAATTTCTGGAACGACAAGACCCCCACGGTCTGCTGCCGCAGTTCATCCAAACCCTTCTTGCCGCGCTCGCTAGCCGGCTCGAACACATGAATGATGGACCTGCGCACGTTGCCAATTCTTGCCAACCCCGCCAGCAACATCGCGCAGGCAATCGCCGCCGGATGCGCGATCACCGGAATCAAGCCGGGCTCAGGCAGGGAACGCGTAGGCTCCGCCGAAGGAGCCCGCAGGCGCGCATGCGGCTGCTCTTCGAGGGCTCCGGTCAAATCGATAAGAACCGGCCCATCAGCCGGATTGAGTTTGAGAGCTCGCCGGCTGGACGCCTCCGATCCCGCCAGAAACGCCACCTTCGACCCCGCCAGGCTCTGCGCCGTCAGCGGCACCAGCGCCAGCACTTCCTCATCGTCCACGCCCAGCATGCTGGCGTTTTCAGCGGCGGCCGAAATCAATTCGATATGCGGCGCGGGCTTCGACGCTTCCAACAACTCGCGTACTTCCTTAGCCAGAAGTGAATCGCCACCGACTAACGCCACTCGCGAACGCGTCATTTTCTCAGCCAACTTGGTGCTCCGGTTCCTGCGGAGGCTCCGCTTGCGGCCGCAAACGCCGCCGTATGCTGCCTCCGATGCGAATGGCGATGCCGACGCCGACGTAACTGACCGCCAGCACCAGCAGCACCGGCTTCGAGAAATTCCACACCAGGAAAATGAGGACGCCCATCAGAACAATCGTGAGCGGCGAGCGCGGATGCGTGAGGCTTAGATCCTTGAAGCTGGGATAACGCCAGGTGCTCACCATCAGGAACGACAGCAGCCCCAGCAGCGCCAGCCACAACGCCGAAATAATCCAATAATGGATCGGCTCGCTCCCTGCCGCGTAGATCACCGCGGCCACCGCCGCAGCCGCCGCCGGAATGGGCAGGCCCACGAAATATTTGCGGTCCGGCCGCCCGGGATTTTTCGGGATGGGGTTTTTCTGGATGTTGAAGCGCGCGAGCCGCGCCGCCCCGCACAACAGAAACAGGAAGGCCACAAAGTAGCCGGCGTCACGCAGGTATTCAAGAATCCTGGCGTCCACCGAAGGATCGACAAATTGCACGCCCCAGAAAAACGCCAGCACCGCGGGTGCTATGCCGAAGCTCATCGAATCGGCCAGCGAATCCATTTCGCGGCCAAAATCGCTCACGGTGTTGGTCAGGCGCGCGATGCGTCCGTCCAAGCCGTCCAGAAATACTGACCATCCAATCGCCACAGCGGCATTCTGAAAATGATGCGGCGCAGAGGCTGCGTCGTTGATCATCGCCATCGAAGCCTGAAAGCTCTCAATCAGCGCGTAGAAACCCAGAAACACATTGCCGGCCGTAAACATCGTCGGCAAAGCGTATGCCGCGCGCCGTGGACGGCGATCGGGCGATCGCGGATCGATCAGTCGGTCACGCCAGCTCTGCTTGATCATGCGGCTCCTTTAAAGCGGGCCAGTATGCCCGATCCGCCGGTCACCCGCTGCCCGGCTTTCACTAGCACTTCCCATTCCGGTCCTAAAAACACATCCATGCGCGAGCCGAATTTCATCAGGCCGATGCGCTGGCCAGCTTCGACGACGCTGCCCGCCTGCACATAACATAGAAGGCGCCGCGCAATCAGCCCGGCGATCTGTTTAAATACAACGCGCGTCGGATGCCCGTCGATCACGCCATCCACCGTAATCACGTTCTGCTCATTGGCCGCGCTCGCATCTTCCTTGCTAGCCACTAGAAACCGACCCTTCTTATAGGTTACGCACGCAACCCTCCCGCCGATGGGCGTACGGTTTACATGCACGTCGAAGACGTTCAGGAAAATACTAATGCGATGCCCACCTGCGTCGTCCGTTTTCACCGCCATGACTCGTCCATCGGCCGGAGATACCGCGTACGGACCCACCGGAACCTCGCGGTCTGGGTCGCGAAAAAAGTTCAAACAAAACGCCGCCAGCAAGTAAAACGGAATGGCGAACGGCCAGCTTAACAGCCACGTCACCACGACTCCTGCTGCGCACAACCCCAGCGCGTAGTAAATGCCGTAGGAAACCATTTCCAGTTACTATTGTCGCATTCCGGCCCCCTGGGTTCTATTTAATGACGGGGCATCGAATGCCGCGCATCTTGAGGACCCTGCTAGTGGCGGTCGCAGCCGGCAGCGCGATCAAGAGTTGTCGGCGTGTTTCACTTCACCTTCTTCAAAACTTCGTCCGGAATCACCACGCGCGTTGGGACCTGCCGCAGGTTCGCCGTAAAACTCCGTTCATCGCCCGCCGTCCGGACCCAGATCGTTTGCGGAGGGCCCTTGGCGAACTGCACCTCCACCGGCGTATCCAGCGCAAAGTCATCGCTTGCGCCGGACTGCCCCACGGTCCCGGAAAGCTTCACGGCAGGCGCCACTCCCTTCACCGTGTAGCGCAGTTTCAGCACGGGAATGCCGGTGGAATACACCCAATTGTCGAAGAACGTATCGATCACTTCGGGAGTCATACCCTTCGGCCGCAGCTCACGCGCCAGTGCCTCGAAATCGGCTGTGGTGACCGACTTGAACTCGTAGCGCCGCCGCAGTTCGGCCAACAGTTTGAAGAACGCGTCATCGCCGATGCGCCGGCGCAGCATGTGCAAAATCCAGGTGCCCTTGCCGTAGCTGATCACCCGCCATGCGCCGTTACTCGGCCACCCGGCGAGCCGTTCTCCCCATATGATAGGGCCGGCCGATTCATACACCGCTCCGTCCGCGTCCTTGCTCAATAACTCGGTGCGGTAGGACTCGAGCACGCTCGCCACTTCCCTCGCGCCCTTCTTTTTTTCCAGCCACAGCAAGGAAGAATAGTTTGCCAGTGCTTCGAGCAGCCATTCGTCCTCTATTCGCCGTGACTCAATGATGCTGCCCCACCACTGGTGGGCCACTTCATGCGGCACCATCAAGTCAGAGAAAAAAACCTGTTCGCGCGCGTTGCGTAAAGCCGCGGGCCGCGAAAGCGGATCGATGTAGGCAAAGGTAGATAGGTATACCAACCCTGGAAACCCCTGCCCGAACGTGCCCGGGATCGGCGCCACCGTCAGCGTCTTCATCACCGGAGGCCCGAACAGTCCGCTGAAAAACTCGAGCGACGCCGCGACATCGCTCGCCACAGTCCGTAATCTCGCCACCGGATCGGGCGGGACGGCCACCGGCAGCGGCGTCTCGGGTGCGCGCGGCACGCGGGGTCGAATCAACCCGGCGGGTGCGGTGCTTACGTCAGGAGTCGAAAACACCACCGGCGGGCGCAAGGATTGCTCCAGGTTCCGGTTTCCATACACTTCAAAGCTCACGCCCGCTGCGGTGCCCGTGACCTTCTCGTACACGCCCAGGTTGAACCCCGCGGCGGCGATGGCCACCGTCATGTTGCGGCGCGTGATGCGCCAGTCGCCATCAACGCGCTCCTCCACCGGATCGCCGCCTGCCACCAGCGTCAGGCGCTTGGGATAGTGGAAGGTGAGATCGAAGGTGGCGAACTGCCCCGCCATATGCGGATACCAGGAACCACGCGCGCTCACAAAGTAAACCCCATCACCGCGCGTCGCGATCACGTTACCCTGATGCTCGAATTCGAATTCGTGTTCGCTGTCCGGCGCCAGCTCGGCCGGCGCCACCGCCAGGAACTCGAACTCTTCGCCATTACCGGTGATGCGCCCCCGTTGCGATTCGTCGCGCACCAACTCGGCTGGCATGCCGTCGATCCGCACCGCGTTCACTTGCATGGCCCTCGCCATTTCAAAGGGAAACACCCGTACGGCGTTGCGTCCCGTCCGCAGAGTCACGCGCGTCACAGCCTCTACCGCCAAATCGCTGGCGATTTCCGTATGAATGCGATAGTGAGACAGTTTGAACTCCTGTGCCGCGGGGGTGCCCTGCGCGTTGGGATTCTCACGTGAGAATTTCCGCGGGATGAAATCCGTCCACACATCGAAGTCGTCGCGTCCTTCGCGCTCCACGTGCTGGCGCACCATCATGCGGTGGTTGGCGCGGGCGTCGGAGAGAATATCGAAGTTGCCCAGGTTCTTGCCGCTCACCGCGAAAAATACCATCCCCGTTTCGCTGGCTCGCGCGGACCATAAGTCCTCGACCAGACGCATTTGCATCGGGCCGGAGATGTTGTTGACCACCGGTCCCCATTGCCCGGCCAGCACTGTCCCCATTTCGGGAGCCTTCTTCGCGCCCGCTTCGTGTTCCAGGCTCTGCAGCAAGCGCGCCACGGAGCCCTCGGTCGAAATCATGAGCACGGCGCGGAAGTGCTCGTCCAGATTAGGCGACTGCGTGAAGCCCGCGAGCGATTGCCGCTCGCTGCGCGTCGGCGGAATCACGATCGCCTCGCCGTCGCCGCCTTCGACATCGGTTGTGAACACCGCTGACAGCCGCTGTCCCAGGACAGGCTTCGAAAAAATCAGATAGCCGTCATTCAAATACAGCTTGATGTCGTCTTTGACGAAGCTGAGATCCCGAACGCGGTAGCATTCGGAGGGATCGAGTCCTGTTTCGCGAATGGTTCGCGCCAGGTCCGCTGCCGATCCGTCCGGAGAAGGCGAAACGGACTGGAAACCGTTGGCGACGCCAAGTACAAGCAGGAGTAGCGCGAGGTGGGACACGCAACTCCTAGTTTACTTGAGGGCTGCGCACGCAAGTTTAGTCGATGGCGGAAACCGGGGAGCCCGCCGATTTTCTCGGCGCCGCGTTTTCGGATTTTCACACCCCGCATGATATATTGGGGGTCCCGGGGCCCGTAGCTCAGTTGGTTAGAGCGCCTGCTTGACACGCAGGAGGTCACAGATTCGAGTTCTGTCGGGCCCACCA
>CAVXEM010000049.1:0-236050 GCA_963760575.1 Bryobacterales bacterium
GTTCAGCTTAGGAAGTAACTGCCTTGAAGCCACACGTCGAAAATCGCCTCGCTCAGATTCGCAAGAGCAGAGGTGTGGGCGCGTCGGATCTGGCGCGCCGCGTGCACGTCAGCCGGCAAACGATTTACGCCATCGAGGCAGGCACCTACGTTCCCAACACCGAAGTCGCTTTGAACCTCGCGCGCGAATTGGAAGTGACGGTGGACGAGCTGTTCTCGCTGCAAGAGGGCGCGCAGAAGTCGCCTGCGTCTCTCGCCACTGAGTTGCTGAGCGCGGAGACGCCCGCGAAGGGCCAGCCCGTCCGCATCTGTCAGATCGGAACGCGCTGGATCAGCGTACCGGTGAGCGCCTCTCCTTATTACATGCCGGAGGCCGACGGCATCATCCAACGCGCCGGCCGGACGAACGGCCGCGCAGACTTGCTTGTGTTTGCAAAGAAGAAGCCGCGCAGAAGCGCCTGGTTTTGGCGGGGTGCGATCCCGCTACGGGCCTGCTTTCGAGAATGGTGGAGAAGATCAGCGGCGTGGAAGTGGTCTCAGCCGCTGCCTCCAGCAAGCTGGCGCTCAGTTGGCTCAGCGAAGGCAAAGTTCACATCGCCGGCTCGCATCTGGAAGATCCGAAGACGGGAGAATATAATCTTCCCTACATCCGTAAACAATTTCCGGTGAGGATTTTAGTGTGGTCACGTTTGCGCGCTGGGAAGAGGGATTAGTCATCGCCGCCGGAAATCCCAAGGGCGTGCGGAAGGTCGAGGATCTGGCCCGCAAAAACATAAAGTTCGTGAATCGCGAGCCCGGTTCGGGAAGCCGCGGCCTGCTGGACAAACTTCTCGAGAAAGCCGGCATGGATGCGCAGAAGGTTCAGGGCTACGAGCGGATCGCCTTCGGACACCTGGCGGCTGCGTATTGCGTGATATCGGGCGACGCCGACGTGTGCCTGGCAACCCGTTCCGCGGCGCAGACTTTTGGACTCGACTTCCTTCCGTTGCGCAGCGAGCGCTACGACCTGGTGATGCGCAAGCGCACTGCCGACCTGCCCGCGGTCAAAGCATTCCTGGATGTCCTGCAGCGCGCCACGCTACGCCGAAAACTGGAAGTGCTGGCCGGCTATGACACGTCGCAAACCGGTACGTTAGTCGCTTAAACGCGTCACGCCTCGGTGAGCCAGTACAAGAACGCAACCCCTGGAAAAGCCGCGCCTGTCATGACCACCGCCGGCCATCCGCCGCGGCTGTAAGCCAGCCCGGCCAGCGCCGAGCCGGTGGCGGCGCCGCTCATGAACATGGCGATGAACAAAGTGTTGATGCGGCTGCGCTCCGCCGCGTTCAACTCGTAAATAGCCTGTTGACCCGTAACCAGGTTGGAATTCACGGCAAGATCCAGCAAGATCGCCCCACCCACCAGAGCCCACAATTGATTTTCAAGCAGCGTCAATGCCAACGCTCCGATCGCCAGCAGCAATGCGACGCAGGTGATCCAGCGGCCATATCCGCGGTCGGCCCAATGTCCGGCAAAGGAAGTAAACAGCGCGCCCACCGCGCCCGCCAGCGCGAACAGTCCGATTTGTGTTTGTGAGAAGTGCCACCTCGCGCCGGAGAGCAGGAACGTGATACTGGTCCAAAAAATGCTGAACGACGCCAGCATGCAAGCCTGATAGATGCCGCGCCGCCGCAACACCGGTTGCGTTCGAAAGACATTTGCTAGCGATAAGATCAACGATCCGTAACTCTGCTGCAACGTTGGCTCGCGTTGGGGAAGGCGGAGGCGCAGAATCACGATCATGGCCGCCACCAAAGTCGCGGACGCGATGTATACGGTTCGCCAGCCGAAGGCTCCCGACACGACTCCGGCGAATGCGCGCGCGAGCAGGATGCCCATCAAGAGACCGCTCATCACTTTGCCTACGATCTGTCCGCGCTTCTCGGGCGGCGCCAGATGGGCCGCGAACGGCACCAACATTTGCGCGATCACGCTGGTGAAGCCGAGTGCGAATGCCGCCGCCAGGAGCGCCGCAAAAGATTTGACGGACACCATCGCCAGCGCCGAGATCACCGCGCCTGAAAAGATGACGGTGATGGTCCGCCGGTTTTCGAGCAAATCGCCTAAAGGGGCCAACAGGAACAGTCCGCACACGTAACCCAGTTGCGTCAGCGTCACGATGGTGCCGGACTGTGCGTCGCCGACGTGGAATTCCCGGCCGATGACGCGCGTGAGCGGCTGCGCGTAATAAATGTTGCCCACGGCCAGCCCGCAGCCTACCGCGAACGTCATCACCAACGCCGGGGTCAGCGTCGCAGCCTTCGCGGGGGGTGCCTGTATCCGCATGGGCATGAACTGTTATGATACCTGGACGATGGAGGGAATTAACATGACAATACAACGTTGGTATTTCGCGCTGGCTGCGTTGGCCGCAACGGCCGTGTTCGCGCAAGCGCAGGGACAGCCGGACTTTTCCAAGGTCGAGATCAAGTCCACCAAGCTGGCCGATAATTTCTATACGCTCGAAGGCCAGGGCGGCACCATTGGCGTGCTCACCGGCCCCGATGGCGTGTTTATGGTGGACAGCCAGTTCGCGCCGCTCAGCGGCAAGATCGCGGCGAAGATTAAAGAGATTTCCGGCGGCGCGCCGATCAAGTTCATGATCAATACGCACGTGCACGGCGATCACACCGGCGGCGACGAGAACTTCGGCAAAATGGGCGTCACCATCATCTCGCGTCCCGAGTTGCGCAATCGCCTGGCGCATCCCAATCCAGGTGCTAACGGGCAGCCGGGCACTCCCATGCCCGCCGCGGGACTGCCTTTGCTCACCTACAACGGGAACCTGACGTTCAATATGGATGGCGAAGAGGTCCACGTGATCGCGATTCCGCGCGCGCATACCGACGGCGACAGTATCATTCAGTTCGTGAACGCCGACGTGATCATGACCGGCGACTTTTACCGCTCGGTGCAGTTCCCCAACATCGATCGCGCCAACGGCGGCTCGTTGCGCGGACTCGAAGACGGCCTGTCGCGCGTGATCGCGCTCTCCGGCCCCAACACACGCATTGTTCCGGGTCACGGAGCGATGGTCGATCGCAGCGCTGTGATGGCGCATCGCGATGTCGTCATTGCGGTCCACAAGAAAGTGGCGGACCTGATTAAACAGGGCAAGAGCCAAGAGGAAGTGATTGCGGCCAAGCCGGCGTCTGAGTTCGCTTCCCGGATCAAGGACGTGGGCATGACGGAAGACCGCTTCGTCGGCCAGGTTTACGCGGACCTGAAGGCGAACTAGGCTGCGGTCAGCGCCAAGATCAACTCTTCCATTACAATCCGGTCATCGGGCCGCGCGTCGCGAAGCGCGCGGTCCGCTTCAAACAATTTCCCTACCGCACGCTCCAACTTCCCTTTCGAAAATGCACCTACCGTCTGCTCGATCTGCCGTGCGCGCTCCGGCCACATGCGCGCTCCCAGCTTGCTGAAGTGGGCTTGAATCTGGCCCGCATTGCGTAAGCCCGCCTCGCGCGCCGCCAGCGCCGTGCGGAACTGGGTCGCCAGGAAGGTTAAAGCCAGTGGCATGTACTCGCCTTCGCGCGCCAGCGTATCCAGAGTTTCGAGGGCGCGCGTGCGGTCGCCGCGCCCCAGTGCGGCGACCAGCGCGAAGATGGTGGTGGCTTGCGCGTCCGGCACCAGCGCGGCGATATCGTCCGCCGTCACTTTGCGCGAGCCGCCGGTGAACAAGTGCAGTTTCTCGATTTCAACCGCGATACGCGACGCGTCGCCGCCGGTGGCGTCGAGCAGTAGCGCCAGCTCCGCCAGTCCCAACTGCAACCCCACCTGTTTTGCCAACGCCTGTGCCAGCGACCGTGCGGCCTCGGGCGAAAACGGGCGGAACTCGACCTGCGCCGGTATCGCCGCAAAGTACTTCTGGATACGCTCGAGCCTGGCTTTGTCTTCGCCTTCGAAGCCGTAGCGGCTCGATTCGAGAACCACTACTGTTCCCGGCGTAGGCTCGCGCAGATAGGCAGAGAGCTGATCTGCGTCGCCCGCTTCGCCGGTCTCGTCTGATTCCGCCGCCGCCCGCCCACGCGGCAACACTGCTTCGGCGCTGCCGATCCAAATCACGCGCTGCGATGCGAATAACGACAGCGCGCGAGCGTCATCGAGCGCCGCCGCCAGCGGAACCTCACTCAGATCCACCCGTGTCAACCCGCTGTCCCGATCTTCAGGCGCATTGCCCAGCACAGCGTCCAGCAACGCCCGCCGGCAACGCTCGCGCTGATACGGCTCCGGGCCCAGGAACAGGTACACCGGGGCGGCTCCGTTCTTTTCAAGACTGGCCAGGAATTGATCGGGCGTCATTTGGGCTCCGTTCCCTTTGGTCGCGGTTCCGATAGTGTCAACGGACAGCCGCACGGAACCGCGCGCGATAGCAAGCGGGCCTGGATCGTCATGCTAAAAGTTTTCCAGAATCGAGGAAACCACTTGTTGCGCCGTCTGTTGGCTGGCGCGCGCCAGAGCGGCGTCGCTCTCTTCGAAAAACGCGGCAGGATCAATCGAAATCTGATAGCGCTCGCGCATTTCGAAGTTCGGCCGCGTGTAGAGCGTCTTGCCGCTGGTACGTTCCACCAAATCCAGCCGCATAGTCACGTGCACTTCAACCGTGCTGGCACGGCCGGTAGTGGGATCGAAAACCGTGGGAAACGAAGTATAGGTCAGAACACTGCCAGTGAGAACCGCGTCCGCGGCGCTGGGGTCGGCCACGATGCGGTAGCGCGTGCGGGAGATGAATTCACGCGCGATGGCTTCCGGCAACTGGTCCGTAAGTTTGTAGCGTGTAGTCTGGTTGGTGAACGCCGGAATCGCAATCGTGTGAACGGTCTTCGGAACCAGATCGGCGTGCCCACCGGTATGGTACCCGCAAGAGGAGGCCAGCAGGACGGCGCATATCGCAGCTGCTCTCATCGCAGGAATCCTTTTGCCACCGCCAGCGCATTTTCGGCGGATAGCCGCAGGTTGTCAGACACCATCCACATCCAACACGCCCGCGCTTGATTAGGGTCGACCGCAATCGCGCCCACGCTCAGCCCGCTCATTCCGGCGATGCTGACGTTGGTGGGCGGATCGTCGGAGCGTACGTCGAAACCCGCCGCGGCCAGCCCTTCGGCCAGCGCCACCGCGCCGGGATTTTCTTCAAACTCCACCCATACGGAAAAGCTATGACCGTGGAACACCGGCGCCTGGATCAGCCGAAGCGACGGCATCGGAATCGCCGGATACAACGCCAGCAACGATGCGATATGGCGCAGGATGCGCTCCTCCACGCCTTCGAGTGGCTCTTCCGCCTCCTCTCCGTAGCGCGCCAATAAGTTGAAACCCAACTGCGCGTCGAACACATCCATCTTCAATTTCTGGAACGACAAGACCCCCACGGTCTGCTGCCGCAGTTCATCCAAACCCTTCTTGCCGCGCTCGCTGGCCGGCTCGAACACATGAATGATGGACCTGCGCACGTTGCCAATTCTTGCCAACCCCGCCAGCAGCATCGCGCAGGCAATCGCCGCCGGATGCGCGATCACCGGAATCAAGCCGGGCTCAGGCAGGGAACGCGTAGGCTCCGCCGAAGGAGCCCGCAGGCGGGCGTGCGGCTGCTCTTCGAGGGCTCCGGTCAAATCGATAAGAACCGGCCCATCAGCCGGATTGAGTTTGAGAGCTCGCCGGCTGGACGCCTCCGATCCGGCCAGAAACGCCACCTTCGACCCCGCCAGGCTCTGTGCCGTCAGCGGCACCAGCGCCAGCACTTCCTCGTCGTCCACGCCCAGCATGCTGGCGTTTTCAGCGGCGGCCGAAATCAATTCGATATGCGGCGCGGGCTTCGACGATTCCAACAACTCGCGTACTTCCTTGGCCAGAAGTGAATCGCCACCGACTAACGCCACTCGCGAACGCGCCATCTTCTCAGCCAACTTGGTGCTCCGGTTCCTGCGGAGGCTCCGCTTGCGGCCGCAAACGCCGCCGTATGCTGCCTCCGATGCGAATGGCGATACCAACGCCGACGTAACTGATCGCCAGCACCAGCAGCACCGGCTTCGAGAAATTCCACACCAGGAAAATGAGGACGCCCATCAGAACAATCGTGAGCGGCGAGCGCGGATGCGTGAGGCTTAGATCCTTGAAGCTGGGATAACGCCAGGTGCTCACCATCAGGAACGACAGCAGCCCCAGCAGCGCCAGCCACAACGCCGAAATAATCCAATAATGGATCGGCTCGCTCCCTGCCGCGTAGATCACCGCGGCCACCGCCGCAGCCGCCGCCGGAATGGGCAGGCCCACGAAATATTTGCGGTCCGGACGCCCGGGATTTTTCGGGATGGGGTTTTTCTGGATGTTGAAGCGCGCGAGCCGCGCCGCCCCGCACAACAGAAACAGGAAGGCCACAAAGTAGCCGGCGTCACGCAGGTATTCAAGAATCCTGGCGTCCACCGAAGGATCGACAAATTGCACGCCCCAGAAAAACGCCAGCACCGCGGGTGCTATGCCGAAGCTCATCGAATCGGCCAGCGAATCCATTTCGCGGCCAAAATCGCTCACGGTGTTGGTCAGGCGCGCGATGCGTCCGTCCAAGCCGTCCAGAAATACTGACCATCCAATCGCCACAGCGGCATTCTGAAAATGATGCGGCGCAGAGGCTGCGTCGTTGATCATCGCCATCGAAGCCTGAAAGCTCTCAATCAGCGCGTAGAAACCCAGAAACACATTGCCGGCCGTAAACATCGTCGGCAAAGCGTATGCCGCGCGCCGTGGACGGCGATCGGGCGATCGCGGATCGATCAGTCGGTCACGCCAGCTCTGCTTGATCATGCGGCTCCTTTAAAGCGGGCCAGTATGCCCGATCCGCCGGTCACCCGCTGCCCGGCTTTCACTAGCACTTCCCATTCCGGTCCTAAAAACACATCCATGCGCGAGCCGAATTTCATCAGGCCGATGCGCTGGCCAGCTTCGACGACGCTGCCCGCCTGCACATAACATAGAAGGCGCCGCGCAATCAGCCCGGCGATCTGTTTAAATACAACGCGCGTCGGATGCCCGTCGATCACGCCATCCACCGTAATCACGTTCTGCTCATTGGCCGCGCTCGCATCTTCCTTGCTAGCCACTAGAAACCGACCCTTCTTATAGGTTACGCACGCAACCCTCCCGCCGATGGGCGTACGGTTTACATGCACGTCGAAGACGTTCAGGAAAATACTAATGCGATGCCCACCTGCGTCGTCCGTTTTCACCGCCATGACTCGTCCATCGGCCGGAGATACCGCGTACGGACCCACCGGAACCTCGCGGTCTGGGTCGCGAAAAAAGTTCAAACAAAACGCCGCCAGCAAGTAAAACGGAATGGCGAACGGCCAGCTTAACAGCCACGTCACCACGACTCCTGCTGCGCACAACCCCAGCGCGTAGTAAATGCCGTAGGAAACCATTTCCAGTTACTATTGTCGCATTCCGGCCCCCTGGGTTCTATTTAATGACGGGGCATCGAATGCCGCGCATCTTGAGGACCCTGCTAGTGGCGGTCGCAGCCGGCAGCGCGATCAAGAGTTGTCGGCGTGTTTCACTTCACCTTCTTCAAAACTTCGTCCGGAATCACCACGCGCGTTGGGACCTGCCGCAGGTTCGCCGTAAAACTCCGTTCATCGCCCGCCGTCCGGACCCAGATCGTTTGCGGAGGGCCCTTGGCGAACTGCACCTCCACCGGCGTATCCAGCGCAAAGTCATCGCTTGCGCCGGACTGCCCCACGGTCCCGGAAAGCTTCACGGCAGGCGCCACTCCCTTCACCGTGTAGCGCAGTTTCAGCACGGGAATGCCGGTGGAATACACCCAATTGTCGAAGAACGTATCGATCACTTCGGGAGTCATACCCTTCGGCCGCAGCTCACGCGCCAGTGCCTCGAAATCGGCTGTGGTGACCGACTTGAACTCGTAGCGCCGCCGCAGTTCGGCCAACAGTTTGAAGAACGCGTCATCGCCGATGCGCCGGCGCAGCATGTGCAAAATCCAGGTGCCCTTGCCGTAGCTGATCACCCGCCATGCGCCGTTACTCGGCCACCCGGCGAGCCGTTCTCCCCATATGATAGGGCCGGCCGATTCATACACCGCTCCGTCCGCGTCCTTGCTCAATAACTCGGTGCGGTAGGACTCGAGCACGCTCGCCACTTCCCTCGCGCCCTTCTTTTTTTCCAGCCACAGCAAGGAAGAATAGTTTGCCAGTGCTTCGAGCAGCCATTCGTCCTCTATCCGCCGTGACTCAATGATGCTGCCCCACCACTGGTGGGCCACTTCATGCGGCACCATCAAGTCAGAGAAAAAAACCTGTTCGCGCGCGTTGCGTAAAGCCGCGGGCCGCGAAAGCGGATCGATGTAGGCAAAGGTAGATAGGTATACCAACCCTGGAAACCCCTGCCCGAACGTGCCCGGGATCGGCGCCACCGTCAGCGTCTTCATCACCGGAGGCCCGAACAGTCCGCTGAAAAACTCGAGCGACGCCGCGACATCGCTCGCCACAGTCCGTAATCTCGCCACCGGATCGGGCGGGACGGCCACCGGCAGCGGCGTCTCGGGTGCGCGCGGCACGCGGGGTCGAATCAACCCGGCGGGTGCGGTGCTTACGTCAGGAGTCGAAAACACCACCGGCGGGCGCAAGGATTGCTCCAGGTTCCGGTTTCCATACACTTCAAAGCTCACGCCCGCTGCGGTGCCCGTGACCTTCTCGTACACGCCCAGGTTGAACCCCGCGGCGGCGATGGCCACCGTCATGTTGCGGCGCGTGATGCGCCAGTCGCCATCAACGCGCTCCTCCACCGGATCGCCGCCTGCCACCAGCGTCAGGCGCTTGGGATAGTGGAAGGTGAGATCGAAGGTGGCGAACTGCCCCGCCATATGCGGATACCAGGAACCACGCGCGCTCACAAAGTAAACCCCATCACCGCGCGTCGCGATCACGTTACCCTGATGCTCGAATTCGAATTCGTGTTCGCTGTCCGGCGCCAGCTCGGCCGGCGCCACCGCCAGGAACTCGAACTCTTCGCCATTACCGGTGATGCGCCCCCGTTGCGATTCGTCGCGCACCAACTCGGCTGGCATGCCGTCGATCCGCACCGCGTTCACTTGCATGGCCCTCGCCATTTCAAAGGGAAACACCCGTACGGCGTTGCGTCCCGTCCGCAGAGTCACGCGCGTCACAGCCTCTACCGCCAAATCGCTGGCGATTTCCGTATGAATGCGATAGTGAGACAGTTTGAACTCCTGTGCCGCGGGGGTGCCCTGCGCGTTGGGATTCTCACGTGAGAATTTCCGCGGGATGAAATCCGTCCACACATCGAAGTCGTCGCGTCCTTCGCGCTCCACGTGCTGGCGCACCATCATGCGGTGGTTGGCGCGGGCGTCGGAGAGAATATCGAAGTTGCCCAGGTTCTTGCCGCTCACCGCGAAAAATACCATCCCCGTTTCGCTGGCTCGCGCGGACCATAAGTCCTCGACCAGACGCATTTGCATCGGGCCGGAGATGTTGTTGACCACCGGTCCCCATTGCCCGGCCAGCACTGTCCCCATTTCGGGAGCCTTCTTCGCGCCCGCTTCGTGTTCCAGGCTCTGCAGCAAGCGCGCCACGGAGCCCTCGGTCGAAATCATGAGCACGGCGCGGAAGTGCTCGTCCAGATTAGGCGACTGCGTGAAGCCCGCGAGCGATTGCCGCTCGCTGCGCGTCGGCGGAATCACGATCGCCTCGCCGTCGCCGCCTTCGACATCGGTTGTGAACACCGCTGACAGCCGCTGTCCCAGGACAGGCTTCGAAAAAATCAGATAGCCGTCATTCAAATACAGCTTGATGTCGTCTTTGACGAAGCTGAGATCCCGAACGCGGTAGCATTCGGAGGGATCGAGTCCTGTTTCGCGAATGGTTCGCGCCAGGTCCGCTGCCGATCCGTCCGGAGAAGGCGAAACGGACTGGAAACCGTTGGCGACGCCAAGTACAAGCAGGAGTAGCGCGAGGTGGGACACGCAACTCCTAGTTTACTTGAGGGCTGCGCACGCAAGTTTAGTCGATGGCGGAAACCGGGGAGCCCGCCGATTTTCTCGGCGCCGCGTTTTCGGATTTTCACACCCCGCATGATATATTGGGGGTCCCGGGGCCCGTAGCTCAGTTGGTTAGAGCGCCTGCTTGACACGCAGGAGGTCACAGATTCGAGTTCTGTCGGGCCCACCACTAAAATGCGTACCCAATCGCAATCGAAAACTAGTCTCATGATCTCAATCTGAACTTGAACTAGCGAGGCCAGGACCGCCCAGACTGGCAGTGATGAGGTGATCGAAGAACTCGGGAGTGTCAACTAAGACCACGCCGCCGCCGCTTACGGCTCCATAGGGTGTGATACGGCTGTGATTGGGGATTGAAAAGCGGAACCCGCCCATGAATTCATGGACGACCCTGGATTGAAAGATATCAGGTCGGTCGTAGAGGCGATCGAAAGAATAAGTGCCCGTGACTGCCACGATGCGGTTGAGTCCGATGGCAGCTTCCACTCCCGCGGCGAACGCAGGTTGGCTTACGTGAAAATTTCCCGCCCGTATGCCCCCGCCAGATCCGCGAATCTCGATTCTCCCGTGTTCAAGATCTGTATTTTGCGCAAGCGCACATGAACAACATAGAATCGCGCTAATAGCAAACTTACATTGACCCGGCACTTTGATCACTTCTCCCTTGGGCAACCGCAAACTCAGAAGCCCAGGTCCGCAACCACTCCTGCGTGATCGGACGCATGCGGGCCCGTCCAGCCAATACGGTCCACTGACTGAGCCGCTAAACCACGCTCAAAGATAAAATCGATTCGTTCGAATGGACCCCGGGGATGCGCGGCCAGCGGGTCCTCCACGTAGAGAGGCCAAGTGAAGCCAGGATTTCCATGTTTGAGTGCGGACCAAGTATCGGTAAGCCCAGCTGCCAGCATTACTTTTACAGACTGCGTCTGTTCGGGCGGCGTATGTGTGGCGTTTGAGTTGAAATCACCGGCAATAACCAGGTGCCGCGCGCCGCTAAAGAGCACCGCGAGCTCCTGGGCCTGCGCCGCCTGCAGCAGACTGACCTGAGGCTGGCCAGCAACGGTGCTTTCCAGGTGCGTTTCGACGAACGTAAACGTATTGCCACCGAGTGTTACATCTGCCGCAATCCAGCCCCGCGGGATTGGGATGTTGCCGAGAGGGCTAGGGATGGTCAGCTCCAAAGAGTAAGTGCCCTTGTGGACATTGGCGACGCTGAGGGCAACATCGTGGCGCGCCAGAACGACGTCACGATCCAGAAATCCAAGCCAAACGCCACTGCTCATGGGGAGTGCGATGTTGGTGAGCTCGTTTACCGCCACCACGGAATAGTTTTCGCCCAGCCCGCCGAGGTCGTCAACCAGCAGTTGCAACTGATCGAATAGGGGAGTCTGGTGAAACGGGTCCGGACCCGTGGTCCAAAGGGTCACTTCTTGAAGCGACACCATGTGCGGTCTTGCGGTGGCGATCTCCTGCGCCAAAATCGCCGCGCGGCCGGCGAAGTTGCCTTGCAGGATCTCTTGGTAGGTGAGGTCGATGCCCACGGTCGGAGTGCTGGTGTTGAGATATGCCAGCGCGAACCCCAGGTCGGTGCCGGCATCCATGTTCTGGGTCATTACGGTCACGGGGCGGTCAGCCGCATAGGCCATATTGCTCACGAAAAACGCGCCGAGAAACGCAGCTGCCGCTGTCGTTCCCATGAAAACTAGTCGTCGCATATTGTTTACCTCTTTCTGAGCAACGCTTAAGCAGACTACTGACGGAAACTCGTTCTCCGTTGCGCTGCTCAAGCTTTCAAATATTTTACTTGCGATGGCAAAGTTAATCCGCCACCCTCGCCGAGACAGGGCACCCTGCGTGCCATTCCGGGGTGCGTAGGAACACACGAGTTAGGCTCTTAGCGCCTACATTCTGGTTGATGCGTCGCGGGATTGTAGGGTGAAATAGCTCAACACTACGGCGTAAACGCTATTTGGCGCAAGCGAATTGAAGGCATCGCCAGGTTGTCACCATCCCACGCGCCCAAAAAACCCTAGCTGACCCTTATTCTAGAAAGTTGGCTGGATAGCGTTACGCATTTGCCGCGATTGGCTCCCTTTGATGATTAGGGAAGGCGGCTGTGGCGCGGAAGAATTTGCCATTCTTAATTCCCCCACCAGCAGTGGCCGACTGTCCTTTTCGCCTCGGGTGATTATGATATCCTTCCCCAAAAGAAGGGATTCAAGATGACACATTGGTACAGCTTTTCGGGCGCATCTCTATTGATCGCGATGACGGCGTGGGGCTTTCAAGGCGGCAAGGTCGCGATCCTAGCGTCTGGCGACCATGAATCTGGAGTCAAGGTGGAGTTGTTAGGAGTAAAACGCGAATCTCCCGAAGCCCCTACTGTCGTGACCGTGCGGTGGCGTTACCGCAATGAGAGTAGTGAGCCCAAACAGCTCACCAAGCAGCGTACCGGCGGCATCGATCCCTACCGGCTTCTCGTCGATACCTACTTGCTGGACGAGCTGAACAGGGTGAAGTTTCCGATAACCAGGGACGTTGACAATCATCCCGTTGGGTCCCGGAACGGCGTGCCAAATCAGTACATCACCATTCGGCCCAAATCCACAATCGAGGCTTGGGGAAAGTATTTCGTTCCCGAAGCCGTCGCCAAAGTCACAGTTGCGATCGACGGAGTCAGTCCGTTCAGTAGTATCTCTATCGGTAAGTAAGCGCTCCTGGGTTGGCGGACACGCGTCATTTTGCAGAACGTTGGCCGCAGCTGTGTACTCCGCCCTCACAACTCGGCAGAAGGTGACTTGCGTCCAAGCTGGTGGGCGTGAAGTTTCAATCCCGTCGTGGCGGCGGCGGCACTACCTGGTGCGACCGCTACCACGGCTGGGTTTAGGCTAACGGGAGCTCGAGGTCGTTGGCCGTTGCACGCTCGTGACGACGCGTAACATTTGCGTCCGCACGTTGCCACGCACCTCTCGCCCCTGGTCCACGAAAGCGGAAAAGTTCTGGTTCGGAAATACCTTTATGAAATTCATTTGGCCCTGACTGGGGTCGGGTGCCGTAGATGGCAAGGCTGAGGTCAGGTCCTTGTAGGTTGTGGCCGTAATAGCGTCAAAGGGAGCGTCGGCGCCGCCCGGGGAGACCACGCGCCCAGCACCCCAACTTAGGAAGCGGCCGTCTTTGACTCCCTGTGCATTCAACGGCAGGAGCATGGTCTGGACGTAGCGGCCGTAGTCGGCTCCACGCTGCGGCGTGATTTTCCAACTTACGACGGTAGTAACGTTGCCTTCCTGCAGCGAAACGGGGCTCGTCCCGGCCTCCGCACGATTCAGCATATTGCCGACGTTGGTGGCGAGCGGTCCGAACTTTGCCCCAATCTCGGCGCCGGTCATGCCCGTCGCCGTTTTGACCACTGCGGGGCCGGCCTGCGTGGGCGGACCCGAGAACGTGGTGACCGTCGCGAAATTGTATTCGCTCGCCGGAAGGCCGCGATAAATCACCTGGTAAACCGTCCAGCCAAGAATTTGCTCAGTCTTCATCCGTTCCTGAATGATCTTGCTGACAGTATTCTTTTGGAAATCGATGTAGGCAGCCGTGTTATTTCCGGCGACGTTGGCGAAGCCCACCGTTTGGTAGACAATGCGCTGACCCTGCTGCGCCGACACAATGATGGTTCCCATCATCAGGGCGGCAATCGCCAAGGTCAGGGCGAATATTCGTTTCATGGAAAATTCTCCTTTGGACGCGCCTAAATTTTGCGCTGTTGGTGCTGTGAATATTAGGCCGCTCGCGCGGCCAAGCCGGCCGATCCCGGGGAAGGCATCCGTACGGCAGGATCGTGCAGCGCAAAGTATACACGCCGCGCCAGCCGAAAGATAGCGGACGGACGGAACAGGGGTGCGGACGGCACAGCAGACGGACGGCACACTCTGAACGCGAACCTATAGCGTCCGGATGGCCGGCCATCCTTCCATTACCCGCTTCTTTCCCGATATCTGGCATACGTTCCTACATAACTGAAGTGCATCAAATCACTCAAGTAGACTGTGTCCTTTGACGCACAAACCTCGCTACTTGGTTCTTGTCGTAGCGACAAACTGGCGGAGCCGAAACGGCACAGTTTGGCACAGCTCGTGCTTGTGACCCGGTGGGCCTGGGAGGGGAGGCGGCCCGCGATGAACTTGAAATTGGCTGTGTTGTCCGTGGTCGGAGGTTTACTGGTGGCAGTGCCAATCTCTGCGCACCACTCCTTCATGGCGGAGTTCGATCAAAGGAAGCCGGTGATCTTGACGGGGTCGGTTACAGGAGTTGAATGGCAAAACCCACACACCTACTTTTATATGGACGTGAAAGATGAGAGCGGCAAGGTAGTCAACTGGCGCCTGGAGACGGGGAGTCCGGGTGCCCTAATGCTTCGGGGCTGGACGCGAGAAACCATAAAGGTTGGCGACCACCTTGTCGTTCAAGGCTATCGTGCAAAAGAAATCCCCAACGTCGCGGCCGCCAGGTCGGTGACGATGACTGATGGACGAACGATCTTCGGTGGCCAGACTGACGACGGAGGCCCAACGCGGTAGCGGGGCCGCATTGCACGCCAATTGATCCGGCGGTTCGCTAATCGAGGTGCCCCTGCATCGGAAGGTGTTTGGCGGACGGGCTTTGGCCTCTTACGTGCACATGTCAAGTTGCTATGTCCCCAAAGGTAACTAGCTTTTGGCTGGCCCTTGTGCTGGTGTTACCGGCCAACGCCCAATTCGGCAAGATTTTCGAAGGTCTGAGTAACCGTGCCGAACCGAGCGACTCCAAGACCGCCTCTGGGCTTAAAGAAGCCCTGCAGATCGGTACTGACCACGCAGTAGATCTAACCGGAACCACCAACGGGTTCTTCAAGAACGAAGCCATCAAGATTCTCCTGCCTGAGAAAATCCGCACCGTTGAGAAAGGACTGCGCGCGGTGGGCATGGGGGCGAAGATTGATGAATTCGAGTTAAGCATGAACCGGGCTGCGGAAAAGGCCACCCCGGCAGCACGCAGCATTTTCAAGGATGCACTGTTGCAGATGACCTTTGATGATGCCCGCAAGCTCCTAACGGGTGGAGATACCTCGGCCACGGAGTACTTCAAGGGGAAGACTTCTCAGAAGCTTGCGGCGACGTTCCGGCCCACAGTGGAGTCAGCGATGGCCGACACCGGTGTTGTGACGCAATATAAGCAACTCATGGGAGGCATGCCGTCATTGCCTTTCGGACGGAGCCAGAGTTTCGACATCACGGACTATGTTGTGAACAAGACTTTGGACGGCTTGTTTTACATGCTCGGCCAGGAGGAGAAAAAGATTCGCACAAATCCGGCAGCTCAGATTACCCCGCTGCTCAAAGAAGTCTTCGGCAAGCGGTGACGGTGTGACAGACCGAATCAGTGAGGTCTAGCCCCTTGCTTCCATGGCATGGAAGAATTCAAGGGTTCGAATCCCTTAAGGTCCACCCACTTCTACGGGCTCTACAAACGCGCCAGGGCCTTCTTCGCGATGGCCTTGATCATATCCACCGCCATCGGTCCCTTCGGCGCGCTTACCCGCAAAACCAGACTCCCTTTCTTCGCATACAAATCCGCGGAACCTTCAAAATCAGGATTGACGAACGCGTCTTTCCCGAATTCGGGCAGTGCCACCGGATTCTTGCCGCCGTTTCTGGTTTTCCAGTAGTTGAGTTCGCCATCGTGCAAGCGGACGCTGATCCACGCCGTTTTGGCCGGCTTGTATTCACAGGACACATCGCCGGATGCGATATCGCCCGGCTTGGGAGCTCCCTTCAGAGGTCCGGCAATCTGCTCGACTTCAACCGCAGTGATGAGCTTGCAAGGATCCGGAATCGCCGGAGCTGCCTCCACAAGGTGCCCTGAACCCCCGGCAAAGATGGCCGCCACGCCTACCCACAACGACCACCGGGTCAATAATTTCATTGTGCTCTCCTCATAAACTCAACCGCTTAATGCACGCGCAGTCCTATTGTACCGGCTCACCCCTGAGCAAATTACAACCTTCCCGTCCCCTCTTTTGTTCGAGAAGATGTCTCACTGGCGCGCAGATTCTGAGGAAACCCCCGCGGGCCAGGAGGAGTCTAATCTCGCATGATCCGCCCAGCTGCCCTTGTGCTTTGCTCGGCGATTGCCGTCGCGCAAGCCCCCCAGGAGAATCCCTTCGACGCCGCGAATCAAGCCTACTGGCAAGCTCGCCAGAAGGGCCAATACGATGTGGCCACCGCACAGCGCGAGGCGATGAATGGCCTCCTCGCAACCCAACCCGCCGGCGAGCCGCTATTTGCCGGACGCGCCGAGACCCTCGCGCAAATTTACGACGGCGATGGCATGAGCGCCAAAAGCCGCGCGGTTTTGGAAGGCGCCTCGGCGCGTGCCCAAGCGGCCAAAGCGTCGGGTGCGGCGCGCGTGTCCCTGCTGGTGAGCCTCGCTTCTTTCTGGGAGCGGGATCGGAATCTGCTGAAAGCCGTCGCCTACATGGAGCAGGCGGTCGCCGCCGCCGAGCAGACGCCTCCGACTGAAGACCGGAAAGCCGCGCCCACTTCCGGATGGGTGGTTGCCGGGCAAACCCGGGCGGCCTTCATTGCCTCCTCCGGAGTATCGCGCCTCGGGGCAGCGATGGGTCCTTTTGGCGCCGGGAATTCGCCTACCCTGGACCGGACATCCCTTTATACGCGGCTGGCCGACCTCTACCAACGGCTAGGCCGCCACGATCAGGCCGCCGCGGTGCTGGCGAAGATAAAGGCGCTTCCCGCGCAGCCCGATAACTGGAATCTGGCTCAATATTACCAACAGCACGGTGAGCTGGATCAAGCCGCGGCCATCTACAAGAAGCAGATGGAAGAGTCGGCAGCCGATCCCCAGCAGATGCTTTTCCCGGCGCAGTCACTGGCCAGTGTCTATGAGCAGCAGAAGCGTCCCGACGATGCCGCGGCGGTGCTCCAACAGGCAGTCACGGCCCTCGATGCCTCGGGCAAACCAGAGCTGGCCGCGCAGAGCGCAGGAGTGCGCCAGCGCTTGGCCACGCTGCTCTATCAGAACGGCCACACCGAAGCGGCCGATCAGGCGTTTCCGCCGCCGGCCGACAACGGCACTGCGGCGGTGCAGCTTACCCTCAGCTATGCGAATTATCTCGGAGCAACCAAGCGCGCTGCCCTGGGGGAAACGCTGCTGGCCGACTATCTGGCGGCACATCCCGGTTTGAACGCGGGTGAGCAAGGAAATATTCTGCTGTCGCTCGCGAACCTGGCGGGCTTGGCGGGCGACTCGAAACGCGCCGAAGAGTATTCGCACGAAGCCTCTCAAACGTTCCAGCCGAGAGATCCGCCGCCCGACGTTGTCCGCATTGAGCCCACGCTGCAGAAGGCGCAGTCGGCAGCGAATACCGGAAATACGGCGGAAGCAATCGCGTTGGTGACGCAAGCGATCGCGCAATCCGCAAATGCGCGGGACCGCGATGTCCTGGGACGCATGGCGTCGTCTCTGGCAAGTTCCATCGGCGTCAAATCTGCGGTGCAGGCGGACGAGCTGTATCGCAATATCTCGGAAGTGACGCAAAGCTGGTCGGCTGAAACCATGTCGCCGTGGCTTGCCGCGCTCGAAAGCTATCCGCGGTTTCTGATCGAGCAGCAGCGTGCCGGCGAAGTGCCGCCGGCAATCGCGCGCTATCAGGCTGCACTCAAAACGGCCCACGGCCCCGACACCGGCTGGCTTGAAGACCCCCTCCGGCTGACCATCGATATGGAACGCGGACGCAACTCGCCGCAGGCCGCCATACCCGCTGCACAGAGCCTGCTCGCGCTTGAAGAAAGTCTCGATGGACCCACCAGCGAACCCGCTTATCGCGCCACCGAAACCTTGGCGGAACTATATCAATCGACTAACGATTTCGTTCGAGCGCTTCCTTTTTATCAGCAAGCCATTTCCATCGCGGACTCCATTTTCCGTGCCGACGATTCCCGCAGGACCCAGCCCCGCATGAACGCCGCGACTTTGCTGATCGCCGAACGCCAGCTCGACGAAGCGGAACGGGTTGTCCTCGAAGGTATGGCGCTCCCGGCGGTAACGCCTACTAGGAGCGGCAACGGATTCTCGCAATTACTGGAGCAAATACACGCGTTGCAGAAGGCGCGTTGAACCCGCCTGCCCGCTAGCCCCGTTTTTTAAGCCTTGACATGTTCGCCTTTTCTTCGCTAATATCAGATAGCGAAGAAATAGCGAAAACGGAGATTCTCCCATGTCATCCTCCCCTCGCGTCGGAACCGCCGGCTGGTCCTATCAACACTGGAATGGTGTGGTCTATCCCAAGACCTACCCTCCAGGGTTTCATCCCCTGGAATTCCTGGCCCGCCGGCTCAACACGATCGAAATCAACAGCTCTTTTTATCAGCCGCTTAAGCCGGAAGTCGTGAAGTTGTGGATGAGGAAAGTGGAAGCGAATCCACACTTCCAATTCACTGCCAAACTGCACCAGCATTTCACGCACGGCCGCGATCTTGGAAGACAACGGAAATCGCGCAATTCAAGGAAGGGCTCTGGCCGCTCCACCGCGCCCGCAAGCTGGGCGCGGTGTTGATGCAATTCCCCTGGGCGTTCCGCTTCACTCCCGAAAACCGCGAGTTTCTGATCCGCCTGCGCCGCGCGTTCCACGAATTCCCGCTGGTCGCGGAAATGCGCCACAGTAGTTGGCTCGCCGAGGAAGCCATCGGCACTTTCCTCGACTACCACGTCGGCTTCTGCAACATCGATCAGCCCGAATACACCAGCGCCATGCCGCCCACCGCGTATCTCACCAGCGGCATCGGCTACGTGCGCTTGCACGGCCGCAATCCCAAAAATTCCCTGGGAGCTTTCGACCGCCAATCTCCCGCGCGTCTGCGCCAGCACGATTACCTCTACTCGGAGACGGAGTTGGAGGATTGGGCCAAGCGCATCGAACGAATCAACTGCTACGCCGAAGCCACTTTCGTGGTGTTCAATAACGACGCCGCCGGCAAGAGCGTCGTGAACGCGCTGCAACTCGAATCCATCCTCAACGGCCACCCCGCTGCCGCACCCAAGGAATTGCGCCGCCGCTTCCCGATGGAACTCGAACGCTTCGGCCCGCGCCACTTCGAGCAGCAATGCTTATTCGATGCTGCCTAAGTACAAAATCGCTACAGTGGAGGAATGAGGATTCCGTTTTACCACGTCGACGCCTTCGCCGACCGTCCGTTTGCAGGTAATCCCGCCGCCGTTTGCCCGCTCGAAGCGTGGCTGTCCGACGCCACCTTGCAAGCCATCGCGGCTGAGCATAATCTTTCCGAAACCGCCTTCTACGTCGCGCGCGGAACGCACTACGAGCTACGCTGGTTCACGCCCGAGGTCGAAGTGGACTTGTGCGGACACGCCACTGTCGCCTCCGCGCACGTGATCTTTGACGTCCGCCGCGAAAACAGCGGAACTCGCGTCGCGTTTCAATCCAAGAGCGGGGAACTCGGAGTCGACCGTAGTTTAGAGCAGGGAAGTCCTCTTTACGCCCTCGACTTCCCCGCGCGTCCGCCGCAGCCTCTCGAAGCTTCCCCTGGTTTGATCGAAGCCTTAGGCGCCAAACCGAGCGAGGTCCTCAAGGCCCGCGATCTTCTGTGCGTTTTTGGCAGCGAAGACGAAGTCCTGGCGCTCACGCCCGACTTTGGGAAAGTCGCCGCGCTCGACAGCTTCGCCGTAATCGTCACCGCGCCCGGCGAAGATTGCGATTTCGTCTCGCGCTTCTTCGCGCCCGCCAAAGGCATCAACGAAGACCCAGTCACCGGCTCGGCGCACTGCACGCTAATTCCCTATTGGTCCGCGCGTCTCGGCAAAACCGAACTGTACGCGCGTCAGCGTTCGCGCCGGGGCGGAGAACTCTGGTGCCGTCACCGCGGCGACCGCGTCTCCATTGCCGGCCGCGCCGTCATGTACTCCGAAGGCGTCATTGAACTGGAGTCGTGAGGCCGCCCACCACCAACACCGGCGCGTCCACCTGATGCCGCACCGCATTAATGGTGTTGCCGAAGATCAAGTCCTTCACGCCGCGATGCCCATGCGCTCCCATCACGATCAAATCGGGATGAAGTTCGCGGGCCTTGCGCACAATCGCATTCGTAGGTGTAAGCCCATGTTGAATGCTCAGCTCCGCCGCAATCCCCGACGCCGTCAGCGATTGCACGATGCCGCCAAAATATTCTTCGCCCGAAATAATTTCTTCTGTCGACGACAGCGAACCGAATAACTGGCTGGTGACGCCCTCTTCGACGTGTAGTAAATGCAACGTAGCCCCGTGCGACCGCGCCAGCGCCACCGCATGCGCAAGAGCCGCCCGATCGCGCTTCGAGTGATCGAGCGGCACCAGGATGTTTCGATAATGTGGCACCGGCAGATCCGCCGCCACGGCCGCCCCGCTGCGCTCCGCTTTCGGCGGCGCGGGCACCGTGGTTGCACTCAAAGTGACGCGCGCCAGCAGCGCGAGGACCGCTACAATCGGTAGCCCTGCCACCACCGCGTGCCATGCACTTTCCGCCATCCAGGGTCCTATGGTGGTCGCCACCAGCCACAAATTCAGCCCGATAATCAGGGCCGCCGACCCCCACGCCAGAACCCGCACCCAGCCGCGATTCGCGAACCCGCCCATGCGCCGCGTATCGTTGGTAAACCGAATCAGAGGGATCACCGCGAACGGCAGCTGCATACTCAAAATCACCTGGCTCAAGATCAAAAGTTTGTAAGTGCCGTTGTCGCCCAAATAGTAAATGGTCAGGATGGCGGGGATGATCGCGATCGCCCGTGTGACTAACCGCCGCAGCCACGGCCGCAGACGCAGGCTCAGGAACCCTTCCATGACGATCTGCCCCGCGTAGGTTCCGGTAAGCGTCGACGATTGCCCGCTCGCCAGCAGCGCCACCGCGAACAAGCTGCTGGCCAGTCCCATCCCCAGCAGCGGAGTCAGCAGAAGTTGCGCCTGCTCGATCTGCGTCACCAGAATGCCATGTTTGAAAAACACCGCCGCCGCCAGCACCAGAATCGCCGCATTAACGATCAGCGCGCCGTTCAGCGCCAGCACCGAGTCGAATAAATTAAAGCGGCAAGCTTCGCGCTTCTCCGCGGCGGTTTTTCCCAACCGCCGCGTCTGCACCAGCGCCGAATGCAGATACAAATTGTGCGGCATCACCGTAGCCCCCAGGATGCCGATCGCCACATACAAACTGTCGCTGTTCAGCCGAGGTAAAATCCCCGCCGCCATCTCGTGCCACACCGGCCGGGCCCACACCAGTTCCACCAGGAAGCACCCTGTCACGATGGCGATCAAGCTCAGAATCACGGCCTCAATCAGGCGGATTCCGTAGCGCGAGAGCCACAACACCAACAGCGTATCAAGCGCTGTCACCACCACGCCCACCAGCAACGGCAGCCCAAACAAAAGCCGCAGCGCAATCGCCGCCCCCAAAACCTCCGCCAGATCGCAAGCCGAGATCGCGATTTCGCACAGCAACCAAAGCGCATTGCACACCCGCCGCGAATAAGACTCCCGGCAAGCCTGCGCTAAATCCCGCCCCGCGACGATCCCCAGCCGCGCCGCCAACGTCTGCAGCAGGATCGCCATCAGATTCGAAACCACCAGCACCCACAGCAGCCGGTACCCGAACCGCGCCCCGCCTTCCAGATCCGTAGCCCAGTTCCCCGGATCCATGTACCCAACACTGACTAGATAAGCGGGCCCCGCGAACGCCAACATCCTTCGAAAAACAGTAAGATGCGTGGTCGAAACACTACCGTGAACTTCCGGCAGCGACGCGCCAGCAGATAGCTCCGATTTCATAACGACAGTTAACTATAGTTTATACCAAGTGGAGCGGGCCTCCGGCCCGCAGCCAACCTCCCCATTGGCAATTTTTTGCAGGAACCCCGCCCCCTCCATACCCGTAGAATGATATAGGAGGCCCGATGAACCGCCTATCATTCCTTCCGGCCCTAGTATTCCTGATTTCGACCGCCGCTAGCGCCGCCGTCGATCCGGCGCTGCTAAACCTTGTCCCCCCAGAAGCGAAAGTCCTCTACGGCATCCAAGTCCAAGCCACCCTGGCCTCGCCCTTCGGACAATTCGCGATCTCCCACCTGCCGGCGAACGCCGTGACCCGCTTCGCCGCCGCCACCGGATTCGAAGTGCAGCGCGATCTGCAAGAGGTTGTAGTAGCCAGCAACGCCAGCGACGGTAGCGACGCATTGATACTCGCCCGCGGCACGTTCCCGTCTGACAAATTCATCGCCCTTGCCTCGGTAACCGGTGCGACGGTTTACGATTACCACGGCGTCTCGGTGATCACGCCGCCCGAGCGCAACGCCAAAGTCTTTGCTTTCCTTGATCCCTCAACGCTAGTAGTTGGCACCGAGCCGGCGCTCCGCGACGCGATCGACCGCCGCGCCAGCGGAGCCGTTTTTGCCGGCCCCTTGTTGCAGAAAGCGAAAGACGCCAGCACCGCCGCCGACGCCTGGTTCGCGACCGTCACGCCTTTGGTCGACATGATTCCGCCGACGACGAACGGCGGCATCTTCAACCCCGCAACGCTCCTGCAAAGCGTCATCGAAACCTGGGCCGGCTTACATTTCGATAACGTAGGCGTGACCTTGTTCGCCGAAGCGCTCACGCATTCTGATACCGAAGCCCAAGGCTTGGCCGCGGTCCTGCGGCTAGCCGCCGGAATGGTGAAAGGAACCCCGGCCGCCGCATTGCAGAACGCGCAAGTCACCGCCGCCGGCCCCGTGATGCGCATCACTCTGAGCGTCGCCGAACACGATCTGGAACGCTCGTTCCCGTCCGCCGCCCCACGCCGCGCCGCACGTTAGATTGTTTTGGATTAGCGCCCTGCAGTGATGCCCAAGCGGCTCTGCAAGATCACCAGCGTCCGCTCCAGTTGCTGAATCCGCGCCGCCTGCTGACCGGTCTGCGCGCGCAATCGCGTGACCTCATCCTGCAAAGCATCCCGCTGCACCTTGAGCGCGTTCATCTCGCTGCTATCGGCGCTCTCCGGAGGCGTGCCCAGGAACCGTGACGCTTCTTCCATGCGCCCGCCCCCGGAGGTATTCACCGACAAGCGAACCTCCACGTCCCCACTCCTGCGCATGTAAGTGAAACCACCCTGCGCCAGTTCCGTGCGGTTCAGCGGAATGCTGCGCTTCTCGCCGCCGTCCACGATATCCAAGGTTCCACCGGTCGCGCCCGCAATGCTCTGCGAAGCGTGGTTCCAGTTGATCTGCAATTGTCCATCGCGCTCGATCACTCCAAGCGATAGTGGCTCCACGTGCAGCTGCGGACCCAGGAAGCGCAGGCCCAGCACTGCCAGCACCAACGCAGCGGCTACCACTGCGATGATGGCCCATGGAATCTTGCGCCGCGTATTCGGATACGGCGCGTATTGTGGAATCGCACGCGCCAGCTGCCCAAACGAAGGAGCCTCGTACTCGACGCGCTCCGGCGCTTCGACCGCCTCCGGCGCTTCCGGACGCACCGTGTAGCGAGCCGGAGGCAGGCGGTCCCCTGCCGGCTCCACAGCAGGGCGCCGGTCCCGTGGCGGACGATCCAACACTCCCGCCGTGCGATCCGGGAAATTGAATTCCTGATAACTGCGCTGGCCCTTGACGCTGCCATCCGGCTCGCGCACGAAAAATCCCGCACGCATGGTGCCGGCGCGCCCCGGATGCACCACCATGGTGACTTGCCACGGCTGCGGAAAGAATCCGTTGTAAGTATCCAGATCGGATTGCTGCAAGGTAACGTCGCTGCGCGTATGCGACAGGAACCAGCCCACCACCTGCAGTCCTTCCAGGCGCGAGTCTTCTTTATCCCGTGCAAGCTGCGCCGTCAGCGCCGCGCGATCGTTATCCGAAAGATGAAAGGTAGGCCCGCGCGCATGTTCGCAAGCAATTTCGCGCATGGCCGTCACTTTTACGATACGGTCTTGGCGCGTGCCATAAAGTACGCCTCCCACCTCGATGCCGCCGCGCTGCAAGCGCTGAAAACCGTCCGCCACCACCTGCCGGATCTCATCGATCACGATCAGCGAATACTCGACGTCCACCGGACTCTCCGGAACCACCCACGATCCGAATTTCGCGTCGCTCATGTAGACCGCCCCGGCGTCGTGACAACCAGCGCCACGCCATTGCTGTTTTCAGTGTCCTGGTCGTCTTCGTGCAAGTGATAATAATACGTCAGCGCGCCCATGGCGCACGCGATCAGAATGGCGATCGCCAAGCATGCGACGGACACTCCGTTCCAGGCCGGTTCTCGCGACACCGCCGCAACGGTTCCCAAAACGATCACCAGCGCCAGCGCGAACGTCAGCACTAGCTTGTCGTACCACGGCATCAAGTCCAGATGATCCTGCCCGCCCACCTGGCCCCACACCACCGTGATCGCCAGCAGCGCCAACAGGAACTCGCAAACGTAGGCGATGCGCAGCATGGGCAGGCGGCTGGTTGCGTCCCCGGCGGTTATGCGACGGCCTTGGCCGCTGCCAGCGCAGCTTCGTAGTTGGGATGATCGCCCACTTCCTTCACGTACTCTACGTAGCGCAGGTTGTTATTTTTATCCACCACAAAAATCGCCCGGCTGAGAATGCGCAGATCTTTGATCAGAGTGCCGTAGGCCTCGCCGAAAGAACCGGTCCGGTGATCCGACACCATCTTGACGTGGTCCACGCCAAAGGCTCCGCACCAGCGTTTCTGCGCGAACGGCAGGTCCATGCTGAACGTGTAGATACTCACGTTCGGCAGCTTGCCGGTCTCTTCCTCAAAGCGTTTGGTTTGCGCGTCGCACACAGGCGTGTCGAGCGACGGGATCACGCTGAAGATGCGGATGCCATCGCCAGTGGTCGCCAGGGTGACCGCCTTCAATCCGTTGTCCACGGCCTCAAAATCCGGGGCCTTGTCGCCAACTTTCAATTCCGGCCCGAGAACCGTCAGCGGGTTCCCTCTAAGAGTAGTTGCTCCAGGTCTTTCCATATAGCGGTTATTCTAGCAACTCATCGAGCGCGCTAGCACTGGTCACCGGAAGTTTGCACGCAAAATTCTCGCAGACGTAAGCGGTGGCGGCGCCGTTGAGCGCCGGCATCGGCCGCGCGG
Source organism: Bryobacterales bacterium (assembly GCA_963760575.1). Taxonomy (GTDB): domain Bacteria; phylum Acidobacteriota; class Terriglobia; order Bryobacterales; family Bryobacteraceae; genus Palsa-187. The sequence goes on from CAVXEM010000049.1 coordinate 25,240, forward strand.
ATTGCTCGCTGCGCATGACCACGGCGCCCGGCAGGAACCGCCTGCGGATCGCCGCCAGCATTTCAATCATCGCGGGATCGTCAGGCGACTCCAGCCAGGACAATCTCCTGCGGACGCCCCAGCGCGAACGAATGCGCCACCAGCATCTGCGGCACGCCCGTTCCCGCTTCTTCCATGCGCGACGCAAACGCGCGCAGCGTATGCTCCGCAGCCACGCGAAAATCGGCGCGATCCGTCATGCGCGCCAGTCGCAGCAGCAGCATCGCCATGCCCGGAGTTCCCGGACGGCTCGGCGCCATCGTAGTCATCCTTCAATCGCAGCAGCGAGCCATCGTCAGTCGTGCTGAAAAAACCACCGTTCTCCGTGTCGGCGAATAGTTCGATAGCTCGCTCAGCCAGCCGCACCGCCCACTCGAAATCCCGAGCGTCGAAAGTAGCTTCGTACAAATCCAGCAACCCTAACCCGCAGAAAGCGTAATCGTCGAGGAATCCATCGATAGCCGATTCCCCGCCGCGATGCCGCCGCAGAAGAATCTGCCGCGGTTCATCCCACAAATGCCGCCGCAGGAAGTCCGCCGCCGCCCGCGCCGCCTCAGCGTAGCGTGCCTCGTTCAAAATCTGCGCGCCCTTCGCGAACGCCGAAATCATCATGCCGTTCCAGGACGGACAAAACCTTGTCATCGCGCAGCGGACGCGGCCTTCGCGAGCGAATCTCCAGCAGTTTAGCCGCGGCCCGCTGTAACTCGACGCGCGCCGCGTCGTCTTCCACCGCGTGCGCCTGATACAGAATGTTGGCGCCCCGAAACTCCCCGTGCGGATCCTCTTCCACGTTCCCGCCCGCCTCGACACCGTAGCGATAGCAGAACATCTCCGCAACGCGCGCCCCCAGCGCCTCCTCAATTTCCTGCTTGCGCCAGATGTAAAACGCGCCTTCGCTTTTTTCGTTGAGACGCGCCGGGTCAGTAGCGCTATCCGCGTCCTCAGCGGAATAAAACCCACCGCCCGGGTCCGTCATATCGCGCAATAAATAAGTAAAGATGTCACGAGCCGCCGCCGCATACTGCCCGTCGCGCGTAATCTGAAACGCCTCCAGATACGACACCGCCAATTGCGCCTGGTCGTACAGCATCTTTTCAAAGTGCGGCACAAACCAGCGCTCATCCACCGAATAGCGATGAAACCCTCCGCCGATCTGGTCGTTCATCCCGCCCTTCACCATCTCGCGCAGCGTCGTCAGCACCATTTCCAGCGCTTCTTCTTGCTTGGTCTCGGCGTAATAACGCACCAGAAAATTGTGGATGCTGGGCCGTGGAAACTTAGGAGCCCTCCCGAAGCCGCCGAGGCGAGCATCGAACATCCGTCGGAACCCCTGGAACGCCCGATCCAGCACTTCGCGCCCGGCGCCGTCCGAACGCGCACCCAAACTTGAGTACTCGCGCAACTGCTCGATCACTTTATCGCCGGACTCCTCGATCCGCGATCGATCCTGCCGCCATGCTTTCGCCAGTTGCTCCAGCACAGCTTTAAACCCCGGCCTTCCGTAGCGATTGTCCGGCGGAAAATACGTGCCCCCAAAGAACGGCTTGCGGGTGGGCGTCAGCCATACCGACATCGGCCACCCTCCGCTCCCAGTCGAAGCCTGCACGAACAACATGTACATGCGGTCCACATCCGGCCGCTCTTCGCGATCCACTTTGATCGAAACGAAGTACTCGTTCAACACGCGAGCGATCTCCTCGCTCTCAAACGATTCGCGCTCCATCACGTGGCACCAGTGACACGTCGAATATCCCACCGACAAAAATATCGGCTTGTCTTCGCTCTGCGCTTTTGCGAACGCCTCCTCGCCCCAGGGATACCAATCCACCGGATTGTGGGCGTGCTGTAACAGGTAAGGGCTCTTCTCGAGAGCCAGGCGATTGGTGGACAGAGGCGTCGGCACCTCTTTAGCTTAATTCGTAGCCGCGCGTCGCCAAATCCGTCAGGATGACTTCAGAATCTTTTCCGTGCGCCGTGAACACATGCTGCACCGATTGGCAAACGTGTTCATAACCCCGTTCATAGAAAACTAAAATCGACGGCCCAGCCCCGCTCAGAGCACACCCCAGAAGCCCCTTCATGCGCAGCCCGCAGATCTCGTTCAAGCCCGGCACCAAATGTGCGCGATACGGCTGATGCAACCGGTCTTCAAGCGCCGTCGGGAACGCATCCGTGGTTCCGGTAGCCAGCGCCGTAATCAACAACGCACTGCGCTGAATATTGAAAATGACATCCGCGCGCGAGTAGCTCTTGGGTAGCACGCGCCGCGCCTCCACCGTTGGCAGCAGAAAATCCGGCACCACCACCGCGATCCCGAACCTTGGATGCAATTCCAGCCGCGCCGCGTGCGTGACATCGCTCGCGTCCGTCGCGCTCGCGACGATCGAGCCGTGAACACAGGCCGCAACGTTATCCGGGTGCCCCTCGATGCGCGCGGCCTCATCCAAGATCCGTCCGCGCGGCCAGCGCAGCCCTAGCATCGTACTGGCGATCACCACACCGGCGGTCAGCGCGGCAGCACTCGACCCCAATCCCTTGCCCAACGGAATCTGATTGTCGATCTGCAGCTCGATGGTCGGCATCGTCCGCTTCAGATCGCTCGCAATGCGCACCGCCGTCTGCCAAATAAGGTTGTCGTCGCCGCTCGAGATGAGCGCCTCGTCGCGCCCGCTCACGCGAATGCTCAACTTGTCCGCCGCGCGAAAGCGGCACTCCAGATAGACGCCCAAAGCCAGTCCCAGCGCGTCGAAGGCGGGGCCGAGATTAGCGCTGGATGCGGGGACTCGCAGTTTGCGGAAAGCCAAACAGCTATTCTGACACGGAGCCCCCCAATCCGGCTAGAATTGCAGTTATGAGCGCTACCACCACCGCCAATCTCGGCGACCGCAGCTTCGACCTGCCAGCGTGGAAAACTATAATCGGCCACGTCGCCGCGATCTCCGTCGCCATCATCTTCTTAGCCACCGGCATCGCCAAAATGGTGGTTCCGTTTCAGGTGCAGACCATGTTCGAGCAACTACTGGTCCCGGTCTGGGGCAGTATGCCGCTGGTAATTTTGCTCGGCATCGCCGAAACCTTGGGAGGCCTGCTGGCGCTGATCCCGCGCTACCGCCGCTGGGGCGCGTGGCTCATCGCATTGATGCTGGTCGCGTTCATGGGCTACATCGGATTGCGCTATCAGGCGCTGGTCGGCCGCGATTGCAGTTGCTTCCCCTGGCTGAAGCGCGCCGTCACCCCCGCGCTCTTCGCCGAAGACGGAGCCATGCTGTTAGCCGCGCTGGTCGCCGCGTGGTTCTCGCGCAAGCCCGTCAGCCTGCGCTTCCCCATAATCGCGCTCGTTGTGATCGCCGTATTCGCGGGCGCGAGTCTCGGCTACAACAACATGCACCAGAGCAACATCCAGGTGCCCGCAACTATTACCGTCGACGGCCAGCCCTACAACATCCGCCAAGGCAACATTTTCCTTTTCTTCTACGATCCTTCCTGCAGCCACTGCGAGGAAGCCGCGCGCCACATGTCCACCTACGGCTGGAAGAAAGACGTCACCGTGATTGGCTTGCCAACCAACGATCCACAGTGGGCCGCGTCCTTCCTGCATGACACGAAACTGGTAGCCAAGACCTCCACCGATTCCGCCTTGCTCCGTAAACTATTCGTCTTCACCTCGCCGCCCTACGGCGTGGTGCTCGAAAACGGTCGCGTGAAAAGCATCCTCACGCACTTCGACGCGCCCGAGCCGCAGCCCTCGCTGCAACAATCCGGCTTCGTAGATTAGCGATCTTCCACGAGCGACACGTTGCGGATCTCCAGCGATCCCTCCGTCCGCACTTCGCCCGTTGGCCGCTGATAACGGAGCACAATCGGCGTCAGCGCCGCGGCCGCTCTAAATTCCAGGTTCCCGCCGCGCCATTCCTCTGCGCTTTCCACCGAACCCCGCTCATTCCAAGCAATACCGGTGGGCGATACGAGTCCACGCGTCCGCGCTTCCCAATGAAGCGAATACTTTTTGCCCACTTCTAAAACCACATACTGCCGCAGCAGTTCGCACGCTTCCGGCTGCTTTCCGGAAAACAAAATACGATGCGCGCCGGGCAGCGAAATATCGGTGACGCCCAGCGGATGCGCCAAGCGCCAGTCGAAGCCGTGCCCGGCCGGTTCCACCGCAAAATCGCCGTTCGCGATCAGCGCACTCTGCCGATGCCCTAGTTGCTTCCACAACTCACGCGCCTCGGCGACCTTCCCCGAATCAATAAGCACGTCGCACGCACTTTCCAGCAGTGGAACATCCGAGGCCTTCCCCAGTGCCTCCAACTTCAACGCCACCGGACCCACCGCCTCCCAGTGTTGCTCCATCACGTACGGCAAGTAGGCCGCCAGCACATCATGCTGCTGCGGAATCGCACGGCTCAACACTTCGTCCGAGTTCTGTGTAACACGCCAGCACAAATCGAAAGCCAAGCGCCGGTCTCCATAAGACATTTCGAGCGCCGCCCGCATCCATATCCAGAACTCCTCCCAACGCTGCCGCCGGAAATAAAAGTTCGCTAGCGTCCAGCGCGGCTCGAATTGACGATCCACGCGAGCCGCATCCAGCAGCCAGGTTTCGGCCTTCGCAAAATCACCGCGCGTCTCCGCCGCCAGCCCCAAGCGAATGCGCGGCTCCGAAGACAGCGGATTCACCCGAGCCGCACGTTCCAGCAGCGCCGTCGAATCCACTCCGTCGTATTCCAACTGCAGCGCGCGCAGCAAAAGATAACTGGAGCGATCCGGAAGGATCTCCAACGCGCGCGCCACGCCTTCTGGAGTCTGCTTGCGAAACGCCGCGTCCGCCACCGCCAGCCGGACGGAATAAAACACAGCGGCCATGAGGATCAACAGCGCGGCAACTGTAACAACACGACTCACGTAATACACCTGAATGACGAAATAATTTCTCTTGATGAAGGTGCGAACCAAAAGTATACTCGGATCAGTGCACACCAGAATTTTATTTACGGTCGCAGCGCTGATGCCTATCAGTTTCGCCGCGACTCCCGGCACAACCAAGCCAATCGCAATCGGCATGGTCACCGCCAGCGGACATTTTAGGTTGGACCGCTCCGAAGTCTGGGGCAACGCAACACTGTTCGACGGCGCCCGCATCGACACCAGCGCCGCGTCTTCGGAAGCCGCGCTGCGCAACGGCGTCAAGATTCAATTGGGCTCCGCGTCCAGCGCCAGTGTGAACGAAAATCACCTGACACTGACAAAGGGTGTGGGCCAAGTAGCTGCGCCTGAGAGTTACGAAGTCAGCGCTGGCGATCTCTCCATCCGCTCGGCCGCCGGCAAGAGCCGCGTCCGCGTGGCGTGGATCTCCGGAGGCAATCTGCAAGTCACCGCGCTAAGCGGCGCCGCGCGGGTCGCGAATCGCACCGGCTTGGTGCTCGCCTCCGTTCCCGCCGGACGCCAGATGACTTTTGGGATGCAAGCCGCTGCTGCGGGCGTCGTCACACGCACCGGATGCTTGTTGTCCAAGGATGGCCGCTTCCTGATGCAGGATCAGAACACGCAGGAAGTCGTCGAAGTGCGCGGCGACAATCTCACCCCCAACGTCGGCAATCGAGTGGCCGCCACTGGTACCGTGAGCGCCTTGCGGCCCGCCATCGCGATCGCCACCAGTGTTCTGAATGCGAACGCCGTCGTGCTGCAGCAGACCGGCGGCTGCCTGAGCGTTGCCGCTGCCCTCGATGCGCAGACGGAACCGACCAATGTTGCCGCCACTCCCAGCCAGCCCGCCGCCGCGCCCGGACAACAAGCCCCGGCCGCAACGGCGACAAAAACCGGGATGTCGACGGGAGCGAAAGTCGCCATCGTGGCGGTAGTCGCCGGCGGCGGCGCCGGAGCAGCCATCGCTCTAGCCGGCAGCAAGAAATCCACTAGTCCGTAAACTTCTGCCCCACCGCCCGGCGTAAGCCACTATTGTGTTCGAGCGGGATAAGGTGCAATTTCTCTTCGGATTTCACCAAGGCCGCGCAGCGCGAACGAAAGTCATCCATTCTTTCCTGCGCTTGCGGAACCACCGCGATACGGCCGTACACTTCGTCAACGGCGGCAGCGTGCAATTGCAAATCGAATTGATTTAGCGCGGAAAGATCGTCGTAAACCGCGGAACCCCACAATTCGCGGTAGCGCTTCTCGCAGTGGGCGATTTCAGAAAGCGCCGCCGAGACGTTTTGCCGGGTGTAGTGAAGGCTGATTTGCGGAAACGCCGGCTTGAGAAAATATTCCGCAGCCACCAGACTTGCGTCAAACAAATCCACTACGCCGGGGATCGCCATCTTGCGCACCACTTGAACCGCGCAGTTCAAATCCTCTTCACCGGCCGGCCGCGTGAACCTTCCCGATCTAGCGAGCTGCAGGACTTGAACATTACTCACCAAATGGGGCGCGTCATTCACCAGACTCCGCAAAAAATCCGCAGCCGAATAGCGGCTGGCCATTTGGCATAATGCCTCCCCTGTATTTGCTTGGCGCAAATACGAGTACATTGACTGCAAAACGATCCAGCGGGTGCCGGATAAAACACAGGTCAAATATCACGACATTCTTGAGATTAGGCAGCGGATATCGTAAATGATGACTCGATACCGCCTTAATATCACGATGAGTTGATAAAAAAACACTTAGCTCGTCTTTATCGAGGCTCCGTGTCCGCTGTACGTCCGTGCAGTGTGGCGAATTCTCCTCCGAATTCCCGCTCCAGAATGGACTCAATTGTGCTTCCTGCATTCTTGAAAAAATGATAGTGGACCACGACGAAACGGGGGCGCGGCACTTCGAGTGTAAAGTCGAGGCGCATGAATCTCAGACGAGCCCTGCCGCCGAAAGATTACGCTGGTCTGCATCTGAAAAGTCGGCTCTATAATAGTGTGTGTCCCAAGCCACCAACCTCTTCGTAGAAAAAAACCAGCCGCGTCTGCTCGACGAACTCAAGACCTTCCTGCGTATTCCCAGCGTAAGTACGCTGCCTGAGCACGTGCCCGATGTGTTGCGCGCCGCGCAATTCGTCGCCGACAGCATGAAGACCGCGGGCCTCGAAAATATCGAAATCATTTCCACCGCGAAGCACCCGCTGGTTTACGCCGATTGGCTGCACGCGCCCGGAAAACCAACTGTACTGTGCTACGGACACTACGACGTGCAGCCGCCCGACCCGCTCGATGAGTGGATCTCGCCGCCCTTTGAGCCCACGGTGCGCGACGGCAACATTTACGCGCGCGGCTCGGCCGACGACAAGGGCCAGATGTACATGCACATCAAAGCCGTCGAAGCGCTGCTCGCCACCACCGGAACGTTGCCCGTCAATTTGAAATTTCTGATCGAAGGCGAAGAAGAAGTCGGCGGCGAGTCCGTCGCGAAATTTGTCGCGGAAAATCCCACGCGCCTCAAAGCCGACGTTGCGCTGGTCTCCGACACCGAACTGTTCGCCGAAGGCTTGCCCACTTTATGCGTCGGGTTGCGCGGCCTCATCTACACCGAGATTGAAGCCCGCGGCCCCTCGCGCGACCTGCACTCCGGCGTGTACGGCGGCGCCGCGCCCAACGCGGTGTTCGGCTTGATCGAATTGCTAGCCAAGATGAAAGACGCCAACGGCAAGATCCAGATCCCCGGCATGTACGACGACGTCGCTCCTCCCACACCCGCCGAGAAGCGCAGTTGGGAACATCTGCCGTTCGACGAAAAAAACTATCTGAAAGACGAAGTCGGTTCGACGCAGCTTACCGGCGAGCCCGGTTATTCCGTGTTCGAGCGCACCTGGGCGCGCCCCACCCTCGAAGTCCATGGCATCGCCGGTGGATTCACCGGAGCCGGTGCCAAGACCGTGATCCCCGCGCGCGCCACCGCCAAAGTCAGCATGCGCATGGTGCCCAACCAGGACCCCGAAAAAATCATCGACGCCTATAAAAAGTTCGTCGCCGAAAACACCCCGGCCGGAATCCAAACCGAAGTGCGCGTGCTTAGTTGGGGTCCCGCCATCATGGTGAATCCGGATCACCCCGCGATCCACGTAGCCGCCCAGGCCTTTCGCGATATCCTGGGGAAAGAAACCGTTTTCATTCGCAGCGGCGGGTCCATTCCCATCGTGGGAGATTTCGCGAAACACTTGGGGATTCCCACCATCCTCATGGGCTTCGGACTTCCCGACGATGGATTGCACTCGCCCAACGAGAAGTACAAAGTGGCGAACTATTACGCCGGGATCATGACGATTGCCCACTTTTTCGAACAATACGGGCAGTGAAGTTGCCGGAAGCGTGACCGCCGAACCGGTTCCCTCTGCCGGTCAAAGCGAAAGCGTTGTCCGCTCGGCCGGCGTGGTGTCGGTTGCCGTCCTGATGAGCCGCGTCACCGGCCTGCTGCGCGAAAGCGTCATGGCCCGCCTGTTCGGCGCCGGCCTGATCTATGACGCCTTCATGTTGGGCTTCCGTATCCCCAACCTGACCCGCGATCTGTTTGCCGAAGGCGCACTGTCGAGCGCGTTCGTCCCCACCTTCACCGAATATCTTGCCAATCGCGGCAAAGAGGCCGCCGCTCGTTTGGCGAACCTGGTGGCGACGGCGCTGATCATTGTCGTAGGCGCGGTCTGCGCGCTGGGTGTAATCTTCGCTCCGCAGTTGGTTCACGTCCTGGCGCCGGGGTTCGCCGCAGTCCCCGGCAAATTCGAACTGGCCGTCCGCATGACGCGCACCATGTTTCCGTTCTTGCTTTTGGTGGCCCTGGCGGCGCAGGCCATGGGAGTTCTGAACGCTTCCAACAAATTCGGCGTCCCGGCGATGGCTTCCACCTTCTTTAATATTGGTTCCGTGGGCTTCGGGGTGGTGTTGGGGATCTGGCTGGGACCGTCCCTGCACTTGTCGCGTATCGAAGGCATGGCCATTGGCGTGGTGCTCGGCGGCGCGCTGCAATTGGTCTGGCAGTTGCCGTCGCTCTATCGCCTGGGATTCCGCTTCCGTGTTGCGTTCGATTGGAATCATCCCGGCCTGGTGCGCATTTTCCGCCTGATGGTCCCGGCGATTCTGGGCAACGCCGCGGTGCAGATCAACGTGATGGTGAATACCAATTTCGCGTCCACCATTGCCGATCCCGTGCGTGGCATGGATGGCCCGGTGAGCTGGCTCAGCTACGCCTTCCGCTTCATGCAGCTTCCCCTGGGATTGTTCGGAGTCGCCATGGCCTCCGCGACGTTGCCTTCCATTTCCCGCAGCGCCGCCGCCGGCAACATGGACGAATTCCGCCGTACCTTATCGAAATCGCTAGGCATGGTGTTCCTGCTGACCCTGCCCTCCTCGGTGGGCTTGGCGGTGCTGGGGAAATCCATCATAGGAGCGATCTATCAGGGCGGCCGCTTCCAGCTTTACGACACCCAACAAACCGCGCTGGCCTTGTCGTTTTATGCAATCGGTCTGGCGGGCTATGCGGCGCTGAAGGTCTTGAATCCCGCCTTCTATGCCCTGGGCGACGCGCGCACGCCCATGCTGGTGAGTCTCGGCTCCATCGTGATTAATTTCGCGACAGCAGCCACCATGATCCGTTTCGCCGGCCTAGGCCACGCGGGCTTGGCGCTGTCGACTTCGGTCGTCGCGTTGTTCGGCTTCTGCCTGCTCTTCGAAATTCTTCGCCGCCGCATTGGCGGAGTTTATGGGCGGGAGCTAGCAGGGGGAATCGGCAAAGTCCTGATCGCGTCGTTAGTAATGGCCGCTGTAACCGCGCTATCGAGTCACGGAATGGAACGCTGGCTGGGCGTTTCGCAACTCGCGCGCCTGGCAGATCTGGCTGTGTCGATCCCCTTGGGCTTGCTCAGTTTTTACGGTATGTGCCGCGCCCTCGGCGTACACGAGGTCGACATGGCCATCCGCTCCTTCACTCGCCCGGTAAGCCGCCGCTTCCAGCGGAAAACCGTGCTCTAATACTCCGCGCTTTTTCTACCGATAAAATCCCCATGAGTGGTCTGCTTGTCGCCTTTCTCTACTTGCTTGCGGCCGATCCGGCAACGGGCCCGGCGACCTCTCGCGACCACCTGCAGCGAGCCACCGAGCTGGTCAACATCGGCCGCCCCGAACAGGCCTTGCCGGATTTCGCGCAGGCCATCAAACTCCGTCTGGACAATCCCGACGCCTGGATGGGGCGCGGCCGGGCGTTGGTAGCCCTGGGACGCTATCACGACGCCATCGAGGATTTCGATCAAGCCGTACGTCTCGAACCCGGCGTGGTGGAGCCGCTACTCGAGCGCGGTTACGCCTTCGGGCAAGCTGGCGACTTCCGTTCGGCCAGTGAGGATCTGACAAAAGTTCTGCGGATCGATCCCGCCAACGCCCCGGCTCTCACACTGCGCGGCGCGGCTTACGCAAGGCTCGGGTTGTCAGCAAAGGCAACTGATGATTTCACGCGCGCCCTGGAGTTCACCCCGAACGATGCGCAGCTGCATTTGGCCCGCGCCACTCTGTATGCCGCCGACGGCCATAACCGTGAAGCGCTGAATGATCGTGAAGCGGCCGTGCGCCTGCTGCCCAAATCTCCGGAAGCCCTACTCGCTCGCGGAGGAAGCTATCACGCGCTAGGCATGCACGCCCAGGGACTCGCCGACCGCAGCGAAGCCATCCGGTTGAATCCCGCGCTCGCCGAAGCTTGGTGCGCCCGCGGCAGCGCCTATTTCCTTTTGGGAGATTTTGAGAAGGCCGCGAGCGATCTCGAACATGCGCTTCAGCTCAAACCGGATTATCAGGAAGCCAGCGAGGTATTAGCCAAGGCGCGGCACGAACTGACACTGGAGCCTGCTCCCGCTATCGTGGAAACGCCAGTCGAAGTAGCGGAAGAGACCGCACCGGAACCAGCAGCTTCGCCTGAACCAAAGCCAGCGCCGGCAATAACCGCTCCGCGGCAAACCGATCCCAAATCTGCCGCCCTACACAATCAGCGCGGCCGCGACCTGATGTATCAAGGCCACTATCAGCAGGCTGTCGACGAGCTCAGCGCCGCGATTGAGGCCCAACCGGATCTCGCGCTGGCCTACAACGCGCGCGGCTTCACCTATTACTTAATGCACGACACGGCGCATGCATTGGCGGACTTCGACGAAGCCATCCGCCTCAACCCCACTTACACCAACGCGCTGAACAATCGCCGTCTAGCGCTCAGCGCGAAGAAATAGCCAGCAACTTTGCGATCTCCGCCGCCGGCGTGCGCTCGCCCACATAGAACGTCCCGAACAGCGCATACACCGCGCTCACCTGATCGAAGCGCATTTCGTAGATCAGCTTCTTGAATACCAGAGGATCGTCAGAGAATAGGTCCACGCCCCACTCCCAGTCGTCGAAACCGATCGAGCCAGAAATGATCTGCTTCACCTGCCCCGCGTAGCGCCGCCCGACAGCGCCGTGCTCACCCATCTGTCGCTGGCGCTCTGCCAGAGGAAGTGTGTACCAGTTCTTGTCCTCGCCACGCCGCCGGTCCATCGGATAGAAACAAATGAATTTGTGCGGCGGCATCTCCGGAAACAGCCGCGGATGCATTGCGGCCCGCTGCCGTGAGAGCGTCTCCTGAATTTCCGCGTTCCACTCGGGAGTAAACGGCTCGATCCCGCGCTCAGCCAAGCCACCGTAAACCTTGGCCGTCGATTCATACAACCCCAACTCCACCACCGATAGGTACGACGACGTTTGCTCCAGGTAATCCCACAGCGTCAGCTTTTGCAAGCACCTTTCCACTTCGCCCAGCTGTTCGAAGCTCTGGCGGAAGTGCACAAGCAGCAGATCGCCCTTGTGGCCCAGCAGCGAAAACATCGCGCTGCCTGCGCCCTCCATGGTCGCGAGCGCCGCGGCCGCTTCGCCCAGAATCTCGTCGCGGCGCACCCCGGCCAAGGCGCGCCAATCCGCCCAGCGGACCTTCAGCATCTGGTGCAGCAAACTCGACCCTTCGAGCGTCAAAGGAACTGCCGGGGGTACCGCCGGCAAATTTTCAAGGTTAGACATCGTTTTCAGAATCGCACGAAAACCCCTCCGCGGCACGCGTGCTAAGATGATGTTTCATGCACCCAGATACGCGTCTGGTGAGTCAGCTTCAGGCCATCGATTTGCGGATGGCAGAGCTTGAAAAAGAAGTCGCCGCGCTTCCCAAACATATCGCCGTCATCGAGAAGACGCTCGAATCCCATCAGCGCCGTCTGGAAGCCGACCGTGCCGCCCTCACCGCCAATCAGAAGGACCGCAAGAAACTGGAAGGCGATGTCCAGATGAACGAGCAGAAGATCTCGAAGCTGAGAGATCAGATGCTCGGTGCCAAAACGAATGAGCAGTACCGGGCTTTCCAGCACGAAATCGAATACGCGCAGAACGAAATCCGCAAAGCCGAGGACCGCATTCTGGAACTGATGTCAGAGTCGGAATCGCTCGACGCCGCCGTCAAGAAAGCCGAAGCCGCGCTCAAAGAAGAAAAGAAACTGGTCGAGGCCGAGAAGGCCCGCGCCCGCGAACGTACCGCCGCCGATCAAGCTCAGCTTCAACAGTTACAAGGCGAACGCAGCGAAGCCGCCGCGAAGCTCCCCAAGGCCACACTTGCCGAGTATGAGCGCATCCGCAAAAAGTGGCACGGTGTGGTGATCGCCGAGGCCACTAGCGGCCGCTGCGCCGCCTGCCAAATCGTGCTGCGCCCGCAATACCTGCAGGACCTCAAAAAAGGTGAGCAGTTAATGACCTGCGAAAGCTGCGGCCGGTTCCTGTACTACAATCCGCCAGTGCGCGTCGAGATGACGCCAACCGCTTAGTTACCAAATATAGTTACTGAATCACGTTCAGCAGACCAGCATTGCCAGCCGCTGCCGCGGCCTCTTTACGCGGAGGCGCCTGCAATCCCGGCATCGGCTTCCCTTGAAACAGCTTGCGGCAAGGCACCGCCAGCCAGCGGGCCCAACGGTTCGCCCGGTTGCGCCGCGCGCTATCGGTAGCAATTCCGGTACTCGCATACATCTGCCGGTACAACTTCGAAATGAAAATGAAAGCCAGCCGCGCCCGCAAATTCGGCGTGCAATTCGACCGCTTCCACACCGCCTTCATGCTGTAAAAGCGATCCCACACGCCCTGCGTCCTCTGCCGCATCTCCTCGGAATTCATGGTCGGATGCGGCATGAACATCTTCGGCCGCAAATCCGGCGGGATCAGCCAATAGCGCGTGATCGGAGTCCCCTCCACCATCGGCACGTTCTCGCCAAACGCCTTTTCCCAGCGCTCGAAGTCCACAGTTCCGCAGAAAGGTGTCAGCATGACAAACTGCGCGAACGTCAATCCCGACCTATGCGCCAGTTCGAGCGTAGCGTCAAAAGTATCGGCTCGGTCCGTCGACAATCCGAAAATGAAAGACCCCAGCACGTGCACGCCGTGCCGCTGAAACTCCTGCAGTTGATGAACCAGCTTCTCGCCCGAGCAGTTGAAGTCCTTAAAGACCGCCTTGAGTCCTTCCGCCGTCACCGCCTCCACGCCCACCAGCGCCCCACGAATATGCGCCGCACGCATGGCGTCCAGGAACCGTCCGTCTTCGGCCGATTCCATGGTGATCTGCGTGAAGAACGTTAGATCGCTCGGCAAGTCCGCCAACCGCGCCATCAGTTCGAAGCGCTCTTCGCGGATGGCGTTCAGCTCGTCAACCTTTTGCTGATTGCCCTGGCGCTCCGCATTCTTGATGTCGGTGAGCGAGACCGGATAAAAGTTGTCGTCGGCCAGCGCGATGAAACGGAATCCCAAGCGGCGCAGCGCCACGATCTCCTCGATTACCACATCGGATGCGCGCTGCCGCGGCTTCTGGCCGTCAGTACGCCACACCGAACAGAACGAGCAGTGCTTCGAACAGCCGCGAACCGTCTGCACCGACGCCCACATGTAGCGGTCCGGCGGTAGCAGATCCCAGCGCGCGGCCTTGAACTGCTCCGGCGCGACCCGGCCGCCTTCATAAATCTTCTTGGGCGCATCGCGCGCGCAATCGCGCAGCGCTTCGCCCCAGGCCAGATCGCCATCGCCCTTCACCACGGAATGCGCGTGCCCTAATTCCAGCGCCTCATCCGGATAGAGCGACGCGTGAATGCCGCCAAACACCACGTAGGCGCCGCGCTCGCGCGCCAGCCGTCCCACGGCGTAGCCCCGCAAGGCATTCCCAGTGTGGATGCCGATGCCGACGACGTCGCCGGGCGAAATACGCTCCGGAAGCAGACTTTCTAACGTCTCGTCACAGATCTCCGGATCGCCGAACTCGCTCGGCGTCGCGGTCGCCAACACGTACAGCCAACGCGGCGTGATGACGGCGGTTCCGAATGCGGAATCGCTGGGGTTGATTAGATGGATCTTCAAAGGTCCTTTTTTGTAAGCCTTGGCAAAGAGATCGGCTCATTGGAGGAAGTGCCTCCAGCCGCAACCGGATACTCAGAGTCCGGGGTGCCAAGGGCTTAAGTCTATCATCACTCGACACATCGCCGCGACCACCTCGTAATTACCCGGGTACCACCACCCGGGGAGTACTGGATCTTCCGTACGAGACGATTCAAATTTGCCCTAAAATTCACGATTTCACGCGTAATGAAGTGCCCGCCCGCGTTATAAAGTTAACAGAGAAATTGCCCGCCTCTTTCGGAGAGTGAATGAAAAAACGGTCGCGACGGAAGATTCCGGACAGCCAGCTCCACCAGTTGGTTCGCAGACTGCTGCGCACCAATCAGCCGGATACCGACACCCCGGTCATCATCTCGCCCATGGAAGGAGAATATTTTTCCTCGGTGGGGCGCCTGCTGGAGCGCAGCCACGGGTGTGTCTCGGCCCTAGTCGATCATGCGCTCGAACGCGAGCGCGCCGTCACGGTTTTTCTGCCGGAGAACGCTTACGTAGCCGAGGTGATGAAGTGCACTGCCCAAGGCGAACAATTCGCGGTGGAACTGGAGCTCATTCAGTATCAGGACACCGCGCCCGTGTAAAATAGAAACAGGCGCGGGAGTAACTCAATGGTAGAGTCACAGCCTTCCAAGCTGTTGGTTGCGAGTTCGATTCTCGTCTCCCGCTCCATTTCAATCGTGGCTGGTTAGCGCGCGAGCCACCGCGAAACCCACGAACCCCGCTACCAAAAGCGATATCCCAGGATTCTTCTTGACGATCCCTTGAAGGTCGCTAAAGATGCCCGGTACATCATTGTTCCGGAGATACTTCGCGCTGGAACTCAACTTGTCGGCGGCGCCGTGGGCCAGATCCGCTACCTTTTCGCCACTATTATGTAGTGCTGAGGCGGTAACATTGAGCCCTTCAGCGGCCGCGGTGCGCGATGCTTCTAACTTTTCCGTCGCGGAACGGCTGAGATCATTGACTTTATCCTTCACCTGGAAAGCGGCGTCAGTAACTTGATCGGGCAGAGATTTAGTGGTCATGTGAATACTCCTATGCAGGTTGACTTCCATTCATTTGGTGCGAAATTTCCCGCGTCGTGCAAAAACTACCGCAGCGTGATTCCGCCGCCGCTAGGAGGTTCTGCTGCGGCGAAACAAATGGGAGATGAGGCTAACCAGGAACAGCACGATGAAAACGAAGAAGAAAATTCTTGCGATCTCAGCCGCGGCAAAAGCCACCACTCCAAAACCCAGCAGGCCCGCTAACAAAGCAACCACTAGAAAAACCAGCGCGTAGTAAAGCATGTGGACTCCTTCTGCGGGTTCTATACCCGCTCCGGAATACCTAAAGCACTTGGCGTGCCAGTCTTAAAACCAATCGCTGCGGTATGCGATCCACCAGCTCAAAAAACAGATGGGAATAGTGGCTCCCAGCGCCCACCACATAGGCAGCACGAAGTCAGCTACCAAACCCAACAGCGTAAAAGTGATCCAGAAGATCTTTCGCTCCACGTGCCTTCAGTGTAACGGAGCTTCGCGCTCCTAGCTGCGCAATTCGGCATGTGTCTGCAGATAACTCAGAACCTGCGATCGTGACAAAACGCCCTCCAAATGGCCGTTGGAAACCACGGGAAGCTGATTCAGATCGTAACGGCTCATCGCTTCAAGGGCACTGGTCAAGGACGCGTCCGGGGTTACCGAGTGCAGATCCTCCAGCGGACGCATCATATCGTGCAAAGTCGTGTAGGGCCATTTTGCCCGCTCGATGGTCTTGACTTCATGGGGCGTGACCAGCCCTGCAACTTTGCCTTGATCCATTACGATGAAACAACGCTGCCCGGTGCGCAGCAGCTCCTGCTCGACGAAGTTCTGGACATTCAACCAGCCATCCACGGTAGGGCAATCCCGCGTCATAACGTCGGCGACTCGCACACCTTGGAGTGCATGCGTCAGCCCAACTTGCACGTAGCTTTCCCGCGCGGCTTGCAGTAGAAACCAGCCGATGAAGGCGATCCACAGGCCTCCAATGCCGGCGCCGCCGAAGTATTGAAAAATTCCGAATGCGATGAAAACCAACGCGACCGCTTGGCCCACTCTCGCGGCGAGCTGCGTTGAGCGGTCGGCATCGCCCGTCCTCCACCAGATGAGCGCCCGCAGCACGCGCCCGCCATCGAGCGGATAACCGGGAATCAGATTGAACGCGGCCAGCGAAAGATTGATGTATCCCAGCCAGAGCAGCATGGCCATCCAGGGACTGGACGAAGCATCGCCCATGATGCGCGCCAAGGTCAGGCAAATCGTACCGATTACGGCACTGGTCAGCGGTCCCACAAACGCCATCCAGAATTCGACTTTCGCGCTCAACGGGTTCTTCTCAATCTGCGAGACGCCGCCCAGAGCAAAGAGCGTGATCTCTTTTACTGGCAGTTGGTTTGCGGTAGCGACGAAGGAGTGTGCCAATTCGTGAAGCAGCAGCGACACGAAAAATAGAATGGCTGTCGCTATCGCCATGCTTAGGATTAAGGTATTTCCCCATGCGGGATTGCTGGCACGGAACTGCGAGGAGAGTGAAAATACGATCAAAAGAGCGATCAGAAACCAGCTATAGTGCAGCCCGATCTTGATCCCAAAGAAGCTGCCGAGTTTGACTTGTGATCGCAACGTTCTCTCTTATGACCATAGCACCGAATCCGTAGGATGATGATATGGTGGGATTTATAATCCGCGCCATGAGCCTCTCGCTCGCCCTTGCGTCTGCAGGCACTCTGTTTGCGCAATCTTCTACGCCGCCTTCGCGGGAAGTGGTGACCATCGACAAGCTCACGGTTCAGGGGACCCGCTTCACCGCACATTCGATCCAGATTCTGACGGGGCTGCGGCCGGGCGTGCAGATCGACGAAGCGGCGGTGCGCAAGGCTATCGCGCGGATGCTCGAATCGGGCTTGATCCGTAGCGTGGATTACAGCTACGAATCGCTCGAAGACCCGCACCGCGTGGTTCTCGAACTCACCGTTGTGGATGAAACGCCGCTGTTGCCGGCTTCGATTGAAATCCCCGGAATTGACCCCGAACCCGTGTGGCAATATCTCGAATCCGTCGATCCGTTATTCACGCGCGAACTGCCGCGCACGCAGAAGGCCCTGCGCTTCTACATCCGCGCCATCACGGATTATTTGCGCACCAACAAGCGTCAGGATTCGCTGGTCCCGATCGTCACCGGCGACGACTCCGGACATCCCAGCGGAATCGTATTTGCGCCAGCTCCACGCCGCGCACCGCCATCCCCCGGCGCCCGCCAGAACTAATATGATCCGTCTGCTGCTGCTTCTTGCGATCTTCCTCGCTGCCTGTGCACGCTCGCCCGAACAGACCGCGTCAGTCGATCCGCAAATCGCCTCTGAGATCGCCAGCATCAAAGCCATCGACAATCATGCGCATCCCGTTCGCCCCACCTCCGCCGGCGAAAAACCCGACACCGAATATGACGCTCTCCCCGTGGACTCGCTCGAAGCGCAATCCGACTCTGTCCGCAGCCGGCCCGGTTCGCCAGCGCTGCTCGAAGCCCATCGCGCCGTATTACAAGGCGACAAGGCCGCAGCGCTGAAAACCTACGGCCAGGATTACGCGTTGAAGGTGCTCGATCAGCTCAACATCGAAATCATGCTCGCCAACCGCGTCGCGCTGGGGCCCGGCCTGCCGCCGCCGCGATTCTTGTGGGTGGCCTTCGCAGACGCCCTGATGTATCCACTCTCCACCGATTCGCTAGTCCAGAATTCCGATCAGAAAGCTTTCTTCGCGCTGGAGGCCAAGCTGCTCGCCCGCTACTACGCGGAATCCGGAGTCCCAGCGAAACCGGCGACGCTCGATCGATATCTCGACCGAGTAGTCCGCGCGACGCTCGAACGCCACAAAAGGGGCGGCGCGGTCGCCGAGAAATTCGAAATGGCGTATCTGCGCCCGCTGGCCATCGGAAATCCCACGAAATCCGACGCCGAAAAAGTTTACGCGACCGGCGCCGGCGATTACCGCGCTCTCCAGGATTACATCTTCCGCTTCATCGCCCTCGAATGCGGGCGCCTCGGTATGGCAGTGCACTTTCACACCGGCGCGGGCGGCGGAGGGTATTTCAACGTGGGCGGTTCCAACCCGATGCTGCTCGAACCCCTGTTCAACGATCCCGCTCTTCGCAAGACCAACTTCGTCATGCTGCATGGCGGCTGGCCCTTCGCTCACGAAGAAACCGCTCTGCTCACTAAACCCAACGCGTATCTGGATTTCTCGGCGCAGACCTTCATGAATTATCCGCGCGACGTTGCCCAAAACCTCCGCGCCTGGCTGGAATATGTTCCCGAAAAAGTGCTCTTCGCCACCGACGCGTACGCCTACGCGCCCCCTGACGCCGGCTGGGAGGAGGTCGGTTATGTCGCCAATGCGAGCGGCCGCGAGGCGCTCGGCATGGCGCTCACCGCAATGCTTCGCGATCGCGAAATCACCCGCGAGCGCGCCGGAGAGCTGGCCCGCATGGTGCTGCGCGACAACGCACGCAAGCTCTACGGCTTGCAATAGGCGCGGCATCCCCCACGCGGGAGTAGGGTGTTCAGAGTACCTTCGCCGAGTGTGCTAACGGCGCAAAGCTCTTACGCTGAAGTATGGACATTCTATATCGGTTGAAACAGTGGAGAGACACTCGCGGCCAGGACCTCATCGAATACGCATTGATGGCTGGCTTCCTCACCGTTGCGGCCGGCGCCGTGATCCCGAGCGTGGGCTCGAACATTAGCACAATCTTTTCCAAGGTAGCGTCGCAGTTGACGAAGGCCAGCACGCAGGGCAGCTAGCGACCTTGCTCCGCACCCCTTGCGCGCGGCGTCCCGGAGGAATATAGTTTCTCCCCCAGGAGGTCATAATGACCAAAACCAATATGGGCCGGATCATCCTGGGCGGCATCGTCGCGGGGATCGTGCTCGATATTCTGGGATACCTCGTCGATGGGATTCTGCTCGCTCCCCAGTGGACCGCGGGGATGGCGGCGCTCGGTAGGAGCGGTGAGTTGACGATGAATCAGATCGTCAGCCTAAACATTTTGGGTCTCGCCAACGGAATCTTTGCGATTTGGCTGTATGCTGCTATTCGTCCGCGCTATGGTGCCGGGCCGAAGGCGGCCGTGTTCGCCGGACTGGCGCTGTGGGTCGCCGGTTTCCTGCTGCCCAACATCGGATTCATGGGCGTAAACGGCTTGTTCACCACCAATCTCGCCATCCTGACCACGGCCGCGGCCGTCGTCGAATGCGTGCTGGCAGCGGTGGCCGGCGCAGCGGTCTACAAAGAGGCCGCAGTCGAACCGGTGCGGTCGATGGCGGCAGGCGCTTAGCGGCCTGCTTCCATGCCCTTTGCTTTGAATGTCGGCGCGGCCGCGGGCGAAGTCAAGAATTGAATCGCCTTTTTCGCCGAGGCAGGATCCTTGGCGCCCGCGCCGACCGACGCTTGAAAGTGCAGATAGTTTTGCAGGTCTCCCGGCAGCGGCCCTAGAATTTGCACCCCTGCCACCAGCGGAACTTCGCTGAGCGGCACGATTTCGATTTCGCTTTGACCTTGCGCCACACTCTCGCCGGATTTCTCGGTGCCGGTTTCGAGCTTGGTTTTCGCCGCGACAGCTTGCGCGATGCCCAGGCGCTCAAACATCTTGTCGATCGTGGCGCGGCTGGCGCCTTCTTTCACGATGGAGATCGACTTGGCCTTCAGAAGCGTCTGTTTCACGGCCTCGGGCGTTGACACATCCGGTTTGGGAGCGCCCGCGCGAATCCCGAAGCCGACGCCAGTGCGCGCGAGGTCGGCCGCGCTTCCGGCCGCGATCTTTCCTGACTTAGTCAAGTCCGCAGTGGTTTCCGGCGTCAGTATCGCCAGGTCGAACGCCTCGCCGGCCGCGATCTGACGCTTTAGCCCGGCCGATGCCCCGTATACGATGTTCAGCGGATGCCCGGCTGCACGCTCGCACCCCGGTTTCAAAGCCTCGAGCGCTGCCTTGACGCCGTTCGAAGCGAACACTTGAATAGGCGCAGTCTGCGCG
Organism: Bryobacterales bacterium; assembly: GCA_963760575.1. GTDB lineage: Bacteria > Acidobacteriota > Terriglobia > Bryobacterales > Bryobacteraceae > Palsa-187. The sequence goes on from CAVXEM010000049.1 coordinate 45,738, forward strand.
ACAGCAACGTAAGGGCACAACACCAACAAGGTAGCGGCCAGAATGCGTTTCATGATTTCTCCTCCGCCGTATGATACACGAAACGGTTCTATTGCGGAACCGAGCAGGGAAAATGCGCTTAACGATTTTGTTGCGGATATCCGTCTTGGCGATCTCCACAGTCTGCCAGGCCCAGCAACCGGCCGCCCTCGAGAAACGTATCTCAGAGGTGCTTGCGCTCATGTCGAGCAAGCAAGTCTCTACTCGAAATGCGGCTTTGGAGGACCTGATTGCAGTAATGGCGGAAGGACGTCAACTAGGTTTCGATCCCGCATACGGAGACGTCCTGGCTGAATTCTTGATGCGCCATCCCGGCCAAGCCGATCGCGTAAAGCTCGGTCTCATCACCCTGCTGAACCGGGGAAACGATGCGTTTATAAAAGACAAACATGCACCGGCAACTTACACCGAGAATGATTCTGAACACTACGCCCTAGCGATAGAAATGGTTGCATCGCTGAACGATGAGCGGGCAATTCCCGCCTTGGTGGGAGCAATGACAACCGGGGGGGTGGCGGCTGGCGGGCTGCTTAAGTTCGGCGAGAAAGCGTTGCGGCCCGTGCTAAATGAGTTGAACAATCCAAACCCCCTGGTGCGATCGACTGCCGTCAGCACAGCCATTACCATTCTGCGGACGAAGAACGATCCTGCTTCGCAGGTTCAAATATTGACTTTGATCCGCATGGCAATTCGCGATCCTGAATATGTGCTCCGATCCAGTGCGCTCTATGCAATCGAGAACCTGAGCGATGAGCAGCAGTTTGTGCCGGCGTTGAAAGCCTTGATGCCAGCGTTGCAGGACATGTCGCAGCACGATCCTTACCTGTCGTCATTCACGGCCCACTACCCGTTAAGAGAGAGGGCCACGAAGCTGCTGGAGAAAATCGCCAAACCCTAATTCGGCGTCCCGGCTGCGAATATCGAGATCCGCCCCACTTGCCGATTCCTGCTACATTGAAAGCGTGGCATACCCCGAACGATTCCTAATCCCCATGCGGGAAGATCTCACGCGTTTCGGCGTCGAAGAAACCCGCACCCCCGAAGAAGTGGACCAGGTCCTCGCCCCCGGCAGCGGGACGGTGATGATGGTGATCAACTCGGTTTGCGGTTGCGCCGCCGGCAAAGCCCGCCCCGGCATCGGACTCGCCTTGCAACATCCCGTGCGTCCCACGAAAGCCGCCACCGTATTCGCCGGCGGAGATGAAGCCGCCGTAGCCCACGTGCGCTCGCTTCTCAAAGATTACCCGCCGTCCTCGCCCTCCGTGGCCATCTTCCAGGACGGCAAACCGGTTTACATGCTCCACCGCAGTGATATCGAGCGGCGCGACGCGACTCAAATCGCGCAACTGCTCACCAAAGCTTTCGACGAATTCTGCACGCCCGTTTCTCAGGGATAAAACTCCCTAGGGAGGTTCTTCCGGTGTTGCCGTTCGCATGCCGAGCGATGGTTTGGACCGCTGAAAAAGTGGTACCCGCCTCCGCGCGCGAACAATGGCGCGAAGAACATTCCGGACAACTGTGGGAGTGGACCCTGCGCGCAGCTACCGCCGGCACCGGCGACAGCCGCTTCGCTTTAAAATCTCACACTCGGCGCGCCGTTCGTGCAGCGCTGGCGTCACGCTTCAATGCGGAACAATTTGGACGCCCCGAAGTCTGCCTGGGCGTCGGCGCTTCCCTAATACTGATCCTCGCTCTAGCCAGCGGCGGCTTCCCCGTGCTCCGGCATTTCACCCACGGCCTGACCTATCGTGATCCCGACCGCGTCGTGGTGCTCGCGCAAGGCTCGCCGTACTTCGGAATCCGCATGGGCTTCCGCGACCGTGAAACCGCCGTGTTCCGTGCCCGTTCCCACTCGCTCGAAGGCCTGGCCACCTATATGTGGACCAACACCGTGTTCCAGTCGCCTCGCGGCCATCGCGAAGTGATCGCCGCCGAAGTGGGTCCGCAATTCTTCAACGTCCTAGGCGTGGGACCCTCCCGCGGCCACGGGCCTCGACGGCCCGGACACGTTTCTTAGCCAGTTACGATTTTTGGAAAACCGAGCTGCGCGCCAATCCCGCCGCCATCGGCCAGAGTTACGAAATCGGCGGCCGCCCCATGCGCCTCACCGGCGTCATGCCGCGCAGCTTCTCGTTCCTATCGACCCCCATCGCAGTGTGGATCGCTGTCGGCCCCGAGCCCGCCGTCCCCGCCAGCCGCTGGTGGCTAGCCCTGCGTGGAGCCATCGGCCGTATGCGCCCCGGAGTTTCGCAAGCCGACGCGGAAAAAGAACTGCGCGAAATTCTAGTCAGCGTCAGCCTCGCCCGCCGCAACTTCATCGTGCGCGCCACTCCCATCGCCGACTTGGTTTACCGCCCCATCTGGTCCTACGGTTTCGATTTGCTGCATGAGCACGTCGCTGATCTTTCTATGGGCCGCCTTCAACGTGTTCCGCGACCGCCGCCGCGGCGCCTCCTGGCGAATGGTCTCGCCGCTTCTGGGGCTTCTTCGTGCTGAAGACCATGCTCCCGCTGATCGCGCTCTTCCTCTTAGTATTCGAATTCGGCGGCGTAGCCCAGCTCGGCTTCACCGGCGGCGTAGTCCGCCCCGGCACCGGAGCCTTGAGCGCCTGGTTCTTCTACTCCGGCATCGCCGTGATTCTCATCTGGGCCTGGCGCGATCAACCCGGCCGCTGCCGCGTCTGCTTACAGCCCATGCGCCTGCCCCTGCGCATCGGAGTACCCGGCCAAGTCCTGCTCGATAGCGCGGGTCAAGAGGTCATGTGCCCCCAAGGCCACGGCTCCGTCTACACGCTCGACTCTGTCCACGGCGCCGACATGTCGGACCGCTGGATGGGATTCCCCTAAACTACCAACCCGCCTTTTCCATGCGCGCTAAAATGATCGCGCTGTAATCGTCCATCCGCGCCGGATGCCATCTCCGCGGCGCCGGAAGAATCGCGGCGAGCCTGGCCGCTTGATCGCGATCCAGCCGCGATGCGGGGACGCGGTAGTGATACTTCGCGCCCTTCCTCGATCCCGTACACGCCGTTAGGCCCCCACTCCACAACGTTCAAGTACAGCTCCAACTCCCGCCGCTTGCCCAGAATCCGATCCGCCATCGGAGCCAGCGTGTACTCCAACAATTTCCGTACTGGATTGCGATGCGTCGTAAAGAACAGATTCTTCACCAACTGCTGCGGAATCGAGGAAGCCCCACGAAGAACCTCACCCTTCTCCTGACTCTCCTGCGCCACCTTTTCCGTCTCATCCCAATCAATCCCGTGGTGCTGATAAAAGCGCCCGTCCTCCGCCGAGATCACCGCATGCTGCAACTCCGGCGAAATCTTCGCCAAAGGCACAAAGGTCTGCCGCTTGCGATAAGGAGTGTGCCGCACCCAAGACTCGACGCGCCTCTGGATCTGCACCCCCGTAGTCGGCGGATTCACCACCCGCAGCGCAAACAACGCCACCGTCCAAAACAAATACACCGCGGCGATGGCCGCGAACAGGAAGATAAGGATGCGCCGGAACACTTGTCTTTAGTTTCCCGCTACACTGAAGCGAATGTCCAAACAATACCCCAGCCCGCCTGCCATGGCGATCGACACTAACAAGAAATACACCGCCACCTTCAAGGTCTCAGCCGGCGAAATCGTCTGCGAGCTGTTCCCCAAAGACGCGCCCAAGACCGTCAACAATTTCGTGTTCCTCGCCCGCGACAAATTCTACGACGGCACCGTCTTCCACCGCGTCCTCGGCGATTTCATGATCCAGGGCGGCGACCCCACCGGCACCGGCCGCGGCGGCCCTGGCTATCGCTTCGAAGACGAATTCAAAGGCAATTCGCAGAAGCATCAGGTAGGATCGCTGTCGATGGCCAACGCCGGTCCCGGCACCAACGGCAGCCAGTTCTTCATCACCCACATCGTCACCGATTGGCTCGATGGCAAACACACCGTCTTCGGCAAAGTTCTCAAAGGCCAGGACGTCGTCAACAAAACCAAACAAGGCGACACGCTCACCAGCGTGACCATCACCGAAGAATAACTATGGCGAAGACGATTTTAGTCACCGGAGCCACCGGCACCGTAGGCGGCGACGTCCTGCGCGGCCTAGCCGGACGCCCAGGTATTCAAGTCCGCGCCGCCGTCCGCGACAAAGAAAAGTCCGCCGCGCTAGCCGGCCCCAATGTCGAACTGGTCTGGTTCGACTACACCATGCCCGAAACCCTGGGCACAGCATCCCGCGGTGCCGACGCCGTCTTCATGGTTCCCCCGTTCTCGCCCGACGGCGTAGCAGAATCGCTAGAATTCCTGGCAGCCGCCAGCGAGTCCGGAGTGAAACACATCGTCAAGCTCTCCGTGATCCGCAGCCTCGGCGATACCACCGTAGGCAAGTGGCACGCCGCGATCGACGAAGCGCTAAAGAAGTCCGGCATGGCCTGGACCATCCTCCTACCCGGCGGCTTCATGCAAAATTTCGTCGAAGGCTCCGCGCCCCAGCCCGACGGCAACATGTACCTCCCCGTCGGCAACGCCAAGACCGCATACATCGACACCCGCGACATCGCCGCCGTAGCCGTCAAAGCCCTAACCGAGCCCGGCCATGAAGGCAAAGAGTACACGCTGACCGGCCCCGCGGACCTCTCCTACGCCGAAATGGCCGCCATCATGACCGAGGCCTCCGGCCGCCCGATCCGCCACGTGGACGTTCCCCCCGAAGCCGCTCGCCAAGGAATGCTGAGCGCCCACATGCCCGAATGGATGGTGGACGCAATCCTCGAAATCAACGCTTGGGCCAAAGCTTCGAAAGGCGCCGAAATCACCACCACCGTCAAAGACGTCCTAGGCCGCCCCGCGCACACCTTCCGTGAATTCGCCCGCGATTACGCCCCGCACTGGAAAGCTTAGTGGTGCTTCCCGTACATTTGCTCGCCCGCAGTCACCGCCAGCGGTAGTCGGTTCTGCGGCGGCGGCAGCGGACAAGTAGCGAAATCCGTAAACACACACGGCGGATTTTCTGCCCGGTTGAAATCGATCTCCACAGTGCCCGCGCGCTTTACCCCATCCTTAGGCATCGGCGCATATAGGAATCGTGACGCACCGTAAGTAGTCTTCCCGCTAGTCTGATCGCGCATCACGAACCACAGTTCGTTGTCATCCGCCACCGGCTCAAGCCGGTACTCCTTGCCAGCGCGTTGAAAGGTCACGTAGCCCGGACTCTCGTCCGTCTCCTTCACGCCCACCGCCGTATCGAAAGTGACCAGATGCGGTTTGTCCCAAGGAACGAACTTCGCCTGCACGCGCCACGACGGGTCCGGCGGATACCATTTGAGCCCCGTGAACTCACGCCGCGCCGCGCTGTCGTTATCTTTAATCCGCACGCCCAGCTTATCTTCGCGCTTGATGATGAAAAACTTCACGCGCCCGACGGCCAGCTTGTCGTAATGCGCGTCAACGTCCGGCTTCAAGTCGGCTTCGACTGCCGGTGCCCCGTTCATAGTCACGGCCACGCCCTTGTCAGGTCGGAAACGCACCTTGCCGGCTTTCACGGTCAGGGTCCCCACCCTATCCGGCGCGCTCTTCGGCAACTGCACTTCGAAGGTCGGATTCGAGCCCACGCGGTTCTCGCCTTCCTTCAGCCAGGTGAGCCCCACCACGGTCAGCCATCCATCGTCGGCTTTCAGTTTGGCCTCGCGTTGCGCCCGCCATTCCGTAAGAGTGCGCTGGTAGTCGTCGGCCCCCGCCGCCACACCGAAAAGCAAGACCAGAACCGTCAGCCTCGTCCGCATGTCGCGATTGTAACAGACGTATACTTTGTAGAGAGGAATCCCTCCATGCCCTATAAACTGACCGTAAACGGCAAGCAGGTCACAGCCGACGTACCCGCGGATATGCCCTTGTTGTGGGTGCTCCGCGATGTCCTCAATTACAAAGGCACCAAGTTCGGCTGCGGTGCCGGACTTTGCGGAGCCTGCACCGTCCACGTCGGCGGCAAGCCCGTGCGCTCCTGCCAGACATTAGTCGGCAAAGTCACCGACGCCGTCACCACCATCGAAGGCCTCTCGCCCGACGGTTCCCATCCCGTGCAGCAAGCCTGGATGGAACTCGACGTCCCTCAGTGCGGCTACTGCCAAGCCGGACAAATGATGTCCGCCTCAGCGCTGCTAGCCGTGAACGCGAAACCCACCGATGCGGATATCGACCGCGCCATGAACGGTAACCTGTGCCGCTGCGGAACCTATTTGCGCATCCGCGCCGCCATCCACAAAGCAGCGTCGATCGCGTCCACCGGCAATACTGACAAAAAGCCCGTGACCACCGCCCAGGTAACCAAATAGGAGGCCATTATGAAAACCACCAACATTAATCGGCGCGCATTCCTCAAAGTGACCACAGTCGCCGGCGGCGGCATGATGCTCGGCTTGTTCGTGAAGCCCGAGCGCGCCAGCGCGCAGAATTTCGGTAAGAGCCCAGCGCCCCTCCCGAGCGCCTATTTCCAGATCGCCGCCAACGGCGCGGTAACGATCATCGCCAAGGACCCCGAAGTGGGCCAAGGCGTCAAGACCATGCTGCCCATGCTGATCGCCGAGGAACTCGACGCCGATTGGAAGTCCGTAAAAATCGTGCAAGCCGATTTCGACGACGACAAATACTTCGGCCAGTTCGCCGGTGGAAGCTTTGCCACGCCCATGAACTGGGAGCCCCTCCGCCGCACCGGTGCAGCCGGACGCGCCATGTTGATCACGGCTGCCGCGCAAACCTGGAACGTTCCGGAATCCGAAATCACCACCGACGCGGGCAAAGTGGTTCACCGCAAGTCCAACCGCACTGCCGGCTACGGCGAGCTAGCCGCGAAAGCCGCGTCTCTGCCGGTCCCAGATCTCAAAACCGTCAAGCTGAAAGACCCGAAAGATTACAAAATCATCGGCAAATCGCAGCGCGGCTACGACGTCCCCGCGATCGTAACCGGTAAGCCCACCTACTCCATCGATTTCACTCTTCCCGGCATGCTCTTTGCCGTGTATGAAAAGTGTCCCGTCTTCAACGGCAAGCCCGTGAGCGCGAACCTCGACGACATCAAGAAACTCCCCGGCGTGCGCCATGCATTCCTAGTCCAAGGCAACGTTCCCGACGGCGGTGTCCTCGGTTTCGAAGTGCCTCTCGAACCCGGCGTCGCGATCGTCGCGGATTCCTGGTGGCAAGCCCAAACCGCGCGCAAGCAATTGAAAGTCGTGTGGAACGAAGGCCCCGGCGCCACCCAGAGCAGCACGGAATTCGCGCAGCGCGCTGACCAGATTTCGAAGAACGCCCCCGCGAATCTGCTACGCAAAGACGGCGATGCCGACGGCGCCCTCAAGAACGCCGCCAAAGTAGTCGAAGCCGCCTACGCCTATCCCTTCATCTCCCACGCCCCGCTAGAGCCGCAAAACTGCGTGGCGGATTTCAAAGACGGCAAAATCGTGATCTGGTCCAGCACCCAAATCCCCGCCGGTGGACGCACCCTCGTCGCCACCACGCTGGGCATCCCCGAAAGCTCCGTGCTGATCCACATGCAGCGCGGCGGCGGCGGTTTCGGTCGCCGACTCACCAACGACTACATGGTCGAAACCGCCTGGATTTCCAAAACCATCGGCGCCCCCGTCAAACTTCTGTGGACCCGCGAAGACGACATGCAGCACGACTTCTACCGCTCCGGCGGCTTCCAATACCTGAAAGCGGGCCTCGACGCCTCCGGCAAAATCGTCGGCTGGCACGATCACTTCATCGGTTACGGCAAGGACAAGCAGTTCGTCTCCGCCGGCGACATCAGCTCCGACGAATTCCCCGCGCGCCTGGTCCCTAACTTCACGCTAGGCTACACGCTGATGCCGCTGTGGGTGAAGACCGGAGCCCTGCGCGCCCCCGGTTCGAATACCTACGCCTTCGTGTTCCAATCGTTCCTCGACGAACTAGCGCACGCCGCCGGCAAAGACCCAGTAGCGTTCCGCATGGCGCTCCTCGATCAGCCGCAAACCGCCGCCACCGACAAAGGCCCCTTCGCGATGGACTTCAAGCCCGCGCGCATGAAGCCCGTCCTGCAACTCGTCGCCGACAAAGCCGGCTGGGGCAAACGCACCCTGCCGCCCGGTCATGCTCTGGGCGTAGCGTTCCACTTCAGCCACTACGGATACTTCGCCGAAGTAGCCGAAGTCAGCGTCACCGACAACAAGGTGAAGGTCCACAAAGTGTGGATGGCCGCCGATGTCGGCCGTCAAATCATCAACCCCGCCGCCGCCGAAAACATCGTGCAAGGCGCGATCATCGACGGACTCAGCGAACTGATGGCCCAGGAAATCACGCTAGAAAAAGGCCGCGTGCAGCAGAGCAACTACCACCAACATCAAATGGTGCGCATGGCTCAGGCGCCCGCCGAAATCGAAGTAATCTGGCACAAGACCGACAATCCGCCCACGGGTTTGGGCGAACCGGCCTTGCCTCCCGTGCTTCCGGCAGTCGCGAATGCAATCTTCGCCGCCACTGGCAAACGTTTGCGCTCGATCCCGCTTTCGAAGAGCGGTTATAGCTGGGCGTAAACGCGTGCTATCGCGACGTGCGTGGGGCCGCCAGGTAGCGGCATCGCTGGCGGCTCCGGCATTATTACGGGCGCAGAATTCCGCCGGGCGCCCGTTTCGAGTCGCTGTCCCGAAGGCAACTATCGACCGCATACTCGTGCGTGTCCGTGATACTCATTGGCCGGAGCGCATCGACCAGGGCGGCTGGCAATACGGCGTCAGCTACGACTATTTGAAGGAACTGTGTGCCTATTGGACCACCCGTTTCGATTGGCGCAAAACCGAAGCCCGCCTGAATCAGTATCCCCAGTTCCTAGCGAAGATCGACGACTTCGACATCCACTTCATCCACGTACGAGGCCGCGGCCCGCGCCCCACGCCGCTGATTCTCACTCACGGTTGGCCCGGCTCCGTCATTGAATTCCTGGACGCCATCGGCCCGCTTACCGATTCCGGCGCCGACTCGTTTGACGTAGTAATTCCCTCGCTCCCCGGTTTCGGATTCTCCTCGAAACCGAAAGGCAAGCCCGTAGGCCCAGTAACCACCGCCCGCCTCTGGCACAAGTTGATGACCGAAGTCCTCGGCTACCAACGCTACGGAGCGCAAGGAGGCGACTGGGGCAACGCCGTCACCATCCAACTCGCCGTACAATTTCCCAACGACCTGCTAGGAATCCATCTCAACGCCGCCGGCGCGCGCCCCGTCCCCGATGCGGAGCGCAGCGACGAAGAACGAACCTGGTTGCGCGCCGCCACCGAATATCGCCAAGCCGAAATGGATTATTTCAACGAGCAATCGCACAAGCCCCAAACCATCGCCTTCACCCTAGCCGACAATCCCGTAGGCACCGCCGCCTGGATCGTCGAAAAACTCAAAACCTGGAGCGACTCGGGCGACGACCTAGATCGCACCTTCACGAAAGACCAAGTCCTCTCGAACGTCATGTGGTACTTGGTCTCCGGCACCGAGTGGTCGTCCGTATGGTTCTATCGCGGCAACGCCGACGAACCCACCCCTCCTCGGGGCAAGATTACAATCCCAACCAGCTTCGCAGCGTTCCCTCGCGAGATGACCGCCCTGGAGCCCCCGCGCAGCGCACTCGAGCGCGACTTCAACTTAGTTCAATACACGAAAATGCCCCGCGGCGGACACTTCGCCTGCTTCGAGCAGCCGCAATTGTTCGTCGAAGACGTACGTACGTTCTTTCGTCGTTTCCGGAGCTAGAATAGAACGGTGATCCGCAAAGTCTTTCTCTTATGGTGTGCACTGTACACCTTGGCGTCCGCGCAGCCGCCCTCCGCCGCCGACCTCCAAACCGCCGAACTCCACGTGCTCCCGGTGCAAGGCAACACGTACATGATGGTGGGCCCCGGCGGCAACATCACCATCCAAACCGGCAAGGACGGAGTCCTGCTGGTCGATACCATGTTCGCCCCTCTAGCCCAGCGCATCGCCGCGGAAATAAAAAAACTCAGCGATCAACCCATCCGCTACATCATCGATACCCACGTTCACGGCGATCACGTCGGCGGCAACGAGCCCTTGCAAAAAATGGGCGCCGCCGGAGCGTCGCAAGTGATGGGCGGAGGCGCCACCGTGATCGCGCACAACAACGTATCTGAACCGCATGACCACCCCTGTGACCGGCAGCCAGGCGCCTCCACCGCAAACCGGCCTGCCCAACGACGAGTACGATACCCCCACCAAAGACTTCTTCTTCAACGGCGAAGCCATAGTGATTTTCCATGAGCCTGCGGCCCACACCGACGGCGACAGCATCGTATTCTTCCGCCGCTCCGACGTGCTCAGCGTAGGCGACATCTTCACCCCCGAGCGCTATCCGTTCCTCGACCTCGCCCGCGGCGGCAGCATCAAAGGCGAAATCGACGCCTTGAATCACATCCTGCTTCTCACAGTGCCCGAACACCTGCAGGACGGCGGCACCCGCGTCATCCCCGGCCACGGCCGCCTCTGCACCGAAGCCGATGTAGTCGAATATCGCGACATGGTAACCATCGTCCGCGACCGCGTACAAGATGCCATCAAGCGCGGCCTCAACTTAGAGCAAGTAAAAGCCGCGAAGCTGACGCTCGACTACGACCCGCAGTACGGCCCCGGCGATGCACTTCGTCGAGTCAATCTATAAAAGCCTGGGGGGCAAGTAAATGCGATCCCGATTTTGCTTCGCTCACACTCCTAACCGCCGCGAGCTCTGCAAGCCCAACCCCCCGGCCCCCCGCAACCCCCGCGCCCCGCCAAAGCCGCCGCGCCCGTCGATCTAACCGGCTACTGGGTGTCAGTAATCAGCGAAGACTGGCGCTGGCGCATGGTCACGCCCATGAAAGGCGACTTCGCCAGCATCCCCGTAAACCAGCGAAGCGCGCAAAGTAGGCGCCACCTGGGACCCGTCCAAAGACGAAGCCGCCGGCCTGCAATGCAAAGCCTACGGCGCCCCCGCCATCATGCGCGCCCCCGGCCGCGTGCACATCACCTGGCAGGACGACAACACTCTGAAGATTAGAAACCGACGAAGGAACGCAAACGCGCCTGTTCCACTTCGTGCCCCCCGGCGGCGCACTGCTGCAAGCCCAACAGGCCGGGGAAGGCACCTGGCAAGGCTTTTCGATCGCGAATTGGGAGCGCGCCCCGCGCGGCGTCGAGATCCCCGATCCCTTCCCGATCTTTTCCGTTCGCCAAGGAACCCAAGGCCGCTCGCTAGAAGTGATGACCTCCAATCTCCGCCCCGGCTATCTCCGTAAAAACGGCGTCCCCTACAGCGCCGCCGCCACCGTCAACGAATATTACGACTATCACAAAGAACGCAACGGCGACGAATGGTTCACCGTCACCACCATCGTCCGCGACCCGCAATACTTAACCGGCCCCTGGATCACCAGCTCCGATTTCAAAAAAGAACCCGACGGCTCCAAGTGGGACCCGTCTCCCTGCAAAGCCCGTTAGGAAAAACATCCATGCAACCCTATCAAACGCCTGTCAGTAGTGGGGCGGGCCTCCGGCCCGCAGCCAACGTCCACGTTGGCATCTTAATCGCCGCAACACTCCTAGCCCTCCCCCTTTACGCCCAAGTAGACTTCACCGGCGAGTGGGCCCCCGCCTATCACGAAGACGGCCCCGAACGCCTGCCCGGCCCCGAACTCGGCGACTACATGGGCATCCCGCTCAGCGACGCCGGCCGCCTGCGCGCCGACAGCTACGACGCGGACCGCATCTCCGTCGTCACCGAATACCAGTGCCGCCCCCACTCCTCCGATTACGGCATGCGCGGCCTAGGCAACCTGCGAGTAACGCGTGACATCGACCTCGCAACACAAAACTTAGTAGCCTTCCACACCTACATGCCCGCCTGGGGCAGCGTCCGCACCATCTGGCTAGACGGCCGCCCGCATCCCCCCGCCTACGCCGAACACACCTTCCAAGGTTTCTCCACGGGAGTGTGGGAAGGCAACATGCTAACCATCACCACCACGCACCTGAAAGCCAATTACCTCCGCCGCAACGGCGTCGCTAGCAGCGATAAGCGCATCGTGACGGAGCATTGGACCCGCCATGGCGATTTCCTAACAGTGATCGTAGTAGTGGAAGACCCCGTCATGCTCACCGAGCCCATGGTACGCAGCGAAAACTGGTATCTCGATCCCGGCCAAAAAATCCCGCCGTCCTTCTGCGAATACGCCGCCGAAGTTCCCGCGCCCGTCGGCTCAGTCCCGCATCACCTGATCGGCAAGAACGCGTTCTTAACGGAAGTAGCCGAATGGTACGGCCTCCCCGCCGAAGCCACCCGTGGCGGCGCTAAAACCATGTATCCCGAATATCGCAAAACCATGCCCAAGCCCATCAAACCCGCGCCTGAAAAATGCGAGCGCTTCTGCGTCTGCACCACGCTAGCCGATTGCAATCTGAACGATACGGTCCAAGCGCCCGGCGGAGCCCCCGCTCCACGCCGTTGAATATACTGGTAGCCGGCATGAAATTAACCACAATCACATTGATGGCGGCGACGTGTGCCGGATTAACGCAAGCACAGGTACCGCCGCAGATTGAAGCCGGCCTCCTAAAAATCGGCCAGGTCGTCGACCCGGGCTGCACCGCGCGCCTCTACCGCTCCATGATGCCCGCGAACGACATCACCAGCAACGTGACCCCGCTCTACCCCGGCATCACCATCGCCCGCGACGTTTCCTTCGGCCCGAATCCCAAAGACGTTGTCGATATTTTCACCGGCGATAAAGGCGGCTCGAACCGTACAGTTTTGATCTACGTCCCCGGCGGCGCCGGCAACAAAATCGAATTGCAGGTCAAGGAAGCCAACGCCTTCTACGACAACATCGGCCGCTGGGCGACGAAGAACGGCATGGTCTTCGTAAACATGCAGCGCCATCCCGGAGCCAACTGGGATGACCCCGCCAAAGACGTGTCCGCCATGATCCAATGGGTCGAAGCCAACATCGCCAAATACAAAGGCAACCCCGATCGCATCTTCGCCTGGGCCCAATCCGCCGGCAACGGACCGCTAGGCACCTACGTAGGACGCCCCGAACTCTACGGCCCCAAAGGCGTCGGCCTGAAAGGCGTCGTCTTCATGTCCGGCCAGTTCAACATTCTTCCCGTCCAACCCGCCGGCGGCCAAGGCGGACGCGGCGGTCCTCCCGCTGGCAATGGTCCCGCACCCGGCAGCACCTGCGGCGCCGGCCCCAACAATTCGACCGACGGCGCGCTCCCCGGACGCACCGCCGGACAACCCGGTGGCCCCAACGCTCCCGGCCCCGGTCGCGGACCCCAACTAGACGCAGCCACGCAGCTCTCGCGCTCGACTCTGCCAGCCTACAAAACCACCAAAGTAAAAATCATGCTGGCGACCGCCGAACTCGATCCCGGCATCGAAGGCAAAATGAGCGCCTTCAACCAAGCCTTTCACGATGAGCTATGCAAGGAAGGCCCCGACCATTGCCCCACCATGCTCTTCGAAAAAGGCGAGAGCCACATGTCGGAAGTGTTCTCCATCGACACCCCCGACAAAACAGTTTCTGGCCCGATCCTGGCCTGGATAAAGAAAATCAAGTAGCGCTACTTGCGCGTAACCACGCCGTCTTTAATTAAGCGCTCCATCTGTGCGGGGTCCTGATTGTTTTCCTCGCACACATATTCCTGGAGCCGCGTGCCCGGCCGCAGCATCAGTTTGCTGGTGACTTTCCACGGCTTCGTCAGCGCCTTCGGATCTTCAACGGTAGCTTCGTAATTAATGGTGTTGTAATCCACGCGCGTGAATCGCTCCACCACATGCATCGCGTCCGTGTGGATATTCAACCCCGTCGTGATCTCCTTGAACCCGGTGACGTCGACCACCAGAGTGTCGCCGTCCCAACGCCCCACAGCGTCGCCTAAGTAACTAGGATCCAAATCCTCGGGATGCTTAGCGTTCAGCGGCACCAATCGAAACACGTGCCGCGACTCCACCAGAATCACGATCAAATCCGGAGTCTGCACAAACTGCCACGGATACAACGACCCCTCATTCCCGCCCAAATCCAATTGCGGAATGCAACGCGCCACCGGATTATCGAACGCCCGCTTGTTGAAAGAATCCAATACCTTCGCCGCCGCCCAAGCCTGATAAGAAGGACGCTCAGCCTTGCGCACCTGCCGCTGGCCGGGCTCCGCCACGCCCACTCCCTGATTGGCCTCTTCCCAAGTTCCCGGCTTGTCGCTGCCCGGCTGCCACACGCCCGACAAATCCGGTTTCCCATCCGCCATCCGCGGCGTAGGCCGAACCGTCTGCGCCGCCCCCACGGTCACCATGACCACCGCGCTCAAAATCAGAATGTAGGTCTTCATGGCGCCACCGGAGGCGTATTCCCGCCATCCCCATTCCCCGCCGGAGGCCCCGATTGCAGCTTCTTCCCGGTATTCGCAAACGTAACCTCGCGCGAGTGCGCCCAATTAGAGCCGTCCCGCGCCCGCCAGCCAAACACCGTAACGGTGTCCCCCGGCTTCATCGTCTCGCCGCGCTTCCAGCCAATCCGGTTGAGCACCGTAGGCGGATAGCCTTCAAATTTCCAGTTAGCCACCTTGCCCTGGGCATCCTTCACATCGATAAAAAAATAGAAATGAGGATTCGTCCACTGCACTTCCGTCACGACGCCCGTCAGCGTGACCGGTTTGTTCCCGTCATACTCCGCGCCGAACGAATGATGCGCCAGCGCAGGCAACGCAGCCAGCAGCGCCGCCGCGAATCCCCTCAGCAAGCTTGCTTTCATCGCTGCTCCTTTCGCGTCCGCTGTCCAGTGTATAACAGCCGGCCGCGCGTGTTAGCATAGCCCCTTGCAACGCTATTGCCACGGACTGCTTCTACTCGCGGCCGTCTGCGCGCAAGCCCAGGACCCCTTCGAAATTCACGTCTACGAGTACGAAACCCTGAAGCCCCTCCAGTTCACGCTAGAACAACACCTGAACTACTGGGCCGTCACCGCCGCGCCCTCACGACCAACAACTCCACATGACATATGAACTCACCGGCGGCATCACCGATCAGATCTCCGTAGGCTTCATGCAACTCAACGGCGTCATCCCCGGCCAGGGATTCGAATACGCCGGATGGCGCGTCTTGCCGCATTTCTACGCCCCGAAGTCCTGGCATCTGCCCGTGGACCTAGGCTTCGTAGCAGAGTTCTCCTTCGTGCGCCCCCAGTTCCTTCCAGACACTCGTCACGTAGAATTGCGTCCAATCTTAGAGCGTACCGTCGGCGCCTACCAACTCGACTTCAATCCCGTAGCAGCGCGAGCCCTCCACGGCCCCGGAGTTCACGATGGTTGGACCTTCGAACCCGCAGCCCGCGCCGCCTACGGAGAAAAGACCGCCCGCGTCCGTCCCTACCTGGAGTGGTACGCCGAACTCAACCCCGTGCAAGTGCACCAACTCTACCCCGGCGTGGATCTAGATCTCGGCCATAATATTGTCTGGAGTCTCGGAGTAGGCGCCGGCCTCACCTCCGACTCCCCGCGCTTAGTAATCAAATCGCATCTGGAATTCGAATTCGGGAGGCACGATTGAAAACAGCACTGTTTTTCGCGCTTATATGCTGTAGGTGTCGCCGCCGCCCAGAACGAAGACGCAGCGTTCCAAAAATGGTGGCCCAGTTTCCAGTCCGCCGTAGCCAAGCACGACGCGAAAGCCGTAGCGCAAGGCATGCGCTTCCCCCAACCCTGGGAAAACGGACCCGCCATCCGCGAAATCAAATCCGCAGCCGACCTAACCGCCCGCTTCGACACCTACCTAACGCCGGAGATCAAAAAGCAAATCGCCACCAAGAAACCCCAGCGCCTGCCTAACGGCAACTACATCATCATCTGGCACGCCCGCGGCAACGAATACTCCCTGCACTTCACGCCCTCTGGCAGCGCCTTCGCACTCGATGGCCTAGGCGAAGGCCCGCCCTAACGCGCCCGCTTCATGCGGTAATCTTCCACCGCCGGCATCCGCACCACACGGCACATTTCATGCAGCCGCGACCGCGCCCGCGTTCCAATCATCTCCGCCAACGTACGCTCGCGAATGGTTTTCTTATCGCCGCCCGGCATCGTGAAATCCTTGCCGCGCTCGTCGTCGGTCAAATTAGTAGTCGCAATCAGCGGCTTCCGTTGATTGCAGCGATGAGTGATGATCGCCGTAACGGTATCTTCCACCCAATCCGTAACGCGATGTGCGCCCAAGTCATCCAGCAGCAGCACCTCCACATCCAACACCGCCCGATAAGCCTCCCGGTCCGCGGCCCCCGACGCCGCATCGTAGCCCGACCGAATGCGATCCAGCAGATTCTGGTAATCGAAGAACAAACACTCATGCCCCTTGTCGAGCAGCGCCCGCATCGCCGCCACCGCCAAGTGAGTCTTGCCCGTCCCAGGCTCGCCGATCAGCAGCAGCCCCGGCCGCGTCTCCGCCGGAAACTCCCGCGTGAAACTGCGCACCTGCATCAGCACCGTACCGAGCCCCTGCCGCGCCACCGGATTATCCGCCGGCATCTGAAAATTATCCAGCGACGCCTCCCGGTAATTTGGCGGGATGTTGGAATTCTCCTTCAGATCGCGAGTGCGCGTAGCCGCCGCGCATACGCAGCGCTCAGCCCCGGAGAGCCCGGCGCGCTCGACGATCTTCCATCCCGTGCCATCGCACAACGTGCAGGTTTCGGTCATAGTCATTCGATTACCACCAAAATGTCTCCCGCCGAAACCGTCGCGCCCGCCTCCGCTTTCACAGACGCGACGCGTCCAGCTCGGGGGGCCTTCATCTCATTTTGCATCTTCATGGCCTCGACGACAATCAACCTTTGTCCCGCCGCCACCTGCTGCCCCGGCGTCACCAACACCCGCACTACGCGTCCCGGCATGGACGTGGCTACCACCTGCGGTCCCGAGCGCTCTCCCTGTGTTCGGCGCCCGCGCGGCCCACGCGGATCGAAGACTTCAACATGAAACACGCGCCCATTAACCGAGACTTCGCCGTCACCCAGCAGCTTCACCGCGTAGCTCCGGCCGTCGATCAGTATCGACCAAGCCCCATCACCAGCCGCTACCGCCGAGTAATCGCGTTCCACGCAGCCTTCACCTTCCGCATGGTAAGTAAAGTACCCGTCCGAGGCCGAGAGTGTCGCGGCCTTCCCATCAATGACAACTTCGTATTTCACCGCAGCAGCGACTCCCGCCCGGTCTGCAGCCATACCGACGATGTCCCCGTCGAGCGCGCCGCGCCAGATTTCCGCTGCACGAGCACCGCAGCCAACGCTGCCACCGCTTCCGCCTCGGGCGTGCGCGGAACCGCCCGCCGGCGAGCAAAGAACTCCTCCAGAAACGCCGTAGAAAGCGTCCCGGCGCGAAACCCCGCGTCATCCATAATCTCCCCAAAGAACGCGCGGTTCGTCGCAATCCCCGCGATGACGTACTCCGCTAGCGCCCGTTTCATGCGCGCCACAGCCGCCTCGCGCGACGGACCCCACACCGCCAGCTTAGCCAGCAGCGGATCGTACTCCACCGGCACCTCCCACCCCTCATAGATTCCAGAGTCCAGCCGCACCCCCGGCCCGGCCGGTTCTTCCAGCCGGGTAATCCGTCCCGGCGAAGGCAGAAACTGACGCTCTGGATCTTCCGCGTAAATCCGGCACTCGATCGCCGACCCAGCCCACCGCACGTCCTCCTGACGCAGCGTCAGCCGCTCCCCGGCCGCGATACGCAGTTGCCACTGAACCAGATCCAGACCCGTTACCAACTCGGTGACCGGATGCTCCACCTGCAATCGCGTGTTCATCTCCAGAAAATAGAAGTTGCGGTCGCGATCCACTAAAAATTCCATAGTCCCGGCATTGTGATAGTTTGCGGCCCGCGCGATCCGCAACGCGGCTTCTCCCATTCTTTCCCGCAATTCCGGATACTCCGTCATCAGCGGCGACGGACATTCCTCGATCACCTTCTGATGCCGCCGCTGAATGGAACACTCCCGCTCCCCCAAATGAATCATGTGCCCATGCCGGTCCCCCAGTACTTGAATCTCAATATGCCGCGGCTCCAGTACCAGCTTTTCCAGATACACTTCGCCGTTGTGAAACGCGCGAGCGGCTTCGCTGGAAGCATCGCGGATCGCTGCTTCGAGATCGCCCTCGCGTTCCACCCGCCGCATCCCTTTTCCGCCGCCGCCCGCCGAAGCCTTGAGCAACACCGGATACCCCAACGCCCCAGCAGCTTTTTTAGCGCTCTCCAAACTATCGACGGCCGTTTCAGTCCCCGGCACCACCGGCGCTCCCGCTGCAATGGCCAATTTGCGCGCCGCCGTCTTCGAACCCATCTGCCGCACCGCAGACGCCGGAGGCCCGATGAACACCATCTCCGCCGCCTCGCAAGCCTCGGCGAATTCCGCGTTCTCGCTCAGAAATCCGTACCCCGGATGAATTGCCTCGGCTCCATGCCGCTTCGCCGCCTCGATGATCTTATCGATGCGCAGATAGCTTTCCGATGCCACCGACGCTCCCAGATGCGCCGCTTCATCCGCCATCTGCACCGCCAGCGAAGCGCGGTCGGCGTCCGCATAAACCGCGACGCTGGCGATCCCCGCCTCGCGCAGCGCACGCACGATGCGCACCGCGATCTCCCCGCGATTAGCCACCAAAACTTTTCTGAACATACTTTGAATTCCGGTGTGAGCTTCGATTTTAGCAGGGGCGCCGATTTTTACACTATCTTTATACTCCCAGCCCGGATCTTAATGCGGCTTTGATGCGCCGCTTCTTACGCTGAAATCGTGAAGCTCGCAGTTCGCGTTTCCGCGCCGGTCTCCGCGCCAGAAATTCTCAGCCCTGAGCTCGAAGTCAATGTGGTCTACACCCGACTTCCCGGCGCCGCGGAAACGTTGCACGCGGCCAGCGGACTCGCCCGCGGCCTCGGCGCTCGCGTGACGGTTCACGTACCCCAAGTGATTCCGTATCCGCTGGAACTCAAAGCGCCGCCTGTCTCCGTGCAATTTGCGGAGCAACAACTCCTCGCCTTGGCTGGAGAGCAGCCGGTCGAAACCAAAATCCAAATGTACCTGTGCAGAGATCTTACCGAGACCATCCGCCGCGTCCTCAAGCCGGATTCAGTAGTAGTCATCGGCGCCCGCAAACGCTGGTGGCCGAATCCCGAACAAAAACTAGCCGCCATCCTGCGGCGCGACGGGCATCACGTGATACTCACCCATGCAGACTAGTATCCCAACCACTCCTTCCACAGCCACCACTAAAGTAGTGGTGGCGACTACCGTCGCCTTGACCTTCATCACCTTCTGGCAAGCCGCCGCCGTGGTGCTCAACGATCTCGCCTCGACCATGTTTTACATCGGCGGCATCACCGAGCAAGCCATCGGCAAGCCAGCTCCCTGGATGGTGCTGGGCGTCATGCTGTTCAGTTACGCCGTGCGTTCGGTCTATATGGAAAGCTGCGGTATGTTCGTTCGCGGCGGCGTGTATATCGTCGTCAAGGACAGCATCGGTCCCACCGTCGCAAAACTCTCGGTTTCCTCGCTGGTCGTGGATTACGTTTTAACCGGCCCCATCAGCGCCGTGAGCGCCGGCCAATACTCTAGGCCGCTTGCTGAACGATATGGCCGGAGACCCTGCATCAAACCTGGCGCACCGACCCCAATACCTTCGCCGTCTTCTTCAGCGTCGCCGTAACCGTCTACTTCTGGTACAGCAACATCAAAGGTGTTCCTGAGTCCAGCCACAAAGCCCTGCGCATTATGCAGATCACCACGGTGATGGTAGTGATCATACTCATCTGGGCGCCCATCACGCTGCTCATGCGCGGTGGCGCGAAGCTGCCGCCGTTCCCCACGCCGTCCAACCTGCATCTGACCAACGAATCCTTGGGTTGGCTCGGTGGCACCTACTTCGCCAAGATCTCCTTCGTCGTAATCATGGTGTCGATCGGCCATTCGCTTTTAGCGATGAGCGGATTCGAAACCCTCGCGCAGGTCTATCGCGAAGTCGCCTATCCCAAACTGAAAAACCTCCGTATCACCGCCAACATCGTGTGCACCTACGCCGTGGTCTGCACCGGCATCATCTCGCTGCTGGCCGTGATGATCATCCCGGATGCAACCCGCAGCACCTATTACGACAACATGATCGGCGGCTTGGTCATGAACTTCGCCGGCCCCGAAATCCTCAAACTTGGCTTCCACGTTTTCATCGTCATCGTCGGCGTCCTGATTCTAGCCGGCGCCGTCAACACATCTTTAATCGGCGTCAACGGCGTGTTAAATCGCGTGGCCGAAGACGGCGTCCTGCTCGACTGGTTCCGCAAGCCCCACAAAAAATTCGGCACCACCTACCGCATCCTGAATACCATGGCGATCCTCCAGATCTTGACGATCCTCGCCAGCCGCGGCGACGTCTTCCTCTTGGGCGAAGCCTACGCGTTCGGCGTCGTCTGGAGCTTCGCCCTCAAAGCCCTGGGCGTGCTGGTGCTGCGCTATCAGCGTCACGACCAGGAATATAAAATGGGCTGGAACATCCACATTGCCGGCAAAGAAATCCCCATCGGCCTGGGCCTGACCACTTCCACGCTGTTCCTGGTAGCCATTGCCAACTTGTTCTCGAAAAAAATCGCCACCATTTACGGTGTTACTTTCACCATCCTTCTCTATACGTTGTTCATGATTTCCGAGCGCATCAACGCCCGCAAGAAACTGGAGCATCGCAGCGATCTGGAAAAGTTCAACCTTGACCACCAGTCCCAAGTCTCTGCAGCGACCCTGCGCGCCCGCCCCGGCTGCGTGCTGGTGGCCGTCCGCGATTACCACCGCATGCATCATCTCCAGAAAGCACTAGAGAAAACCAACCTGCGCCGTCACGACATTGTAGTGATGACCGTGCGCCAGCTTTCCACCGGCGCCGGCGAATACGAACTGCGCGACGATCAACTCTTCGCCGGCTACGAACAAGAGTTGTTCTCCCACGTAGTCACAATGGCTGAAAAACAAGGGAAGAGCGTAGAGCTGTTAGTCGTCCCCGCTGTTGATCCCTTCGACGCCCTCGTCCAAACCGCCACCAGCCTGCGCGCATCCAAATTGGTAGTTGGCGTTTCCCCGCGCATGGAGTCCGATGAACTCGCCCATCGCATCGGACTCGCCTGGGAACACCAGCCCCCACCCCGCCATCCATTTTCGTTAGAAATCACCCAGACCGACCGCCCTTCGACCTATGTGAACCTAGGCCCGCACCCGCCCCGTCTGTGGCCCGAAGATGTCGACCTGCTACACAACATCTGGCTGCGCCTGACCGAACAGGAAGGCGTAGGTTCGAAGCTGCATCACCGCGACGTAGTAGGCGTGGCCCTGCAGCGCCTGGACGAAGAGCTGCAGAGCAACGAACGCCTACGGATTTTGAAGCAAGTAGAGGGCGCGGTTCACCGCCACGAAGGCGAGATCGAAATCGCCGCTCCCATGTCGGGCGACGACTGATCGATACGCCGGCTTCCAGTCGGTCCTGTGGCTGTAGCCGTGGAAACCGGTCGCGTCGGGTCGTACTATCCGTCATGCGAAATGGCGTCTTTCTCTTCGTATTGACTCTTGGCCTTGCCTTGCGCATGGCTCTTTTTCTTGCCGAAGGCCGAGCCACGCCCAGTACGCTGGTCTTTGCATCGCCAGCGAATCTGGCATTTGCCAAAGCCAACCTCGCCCAGCTTAAGCCCAAATGGGATGCCATAGACGGCGCTTCGCGTCCCTCAAAATAGGACAGCCCCCCTCCGGCCGTCATAATGGAACCGTGGCCAGCCCCACCGAACTTCCACCGGCGGACGAAACCGCGGTCGAACTCGCTGAAGCCGAACCCCAGCCGCGTGCTGTCCCAGCTTCCTGGCGCGAGTATGGACTCGCCGTCGCTATCGTCGGCGTCGCCACCCTGGCAGCCCTACTGCTGCGTCAGTACCTGGCCGCCACCAACCTGGCGATGGTTTATCTCCTAGGTGTGGTCGCAGTGGCCACCCGCTGCAACCGGAGCGCCTCTGTGATGGCCTCCTTCCTCAGCGTGGCCGCCTTCGATTTCTTCTGCGTGCCGCCTTACTTGACGTTTCAAGTCTCGGAGTACGAGTACCTCATCACCTTCGCCGGCATGCTTGCCGTCGCGCTAGTGATCAGCGCCCAAACCTCGCACATCCGCGCCCAAGCCGCCAGCGCCGTCGATCGCGAATCCCGCACCAAAGCGCTCTACCGCCTCTCCCGCCGCCTCGCCGCGCAGACCCGAGTGTTCGACGCCGCCCTCGCCGCCGCGGAAGTAGCCGAACAAGTCTTCGGCTCCCACGTGACGATTTTCCTCCCCGAAGATGGCCGCATCTCCTTCCGCAAACGCACCTCCAACCAGTTGCTGATCTCCACCGCCGAAGAGGAAATCGCACAAGGTGTTTTCGATCACGGCCGCAAAGCCGGGAAGGGAATGGAGCGCTTCCCCGACGCTGCCGCCACCTACGTGCCGTTGAAAGGCGCGAGCCGCATCGTCGGCGTAATGGCGATTCTCCCCGGCTCGCACGGCGAGACCCTCAAGGCCGATCAACAGCACCTCCTCGACCTCTTCGCGAATCAAACCGCCCTAGCCATCGAGCGCACGTTGAGCCAGAACGCCGCCGACGACGCCCGCATGCAAATGGAGACCGAGGAAATGCGCAGCTCGCTCTTGAGCGCGGTCTCGCACGATCTGCGCACGCCGCTCGCGTCGATCACAGGCGCCGCCACCACACTGCGCTCGCAAAGCGGCAAGCTGGCTCCCGAAGTGCGCGACGAATTGCTCGAAAGTATTTCCGAAGAAGCCCTACGCTTGAGCCGCCTGGTAGGAAATCTGCTGGATATGACCCGCTTGGAATCGGGCGTCGAGCTGCGCCGCGATCTGTACCCGCTAGAGGAAATCGTAGGTTCAGCCCTGCAGCGTTTAGAACCGCAACTGGCCGGGCGCGACATGTTAGTATCGCTGCCCGAAGACCTGCCCTTGGTGAATGTGGATGATGTTCTACTGGGTCAAGTGCTGGTGAATCTGCTCGAGAACGCCACCAAATACAGCCCTCCCGGAAGCGCCATCGAGATTGCCGCCGAAGCTACCCCCGGAGCCGTGCAGCTAGAAGTTCGCGATCGCGGCCCCGGATTCGCAGCCGCAGAAGAGAAGCGTTTGTTCGAAAAGTTCTATCGTGGAAAATCGGAAGGCGTGCGCGGCGCCGGATTGGGTCTGGCCATTTGCCGCGCCATCGTAGTGGCCCACCGCGGCAGCATCGAAGCCCTGCATCGCCCCGGCGGCGGCGCCATCTTCCGCATCCGCCTTCCCCTCGATGCGCTTATGAAGATGGACGCTCGCCTATGAAGCCACTCGTCCTAGTGATCGAAGACGATCCGCAAATCCGCCGCTTCCTCCGCGCCACGCTCGCCGCCGAGGATTACCAATTCCACGAAGCCGTCACCGCCGCGGAAGGTATCGCGCAAGCCGCCGCCCGCCAGCCCGACCTGGTTCTGCTCGACCTCGGTCTCCCCGACCGCGACGGCCTCGACGTCATCCGTGAAATCCGCTCCTGGAGCCAAATGCCCATCGTGGTGCTCTCCGCCCGCGGCCAAGAAAAAGACAAAATCGCCGCGCTCGATCTAGGCGCCGACGACTATGTCGCCAAACCCTTCGCCGTCGGTGAGCTGCTGGCCCGCATCCGCGCCGCCCTCCGCCGCGCCGCGCCCCTCGCCCAGGACGGAGCCGACACCGTCATCCGCTTCGGCAATGTCGAAGCCGATTTCGAAAAACGTCTCATTACCGTCGGAGGCCAGGAAGTCCACCTGACGCCCAACGAATACAAACTGCTCCAAGTCCTCATCAAACACGCCGGCCGAGTCGTCACCCAGCGCCAGTTGCTGAATGAAGTTTGGGGCCCCCAGCACACCGAACAGTCGCAATACTTGCGCGTCTACGTCGCGCAACTCCGCCGCAAACTCGAACAGGACCCCGCCCGCCCCCGCTACCTCCAAACCGAACCCGGCGTCGGCTACCGCTTGTCCTTCGATCATTAGTCGTACGCCCTAAAGTCAGCACCGTCATATGTCGAATAGATGCCTGATGGTGCGAGTTCCGGCCCTGCTTCATAGCACCGAAGTAAGGCGCGAACTAAGAGGTTCGTCTTAGAACGACTGGTAGGGAGGTGGCAGGACCCTAGCATTTCTTTACCTAGTCCAGTTTCATTCGGGGAGGCGGCTGTTAGAATCGGGCTGTCAGATTAGCTCCTATCGTTATATATGTTGTGCTTTCTATGCGGCAAGGAAATCGGGTGGCTGCGGACCATGGTCGACCGGCAATATTGCTCGGCCGAACACCGCAAAGAAGCACGCCTGGCCTCCGCCAACGCCCTGCGTGACGAGGAAGAAGATCAGGAAATCTGGTCGGTCGCCAAATCTCGCCAGAAGCACCGCGGAAATAGTTCCAGCCAAACCGCTTCGATCTTCGCGTTTCTCACATTGGCTGCATTGCTGGTAGCCATGCTCATGCTTCCCGGTAATTCCGGTTCCCGCGCCAGCTCTTTCCCCGCGGGCCCGGCCGATCCCGGAACGCATCAAGGTTTGATAGAGCGCGCCGCCGTTTCCATCGGCGCATTAGTGCGCGACAGCGCTCCGGTCACGCTTCACCAGGACTTCCGCCTCGGCATCTCGGATTGGACCACCTCCACTTTGCGCGCCGCCAACACCACGCACGTCGATGATCCGCACGATTGGAAAATCCCCACAACTCCCACGCTGGTAGCGCCCGGGAGCCTGCGCATCTGGACCCGCACCACCAAGCTCGAAAACTACCAGATGGAATTCCAAGGCCAGATCGAGAAACGCAGTATGAGTTGGGCTTTCCGCGCGACCAACGCAGCGAACTACTACGCCGCGAAGATCGTCATTACCAAGCCCGGCCAGCAGCCCAATGCCGGATTGGTGCACTTCGCAATGTTGAACGGCCATGAGTATGACCGCGTGCAGCTCCCCCTGCCGGTTACGCTCCAACGTGGCGAAAATTACCGCGTACGCGTGTCCGTGCAAGACGATCATTTCATCACCTTCCTGAACGGACAGGCCATCAGCTCCTGGACCGATGCCCGCCTGAAACGCGGCGGCGTCGGATTTTTCGCCGATGACGACGACGAGCAGCGCGTCTCCTGGATCAACCTCTCTGAGCGCGACAGCTTCATGGGCCGCATGCTGGCCCACTTCTCCCTGTTCGTGATGCCGCAGCCACGCTAAGTAGTTCCGGCCAATCCATTAGCCACACTCTTAACACCGAACCGCGCGCGCAGCAAGCGGACACTACAACAGCCCCGTACGCTCCAGCAGCGCATTCGGATCCGGATCCCGCCCCATGAACGACCGGTACAGCACCGCCGGGTCCTCACTATCTCCTCGCGCCAGAATCTTATCGCGGAAATCCCGCCCCACGGTCGCACTGAAGACCCCTTCTTTGCGGAATCGCGTGAAAGCATCGGCGTCCAGCACCTCCGCCCACTTGTAAGAATAGTAGCCCGCCCCATATCCCACCGGACTCGAAAACAAGTGCGTGAATCCCGTGATCATGGCGTAATCTTCCGGCAACGGCGTCGCCGCGAACGGAACCAGCACGCCTCGCGCGAATTTCACCACATCGCTCTGCCCATCCCAAACGCGATGCAGCGCCAGATCGACGATGCCGAACCCAAGTTGCCGCATCTGCATATTAGCCCCGCGAAAAGTCTTGGCCCGCTTCATCTTTTGGAACAGCTCTTCCGGCAGCCGCTCGCCCGTCTGCCAGTGCCGTGCGAACAGATCCAGCGACTCCCGCTCCCAGCACCAGTTCTCCATAATCTGCGACGGCAGTTCGACGAAATCCCACGGGACGCTGGTGCCCGCCAAGCTGCGCACCTCGACGCGGCTCAGCAGATGATGCAGCAGATGCCCGAACTCGTGAAAAATAGTCTCCGCCTCGCGATGCGTCAGTAGCGCCGGCTTGCCGTCCACCGGGGGCGTCAGATTCCCGCAGATCAACCCCAGATGCGGACGCCGCTCACTTGGATTGCCCGTGATCAACGAATCCATCCAAGCCCCGCCGCGTTTGTTTTCCCGAGGATACCAGTCCGCGTAAAACGACCCCAGATTCGCGCCGCTAGCCGCATCGTGAATCGCGTAGCACTTGACCTCTGCATCCCACACCGGAACTCCCGTTTCCTGCTCCACGCGAATGCCGAAGATGCGCCCAAAGATCTCGAACATCCCCGCCACCACGTTCTGCAGCGAAAAGTAAGGTCGCAGTGCTTCTTCATCGAAGTCATAGAGTGCAGCGCGCTGCTTCTCCGCCCAATACCCCACGTCCCACGGTTCGAGCGCGCGCCCCGCGAACGCTTCGAGCGCCGCGTTCTCTTCCTTAAAACGCGGTTCCGTGCGCACTCGCAGATCGTCCAAAAACTTCTGCGCCGTATCGCCTGTGTGCGCCATGCGATCGTCCAGCACCAGATCCGCAAAATCATGGAACCCGAGCAGTAGCGCTTTCTCCTTGCGCAGCTCCAGAATCTTCTTGAGCAGCCCGCGATTGTCGAACGGCGCTGCGGCGCCGCGCAAGTTGTAAGCCCGCCAGACCTGCTCGCGAATCGGCCCGTCATCCAGATAAGTCATCAGCGCCAGGTAGCTAGGCCCATGCAGCGTAAAACGCCACCCGGCTTTGCCCTTGGACTCAGCCGAAGCCCGCGCCGCCGCGATAGCAGCCGGCGGCAGCCCCGCCAGCTTGCCCTCCTCCGTGATCACCAGCTCATAAGCGTTCGTCGAATCCAGCACGTTTTCAGAAAACTTAGTGGTCGCTTCAGTGAGCGCAACGTCGATCTCCTTCAACCGCGCCTTCCCCGCCGGAGGCAAGTCCGCGCCATGCCGCCGGAACGAATCGATGGTCTTGGTCTGATACCGCTTCATCGCGCCCGTCAGCGCCTGCCCTTCTGCGGTAGCCGCGTAGCGCTTGATCGCGTTCCACAAATCTTCGTTCAACGTCAAGCTCGAATAAAACACGCTGACCTTGGGCTGCACCGCGTTGAACGCCGCCCGCAACTCCGGCGTGGTCGCGACGCTCTCCAGATGCCGCACCACGTTCATCGCGTACTCCAGGCGCTCCGTCATCGTGTCGAGCGCATGCAGCGGCTGCGGACTGGCAATCGTCTCCCCCAGCCGCCGGTTCGCGTCTGCCAGCAATTCGTCAATAGCCGGTTCCACCTGCGACGCCTGGATCTGGTCGAAAGGAACTCGAAAGGAAATTTCAAGAAGCGGATTCATGCGTAATCACTTTTAGCGTAGCAGCCGCTAATAGCAGCCCGAGAAGCATTAGCAGCCCGCCCCACACCAGAATCGAGTTATAGAATAGCCCCGCCACCGTCAGCGCAGCCCCCGCCAGGCCGAGCACAGCGGCTATTCGCAAATACCATTGCTTCCGCGCAACAGTTACACTAGCGAGCACCGTAATCGCCGCAGCCAGCACAACCCACTTAGCGACGCTCGTAAATCGCAGCGCGTCCAACATCGCCGGATTGACCTGGGTCAAACTAAGATTCACCACCCGCAGCGTACCCAGGTTTTCCCGCACGTCCAAGAATGCAGCGACGATCGTCAAACCCACCAACAGCAATCCCATCCGGCGCCCCAGCACCACACTGATCACCAGGCCCAGCCCCAGATACCCCGCGATCAACCCGAAGTCGACGTATTGTTTCACCCGCATCACCTCGCGGTCCGCGCTAGGCGCCTCCCCCAAGACCGCCTCCACGTCGTCCGCGCTGCGCGCCATTTGCAGCGCTACCACTGGGTCCGCCACTCCCCGCACCGCTAGCGACGCATTCGTAAACTCCGGCCTCCCCGCCAGCACCACCAGAAACACCACGCACCACCCCACCAGCCCCCATGCGATCTTTTGTAATTTATTTGTCGATTTCACGCTTCCCCAATCGTCTACAGTCTAGAAAAGGAGCAACCCATGCCAAACCCCTTCGTACACCTGGAACTGAATAGCACTGACGTCAGCCGGGCCAAAACCTTTTACACCAGCCTATTCGACTGGAAACTGGAAGACATGCCGATGCCCGGGATGACCTACACCACCCTCTCTACTGGCAGCGCACCGGGAGGCGGAATGATGCAGCAAATGATCCCCGGCGCCCCCTCGTCCTGGCTCGCCTACGTGCTGGTCGACGACATCGCAGCCTCCACCGCGAAAGCTAAATCGCTCGGAGCCAAAGTCATGCGCGATGTGACCGAGGTCCCCGGCATGGGCTGGCTGAGCATCATCGTGGATCCCACCGGCGCTCCCCTGGGACTTTGGAAGCCCAAACCGCGCTAAGCCAGCGCCCGCGCCACATCCGGCGCGAAATACGTAAGGATGACGCCCGCTCCCGCGCGCCTGATGGAAGTGAGCGACTCCATCATGGCGCGATCCAGATCGATCCACCCGTTCTGCGCCGCCGCGTGGATCATTGCGTATTCGCCCGACACCTGGTAGGCGCCGATCGGCACGTCGAACCGGTCGCGCGCCTGCCGGATCAAATCCAGATAAGGACCCGCCGGCTTCACCATCAGCAGATCCGCACCCTCTTCGAGATCGAGTTCCATCTCCAGCATTGCCTCGCGTCCATTCGCCGGGTCCATCTGATAACTGCGCCGGTCGCCAAACTGCGGCGTAGATTCTGCCGCCTCGCGAAACGGCCCATAGAACACCGAAGCAAATTTCGCCGCATAAGCAAAAATTGGCGTGTTGGAGAATCCGTGCGCGTCCAGCGCCTCGCGAATAAATCCGACCCGCCCATCCATCATGTCCGAAGGCGCCACCATGTCCGCACCCGCCCGAGCGTGCGAGACGGCCGTCTTCGCCAACCACTCGAGCGTAGCGTCATTATCGACATCGTTCCCCACCACTTTCCCGCAATGCCCATGGCTGGTGTACTCGCAATTGCAAACATCCGTCATGACGATCAACTCCGGCACAGCCTTCTTGACGGCGCGCACCGCCTGCTGCGTGATCCCGTCATGCGCATAAGCCCCCGACGCCTGATCGTCCTTCGTCTCCGGAATCCCAAACAACATCACGCCGCCAATGCCCAGCGCCCGCACCGTCTCGCATTCACGCACCAACTGGTCCACGGAAAGCTGCGCCTGCCCCGGCATCGAAGAAATCGCCTTACGCACGCCTTCCCCCGGACACACAAACAGCGGCAACACGAATTGCGACGGCTCCAAATGGGTTTCCCTAACCAAACGGCGCATGGACTCCGACACACGCAACCGCCGCGGACGTTGAACCGGAAAAGACATGCTCTCATTATCCAACGCCGCGAAACAAACCCGAGCACCTGTCCCAATGGTTCGGCCCCAAAATTGGATCAACCCCGTCTGCAAACTCGACGTGAAGCCAGCGGCCCCTGGGGCATCGTGATGCGCGCCGCCGACGGCGGCGAATATCCCTGCGGCGGTGTCTATCGGGTCGTCGAATCCGAGGGCCCAGTCTTCACCAACATAGCCAAGGACACCGCCTAACCCGGTAAGGTTTTCGCCTGAGTTTGGCCTTGGGCGTGCTCTATATCCCACCGTGCAGTGCAGTACCGAACGGAATCAACGCTTTAAGTGCGCATTTCGGAAGAAGTTACCGAAGAATGCCTGGGAAAATTTACGGAGATCAAGCTTTCCGGTAGAATCCCCGGTTTTTGCCACACGAGCAGGCGGTACGACGGCTCGTACCGATTGGGGCGCCTCGGTTGGCCGGAATGTGCAGCCGGTTCACAACGAGGGTGCCGTTCATCCAGTAGCAGTTATAAATTTGGGGGCATCCAATGCCCGGAGGAAATCGACTCATGAAAACTAGCATTTTGATCGCAGGCGGGCTCGCGTTAAGTCTTCTGGGAACGGGTTGCGCCACCAAGAAGTATGTGGCCAAGTCCATCGCACCGGTGGAGCAGCGGGTTACCACCGCCGAAGCCAAGAACACCGAACAGGACACCAAGATCACCGCGAACACTACCCAAATCGATTCGGTGGATAAGGACCTGTCACGCACCAAGGAACGCCTCACCGATACCGACGCGAAAGCGGTAGCGGCCGCTGCTGCAGCCGCCGCGGCGGATGCCAAGGCCTCAGCGGCCGCCAGCGCCGCTAGCGCCGCGGATGCCAAAGGCCAGCAGGGCATTCAAGTGGGAACCACGGCGGCGAAGTCCGTCGACACCTTGCGGGAAGACGTCCGCAACGGTAAGTTCAAGATGACCAAGTCCGACACCGTGCTCTTCGGATTCAACCGCAAGAGCCTGACCGACGAAGCCAAGGCGCAGCTCGATAGCTTCCTGCAGTCCTTGGATGGAGTCAGCCGCTACGTGGTCGAGATCCAGGGTTTCACCGATAAAACCGGCTCCGCCGTTTATAACGATGAGTTGAGCCAGGAACGTGCGGAGGCGGTGGCCCGCTATCTGGCCAGCCACAAAGTTCCGCTGCGTAACATCACCATGCTGGGAACCGGCGTCGCCGAAGGCGATCAGAAAACCCGTGAAGAGCGGGCCCAAGGCCGTAAGGTCGACGTCCGCGTCTACGTTCCGGAGATCTAACGGTTCGGGTGCCGCGCTGGCGTTGTCGGCGCGGCGCCCTTCGAGTTGGCCGTCAGCCCCTCCGACCTGACGGCCATTAGGGCAGGCGCTTGACAAGGTCTTGCGCGAGGAGATCTGCACGCCTCGCCAGGTTGACTGCGGTCACCAGATCTTGCTCTCGCGCCTGCTCTGCTTGTTTTTGGAAGGTCTGAATCCGCTCCACGATTTGCGTCAGCTCGGGGTTCAGATTCCTCCCCCCGACGCTCCCTAGTATTTTCCTCACGCGGTCCAGGCTTTCGTCCAAAGAGCGGTTATATTCCCGTGACTGTTCCGCCGTGAAGATCTGCCCCAGCCGCGGTGCCGGTTGCGGTTCTGGCGGAATCACCGCGGGCGGCGGCGCCGTGGCCCGTACCGGCGGAGGCGTACGCCGAGGCGCTGGGGGCGGCGGAGCCACCGCCGTAGGCAGGCTCTCCGGGAAGCCTTCAATCTGCGGCATCCCCCAGTCCAGCTCAACCTCGGGAGCCGCGGGAATTTCCGGCACCACGCTCGCCACGCTAGGCCGCGCCGGCCGCGGCGGCGGCACGAATACGCGCGCAGCCGTCTTCTTCTGGAACCAGCACGCCGTGGTGCCAAGCGATAAGGCAAGGATCAGTGGAAGCAGCCGCAATCTAGACATGATGCACCAACGCAGGAAACTGTAGGCGGAAAGTAGTCCCCCGGCCAATCTCGCTGGTAAAGTCGACAGTACCATTATGTAACTGAACCGCCCGATACGTCAGGGCCAGCCCGATGCCCGACCCCCGTTCCTTAGTCGTGAAGTACAGTTGAAAAACCTTGTCGCGCACTTCCGCCGGGATCCCCGGCCCATCATCAGCCACTTCCGCCACTATGAAGTCACCGGCGCGTTCCACCTTCAGCCGAAGGTGCCCGCCGTTCTTCATCACTTCCAAAGCATTGGTGACAAGATTCAAAATCGTCTGCTTCAACAGGTCAGCATCGCCGCGGATCAAGGCCGGTTCCGCAGGCGCTTCAAATTGCACTTCCACCCCCGCCAGCTTGGCCTGAGGCGTCATCAAATTCGCAACCTCGCCCGCCAGCGCCCCCAGATCCACCTCCGCGAACCGCACCTCCAGCGGCCGCGAAAAATCCAGAAATGTCTTGACCACGCGATCCAGCCGCCGGACTTCCTTCGATAGAACATCGATCTCCGGAATCATTTCGCCGTCCTGAGCTTCTGCATGCGCCCGCAGCAAATCCAGCCGTAGCGCAATCGCGTTCAACGGATTCTTGATCTCGTGCGCCACACCCCCGCTGATGCGGCTGATGGCGGCCAGCCGTGATGCCACGTCGAACTGCGATGCCACGCTAGCGATTTTATCGTCCAGACTACGCTTCAGATTGGTATTGTCCTCACGCGCTCCGCTGTACTTCTGCCCCAGTAAGTTCAGTTTGCTTTCGAGTGCGCGGAATTCCCGCGATTCGTACTGCGGCCTTCCCGCCTCGTCGCCGCTAAAATTCCCTTGGGCGATGCGGTCAATGGTTTCTTCGATACGCTTCAGCGGACGCAGCGCCCGGCTGGTCGCGAAGCCCGCCAGCAGCAGCGATACCAGTAGGGCCGCAGCTGCCACTTCGGACACCGTGATCACCTGTGGCAGAATCGGATCCAGCAGAAATACGCTCGAAGTCACCACCTGGATCGTGAATATCGGTTGCTGCTCCACGCCCAGCGTAACCACCACCTGGTAATCCGGCCGCCGCACAATCAAATCCGCCAGCCGCCGGTAGCGCCGGTAGAGGGAAGGGTTGCGCCATTCTGCGAAATTTTCCAAACGCGCCTGCTCCAGGCCCACCCGCGAAGGATTCGACGACGCCAGGATCACCCCGTCCTGCCCCGCCACGTTGATTTCCGCCAGCGCCGCCGATAGTGCCATGGTGCGGAACAGCATCGCCGCGACTTCCGGATCGCTCGCAACAATCTCGCGCCACAAAACTTTGGTTTCGTCGAAACTGGCCGGCGCGTGGTTGTCCGGTGAAATGCGATTGATGCGGTCGCTAAGATATGCATTCACTTGCTGGCTCGCCAACTGCGCACGGTCCAGCGCCGTGGACGACAGCGAATCCACCAGGCTATTCAAGTACAAGCCGGAGAGAACCACCACCACCACAGTGACCAGCGCGACAGTAAGAAGAATCAGGCGAAGCCGCAGGGACATTGAGCGTCAGGCGGCGCCCGGTGCGTCCTGAGCGCCATACTCCCTTAGTTTATTAAACAGGGTTTTCTGGCTGATGCCCAGGATCTCAGCGGCACGCGTCTTGTTGTTCTTGGTGTGTTCCAAGGTTAACTCGATCAGCGCCCGCTCAGCGAATTCGATGGTCGATCCCACCGGAACCCGCAATTCATTGCCATTCGACGCCGCACCACCGCTCGCCGCCGCCGCGGGCCGTGTACCGCCGCTGGTTCCATGGAAGGTGGGCGGAAGATGTTCCACCCGAATGGTGCCCTCACCGGCCAGAATGGCCGCGCGCTCGATTACGTTGCGCAATTCGCGGACGTTGCCCGGCCAGGAATGCGTGCGCAATATTTCCAGCACTGCCGGAGCTGCCTCCGTGACTTTGGTCGAATGCTTGCGATTCATGTCAGCGAGCAGCGCCGCCACTAAATCCGGAATGTCTTCCAGACGTTCGCGCAGCGGCGGTAGCGGCACCGGAAACACGTTGAGCCGGTAAAACAGATCCTCGCGGAACTTGCCTTCGCGCATGGCCGTTTCGAGCGGCGAATTGGTGGACGCAATCACCCGCACATCCAGCTGAATTTCCGTCTTGCCGCCCAGCCGCCGCACCCGCTGATCTTCCAGCACCCGCAGCAGCTTCGCTTGCGTGCCCAGCGGCATGTCGCCGATTTCGTCCAGCAGCACCGTCCCGTTCTGCGCCAGCTCGAAACACCCGGCCCGCCGTTCCAGCGCGCCAGTGAAAGCGCCTTTCTCGTGCCCGAACAATTCGCTCTCGATCAGCGTATCCGGCAGCGCCGCGCAATTGATCGCCACAAACGGCGCACTCCGCCGCGGACTCAAATTATGAATCGCCCGCGCCGCCAGTTCCTTGCCCGTCCCGCTCTCGCCTGTAATCAGCACCGCCGCCCTGCTTGGAGCCACTTGCTGGATTAGCGCAAAGACCTCCTGCATCTTGGGCGACCCGCCAGTCATCTCGCCCAGGACGCCGTGGTAGCCCAACTCCCGCTCCAGTCGCTCGGCGTGTTCCGCCAGCCCTTGCTGCGCCACCGCACGCTCAATCAATAGCCGCAGCGCCTGCGATTGCACCGGTTTTTCCAGGAACCAGAAGGCCCCCAGATCGTGAATCAGCGATAGCGCTGTCTCCAGGCTCCCAAAGGCCGTTTGCACGATAGCAGCCGGCCCGCCGCCCTGTTCCTTCAGCCGCTGCAGCAGTTCCTGCCCGGTCATGCGTGGCATATTCAGGTCCGTGACAATCACGTGCGCCCGAAAGCCCGCCAGCTTATCAAGGGCGTCCTGACCATCCGTCGCCGTTTCGACAGAATAGCCCCATAAGGCGATCATGCCCGCCAGGGCCGTCCGCTGGCTTTCTTCATCGTCAACCACCAGGACTCGCGTAGGGGTGTGTTCAGTCTCCATCGTCTTCTTTCTATTCCTATTGTGACAGTTAGGGGCTCCGATATATAGGAGGGAACAAACTTGCTTAGTGTTTCTCCAGCTTGGCCTTCCGTGTGCTAGAACTATCTGCAGGGGTGATAAATGTACCTGCGACTGTGCTGCGCAATTGCGGTTTTTGGGCTTTTGGGCGGGGCAATCCACGCCCAAACCATGGAGCGAAGAGCAAATTTTACCGGTGGAGGCGGCCCTGAGGGCAGATGCACCGTCGAAGTGATCGTGGACGGGGCGGCTGAGGTGGAAATCCGCGGCGACCGAGCCTTGCTGCGCAACCTGTTTGGCCAGACCCCGCAGTGGCGCCGTTTCGAATGTACGTCGCCCATGCCGGGGAATCCGGTCAATTTCCGCTTCCAGGGCGTGGACGGGCGCGGCCGCCAGAGCTTGGTGAGCGACCCGCGCCGCGGCGGCGCCATTGTGGTGCGGATTGACGATCCCGACAACGGCTCAGAAGGCTACACCTTTGACGTGTTCTGGCAAGGCCAAGGTGGCGGATTCCCGCCCCCCGGCGGCCCTGGACCTGGTCCCGGCCCGGATCGCGGCGGTCGTGACCGCGACCGCGGTTATCGCGGCCGCTTATCGGTCGACGAGGCCGTTCGAGTCTGCCAGGACTCCATCCGCGCCCAAGCTAATGACCGCCTACGCGGCGCCCCCATCAACTTTCGCCGCACGACCATTGACGATAATCCCGGCCGTCGAGACTGGGTGATCGGCACCTTCGAATCCCGCCGCGGAATCTACAACTTTAGTTGCTCGGTAGATTTTCAAAGCGGACGCGTCCGTTCCGCCGACTTCCAGCGCGCCGACCGGCGTTAATCCATACTTCAGAATCGCGAGAGCTTGTTAAGGCCGTTGAACGCCGCGGCCTTATAGCATTCCGCCAGCGTCGGGTAGTTGAAAACGTTATCGACGAAATAATCGATAGTGCCCTTCAACACCATCACCGCTTGCCCGATATGCAACAACTCGCTCGCGCCTTCGCCGATGATGTGAACACCCAGAATCTCGCGTGTCTCGCGATGGAAAATAATCTTGAGGCGTCCCGTGGTATCCCCGCGAATCTGCCCGCGCGCGATCTCGCGGTAATAGGCCACCCCCACTTCGTAAGGCACGTCTTCATCGGTGAGCTGCTCTTCCGTTTTGCCAATGAACGAAATCTCAGGGATCGTGTAAATCCCGTACGGATACGCAGCCGGATTGGTATGCGCCGGACGGTGAAACGCGATCGCCGCCGCCATGCGCCCCTGCTCCATCGAAACCGAAGCCAGGCTAGGGAAACCAATCACGTCGCCAACCGCAAAAATGTGCGCCTGCTGCGTCCGGTACTCAGCGTCTACCGGAATACGCCCGCGCGAATCCGCCACAATTCCAGCCTTATCGAGACCCAGTTCATCGATGTTGCCCTGTCGTCCGACAGCATATAGCAGCACATCGCCCGATAATTTCTTCTTGCTTTCCAGATACGCCACCACGTTGCCGTCCGCGGTTTCCTCGACGCTCGATACTTCTTCGTTCAAGCGCATCGTCACGCGCTGATCGCGCAGATGATAGGAGAGCGCCTCCACCATTTCCGCGTCAGCGAATTCAAGAAGCCGCGGGCGCTTTTCAATCAGAATCACGCGCACGCCCAGCGTCGCGAACATGCAAGCGTACTCGACGCCGATCACGCCGCCGCCAACCACGATCAGCGTTCGCGGAATCTCCCGCATATCCAGCACCTGATCGCTGTTGATGATGGTGCGCCCGTTAATCGGCACCTTGGCGGACCCCGCCGGCTTGGTTCCAGTGGCGATGATGAAAGTTTCTGCTTTGATATCCGCCACGCCCAGAGTAGACGTGACCCGCACCGTGTGCGGATCCAGAAAAGTAGCATAACCCGTCAGTACTTCGATATTGTTGCGGTTGAGCTGCGAGATGGTGACGTCGATTTCGGTGCGAATCACATGCTGCACCCGGAAAGCCAGGTCCGCCATCGATATCTTTTCTTTTACGCGGTAGTTCACGCCGTAGACGTTTTGATATTGATACCCCGACAGATGCAGCACTGCTTCGCGCATGGTCTTGCTAGGGATAGTGCCGGTGTTGATGCACACGCCTCCCATGCACTCCACTTTTTCCACCAGCGCCACGCGCTTGCCGGATTTTGCCGCCTGAATGGCCGCGCGCTGCCCGGCAGGCCCGGAGCCGATGACCACCAAGTCAAAAGTCTGCATAAAACAATCCTACTCCGAAATGTTTCGTAATTAAACTTGACAAAATCTAATCTTGGATTTAGTCTAAAAATGTGGAGCAGCGTAGCGATCTGGATCAGCACTTTCAACGCGCCGGCTTGCGCTCGACGCCGCAGCGCCGCGACGTGCTCGAATACCTGGTGCGCAAGCCCGTCCACGCCACCGCCGATGAAATCTTCGAAGCCCTGACCCGTCGCGATCCGCGCGTCTCCCGCGCCACCGTCTACAACGTCTTACGCGACCTCTCCCGCACCGGCCTGGTCCGCCAAGCGCCGGGAGAAGGCAAGGCCGCGCGCTTCGACGCCAACCTCCACCGTCATCATCATTTTGTTTGCGATCGATGCGGTGGCGTTGAAGACATCGAGTGGTTCGACATCCCCGTTTCTTCGTGGAAAGCCGCCGCCCAAGGGAGGCGCGTCCGCGAGCCCGAAGTTGTTTTGCATGGTGTGTGCGCGCGTTGCGCGTCATAATTCAAGTCTGGAGAAAACATATATGGCACAACTCAATGGAACCAAAACCCATCAGAATCTGAAAGACGCCTTCGCCGGCGAGTCGCAGGCGAACCGGCGTTATCTGTACTTCGCGAAGCAAGCCGACGTCGAAGGATACCCCGACGTTGCCGGCCTTGTTCCGCGACACCGCGGATGGTGAAACCGGCCACGCCCACGGCCATCTCGACTACTTGAAGAAGGTAGGCGACCCGGCCACCGGCTTGCCCATCGGCGGCACCGACATGAACCTGAAAGCCGCCATCGCCGGTGAGACCCACGAGTACACCGACATGTATCCAGGAATGGCCAAATCGGCGCGCGACGAAGGCTTCCCCGAAATCGCCGACTGGTTTGAGACGCTGGCCAAGGCTGAAAAATCCCACGCCGGCCGCTTCGCGCAAGGCCTGAAGTCGATCGAGTAATCCGCATCCATTGCAGAGGCGGACCGCAGCGTCCGCCTCACGATCCCAACAAAAATCTCATGGACGTCATCAAAGGCGAGCCCACGCCCGGGCTTACTTACAATCCGAACGATCCCGTGTATTGGGACAAGACAGCGCTCAAAGGCGAGATCGATCGCGTCTACGAGATCTGCCACGGCTGCCGCCTGTGCTTCAATCTCTGCCCCACGTTCCCGGAATTGTTCAGCTTCATCGACAAGCACGACGGCAGTGTCCGCGCCCTCACTCAACCCGAGCACGATCGCGTCATCGACACTTGCTATCAATGCAAACTGTGCTACGTGAAGTGCCCCTACACGCCCGATGACGGCCATTCGTTCCAATTAGATTTTCCGCGACTGCTGCTGCGCGCCAACGCCGTCCGCAAAAAAGAACACGGCATCGGGCTGCGCGCGAAATTGCTATCGCACCCCGAAGAGCTGGGCGCCATCGGCAGCCTGACGCCGGGCTTGGCGAATTGGGCCAACCGCCAGCCCCTGCTGCGCGTGCTCGCCGAAGCCACCATCGGCATCCATCGCGACAAGATTCTCCCCGAGTTCCAGCCGCAGACTTTTTCCTCCTGGATGAAGCAACAGCCCGCCCCGCAAGGCGACACCTCGCAAGCGGTCTTGTTCACCACTTGCTTCGTCGATTATTACAACCCGCAGGTCGCCAAGGACGCCGTGAAGGTTTACGCGAAAAGCGGTATCGCGCTGACTTGTCCGAAACAAAACTGCTGCGGAATGCCAGCGCTCGAATCCGGCGACGTCGCGCTCGCCAAGAAGCTAGCGGCCTCCAATGTCGAATCGCTTCTGCCTTCAGTCGAGCAAGGAAAAAAGATCGTCGCTATCAATCCCACCTGCTCTTACACGCTGCGAAAAGAATACGGCGAACTGGTCGGAACCGAAGCCGCCGCGCGCGTAGCCGCCGCCACCATGGATCTTTCCGAGTTCCTCTTCGAACGCAAGAAAGAAGGCAAGTTCAATCGCGAATTCCAGTCGACTCCGGGCAAAGTCGGCTATCACTTGCCATGCCACTTGAAGGCGCAGAACATCGGCTACCGCTCGCGCGACATGATGAAGCTGATCCCCGGCGCACAAATCCAGATGGTCGAGCAATGCAGCGCCCACGACGGCACCTTCGCCATGAAGAAAGAATTCTTCCCGCTATCGATGCTAGCGGGTAAGAAAGCCTTCGACGAAATGCAGCACGCCGCGGCCAATGTCTTAGCCTCGGATTGCCCCATGGCCGCGATCCAATTCGAGCAAGCACTCGGCACGCGCCCGATCCATCCCATCCAAGTACTGGCGCGCGCTTACGAACCCGACGGCTTCCCAGAGAAGGTTCCCCATGCAACCAGTTGATATTTCCGAAATCAAAAACATCGCCGACTACGAAATCGAGCGCGAGACCCTGCGCCCGCGCGTCCTGGCGCTGAAGGAACGCCGCCGCATCCGCCTGGGCGATCACCTCACGTTCTTATTTGAAAACCGCGAAACCGTGCGCTATCAGATCCAGGAAATGATGCGCATCGAACGCATCGTGCGCCCACACGACATCGCCCATGAAGTGGCCACTTACAACGAACTGATCCCCGCGCAAGGCGGCCTGTGCGCCAGCCTGCTGATCGAATACGAAACCCCCGCCGAACGCGACGTAAAACTGCGCGAACTCCTCGGACTGGAGCGCCACCTGTGGATAGAAGTCGCCGGCGCCGGCCGCACCCCAGCTATTTTCGATGAACGGCAGATCGCCACCGACCGCATCAGCTCCGTGCAATACCTGAAATTCCGCCTGACGGATGCCCAGCAGAAAAACTGGAAGCAAGGCGCGTCACTCGTCAGCGATCATCCGCATTATCCGGCTCAGCGCCCGCTGACCGCTGCCGAGCTAGCGGAACTCGAAGCCGACTTCCGTTAATGCGTCATCGCATAAACGATGTGGTTTACGCCGATGCGAATACCCAGCGCGGAATAGCGCTCCGGATACCGCGGATCGTCCGCCCACTCCCAGGAATCGCCGGTATCGACATTCAACCAAATCGCCACGGCCAGCCGTCCCCGGTCGTCGTAAACGCCACGCCAATGTGGCTCGTAGCCGTCGTTCAAATAAGGGCGGCCGCCTAGCGACCATTGGCCCGGAATCGGCCCACGGTTGTCGAGATCGAACACCGTATGAAATACCGGATCGCTGTTCACAATCTCGCCCACCTCGCGCCCCGGCAGGACCTTTGCAGCACTTCGTCGAGCAGTTGCGATTGCCGCGAGCCCCACGAATCGTCCAGCACCAGAAATCCGCCGCGCTCCAGATAATCGTGCAGTTTCGTAATCTGGCTTTCCGTCAAGCGCCATCGCGCCGCCCTCTTCGTAAAGAAAAGGCCAGTTAAAACGTCGTCCCCGTCGTCCAGATTCACGGGCTGCTCGACGGACCGAACATTCACGCGCGTCAGACGGCGCACCGCGGAAACAAAGTGTCGATCGGCGCGCGGATAATCGTTGGTCCAACTGGTGCGTCCATGCCGCCAATCGCCCCAACCCATCCCAAACATGCCGTAAGGATGCGGAGGATACATCAAGCGGGCAAGCACGAATTCCGTTGGCTGCTGGTAATCCGGAGGCAGCGGAAAATCGCTATATTCCATTCCCGGATACTCGCGGAACGGCATTTGAAAAGCGCACAACCCGCCCACGCACAAGAGCCCCATCGATAAACGAATCCAGGGCCCCATGTCAGCATGATAAACCGGAACTATTGCTTAGGCGCGGCCGGCATTCCTTCGCGCATCATCATGCCGCGTCCGGGCATGCCCATCATGCCTTGACCCATCATCATGCCGCCCATCATTCCGTTCATCATTCCGCCGCCCATGAATGGCATCATTTCCATCATGTCGTTCATGGTCATGCGAGACATCATTGCCTGATGAAACTCGTTGGGCTTCATGCCTGCCAGCTTGCTTCGTTGCGCGTCCGTCAACTCGGCTTTCATTTTAAGCGCCGCGTCGTAAGCCAGATATTGCTGCTGACCGCGCAGGCTCCCGATCTCCTCGTATAGCTTCTTGACCAGTTCTCCTTTGGAGGTCCCCGCCGCCAGCAACCCTTCCAACTCCTTGCGCTTGGCCGCGATTTGGCCGGAAAGTTCTTTCCCTTTGGTGAGCATTTCCTGCTTCAGTTGCCCCAACCGGGTGACCTGCTGCGCGGAAAGACCCAACTCGGATTGTAATGCCGGCAGCGCGAACGGGGTCATGGCGGCCTGATGAGCCGCTCCTTGCATCATCCCCATTCCCATGCCCGGCCCCGCCGCATCTCCCTGACGTTGCTGCGCTTCGACGGCCGCCCAACCCAGCCCCATAATGCCCACAAGTGCGGTTCCGCATACCAATCGTAATCTAGTCATAAATCTCTCCTACGACTAGGAACGTTGCACGCGGGTGGCCATGATCACGACGAGTGCAATCAAATACAACGCCCCGCCGAATAAAAGCGTCGCCTGCAGGCCGGTGTAGATCGCGAGAACGATCGCTCCGCCCGACCCCAGCACGCTAGCGGCGGCGTTGAGCGACCAAGCCCAGCGCACCGACGGCGAGTGGCGTTCTTCCAGGCGCCGCAAGCCGCTGGGGAAGGGCATGCCCATCAGAAACGCGGCCGGAGCGATGGCCAGCGCTGTGATCAACATCTTCGCCGGCAGCGGCCAGGAAACCGCGCCAGCCGTTAGCGCCGGAGCCGCGAATGCCAACGCGGCAACCAACACAGCGACCCCCGCCAGCACCCGCATTAGCCGCGTGTCGTCTCCCCCGATCACGCGACGGCTCCAGAAACTACCGGCGCCGGATGCAACCAGCATCGAGAAAACGATTACCGTGAGTGCGTAAGTCGGATGCCCCAGCAGCAGCACGAATTTCTGAATCAGCGCCACTTGAATCAAGATGTATCCGGCGCCCAGGCACAGGAAATACATCAAGAACAAAAACACGCCCTGTTGTTTGGGCAGCCGCGTCCCCAGTAGCAGCCGCGGCAGAATCAGAATCAATAGCGTCGCGCCGATGCTCACCGCGATCAACGCAAACAGCAGCGGTATCGCGCGATTGACTTTATAATCCGCGCTCGCCGTGTTGGCCGTCATCACGAAATTCCACAGATCGCGCGGTTGCACGGTGTAAAAGAAAAACGGCCGGTCATCGCTCACTGGAGAAACATCGTAGCGGTAGCTGCGCCAGAATGCCGGCGGATTCGGACTAGTGAGCAATTGCGCAAAAGCATTCGTGCCACCCGCGCCCGGCAGATACACGGGCTCTAGCTTGGTCTCGGAAAGCAACTGTCTTGCGTGCGCGATATCGGCGTCCGTGAAAGGTTGGAGCGAAATTAAAACCGTGTCCTGCGCGCCCCAGCCGTATAACTTCGAAGTATCGTCACGCACCACCATCACGTGCCGAGCTGGATTGGTTTGGCCCAGGCGCGCCAGCGCATCCATGGCCAGTGTGACCAGGCGCAGCGATTCGCGCGGCGGATCGAATCCCCAGCGCGTGAACACCAGCATGCCATCAGCTGCGTTAAGTGCGTAAGGTAATCGTAGAAGGCATCGGTCGTGTAAAGATTGTTCTCCGACAGCGCGAACGCGCCCGCCGCGGTCGACGCCCACGTGTCCACCAGCGTCGCTTGCAGCACCTGATATTTTTCCGTGCTGCGCCGTACGAAGGAGCGGCCGTCTTCAATCACCAGGTGGACTTCGGGCCGGAAATACAGGCGGTGGCTTTCCTCCGCGAAGCGGTCACGCATGATTTTGTTGGCGATGATGGGATTAATTTCAACAGCCGTGATGTCGCGGCTACCGGATGCCAGCGCGCGCGCCACATCGTAGCCGCCGCCCGCGCCGATCACCAGCGTTTTCGCGCCGGGACGCAAATAGTACGGGAATCCAGGGCCGTCGTGCGAGAGATCGCGGTGCTCTTTGGCGGTGAGGTGGTCCCAATCTTTATCGGCCAGCGCGGTGGCGGCGTCGGCGTCGATCACGATGCTGGTGTAGCCGCGATTGGTGGTGACGCCCACGCGTGAGAAGCTGTTCCAGGCGACGAATTTCTCTGGCGGCAGCTTTTCGCCCTTGGCGACGCGAACGTCGAGCACATGCATTCGTCCGTTCACCACCATCAACACCACCAGCAGCAGCGCCATCAACACCGCCACCGCGCGGCGCCGGAAGTTACCCGCCTGATGAAACCAGATGGCCGCAGCGATCGCGTAAAACACGCCCGCCGCGATTACG
Source organism: Bryobacterales bacterium (assembly GCA_963760575.1). Lineage (GTDB taxonomy): Bacteria > Acidobacteriota > Terriglobia > Bryobacterales > Bryobacteraceae > Palsa-187. The sequence continues at coordinate 88,521 of CAVXEM010000049.1, forward strand.
GTATTGGGTCCGCCAAAAGTATTCAGGAACGGAATCAGCACCAGGCACCCAGCCGCGGCGCCTGCCAGATCGAAAAAATAGGCCCGGTCCACGCGCTCGATGGCTTCCGACATGGCGATGGAAACTACGGTGCCCGCCAGAAAGAACGGCAAGGCGCTCGCGATGTAAACGGCGGCCAGCGTGCCGTATCCCAATTCGCTGGGACGCGACAAGGATGAACCACAGCGATCCCACTACGCACAACGCATCGGCCAATCCCAACACACCGAGCTTCGAATACAAGCGCCCCGGGCGCGCGACGACCACGTACGAAAACACGCCGCCCGAGCCCAACCCGAAGAGCGCGATCGAAATCGCCAGGAACGCGAAGTGGTAGTAAAACACCACCGAGAAAATGCGCGTTAGCGACAGCTCCAAGATCAGCGTCGCCAGCGTGGTGATGCCCAGGCCCAGATACAACTGGTTCCAACGCACGTGATCGTTGACGCTGGGGGCTGCCGGGCTCGGGGTTGCGGAACTAATGCGGGACAATTCTCTACTTTAGCAATCTGGACTACGCTAGAACTATGAAGTGGACCACGATTGTCTTCGCTCTCCTGCTGGCGGGTGCCATGATGGCTCCGGCGCAAGTCAGCCCACCGGCCACGGCGGCTGTCGCCATCAATGGCAAGAAGCTCACTATTTCTTATTCCGCTCCCTCCATGCGTGGCCGCAAGATCATGGGCGCGCTGGTGCCCTACGGGCGCTGGTGGCGCACCGGCGCCGATAGCGCGACTACTTTTCAGACGGAAGCCGATCTGGATATCGGCGGATTGAAAGTGCCGAAGGGCGCATACACAATTTACACACTGCCAGGCGCCAAGGAATGGCTGTTGATCGTCAACAAGCAGGTGGGCCAGTTCGGCACCGAGTACGACCAGAAGCAGGATCTGGGGCGCGTGAAGATGACGCTCGCGCAAACCCCGGCGCCGGTGGAAAGGTTTAAGATCGAGTTGTTGTCGACGGGCGGCAATAAAGGTTTGCTGAAGATGACTTGGGAGCGTACCGAAGTATCCGTCCCGATTACGGTGCAATAGGAGGCAGTCATGACGCGTCGCACTTTCTTTCTATCCGGCTTGGGCATCGCCGCTGTAGCCGTTCCAGCGCACGCGCAGGCGAGCCCGCCGAAGACCGCTAGCGGAACCGTCGGCGGCAAGCAAATCACCATCAATTACTACTCGCCTTCGATGCGCGGCCGCAAGATTTATGGCGAACTGGTTCCGTATGACGAAGTGTGGTGCCCGGGAGCGAATTGGGCGACGACGATCACGTCGCTCGAAGGCGGACTCGAAATCGGCACGATGAAGCTGCCGAAGGGCACCTACGCGATCTGGGTGCTGCCGACAGAAAAGGAATGGCAAGCCATCCTCAACAGCGACGCTAAAGCGTTCCATCTGGATTACCGCGCGAACAAGGACCTCGGCCGCGTGAAGATGAACCTGAAGCCGCTCGACAAGCAAGTGGAGTCGCTTACCTTTGAAGTTCGCAGCGACGGCGGCAACAAGGGCACGCTGGCGTTGATCTGGGAGAAGACAGAGGCGTCGTTCCCGTTTTCTGTGACTCCGTAGACCTAAGCGAAAAACCTTAGTGCGCTTGTTCGTAACTATCCTTGGTTGGCCGAGGTAATCCATAGATAAGGTCCTGCCGATGTAAAGCCTGGATGTGGATCAGGTTAGTGTCGGGCGTGCTCCTTGGTTCGGCGTTGCTGGCGGGCGCGGATATCCACGGCACCATCGTCATTCAACGCAAGCTCACTCGGCGCAATGTTACCGCTTCCGTTGGGATGTATCAGCGCGGCGTGGCGGTCGAATTGGGCGCGGACGGTGAAGAAGACGCCCTAGCTTTTGAGCGTTCGCACGTTGCGATCTATATCGAAGGCGCTGCGGATGCCGCGGCTCCCGGAGTCGTCAAGGCGTCTATTGAGCAGCGCGACCGGCGGTTTGCTCCGGACCTGGTGGTGATCCCGGCCGGCTCCGCTGTTTCCTTCCCGAATTTCGATCCCATCTTCCACAACGTCTTCTCGCTTTCCAAAGTCAAGAGTTTCGACTTGGGCAACTATCCCGACGGACAATCGCGCACGGTTACGTTTCCGGCGCCGGGATTGGTTGCGGTTTACTGTCATCTGCATGCGAATATGTCGGCGACCATCGTGGTAGCTCCGAACCGCTGGGCGACGAAGGCGGACGGAAAAGGCAGCTTCGCGCTAGCGGATGTTCCACCTGGAAAATACACGGTGGTTGCGTGGCATAAGACCGCGGGCAGCTTTCGCAAGACTATCGTGATCGGCGAAAAGAATGACGTGGACTTGAGCTTTACGCTTCCCTACGTTGGGACCAAAGACAGCGAGCCCGTTGCCCACAGGTGAACATGCGGTTTGCGACACGGACGTTCCTCAGTTCCTTTGTGCCCTTCGCCGTGCTGCTCGCAGTGAGTTTTTGGGCCATCCGGATGTCCGTCATCTCAACGGTGCGCGACGGTTTACGGGCTTCGGTGCGGGACAATCAGGTCGCACTCGCGCGAGAACAGGCGCGCAATCGGGCTCGCGACCGGAAGTGGCTGCAAGGCGTCGCTGAAAGTTCAACCTTGAAGGCCGGGCTGCAACTGCTCGCGACGGAACGCGTGGGAAGCGTCAAAGACCAGCCGCACAAGTCTGTCGAGGAGCAGGCGCACAGCGCGGTTTTGGATCTGGCCTACAGCACTTCGCAGGATCAGGCGCGCAATACGGTGCAGGACCAGCTCAGCGAAATCTGCGACTCGCTAGGCTTCGATTTCATCATGGTTTCCGGGGTGCGCGGAGAACCGCTGGCTGCTGTCCTGCGGAATGCCGGAGGATTCACGCCGGTCAAGTTCCTTCGTCTGCAGCCACCGGAGCAAGGGTTTTTTTCGGCCGACAACCGGCTTTACGAAGTCACCTCTGTGCCGGTTCAGGAGGCTGGCGCGCAAGTGGCCACGCTGACGGTGGGAGCGCTCTTCGACATCTCGCGCTTCGGTGTGCCCGCCGTGTTGTTGCACAACGGCTCCGTGATTGCGACGCAGATGCGGGATGTGGCGCCGGCAGAAATTGAGAAGGCGCTGGCGGCGTGCGGGGCCGGGCGCGAGTGTGAACCGCGCATTCAGGACCAGACTTACCTTTCGCTGCCGCTGGGCTTGACTGCGGCGGCGGGAGAAGACCGTTACATTTTACGCAGCCTGCAAAACGTGGACGCTGCCAGTGCGCCGCTGCAAGCGGTCCTGCGGAAATTGTTTCTGGTAGCTGGGTTGGCGGCGCTGGCTGCCATGTTTGGAATCAGCGCAGTTTCTTCGCGATCGATGGCGCGTCCGTTGGCGGATGTCGCGGCTCATTTGCGGCGCAGCGCGCTGACCGGCGATTTGCCTGAATTTCCTGAGAGCCAGGGCGGCGTTCATGAGATCCGCGATCTCACGCGAGGGTTCAACTATGCGGCGAAGGCGGTTCGCGAGGGGCGCGAGCGGCTCACGCTGGCGTACGTGCAGTTCGTGGGATCGCTCGCGCAGGCGCTCGACGCGCGGGATGCTTACACCGCAGGTCACAGCCGGCGCGTGAGCGAATATTCGTGCGCCATCGCCAAGGCTCTGAGGATTTCCGGGCAAGAATTGGAAACCATCAGGACGGGTGCGCTGCTCCACGATCTGGGCAAGATCGGCATCTCCGATCTGGTGCTGCAGAAGCCGGGGCGCTTGACGCCGGAAGAGAACGCGTTGATCCAGCAACATCCCGTGATCGGAAAGCGAATTCTGGAAAACGTTCAGGGGCTCGAATCTTATTTGGACATCGTCGAACTGCATCACGAAAACCTGGATGGCTCGGGCTATCCGCACGGCTTGAAGGGCGAGGAAACTCCGCTGCACGCACGCATTGTGAAAGTGGCCGATGCCTATGACGCGATCACTTCGGACCGGCCTTACCGGCGGGGCAAAAGTCACGCGGATGCGATTGCGATTCTGAGAAAAGCGTGCGGAACCGAGATGGATCCGGCGGTGGTAGAGGCGTTCGCGGCCCTGGGCGATCAGCAGAAGCAGCAGATCGCGCTGGCCGGGGATCAATCCCTGCACAGCCTTTCGCAGGCCGTCGCGGAGCCGGAACTGCAGGCGGTGCGCGAGGGCCAAAAACCATGAGAGTTTGCGCACTTCTATGCTTGGTCGCAGCAGCCGCGTCGGCTCAGGAGGCGAGTTCCGGGTTCGAGCTGCGCACCACGGTAAGTGGGGTGTCTTCGTATTCGCAGCAGCTCACCGAGGAGCCGCGCAATGGGGCGCCGGTGACGGGGGGCGTGCGCGCGATTTTGTATCCCACTTGGAAGCTGAATTCGCACTGGACGATTTCGGGAGCGTACCAGGTGATTTCGCGCCCGTATTTCGCGGAGGATTTCGAAACGCAAGGCCACGGAGTGAAAGGCGAGCTGCTGCAGTTAAATCTCAGCTATGCGCGCTTCTGGGATCATAATCGCTCGGTGGTAGTGCGCGTGGGGCAAATGTCGTCTGCGTTCGGGGCGTTTTTACAGCGCTATGACTCGATGCAAAATCCGTTGATTGGAATTCCACCGGCTTACGGCTATTACTACAATCCAGTAACCTTTCTGGGCTTGGTGGGCGCGCAGGTGGATGCCACGGCGGGGAAGTTCGATGCACGCGCGCAGTTTGTGAATTCGTCGCCGGCGAATCGCAGGAGCATTTTCGATAACGACCAATACGGCAACTGGGCGGGCGGAGCGGGCTACACGATTCGACAGGGGTTGCGCGTGGGCGGGTCAGCTTATTACGGTCCTTATCTGGACCGCAAGTATGCTTTCTTTTTTCCGGGCGAGGCGAATCCCAAAGTTTTGCCGGCGACCGGGATTGGGCTGGACGTCGAGTGGGGTTGGGGGCACTGGAACGCGTGGGGAGAATGGCAACGGTTTCAGATGGATTACCGCGTGATTCCCGATTTTACGCAGCACATGGGTTACGCCGAGGTCCGGCGGACCTTGAATCCGCGCTGGTATGCGGCGGCGCGCATCGGGTATCAGCGTTTCAGTGCGGTACCGGGATCGCAGAGCTATGAATTTGTGGCGGGGTTTCGCCCGAACGCTTATCAGTTGATTAAGTTCGGCTATACGGTCCAGCAGGGCGCCGAGTACTCGGGCACGCAGGGGAACATTGCCGCGATTGAGTTCGTGACTTCGTTCCGCGCGATTTCTTTGGCGAAAGATTAAGCTATTCGCCGCGGGCCCACGCTTTCACGTCGAAATTTTCCGGCACTCGCAGAAAAACGCTGCCGGCGCCTTCTTCTAGCGTCTTGTGTCCTTTGCCAGTGGTGTCTTCGAGGAACGCCATGTCGCCGACATCAAGGTGCGCTTTGGTTCCGTCGGAGGCTTCGACGTCGATTTTGCCGGACACGGTTACGGCAAATTGGTGAGCTGGGGAGTGATGCAGTTGCGCGGCGCCTTCGGGCGCAGGCAAACCCGAGAAATTTATGGTGACTCCGGGGATCATGGCGCGGCGGTTGTTGGCTAGCTTGAGTTCTTCTAGGTGCGTGTCGCCTTTGGCATCGGTCCAGATGTGGAACAGATGGGGCTGGGGCGGCGGCACGGGCGTTTTCTTTTGCTGGCTGATGGCGATGCCGGACGCTATTAGCAAACCGGCTAATGCGACGATCCATGGGTAGCGGAATTTCATGGTGATCAGTATATATTGTTCGACACTTCGGCTGTGCTGGTTTTGTTCGGCCGGAGGCCGAACGCGGGCGTGGACGCCCGCCCTACAAAATCGTCTCGCGGTGGGCTGCCCTTGCTAACAGCCCACCGGAGTGGTGGGGAAAATCGGCGGCTTACCTGTCTTGAAAAAGATTATTTCCGAATCAACCGGCAATCTGCTCTCTCCTCTATTCCCCGCAGTAACCTTGCGCCGCTCTCACGGCGCTTGTATCACTAAAGAATCGCGATTCTTTCCGTGTCCCGCCCTTCTTCCAATGTTTCCGGGGCGGCAAGCCCATCTTGCGACGGGCGCGGATTCCACTAAACCACAACGATCAGCCTGCGCAGGCTCCAACTGATTGCAGTATGCACGGGGGTGTGTCCAATACAGGAAAGTTCAAAGTGGGAAGTGACTGAATCGCGGGGGAATGGAGCCTTGAGGTTGGAGTCATGGGGGAGTATACTCGCGCTCGATAGTTCCGAAAAGGAGGCCCACGATGGCCGAGAAGGATAATATCCTATTTTCCGAGCAACAGATCGCCGCTTTGAATTCGCGGGATCTGGATCGATACCTGACCAGGATCGACGATTCTTACGTAGGGCAATCAGAAACGGCGCCGGGCCCGATACGCGGGCGCGACGGAGTGCGGCAGAATTTGGAGGGGCTGCTGCGGGCGTTCCCGGATCTGCGGATTGAGGTGGAGCAGATTATTGCCAGCGGCGATTCCGTGGTTACTCGTATGCGCGCGACGGGCACGCATCAAGGGAACTTCGCCGGAATCGCACCCACGGGCAAGAGCATCGCCATGCAGGCTTGTAGCGTGGTTGAGATCCGCAACGGCAAGGCGGTTAAGGGCCGGCTCTACGCGGATAACGTCACCTTATTCCAGCAACTGGGCGTGTTGTCGCTTCCAAAGGCGATGTCGGCTGGGTGACGATGGCGGGACGGGCGATCTCAGGCGGAGGGAGATCGCCCGATCCTGTTTAGTGGGTGGCTGTGGCGAGCGGTTTCTTTTCGGCCAGGGCGGCGCGGACGCCAGAGGCGTAGGCGGGGTCGATCTGGTGGAAGAGGGCTAGCTGGCGTTCGACGATAAAATCCGGGACGCCTTGCATGGCGGCGGCGATGTTAGAGAAGAGGCGGCTGCGCTGGCCGGCGTCGAATAGGCGGAACAGGGCGCGGGGCTGGGCGAAATCGTCATTGCCCTCGCGATGGTTGTAGCGGGCGGCGTCGCCGGAGATGCGCAGCGGGGGCTCGGCTACGGTGGGGTCTTGGACGGGGCCGCCGAAGCTGTTGGGTTCGTAGTAGGCGTCGGGGTTGCCGGTGTTGTTGTCGAAGAAGCGCATGGCTCCGTCCTTGTGATAGTGATGGACGGGGCACTTGGGCGCGTTGACGGGCAGGGATTCGTAATGCGTTCCGATGCGGTGGCGGTGCGCGTCGGCGTAGGAGAATACGCGGGCTTGCAGCATTTTGTCGGGGCTGTAGCCGATGCCGGGCACCTTGTTCGAAGGGCTGAAGGCGGCTTGCTCGATCTGCGCGAAATAATTTTCGGGGTTGCGATTCAGTTCGACGATGCCCACTTCGATGAGCGGGTAGTCGGCGTGCGGCCACACTTTGGTTAGGTCGAAGGGATTGTAGGGAGTTTTCTCGGCGTCGGCTTCGGGCATGATTTGGACTTGCATGGTCCAGCGCGGGAAGTCGCCGCGATCGATGGAGCCGTAGAGATCCTCTTGATAGCTTTCGCGGGTTTGCCCGACTACGGCGGAGGCTTCGGCGTTGGTTAAGAAGCGGTGGCCTTGCTGGGTTTTGAAGTGGAACTTCACCCAGTAACGCTCACCCTTCGCGTTCCAGAAGCTGTAGGTGTGGCTGCCGTAGCCGTTCATGAAGCGGGGGCTGGGCGGGAGGCCGCGATCGGACATCAGGATGGTGACCTGGTGCAGGCTTTCGGGACTGAGCGACCAGAAATCCCACATGGCGGTGGTGCTGCGCAGGTTGGTTTTGGGGTGGCGCTTTTGGGTGTGGATGAAGTCGGGGAACTTGAGGGGATCGCGGACGAAGAAGACCGGGGTGTTGTTGCCGACGAGATCCCAGTTGCCTTCTTCGGTGTAGAACTTCATGGCGAAGCCGCGCACGTCGCGTTCGGCGTCGGCTGCGCCTGCTTCGCCGGCTACCGTCGAGAAGCGGATCAGCATGTCGGTCTTCTTGCCGACTTCGCTGAAGATTTTCGCGCGGGTGTATTTCGAGATGTCGTGGGTGATGGTGAGGGTTCCGAAGGCTCCCCAGCCTTTGGCGTGGACCACGCGTTCGGGGATACGCTCGCGATTTTGGTGGGCTAGCTTTTCTAGAAGCTCGTAGTCTTCTAGCAGCACAGGGCCGCGGGGGCCGGCGGTTAGGGTGTTCTGGTTGTCGGCGACGGGCGCGCCGGCGGTGGTGGTTTGGCGGTCTTTCATGTCATTCTCCTCGGCTTGTGAAAGCACTTGCAACACCAGACTACGGTGAAAACGTTCATTTGTAAATTCGATTGTTTCGCTTGATATAATAGGTAAAGACGATATATGAATCTTACGGAACTGGCTTATTTTGTGGCGGTTGCGGAGCATCGCCATTTTGGGCGGGCGGCGGAGGCGTGTCATATCAGCCAGCCTACGTTGAGCGGGCAGCTGCGTAAATTGGAGCAGGAGCTGGGGGTGACGCTATTTGAGCGCAACAACCGGCGGGTGGCGATCACGCCGATCGGCGAGAAACTTTTGGAGCATGCGCGGCGGGTGCTGGATGAGGCGGGGGCGGTGGAGGCGGTGGCGCGGTCATCGCGGGATCAGTTGGCGGGGCCGCTGAAGTTGGGGGTGATTCCGACGCTGGCTCCGTATTTGATGCCGCTGATTTTGGGGCCGCTGCGGGAGGCTTATCCGAAGTTGACGATTGAGTTGTGGGAGGACATCACGAGCTTCGCTGCTGGAGCGGTTGCGGGGGCAGCAGTTGGATGCGGCGTTGATTGCTACGGAGGTTCCTGGGGGGATTTGACTAGCGTCGTATTGTTTGACGAGCCGTTTCTGGCGGCGCTGCCGCCGGGGCATCGATTGGTTTCGCGCAAAGTGATTCACGAGGCTGATCTGGCGGACGATTTGTTGGTGCTGGCGGACGGGCATTGTCTGGCGGGGCAGGCGCGGGCGGCTTGTCAGGGTCGGGGCGAGCATCAGGCGCAGCGGGCGTTGCAGGCGGCGAGTTTGGAGACGCTGGCGAATTTGGTGGCGGTGGGGTATGGGACTACGCTGGCGCCGAAGTTGGCGGCGGGGTCGATGGAGAGTAGGGGAGTGGTGGTGCGGGCGCTGGCGGGGAAGGCTTCGCGGACGATTCGGTTGGCGAGCCGGGGGAGTTTTCCAAGGCCGAAGGCGTTGCAGGCGGTGGCGCGGGTGATTCGGGAGAGTGTGGGGGCGAGCTAGGATCGCGCTTAATCATGCGACCTTGCGGGTTTGAAAAAACCGGATACGTTCTTGCCGCGGTCAGCTAGGCGAGCGATGGCGTCTGGGGAAAGCGGATTGGTGGGTTTAGCAGGCTGCTGAAAATCTCCTCCCGGAAGTATCCAAAAGGCGAATAAAATCGTCTTTTGTATATGCGCGGAGAAGACCAGCAACAGCACGAGCTATTTGGGTACGGAACGTTGGAGGAGCGGGTGCCGCAAGATCATCCGCTGCGCCCGATCCGGGCGATGGTGGATGAAGCCCTGAAGGCAATGGACGGGCGCTTGGAGGAGATTTATCCGGAAGACGGTAGGAAGTCGATTCCGCCGGAGCGGTTGCTGCGTGCCTTGCTGTTGCAGATGCTGTACTCGATTCGCAGCGAGCGGATGCTGATGGAGCAGATGGAGTACAACCTGCTGTACCGGTGGTTCGTGGGATTGTCGATGAACGAGGAAGTGTGGCATCCGACCGTGTTCACCAAGAACCGGGACCGGCTGCTGGAAGGCGAGATCGCCGAGGAGTTCTTCCGGGTGGTGCTGCGGCAAGCGCGGCGCAAGAAGTTGTTATCGGACGAGCACTTCACGGTGGACGGGACGCTGATCGAAGCCTGGGCGGGGCAGAAGAGTTTCCAGCTCAAAGACGATGACGACATCTTGAAGCCGCCGCCTCCGCCGGACCCGGGCAGCAATCCGGCCCTTGATTACCGCAAGCAGAAGCGTTCCAACGACACCCATCGATCCAAGACCGATCCGCTGGCGCGTCTGTACAAGAAGGCCAAAGGCGCGGAAGCGAAGTTGGCGTATCTGGGACATATCCTTACAGAGAATTGCAACGGACTGGTGGTGAACACGCGCGTGACGCTGGCCACGGGCACGGCCGAGCGCGCTGCGGCGATCGAGATGGCCGAAAAGATTCCCGGCGGGAGTAAGCGCGTGACGCTGGGCGCGGATCGCAGCTTACGACACGGCGGATTTCGTGGAGCAGATGAAAGAGTTCCGGGTCACGCCGCATGTGGCGCAGAACGACACCAACCGGCGCAGTGCGATCGATGGGAGGACCACGAGTCAGCCGGGATATGCGATCAGCCAACGAAAACGAAAACGGGTCGAGGAGGTCTTCGGCTGGATGAAGACCATCGCCTTGCAACGCAAGACGCACTTCCGCGGGACCGGACAAAGTCGGATGGATGTTCACCTTCGCGGCGGCCGCCTACAACCTGGTTCGAATGCGCAATCTCATGGCGCAGCCCGCCTAAATCACCCGCGGCAGCGGATTCACGACCGCTGCGGGGCCTGCGAATGCACCCGCGGACACTTCCATCCTTCGCGCCAACCCTGCTCGTGAGCCTTCAAAAATGGTCTCCGCGAAAATTCGAAGGCCACTTTTCAGCAGCCTGTTAGGGTTTTCTTCATTTTAATTTCAAGTGCTGAGCGCCGCGGAGTCCTACATCGGTCTCGCCCCCGGAAACAGGTATTGTTCGAGATCGTCTCCAAACCGTTTGAATCGTTCCCGCACAGGATCTCGTCCCACTGATTTCCCCCTTAGTATTGGAACGCTCGAGTGAGAAAGGTCTCCGAACATGTTTTCATTTGCGCGGTAGTACGAGTGTAGTATCTCCGTGAAGGCGAGTTGGTGCGTATGAGGCAGCACATTTTCCAAATCGTCGATAGTGAGCGAGAACAGCGGCGTAATCCTTCGGCGGTATTTTCGTCATAGACCAGGGCTGTCGAAGTGTTCGTTATACACCCGATTGAGGTAAGGACCGGTAAAACTGTGATCGAGAAAAACCAGAACGGGATAAATAGTCGTAATCGCCGCTCGGTTTACCCCTTGGATTTCGTCTCCGTCCAAAAAACGTTGTAAGGCTGCGTGAGAGTTGAGCGACTCCTTTTCTCTCGCCGTCCTCGCCAGCAATTGTCTTAATGAGTAGCTCCCGTTGAAGAGTATCTGACGAAAATCCGTATTTCGCCTGAACCGTGAGGATGCTAGCTTTGACCTCAATGAGGACCAGCGCTGATCCTTCAACTAGGCAAATGTCGCACGCTTCATCGCCGTTGGTAAAGGTTGGCGCGGCCATGTGCTCACCGCGTCCTTGATAAGTTTGCGAAAAAAGCCAGTGTGCGTAACGTTCAATTAGGCCGGACCAGTAAGTAAGGAGATTGTGTGTTCGGTCTGTGGCCTCATGCAAGGTCCAATACAAAGACGGGCCGGCTTTATCCAGGAGAAACCCAGGATCAAGGCACAGGAATGTACTCGCTTCGTACTGAACAAGAGGATATCGCTGGAAGGCGAGGAAGTCGGCACCGGGGGTCTGTCGCTGGCCCAGTTCGTGCAAAGCCTCTGGTGTGGTGCTCAATCGTGCGAGGAAAGTAGTGATATCCTGTGGCGCGATCGCAGCGTGTTGGAAGTATTGTTGAGTGAGTAGGAATCCGGTACTGGGATCATTGAGTTGGGTTTCCAAATTGGTGATAAATTTGATCGCCGTACTGAATGCAAGCTTGCCGAAGTTCTGGGGTGTAATTCCTGTCGCGGTTACAAACGCGGCGGTGATATCGACATAGTCGCCACGACCGGCAAGGAGAGGCGCAATGTCTTCAATAATCAGCAGATTTCGGGCAAGATCCGTCGGATAACTGTCACGTGGGACATAGTTGGCGAATGGGAGAAGGTTAGCAGCTTTGGCGATAGTGGTATCTGCGGCTGTTGGTTCCCGTTCGAGAAGCAAATCACTCGCAAGCAAGCAGCAAGAAAATACCTGTTCAGCGTCTTGGCTTGTTGCGATGTCTCTCCCCTCCACCGCGCAGACGCGACAAGCTTGCTTAGCGACGAACAGGAGATTGAGGCGTGTGAATGTTACGCAGTCAGAGTTACGTTCGTAGATCCGCCTTATCCTGTCATAGAAGGTTGGCAGGATTCTTCTGGCTAGTTCGCGGTCAACGGTCGGACTGGGTTCATTTTGCCACGTTTTGAGAAGAGCAGTGAGTCGAGCGATGCCCAGCAATACCGCGCTCAGACGAAATTCTGCAAGGCGCCCGTCGAGCATGGCCATCGTGGGAGTTTCCCCAGTCAATTCGCGCCATGTCACCAACACGCCGATTTGTGACATCTCCCGATAATATAGCAGCGCTATTTTCGGTGATCCGCACGTTATCGCGTTTGTTGGTTGGCGCTCGATTCATCCGTCTGGTTGTAAAGCGCTATACGTTAGGGGATGATGACGGCGGCGCCGTCTACGGAATCGCTTCTTGACGGCGGCTAGGGCTTGGTTGGCTTGCTCCAGTTTGAAGGTGGTTACGTTGGGTTGCAGGGCGATTTCGCCGGCGATGCGGAGGAAGTCGCGGGCGTCTTGGCGGGTCATGTTGGCTACGCTGCGGATTTGGCGTTCGCCCCAGAGGAGGCGGTCGTAGTCGAACTGGGGGATGCGGTCGAGGTGGATGGCGTTGATGGCTACGATGCCTCCTTTGCGGAGGCTGGAGAGGGCGGCGATGACTACGTCGCCGCTGGGGGCGAAGGTTATGGCGCGGTCTAGTTCTACGGGCGGGCGGTCGGTTTCGGCGCCGACCCATTTGGCTCCGAGCTTGGCGGCGAATTCGCGGTGGGTGGCGCCGCGCGTCGAGACGTAGACTTCGCAGTTCCAGGCGTGGAGGACGGCGATCGCTAGATGCGCGGAGGAGCCGAAGCCGTAGAGGCCTACGCGGTCTCCGGGTTCTACGCCGGCTACGCGGAGGGCGCGGAAGCCGATGATTCCGGCGCAGAGGAGGGGGGCGGCGTGGATGTCGTCTAAGTTTGCGGGCAGGGGGAAAACGAAATCGTTGCGGGCCAGGGCGTATTCGGCGTAGCCGCCGTCGACGGTGTAGCCGGTGAAGGTGGGGGCGTCGCAGAGATTTTCTTGATGGCGGCGGCAGTAGGGGCAGGTGCCGTCGGTGCCGCCGATCCAGGAGACGCCTACGCGGGTGCCGAGAGGGTAGTTCCGGCGTGGCGCCGTCTACTATGTCGCCTACGATTTGGTGGCCGGGGATTAGGTTGGGTTTTAGGGCGGGAAGTTCGCCTTCTGTGATGTGGAGGTCGGTGCGGCAGACTCCGCAGGCGCGGACTTTCAGGAGGACGTGGTTGGGTTGAAGCGGGGGAGTCGCGACGGTTCGGATTTGCAGTGGGTGCTTGGGGAGTTCGAGAACTGCGGCTTGCATGACGCGCTTAGACCATGGCGGAGGGGGGCGCGGGGTCTTCGGGGCGGCCGGCGTTGGCTAGGGGGATGCGGATCATGGCGAATCCCATGATGAGGAGGACTACGAAGCCTACTGCATACGACGGGTCTTTGAAAATTTCGAGGACGGCGATGTCTTTGAATTTGAAATAGGCGAAGAGGAGTCCTGTCAGGGCTTCGCCGGCGATTAGGCCGCTGGCTATCAGGATGCCTGTGTTTTCTACTCGCGTGGTTTGGGCGGCGTTGTGGTGGGCGGCGCGGCTGCGGGCGTCGGTGATCATGCGGATCACTCCTCCGGCGAAAATGGCGCAGGTGGTGGAGAAGGGGAGGTACATTCCTACGGCAACCAGCATGGGGCTGCGGACTTTGAACATGATGAGCACTAGGCCGAAGATGGCTCCGGTGACGACTAGGGGCCAGGCCATTTCGCCGCCTACGATTCCTTGCGCTAGAGCGGCCATTAATCCGGCTTGGGGGGCGGCTAGTTTAGGGTCGCCGAAGCCGGTGCCTCCGCTTTTGATGTTGCCGATTTGCAGGATGTAGAGGGGGAAGTACATTACTAGGCAGGAGATCACTACGGAGATTAGTTCTACGATCTGGATGCTTCTGGGGGTGCCTCCTAGGATGTAGCCGGCTTTGAAGTCTTGCATGAGTTCGCCGGCTACTGCTGAGGAGACGCAGACTACGGCGGCTACTCCGAGGACGACTGCTACGCCGCTGGGGCCGGAGACTCCTAGTGAAACCATTAGGAGGGCGGCGATGATCAGGGTGGAGAGTGTCAGGCCGGAGACGGGGTTGTTGGAGGAGCCGATGACTCCTACTAAGTTGCCGGAGACTGTGGCGAAGAAGAAGCCTACGATCAGCATGACTACGGCGGCTACTACGGCGGCTACGATTTGGCCGGAGATGTAGAAGTAGAGGGCGATCATTAAGAGGAAGACTAGGCCGATTAAGCGAGAGCACGGTCTTCGATCCCATGTAGCGTTCGGTGCGGAGCAGGGATTCCATGGGCGGGGCGCCTTGGCGCACTTCGGCTAGCGCGCGGCCTAGGCTCGAGGTTAATTTTTTGCCCATGCGGATTAGTGTGTAGGCGGCGCCTACCATCATTCCTCCTACGGCAACGGGGCGGATGATGTAGCGCCAGACGGCGGCGGCCATGGCGGCCCAGCCTCCGTCGCCTGAACCGGGAGGCAGAAATTTTTGGAGGTCGGGGCCCATGAAGAACATCATCAAGGGGACTAGGACGCCCCAGGCTAGGAGGCTGCCGGAGAAGTTTAGGGCGGCTAGTTCGGGTCCGATTACGTAGCCGACTCCGATTAACGCGGGGCTGATGGTGGGGGCGGAGACGGTGGAGATGGCTCCGGCTTGCAGGATGTTTTGGCTGCCTTGAGGTCCAAGGCGGACGAAGCTTTTGCCGATTTGTCCGATGCGGACGATGAAGTCCTGATCGACGGCGTAGGCTTTGAATTCGCCGAGGGCTTGGATCAGGGTGCCGAAGCCGATGCTCCAGAATAAGTAGCGGGCGGCGTCGGAGCCGCGGCGGCCGGCTTTGTGAATTTCCGATGCTGCTACGGATTCGGGGAAGGGGAGAGTGGGGTCTTCTACTAACGCGCGGCGCACGAGAGAAACGAAGAGCACTCCTAGAACGCTGCCTACTAACATTAGCGACGTGGTTTTCCAGTAGGCGTGGGCCGGGTCGAAGGAAGTCCAGGAGCCGGACATTACGAAGGCGGGGATGGTGAAGATGGCGCCGGCGGCTACCGACTCACCTATGGAGCCCGCTGTGCGCGCGATGTTTTCTTCGAGGACCGTTCCTTTGAAGACGCGGAGGAAGGCCATGCCGATTACGGCGGCTGGATAAGTGGCGGCGATGGTTTGTCCGGCGTGCAGGCCGAGGTAGGCGTTGGCGGCTCCCAGGACCACTGACATCACTAAGCCCAAGAGCACGGCGCGGAGTGTGAACTCCTTCATGACGGTGCCTTCGGGTACGAAGGGGCGGTGCTGAGGGGGCGCGGGGAGGCTCATATGGGGGCCGATCGCACGATAATAGCATCCGACGTGGTTGGGGCGTGGTGGTTACAATTAGGTTTCGTATGACTTCCCGCAGAGCTGTGTGTTTGTTGAGCGGTGGGCTGGATTCGTCTACTTGTTTGGCTCTGGCGCGGCGGGAGGGGTATGAGTGTTATGCGCTGTCGTTCGATTACGGGCAGCGGCATCGGGTGGAACTGGAGGCTGCTGCGCGCGTGGCGGCGGCTTTGGGCGCGCGCGAACAGCGGACGGCGTTGATTGATTTGCGGGCGTTTCGGCGGGAGCGCGTTGACGGCGGATATTGACGTTCCGAAATCGCGTTCGGCGGCGGAGATCGGGACGAAGGGATTCCGATTACTTACGTTCCGGCGCGAAATACGATTTTTCTTTCTTATGCGCTGGCTTGGGCGGAGGTATTGGAGGCTTCCGATATCTTCATTGGTGTGAATGCGCTGGATTATTCGGGGTATCCGGATTGCCGGCCGGAGTTTATTCACGCTTTCGAGCACATGGCGAATTTGGCTACTAAGAGCGGCGTCGAGGGGCGTACGCGGGTGGAGATTCATACTCCGCTGATTGCGCTCAGCAAGGCGGATATTGTGCGGCTGGGGGCGGAGTTGGGGCTGGATTTTGGCTTGACCCATAGCTGTTATGATCCTGATGCGCAGGGGCGGCCTTGTGGCGAATGCGATTCTTGTTTGCTGCGCGCGAAGGGGTTTGCGGAGGCGGGGATCAGCGATCCGGTGGTTTCTGCGCGATGAAGATTTCTGAGATTTTTTATTCGATTCAGGGCGAGGGGATGCTGGCTGGGGTCCCTAGTGTGTTTCTGCGGACTAGCGGGTGTAATTTGCGCTGCACTTGGTGCGACACGCCTTACACTTCCTGGAAGCCTGAGGGCGAGGACTTGCCGTTGGGTACGATTCTGGCGGACGTGCGGAAGCGGTGGGCGAAGCATGTGGTGGTTACGGGCGGGGAGCCAATGATTCAGCCGGATATTGTGCGGCTGACCCAGCGGCTTAAGGATTTCGGGCTGCACATTACGATCGAGACGGCGGGCACGGTTTATCAGGCGGTGGCTTGCGATTTGATGAGTATTAGTCCGAAGCTGGCGAACTCTACGCCGACCCGGCGCGAGGGGGGCAAGTGGGCTCAGCAGCATGACCGGTTGCGGTATCAGCCCGAGGTGCTGAAGCAACTGATGGCTGAGTTTGAGTATCAGTTGAAGTTTGTCGTTTCTGAACCTGAGGACCTGGTGGAGATCGAGGGGATTCTTCGGGACATCGATGCGGACCGCGGGCGGGTGGTGTTGATGCCGGAGGGGACAAGTCCCGAGGCGATTTACGAAAAATCGCAGTGGCTGGTGGAAATTTGTAAGCAGGAGCGGTTTCGCTACGGGCCGCGGTTGCATATCGATTTGTTTGGAAATCAGAGAGGGGTTTGAGGGCCGGACCTGGAGGTCCGGCGCGGACGGGGACGTCCGCCCCACTTGAGCATGATCCTGATTACTGGGGGTTCGGGGTTTATTGGGGGGCACCTGGCTGAGGCGCTGGGTGCGGGCGGGAAAGCCGTGCGGTGTTTGGTGCGGAGGAAATGCGATCTGGCGGGTTGCGCTGAGGTGGTATTGGGGGACTTGGTTAGCGGGGCGGGGGTGGAGCAGGCTCTCGAGGGCGTCGATCTGGTGATTCATCTGGCGGGGGTTACTAAGGCTCTGGCGGTGGATGACTATTATGCGGGGAACGCTCGCGGCACGGAAAGGCTGGCGCTGGCGGTGGCGGCGCGAGGGATTCGCTTGGTGCATGTCAGTTCGCTGGCGGCGGCGGGGCCTAGTTTGGACGGCACGCCCGTTAGGGAAGATGACGAAGCGCGGCCCCTTACGCATTATGGGAAATCGAAGCTCGAAGGGGAGCGGATTGTTCGGCGGCTGGTTCCGGATGCGGTGATCGTACGGCCGCCGGTGGTTTATGGGCCGCGCGATACGGATGTGTTTCAGATTCTCAAGCCGCTTACGCAGGGCATCGCGCTCCAGATCGGTGGAGGGGAGCGGTGGTTCAGTGCGATCTATGTTGGGGATTTGGTCGAGGGGTTGATTGCTGCCTCGTCGGCTTCGGGCGGGACTTATTATCTGGCGAACGGGACGCCGGTTTCTTGGAGCGGTTTGCGCGAGGCTACGGCACGGATCGTCGGGCGGAATGCTCGAGTGGTGCGGGTTCCGGCGGCAATGGCTTACGCTGCTGGGCTTGGGGCGGAAGTGTGGGCACGGCTCACTGGTGAGCCGGGAATTATTTCGCGCGAGAAGGTTGCCGAGGCACGGTGTCCTTACTGGACTTGCGATACGGGGCGGGCTGCTGCGGAAATTGGCTTTGAGGCGCGGACTTCGCTGGACGCGGGGCTGGCGCAGACGCTCCAGTGGTATCGGGAGGCGGGTTGGCTGAAATATTGAATCCGTCACTATTAAATCCAACTGCCGAGCGCTTCTGGGCCGTCGATAAAGTGGTGCTGGCTTATCTGGCGCTCACGGGGGCGCTGATCGTTGGCTTTTGGAGTCGCGTGCCGGCAGCGGGATTTTGGTTTGCTGTGCATGTGGTTTGCGCGGCTGTGGTGGTGGTCGCGGTCAAGCGGCCGGGGCGGGTGAGCCGGGTGTTCCGGCACTGGTATCCGCTGCTTTACGTTTCTATTTGCTATCGCGAGATGTCGATTCTGATTCCGGCGATTCGGGGGACGGATGCGGATGCGTGGCTGGCCCACTTGGATTTCGACATCTGGCACGCCAATCCGACGGTTTGGCTGGAGCGCATACAGGATCGGCCTTTCACGGAATTTCTGCAGATCGTCTACACCTTGTTTATTCCAGCGGTGTTGTTCGTGGCGTGGCGGTTTTGGGCGCGGCGGGAATATGAAGAGTTCCGGTTCTATGCGTTTGTGATCGCTACGGGTTTTCTGGCGTCGTATATCGGGTACTTTGTGGTTCCGGCGCGGGGGCCGCGGTTTGAGTTGCGAGGTCTGCAGCATGTGCCTCTACAGGGAATGTTTGTGTTCGGGCTGCTGCAATCGTCACTCGACCGGCTGGAATCTGCGGCTTACGATTGTTTTCCTAGCGGACACACGGAACTGGTGATTCTGGCCTGGTGGGGGAGCCGGCGGCTTTCGAAAGCGCTGTCGAAGGTCTACTTGCTGTATGCGGTCTGCATCATTTTTTCTACGGTTTATCTTCGGTATCATTACACAGTGGATATTGCTGCGGGAGTGCTCCTGGCTGGGGTGCTGATTCTTGCGACTCCGCCTTTGTACCGAAGGTTGTCTTGAACGCAATGGCGGACTCGCAAAAGGTTGACATCGTTGCGGTAGACGGTAAAGGCGCACTGAAGGAATTCATTGAATTTCCTTTTGCGCTGTATCGCGGGAATCCGAATTGGGTGGCTCCGCTGCGGATTGCGGTTAAGGATCTGCTGGATCGCAAGAAGCATCCGTTCTATAAAAATGCCGACGCGGAGTTTTTTTTGGCTCGGCGGGACGGCAGAGTGGTGGGGCGGATTGCGGCGATCGTCGACCGGAATCATAACAAGTTTCACAGCGAAAACGCGGGATTCTTTGGATTCTTCGAGTGCGAGAATGACTTGGCGGTGGCGCAGGCGCTGCTGGCAAAGGCTCGGCAATGGACCACGGAACGCGGGGCTGAGTTTTTGCGCGGGCCAGTAAACCCTTCCACTAATTACGAATGCGGGATTTTGGTGGATGGGTTTGACTCCGACCCGAAGATCATGATGACTTACAACCCCACGTACTATCCGGACCTGTTGGAACGGGCGGGGTTGCGCAAAGCGAAAGACTTGTATGCTTACGGCGGGTTGGCTCCGCAGGTGGACGTCAAAAAGATCGAGCGCGTGGCGAACAAAGCCATGGCTGAAGCATGAGTTTCGCATCCGGCCGATCGATATGAAGAATTTCGATGCGGACGTGGCGCGGGTTTGGGAAATTTACAATTCCGCTTGGAGCGTCAACTGGGGCTTTATCCCCATGAGCCGCGAAGAATTCGTTCTCATGGGCAAGGAAATGAAGCAGATCCTGAAGCCGGAACTGGTTTTGCTGGGGGAAGTGAAGGGGCGAGTGGTGGGTTTTGCGCTGGCGCTGCCGAACGTGAATCACGCCCTCAAAAAGGCTGAAGGAAGCCTGCTTCCCACGGGGCTCCTCAAAATCTTGTACCATCAACGATTGGTCAAGGATGTCCGGGTAATAGCCCTGGGGGTTACCGAGGAGTACCGCACTACGGGGGTGGCTGCGGGGTTTTACGCTACGCTAGTACGTAACGCATTGAAACTGGGATATGACGGCGAGTGTGAAATGTCATGGATACTGGAAGATAACACTTTGATGAATCGGTCGGCAGAACTGATGGGCGTAAAGCGGTATAAGACGTACCGAATCTACGAATGGAATTGAGATCTATGCGTGCATCGGCTACCGGCAGTACTACCCGGAAGAAGCTTAGCGGGTCGAACGATATTTTTGAGAAGTGCAGGAACTTTACGCGTCCCAATGACCTAATGGATGCGGGCCTGTACATGTACTTCGAGGTTTTTGAAGAGCGCAAGGGCTGCGAGCCGGGGGAAGTGCGCTTGGGGAACCGGCGGGTGTTGATGTTCGGGTCCAATGATTATTTGGACTTGATTACGCATCCCAAGGTTCTGGAAGCGGCTACCGGCGCAATCAAGAAGTATGGCAGCGGGTGTAGCGGGTCGCGGCTGTTGAACGGCACGCTGGATCTGCACGTCAGCCTGGAGCATGAGCTGGCGGCCTTCATGAAGAAGGAAGCGGCGGTCATTTTCGGCACCGGCTTTCAGGCGAATTATGCGGCGCTTTCGGCATTGACCGAGAAGGGCGACGCTATGATTTGCGATCACAACCTGCACGCTAGTTTGGTGGAGGGCGCGCTCAGGTCGCCGGCGCGGACCGCCCGGTTCCGGCACAACGATCTGGAGCATTTCGAGCGGTGTTTAGAAAACTGTCCGCCGGATGAGCGGATTTTGATCATCACTGAGGGCGTCTTCAGCATGGAAGGCGATATTGCCGACCTGCGGGGAATTTCCAAGCTGGCCAAGTATTATGGCGCGCGGATTTACGTAGATGAAGCGCATGGGATTGGGGTGCTGGGGCCGACGGGAGCTGGGGCGGCGGAGCATCTGGGTGTGCTCGACGACGTGGATATCGTGATGGGGACTTTCAGCAAGTCTCTGGCGTCGGTCGGCGGATTTATTGCAGGCGAGCGGGCGGTGGTGGATTATTTGAAACATACCGCGCGGCCGTTCGTTTTTTCGGCTAGTCTGCCGGCGGCTTCGGTGGCGGCTGCGGCGGCGGCTTTGGAGATTATTCGGAGTGAGCCGGAGCGCAGGGAACATCTGCTGCGGATTGCACAATTGCTGCGGAGCGAGTTGCGGTCGCGCGGGTTTGTGGTGCTGGACGGCGAGACGGCCATTGTTCCGGTGGTGATTCAGGACGAGGTTAGTTTGTGCCGGTTGTGCAAGGCGTTGCTGGCGGAGGGGATTTATATCAATCCTGTGCTGCGGCCGGCGGCGGCGCAGAATCTGTTGCGGATTTCCTGCACGGCGGCGCATTCGGAAGCGCATGTGGAGAGGTTGGTGTCGACGCTCGAGAGAGTGGCGGATCAACTGGGGATCGAGCGGGGGGCGGCTTAAAGGCGCCGACCTGGAGGTCGGCTGCGGGCCGGGAGGCCCGCCCTACTATAAAGCCGCAGGGCTTTCTTGGCTGTCGTGCTCAAGGGGATCTGGGCCAATTCCTTCATCGTGTGCCAACGGGACTCGGCGGGTGTGGTGCGTGTGGTGGCTTCTTTCACCGTGAAGCGGTAGTGGCGGTGGGTGATGGTGTGGCGGAACTCGCCTAGCTTGGCGCCTTCGCGGGCTTGGGGCACGTGTTCGGGGAGATCCCAAAAACCTTTTACGCGGGGGCTGGGGGTTAGCAGGATGCTGCCGTTGCGGCGGATTACTAGCAGGGTGCGTTCTAACTGTTCTGGTTGGGGCTTCGCGCGTTTGAGCGGTAGATCGTTTTGCGTGCCGGCTTGGTGGGCGGCGCAATATCGCTGATACGGGGCATTCTGCGCACTTTGGGTCGCGGGGTAGGCAGATGGTGGCGCCTAGTTCCATCACGGCTTGATTCCAACGGGCGGGATCGCCGCGGGTCTAGCAGGCGGTCGGCAAGGGGTTGGGCGTCGACGTGGGCGTCGTTTGTCCAGCGCGCTAGGACGCGCTTCACGTTTCCATCGACTACGGCGTGGGGGAGTCCGAAGGAGATGCTGGCGATGGCGGCGGCGGTATAGGGGCCGATGCCGGCTAGTGTCAGGATGGATTGGTAGTCTTTGCGGAAACGTTCCTGACGCTGCGATTTGCTGCGCGGCTTTTTGCAAATTGCGGGCGCGGGAGTAGTAGCCTAGGCCGGCCCACATCGTTAATAGGTCTGACTCGGGAGCTATCGCAAGAGACGCGGGGGTGGGGAAGCGCTCTAAGAAGCGGTTGTAATACGGGATCACTGCTGCTACGCGGGTCTGCTGCAGCATCACTTCTGAAATCCAGATGGCGTAGGGGTCGCGCGTTTTGCGCCAGGGGAGATCGCGCTTGGCTCGATCGTACCAGCGCGTGAGTTTTTGGCGCAGCGAACGGATGGCGGGTAAATGCAAACTTCTATAATAAAAGATGGCCTACTCCGCTTGAACGACTTTATCTCCATCCGTGGGGCGCGCGTTCATAATCTGAAGAACGTTTCGCTCGATATTCCGCACGACCAGCTCACTGTGATGACGGGCGTGTCAGGCTCCGGGAAATCCTCGCTCGCGTTTGACACGATCTATGCGGAGGGGCAGCGAAGGTATGTGGAGTCGTTGTCGGCTTATGCGCGGCAGTTTTTGGAGCGCATGGAGAAGCCGGACGTGGATGAGATCGAGGGGATCGCTCCGCCGGTGGCGATCCGGCAGAAGAATACTACACGGAATCCGCGGTCTACCGTCGCTACAACGACGGAGCTGTATGATTTTTTGCGGCTGCTGTGGGCGCGGGCGGGGCGCACTTACTGTCCGATTGACGGCGTGCTGGTGGAGCGGGATTCCGTCGATCACGTCGCGGCGAAAATGTTGGCGCAGCCGGAGAGTTCGCGGTGGTATGCGCTGTTTTTGATTCCTGCGGAGACGGATGCGGATAAGCTGCGCGACCGGCTGTTCGATTTGCGCAAGAAGGGGTTCACGCGGCTGTTTCAGGGCGGGAAGGTGTTTGAGTTTTCTACGCCGGAATCGCTGTTGGACGTTGATTTTTCGCAACCGGTGTATGCGCTGGTAGATCGGCTGGCGATCTCGGCGGGGGTTAGGCAGCGGTTGGTGGATACGGTCGAGATCTGTTATCGCGAGGCGGGGGAAGTGATTTTTTTGAAGGCTGGGGAGCCGGGGGAAGTGGAATCGCTGCGCTTCAATGAGAAATTTCAGTGCAAGCTGTGCGGGACGGAGTTCGTCGAAGCGGAGCCTAGCTTATTTAGTTTTAACAGTCCGTTTGGGGCTTGCAAGCGGTGCCAGGGGTTTGGGAACACCATCGACTACGACATGGATCTGGTGATTCCGGATCGAATGTTGTCGCTGGACGACGGCGCAGTGGATCCTTGGACCAAGCCGCAATACTCGGGGTACATGCCGGATTTCCGCAAGGCGGTGCGCGGGAAGGTGCGGTTGAACGTGCCTTTTCGCGAATTGCGCGAGGAAGAGAAGGCGCTGGTCTTTGAGCATGTGCGGCGCTTCTTCAAGTGGCTGGATACCAAGAAATATAAAGTTCATGTGCGGGTGTTTATGAGCCGGTATCGCGGCTATACGCGGTGTCCGGATTGCGGAGGGTCGCGGCTGCGGCCGGAGGCGCTGTACATTCGCGTGGGCGGGAAGACGATGGCGGAGGTCGTCAAGCTGAATATTGCTGAGGCGGAGGAGTTCTTTCTCAACGCAGAGTTGTCGACTGAGGAAGCGGCTATCGCGGATAAGATTTTGGTGGAGATCCGGCAGCGGTTGAAGTTTTTGAATGACGTCGGGTTGGAATATTTGACGCTGGACCGGTTGTCGTCGACACTCTCGGGCGGGGAAGCGCAGCGCATTCAACTGGCCACCTGCTTGGGTTCGCGCCTGGTGGGGGCTTGTTATGTGCTGGACGAACCGTCGATTGGATTGCATAGCCGGGACACGGGGCGGCTGATCAAGATCCTGCATGAGCTGCGGGATTTGGGTAACACCATTGTGGTGGTGGAGCACGATCCCGAGGTGATGCGGGCGGCGGATCACATTATCGATATGGGTCCGGGGGCTGGCGAGAACGGGGGGCGGGTTATTTTCGAGGGGTCTTACGAGCAACTGATGGCTCCGGGGAATTCTTCGCTGACTTCGAAATATCTGCGTGGGGATTTGCAGACTTCGCATTTTATGAACCGGCGGGTGGCGCACCCTAAGCGCGCGATTCGGTTTCTGGGGGCGCAGGCACATAACTTGAAGGGTATCGACGTTACCATTCCGCTGAACATGATGGTGGCGGTGACGGGGGTTTCGGGGTCGGGGAAATCTACGTTGATGCATGAGGTGATTTATCAGAATTTAGTCAAGCGCATCAATCGGGAGTCGCCGGTTTCGGCGGACGAAGCCGAGGCTTGGGGGCTGGCGCCGGAGAAGCTGACTTGTCAAAAAGTCGAGAATGCGGAGCTGCTGACGGCGGTGGTGTTGGTGGATCAGACTCCGATCGGGCGGACGCCGCGGTCGAATCCGGTTACTTACATCAAGGCGTTCGATCTGATTCGGGATCTGTTTGCTAAGACTCCGGAGGCGGACAGGCGCGGGTATACGGCGGGACATTTCTCCTTCAACATTCCCGGAGGGCGCTGCGAGACTTGCCAGGGGGATGGCACCGTCACTGTCGAGATGCAGTTCCTCGCGGATGTGGAATTGGTCTGTGACGATTGCAAGGGGACTCGCTTCAAGCAGACGGTGCTTGACGTGAAATATCGCGGGCTTAACGTTCACGAGGTTTTGCAGTTGACGGTGAAGGAAGCGATTTCGTTTTTTGCCGCTACGCCGCGGCTGGTGCAAAAGCTGCAAGTGCTGGACGATGTCGGGCTGGGGTACTTGCGGCTGGGGCAATCGGCCACGACCCTGTCGGGAGGCGAGGCGCAGCGGGTGAAGCTGGCGGCGCATTTGTCGCAATCTACCAGCGAAGGTACGCTGTACATCTTCGATGAACCGACTACCGGGTTGCACTTTGATGACATCGCGAAACTGTTGGATGCGTTTGAACGGCTGCTACGGCTGGGCGGGAGTATTTTGATCATCGAGCATAATCTGGAAGTGATCCGGCGCGCGGACTGGGTGATCGATCTGGGTCCGGAGGGCGGGGAGCGCGGCGGGCGCATCGTTGCGGAGGGGACTCCGGAGCAGATTGCGGAAGTGGCGGAGTCTTATACTGGCAGATATCTTAAGGCGGAGCTGATTGCCTCTCACACCCCACGTTGAAAAACATTTCCAGTCGTCTGAGGTGGTTCGCGATATTGTGATCGGCATGGCGGACGGGCTTACGGTGCCGTTCGCGCTGGCGGCGGGGCTCACCGGCGCGGTGGATGCGTCGCATATCATCATCGTCGCGGGGCTGGCGGAGATTGCGGCGGGGTCGATTGCGATGGGGCTCGGCGGGTACCTGGCGGCGCGCAGCGATGAGGATCATTACGCTAGCGAACACAAGCGCGAGGAGCGGGAGATCGTGGAGCGGTTGGATGACGAGCGCGAGGAAGTCCACGAAATTTTGGAGTCGTATGGGCTGGAGCGGGCGTCGCGCGATCATGTGCTGGCGGCTTTCGAACGCAATCCGGCGACGTGGGTGGATTGGATGATGCGTTTTGAGCTGGGGCTCGAAAAACCGCAGCCGGGCAGGGCCGTTCGTAGCGCGGGGACGATTGCGCTCTCTTACATTGCTGGGGGGATGATTCCGCTGGCGCCCTATTTGATCACGCCGCGGTCGCTGGTGGCGCTGCGTTATTCCGTGGTGGCAACGATCGTCGCGCTGGCGGTGTTCGGGTTCGTGAAGGGGCGCTTCACGGGCGTGTCTCCGTGGAAGAGTGCGTTTCGCACTACGCTTATCGGGGGCCTGGCGGCGGGGGCTGCGTTCTCGATTGCAAAGCTATTTTCGGCTTAGCGGGGTCGTAGGGCGTGAGCGTGGCGGGGTTGACGTTGGGGTCCACCATCCAGACGGTGCGTCCGGTCATGGAGGCGGCGAGCTGTGCATTTTCGGCGTCGCCTAAGTCGCGGGCCCACACGAAACGCGAAGTGTTGAGATCGGCGCCGTTGTAGATCCACTGATACAGATTATTGGGATCGGTTTTGGCTTTCACGAAGACGAGATGGTTTCCGGGGGTTTTGGCGAGATCCGCCGTGATGCGCGGTTTGTTCTGGTCGCCTTCGACGCGGCAGCACCAGGTTTGGAAATTCAGTTTCTGGGTGTAGGGGAGCCCGGCTGGTTGCGCTCCGATGCGCAGCGCTAGCACTAGGAGCATCGTCGCAGGCAACAAGGGCAGAATGCGGATGCGGGCGGCTTGGAGATGGCGGCAGCATTCGACCAGGATCGCGATCAATGCGGCGGCGGCGGGGGCCAGATAATGCGGTGAGGCTGCGCCTTCGAGCAGAATCGCGAAGATGCCTCCGGCGGCTCCGGCGAACAGCATTTTTTTGCGGCGCCATACGGTGCCGAGCATAAGCAGCGGGATGGTCAGCACGGGGCCAAAGAAGAAGCGCCAGTATTCTTCGACGTGCAGCACGAAGTATTCGATGAAATTGACGGGGTCAGCCACTTTGTCGTGTTCGCCTACTTCGTAGGCGTAATAGTTGGCCATCTCGAGGTGGCGATTTTCGATGTGCGGCGGTGGAGTCCATGCTAGCGCTACTGGCCATCCGTAAGTTTTTTGGCTGATTTGGTACGCGGTGACGAAGGGGCTGCCAGTGACGTGTTTCAGGTAGACGCCTAATCCGAACAGAGCGGGTCCGCTGAGGGCTAGCGCGGGGACGGCGATTTTTACAAGTGGCACGAAGCGCGCGCGGTATTGCCAGGCCAACGCTGCTAGGAGAGGCATCGCAAAGGCGACGCCTTCGAAAGGTCGAGTAGTTGCGAGAATCGCCAGGCCTAGGCCTAGAGTTGCGCCATCGGTCAGGGATGCACGGCGGCGTAATCTGGCGTAGGCGCCGAACACGAGTGCGCCGCCGGCGGCGGGAACGAATCCACCGTGGTAGGCGTTCACCCAATAGCTGGCGATGCTGAAGCGGAGAGCGGCTAGCAAGACTCCGAAGAGCGCCCAACGGGCGGGCATCCATCCACGCAGCGCCCAGTAGAGAGTTAGCAGGAAAAACGCGGAGCCTGCGAGGACTCCGGCCCAGGCGCTATGGAGCGCTACGATTCCAGCGGCTAGAAACAGGGCCTGGCCGGGAAAATAGTTGGAAACGTAGTGGGGGCGCTGGATGATGTGCAGACTTTCGAAATGCTGCCAGAAAGGTGGAGAGGGATTCGCCAGTCGACCATGCGCCAACGTGTCTGCTAGCAGCAGGTGGCTGAACTCGTCGGCCACTAGCGGGACGGGGACGGGCAGGACGGGAATCAGCGCCAGACGCAATGCGATGACTCCGCACACTAGCGCTAAGGCTGTCAGCGCGGGGCGGCGCGTCAGCACGGGCGAAAGGCGCGGCCAATGCGGACGCCAACCCTTGCGCCAAGCCCACCATCCGGCTGCGACCAGCGCCACTTCCAGCAAATTGAAATCCTGGCGTACGCCTTGCCACACGCCGGCAAGGCTCATGATCAGGATTTCGAGCAGCCTCATCTTAATAAGAATCGACTGCCGGAACGCTAACCTTTACTGATTCCAGTTATATACAGGTTTGCTTGCAATGCTTGTGCGCCACCTTGCAGGATTTTCTGGCGGCGCCGTTGCGGGCGCGGGCCATACAGGCGCTATAGTCGTTCGAGCAACGGTCGCCGCAATTGCGCTTCGGGGCGGCTTCCGCCAGCGGCAGAGCGCCGGCTAACAGTACGGCAGCGGTCAGGAATCGCATAACTCGGTTTTTCAATGGTTCCTCCCAGGGCCTGATCGGACCCTCTCTAACTACCATCGGTCTCAGCGACCAATTTATCCACAGCAATCCAGTAAATTGCTGGTTTTCCATGGCGATCGCTGATAAATACCACGAACTGGCTGTTGGGGGCGAAGGCGGGGGCGACCAGGGTGGGGTCGCTGGCGCGGTGTTCAGCCAGGGTGAGTTCGCGGCGGGCGGCGCGGATCAGCAAAAGCAAGTAGGGCGAGGCTTTACTGCCGCTGGCGCCGACGTAGACGCTGGCATCGGCGTTGGCCTGGAAGCGGACGAACTGGCTGGTGGCGGCTACTGGGGCGTCGTGGCCGGGCTGGGCGGTGGTTTCGGGGGTCCATTCGCGGATGCCGGTCAACTTTTTGGGGTCGGGGGGCCGGTTCAGGTATTCGAGGGCGTGTCCGTCGGAGGCCCACTGCGCTTCGAGCGTATCGCCCTCGGCCAGCGGGAGGCGGGCGTTCTGCTGACCGTCGAAGTGAATGCCCCACAGCTCGCCGCGGTTGCGATAGACCAACGACGTACCGTGGGGGCGGAGGAGGGGATCGCTCAGTTCTTCGGGTGATTCGACCAAGGTTACGGCCGCGCCGTGCTGGATGTGGAGTAGTTGCAGGCGGTAGCTGGACGCGCCTTTTTCGACCCACGACGCATACTGGCCGTCGTCGCTATAGCTGGCTCCGCGCAACTTTTCGAAGCCTTCGGGAATACGATGAATCTCGCGAGTTTTAAAACCGGAGAAGGTGGTCTCGATGAGCTTGGGGCCGTCGAAGTGCCAGAAGCCTTTTTCGTTTTGGAGCAGCGCGATGGAGGCGGGGTCGAGGTGCTCGGCTTCGGTGAGTTGGCGGGATTCCTTGCTCTTCAGATCCATGCGGAACGCTTGCCAGGCGCCGGTGAAGTCGGAGGCGTAGAGCAACTGGCGCGCGGTGGCTCCGCGATTGCCGGGGGCGGGCAGGGAGCTGGTGAATTGGGGATCGGTGAGGCGCAGGACGGTGAATTCAGTGGCTGGGTCGGGGTAGCGGACGGCTACCGAGGGGAAGACGCGGCCCTTCGCAGTGGGTTCCGCGGCGTATGTGGCGGCGGCTAACGAGGCCAGGAACAAGCGGCGGTCAACCCCTTGCATGATTCGATCCTAACACTCGACTCAAAGCGCTCACAGAGGCAGCCAGACTAAGCGGTCTTCCCAATCCGCTGCATCCGACGCTTGCCAAATCAAGAGGAGTTCGTCGATTGCGGTACCGACGTCGAGGCTTTGTGGGATTAGGAAGACGCCGGGGCTTCTTTCTCCCTATCTCTTGAATGCGCCGAAATGTAGGGGCATCCTGCTGACATCGTGCGACACCAGCGCGCGTTGTTGGCCGGCTGCAAGAGCCAGGACCTCCGGATCACGCAGGCTTCGTAAGCGAGCTGCCTGAGCGGTGAGGAAATCCAGCGACGGCTCCCGGCGCAGGACCCCATTCAGGATGGCTTTGTTGAGATCGGCATCCGCCAGAAACCGAACCTTCACGATTGGCGGGTGTGCAACTCATCGCGGGCGCGTAGCAATTTTTCGCGCAGGTTGTTGGGCAGCGGATCGGCGTCGCGCTTGCCTTCGGCCCATTTCCCGCTTTGGCGAAGCAGGTAGGCATCTACGTCGGCTTGGTTTGCCAGGTAGTAGGCTATTGCGCCGTACACTTCTTCCAGACCAAGAAGCTCAAAATTCTGGCAAATGGTCTCGGGAGACTCGCCGCGGCGGAACGCATGGACGATGGAATCCAGGGAGACTCGGGTGCCGGCAACGTAGTAGTTGCCGTTCGTCTCCGAGATGTATTCCTTTGCCATGCTAGCTTCATTCTACTCTTGAGCGGTCATCTGGTAGTGGGTCAGTTCGAACTGACCCACTACCGGTCATCTCGCGAATTCTTGCTAAGTGATGGTCGTCGTGCTCGGCGGCGAAGTAGAGGTGATCGACCAGGTGCATGGGCTGTTGCAGGCGGGGATGCGGGATGGAGCGGGAGAAAACGGCGGCGGGTAAATTTTCGACGCGATCGAGGAGATGGCGGCGGGCGGCGCGGAAGCTGGCTAGGATCTCGGGAAGCGCGCGAGTGTTGTGGGCGGCTTCGTCCGTCTTGCGATTGGTGAGGTCGGCTACGGTGAGGGTTTGGCGATCCTCGGCGAAGTCGTCGACGCGGGCTTGCCATAGGGATTCGAGGTCGAGCAGATGGCCTGCGTGCTCCTGGGCTGACCACTTGCCTTCGGGTTTCGCCAGCAGTACGCCGGGCGGCACGCCGCGCAGCATTTCTTCCAGGCGCGCGGGGGTGCCTTGCAGGCGGACGATCAGGTTAGGGAGTTGCTCTATCGGGAATGTGAAGTCGAATTTTCGTTCAAACCACTTCACAATCCCATCCGCTCCAGCTTGCGGTAGAGCGTTTTGCGTTCGATACCCAGGATTTTGGCGGCGCGGCTTTTGTTGCCGCTGGTGGCGGTGAGCACGCGGCGGATTTGATCGGTCTCGGTGTCGGCTAGAGATTCGCTGCCGTGATCGCGGGAATCCATCTGTTCGATGGCGGCTTCGACAACAGCGCCGTCGATGCGGCCGCCCGGCGCAAGAATGGTGAGGCGTTCCATCATGTGTTGGAGCTGGCGTATGTTGCCGGGCCAGCTATAATCCTCCATCACCTTCATGCCGCTAGCGATGATTTTGGCGTCGAGGTTATAGCGCTGGTTATAGCGTTTCAGAAAGTAGTGCACTAGCAATGGGATGTCGCTGGCGCGCTCGCACAGCGGGGGCACGGTGAGGCGCACCACATTCAGGCGGTACCACAGGTCTTCGCGGAACTTGCCTTCCTCGACCATCTTCTGCACGTCTTTGTTGGTGGCGGCGATCACGCGCACGTCTACCTTTTTGGCGCGCGCCGAGCCTAGTGGACGGACTTCGCGCTCCTGCAGGAAACGCAGCAGCTTCAATTGGAAGCCCAGGTCGATGTCGCCGATCTCATCCAGGAAAACGGTGCCGTCGTGGGCGGCTTCGAACACGCCCATGCGGTCACGGTCGGCTCCGGTGTAGGCGCCGCGCAGGGTGCCGAAAAGTTCGCTCTCTAGCAGGGATGGCGCGATGGCTCCGCAATCCACTGGCACGAAGGCTTGCTGCGCGCGCTTGCTGTTGCGGTGGATCATGCCGGCGATCAGTTCTTTGCCGGTGCCGGTCTCGCCTTCGATCAGCACGGTCGCGTCGGTGGGCGCTACGCGCGAGAGCGTCTTATAAATCTCAATCATGCGCGGGGAACTGCCGATCATTTCGGTGTCCGGCAGATCGTCGATGGATTCGGCTTCCTTTTCGTCTTCCTCCGCGACCAGGGATTTTTCGGCGCGGCGGATGGTGTCGATCATTTGCGCCATTTCGAAGGGCTTCGCTAGGTATTCGAAGGCGCCGCCTTCGGTGGCGGCCATTACGGTTTCCATGCTGCCGCGGCCGGTCATCAGAATCACGGCGCACAAAGGGTTCTGTTTGCGGGCGGCGTGGAGAACATCGATTCCGGTGCGCTCGTCCAAATAAATATCGGAAATTACGATGGTGTATGGCTCGGCTGACAGGCGCTCAATGGCTTCGCGGGTTGAGGCTACGGCGTCGGGCTGGTAGCCTTCCAGCTCCAGCACGGTCACCATGGTGTTGCGAACCGACGGGTCATCCTCGACGATTAATAGTTTCTGCAACGCTGCTCCTCCGGACCCTGCTCTTTAAAACCATGGTAAAACATGAGCCTCTTCCGGGCTCGCTGGTGACTTCCATCCGGCCGCCGTGATGAGTGACGATCTGTTCGACGATCGACAGGCCGATGCCGGTACCCACTTCGCCGGATTGCTCGGCGCGTTGCGTGCGGTAGAATTTCTTGAAAATATTTTTGATTTCTTTGGAATCCATGCCAATTCCTTGATCGCGCACGGAAACTCGCAGCTCTTCACCACTGCGCTCTGCTAATACCGATACGTGGGTTTCCCCCGGCGAATATTTTACGGCATTTGTCAGTAGATTGTAGAGCGCGTACTCCATTAATTCGCGGTCGCCGGTGAGCGTGCCTTCGACGGGCGTGTCGAGCGACATGCTGATTCTTTTTCGCTGGGCTAGCGGTTCTACGCGCTGCATGCAGGTGTCGACCAGGTTGGCGGCTTCGAAGACTTCGCGTTTTAAATCCATTTGGCCTTCGGCCAGGCGCTCGACGTCGAGGAAGGTTTGGATCAGGCGGGCGAGGCGTTTGGATTCCGAGTTGATCATTTCGCTCAACTGCTTTTGCTTGGCTTCGGGGAGCGAATAGTTGGTCATAATTTCGCTGGACCCCTGGATGGCGGTGAGAGGGGTGCGCATTTCGTGCGCGGCCCAATGGATGGCTTGCTGGTAGCGCGACTTCTCGGATTCGCTGCGGCGGAGTTGGCGGCGCACGAAGAAATGCTGGTAGGTGGCGGCGCCCGCGCTGGAGAGCCAGGCTACGGCGGCGGGACCGAAGAGCGGGAAGACTAGTCCTTGACGGAAGAAAAGTATGGGGGCGATGAGTGAGGTGACTACGATGACGACCGCGATGGTGTAGGCGGTGTAACCGGAGAGCAGTGCGAAGGCGAGGCCTGCGGCGGTTGCGAACAGGATCGATAGTCCCAGCGGGGCCAAGTCTCCCGAGCGTTGCAAGAAATCGCCGCGCGCCATGGTTTCAAAGGCGTGGGCATGGACTTCTACGCCGGGGACATTTTGGCCGTAGGGGTTCAGCAGGCGGTCGCGCGCGGCGGAGAGCGCGGTGATTCCCAGGAACACTGTCTTGCCGTGAAGGAGATTCGCGTTCTCTTTGATGTGCAGTGCGGAAACGGTTGGCACTCCCATGGGTAGATAGCGAATCAGCATGGGGCGGCCGGTGTCGGCTCGGGCGGCGGGGATCACGGTATTGCCGACTGCTACATCATCAGGCGATTCGGTGATCGGTTGCGCGCGTGAGATGCGGAAAGCTTCGAGCGCTAGCGCCCAGCGGCGCTGATGGTTGACGGTTTCTTCTAGTGACACTTCGCGGCTCACGCCGTCGTAGCGGTCGATTTCGGGGTGCACATGACCCAGGGCTGCGGCTGCGGCGGCGAATCGCGGTAGGGGATCCTCCCATGCGCCGCCTACCAGGTCGCAGGGCAGGACCAGGTTTTTGGTGTCGCGCAGAGCGGCTTCGAGACCGGCGTCTTCGGCGTTGTCTCCCTTGTCGGCTAATAGGACATCGAGTGCAACGGCTTGCGGCTGTGCTGCTGCGATCTGTTTTAGGATTTCCGTTAGGATGGGGCGGATGTTGCGCATTCCTCCGCGCGCGCGCAGCGTTTCTTCATCAATCTTTACCACTACCGACTGCGTGGCGGCGGCTTTCACGGGAGTCATTTGCGTCATCAGATCGTACGCGTAATGATCCACACGGGCGGCTAGAGCGGTCCAACCGGCGAGTGTGCCCGCGGCGAAGCATCCGGCTAGCACTGCGATGTATGCGAGATTGCGCTTGCTTGCCAACTCACACAATAGTGTACCGTCCGGCGTATATTAGGTCTCATGCGGCAACCCCTTGTTTTTGCGCTGGCGATTTTACTCGCGGGATGTACGAAGACTCCTCCACCGCTGGCGGATTCGGAAAAACTCACGCAGGATTTCATTTACGGGGATCTGGCGCTATCGCCCGTGAGTGCGACGGCGGCCGGCTATCATCTGCACAATGGCGTTACGCTCGACGGGATGCTGGACGATTACAGCGCGGCCGGGCTTGAACAGCAGCGGCAGTTTTGCACGGATATTCAGAACCGCGCTGGTGTGCTGGACCCTAGCAAGCTGGATAAGGAACAGAAGGCAGACCTGGACATCATCACCAGTAACACCGGACTTTGCCTGCTGGAACTGAATACCATTCAGAGTTTCAAGCATAATCCTACGGTTTACGTGGAACTGGTCGGAAACGCTTTGTTTACGCCTTACATGCTGAATTACGCGCCGATCGAGCAGCGGTTCGATCACATCACTAGCCGGTCTGGCGAAAGTACCGGCTGCTGTTCGAACAGGCGAAGGCGAATCTGACGGACGCTCCCGAGGTGTGGAATCGTGTCGCGCGGGAAGAGAATGACGGGAATATCGAGCTGATCGACAAGACTCTGCGCGGGGCGGTGCCGGAATCGCGCAAGGCTGCCTACGCGGCCGCCGCCGACAAAGCTATCGCGGCGGCGCGGGATTTCAATACCTTTCTGAAGGACACGCTTTCGAAGAAAACTTCCGATTGGCGTCTGGGCAAGGAAAAGTACGCGCAAAAGTTCGCTTTGGTTCTGGCGTCCGGGCTGACGCCGGAGCAACTGCTGGCGGCAGCCGAGGCCGATTTGAAAACCATGCGTGCGGACATGGCCAAGCTGGCTGCACCGCAGACTGTGGAGCAGGCGTTGGAGGCGGCGGCGAGGCAACACACGACTCGCGAGAACTATATTCCTAAGGCCAAGGAAATGCTCGCGCAGGCCACCGCTTTCGTCAAGCAAAAGGACCTTCTCACTTTGCCGGCGCGCGCCAACTTGCAGGTCACCGAGACGCCGGAGTTTCTGCGCGGCATCTATGGCGTGGGCGGATTCAATGCTGCGCCGCCGCTCGAACCGCAACTGGGAGCGTTCTACTGGATTACGCCGATTGCCGCGAACTGGTCCGCTGCGCGCGCCGAATCCAAACTGCGCGAGTACAACGATTTTGGTTTGCAGGAGCTCACGATTCACGAGGCCATGCCGGGCCACTACGTGCAATTCGAATATGCCAACGATGTGCAGCCGGTCTCGCGGCGGCTTTTGCGCAGCCTGTTTTCGAACACGCCGTATGTGGAGGGATGGGGCGTGTACACGCAGCAGTTGATGTCGGACGCGGGATACCTGGACAACAGCAAGGGGCTGCGGCTGACGCTCGACAAGCAGATTTTGCGTGTGCTGGCGAATACGATTTTGGATGTGCGGCTGCAGACCATGGGCATGACCGATCAGCAGGCGATCGATCTGATGATCAAGGACACGTATCAGGAAAAAGAAGAGGCCACCGCGAAATTGCAGCGGGCGCAACTTTCCTCCTGCCAACTGCCGACGTACTTTGTGGGTTGGAAAGGCTGGCTTAATGTTCGCGAGCACTATCAACAGCGCAAGGGTGCAGCTTTCTCACTAAAGGCATTCCACGAGGCGGCGTTGAAGGAAAGCGGCGTCTCGTTGCCGGCCCTGGAAGGGCTCCTGCAGTGATGCTTTAGGTGCCGATGGGGAGCGGAGATTGCAGCGTGAAGGTCACGCGCGACTCCACCGGCAAGGTTACATGCCGTCTCCCGCTGAAGGCCGCGCCGACCGTACCTGCCGCAGCGCCCGCGCCTGCGCCAATGAGCGCTCCGGCTCCGCCAGCCGCCACCGCTCCGATCGCCGCGCCGGCGCCGGACCCGCCGCCGATCCACAGCCAGTTGTGTTTCTTATGGCCTGCGCTGACGCGGGTTGGACGATTGGTATCGATGTCGTAGGCGACTCCGTTCAAGGTGAAGGAGTCGAGACGCAGGGCCAAAGCCGCACGTCCTTTGAAACGGCCGGACTCTGTCGAGGTCACGACGCGGCCGCTAAACGGAGTCCCGCGCGGAACTACAACACGGTCGCCCGCTACTAGCGGCTGATCCAGCGTGGCGTCGAAACGATCGCCGGCGCGGTTGCGCTTGGTATCGATGGTTTCCTGCAGCCGCACTTGGACGGGTGTTCCTGGGGCTAAGACGGCTGCGGGTCCGGCACGGCGCACGGCGGAACTGGGATCTCCCGCGGCTTCGGCAGGCGTCACCTGCCCACGATTGCAGCCCGCCGCGGCCAGGACAAGAAGACTCAATGCACTGCCAAGAATTCTGTTCATGATGAATGCCTCGCTTTCGCAATCTTGGTCGCGCGAACGATGAAGCGTTCCGGCGCGTTTCCGATGTAGCCGAAGGGATAACAGGTAATCAAAGTCAGTGTGGCATCGGCGCTCGGTTGGAGAACTTCGGTCTGATCGGGTTGAACTATGGAGGTGGACTGGACCAGGTAGTGAAACTCGCCGTCCGGTACTTGCACGGTTACCTGGTCGCCTTGGCGGATGCCGCGCAGGCTGCGGAAGAAGGTATCGCGATGCGCGGCCAGCACCAGATTGCCGCGCTGGCCGGGACTTGCCGAACCCCGCAGGTGGCCTACGCCGCGCGACAGCGTATCGTCGCTGGTTCCCTCAAACACCACGGCGGATAAATCCAGGCGGGGAATCTCGATTCGCCCCAGCAAGCTGCCTTCAGAGATGGCACTGAGCGAGGTGTGCCTTTCCGCCGGGTGATCGAGGGTCCAGTTGCCTTGCGCCTGGTCGAACTCTGCGCGTCCCCAAAGGAACGCGCAGTAGCCCAGCGCGAGACAGCCCGCTGCCCATAGACAATACTCCATCCAGGCGGCGCGACTTGTTGAGCGCGTCATATTCGAGCCCTTAGTTCCGCAATCTGCGCGCAGTAAGCGCCCCTCCGATGGAGACGAGGCCCAGGAGTGCGATTTCCGCCGCGTTGCTATTTGTCTTTGGCAACTCACTGGGCGCCGCGGGTGTCTCATTCTGCGGCTCCGCTAGGGGCGTGGGCTGCGTGGGCGGGGCCGCTTGTGCGATCTCGACGGGAGCGCTGGATTCGGTTGCGGCGGGAGGTTCACTCACTACCGCCGTGGGGGCCGGTTCGGGGATGGTTGCGGTTGCAACCACGGGAGCTGGTGTCTGGCTGCGCGTGTCGAATGCAGCCGGCGTGGTCTCATGCGGGACGGCGGCGATCTCCGCGAGGTGTTCCTTGGGATAAACGAATTCCTGACCGAAGTTGTCTCCCGGGTAATACCAATAGCGCATCGGTTCTGGCTGTCCCGAGCGAGCTTCATAGAACGTGATCACGGTCTGATCGGAAACCTCGGTGCGATAGGCCGGAATCGCCATGGCGGCGGCATAGACGTGACTCTGCCGTTCGTTCATAAACTGAACCACATGACGGTCCGCCGGCAGGTCAATCAGCTTCATGACATACTTTCCAGGCTGTAGGACATAGCCGGGAACTTCCACCGGCTGGGAAAAACTTACCGTAGTTTTCTTGTCCCAAGCATCCGCGCGAGCCACCACCGTGGAGGCGGTCAATGCCGCCGCTATAGCGAAGGCCAGCGAAAAACTAGCAATGGAATCTTGTATACGCTGCATGTGAGAAGTGCTCCTTCTTGCTCGTCTGAAAATATTCCCGCTCAAAAATC
Source organism: Bryobacterales bacterium (assembly GCA_963760575.1). Lineage (GTDB taxonomy): Bacteria > Acidobacteriota > Terriglobia > Bryobacterales > Bryobacteraceae > Palsa-187. The sequence continues at coordinate 125,323 of CAVXEM010000049.1, forward strand.
GAGCGGCTCAAGCCTACCCCGCGAGGAATGCACATGCTGTGCCAGAGACGAACGCACTCTGAGGAATCATTCACTTGAAGCAGGCTTCGCCTTGTGATCGCGGGGGCCAAGCGGAAGTATCTGCCGCCCGCCGGTAAAAACACCTGAGTAACGGATGGTGGCGTGGCCCTATCTACTTGTTCGGGTCCGCGCCACGCGGCATTTCCCCAACTAACGGAGCCATGCCGATGCGTCTTACTTATCGCCTCAGTTCATCGCTGATCTCCGCGGTGGCCGTCGTTTCTTTGGCATTTGCGTTTTTCCAAACGCGCGCCGACACACTCGGGCTGCGGCGCGATTTGGAGGAGCACGCACAGGTGCTGGCGGAGAGCCTGGTGCGCACGGCAGAGCCGCTGGCGGCGCGCCATGCGAATCGCGAGCTGCAGCGTTTGGTGGACCGCTTTAAGGATCGCGAGCAGATTGCCGGTGTATCGGTGTATGACGCCGACGGAAAGCCGCTGGCGATCACTTCCGGATTTGCACGGCGCGTGGGCGGCGATCCGGCGCTGTTCCCGAAGCCCGGCATCGAAGTGACTCCGGTAGAGAAGTTCGTCAAATTGGCCAGTGGCACTATTCACATGGTGACCCTGCCGCTGCGCGAAGACGACATGGTCATCGGAACGCTGTCGCTCTTCCACGATGCCGCGTATATCGACATGCAGGCAGCCGCGATGTGGCGGCGCGCGTTTACGGGAGTCTTCATCCAGACCATCCTGATCGTGGCGGTGACGTTGCTGACGCTGCGCTGGGGCGTGGGACGGCCGCTGCGGCGCATGGCGGACTGGCTGCAGGATATGCGCATGGGGACGGCCGTGAAGCCGCCGGAGATGCCGGATCAAGGTGAATTCGAACCCTTGACCAGAGAGGTGACGCGCCTGGCTTCCAGCCTCACGGAGGCTCGCGCCGCTGCCGCGAACGAGGCGCGCCTGCGCGACTTGGGGGAATCCAGTTGGACTCCCGAACGGCTGCGTGTATTCGTGCAAACTCGTTTGGGAGGTAGCCGTCTGTTTGCGGTATCCAACCGCGAACCTTACGAACACACGCACCGGACTAACGGGATCGAGTGCTCGGTGCCTGCGAGCGGATTGGTGACGGCCATTGAACCCGTGCTGCGGGCGTGCGATGGCACCTGGGTGGCGCAGGCTACCGGCGACGCGGACCGGGAAGCCGTGGATGATTACGACCGCGTGCGTGTTCCGCCGGATGATCCACAATACTCTCTGCGCCGCGTGTGGTTGACCGAAGAGGAGGAGCAAGGTTTCTATTTCGGCTTCGCGAACGAAGGGCTGTGGCCGCTGTGCCACATCGCGCACACGCGACCGGTGTTTCGCGTGGAGGATTGGGAATATTATCAGACCGTAAACCGGAAGTTTGCCGAGGCGCTGCTGGAGGAGATGGAGTGCGAACCGAATCCCGTGGTGCTGGTGCAGGATTATCACTTCGCGCTCCTGCCGCGCTTGATCAAAGATGCGCGGCCCGATGCGCGTGTGGCCATCTTCTGGCATATTCCTTGGCCCAATCCCGAGGCTTTCGGAATCTGCCCCTGGCAGGCGGCGCTGCTCGATGGATTGTTGGGCGCCGATTTGGTGGGCTTCCATCTGCAAGCGCACTGCAATAATTTTCTGGATACGGTAGACCGCGCGCTCGAGTGCCGGATCGAGCGGGAGCACTTCGCTGTCAACCGCAACGGGCGCTCCACGCTGGTACGCCCGTTTCCGATCAGCGTCGCCGGAAATTTCGAGGAACCACCGGCGCCGCTGGAACTCCCACACGTGGAGCGCGTACGCTTGCTGGACAAACTGGGCGTTCGCGCGTCCTTTCTGGGAATCGGAGTGGATCGCGTGGATTACACCAAGGGCATTCCGGAACGGTTCCGCGCCATCGAGCGCTTTTTCGAAAAGTACCCGGCCTACCGGCGTGAATTTACGTTTGTGCAGATCGGGTCGCCCAGCCGGACGCACATCCGGCGCTATCAGGAACTGATGGACGAGGTACTGCAGGAAGCGGAGCGCATCAACCGCCGGTTTCAGACCAACGATTGGAAACCGATTGTGTTTTTGAACCGGCACCACAGCCACAAGGAGATCCTGCAGTATTACCGCACGGCGGATTTTTGTCTGGTTACGTCGCTGCACGACGGCATGAATCTGGTGGCCAAGGAATTCGTGGCGTCGCGCGATGACCTTCACGGCGTGCTGATCTTGAGCCGCTTCGCGGGGGCTTCCCACGAATTGGGCGATGCGCTGGCGGTGAACCCGTACGACAGCGAGCAGATGGCGGACTCTATCCGGCAAGCACTGGAGATGGGGCCCGAGGAGCGGCGCATGCGCATGCAGCGGATGCGGGCTACCGTCCGCGAGCACAACATCTATCGCTGGGCCGGCAAGTTGATCGAAGAATTGTGTGAGACGCGGCCCGCTAAGATTCCGGCGACGCCGTACCTGGTTCCCACTGTGATGACGCGGAGCGCCTCATGAAACAGGAACGGCAAAACGTGCGCCACCTCTTTCATTGCTGGAATCACGTGGCCCGGCGTTTCACATCCAGCCCCCAGATCGCGCTGTTTCTGGATTTCGACGGCACGCTGGCGCCGCTGCAGCCGCGGCCCGAAAACGTCTGGTTGGACCAGGATACGCGGCGCACGCTATCAAGTCTAGTCCGCAGCCCGCGCTTTCAAGTGTGGATCGTTACGGGACGCCGCCGCGCCGATGTCCGTGCGCGGGTGCGTGTGCCCGGGATCCGCTATTTGGGTTTGCATGGTTGGGAAGGCCGCGCGGCGCCGCGCCATTACTGGCGAATCGCGCGACGCTGTGGCCTGCGCCAAGAGTTGGCTGGCGTGCCTGTTATTGAGCGTCCCTGGGGTGTGGCTGGAAGACAAAGGGTTGACGCTGGCGATTCATTATCAAAGCGTGGCGGAGGAGGGTGTCCGCCAAGCGCGCAAGTTGGTGCAGGGGGTCCTCGATCCGTTCGCCGATTCATTGCAGCTGATCCGCGGCAAAAAAGTGTGGGAACTGGCGCCGCGCGAACTGGGCGACAAGGGAATGGCGGTCTCGAGCGAACTATACGCGGCGGGCTGCGGAGCCATGCCGGTGTATATCGGCGACGATCGCATGGATGAGCCCGCCTTCTCCGCGCTCGACTGCGGCATCACGGTGCGGGTGGGCCGGGCTTGCCGGACGAAGGCCCGCTACCGTTTGTCTTCCGTCGAACAAGTCCATCAATTTCTGGAAAAACTGGAGGGAGAATTCGCGTGAACAACGCCTCGCAGCCTTTTCAGTTCGCTACCGCGGCTTATCTGATCCGCATCGAAAATCAGAGGGCGATGACCGTTACAGAATTGATGGCGGGCCTGGAGCAAGCCAGCGACGCCGCCATTTTCTACCACACCTTCCAGACGCTGGGACAGCACCATTTTTTGACTGAGGGTTTTTCTAATGATTTCGCGCAATGGGTTCTGGCTTCGCTGAATCAGCCGGTGCTGGCGGAAAGACTGGCGAGTATCGATATTCGCGACTACGTTTCGATCGCCGAGCTGCGCGCGGATTTGCGGCACATCGTCGCTGAGTTCAGCGAGGCTTTCCCCAAGTATGCCGAACAGTCCGCTTTTGAGCCGTTTTACTTCTGTCAGGCGGTGGAGGTGACGCGCCCGCTGCCGTGGGACGCCAAGACGCTGGCGGGATTCCGCGCCGGCCTGGAGCGCCTGAGCCATGCGTCGTTCTATTACCACTTTGTAGCTTCGCGCCTGCGGCTGCAGTTGCGGACCAATGATTTTTCGCACTGGTTCGAGCAGTCACTCGGGTTGCCGCAGCTTGCGGCGCGCGCCGATCGCATCGACATTTACATCAACACGCTCGACACTGCACGTCAGGAGTTGATTGAGCTGGTGGACCGGGAGATTCTTCCATGATCGCGACTCCAGCATTGGTGCCCCTTTCGCTCGACCATTATGTGCCGCTCTTGGGCGCGGCCGAGATAGAAGAGTTGCGGACGCTGGCCGGTGCGCTGGAAGGCAAGGTGGTGGACATGGTGAATTCCACCGCGGTGGGGGGCGGGGTGGCGGAGATCCTGACGCGCTTGATTCCGCTGGCGCGCGAGTTGGGTTTGGACGCGCGCTGGCACGTCATGGAGGGCGGAGCGGAGTTTTACGACATCACCAAGGCGTTTCACAATGCCTTGCACGGGAACGCGTACACCATACGCCCGCGCGACTTCGAAATATTCCTGGATTACAACCGCCGCAACCGCGAGCAGATGCCGCTCGACGGGCGGTTCGTGGTGATCCACGATCCGCAGCCCGCGGCTTTCATTGAGACGCGGCCTTTGGGAGACAAGCAGACGTGGATCTGGCGCTGCCACATCGACCTTTCGCGGCCCAACCCCGGGGTGTGGGATTTCCTGGAGCCTTTTGTTTCCCGCTATGACGGCGCCATTTTTTCGTCGCCTGAGTTTTCGCGGCAGCTACCCATCCCGCAATATCTGTTTTATCCTTCGATCGATCCGCTGTCGGACAAGAACCGGGATCTCGATCCAGACTTCATCGAAGACGTGCTGGTGCGATTCGGTATCGATCCGCGGCGGCGCATCCTGACGCAGATCTCGCGCTTCGACCGGCTCAAGGATCCGCTGGGGGTTTTGCGCGCCTACCGCATCGTCAAACGCTACTTCGATTGCCAGTTGGTGCTCGCGGGCGGGGGCGCGTCCGACGACCCCGAAGGCAGCGCCGTGCTGGAGGAAGTGCGTGAGGCTGCCGGCAGCGATCCCGACGTATTCATTCTGGAACTACCGGCCGCGGCGCCGCTTGAAGTGAACGCTCTGCAACGTGCGTCGACGGTGGTGATTCAGAAAAGTCTGCGCGAAGGCTTCGGACTGACCGTCGCCGAGGCTCTGTGGAAGAAGAAACCCGTGGTCGCCTCCGCGGTGGGCGGCATTCCCACGCAAGTGATTCACAAACACACGGGTTTGCTGGCGCATTCGGTAGAGGGAACGGCGTATCAGATTCGCTTTCTGTTAGCGCATCCCGACATCGCACAGCGTTTGGGTGAGCAAGGCCATCAACACGTGCGCGAGAACTTTTTGATTACGGGAAACCTGAAACGCTACCTGACGCTGTTCCTGCATGCCAGCGAAAAGGGCTAGGCGGCCGGCTTGCGGTTTCTTAGCAGATCGATCACCAGTAACGCGGCGCCGATGGTGATGGCGCTGTCCGCCACGTTGAATGCCGGGAATTCGTAGGAGCCGATGAAGACTTGCAGGAAGTCAGTGACGGAGCCGCGGAAAACGCGATCCCATAAATTGCCGAGTGCGCCGCCGAACACCAGGGCGAGCGACGTGGGCATCAGCGCGCCGGTGTTTTTGGGGAGACGCCACAGCATCACGCCGACGATGGCCATCACCAGCATGGAGACGCCTACCAATAAGACTGCGCGCACGATGGGCGAGGCGGAGGCGAGCATGCTGAAGGCGGCTCCAGGGTTCTCGGCGTGGACGATGTTGAAGATTCGCGGGATGACCACTGTGACGTCCCACAGTGCGTAACTGCCGCGGATGTAGAGCTTGCTGACTCGATCCAGTATCACCACCAGGAAGATGATGATCGCGGATCGCACGCGCAGGTTCATCCCAGTATTTCCTTGAGGGCTGCGGTGCAGGAATCGCAGGCTGGGCCGGTGAAGACGGAATATTTCCAGCAGCGGTCGCACTTGGCGCCTTCAGCGCGTTCCACTGTTACTTTCAAATCGTCGCCGGGTTCGAGGATCACTTGCGACGTGATGAAGAGGGCGGGGAGGTCGTCGGCGTAGTCGTCTAGTTGGGCTCCTGCGACACGAACCCGCGCTTCTAGCGACGTGCCGATGACTTTCGCTTGGCGCGCTTCTTCTAGCGCTTTCAAGACCACGCTGCGGACTTCGAGGAGACGTTCCCAGCGTGCGAGCTTGGCGGCGTCGAGACCCGAGGCTACTTCTTCTGGTTCAGGCAACAACGCTAGGTGGACGCTATCGGGTGCGCCAGCAGGCTTGCGGGTGTAGCTCCAGACTTCTTCGGTGGTGAAGGCTAAGAGCGGCGCGGCCAGGCGGGTGAGCGCGTAGTGCACCCTGTAGAGCGCGGTCTGGCCGCTGCGGCGGGCGTGGCTCTTGGGAGCGGCGGTGTAGAGGCGGTCTTTTAATACGTCGAAGTAGACGGCGCTTAAATCCGTGGTGGCGAAATCGTAGATGGCGCGGTACACCTTGTGGAAGGCGTTTTCGCTGTAGGAGGCGCGGGTACGGCGGATCAGGTCTTCAGTTCGCGACAGAATCCAGCGGTCGATTTCCGGGAGTTCGTTGACGGGCACTGCGTCGAGTTTCGGGATCGAAATCGTGGAGGTTGCCTAGTGCATAGCGGAAATGTATTGCGGAGTTTGCGGTAGGCCTCGATCAGGCGGCTGACGATGGTGTCGGAGAAGCGTACGTCTTCGGTGAAGTCGACCGATGCGGTCCACAGGCGCAGCAGTTCGGCGCCGTATTTGTTGATGACTTTCTCGACTTCTTCGGCGCCTTTGGACTTTGAGAGCGCGTGGCCTTCGCCGTCGAGGGTCCAGCCGTTGGTGGCGGTGGCGCGGTAGGGGGCTTCGCCGCGCAGTCCTACGGCGATTAGCAGGGAGCTGTGGAACCAGCCGCGATATTGGTCGCCGCCTTCTAAATACATGTCGGCGGGCCAGGGCAGATGGTTCTCGGGAGTCAATACGGCTAGGTGACTGGCGCCGGAATCGAACCAGACATCTAAGATGTCGGTTTCTTTGCGGAACGTTCCGCAGCCGCAGCGCGCGCATTTGGTATCGGGGCCTACTAGTTCGGCGGCGTCGGTTGAATACCAGACGTCGGCGGTGTGGATGCGGATCAGGTCTACTACGCGATCGAGAATTTTGCGATCGGTCAGGGGCTCCTGGCAGGCATCGCAATAGAACACGATGATGGGCACGCCCCAGGCGCGCTGGCGCGAGATGCACCAGTCCGGACGGGTGGCGATCATGTTGCCGATGCGTTCTTCGCCCCAGGCGGGATTCCATTTCACGTTTCTTGATGGCTTCGAGCGCGTTCTGGCGGAGGTTGTTGCGGTCCATGCCGATGAACCACTGCTCGGTGGCGCGGAAGATGGTGGCGTGATGGCAGCGCCAGCAGTGGGGATAGCTGTGCTCGATCTTGCGCGTGGCCAGAAGCGCGCCTTTGCTCTTCAGGATGTCGATGACGATGGGGTTGCCGTCCCACACCGTCTTGCCCAGGAGTTCTTCGGGCAGCTTGCCGGGCGCGCCTTCGGCTTGGAAGAAGCGGCCGGCGCCGTCGACTGGGCAATACACTGGCAGCCCGTTCTCGACGCCGATCACGTAGTCTTCCTGGCCGTGTCCGGGAGCGGTGTGCACTGCGCCGGTACCTTGCTCAAGCGTTACGTGCTCGCCAAGGAGTCCCATCGAATCGCGCTCCAGGAAGGGATGACGGAAGACGGTCTTCGCTAGCTTCGAGCCTTCGAAGGTAGTCAAGACTTTCGGCGAATCCCAGGCGCAGGCTTCGGCGCTGGCGTTCAGCAAATCCTGGGCGACGATGTACACGTCTCCAGCGACGTCGACGGCGGCGTAAACATATCTGGGGTGAAACGCGATGCCGAGGTTCGACGGGATGGTCCAGGGAGTGGTGGTCCAGATCAGTCCCCACACTTTTTTACCGGCTAGCGCGGGGTCGATCGCGGCCGGGTCAGTGGTCAGGGCGAAGCGGACCCAGATCGATGGGCTGCTGTGGTTTTCATACTCGACTTCAGCTTCGGCCAGTGCGGTCCGGTCGTGGATGCACCAGTTGACGGGCTTCAGGCCTTTGTAAACGTAACCCTGGTCTAGAAAATCGACGAACGCGCCGGCGATGACCGCCTCGTACTGCGGCGACATGGTCAGATACGGGTCCTGCCAGCGGCCGAAGACGCCGAGGCGGATGAAATCTTTGCGCTGGAGGTCTACGTATTTTTCGGCGTACTTGCGGCACGCTGCGCGGATCTGCGCGGCCGTCATCCCGGCTTTTTTCGAACCTAACTGGCCGTCGACTTTGATTTCGATGGGGAGGCCGTGGCAATCCCAACCGGGGACGTAGGGGGAGTCGTAACCCTCCATGGTCTTAAGCTTTACGATGAAGTCCTTCAAGAGTTTGTTGAAGGCATGGCCGAGGTGAATGTTGCCGTTCGCATACGGTGGGCCGTCGTGCAAAATGTACGTCGGCCGACCGGAGCGTGCTTGGCGAATCTGCTCATAGATCCCGGACTTCTCCCATTGTTCCAGCAGCTTAGGCTCGAGCTGCGCGAGGTTGGCCTTCATGGGAAAACCGGTCTGTGGCAGGTTGACGGTCTTTTTCAGGTCAGTCTTATTCAAATCAGTCTTGGCGGAGTCCATCAGATGTCCTCTTATGTTACACCGTAGGACGCGCGCTGCCGGTTACCGCCCTTTGGTCATTGACAGAAATGCCAGATCAGTTTAAGATGCTGTTCACTGTATTCCGGCACTTCGTTAGGTAAGGTCCCTGAATGACTTTCCAAGTCGGTGAGAAGGTAGTTTACCCCAACCACGGGGTCGCTACTATCGAGAATATCAGCAGTCGCGCTTTCGCCGGGCAGCAGGAGCGCTTCTATTTGCTTCGTCTCTCCGCCGGCAGCCTCACTGTGATGGTCCCCTTTTCGCATGCCGATCATGTCGGACTGCGCAAAGTGACGCGCAATGGCCAGTTAGCTCGGGTGATCGAGTACCTGGGCGAGGGCCGCCGCAAGCGCCAACTCGACTGGAAGGACCGCTTCAAGGAAAACACCGAGAAGATGCAGAAGGGCAACCTTCTGGAGATCGCCGAGGTGTTGAAGAGCCTGCTGGTCCTGCAAGCCGAAAAGCCGCTGTCGTTCCGCGAAAAGAAGATGCTGGATCGCGCTCGGCACATGCTGATTACGGAGCTTTCGACGTCGCGCGGTTGGACGGAAGCTGAGGCGGCTAAGGCGTTGGATCAGGCGCTGTGCAAGGCGCAATTGCATTTACCTGAAAAGATCTAAGTGGAATGCTTCGCTCGCGGCGTTTAGTGAACGCGTTCTTTGATGCGCTCGCGGACTACTAGTTCGTCGAAGATTGCTAGCACTTGCTTGCGGTATTGATAGGCGCGCTGGAGGCTGGCTTGCACGGCAAGTTCGTTGCGGTGGCGCTTCAGTAGTTTGTCGAGGAGCTTGCGGGGGACGTCGATATCGCGGCGCAGGGAGTCTGCTGAGTGGCCGCGCAGAAACAGTCCGTAGAACAGCGCCGCTTCGCGCTGCGGGGCCATCGGATCGATTTCGTCCAGCAGCAAATTGCCGGGCGACGGGTTCCGATCGGTCTGGGTCCGGGCGATCATGATTCCAAAAACGAAGTATAAACGGCTGGCGCTACTGACGCAATAGGCCGCGCGGAATTAATTCCCCCTAGGCGGCCTCGCGCGGGTGCACGCTGCGTGCAATTTCTTCCGCTCTGGTCTCGGCGGTGGTGGCCAGATCGTAGGATGTTTGCAGGTTCAGCCAGAACTTCGGCGTGGTATTGAAATACCGTGCGAGCCGCAGCGCGGTATCGGCGGTGATGCCGCGTCTGCCATGGACGATCTCGGCCATGCGTGTGGCCGGGACTCGGAGTTCAAGGGCGAGGCGGTTCACGCTCATCGCCAGTGGCTTTAGGTAGTCCTCGCGGATGGTCTCCCCGGGATGTGGAAACGGAATGCGGTAACGGGATTCGATTCGCTTGGTCCGATTCATGGCGGCCTCCTCAATGATAATCCGTGATCTCAACGTCAAACGCGTGTCCGTTCTTCCAGCGAAAGCAAATCCGGTATTGGTCGTTAATCCTGACACTATACTGTCCGGCTCGCCTGCCTTTCAGTGCCTCCAGCCGGTTTGCGGGGGGCGACGCCAGGTCGCGCAGTTCATCGGCGCTGTCAATCTGTACCAGTCTCCGCAGCGCGACCGCCGCGATGCTCTGAAACGCCCGGACCCGCTCCTGCCTAAAGATCGCTGCGGTATCCTTATCGCGAAACGATCGGATCACACGACCATCATACAACGTTTCCCGTTACATGAGACTCATGTGATGTCGCCGGATTCTCACCCATTCTGCGAAACACCGGCGGGTTCTCCAGCCAGGTGGTAAGCCACAGAGTCATTTCCTCTTTTTCGGCCGCTTTTGCAAATTGCGCGCCGCTAGGCGGGCGTGATCCTTGGCCATGATCACCAAGCGCCGTACGGCCATGCGGCGGGCGGCGTCGCTGTGCTCGTATTCTTCGAGCAGCTTCAGCAAGCTTGCTTCCAGGTCGTCGAAGGTTGCTTGGCGGACTCCCTCCACCATGGCGTCGAGCGGCAGACCGCATTCGCGGACCAGCTTGCGCAGGTAGCTTTCGGACACCGGGGCCAAGGCAATGGATAGTTGCGCGAACTCCGCTTCGCCGATGCGCGCGGGGCGGTGTTCCTCGATCCAGCGCGCTAGCTCAGCGGATTTTCCTCTGCGTGGCATGGCGGTAGGCGATCACGGCTTTCTCGTGCTGGGCGATGGTCGTCGAAAACTGGTGGCCTCCGCCGGCTGGCTTGGCGACGAAGTAGAGGAACGGCGTATCGGCGGGTTCGAGCGCGGCGCGTAAGGACTCGGCGCCGGGATTGGCGATCGGGCCGGGTGGCAAACCTACGTTTTCGTACGTGTTGTAGGGATTCGCGCTGGCTAGATCCGACTTATGAATGGTCCCGCGGTAGCGATTTTCGAGAAGGGCCGCGTAGATGGTGGTGGGATCGCATTGCAGTCGCATGCCCTGCGCCAGGCGGTTGCGGAATACGCTGGCGATTACGGGGCGCTCGCCGGGCGACGCTGTTTCTTTTTCTACCAGCGAGGCTAGCGTTACGGCGTTGCGCACGTCCGCGGCTTTATCGGCGGTCAGCTTACTCCACTGCTTGCGGAATTCATCGGTCATCATCTTCGCTAGACGCGCGGGGGTGGTCGAGTGGGACAAACGATAGGTAGAGGGGAACAGATAACCTTCTAGCGTTTTGGCTTTCGGAGCTAGATCACGGACCAGCGCCGGGTCTTCGGCGGCGGCGAGAAAATCTTCGGCGGACATGACCCCCTCGGCCTCAGCGGACTTCGCGATGTCGAAAATGTTGCTGCCTTCGGGGACCGTGAACTCGACGAAATAAATGTCGCCGCGGGCGATGCGGTTGAAGACCTCCAGCGCGCTGGCGGCCTTGGCGAAGCGATACTCGCCGGCTTGCAATTTGGCTGAGGGCTTGACCAGGCGCAGCAGTTCAAACTCCCAGGAATAGCGGATGACGCCGTCCTTGGCCAGTTCCCGGGCGATCACGGCGGTGCCGGTTCCATGGGGGATTTCCACAAAAGTTTCTCCCTGGAATCCTTGATAGGGGGTCACAAGCGCTGCCGCAGCTAGGCCCGCTAGCGCGCAAATTACAGCGATCAGGAACTTCACGCGGTGCCCCCTGCGTCCAAATAACTCGCCAGCAGAATCACTGCCGCCAGGCGGTCGATGGCTTTGGCGCGTTTCTCGATGCTGATGCCGCTTTGCTTGAGCACGCGCTCGGCTTCCTTGCTGGTGAGGCGCTCATCCCAGAAGCGCACGGCTAGGCCCGGTTCTCTCCATGAATCGTATCCGCGAAATCGCGTGTATATACTGCCTGACGGCCTTCGGTGCCCTTCATATTCAGGGGATGGCCCAGCAGGACCAGTTGCACTTCGTGCTTGCGGGCGATGGCTTCCAGGGCGGCGATGTCTTCGCGGATGGTGGTACGTTGCAACGTGTCTAAGCCTTGCGCAGAGATGCCCAGGGGGTCGCTGAGCGCCAGTCCGATGCGCTTCTTGCCCAGATCGAGCGCCAAAATCCGCCCGGTCGCTGTATTTTGCTGGAATTCCACTGTCTATCCAAATTATAGTGATAGATAAGGATATTCACGGCGCCCGTGGTGGTCCAGAACACATCCACGCAGAAGTCGCTCCAGTTAGGCGTCGGAATTCTTGCGGCCGCGGCGGCCATCGCGCTGCTCTATTTCGGACGGGTTTTCTTTATCACGGTCATCATTGCCGCGATGATCGCGTTCCTGCTGGATCCCCTGGTGGTGTTCTTCATGAAGCTGCGCATGCCGCGCGGGCTGGCCAGTTTCGTAGTGTGCAGCATTGCGCTGGTGGTGTTGTATTTGGCCGGGCTGGGGTTGTATTTGCAAAGCCAACAGATCGCGGCCGATCTTCCGGCCTACGGCGCGCGCATCAATGAAATGGTGGATTCCGTCGCCGCCCGCATGGAGAATGTCGAGAACGGCATTTACCGCAGCCTGGTGCCGCGCCGCTTCCGGCCGCAGAGTGACGCAGCGCCGGCCGAATCGGCCGAGCCACTCACGCGAGGCAAAAAGAAAAAAGCCGAACCACCCCCGCCCCCGGCAGTTCAGGAAGTGCACATCCAGCAGGAGCCCACGCCGCTGTTCACCTACGCATACAGCTATCTGGCCGCTTATTACGACGTGTTGTTGATGGCGTCGTTCGTGCCGTTCCTGGTGTATTTCCTATTGAGCTGGCGCGATCATATTCGCTCGCGGTACCTATTGTTATTCGAGGGCGAGACGCGGCAGGCTGCTGCTTCCACCTGGCATGGCCTGGGTGACATGGTGCGCGCTTACGTCATTGGAAATTTTATGCTGGGGATCCTGCTGAGCGTCGCCAGCGCCCTGCTGTTCGCTTCGGTCAAGCTTCCGTACTGGCTGATTGTTGCTCCGGTGAGCGGATTCCTCAGTCTGGTTCCCTACATTGGATTGCCTCTGGCGCTGATGCCGCCGGTGGTGGCCGCGCTGCCCGCTTCGAAGGAACCGGCCATGTATTTGTTCCTCACGGTGAGCGTAGCGATGCTGCACCTGCTGGCGTTGAACCTGCTTTACCCCAAATTCGTGGGAGCGCGCGTGCACCTCAATCCGCTGGTGGTCACCATCGCACTGATGTTCTGGGGGATGTTGTGGGGCGCGCTGGGGCTGTTGCTGGCCATCCCGCTGACGGCGGCGCTCAAATCGCTGTGCGATCATATCCCTACGCTGCAGCCTTATGGCCGCTTGCTGGGCGATTGACCGTGGTGTATTCACGATGAGCAAGGGTTTCTGGATCTTCCTCGTGTTGGGGCTCGCTGTCGTCGGCGGGTTGGTGTTCACGATGTTCACCACCACCGAAGGCGCACATCTGCGGCTGGAGGGCAAGATCCTCAAAGTACGCGTGCTGCCCTTGGGTGGCGATGCTTCTCTAGTGGTGCTGGACTTTCGCGCGACGAACCCATCGAACGTGCCTTTCGTCGTGAACTCAGTGACGCTGCATCTGGAGCCGGCTACGGGCGACGCAGTGGACGGGCGCACGGCTTCAAAGACCAACATCGAAAACATCTTCCGCTACGAAAAAATTCTGGGTCCGAAATATAATCCGATCCTGAGCTTGCAGGACCGCATCGCTCCGCACCAGACCGCGGACCTCATGGCCGGCGCGCGCTTTGAACTTCCTGAAGCGGCCATCAACGCGCGTAAGATAATTCGGCTGCGCCTCGAAGATGTCGATGGCGCCGCGGCGGAGTTGTCGGAAGCGCCTGCGGCACCATCTACGCGATGACCCTGCGGGTAAAAGTGATCCCGCGCAGCGCTAAATCCCAAATCGTGGGTGAGATGGCGGATGGGACACTCAAAGTCAAAATTGCCGCGCCACCGGAGCAGGGCCGAGCCAACGACGCGCTCTGCGATTTTCTGGCGGCGCACTTTGGAGTGCGGCGCGGAGGCGTGACCATCGTCAGCGGCCACTCCGCTGCGCTCAAGCTGGTGCGCGTCGAGACTGCACCGAAAGCGCGTTAGGCTGTACCGTGGCCGGGACCAGTGCGGCGGCATCTAGCGTCCGCGGCTGCCTGGGTGCTTAGACTCATGAGCTTGGGGAGTAGTTGTAACGATAGGCCCCCGAGGCGTCTCTATCTGTCAGAGCCGGGACTATAGGATTGTCCTCGCATCTCGATAAAGGACCCTATGAAAAAGCTTATCTATGTAACGTTGCTGACTGCCGCGGCCATGATGGCTCAGGAGAAATCGGCCACGCAATCTACATCCACCGAAACGAAGATCGACAGCAAGGACAACGGCAAGGACGTAAAGACCGAAACCACCACTACCAACACTGCCGCCGATTCCGACGGCAATGCTTCGAAGGACACCACGGTTTCGACTACCAAGAGCAAGAAGCACCACGGCAAAGTGAAGTCGACCACCACTACCGAAAAAACCTCTACCGTCGCCCACTAAATCTGCCGGGGACCGGCCTTCTGGAGGGCCGGTCCCCTCTCTCCACCCCTCCGATCTCGTTGTTTTCCCGGGTTCGTCTGTGAGCTAAAAGCGGTATAGTATTGCTCATGCTTTCTCGACGAACTGCCCTCCTTGCTCCTCTGGCAGCAGCGGCTATACCTTTGCGCGCGGCTGGCGGCAAGATGTCGCTAAGTCTGCACCAGAACACTTCGCTCGCCGCGGGATATCGCAAATCGCTCGAAGGCTGGTCGAAGGCGGGGATTAAGAATGTCGAGATCACCGACCGGATGCTCGACGATTTCCTGAAGACCGACACCTTGGCTAGCGCGCGAGCCGTGGTGAAGGATCTCGGACTGACAGTGGTCTCCTGTGCGGCGGTGCAACCGGACTTATGGATTCCGGGCGCCACCCAAGTGACTTCGCTCGAAACTTGGAAGAAACGCTGCGAGCAATTCGCTTCTTTTGGCGTGGAGCGGATTTACTGCCCTGCGGTTACTACCCGGAAGGTCACGGCGGAAGACTACAAGGGCGCGCCGGATTGTCTTCGGCAGGCGGGAGATGCCGCGAAGCAAAACCGGCTGACCGCGATGATTGAGTTCGCGCGCAACTCGACATTTATCGCCACCTTGACTACGGCGCTGAAGCTGATCCGCGAGGCGGCGCATCCTAACGTGAGGCCGATGCTCGACTGCTATCACTTCTGGTCCGGGCTCGGCAAGATGGAGGATTTGGATCAGCTTCGCCCGGGCGAGCTGGCTCATGTGCACTTTCAGGACGTGCCTGACATGCCGCGCGAATTATTGGACAACACCACGCGTATCATTCCCGGCGATGGCGTTTCGCCGCTGGTCCAGATACTGCGGAAGCTGGCGGAGAAGGGCTACTCCGGGGCGCTTTCGGTGGAGTTGTTCTTGCCGGAGTTCCAGCAAGGCGACCCCTACGAAGTCGCGATGAAAATTCGTGAGAAGGCCGAGGCTGTGATGCACAAGGCGAAGGTGGCTTGACGCATGAAACTCCTACTTTGTTCTCTGCTGGCTGTTTCCGCGTTCGCGCAGAGGCCGACGAACCCGGCGCTGCTGATCCCGCAAGACGCGCCGCTACTCGACATGGAGGTGGTGGCCAATCCGCTGGTTCTGCCTGCCGGGCGCAGCATGGGAGCGCAGGCCAGCGTCGCTTTCGATTCCCAGCACCATATATTTATCTTGAATCGCGGACCGCAAGCGCTCGCGGAATTCGACGCGCAAGGAAGGTTCATTCGCTTATTTGGCGACGGATTGTTGAAGCGGGCGCACGGGCTAATTATCGACAACGCCGATAACATCTGGGTCACCGACGTGGAAGCGCATGTGGTCATGAAGTTGAATCCGCAAGGAAAGGTTCTATTGACCTTGGGGACGGCGGGGGAAGCGGGCGAGTGGAATGAAGCCACCGGCTCGCACCACTTCGATCAGCCCACCAGCTTAGCGATCGGGCGCAACGGCGACTTGTTCGTGTCGCAGGGCCACAATCCGGGCGGCGGCGACCCGCGCGTATTTAAGTTCGACTCTACGGGCAAGTTTATTAAGTCTTGGGGAGGCCGCGGCAGCGAACCCGGCAAGTTCATCGCGGCCCACGGGATTGCCATCGACGCGCAAGGTCTGGTGTGGGTGGCGGATCGCGAAAATCAACGGATTCAAATCTTCGATCAGGACGGCAAGTTTGTCCGGGAAATGAAATACGCCGGGTTGCCGAGCAGCATTTCGGTTGGCAAACGTTACATCTATATGGTCAACGGTTTTGCGGGGCAGCTTCTGCGCATGGACTTGAATGGCAAGGTTCTGGCGGTCGTCGGAAAGCCTGGAAAAGGCCCTGGCGAGTTTGGCGAAGCTCATGAGGTGACCGAGGGTCCCAACGGCGATGTCTGGGTTGCCGATACCGTCAACAGTACGGTACAGAAATTCTTGAAGAAGTAGCTATTCGCGCGGCGGACAGGCTGTCGGTTGCGAGTACAAAATCCGCCACCGGCTCGCCGCCGATCAGGTGTTCCTGGATGATGCGCTCGAGCACTTCGGGCGTTGCCGAGTGGTACCAGACGCCCTCCGGGTAAACCACGGCGATGGGGCCGTGCGCGCAGATCCGCAGGCAGTTGGCCTTGGTGCGATACATGCACTGGTCGCCCTCCATCAATCCGGCGGTCACGAGCCGCTTCTTCAGATATTTCCAGGACGCTTCGGTGGTTTCGACCGGCGCGCACTTCGGTTCGCTCTGCTCGGCGCACAGGATGATGTGGCGCTTCAGGTGTCCGATGCCCAGGGCACGGGCCTTTTCCAATGCGCGTTGCAGGTCGTCGGCTTTAGGATCTTCTGGCTGCATTTGCTGAGTTGAGAATAGCACGAGCGTCCGCTCCTTCCGCTCGCGGTTCTGTGCGAACGAGTGCCTGTTACAGAACCGCGCGCGACAGCAAGCGGAACATTAACACTCGGAACATTAACACTATTGACACGCGCTGGGATCGGAGCGAGAATGCAATCGGAAAGAGAAGGGATTTGAACAGATAGATGGCCGCGCTGGCCGCGGCTCAAACGGGAGGTGACGAGATAGAACCCGATAAGATAAGGGGCGGCGCAGGCTGAGCGATTTCGAATCGGAGGCTGGTTGAACGTTACCGTAGGTTGCGAGTCATGCACCTCAATGCGCGGTTCGCGCGCGGGACACCAGGCGAAATCGAGCAGGCCAGCCCGCCCCCAACTATTTTTCCCGCCTTGGAAGCTTCCCCCCTCTTGACAAACGGCTAACTCCAATCCTAGCATTGGGTTTGGGGCACAGGAGGCGGACTTGATCAAACTCGACATCATTAATGAAGTGGTGAACCGGACGGGCATCACCAAGACCAAGGCCGAGATGGCTGTGGAAACTGTCTTTGAAAGCATGAAGCGCTCGTTAGGGCGTGGCGAGCGAATTGAGCTGCGCGGCTTCGGTATTTTCAACGTGCGCCCGCGCAAGACCGGCATCGGACGCAATCCGCGTACTGGCGCTGAAGTGGCAATCCCTCCAGGCAAGGCGGTTCGCTTTAAGCCCGGCAAGGAATTGCAAGCGCTCGAATAACCTACCCTGTGTCGACGAACGGCTATCCGCAGCCGAGCGGCGCCTTCGAAGGGAATCTCTTCGAAGCCTTGGATGAAACCGGTCTAGACCGGCCGCGGCCCCGTCATCGCTATTGGCTTCACACTCTTTTGTTTTTGCTAACGCTCCTCAGCACCACTGTGGTGGGCGCCGGCTTTGCGCAGAGCTTCGCTTTCAACCTGCCTTCCAGTTTTGACGGAGACCTTCACGGGTATGTGCGCATGTGGCACCAGCCTGCGTTCCTGTTGCAGGGGCTGCCGTTCTCGCTTACCCTCCTAACGATTCTTATGGCCCATGAAATGGGCCATTTCTTAGCCGCGCGCTATTACGGTGTGGATGTCTCGCTGCCCTATTTTCTGCCGGCGCCAACACTGATCGGCACAATGGGTGCGTTCATCCGCATCCGCTCGGCGATTTTTTCCAAGCGTGCGTTGTTCGACATCGGCATCGCGGGGCCGCTGGCGGGATTCCTGGTACTGTTGGCGCCGCTGGCTGTGGGTTTGTCGCTGTCGAGAGTGTCCCCGGGAGCCGTGCACCACAGCGATTTGATTTTCGGCAGTCCGTTATTGCTGCAACTGTTTGAGCGGATCGCGTTTCCGGGGGTCCGAGTGGAAGACATCTATCTGCATCCCGTGGCGCGCGCAGCTTGGGTGGGGTTACTGGCGACGGCGTTGAACCTGCTGCCCATAGGGCAACTGGATGGCGGCCATATTCTTTACGCCTTCGCGGGCGAGAAAACGCGCTGGCTGTCGCGGTTCTTTGTGGCGCTGCTGATCCCCATGGGGATCTTTTTCGCGTATAGCTGGTTGGTGTGGGCCGTGCTGCTGTTCTTTTTCGGGATGCGGCATCCGGTGATTTACGATCCCTATCCTATCGGGCGGGCGCGCACCTGGCTGGGCATCGCGGCGCTAATCATTTTGATCCTGACGTTCACCCTGTCGCCCGTACGGGCCAACGGTTTGTGAAGATCTCCGCCACCATCATCACTTATAACGAGGAGCGGAATCTGCCGCGTGCGCTCGAGAGTTTGCGCTGTGCGGACGAGATCGTGGTGATCGACAGCGGTTCGACGGACCGCACAGTAGAGATTGCGCAAAAGCTGGGCGCCCGCGTGGTGGAGAGCGCGTGGCCGGGCTATGCCAAGCAGAAAAACTTCGCCGCTGAGCAGGCCGCGCACGATTGGATTCTTTCGCTGGACGCGGATGAATCTTTGAGCGAGGCGCTCGAAGCCGAGATCTGGCGGGTGAAGAAACAGGGTCCGCAACACGACGCCTATACGATGCCGCGGCAGGCGCGCTATTTAGGACGTTGGATTCGGCACTCGGGCTGGTATCCCGACCGGAAGGTGCGGCTCTACCATCGCTCGAAGGCGCACTGGGTGGGCGAGTATGTGCATGAGTCGGTCAAAGTGGAGGGCAGCGTCGGGCACCTGGATTCGAACCTGCTGCACTTTACTTGCGATTCGTTGTCCGAGCATTTGCGGACCATGGACCGCTACACCACGCTCGCGGCCGAGCAGTTGATCGAGGCGGGCGAGAAGGTGACTTGGGGGCGTCTGATCTTCGAGCCGCCGTGGACTTTCTTCCGCACCTACTTCGTCAAGCTGGGATTTCTCGACGGCGTGGAAGGCTTGGCGATTGCCAACCTGGCGGCGCTCTACAACTTTCTCAAATACGCCAAAGTGCGCTTCATGAGCCCGGGGAGATAGCGTGCGCACACTGCACGTCGATACCGGGCGTGAACTGCGCGGAGGGCAATGGCAGGCGCTGTATTTGATCGAGCGGCTGCGCGACGCGATCCTGCTGGCGCGTGCGGGATCGCCGCTATTCGCGGAAGCGGCACGGCGCAAGCTGGACGTTCGTGCGCTTTCGTTTCGTGCGCTGGCGGCGGCCGCGAGGCAGGTCGATCTAGTGCACGTCCACGACGCGCGGGCGCACACTATGGCGGCGTTAGTTGGCATCGCCCCCTTGATCGTCTCGCGGCGCGTGGCGTTTCCGGTGAAGCGCGGATTTCTGTCGGGGCGGAAGTACGCGCGCGCGACCCTGTATCTGGCGGTGTCGAAGTATGTTGCCGCCAGACTGATGGACGTGGGCGTGCCGGGCGATAAGATCCGCGTGGTTTACGATGGGGTCCCAATGCCTGAGCCGGCCCGCCCGCAGCCCGGCCGGGTGGTGGCACTGGCTTCCAAGCCTGTGGAGATTGCGGGCATTTCTGTCGAACTAACGACTGATCTATGGCAGGATTTGTCCACGGCCGCCGTGTTCGTTTATAAGAGCGACATGGAGGGTCTGGGGTCGGCCGCGCTCGCGGCGATGGCGTCCGGAGTCCCGGTGGTGGCTTCCGCCGTGGGAGGACTGCCCGAGGTGGTCGAAGACGGGAAGACAGGTTTCCTGGTTGCCGATGGCGATTTCCAAAAACCAGTGCGGCGCCTGCTGGAAAACGCAGAGCTAGCCGCGCAGATGTCGCATACGGGACGGGAGCGGGTGCAGCGGGAATTTTCAGTCGAAGGAATGGTAGAGAAAACCATGCGGGCTTATCGAGAGGTTTTAGGATGATGTTTGTGTTGCTGGCATTTGTGGCCGGGCTGCTGATCGGCAGTTTTCTGAACGTCTGCATTTTCCGGCTGCCGAGGGACCTCTCGGTGGTGACGCCGGCACGCTCCTTCTGTCCCGGGTGCGAGAACACGATCGCCTGGTACGACAACGTTCCGGTAGTCAGCTATCTACTGTTGGGCGGGCGGTGCCGCCAGTGCAAGGCGCGAATCCCGGTGCGCTACCTGCTGGTGGAAGTCGCGACGGGCGCTGCGTTCGCTATATGCGTCGCGTCTCTGGGGCTGTCCCTGCCGGCGCTTAAGTATGCGATCTACTCGGCGATCATGATCGCGCTGATCGCTTCCGATATCGAAGAGCGAATCTTGCCGGATGAGTTCACATTGGGCGGCACAGTGGTGGGATTGGCGTTCGCGCCGTTCGTACCGTTGGAACACTATTTCGCGGCGATGTTCATCCCCTATTCGTGGGGCGAGCGCTGGCAGTCACTGGGCGAATCTGTATTCGCAGCCGCGGTGGGTAGCGGCTCGATTTGGCTAGTGGGCTGGCTTTACCAGAAGCTGCGCCATCGCGAAGGGCTGGGCTTCGGCGATGTCAAAATGATCGCAATGATCGGCGCGTTCGTGGGGCTGCGCTTGTCGTTGATGACGCTGATTTTGGCGTCCATCGCGGGGTCGGTGCTGGGCTTGGCCTATATCAAGCTCACGCACAAAGACGCTGCGACTTACGAACTGCCGTTCGGCAGCTTTCTGGGCGTGACGGCGCTGATCGTGGCGTTGTGGAACAACGTGATCGCGGTGGCGAAGTAGCGACACAACGTGGGGCGGACGTCCGCGTCCGCAGCCGGCCTCCTGGCCGGCACGTGCGCACTCTGTTCCACCTGGAGGTCGAACGCGGACGAGGACGTCCGCCCTACTGCGTTGGCCGCAGGAGCACTTTTAGGACGCCTTTGGTGGCGGCGTTCTTGAAGGCTTGGGGCGCGCGGTCCAAGGGGAACTCGGCTGAAATCAGCGGTGCAACGTCTACTTTTCCGGATGCGAGCAGGCGGATCGCTGGTTCGAAGCGCCCGCAGCGCGAGCCGACTAACGTCACTTCGTTCACGATCACGGGAGCGGTGTCGATGGTGACCAGCCCGTGCACTGTGGATTTCAGGATGATGGTGCCACGCGGTTCGCACATCGTTACCGCTGCACGCAGACCTGCGGGGGAGCCGGTGGCGTCCACCACCCATCTGTAGGCGCGCTCGGGCAACTTCTTGGGAACGAGTTCAGTAGTGACACCGGCCTTCTCGACGATGTGCATCTTTTCGCGATGCCGGCCGAACAGGTGAACGCGCGCACCGTGGGCTTGCAGAACTTGAGCTACCAGCAAACCTAACTTTCCGTCGCCTAGCAGCGCCACGCGATCGCCCTTCGGGATCCTGACCTGATCGAGAATTTCGCAAGCCGCCGCGACGGGTTCGATGAAGACGGCTTGTTCTGTGGATATGGAATCTGGGACGCGGTGCAGGTTATGGATGGGAAGCGTGAGGAATTCGCGGAACGCTCCGGGGTGCTTCACGATGCCGAGGACCGTGCGCGTGGGGCAGTGGCGGCCGAGGCCGCGCGCACACCAGTCGCAGTGTCCGCAAGCCAAGTTGATTTCGCCGGCGACGCGGCGTCCGATCCACTCCCCACCGCCGCCGGAGACCGCCACCACTTCGCCTACGAATTCATGCCCTGGCGTGCCGGAGAATCCGTAGTAGCCTCGTTGCAACTCCAGATCGGTGGAACAGATGCCGGCGGCAAGCAGGCGGATGCGGGCAAAGCCCTGGGGCACGCGCGGCAGTGGCTGGCGGCGCACTTCGACGCGGCCGGATTCGAGATGAACGGAAAGCATGCTGGTCTACACTTAAGAATATGTCTTCCTGCGTGCAGGCCGAACTGACCTGCTTCGAGGCGTCCTGCCGCGAGCGGTACGCCATTACCGAGGTGCTGTACAACTGTCCGAAATGCGGAGGGTTGCTCGAAGCGACTTATAGCGGTCCCCGGCCGAGCGCCGCCGAGCTTCGTGATCTATTTCGTCAGCGCCGGTTGAGCAATGCGCCGCTGGACACCAGCGGGGTGTGGCGCTATCGTGAGCTGTTTCCTTTTTTGAACGACAACGCGCATGTGGTGACGCTGCGGGAGGGGAACACGCCCCTCCTGGACGCGCCCATCGCGGCGCAATATGGCGGGCTCGACCGGATCACCTTCAAACATCAGGGATTCAATCCGACGGGATCTTTCAAAGACAACGGCATGACCTGCGGCGCTTCGCAGGCGCGGCGTCTGGGGATGCAGCGGGTGGCTTGCGTCTCCACGGGGAACACTTCCGCTTCGATGGCTGCGTACGCGGCGGCGGCGGGACTCGAGGCGTTGATCTTCCTTCCTCACGGCAACATTTCTTTCGGGAAACTGGCGCAGGCGCTAGAATACGGGGCGCGCACGCTCGAAGTGGAGGCGAACTTCGATCAGATTCTGGCGCTGGTGCGCGTACTGGCGGAGCGTCTCGGCATCTATCTGCTGAACTCGATGAACCCGTTCCGCGTCGAAGGCCAGAAGAGCATCGTCTTTGAAATGCTGGACCAGCGCGATTGGAATCCGCCGGATTGGATCGTGCTTCCGGGTGGGAATCTCGGCAATACTTCGGCTTTCGGAAAAGCGCTGCGGGAGGCGCACGAACTGGGACTGATCCAGAAGATGCCTCGGCTGGCGGTGATCCAAGCGGAGGGCGCAGCTCCGTTCTATGAGCTATTTCACCACGGCGGCGAACTGCACGCGGTTACCAATCCTGAGACCTTGGCGACGGCGATTCGCATCGGAGATCCGGTGTCCTGGCCCAAGGCGCTGCACGAGGTTCGGTCTTCCTGCGGAACGGTGGAAAAGGTCACGGAGCAAGAAATCGCCGATGCCAAGGCAATGATTGGCCGCGCGGGTGTCGGCTGCGAGCCGGCCTCGGCGGCAACGCTGGCGGGGATTCGTAAGCTGACCGCAGCGGGTGTGATCGGCAAAAGCGCCGACGTCGTCGCGGTGCTGACGGGCAACGTTCTCAAGGACCCGGATTACATTTACAAGTACCACACCGGAAAACTCGAGACTCCCAGCGGCGCGAAGATTCGTTCTACGTTCGGCAACCAATCCATCGTGGTTCCCAACGATCCGGACCGCATCACGGCGTTACTACAGTAGGCTCGCTATAATCGTTTCTGTGAAAACCTTCGCGTTGGCGGCGGCAGCCCTGTTTCTAGCGGCCTGCTCCAAGAACATTGATAATCCGGAAGCGGTGAAACAGGGTGTGGTCGATTACCTGAAGCAACGTGCTCCTACCATGGGCCTGGACATGAGCGCCATGGATGTCAACGTAGGCTCGGTTTCATTTGAAAAGGACGTCGCGCGGGCCAGCGTATCGTTCGTTCCCAAGGGTATGCCCGCCGGCAGCGGCGGCATGAATATGGATTACGTTCTGGAGCGCAAGGGCGACAAGTGGGCCGTGAAGGGCCGGCAGGTCAGTCCCGGAAACGCGCATGGCGATCAGCCCTTGCCCGGTGGTCTGCCACCGGGGCATCCTCCCGCGGATAACCGGCAATGAAAACGGTAGCGGTGCTCGGCGGAGGGCCGGCAGGTTCGTTCGCTGCGGAGCGGCTGGCGAGCGCTGGGCTGCGCACCATCGTCTTCGACGAAAAATTGGCGTGGGAAAAGCCTTGCGGCGGCGGGCTCACTTACAAGGCGTATCAGCAGTATCCGTTCTTGATCGACAACGACACGCCCAAGAAGGTGATCCACGACACGACGCTCTCTGCGCCGAATGCGGGCGAAGTGAAGATGCCGTTGTCACGGCCGCTGGTGATTTACTCACGCCTGGATTTGAACCGCATGCTGCTGCTGCGCGCGGAGAAAGCCGGCGCCGCCATCGAGAAAACGCGCGTGCTCAGTATCGAGCGTCGCGAGCTCGGCTGGCGCTTGCGGACACAAGCCGGCATCGCCGAAGCGGATTTTTGTATCGTCGCTACGGGCGCTCGCAATCCGCTGCGCGAAGTGGGCACGGAATGGAGCGCGAAAGACACCATGAGCGCACTGGGCTATTATGTGCCGGCGTCGCGCGATCAGATCGATATCCAATTTCTGCCGCAGCTTGAGGGCTACATCTGGGTGTTTCCCCGTTGCGGGCATCTCTCGGTGGGCATCTGCGGCAAGGGCGAGCCGGCGCATGCGTTGCGCGCACGGCTGGAACGTTATATGGATGAGCGCGGGATGGCGTGGCGCGGGTCGAAGTTCTATAGCCACATGCTGCCGTCGCTCGAATCGCCGGGATGGAAGAAAAATCGCGTGGCGGGCGAAGGGTGGATGGCGGTGGGCGATGCGGGCGGTTTGGTGGACCCGATCACCGGTGAAGGTTTGTATTACGCGATGCGTTCGGGCGATCTGGCAAGCCGCGTGGTGCTCGACGACGCGCACGGAATCCTGGAGAAGGCAGCGGCCTATCGGGCTATCTTGGCGCGGGAATTTGCGGTGGATCTCGAATTCGCATCCACCCTGGCGCGGCGCTTGTTCCTGGGCACGTTTATGTTCAACTCCGTGCCGGCGCGCATGGTTCAATTCATGCGGCGCAGTCCGCGGTTCCGCGAGCTGATGCAGGATTTGTTCGCCGGCACGCAGCCGTACGTCGAACTACGCGGGCGCCTGCTCGAGAACTTGAGCGGGACGCTGCGCGAAGTGCTGACGAATCTGCTGCTGAACCGCGTGATCCCGGAGAGCTCGCGCGCCGGGTTATGAAGACGGCGCGATCGGAAGAGTTGTTTGCGCGGGCGCAGGCGCGTATTCCCGGAGGCGTGAATTCACCGGTACGCGCGTTCCGCAGCGTGGGCGGCGTGCCGCGCTTCATCGCACGCGGCGAAGGCTCGCGCATCGTCGACGTCGACGGCAATTCGTACATCGACTACGTGGGTTCCTGGGGGCCGCTGCTGTTGGGGCATCGTCCCAAACCGGTGATGGACGCGCTGCGCGAGGCCATGGAAGCGGGCACCAGCTTTGGCGCGCCTACCGAACGCGAAGTCGAACTGGCCGAATTGATCTCACAGATCGTCCCGTCGATGGAAATGCTGCGTCTGGTAAATTCAGGCACCGAGGCGACCATGAGCGCGCTGCGCGTTGCTCGCGGATTCACTGGCCGCGATCTGACCATCAAGTTCGAAGGCTGCTATCACGGGCACGTCGACTCGCTGCTGGTGAAGGCTGGGTCCGGCATGGCGACGCTGGGCATCGCGGATACGGCGGGCGTTCCGAAGGGGTTTGCCGAGACCACCATCGCGCTGCCTTACAATTCGATCGCCGCCGTGGAGCAGGCGTTCGCTGAGCGGGGCGCGCAGATCGCGGCGGTGATCGTCGAGCCAGTGGTTGGCAACATGGGTTGCGTTCCGCCCGCGCCGGGATTTCTCGAAGCATTGCGGGAACTCACGACGCGTCACGGTGCGCTGCTGATCTTCGACGAGGTGATGACCGGTTTCCGCGTGGCCTTGGGGGGCGCTCAGCAGCGCTTCGGTATAAAACCTGACATGACTACCCTCGGCAAGATTATCGGCGGCGGGTTACCGATCGCGGCTTACGGAGGGCGCGCCGACATCATGCGCAAGGTCGCGCCGCTGGGCCCGGTGTATCAGGCGGGGACGCTTTCGGGCAATCCGCTCTCGGTGGCGGCGGGGTTGGCGATGCTGCGTTACCTTTCCACGCATCCGGAAATATATGACCAATTAGACGCGCGCGGGGCTCAGCTTACGGCGTGGACTCCGCCGGGCGTCACCATCAACCGCGTAGGCGCTATGTTCACGTTATTTTTTTCACCCGATCCAGTTACCGATTGGGAGTCGGCGAAGAAGTGCGACACGGAGCGCTTTGGCCGGTTCTTCCATTTCATGCTGGAGCGCGGCGTGTACCTGGCACCCTCGCAATTCGAAGCGGCGTTTTTGTCGACGGCCCACACGGAAGAAGATATTCGCCTGACAGTGACGGCGGCACGGGAGTTCTTTAGCCAGTAATCCGCTTGCTGGCGCGCGCGGTTCAGTGCAAAGGGTGGCGGGCACAGAACCGCGAGCGCCAGCGAGCGGATGCGCCACTAGTACAAATCCAATTCCACCGATGCTCCGGCACTGCAACCGAGGAGTCCCGCGGCTGAAGCTTGGTTGGCGGCGATCTCCAGATAGCCTGAGCTGCCCACGATCACGAACAAGTCGCCCACCTCGGTCTCCGTATAAGTGAGTGCCAAACGATGAATGTGCTTGGTCCCCGCGCGCATTTCAAAAGGGCGGGTGTTGATGCCGGCGAACTCGCGCGCCGCGAAGTTTGTGATCAGATTGCCGAAGCGATCCACTTTAAGAATCGCACCGCGCCAGGAATCTTTGCCTTTTGGAGAGGGCTTGTCACTCCAGGTACGGACATAGTCGCGGACCAGCTTCCCAAACGCGGTCGGCTTCGCTCCTTTCGCCAAATGCGCAGCGGCCGGGGCGAACACGTCGCGTCCATGAAACGTGCGGCTGATCTCGCGCCGCATAAATTTCGAATTGGAGATAACGCGCACCTTGTGCGGGACTGCGTCGAACACCAGGGAGAGCACTCCGTTGTCAGGCGCGACGAAGAAGTGTCCGCCGGCTTCCGCCAAGATCGGTCGGCGCGAGCTGCCGACGCCGGGATCGACCACCACCAAATGAATCGTGCCTTTGGGAAAGTACGGCCACGCTTCGGCGATCACGAAGGCAGCTTCCGTGACATTGTAGGGCGCAATGTCATGGCTGATATCGATGACGCGCGCCTGCGGCGCGATCCCTGCCACCACGCCCTTCATGGTCCCTACATAGTGGTCAGAAAGCCCAAAATCCGTGGTAAAAGTGATCAGCTGGTTCGTCATGTACTGATAAGATTGTAATGAACGCCGTGGCAGCCTACTACTTCGATCACAACTCGACCACTCCGGTATCGCCCGAAGTGTTTCAGGCCATGGCTCCCCTGATGACCGAGGTATTTGGCAACGCTTCGAGCATCCATCAGTTTGGACAAGAAGCCCGTGGCGCACTGGACCGCGCGCGGCGCTCGGTGGCGGCCATGCTGGGCGCCAAGGCCGAAGAAATTGTGTTCACCAGCGGCGGCACGGAAGCCGACAACATGGCGATTTTCAGCGCCGGCGGGCATGTTATCACTACCACCGCAGAACACCCCGCCGTGTTGCAAGCCGCGGCGCAGTTGCCTTCCGCGACGTTCACTCCAGTGGATGGACGCGGGGTGGTGGACCCGGAGGCCGTGCGCGCCGCGATCCGTCCCGACACGAAATTGATCAGCGTTATGCACGTGAATAATGAGCTGGGAGTGATTCAGCCGATCCGTGAGATCGCCCGAATCGCTCGCGACGCCGGAGTTCCCTTCCACTCCGATGGCGTGCAAGCCGTGGGCAAGATACCGGTGGACGTCAAGGAGCTCGCCGTCGACTTCTACTCGATCAGCGCGCACAAGATTTACGGACCTAAGGGCATGGGCGCGCTCTTTGTTCGCAAGGGCGCGGACGTGCGGCCTCTGCATCTACGGCGGTCCGCACGAACGCAAGATGCGCGCGGGTACGGAAAACGTGCCGGGCGCGGCAGGATTTGGACGCGCGGCAGAATGGGTTGTCGAAGAGAGTGCGACCGAAGCAGTCCGCGAAACGGCTCTGCGCGATCGTCTGGAACAGGGCATTTTAGCTCAGGTCGCGGGCGCGCATATCAATGGCGCGGGAGCGCCGCGCGTCGGCAACACTTCGAACATTCGTTTCGACGGCATCGACAGCGAACCGCTGCTGATTGCACTCGACCTCAAGGGCTTCGCGGTATCGAGCGGTTCCGCGTGTTCGAGCGGCGCCACGGAGCCGTCGCATGTGCTGGCGGCCATCGGCCTCACGCGCGAACAGGCGCGGTCGAGCGTGCGCTTTTCGCTGGGGCGGTCGAATACTCAGGAACAGATCGACGCGTTGATCGATGCCGTGGTCCAAGTGGTGTCGCGTCTCAGAAAGCTGGCGCCGGCTTATGTCTGAGGGGACCATCGCGGTCGCCATGTCGGGCGGCGTGGATAGCTCGGTGGTCGCGGGAATGCTGAACCGCGCCGGGGAGCGCGTCATCGGCATGACCATGCAGTTGTGGAATCAGAAGCGTTTGCCCGAGATCGCGAACGAAGGCGCCACCGGGCGCTGCTGCTCGCTTGACGACGTCTATGACGCGCGCCACGTGGCGCAGCTTTTGGGTATCCCCTATTACGTGGTTAATTTCGAGCAGCGTTTTGAGGCGCAGGTAGTCAAGCCGTTCATCGACGAATACCTGGCCGGCCGTACGCCCATCCCCTGCACGCTGTGCAACAACTTCATAAAGTTCGATCAGTTCCTTGAAATGGCGGAGGGCATCGGCGCGCGCGAGATCGCCA
Source organism: Bryobacterales bacterium (assembly GCA_963760575.1). Classification (GTDB taxonomy): domain Bacteria; phylum Acidobacteriota; class Terriglobia; order Bryobacterales; family Bryobacteraceae; genus Palsa-187. The sequence continues at coordinate 153,776 of CAVXEM010000049.1, forward strand.
CCGGACACTACGCGCGCATCGCTTGGAATGGCGAAAGCGGCCGCTGGGAGCTGCGCCGCAGCGTCGACCGAGCCAAGGATCAGACCTATTTTTTGTGTGGCCTCAAGCAGGAGCAACTGGCGCGCACGCAGTTTCCGCTGGGCGGCATGGAGAAGTCGCAGGTGCGGGAACTGGCGCGCGAATTGGGCATCCCCACCGCCGCCAAGCCCGATAGCCAGGAGATTTGTTTCGTTCCCAACGGCGATTACGCCGGGTTCATCGACAGCTATTTTAAGGAGCAGGGAATCGCGCCAGCCGAAGCGCAGGGCGAGATTGTGACCGCCGATGGACGCGTGGTGGGCGAGCACGCCGGGGTGCACCACTTCACCGTGGGCCAGCGGCGCGGATTGGGTGTGGCCGCCGCCCAACCGCTCTACGTGATAGCGACGGAGCCGTCCGCGAAGCGCGTGATCGTCGGCAGCAACGACGATCTGTTGCGATCCTCGATGGGCGTCAAGGATGTCAATTGGATTTCGATTGCCGCGCCCACCGCTCCTCTGCGGGCCGAGGTCAAGATTCGCAACAAGCATGCCGCGGCGGCGGCCACGCTACATCCGGTGTCGAGCGACGGAGTGCGCATCGAAGTCCGCTTCGACGAACCGCAGCGCGCGGTGACGCCAGGGCAGGGCGCAGTCTTCTATTCCGGCGATTTGGTTCTCGGCGGCGGCTGGATCGAATGAACTGGAGCGGGTGAGCCGGCGTGAAGACGGTGGAATATTGGCTGGCGCGCTTTGTGCTGGCGACCTTGTCCTCTACTTCGCTGGCAACAGCCCACTCGCTGGCCCGTTTCTATGTACGGGTGCTCGACCTGGCGCTACCGCGCCTCCGCCGCACGGCGCTTAAGAATCTGGAAATGGCCGGGTTCGCGGGGCGTGAGCGCATCACTACCGGCGTGTTCGATTCCATCGCACGCTTAGTTGTGAGCTTTGCACGCTTTCCGCGCGTCACGCCCGACAACGTTCAGGAACTGATTCGCTATGAAGGTCTGGAAAACTTTCAACAGGCGCACAGCTTGGGGAAAGGGGTCCTGGTGGCGACCGGTCACCTGGGAAATTGGGAGTTAAGTGCGTTCGCTCACGCATATCTCGCCGCGCCCATGCACATTGTGGTGCGTCCGATCGACAATGCCCGCATTGACGCGTTGGTGGAGCACCGGCGCGAGCTTTCAGGCAACCGCGCCATCGCGAAGAAAGACGCCGCGCGCGGAATCCTGCGGGCACTGGCTGCGGGCGATGCCGTGGGAGTACTGATCGATCAGAACACCACGCCGGACCAGGGCGTGTTCATTGACTTCTTCGGCGTCAAGGCCTGTGCCGGGAGCGCTTTCGTGAAATTGGCGCATCATAGCGGGGCGGCTGTGATTCCCGGATATGCGCTGTGGTCGGATAAAGAAGAGCGCTACGTTTTGCATTTCGAGCCCGCGGTGGAGATGACCGGTGAAGTGATAGAGGATACGCAGCGCGTGCACGCGCGCCTGGAAGCGGCCATCCGCAAACATCCCGAGCAGTGGTTGTGGATTCACCGGCGTTGGAAAACACGGCCGCCGGGGGAAAGACCGATCTATTGATAACCATCAAACGAGTGTGTGTGTTTTGTGGCTCCAGTCCGGGTGCCCGTCCAGCTTATGCTTCCGCTGCGGTGGCGCTGGCACAATACTTAGTCGCGCGCGGAATCACCATCGTCTACGGCGGCGGCAACGTCGGGCTGATGGGAATCCTGGCGGATACAGCTCGCGCGACCGGCGGCGAAGTGATCGGCGTGATTCCGCGGGGGCTGGTTGCCAAAGAAGTGGCGCACACGGAGCTTCCCGACCTGCGGGTGGTGGACTCGATGCATGAGCGCAAGGCGCTGATGGCCGATCTTTCCGATGCGTTTATCGCGATGCCAGGAGGCTACGGCACCTTCGAGGAGTTCTGTGAGATCCTGACCTGGACGCAGCTCGGCCTGCAGCGTAAACCCTGCGGCATTCTGAACGTCGAAGGCTACTACGATCACCTGCTGCAAATGTTCGATCACGCGGTGGCCGAGCAGTTCGTTAAGCCGGTGCATCGCGAAATGTTTATCGCGGACGCGGAACCGCAAGCGCTGGTGGAGCGTCTGCTCGCCTATCAGGTTCCGGTGGTGGACAAGTGGCTTGGCCGGGGGCAGACTTAGTGATAACTTAAGTTTTCAGGAGAACCAAATATGAACCGGCTGAACCCTATATTCGCGCTTGTGATATTCTGCCTACCTGCCTTTGCCGCGCTGCCGGTGGTGCCGGCGACGGACCAGAGCGCCCTGCTGAAGAGCAGCGATCCGAAGTTAGCCGCCAACAAGAAGCTGGCTTACGACTTTTTCCGCATCGTGCTGCGCGCCCGGCACCTGGACCAGGCCGAGAAATTCATGACCGACGATTACATTCAGCACAATCCCAACGCGGAGACCGGCATCAAAGGCTTCAAGGACTTTTTCACGCGTCTGGGTCCTCCGCAGGCGATCGCGGCCACCGTGCCGGGTTTAGTGGCGATTCAGGCGGAAGGCGACTACGTGACGCTGTCCTTCGTGCGCGAGTACGACCATCCCAAGGATAAGGGCAAGAAGTACACCACCACTTGGTTCGACATGTTCCGCATCGTGAACGGCAAAATCGTCGAGCATTGGGATTCGGCAATGATGCAGTAGCCGGCGCTCCGCTAGCGATCCTTGGGCGACGAAGAGATCGCCTCAAGGAAGAGAGTGAAGATCAAGAATCCGGTGATGGCGGCTGAGACGATCATGGTCTTCAGCTTCATCATGCGGCGACGACACGCTTGCCGGTCGTGAAATAACTTGTGACCAATTCGTGAAGTTTGCGGACCGGAGGGATAATAAACTTCGTGAAAGCTTTAGTGAAGGCACAAGCCTCGACGGGACTGTCGATTGAGGACATTCCCGAGCCCACGATCGGCATCAACGACGTTCTGATTCGCGTGCACCGTACCGGCATTTGCGGCACCGACGTGCACATTTACGACTGGGACGAATGGGCTCGCCAGACCATTCCGGTTCCCATGGCGATCGGCCACGAGTTCGTCGGCGAGATTGTGGAGGTGGGTTCGAACGTCATCGATTTTCATCCTGGCGAACTAGTCTCGGGCGAAGGCCACGTAGTATGCGGCCGTTGCCGCAATTGCATGGCGGGGCGGCGTCATCTGTGCGCGCACACCTCAGGCGTCGGCGTAAACCGCCCCGGCTGTTTCGCGGAATTCATTTCGTTGCCGATGACCAATGTCTGGCGGCACGACCCAAAAGTGAATCGCGATGCCGCCGCCATCTTCGATCCCTTCGGCAATGCGGTGCACACGGCTCTGAAGTTCGAAGTGTTGGGCGAGGACGTGTTGATCACCGGCGCCGGCCCCATTGGCATCATGGCGGCCGCTGTGGTGCGCCATGCGGGCGCGCGTTACGTGGTGATCACGGACGTCAATGATTACCGGCTGGATCTGGCTCGAAAAATGGGCGTCAACTTGGCGCTGAATGTGAAGCAGACGTCCATCGCGGAGGCGCAAAAGAATCTGGGGATGTCGGAAGGCTTCGACGTTGGGCTGGAGATGTCAGGCAACGCCAGCGCCTTTCGCGACATGATCCACAACCTGTCTCACGGCGCCAAGATCGCCATGCTGGGCCTTCCCTCGGAAGACATCTCGATCAACTGGCGCGAAGTGATTTTCAATATGCTCACCATCAAGGGCATCTATGGCCGCGAGATGTATGAGACCTGGTACAAGATGACGGTGCTGCTGCAGTCTGGCCTGGACATTCTTCCGGTGATCACGCACCGCTTCAGCTACCGCGATTACGAAGAAGGTTTCCGGGTGATGCGCTCCGGGCAGAGCGGCAAAGTGATTCTCAATTGGGAGGAGCTGATCTAGCGATGCTGGGAACATATCAGGCCTTCGTCGAATCGCAACTGGAGGAAATTCGCAGCGCTGGATTGTGGAAGCCGGAGCGTGTGCTCCACTCCGCCCAGCGCCCTGACGCCGAGCTGCAGGGCGGGGAGAAGGTGCTGGTTCTGTGCGCGAATAACTACTTGGGCCTGGCGGACGATCCGCGCATCATCGCCGCCGCGCGCCATGCGCTCGACCGCTGGGGCTATGGAATGGCTTCGGTCCGCTTCATTTGCGGTACGCAGGAACAGCACAAGCAATTGGAGCAGGGGATTGCCACGTTCCTGGGTACGGAGGACACCATTCTCTACTCATCGTGCTTCGACGCCAACGGCGGGCTGTTCGAAACGCTGCTGGGCGCGGAGGACGCCGTCATTTCGGACGAGCTGAATCACGCGTCCATCATCGACGGCATCCGGCTCTCGAAGGCGCAGCGCTTTCGTTACAAGAATCGGGACATGGCGGATCTCGAAGTGCAGCTCCAAGCGGCGCAGAGCGCGCGCTTTCCGCATGATCGCGACCGATGGCGTATTTTCGATGGACGGCTATATTGCTCCCCTGCGTGAGATCTGCGACCTGGCTGAAAAATATCACGCGCTAGTAATGGTGGACGATTCGCACGCAGTGGGCTTCGTGGGGCCAACCGGCCGCGGCTCGCACGAGCACGCTGGTGTCATGGGCCGCGTCGACATCTTCACCGGTACGCTGGGCAAGGCGCTGGGCGGGGCCAGCGGAGGCTACATCAGCGGGGCGAGGCCGTTGATCGCGCTGCTGCGGCAGCGCTCGCGGCCTTACTTGTTTTCAAATTCCGTGCCGCCGTCGATCGTGGCCGCGTCGCTCGAAGCGTTGAAGATTCTCACCGCGTCGAACGAACTGCCGGAGCGTCTGCGCAAGAATACGGCCTTCTTCCGCAAGAAAGCCACTGACTTGGGTCTGCAGATTCTACCCGGCGAGCATCCCATCGTCCCGGTGATGGTGGGCGATGCTGCCAAAGCCGCGCGCATGGCCGAGTATCTGCTTGAGAAGGGCATCTACGTGATCGGCTTCTCGTATCCGGTGGTGCCGATGGGCAAGGCGCGCATTCGCACGCAGGTGTCCGCCGCGCACACCACCGATCAACTCGGCTGGGCCGCGGAAATGTTCGCCGAAGCCGCCGCAAAGGTTCAGTAGCTACTTCTTAAACTTGACGAATCCGAAGGTCAGCTTTTTCTCGACGCCGTCCACGCGATCCAGGCGTACGATGATCTGGTCGCCGATCGAAAATTGCCGGCGGTGGCGGACGCCCATGATCTTGCGGATGTTCTCGCGGTACTCGAAACGGTCGCCGGGCAGGGTATCGAGGGGCACCAATCCTTCGATGAACATATCCTGCAACTCGACGAAGAATCCGAAGCGGGTGGTGGAAATGATCAGCGCGTCGAACTCGTCGCCGACGCGGTCGATCATAAACTTGACCTTCTTCCACTCGACCAGTTCGCGCTCGGCCTCGGCCGCGCGGCGCTCGGATTCGGACGACTGATCGGCAATCGCGTGCAGGTCCGCCTGGTATTGCTTGCCGTCCAGATGCGCGCCCAGAATGCGGTGCACGATCAGATCGGGATAGCGGCGGATGGGCGACGTGAAGTGCGTGTAGCTGGTGGCGGCCAGCGCGAAGTGGCCGACGTTGACGTCGCTATAGCGCGCCTGCTTGAGCGAGCGCAGCATCAGATAGCTTAGGATGCGCTCCTCGGGTTTCCCCTCGATCTTGGCGACCAGCTTCTGATAGTTGCGCGAAGTGAGCAAGGGGTTATCGAGCGCCACCACTTCGGTTTTGAACTTCCTCACGGGCGCGGCGCCAGGAGTCAGCGAGTATCCGAACTGCGTAGCGATCTCTTCGAATTCGATCACACGTTTGGGGTCGGGTCGGTCGTGGATGCGGAAGATCATAGGTTCGCCCGCCGCCTCGATGTGTGCCGCGACCGCTTCGTTGGCGGCCAGCATGAACTCTTCGATCAAACGGTGCGCGATGTTGCGAGGGGCGCGCGTCACGGCCGTCATCGCGCCGAACTCGTCGAATTCGAGTAGAGGCTCGGGCAGATCGAAATCGATCGAGCCGCGGCGCTGGCGCTTCTTGTTCAGGAGCAGTGCCAACTCACGCATCATTTGAAAGCGTGGCACGAGCGGCGCATAACGCACATTCAGACTCCGGATCACCCTCGAGCACCTTGTGCACGGCGGTATAGGTCATGCGCTCGGCGCTGCGGATCACGCCGCGCGTGAAGTCCTGCGCCACTACGTCGCCATGAATATCGATTTCGAGCAACGCGCTCATCACCAGGCGGTCTTCGTGCGGGCGCAGTGAGCACTGATCGGTGGATAACTCCAAGGGGAGCATGGGCACCGCTCTATCGGGGAAGTAAACACTCGTCCCGCGCAGCAGAGCCTCGCGGTCAATCGGACTCCCTGGACGCACGTAGTAACTCACGTCGGCGATATGAACGTGCAGCGCCCAGTGGCGGTTGGGGAGGCGGTCCACCCACACCGCGTCGTCGAAATCGCGCGCGGTCTCGCCGTCGATGGTCACAATATCGTACTCGCGAAAATCGCGGCGCTTGGCGATCTCATCCGCCGGGATCGGCGCGGGAATCGCGCGCGCCTGCTCCAGCACGTCCTCAGGAAACTGGTGCGGGATGTGGTGCGCGCGAATCAGAATCTCGACGTCGATGCCGAAATCGTCCGGACGCCCTAGGACCTCAATGATGCGCCCCGCCGGCCGGTCGCCGTTATCGCCGTAATCAACGATCTCGGCGGTGACGATCATCCCGTCCAAGTCTTCTTCGGAGTGCACTTCCACTGGCGCGCGCGCCCACGCGATCAACGGACACACCGCCCGCCGGGATCGCCATGCCTTCCGGGATCTCAATCCACTGGCGAATGCGGTCGTCATGCGGAACTACAAAATTGCCGCGCTTGCGCACGCGGAACTCGCCGACGATGGAAGTAGTGCGCGCGCTTCACCACCTCCATGATTTCGCCGTGTGCGCGCCCGTCTCGCTCCAGCCGCTTGATGCGGATCGCTACACGGTCGCCGTGCATGGCGCGGTCGGCGTCTTCTTTACCCAGGTAGACGTCGCCTTTGAGTCCAGGCACCGGCTCTTCCGGAGTCACAAACCCGTAGCCGTCGCGATGCACGCTCAGCCGCCCGTGAATCAAGCGCGGCGTTTTCTTCTTTTGCGAGTGGCCCCGCTGGAGGTGACCTTTCGGATGTGACGGCACGATTCATTTTATAGTGAGAAGGCATATGGACCTGAAGACCGTCCGCCTGGTGATCCCCGAAAACGGCAACATCATCCTCGGCCACAGCCATTTCATCAAGACCGTTGAAGATCTCTACGAGGCCATCGTCAATACTGTTCCGCAGATGAAATTCGGCATCGCGTTCAACGAAGCCTCCGGCGCATGCCTCATCCGCGTCGACGGCAACGATCCCGAGCTCGAAGGCATCGCCACCGAAAACGCGCAAGCCATCGCCGCTGGCCACGCCTTCGTGATCGCCTTGCGCGACGGTTATCCCATCAATATTCTGGGACGCATCCGCGAGATCCCGGAAGTGTGCAACATTTTCTGCGCCACCGCCAACCCGGTCGAAGTGATCCTGGCGGAGAGCGAGCAAGGACGGGGAATCCTGGGCGTGATTGACGGCAGCTCGCCCAAGGGAATCGAATCCGCGAACGACCGCGAATGGCGCCACGGCCTGCTGCGCAAGATCGGATATAAGCGCTAAACCCAGCAAAACGGCAGTTTTTGCCGCCGGATACCCGCGTTTTTCCCTTTGACTCGCTGGGGGTTTGGTGGCATACTACTGCCGTATTGGAGTGTCAGGGTTGAGTCTCCGCTCGTTCTTCGGTCGTACCGTTCCGTCCCGCCCGGTGTCTCTCTGCTGCAGCCTCCAGTTACAAGGAGGAGCGTAAAGTGAAGAAGCTTTTCGTAGGGAATCTTCCGTACACAGCGAATGAAACGGATGTGCAAAATTTCTTTGCCGATCATGGAGTTGCCGTCGATTCGATCACTGTCATGCGGGACCGTTTCACGGGCCAAGCCCGCGGCTTTGGCTTCGCGGAAATCAACGACGATGCGGTAGCCGCGCACGCGGTGGAGGCCTGCCACGGCAAAGAACTCATGGGCCGGACCCTGGTGGTGAATGAGGCCCGTCCGATGGCCCCCCGTGAAGGTGGTGCTGGAGCCGGACGCCCGCAACGCCGCGAACGCTATTAATCCCGCAGCGTCCCGTCGCGCCGCCTGCGTGCCGGTAGTGTGCCCTATCCGTACCCTATGATGGTTGGGATGACCGATAAGGCACACTGGCTGGCCTCCGCCCGCAGCGCCATGCAAACCGAAGGTGAGGCTGTCCTGGCCGCCTCCGCGCGCCTGGGAGACAGCCTTCTGGACGCGGTGGAATTGATTTTAAACCACGCCGGCAAGGTACTGGTAACGGGCATGGGGAAGTCGGGTCATGTGGGCCGCAAGATTGCCGCTACCCTGCAGAGCACCGGCACGCCTGCGGTTTTCCTGCACCCCACCGAAGCCGGCCATGGCGATTTGGGTGTGTGCCAGGCGGGCGACACCGTAGTCATGATCTCGAAGAGCGGATCTACGGCGGAGCTACTCGATCTGGTTGCCCCGCTGCGCGAATTCGATATGCGCTTCATCGGCATTCTGGGCAACGTGCGCTCCCCTCTAGCGCGGGAAATGGATGTGGTTCTCGACGCCTCCGTGCAGCGTGAAGCCGATCCAGAAGGCTACACGCCCACCGCCAGCACGATGGTGGCGCTGTCACTCGGACACGCTCTGGCCGTAGCTCTCATGCAAGCCCGCGGCTTCACCGCGGAACACTTTCGGCGCTATCATCCCTCCGGCCAACTGGGGCACAACCTGCGCCTGCGCGTACGCGACGTCATGCACTCCGGCGGCGAAGTGGCCTGGGCGAAGGCCGCCGACTCGCTGAAACATGTGGTCATCGAAATGTCGCAGCGTCCCTTAGGCGCCGCCTGCGTAGTGGCTGACGATCATCGCCTTCTGGGATTAATCACCGACGGCGATGTCCGCCGCGCCTTGCGCAACCATGACGACATCCGCCCACTGCGCGCCTCCGACGTAATGACCGCTTCCCCCGTGCACATCGGTCCCGACGCCCTGGTTCACGAAGCCTTGTGCCTGATGGAAGACCGTCCCTCGCAGATCTACGTCCTCCCAGTACTCGACCCCGCAACCAACGTGTGCCTCGGTTTGATCCGCCTCCACGACATCTACCAAGCCCATTAGTTCCATTAGTGGGGCGGACGTCCACGTCCGCGCCGGACCTCCGGTCCGGCTAGCAGCCTGCTACGAGCAGGACCGGCGTCGTCCGCGGGCCGGAGCCCGCCCCCACCCCTCTAAAGTTTTCACCTCACACTGCCGATCCCGCGCAGATGAGAAGTATCTCCATTCTGTTGCTGTTGTCCGTCGTTGCGTTCGCAGGGTCGGGGGGAGGCCCAGCCGTCTACGTAGTCGGGAACCTGGACGGCGTGTCGCCCGGCGCTGAAGGCATTCTCGTGTTGGAGAAAGATCAAGCGGTCTTTCGTGCAGGCAAGACCGTGCTGCCGATGCCCTATAGCGACATCCACAACGTGGAATTGGGGACCAAAGTAGTGCCTACGACCGTACCTCTCTATAAGGTTTGGCAACTACACAAGCGCTTCCTGGTGGAACACCCCGCGCACCGCATGCTCAACTTCGAGTTCTCAGATAAAGAAGGCAACGACCAGAGCCTGACGCTGGAGTTCGATGAGTCCGCCGCCAACGAAACCCTGGCGGAGATCGAAATCCACCAAGGCAAGCGCATCGCCCCCAAGCGCGCCACCAACGGCGACGCCTGGTGGGGCGACAGCGCCTGGAAGACCACTCGCAACAACAACACCGTGAGTCCCGAAGATCTGGGAAATTCGTCCGCCAAGTAAGAGCCGTCCGCGGCGCCTATGTTATTCTGAGACCGGTTCCCGCGCACCCATGCGTTTTCGTACTGTACTGGCTATCGGCTCGATGGGGTTGGCCGCCCTCGGCGTGCTGTGGGCGCAAAAACCTTTCCGCGAATGGCCCGCCATCGAGTACGCGAACTTCCCGCTCCCCCGCGACGCCAGCCAACCCGCTGAGTGGACCCGCGCCCGTCTCCGCTATCCCGACATCACCGGCTACGGCCTCCACAGCACCGGCCGCTTTCTAGGATTCGCCGGCTACTGGACCATGGATTACCCCCGCTCAGACCGGCATTTCTTAGAAGGAGTCCGACGCCTGACGCGCATCGACGCGCGGTCGGTCGAGCAAGTGGTGGAACTCGATGGCACCGGTGAGGTGAACAACTGGCCCATGGTTTACGGCGTCGAAGTAGGTCACTGGCTGCTCCCCGACGATCAAGCCGAGCAACTCCGCGAATTTCTGCTGAAGGGCGGCTTCTTCATGTGCGACGACTTCCACGGCACCGAGCCCTACCGCGGCGTGCGCGAGTGGGACACCTTCGTCGCCAGCATGAAGCGCGTGTTCCCCGACCGCCCTATCGAAGACATCCCCGACAACGATCCCATCTTCCACACCATCTACGATCTGCAGGAGCGCTTCCAAGTCCCCGGCGCCCAGTTCATCGAAACCGGCCGAACCTTTGAAGCCGGAGCCACCGGCATGGAGCCCCACTGGCGCTGCATTCGCGATAAAAAGGTCGCATCATGGTCGCGATCTGCCACAACATGGATTTGGGCGACGCCTGGGAGCACTCCGACAACCCCGAGTATCCGGAGAAGTACGCCTCACTCGCCTACCGCATCGGGATGAATTATTTCATTTACGATTTGACGCACTGATGTTTACCGATGACCGACTTCGAGGCCGATGAATCTCGTCACGCAGCGGAAACCAAAGGCTACTGCTTTGTTCAGCTAAAGAAATACGGCCTTTGGCTTTCAGTTAGCCTCCTTTTCTTGGTGATGATTTTGAAGGGTATGCCGTGGCATCAGCTTTGGCCCGCGCTCGGGACAATAACACTACTAGTAACGGGCTTCTTCTTCGCGAAGACAGTGCAATTCGGTGGAACTATGTTAGCGACATGGTGGCTGGAACGAGATTTTAACCGCAAGAGCGAAAGCGTGCCGGAAAGCGGCGCAAGTCGGACGATCACGTCTCAAGCTCATCGCGGAAAATGGAAAATGAAGAATTAGCCGGCATCGCCGACATTACCTGTAAGCATCCTTGCGCTTGAGAACGCGCAGCACGACGACAGTGCCACCGCTGAGGACGAATCGCACACGCCAATCGCCGATGCGCAAACGGTACTCAGGTGGATCGATTCCTTGCAAACGCTTAATGTTGCCAGTTTCTGTTTCCGCGAAGCGTTCGACGGCTCGCTGGATGCGGCGTGCGACGTTCTTGTCGAGAGCGGCCATGTCTTCGAGCGAAGACTCGGACCATTCCAGGTCCTTCATTTCCTCGCGATCACTTTAGTCCCAACCGGCGCATAGCCTCATCGTGTGGAACGCCCTTGCCGCCGTTGTTTTGCAAAGAGGCGCGCGCTTGGGCTACAGCCGCACGTTCGGCCTCGGTCTCAGGTTCGTCGTCGATAGGCGCATTGCTGAGCGTGGCCGCCTCGTTCAGTTCCTCTTCACCGTCGACGATGACTTCGAGCAAGCTACGCACGACTCTCAACTTTTCAGCCGACAGCCGTTCGAGAAGCGCGTGGGTTTGCTGGCGTTCCTGAATGAGATCGCTTGCCATGGAATAGAACTCCACCACCATTCTACTCCCCCCGCGCATTCACTCATTCGGCAGTCGCCCGCTCCAACCCCCTGTGCTATCCTGAAGCCGATCTTAAAGAGCCCGAATGCGTCTGCGCTCGTTTCTTTTGCTCGTTTTATGTGCGATTACCGGCTGGGGCGTGCTACAGGCGCAACGACCCTTCAAAGACTACCCCGGCGTCGAGTACGAGATGTTTCCGCTCCCTCCCGACTGGCAGCAAGCCACTGAATGGACCCGCGCCCGCCTGCGTTACCCGTCGTTCCTCGCGCCGCACGGGATCCCCGACGGCAACCGCCGCTGGACCATCGATTATCCGCGTTCCGACCGCCACCTGCTCCAAGGCATCCGCCGCCTCACGCGCATCGACACGCGCTCGGTCGAACAAATCGTCGATCTCGACGGCGAAGACGACGTCTATAACTGGCCTTCGTTGTACGCAGTTGAAGTCGGCTACTGGAACCTGACCGATCAGCAAGCGAAACAACTGCGCGAGTTTCTACTGCGCGGCGGCTTCCTTATGGTCGACGATTTTCACGGCACCGTCGAGTGGAATAACTTCGCCGCCGGCCTCGAAAAAGTCTTTCCCGACAGAGATATCGTCGATCTTGATAACAAAGACCCCATCTTCCACGTCATATATGACTTGGATGACCGTTTCCAAGTTCCGGGGATGCAGTACGTCTTCACCAGATCGTTGTTTGAGTACGACGGCTTTGAAGCCAAGTGGCGCGGTGTCTACGACGACAAGGGAAGGCTAATGGTGGTCATCTGTCATAATATGGATCTCGGTGACGCTTGGGAGAATTCAGATGACCCCAGGTATCCGGAGAAGTTTGCCTCTTTGGCTTACCGCATCGCCGTGAATTACTGGACTTACGATTTGACGCATTAGGGAGACATGTTCGAACTGCTCTTCAAGTACCCGCAGGCAGTCTTCTCGCGCGGCACCTTCGTGCTGCTGGGAGGCTGGCCGCTCTGGCTGCTGGCCGTCGCGATCCTCGCGGCCGCGGCCGGACTGGGGTACCTGGTGTGGAACCGCACAGGCGGTGGACGCATGGCCGGCGCCAAATCAGTCACCGTCTGGCTACTGCAAACTTTGCTCGCGGCCGTGCTCCTGACGATGCTCTGGCACCCCGCGTTGAGCGTGGCCACACTGCGTCCCCAACAGAATATCGTGGCCGTCGTGGTCGACGATTCGGCCAGCATGGCGCAGCCCGACGAAGCCGGCGGAGCCACCCGCCGCGCCGCTGCCGAGAGCGTCCTCAACTCCGGCCTGCTCAATGCTTTAAAGGATAAATTTCAGGTACGCCTTTACCGCCTGGGCGACCACCTCGACCGCTTCGATAAACTCGATCAACTGAATTCGTCCATCCCCGCCACCCACATCGGCGAAGGCTTGAAGCAGGTGATCGCCGATGCTGCCAGCCTCCCCATCGGAGCCGTGGTCCTGGCCAGCGATGGCGCCGACAATTCCGGCGGCGTCGACCTCGAAACGATTTCCGAAATCCGCCGCCAGCGCATTCCCATCCATACGATCGGATTCGGCAAGGAACACGCCGCCCACGACGTCGAAATTACCGACGTGCAGGTGCCCGCGCGCGCGCTTCCCGATTCGCGCCTCTCAGCGATCGTCAGCTTCCATCAGAACGGCTACTCGGGCGACAAAGCCAAGCTCACCGTCAAGGAAGGCGGCAAGATCCTGGCCCAACAGATGGTCACGCTGAAGAAGGACGGCCAGGAGCAGAGCCAAACACTTTTGTTCAACGCCGGAACCGCCGGAGTGAAGTCCGTCGAAACTTCCATCGAACCGCTCGCCGGCGAAGAAACCGCCAAGAACAATTTGGTGACGCGCCTGGTGAACGTCGACGCGCGCAAGCCGCGCATCCTTTATCTAGAGGGTGAGCCGCGCTGGGAGTTCAAGTTCCTCCGCCGCGCCGTCGAAGACGACCGCACCATCGACCTCGTCACCATCCTGCGCACCACTCAGAACAAAATTTACCGCCAGGGCATCGCAAATCAGGATGAACTCAAGGACGGCTTCCCCACCAAAGTGGAAGAGCTGTTCGCGTTCGACGGCATCATCATCGGCAGCGTCGACGCGCCGTATCTGACTCCGGGTCAACAAACACTGCTCAAAGATTTCGTCGACCGTCGCGGTGGCGGTATCTTGTTCCTGGGCGGCAAGGACGCGCTCTCGGATGGTGGCTGGAAGCAGTCCGCCGACGTCGAACTGTTGCCCACCATTCTCCCCGACCGCAAGAACACCTTCGTCCGCGTGGGCGCCAACGTCGAACTGACCGCGCCCGGCCGCGACAGCCTGATCACGCGTCTTGAGGAAGACCCCGCCAAGAACGTCGAGCGCTGGCAAAAGCTTCCTTATGTGATGAACTTCCAAGACGTCGGCCAGCCCAAGCCCGGAGCCGTAGTTTTAGTCGACGCCAAACCCACCACCGGCGGCCGTGTCCCCCTTTTGGTCACGCAGAACTTCGGCCGCGGCCGCACCGCGATCTTTGCGACCGGCGGAAGCTGGCGCTGGCAAATGCTGCAGCCTCTCGCCGACAAGAGCCACGAAATGTTCTATCAGCAATTGCTGCGCTGGCTGGTGTCCGACACGCCGCGTAAAGTCACCACCTCAACGCCCAAGCAATTGATCTCCGACGACTCACACGTAGCCCTGCGCGCTGAAGTGCGCGATCGCACCTATCTGCCCGCCTCCGACGCCAAAGCCGAAGCGCACATCTTGGGACCCGATGGCATAGCGGAATTAGTCGAGATGCGGCCCGATCCCATCGAGTCCGGTGTCTACACCGCGGACTGGACCACGCCCAAACCCGGATCGTATTTAGTAGAAGTCACCGCCTCGCGCGGAACCGAAGAGCTGGGCCGCGACACCATGACGTTCCGCCGCGAAGATGGCGTCGCTGAGAATTTCCGCATCCAGCAGAATCGGGAACTGCTCGAAAAATTGTCCTCCGAAACCGGCGGCCGTTACTACACGCCGCAAGATGCGCAAAAATTAGGTAAGGACATCAGCTACTCGGAAGCCGGCATCACCGTGCGCGAAACCCGCGACTTGTGGGACATGCCCATCGTCTTCCTGGTGCTGTTAAGCCTGCGCGCGGGAGAATGGCTGCTGCGCAGAAAGTGGGGTGTGATTTGAAGAGGCTAACTTTCTTCGCCCTTCTGTTCGCGGCGGGCACGCTGCGAGCCGAGACGTACTACCTCACCATCGCCGGTCTCGGCGGCGAACAGGAATACGAACAGCGCTTTACGGGTTGGGCTTCCGATCTCGACAAGATCTTCAAGAGCGAACCCGGCTCGCAAGTGATCACCATCTCCGGCCCCCAAGCCACCCGCGCCAACATCCAGGCAAAGTTGGGCGATCTCGCGAAGCAGACCAAGCCGGACGATCATCTGGTGCTGCTGCTCATCGGCCATGGCAGCTTCGACGAAGCGGATTACAAGTTCAACATCCCCGGCCCCGACATCACCGCCACCGAACTCGCGTCGCTATTAGACAAAGTTCCCGCCCAGCAAGCCGTCATCGATATGACCAGCGCCAGCGGCGGGGCGATTCCGCTTCTGCAAAAGCCCAAGCGCATCCTGATCACGGCGACCAAAGCCGGCACCGAGAAAAACGCCACCGTCTTCCCGCGCTACTTTGTCGAAGGTTTGCGCGATCCCGCCGCCGACGCCGACAAGAACGAAGTGATCACCGTCCTTGAAGCCTTCCGCTACGCCGAAGCGAAAACCGCCAAGTTCTACGACGAACTGAAGCGCCTCTCCACCGAGCATCCCCTCATTGAAGACGTCGGCAAGGGCGAAGGCGTGAAAGCACCCTCCGTCGAAAACGGCGAAGGCATCCTCGCCGGACGCTTCGCTTTGCTGCACACTGGGTCGGCGGTCGCGATGGCCAAAGACCCCGAAAAGCAAAAGCTGCTCAAGGAAAAAGAAGGCATCGAAGAGAAAATCGACGAACTGAAATATCGCAAGGCGTCAATGGCCGTGGCCGAGTATCGCCAGGCGTTGACAAAGTTGTTGGTGGATCTAGCCAAGACGCAGGAGGCGCTCGACAAATGAAACGTCTGCTGCCTTTGCTTCTTCTATCGTTGCCCGTGCTAGCGCAAGCCCCTGCCACGCCCCCCGAGGCCCTGCAATGCGAAGCTCTGCGCCACAAAGGCGATCCCAACGCCCGCGCCTGCTACCAGCGTCTGACCCGCGCGCTCGACCCCGCCGTCCAAGCCGAAGGCTTCTGGGGCATGGGCGACTACAAATCCGCCAACGACGCCTTCCGCGCCGCCACCAAACTCCGCGACAAAGACCCCGCGCCCCGCGCGCGCTGGGGCCGCATGTACCTGGAGCACTGGCAAGCATCCGAAGCGCAGGACCTGTTCCAGGAGGCCATCCACATCAAGGAAGACTACGCCCCCGCGCTGTTAGGCCTGGCCCTGGTAGCCGGCGAACAGTTCGAAGGCCAGGCCATCAGCTTCGCCGAGAAAGCCCTGAAGGCCGATCCCAAAGTTTACGAAGCCTACGAAATCATTTCCCGCGTGCATCTCGAAGACGCCAACCCTACCAAAGCTGCCGAAGCCGCGCACAAGGCTCTCGACATTTATCCGGAAGCGCTCGACGCCATGGCAGTGCTCGGCACCATGGACCTCCTCGATGACAAAGGCACGTCCTCCTGGATGACAAAGGTCCTGGAAATCAATCCGCACTACGGCAACGCTTACGCCATCGCGGCGCATTTTTTCATCATCAACCGGCGTTACGAGGAAGGCATCGCGCAATACCGTAAGGCGCTCGAACTCGATCCCGGCCTGAACAGCGCGCGCTCCGACATGGGCGTCAATATGATGCGCCTGGGTCAGGAAGACGAAGCCCGCAAGCAACTCGAACAGGCCTACACCGCCGGCTACCAGAACCCGGAGACCGTGAACTCGCTGCGCCTGCTCGATAGCTATAAGAACTACGACACCTTCCGCACGCCCACCACTATCCTGCGTCTCAGCAAAAAAGAATCCGCGCTGCTCGACCCTTATTTCCAAGAGGAATTCGACCGCGCCCTCGCCACCTACGAAAAGAAGTACCACTACAAGCTGACGCGGCCCGTGCAGATCGAAGCCTATCCCAATCACGACGACTTCGCCGTCCGCACGCTCGGCATGCCCGGATTAGGCGCGTTAGGCGTCACCTTCGGCTACGTAGTCGCCATGGATTCGCCCAGCGCGCGTCCCCCCGGCCAGTGGCATTGGGCCAGCACCATGTGGCACGAACTCAGCCACGTATACGCGCTCGAGATGACTAACCATCGCGTCCCCCGCTGGTTCACCGAAGGTCTCGCCGTCTACGAAGAAACCGCTGCGGCTCCCGATTGGGGCGATCGCCTGGACCCCGGCGCCATCAACGCCATCAAAGGCAAAAAACTTCTGCCCATCGCCGATCTGGATCGCGGATTCATGCACCCGACCTACCCCGAGCAGGTGACCGTTTCCTATTTCCAAGGCGGCAAGATCTGCAGTTTCATCGCCCAGGAATGGGGCTACGACAAGCTAATCGCCATGCTCCACGACTTCGGCGACAAGCTGACCACTCCCGAAGTGATCGAAAAAGAGCTGCACATGAAGCCCGAGGAATTCGACAAGAAATTCATGGCGTGGCTGGAGCCGCAAACGCAAAAGACCGTCGACAACTTCGACGAGTGGCGCAAACGCGTGCGCGTACTCTCTGGTCTTGTCAAAGACAAGAAGTGGGACGACGCCATCAAGGAAGGCGAAGCCATCCGCGACATGTACACCGAGTACGTCGAAAAAGGCAGCGTCTACGAATTCCTGTCCCAAGCATGGTTGGCCAAAGGCGACAAGCTTAAAGCCATGGCCGAACTGGAGCGTTACTCGAAAATCGGCGGGCGCGATCCCGAGACGCTGAAGCAGCTTTCCGAGCTTCTCCTCGAACAAGGCCGCAAGAAGGATGCCGCCGCCGTGCTCGAGCGCCTGAACTTGATCTATCTGGCCGACGAAGAAGCGCACAGCCGCCTGGGCGCGATCAGTCTCGATCTCGGCAACGCCAAAGTCGCCGCCCGCGAGTATCAAGCCGTGTTAAACCTGAAGCCGACAGACCCCGCCGCCGCGCACCTGGGACTCGCCGTCGCCTACAAAATGGAAAATCGCTTGGACGACGCGCGCGAAGAAGTGATATCCTCGCTCGAAGCCGCGCCCGGTTTTAAACCGGCACAAAAACTTTTGTTAGAACTGAGTGGGAAAGAATAAAACCCAAATGTCCACACCCGCAGAAAACATGACAGACGCCGCCGGTTTGCAGGAACGGATCGCGCGTTTCCAGAAGGCTCAAGAAGCCATCATTTCCCAGGTTCGCAGGGTGATCGTGGGACAGGAAGAGGTGATCGATCAGGTAATGGTCGCGTTGTTTGTCGGCGGACACTGCTTGATCACAGGCTTGCCGGGCACCGCTAAAACGCTGCTGGTACGTACGCTCGCGTCGGCGCTAGGCCTGGAATTCCGCCGCATCCAATTTACGCCTGACTTGATGCCCTCCGACATCACCGGCACCGACATCATCGAAGAAGATCCCACCACCGGACGCCGCACCTGGACTTTCGTGCCCGGTCCGATCTTCTCAAACGTCCTGCTGGCCGACGAAATCAACCGCACGCCACCCAAAACCCAATCGGCGCTCCTCGAAGCCATGCAGGAACGCTCCTGCACCGTGCGCGGCAATCAGTACACCATCAAGCCACCGTTTTTCGTGCTGGCCACGCAGAACCCCATCGAGCTCGAAGGCACCTACCCGCTGCCCGAAGCGCAGCTCGACCGCTTCATCTTTAATGTGCTGCTGGATTACCTTTCGGCCGACCACGAACTCAAAGTGCTGGACCTCACCACCACCACCCACATCGCCCAAGCCGAGCCCGTCACCAACGCCGAAGAAATTCTGGACTTCCAGCAGGTAGTCCGCATGGTGCCCATCGCCGATTCCATCGCGCGCTACGCCGTGAACCTGGTGCGCGCCACCCGCGCCACCGATCCCTCCGCGCCCGACTTCGTGAAGAAGTACGTGAACTTCGGCGCTAGCGTCCGCGCGGCGCAATTCTTAGTACTGGCGGCCAAAGCCCGGGCGTTGATGAAGCGCCGTTATCACGTTACGTATGAGGATATCACCGTCCTCATGAAGCCCATCTTGCGCCATCGCATTCTGCTGAACTTCCAAGCCGAGTCCGACCACCTGACGCAGGACGACATCTTGAGCAAATTGCTGGAGGCCATGCCCGCGCCTAGAGAATAGGCGCTTGGGCGTCCCCGAATGCTGCAGCGTTTCTTAGACCCGACCACTCTTGCCGGCATCTCCGGTCTGGATTTAGTGGCGCGCACCGTAGTCGATGGCTTCGTCGCCGGACTCCATCGCTCGCCCGATTTCGGTTTCAGCCAGGAGTTCGCCGAATACCGCGCCTACACCCCCGGCGACGACCTGCGGCACGTCGATTGGAACGTGTTCGCGCGTACCGAGCGCGCCTACCTCAAGCGCTATCGCGGCGAGACCAATTGCCAGTTGACCATCCTGCTCGATTGCAGCCGGTCAATGAAGTTCACGTCTCACAAGATCGACAAGCTGGAATATTCGCGCTATCTCACCGCATCGCTCTGCTACCTGGCAAAGATGCAGCGCGACGCAGCGGGCCTGATCATATTCGACGACGAAGTGCGCAACTTCGTGCCGCCCTCGACGCGTCAGGGACAACTAGCGCGCCTGCTGCACGCCGTAGAAAAAGCCGAAGTCGGCAACCGGACTGATTACGAGAAACCCTTCTCCCACGTGCGCGAATTTCTCCACCGCCGCGGCCTCATCGCGGTGATTTCGGATTTCTGGGAACCGCCCGAGCAAGTGATCAAGACCATCGCCCCGCTGCGCTTCCACGGCAATGAAGTAGTGCTGTTCCATGTGCTTGATCCCGAGGAGATCCGCCCCAAGTTCCGTGACCCGGCATTGCTAGAAGACCTGGAATCCGGCGCGACTCTCGAAGTCTCCCCCGAATACGCGTCCAAAGAATACCCCGCCAAGATCGATGCGCATCTGGAAGAAATTCGCTCGAAAGCCAAGGGAGCAGGCCTGGACTATTTCCTGATCGACACCGGCCGTCCGCTAGACGCCGCGTTGCGTGAGTATCTGGCCATTCGCAGGGGGCGCATGTAAATGGGTTTCTTCACTCCCTGGTTTTTAGCGGGAGCGGTGGCAGTAGGATTGCCCATCTGGCTGCACTTACTGAAGCGCCACAAAACCGATCCCAAACTCTTCCCCTCGCTGATGTTTTTTGAGTACCGCGAGACCAGTTCCGTAAAACACCGCCGCCTGGATCACATCCTATTGTTCGTTCTGCGCACGCTGATGATCCTGCTGTTGGCGCTGCTCTTCGCCAGCCCCTTCATCCGCCGCTCCGCCGCCGCGTCCGACGGCAAGAAGCTGACGGTGATCGCCATCGACCGCTCCTTCAGCATGCGCGACGGCGACCGCCTCGCCCGCGCGAAAGAGCAAGCGCTACAAGTCTTGAACAATCTCAAGCCCGGCGATCAAGCGCAAGTAATCGCGCTCGCGGGACAAGTGCAGTCGTTGACGCAGGTCGTCAACGATCCCGGAGCTCTGCGCGCCGCCGTCGCCGCCGTCCAGCCCAGCGATAGCCGCGCGTCTTACGGTGAACTCGCCCGCTATCTGCGCACGCTGAGCGAAGGCCAAAAGATGCCGCTCGAAGTCCACCTGGCGAGCGATATGCAGAAATCCGCCATGCCCCCCGGGTTCACCGATCTGCGCCTGGCCCCCGGAACTACGCTCATCTTTCATCAAGTGGGCGTTCCCGAAAAGAACTGGACCCTCGAAAACGTAGTCGCCCCCCGCCGCGTCTTCGACCCCAAGCGCGTCAAGATCCAAGCCACCGTCACCGGCTTCGGCACGCCCGCGGCCAAGCGCAACGTGACCCTGCTGCTCAACGGCCGGGAATTGCAGAGCAAAAGTGTCGACGTCCCCGAAAACGGCCGCGCGCAAGTCGAATTCCTGGGACTCGAAGCCCCCTACGGTTTCAGCAAAGGCGAAGTCCGCATCGACGCCGCCGATACGCTCCCCGGTGACGATCGTTATTTCTTCTCCACCGAACGCACCGATCCGCGCAAGGTCCTGTTCATCGACGACGGCCGTCGTCCGCGTGCCGAACTGTACTTCCGCACCGCGCTCGATTCCTCCGGCGACGGCGGATTCCAAATGGACACCCAGCGTCCCGAAGCCGCCGCTGCCGCCAACTTTTCGAGCTTCGCCTTCGTAGTGGTGAACGATCCCGCCAGCGTCCCGCAGAATCTCGAAAGCGCACTCGAACATTACGTAAACGCCGGCGGCTCCGTCTTGGTAGCGCTAGGCCCCGGTTCCGCCGTGCTTCCCCGTGTCCCCGTGCTCGACGAAGCCATCCAAACTTCGAGCTACGCCGGCCGCGAAGGCGACCTCTTCCTCACCGTTACCGACATCGACTCCGGCCATCCCGCCCTGCGCAGCGTCGACCGCTTCAACGGCGTCAAGTTCTACCAAGCCATCCACGTGACTGCCGCGAAGTCCCGTGTGCTAGCCAAACTAAACGACGGCACCCCGCTGGTCCTGGAACGCACCATCGGCGAAGGCAAAGTACTAGCCTTCACCTCGACGTTCGACAACGTCCTGAACGACCTCCCGATCCACGCCTCCTGGGTCCCGTTCGTAGCCCAAACCGCCCTCTACCTGGGCGGTGGCGGAGCCGAACAGCCCGTGAACGTCGCCGTCGATTCCTACGTCGAATTGCGCACCGGAGACGGCAAAGGCGCCGCCGCCGAAGTGCTCGACCCCGACGGCAAACGCGTGCTCTCGCTGGAAGAAGCCGTCAAGGCCCGTAACTTCGCCCTCGACCGCGAAGGCTTCTATGAAATCAAAACCGCCGCCGGCCGCCGCAGTCTTGTAGCCGCCCACGCCGACCGCCGCGAATCCGACCTGGCGACCATCCCGCCCGAGACTCTGGACCTGTGGAAAGGCACTGGCAGCACCGATTCCACGCCCTCCGGCGGAACCCCCGGCGCGCCGGATGCGGCCGACAAACCGTGGGGCCTCTGGCCCTACATTTTATTGTTATTGTTAGGAGTAGCGGTAGCCGAATCGGTAGTCGCGGATGGATTTCTGCGGCCTTCGGCGCCTCAACGGGACGAGATGAAGAGGGAGGCGGCATGAACACGCGCGACCAACTGAATCAATATCTGCAAGGTCTCGAGAAGCGCATGCGCTGGCTCGCCGTGTCCAAAGGCGCCGCAGTCGCCGCCGGCGTCGCGCTGGGCGCCACCATCGCCCTCGTCCTGATCACCAACGCGCTAGCATTTTCCTCCACCAGCATGACCGTCGCTCGCGTGGTGCTGTTCATCGCGCTAGCCACCGCCGTCGGTTTCGCGCTAGTGATCCCGCTGCTGCATCTCAATCGCCGCAAAGCGGCAGGCCGCGCCGAAACTTCGTTCCCAGAATTTCAAGAACGCCTGCTCACCTATGTCGAGCGCAGTGAAAATCGCGATCCTATGCTCGACCTGTTGGCCATGGACACCATGTCCGTCGCCGCCCGAACCGAACCCGAACGCGTAGCCCCACGCAAGTCGATCTTCGCACTCGCTACCTCCGCTGGCGCCGCCGGCGCAGTGTTGCTGTGGCTGATCCTGGCCGGCCCCGGTTTCCTCGGATACGGCGCATCCTTGCTATGGGCCGGGTCGCCCCGAGCCGGAGCTGCCAAGTTCTACGACATCACCGTTCAACCCGGCAACAAGTTAATTCGCCGCAAGTCGGATCAAGTCGTCACCGCGCAGTTGACCTTCGAAGCCCCACAAGTCCGCCTGTTCGCGAAATACGCCAGCACGGCCAAGTGGGAAGAAGCGCAAATGGTTCCGCGCAACGGCACCTCCTATGAGTTCCTGTTCGCCGGCTTGCCCGAGCCCGTCGAATACTATGTCGAAGCCTCCGGCGTGAAATCGAAAACTTACAAACTGGATGTAGTCGACCTCCCCGGCATCAAGCGCATCAAAGTCACCTATCATTTCCCAAGCTGGCTAGGGGCGAAAGACGTCGTCGAAGATCCCGGCGGTGACTTGCGCGCCGTCACTGGCACCACCGCCGAACTCACCGTGACCACGGACCGCCCTCTTACCAACGGCCTGATTGAAGTCGACGACGGCTCGCACATCGCGCTCGAATCGCGCGGCGACGGCACTCTGACCGCGCAAGTCCCCATTCAGAAGGACGGCGTGTTTCACTTCGCCGCCAAAGAACAGGGTGAAAGCGTCCGCCTGAGCGAAGACTACTTCATCGAAGCCCGCGTCGACAACGCGCCCACCGTGAAGATCACGCATCCCGGTTCCGATGCCCGCGTCAACCCCATCGAAGAAGTCGGAGTCACCGTCGAGGCCAACGACGACTTCGCCCTGCAGGGCGTCGAGTTACACTACTCCGTCAACGGCGGCCCTGAAAAAGTGGTCACCATGCCGAACTCGAGCGGCGTGAAGAATGCCTCCGGCAAAACTCTCATCGCCCTCGAAGATTACAAGATGGAGGCCGGCGACGTCATCGCCATGTACGCCACCGCGAAAGACGCGCGCGTGACTTCCCGCACCGACATGCTGTTTGTCGAAGCCCAGCCCTTCGAACGCAATTACACCCAATCGCAGCAGCAGGGAGGCGGCGGTGGAGGCGGTGGCGGCAACGACGACGGCAGTGAGATTTCGCAGCGCCAGAAAGAAATCATCGCGGCCACCTGGAACGAGCTGCGCGGCAACGCCAAAGACAAGGCCGCCGAGAACGCCCGCTTCCTGGCCGAAATACAGACCAAGTTGAAGGAACAGGCGCAGTCGCTGGCGCAACGCTCGCGCAGCCGCCAGTTGGCCGGAGCCAATCAGGAATTTCAGAATTTCGTAAAGGACCTCGAAGCCGCCGCGGCCGAAATGGATCCGGCGTCCGAGAAGCTCAAGGGACAAAACTGGAAAGACGCGCTCGGTCCCGAGCAGCGTGCGCTGCAGCATTTGCTGCGCGCCGAAGCCACCTTCCGTGATATCCAGGTCGCCTTTGGCGGCGGTGGTGGCGGAGGCGGCGGCCAGAACGCCGGCCGCGATCTCTCCAGCATGTTCGATCTCGAACTCGATCGCGAAAAGAATCAGTATGAGACCGGCCAACGCGGCGGCAGCTCCGCCGAACAGCGCCAAAAGGAAGCCGACGAAGCCTTGCAGCGTTTGAGCGACCTCGCGCGCCGTCAAAAAGAATTGGCGCAGCAGCAGAACCAGAACAAGCAGCAATCCTTCGAACAGCGCTGGCAGCAAGAAATGCTGCGCCGCGAGGCCGAAGAGCTGCGCAAGCAGATGGAGCAGTTGCAGCAGCAAGGGCAACAGGGCCAGCAGGGACAACAAGGTCAGCAGTCCCAATCGTCGTCTGGGCAATCGGGCCAGTCCGGACAATCTGGACAGCAAGGCGGCCAGCAACAGAGCCGCAGCCAGCAGCGCCAGCAAAATCAGCAGAACCAGCAGCAGTTGCAGCAGGCGCTCGACCGACTCAACCAAGCTCTGAACGACATGCGCTCCGCCCAGAACTCCGCGCAGCAACCCGGCCAACAAGGTTCCGCTGGTGCGCAAGCCGAAGCGCGCCGCGCCGCCGAGCGTCTGGCCGAAGCCCAGCGCATGATGAACGGCATGCGGCAGCAGCAGGCGTCGTCGCAGGTTGACGACCTGTCGCAGCGCGCCGAAGGTCTGAAAGATCAGCAGAAGGACTTCGAACAGCGCCTGAAGCAAGCCTTCGGCGACGGCCAGCAGGCACGCAACGGGACTCAGCAGCGTCCCGGCCTCACCCAGCAGCGCCAGCTCGCCGAAGAAAAAGACAAGATGGCGCAAGCCGTCGACCAACTCGAGCGCGACATGCAGAAAGCCGCGCGCGACCTCGCCGGTACCCAGCCCGCCGCCTCGGCGCGCGTGCGCGACGGCCTCAGCGACATCCAGCAGAACGAAACCAAAATGCGCATGCAGTATTCCGCGCGCTACATTCGCGAAGGCCAAGGCCAGTTGATGGTGCCGCGCGAAGCTCCCATCACGCAGTCGCTCGAACAGCTCAGCCGCGATCTCAAAGCCGCGCAGGCCGCCGTGAATCCCAACGCCCAGCCCGGTAACGACAAGAACCCCGGCATGGAGCAGGAACTCGCGCGCCTCGAACGCCTGCGCAGCCAGATCCAGGAGATGCAGCAGCGCTCTCAGCAAAATGGCCAGGGTAAACAAGGCGGTCAAGGCCAGCAAGGCGGTCAAAACGGCCAAGGACAGCAGGGTGGACAAGGCAAGCAAGGTGGTCAACAAGCCGGCCAGGGCCAGCAGGGTGGCGGTCAGCAAGGCGGCGGCAGGCAGGGCGGACAACAAGCTGGCGGACGCCTCGGCGGCGGCTTCGGCAACGGCTTCGGCCGCTTCCAGCCCGAAGGTATTTACGAGCCCAACGGCGGCCCCGGCTCCGTCGAGCCCGGCAATCTCGTCCGCGACGCGCAAGCGCAAATGAACGACCTGCGCGACCGCGTGCAAGGCGACCCCGAACTCAGCCGCGACGTGCAGGACCTGAGCCGCGACCTCTCGCGCCTCAGCGTCGGCAACACCGCCTCGGACGAACTAGAAGCCCGCATCGCCCGCGAAATTCTACCGAAACTGGAGGCCCTGGAAGTTCAGTTGCGCCGCTCGTCGGCGGAAACCGAGTCCGGCCAAGTCCGTAGCGGCGGCGCTGACCGCGTAGCCCCCGGTTACACCGACGCCGTAGCCGAGTACTTCCGCAAGTTAAGCAAGGGCCGATAACCGCCTGCTATTCTGGGATTTCATATCCGAGAGGCAGGTGAATTACGATTGGCTGAAGTACACGTCCAGGATGGAGAAACCCTGGAGAGCGCGCTCCGCCGTTTCAAGCGCAAAGTGCAAACTGAGGACATCATCAAGGAAATTAAGCGGCATTCCTTCTACTTGAAACCCGGTGAAAAGAAACGCACCAAAGAAGCGCTAGCGCGTAAACGCAACCGTAAAAAGCGGACTCGCGATCCCGAGTAGTCCGTTCCTTCCGATCAAAAAAATAGGGCAGGCCCGATTACCGGACCTGCCCTTTTCTCTTTACATCAGCCGTCGATCACGGATCGATAGGCCCGGCCACGGTCACTGTAGTTTGTGCCGAAGCCGTCTGCCCATCCGCCGCCGTCGCGGTGCAGTTGTAAGTGGTGGTCTGAATCACGTGCGTCGATTCCACCGCGGTAGGCGTCGTGAACACAACCCCGTTCACGTTCACCGTCACAGCGCCCTTAGTCTCGCATACCAGAACCACCGGCGCCCCCGACGTAGTGCTCGAAGGTGTCGCCGTAAACGAGATGATCTGCACCGACGTAATCACCGTGAGCGTGGTGTTCGCCGTAACCGTACCGTTGGCGTTTGAAGCCGTGATGGTATAGCTAGTGGTCGCCGCCGGCGAAATCGAGTGCGAGCCGGTAAGCCCCACTGTCCCGATCGTGCTGACGGTCACCGTGGTAGCGTTCTGCACCACCCAGGACAGCACCGAGCTCTGCCCGAAATCGATGGTAGCCGGATTCGGCGCGAAGCTGACGATCACCGGCAGTCCGCCGCCCGTTCCCGTATTCACGGTCACGGTAGCGTTAGCGGTAGCCGTTTGCGTCCCATGCGTAGCGGTCAACGTGTAAGTAGTAGTGGTCGCCGGCGTCACCGCTTGCGAACCGGTCAACGCCACCGTGCCTAAGCTGGTGATGGTCACCGTGTCCGCGTTCTGCACCTGCCAGCTCAATGTCGACGATTGTCCGGCATTGATACTAGTCGGATTCGCCGTGAAAGCGACGATCAGCGGCGCCGAACTTGCGCCCGGACTGATGCTCACCCGCGCGATTCCCTGCGCGCCGTAAGGATCCTTCACCGTCAGGCGGAAGCTGTAATTCTGCCCCGCGGCCGCGGCAAAGGTAGTAATGGCGGCGGTAGGCGCCGAAAGCGTCACGCCCGGTCCCGCTTCCTGCACCCACTGATAAGTGATCGGATCGCCATCCGGATCGTAGGAAGCCGACCCGTTCAGCGTCACCGTTTGCGCTCCCGGCAGAATCTGGTTGGGACCCGCATCCGCCACCGGAGCCGCGTTGCCCTTGCGCACCGTGCGCGTCAACACTTCATAGCGCACGCGCGGAATCTGCACCGGCACCGGGTGCGGAGAATCCAGGTAGTCTCTCGGCCGGGTCGGACTGCCGAACTGTAAGCCCGCCACCACGCGCCCGTCGTTGCCTGGGCCCAGCAGCGTCTCGTTCATCCCGCCTTCGAGCGTAAACGCGATCTTATTGCTCACCGGGAAAATCAAACGCAGTGTGCCGCCCAAGCGGTCCCCTGCCGTGGTGCTGCGCAGATACCCCAGATTCCCTTCGGCGTAGTTCTTGCCGAAGAGCGGGAACGTACCGCTCATGCCGGCCTGATCCACCACGCGCAGGTAAGTCTCGTTGAACAGGTTGTTCATGATGGCGCCCGCGGGCGTAACCACGTTAGCGCTATTCACCAGCGCGTCATCCAGAAACGCCTTGGTCCCGAAAACGCCCACCTTGCCCCACTTGAACAGGTATTCCAAGGTGACCGCGCCCTCGCCCAACGTGCCGCCGGTTTGATAGCCGGTCAGATTGACGTGCTTGAAGCTCGAAAACAGCCCCGCCTGGAAGCGGCCGATACGGTCGACCAGCCCCATGTCGAACTGCCCCTCGCGCTGGCCTTTGTTATAGAAGTACTCACCCTCTGACTGAAACGCATAGTTGTTCCCGAACGGCGCAAAGTAGCGCCCCTTGCCTGTGAACGTCACATCGCCGTTGCTGTCGGCGCCGACGTTCATCCCCAGCAACTGGAACTTCGGCGGCGTCTTCTTATCGATGGCGTCGGTCACCGCCTTCGCTACTTCCTGAGTAGTCGGCGGCGCCGCAACTGGCGGTGGAGGCGGCTGATTCAACCGTCCCGCCATCGAATCCTGATTCGATCGCAACCGCGCCACTTCATCCGCCAGCTTCTTGTTCTGATCCGCCAGATCCATCAGCATGCGCTCGATGGCGTCGAGTTTATCCAGACGCTTCAGTACCTCGCTGCAGCAATCCGCCAGCCCCGCCGTCGCAGGAGGCGGTTGAATCGCACGAATCGCATCGCCCGCGCCGCCCGCGCCCACCGTCCGCCCCTGGTCGTCGAGAACCGTCAGCGCCACGCGCCGGTTCATCCAGCGCGCTTCATCGGTACGCACGTACGTGCTCTTCTCACCGGCATACTTGGGGTCCAGCTTCCCGCGCGAACTCACCTCGATCTGCCCGGCCCGCGCTCCATACTTCACCAGAAAATCGCGCACCGCACTCGACCGCGCGAGGCCCAGCTTGTTGTTATAAGCGCTGTCGCCGATGGTATCGGTGTGCCCCTCAATCCTGACTTTGTATCCCGGATTCTTCTGTAGCAGTTCACTCAGCCGCAGCAGGCTAGGGAACCCGTCCACCAGAACCGACGAATTGTAGTCAAAGTTAATCTCTTCCCAGTCGTCCTTCGTGGCTTGGGTATCGATCCCTTGCCCAAACAGGCTGACCGCAAGTATAGGGACCGCCATTATGGCGGCAAATCGTTGAAACATAGGTATCCCCTCCTGTTACCTCTCTAAAAACAATGGCGTGTTTTGAAATCGACCATCATCTGCAAGTAAGGGTCGAAATTCCTGAATGAACAGATACTTGGCAGATACTTCAGACCCTATACACGTTTCGTCAGTCTGTGACGATTCCACTAGACCAGCTTGCCCCTAGCTCACCGCACCCCCCATAATGAATGCGGGCCTGCCGGACGGGCAGCCGCTGGCTCGCGCGGGGCAACCCGAGTGAGCGGGAGGAAAGTCCGGTCTCCATAGGACAACATGCCGGCTAACGGCCGGGGGGGTTCGCTCAAAGCGGGCTTTACGGATAGTGCCACAGAAAACAATACCGCCGGGCAGGCAACTGCCAGGTAAGGGTGAAAAGGTGCGGTAAGAGCGCACCGCGGCCGCAGTAATGCGCGCTGGCAGGGCAAACCCCATGCGGAGCAAGACCAAATAGGGGAGCAGGAGCGGTCCGCTCCGTTAGGACTTCCGGGTAGGTCGCTGGAGCCGGGGAGAGATCCCCGGCCAAGAGGAATGGCTGCCACTCTTCGGCAACGAAGAGTACAGAAACCGGCTTACAGTCCGGCAGGCCCGTTTAAGGAAGCCAACGAAAAAGGTGCAACCGCAGGCGTGCGATTGCCGTCCAAGCGCTTGATGGATCGGGAAGGACAGCATTCAAAGATCGACTATAAAACTCGTTGCTTTGCCAGCCTCTTCTCGTTCCTGGCCTTCCTGTTAACCGCTCCCCAACCCTGCCCCGCACAACCCCGCAATCCTCCCGCATGGAACACTTTGTTTGAACAAGCTTGGCAGGCGGATCAACAAGGGGACCCGAACCGCGAACTTCAGCTCATCGAAAGCGCCTTAGCCGCCGTCATGTCTGCCGGCCCGCAAGCCCCCGGCTATGTTCCTGGCGTCGCCACCGCCGCCGGAGCCTATCATCACCTAGGGCACATCCTCCAAGCCGACCAACTCTACCTTCGCGCCAACCAGGCCGCCCGAAAACTTCCCGCCATCCAAAGGGATTTGGCAATCGACCACGCACTGCTCTTTGATGGCGAGCAGCGCCAAGTCGCATCGGAGGCAGCCTGGAAAGAAGCTGTGCGCGTCGAGGAAGCCCAGCCCCATAGGAGCCGCCTCTATTCTGCCGAGTTAATTTCTCTGGCGCTCGAGACCGAGCAAGTAGGCCACCTGAGCGACGCCGAGTCCCTCTACCGGCGAGCCCTCAGCCAGCCGCGCCCCGATATGCGCGCGTGGCCCGCTCCGCTGCTCTATGCACCCGGGTCCCGGCGCATTCACCTGCCCATCTGGGACCCGCGCTACGCCCTGATCGTCTTTTTCCGGATTCACGGACGGATGTCCGACGCCGCCCAAGTCAGCCGCGACGGCGTCATGCAAGCCCGCAAAGAGCACCACCCATTTTACGAACTCCTCTACACCTTGCTGGAAGCGAGTATCGCCAACAGCGACCTCCGGCCCCAGGACGCGGACCGTTTGCGAAACAACTTGGCCCCGCTCATCGGACCCGCGATAGCCAGGCTCGACGTCACCCGGGAAGCTCGCATCGCCCTCACCTGGGCTCTCCTCGAAAACGGACGGGGCGCCGACGCGCTGCGGGCCGCGCGCGTGAACGTGGAACAGGCCCGCAAGCTGAGCGGGCAGGGAAGTCTCGAATACGCGGCAGACCTCGACTATTTAGCGTTCGAACTTGGCCGACAGGGTCAAAAGGAAGAGGCCGAACAGACGCTGGTGGAACTCGAAAGGGTCGCGCTAGCATTCCCGCTGCTCCGGGACTGGTTTTCAGCAGCGCTGACCCAGCGAGCCGAACTGCAAAGGTTGGCTGGCAACTTCGAAGAAGTGAACCTGCTATCGAGCGAAGCCGCACGCTCTCAAGCCTACGGCCCCGCCTTCCCAAAAGACATGCTGCAAAGCTTCAACGAAATCATCAAGGAATTCAATGGACGGTTTACCACCGTGAATCCCCGCCCTATCGACATGACGATGGCTCAAAAGGCCATGGCCATTGCCGAGCAAGCGTCCGGTAAAGGGGCACTAACCTTAATCGATCGCGTTGCTCAATTCGTCCAGTGGAACCCAGAGCCGGATCGCCGCTTGGTTGCGGACTGGCGCATTCGCGAGGTAGCAAGACTAACCGGCCCCGACAGCGATGCGAGCGTGCAGGCGATTTTGACAGCGTCCTATCCCAACCGCCCCGAGGTGCTCGAACGCGCCGAAACCTTAATCCGTTCCACGCGCGGCGTCGATTCCATTCAACTGGAGAACGTGCTGCTGCGCAAAATCGTTTTCTTGCCGCCCGGCCAGTTTGCAAGCGCACTCGCGATACGTCGAACCTTGCTCCAACTCAAGATGACCATATACGGAGAGCAAAGCCAGGATGTCGCCGAAGAATATGCACGCACGGCTGACTTCTGTGACCAAGCCGGGCATCCAGACGAAGGGCGTCCATTGTGGTTAGCGTTCGTCGACACCTCCCGCAAATGGACCGGAAGCTCCGGCTGGCAGCACGCATGGAACATGAGTCGCGCCGCCATTTCGCTAGCGCAGCACAACGACTTTAAACAAGCCATAGCCTGGAATGACGAGGCCGTCGAGGCCGCCAAGTACGATCCCAATTCATCACAGGAAATGCTCAAGGTCAGAGGGCAGATTCTAGAACTCCAGAGGAAGGCGTCAGATCAGTAACCGCAGTAATGCGCGCTGGCAGGGCAAACCCCATGCGGAGCAAGACCAAATAGGGGAGCAGGAGCGGTCCGCTCCGTTAGGACTTCCGGGTAGGTCGCTGGAGCCGGGGAGAGATCCCCGGCCAAGAGGAATGGCTGCCACTCTTCGGCAACGAAGAGTACAGAAACCGGCTTACAGTCCGGCAGGCCCGTTGTATCTCAACGTTTTTGCATGTCGATTTCGCTAAGGCGACGGCTTGGGATTTAAGAAGTAGCGTGTCATCTTCCCCTCAAGGAACCTTGACCCAATAAAGGCGGAGTACGCCCTCGTCACGGCTGAAAACGAGTTCGTCCCCCTGCGCACCTAACAGCAATCCACTCACTGGTGCATCACCAGCACTTTTCCAAACGCGCACGCCTCGATCAAAACACTCAATGCCAGGGATCGTCTTGCCCGGCGTCTGCCGGCATAGCCGGGCATCGCTAGTGAATGCGAGCCCTCCCTGCAAGTCTCTGCCCATAGCCCATTTCCCGATTAGATGGCCGTCCAGCCCGAGCTCGATCCACACCTGGTTTGCCCAACCACTGCTGCCTGATTCGGCAAGGGCGCCGACTCGATCATCCGCAACTCGCAGCCTCCACGCTCCGATTGATGCACCACCCGGCTCCAATCCCCTCACTGGGATGATCGAACGCGGACCGTACCGGCCAGCTTCCTTGCCATCCGCAGAATACTTGCGAAACATCATGTAGTCACTTGGCTCTTCATAATCGCCCGACGAATCGCGCTGCCAACCGAAGGTCCATAGCGAATGATACTGATCGAAGCACACGTGCGCCGGCATGTACTTCCCGGTGTCGACGAACCGCGTCTGTTTCCCTGAAGGATCAAAATAGGCGATACCGCCGCTGTAACCCCGGGGCCCCGGATATCCGAAACCAGCGGCAACCGACCCATCGGAATCCACCGCCAAACTCGTGACGCTTGCGCCTACGGGATTTTCGACGAAGGCAAAAAAACGCCGCAACCCATCCGGCCCCCAAACCTCAAAGCCGCTCGTACGCTCGGTAAACAGCAAGTAGCCGTGGTCAAAGGCGGGCACGTGGTCAGACTGATAACCCCGTTCGAACATCACTATTTTGGTCGGCTCAGTTGCCCAGGCAGGTAATAGGAGCAAAAGCGGTAGCAAGAATCGCGCCATGATGACCTTACGAACAGTGTGGCACACCTATTCCGTTACGACTTCCGGGTAGGTCGCTGGAGCCGGGGAGAAATCCCCGGCCAAGAGGACGAGCGATCCGTCAGCCCCAAGCGGCTCCGTGCGCGTCCGAACGAGTGGTACGAATGCGTCGAAGCCCGTGCAAGATACCTTTTGTGGACCTGCGAATCCCATGGCCTCGGCATCAACCGCAACGGTTCAAGTGAGCCGAGGGCAGCGGCGCAGGGGAACGAATTCCCGCATCACCTCGCTCGATCAAGACCGAACCGGTCAGCAAAAGATGAACCTCGTTGCCTGAGTCTTCGTTTCATTTTCACTTATGACAGATTGGTTGAGCACGCTCGGGGTGGCGATGGGGTCGGCGTGGCTTTCAGGAATCAGCCTCTACGCCACCGTGGCCACTCTGGGATTGTTGCAGCGTTTTGATCTGGTGCACTTGCCGGGCGAACTCGGCGTGCTGGGGAACTCGGTGGGTGATCGGCGTGGCTGCCGGTATGTACGTGGTGGAGTTTATCGCCGACAAGATTCCAGCCGTCGATAGCGTTTGGGACGCCATCCATACCTTTATCCGCATTCCGGCAGGAGCGGTAATGGCGTCAGCCGCGTTTTCACATGCTGACCCGGCAGTGCGCATCATCGCCCTCCTAGTGGGCGGAGGCGTGGCCCTCAGTTCGCACGGCACCAAAGCCGCCGTGCGTGCGACGGCAAATCTAAGCCCCGAACCTTTTTCGAACATTGTCCTGAGCCTGGCGGAAGATGCGGTCGCCGTTGGTTCAAGCTTTCTGATCGCCTGGTTTCCGGTGGTAATGCTTGGAATCGTAATTCTGTTTCTAGTGGTGTTCTTTTGGCTAACGCCGAAGATCGTGCGCGCCATGAAACGGCGTTTCGGCGTCGCAACCCCCACTTCTTCTGCTGAAGGTTGACCTTACCACAGGTTCCCCGCGGATGCGCAATAATCCTCCTATGAAGATTCTCGCGATCCTAAGCGTAGCCGCCGTTTTCACCTTCGCTCAGCCCGCCGCGAGCATCAGCGGCACTGTCACGGGTCCGCACGGCGCGCCAGTTCCCGGCGCCCCCGTCCAAGCCAAGAACATGAAGACCGCCGCAACCTTCCGCGCCATCGCCTCCGCCAAAGGTGACTACACTCTCACCGGAGTCCCCGCCGGAAGCTACGAAATCTCGGTCTTCATGCCGGGCTTCGCGTTCAATCCCTTCGTGAAGCCGGACCTCGCCATCACCTCAGGCCAGAAGCTCACCTTCGACATCCACCTCGAAGACGGCAACCTCTCCACACTCGGCGACGATCCCTACACCTACAACGCAAATATCCGCGACCAAGCCGTGAAACTAAAAGGTCCCGCGCCACGCACCGCCTGGGGCACGCCCGATCTCTCCGGCGTCTGGAACGGCAAGAACGACCTCTTTCCGGAACATCCTGACCTCCTGCCGTGGGCCGCGAAAATCTTCCAGGACCGCCTGGCCAACTCCTTCAAAGATTCCCCCTCGGGCTACTGCCTTCCCTCCGGAATCCTCTACAACGGCCCCTTCCTCCGCAAATTCGTGCAGACTCCCAAGCTGCTGGTGATGCTCAATGAGGATGATGTAGTGCAATTCCGTCAAATTTTTCTCGACGGCCGCAGCCACCCCAAAAACTTCAATCCCTCCTGGATGGGACACGCCATCGGACATTGGGAACGCGACACCTTAGTCGTCGACGTGACCGGATTCAACGAGCAGTCCTGGCTCGATAACTACCCCCACACCCCGCAACTCCACGTCACCGAGCGCTACCGCCGCCGCGACTTCGGCCACATGGATGTGCAGTTCCTGATCGAAGACCCCGGCACCTTCACCAAGCCCTGGAAGATGAATATGCTTTGGGACCTAGCCCCGCAAGAAGACATCCTCGAGAACGTCTGCACAGAGAATAATTCCTACGCCCGCCACGTCGGGAAGTAGATCAGACCCGCCTGAACAAGCTGTACTGAAACGACTGCCGTCCGCCCCCCGGAGTCACATGCATCTCCGGAAGACTTTTGAGCAGCTCGAATCGCGGCCCCAATTCCGCGGCGAGCATCTGCCCATCGTAGCGGCGCGTTTCGAGCCCACTGCATCGCTCCGGCCCATCCAGCGCAAACGTCGCAATGACAGCGTGCCCGCCCGCCGTAACCGTCCGCGTCAGCAGAGCAATGTAAGCCGCCCGCTCGGCCGGCGCGATGAGAAAGTGGAACACCGCCCGGTCATGCCACACGTCGAAGGAGCCCAGATCCGGATTCGCCGTGACATCGGCGACCATCCAGTGAATCTCGCTCGCCCGGTCCCCGAGGCGGTTGCGAGCCCGCTCCAGCGCCATCTGCGAGATATCGAGAACGGTAACCGAATAACCGCGCTCTAACAGCCGCTGGGCGAGCACGGAGGCCCCGCCGCCCACGTCGATCACCCTACCCGCCGCGCATACTTCTTCGATGAGCGATAAGGACGTGCGGGGTTCCGCTTGGGTCCAGCTCAACTCCGCGTCACTCTTCGATGCGTAGACCGTTTCCCAATGTTCTTTGGTCATTTATTCAAAAGACCAATATCTTGTCCGCCGCGGTCGTCCAGGTGGCGAGTTCATCCATACTGCTGCGCTGTGCGCCTTCGGTCAGCATCTCCGCCTTGATGCCGCGGCCGTCCATGCAGGTACCGCACACGCCGATTTGCGCTCCTTTGGACTTCAGGACCTTCAGCATCCGCTCCACGTTGTAGTATCCAGTTGGCGTGGTTTGTCCCGCTAACGCACAAGGCGCGGCGTCTCCAATCAAGAAAACCGACACGGATGTATCTGGGGATTTCAGCAGTGCCGTGGCCAGCCGCAGTCCGTTGTAACTGCGCTCCGTACCGTAAGGCGGATCATTCAGGATGAATAAGTAGTGCATGGCTCTCTCCTTCGACGTACCGGCGCCCCGCGCGAAGCATCGCCTGCAGGAGCAGGAAACTGTCCGCGTCCGTACCTTTCTCGAACTGCTCGTCGGTATGATCGACAGCATTCGTAACGTGTGCCACCACGCCGACGTTCGCCTTCCACTTGCTGGCAAAGGCGAATAGCGATGCCGCTTGCATTTCGACCGCCAGCACGCCCGCCGCGGCATGCTGCTGAAGCTGAGCCGCCGTTTCCCGGTAAGGCGCATCGGTTGTCCACACGGAGCCCTTGACGACCGCCGGGCCTAGCCGGCTCAACTCATCCACTAAGAGATCGCTCACGGGCGTTGGGCAATCCACCATCTCCGCCGGCGGAAGGTAGTGGAACGACGTGCCCTCATCCCGCACCGCGCTGGTCGCCACCACAAAACTGGGAAGCGGCAGCGATGGAGAGACACGTCCGGCGGACGTAAGCCCCAGGATCAGGCGCGCGCCCGAAACGCGGAGCTGCTCGGCAATCAAAACCGAATAGGGTCCTCCGATCGTACGCGCGATGATGCCATAGCGGGCGCCGTCCATTTCTAGCAAATACATCTTGGTGTGGAAACAAGCCCACGGCTCGAAAGGCGTGACCCGGCGCTCGCGGACCAGCCAATCCGTCAAATCGCCATCGAAATCCAGAGCGCAGATTGCAGGAACTGCGGCATCCGGCAAGTCTCTGGCCGCACGGACTGCGTTCACTAAGTCCTCGGGCGTGAATTCCGACGGCGCGTCAAGCTGGTGCTGCAGTAGAGGGCATTCTGGTTGCGAATCCATGAATCCGCACCGTTTCGTTCAGAACTGATACTCCGCTGGAGTAATGCCCTTCGCCCGCAGATACATCTCCGCCGACGCACGATGGTGAGTTGTATGATCCAACATCGCCATAATCATTTCCAACCCGCTCATTTTCCCCTCCTCGCCGGTGAAGGTCTTCGCCAGATCCGCAGCCGTTAACTTAGAGACAGTTTCGATCGCGCCATCGAAGGACTTCCCCACAAACGCGATCACATCCTTCTTATTCATGGAGGCCGGCTTTCCCGGATTCGGCTTCTGTCCGCGGAAAGCAGACAGATATTCATCGAGCGCCTGCGACAGGTGCACCATCTGCCCCGCAAAACTCATCTGTGGCGGCGTGAGCTTGAAATCGTAAGTCGCCTCCGGCATCTGCTCAGCAACTTTCAAAGTGAAAGCGCGCGAAGTCTTCAAGTGCGCCAGCAACGCCGCCGGAACATCGCTCTGCGCGAACGTCGGCACGGCAAACGCCGCAAGCAAGGCTATCGTGAAACAAATTTTGAATCGCATAAACAAAGTATCCCACCCACCTTAGTCATAGTGAGTGGGGCGGACGTCCACGTCCGCGCCGGACCTCCGGTCCGGCTCGTGCGCTGTTAGCACAACCGGAAAGCATCACCAAGCGCCCGGCCCGGGCAGGGAACGCGTATGGTTGAAAGTATATTCCCCCAGCACCCGTTCCACCCCCGCTTCATCGAACCCCACCAGACGCGCAATCATCCTCATGCTAGGCGCCGCCTTAGCGAACGTCATGGACTCCTGATACACCACCTCACCCACTCCCGAATGAACCGGAATGTCCGCCAGCCGCATCTGTTCCACCCCGCGCTCATCGCAAATGCAAAGATCCACCCGCTTCGCGCCGCTCAGATCCGCGGCCAGCCTCCCGATCAGAAGGTCGTCTTCGGCAGTCACAGTGCACTCGACGCCGCCTCCCGCAGGAGGCGTATACTGACGCACCCGCAACCCCTCCGCCGCGACACGCTCAAGAAACACATCGCCCACCACCATGCGCAGCGAACCCTCCCGCGCAATCTTGCGGACTCCCTCAGCCAGCGCCATCACTTCACGCAGCCGCAACCCGCACTCATCACAATCGAGCAGATGAAGTTCGACCGCCTCTTCCTCGGAGCCAGCCAGCGCGCCCAGCCAATAGTCCGCCAGAACCCCCGCGTCAATCGGAGTCGCACAGCTCACGCCGCCACCCCCATGCACTGCCGCAATTGGTGAATCGCCCGATGCCGAATCACCCGCACATTGGCTTCCGAAACGCCCAGCAAACGTGCGGCATCCGCCCCCGTCTGCTCGTCATAAAAAGTCATGACAACCACAGTTCGTTCGCGTTCCTTCAGTCCCTGCACACAGCGCGTAAGCTGTTCATGATCGAGCCGCGGCAGCGACGGCTGAACCGGCGCCAGCAGATCCGCCCCAAACTGTTCCAGCAGGCGTTGCTTTCGTTGAGCGCCGCGCCGCATGTCGAGCACCGTCATCCGGCACGTTCCCAGCACGAAAGATGCCAGCTTCTCCGGTTCCCGCAAGCGCCCCGCGCGCAATGCTTCGAGCGTGGTGATCACAACTTGCTGTGTAAGATCCTCCGCCGCGTGCTCGTCTCTCAAGTGGCGCAACCCATATAAGCGAATGCGCGGAGCCATCCGGCGGAACAACTCAGCCTCCGCCTCGCGGCCTCCTCCCGCGCCGATCTGCAGCACCAGTTCCGCATCGTTGAGTTCAATATCCATCACCACATATTTTATGTGTAACGAACACCCGCCTCGTTACACACCCGGTTATGAAAAGGAGTACCTCATGAATCCCAACCAGGCCAAAACCGTAGCCGACTTCCTCCTCGCCGACCTCGAAAACGAAATGCAGACAACATTGCGCGTCCTCGGCGCAGTCCCCAACGCTCACTTCGACTACCGCCCCGACGCGAAGTCCAAGACCGCCCTTGGACTCGTGCGCCACATCACCCTCGAAGACGAGTGGCTGCTGAACTGCATCTCCGACGGCGTGTTTACCCCGCCGCCCGACGATTCCGACGCCTGCGGCATCATGAACCCCGCCGACGCCGTCGCTCGCTACCAGGAAAAAGTCCCGGCGGCACTGAATCGCGTACGCGCCCTACCCGGCGAAAAATTAACCAACGTGATCGACCTGTTCGGTATGATCCAAATGCCCAGAATCAATTTCCTGTCGATGGCCGCCAAGCATTCCGTCCACCACCGCGGCCAGCTCAGCACCTACCTGCGCCCTATGGGCGGCAACGTTCCTGGAATCTACGGCCCCTCCGCCGATACCCAGTAAAAGGAAAACGCGATGATCACAAATCAAGAGACCAACACGCGCGTCGACCAAGTCGCAGCCGGCATCTATCGCATCTGCTCGCCGCTCGACGTGATTCCGGGGGGCTTCACCTTCAATTCGTACCTGATCGCTGACGACGAACCGCTCCTGTTCCACACCGGCTACCGCAAGCTGTTCCCGGTCACTCTCGAAGCCATAAAGAAAGTGATGCCAGTCGAAAAGCTGCGCTGGATCGGTGGCTCGCACTTCGAAAGCGACGAGTACGGCGCACTCAACGACTTCCTGGCTGCCGCCCCCCAAGCCACAGCGTTCGGAAGCGAAATCGGCGTGCTGACGTCACTGAATGACTATGCCGTCCGGCCCGCCCGCGGCTTCGGCGATGGCGAAGAGTTCTCCATCGGCAGCCGCCGCATGAAGTGGCTCTACACCCCGCACGTCCCGCACGGCTGGGATTGTGGCATCCTATTCGATCTATCCACCAAAACCCTGCTGTGTGGAGATCTCTTCACGCAAGCCGGCGCGAACCCGCCGCCCGTGACCGAATCCGAAATCCTAACCGCCAGCGAAGGTATGCGCGGCATGCTGGACTATTACGCACACGCCACCAGCACCTCTGCGATCCTGGAACGTTTGGCGAGCCTCCAGCCCTCCCTGCTCGCCTGCCAACATGGGAGCGCTTTTCGAGGCGACGGCGGCGGGCTCCTCCGTGAACTGTCCATAGCCATCGAGAACGCGAACCGCAAACTGGAAAGCGTCTAGCTGGCAACCGCGGGCAGCGGTCGCAGGTTTGCGCCATTTCCCTCACTCCTGTCAGTCCGCAGGCGCTATCTATAACATCCACCACGTTTTCGCCCCCCTCGGGTCATGGCCGTTGAATTGCGCTCGTAAGTCGTAAAGAATAGAAGCCCCAAGACCTTTGACCATGCTGCCTCCTCACCCGGCGGCCGAGAGGATCGGAGTTCCTCCCGCGCCACTCCCCAACCCGGTGTTCCAAATGCACGGCGTCACCAAGGTCTATCGCATGGGCGAAGTCGAGGTCCACGCTCTCCGCGGCGTCGACCTCGATCTATACGCGGGAGAATTCGTCGTCGTCCTCGGGCCCTCCGGCAGCGGAAAGTCGACCTTGCTGAACATCCTCGGCGGCCTGGATGTCCCCACGAGCGGCGAAGTCCGCTACCTGGATCACAACCTCACTGCCGCCGGTGACGCCGCCCTCACCCGCTTCCGCCGCGAGCACGTCGGCTTCGTCTTTCAGTTTTATAACCTCATCCCCAGTCTCACCGCTCTCGAAAACGTTGCGCTGGTCACTGAAATTGCCGAACATCCCATGGATCCCGCCGAAGCCCTCCGTCTGGTCGGCCTGGGCGACCGCCTCAATCACTTTCCCGCTCAGCTCTCCGGCGGCGAACAGCAGCGCGTCGCCATCGCCCGCGCCGTCGCCAAACGTCCCGAAGTCTTACTCTGCGACGAACCCACCGGCGCCCTCGACTACGCCACCGGCAAGCTTGTGCTGGAGGTGCTCGAACGCGTCAATCGCGAAGTCGGCACCATCGTCGCCATCATTACCCACAACGCCGCCATCGCCGGAATGGCGGATCGCGTCGTGCGCGTCAGCAGCGGCGTAATCGCGGAAATTCAGCGCAACACAAAAAAGATTTCTCCGGCGGAGCTCTCCTGGTGATCGCCATGACTGCGCTCCACCGCAAACTCATTCGCGACCTGATCCACATGCGCGGCCAGTTGTTCGCCGTCACCCTGGTCCTCGCCTGCGGCATCGCCACCTACGTCACCATGCGCTCGTCGTTCCTTTCGCTCGAAGTCGCGCAATCCGCCTATTACTCGCAATTCCGCTTTGCCGACGTCTTCACCCACGTGAAGCGCGCACCCGAGTCTGTCGCGGCTGCCATCACGGAAATCCCCGGTGTGGCCGCCGTCCAAACGCGCGTGCTCATGGACGTCACTCTCGACGTGCCAGGTCTCGACGAGCCAGCCACAGGCCGCCTCATCTCCATCCCTGAGCGCCGCGCTCCCATGCTCAACGATCTCTTCCTCCGTGAAGGCCGTTACATCGAACCTGGCCAGCGCGGCGAGGTTCTCATCAGCGAAGCCTTCGCCACCGCCAACCGCCTCACCGTCGGCGATTCCCTCGACGCCGTCTTGAACGGCAAATGGGAGCGCCTCCACATCGTCGGCATCGCTCTCTCGCCCGAATACATCTACGAGATCCGCCCTTCGGAAGTCTTTCCCGACAATCGCCGCTTCGGCGTACTGTGGATGAGCCGCGACGTCCTCGGCCCCGTCTTCAATATGAAGGATGCCTTCAACGACGTCGCCCTCTCACTCACCCACGGTGCCGACGAGCGCGAAGTCATCTCCCGTCTCGACAAGCTCCTCGATCGCTACGGCTCCCTCGGCGCCTATGGCCGCGAGGACCAGATCTCCTTTCGCTTCCTCACCGACGAACTCGGCGAGCTACGCGTCTACGGCTTGATCCTCCCCACGCTGTTCCTCTGCATCGTGGCCTTCTTATTAAACGTCCTGCTCTCGCGCCTGGTCAGCACCCAGCGCGGACAAGTGGCGGTACTCAAAGCCTTCGGCTATACCAACCTTGAAATTGGTCTCCACTATCTGCAATTGGCCCTGATCGCCGTCACTGCCGGCACTCTAGCCGGCATCGGCGTAGGCTTGTGGCTCGCCTCCAGCATGATGGGCATCTACGCGCGCTACTTCCATTTCCCCGCGCTCGAACTGCAAATAGACGCGCCTCTCATCCTGATTGCCGTGGCTATCGCCGCCGGTTCTGCCTGCCTCGGCGCCATCTCCGCCGTGCGCCGCGCAGTCGCTCTCGCTCCGGCTGAAGCCATGCGTCCCGAGCCTCCCACCACCTTCCGCCCGGGTTTGGTCGAACGAATGGGCTTGCACGCCTTACTCAGCCCCGCATCTCGCATGATCGTCCGCAATCTCGACCGCCGCCGTTGGCGCGCCCTGTTCTCCTCTCTCGCCGTGGCCCTCTCCATCGCCATCGTCGTCTCCGGCCGCTTCGCTATCGATGCGATCGATCGCCTCGTCTCCATTCAGTTCCACACCATCCAGCGCGAAGATGTCACCGTCGTCTTCCAGGAACCTCGTCCCGCCCAAGTGCGCTTCGAACTCGCGCAACTCGCCGGAGTCCTTCGCGTCGAACCCTTCCGCGAAATCCCCGCCCGCCTGCGCCTGGGCCATCGCTCGCGCCGCATCGCCATCCTGGGCTTGCCTCAAAACGGCGAACTGCGCCGCCCCGTCGATAGCCAGCTCCATCCGCTCGACCTTCCTCCTGACGGCCTCGTGCTCAACACCAAACTCGCCGAACTCCTCGCCGCGCGCCCCGGCGACATCCTCACCGTCGAAGTCCTCGAAGGCGCTCGCCCCGTGCTTCAGGTTCCGGTCGTTGCTCTCGCCGACGAACCCATCGGACTCGGAGCCTACATGGACGTCGCCGCCCTCCATAGACTCATGCGCGAGGGTGATACGATATCGGGCGCCTACATGAAGGTCGATCCCTCCATCGCGCCGCAGCTCTACTCCGTCCTCAAGCACATCCCCGCCATCAGTGGCGTCGCCGTGCGCGAAGCCATGCTTGCCAGTTTCTGGAAAGCCTTCGGCGATTCCATCTGGATCTCCACCGCTTTCCTGGTCGGCTTCGCCACTGTCATTGCCTTCGGAGTGGTCTACAACGGCGCACGCATCGCCTTGTCCGAACGTGGCAACGAGCTCGCCAGCCTGCGTGTCCTGGGCTACACCCGCGCCGAAATCACGCGCATTCTTCTCGGCGAACAAGGCCTGCTCACCATGACCGCCATCCCCGCCGGCTTCGCGCTGGGCTTTGCTCTGTCGCTCTTGCTGTCGCGCTTCTTCTCTCGCGATTTGTTCCGGCTACCCTTGGTGGTGAATGCCGGCACCTACGCCTTCGCGGCCATGGTCGTGTTCGCCGCCGCGATTTTCTCTGGCCTGGTCGTGGCCCAGCGTCTGCGTCACATGGATCTCACCGCCGTGCTGAAATCGAGGGAATGAGGAGAAACATGACACGAATCGTCAAACGCATCGTCATGCTTCTCGCCGCCGTCGCCGCGGCCATCCTCATTGCCCTGGCCTTCCGCCCCAAACCGGTTCCAGTCGAAACCGGGCGTGCCGTGAAAGGCCCCCTGCAAATCACCGTCGACGAAGATGGCGAAACGCGCGCGCATGACCGCTTTACCCTGGCCGCCCCCATCGCCGGCCGCCTCTCCCGCATCGAATTGCACGAAGGCGATGAGGTTGGCCCCGGCACCGTGATTGCCACCATCAGCCCTCTCCCCCTGGACGCGCGCGAAGCCGCCGAAATCCACGCCCGCATCCAAGCCGCCGAAGCCCGCAAGCGCGAAGCCGAGCAGCAGTTAGCCCGCTGGGAAAACGATCAAGCGCAAGCCCAGCGTGACCTCAATCGCGCTCGCGCCCTCGCCAAGGACCGCATCATTGCCCAGCAGGAATTCGAGCAAGCCGAAAGCAAGCAAGTCAGCACCACCAAGGAAGTGGAAGCTGCCAAGTCCCGTGTCCAGTCCGCCGCCGCCGATGTCGAGCGCGAAAAGGCCGGCCTCATTTCTCTAGAAGCCCAGCAAAACCAAGCCAGCAAGCTCGTCGCGCTCCGCCCCGCCGCGCGCAGCCGCATTCTGCGCATCCTGGAAAAGAGTGAACGCGTGGTCCCCTACGGCACCCCCATTGTGGTCCTCAGCAATCCCAATAAAATCGAAATCGTCGTCGACCTTCTCTCCACCGACGCCGTGAAAGTGAAACCCGGCGCCCCCGTCATCATCGAAAACTGGGGTGGCCCGAAACCGCTGCGCGCCCGCGTGCGCACCGTAGAGCCCTACGGCTTCACCAAAGTGTCCGCGCTGGGCATTGAAGAACAACGCGCCAACGTCATCGCCGATTTCGTCGATCCCCCGGACGGCCTCGGCGACGGCTACCGCATCGACGCTCGCGTCGTGATCTGGGAAAGCCCGAGCGTCCTGAAGATCCCCGCCAGCGCGCTCTTCCGCGTGGGACAGGAATGGAATGCCTTCGTGGTCGACAACGGTCGCGCCCGCCTCCTCCCCGTCGCAGTCGGCCATCGCAACGCCTCTGAAGCGGAAATCACCAAGGGCCTTACCGAAGGAGCGGAAGTCATCCTGCATCCAGCGAACGATCTCAAGGACGGCGCCCGCGTGAGCCCCCGCCCTCATTGAAGAGGTCGGCTCTAACCTCAATGGATCTTACCTCTACATTTTCGAGCTTAGGCATCGCCCTCGGGTTGGGGCTTCTGGTGGGGATGCAACGAGAACAGGTTGCAACTCAACTGGCGGGATTGCGCACGTTCGCGCTCATAACAGTCCTCGGAACGATCTGTGGTCTGCTCGCGGTGAATTTTGGTGGCTGGGTAATCGCGGCTGGGTTCTTGGCCCTAACCGGCGCATTGATGACCGGCCACGTTGCCGAACTGAAGGGCGACAAGATCGAGTCGGGAGTCACGACTGAAGTCGCAGCGCTTGCGATGTTCGGCGTCGGGGCATACGTGGTTACGGGATTCCGCGAAGTCGCAATCGTTATCGGAGGTGGAATTGCCGTCTTGCTACATTTCAAGGGGCAACTTCATGGGATTGCCGCCCGTTTGGGCGAGGACTCGAAGTCGATTATGCAGTTTGCCCTCATTTCCCTCGTTATCCTGCCGATTCTGCCAAATCGAACCTACGGCCCACTCAATGTGGTCAATCCCCGTCAGATCTGGCTGATGGTTGTGT
Source organism: Bryobacterales bacterium (assembly GCA_963760575.1). Lineage (GTDB taxonomy): Bacteria > Acidobacteriota > Terriglobia > Bryobacterales > Bryobacteraceae > Palsa-187. The sequence continues at coordinate 197,932 of CAVXEM010000049.1, forward strand.
TGATCGTTGGAATCGGGCTTGCCGGCTATATTGCTTACAAGTTCTTCGGTGCGAAAGCAGGGCTTCTTCTCGCTGGTCTACTCGGCGGAATCATCTCCAGCACCGCCACAACCATCAGCTATTCAAAACGGGCCGCGAAGCAGGAATTGCCCGATAACCAGATCGCTATCGTGATTCTGCTCGCTTCCACGGTGTCTTGCGCCCTGGTTCTTGTTGAAATCGCCGTAGTCGCTCCCGAATTTCTTCGCACTGCAATTGTCCCCCTTGTCATCGTGGTCACGACGCTGGGGGTTCTGTCTTTACCCTTGTGGTTCTTGCATACGAAAGACCGCAGCGAGATGCCGTCCCAGGGTAATCCAACTGAGCTGAAAGGAGCGCTCTATTTCGCACTCCTCTATACGCTCATCCTTTTGGCAATCGCGGCGGTCAAAGACCGATACGGTGCTAGTGGGCTCTACGTGGTCGCGGCAGCCTCCGGCCTAGCGGAAGTCCATGCGCTCGCGCTATCAACATCTCAACTCGTCAGTACCGGACGTGTTAGCAGCATCGAAGGCTGGCGAATCATCGCGGTCGCTTTGATTTCGAATTTGGCGTTCAAGGCTGCGATGGTTGCGATTCTCGGCACTCGCACTATCTGGAGGAAAGTGGCACTTCCATACGTGCTAACCATCGCAGTAGGAATCAGCATCGTCCTGCTCTGGCATTGATCTGGCTAGACGTTACCGCCACCCCTCACGCACCAGAACCTTGAAGTTCTCGCGTTTATCGTTGACCACCCGGAACGCCTCGACCTTGATCTTCTTGAATTTCGAGCATCTTAAGGTCGCCCACAGGACTATATTCCTCAATAGATTGCTGATTTAACCCAACGAGTGACGTAGCTTGAGAACGTACTTCTCTGCCCTCGCGAGACCGTCTGAAACATAGTTTAAACGCGTTGCTTAATTCCCGCAAACGCTGTCAGGCTTGCCGTAAGCCATGCTGGACAATGTCCTTAATTTGGTCTGATCTGACGCCTCCGAAGCGGAGATTATAAAGGGCCTCAGCGAAGGAGCGGAAGTCGCTCTGCATCCAGCGAACGATCTCAAGGACAACACCCGCGTTGAATCCCCGCCGCAACTGAAATCCAGCCTGCGCGCTAGTTTAGACGATCACACCTTGTTCGCATCGTGCCCCACTGCTGCCGGCAGACACACTTCCAAACACGCACCACCCTGCGGACGATTACTGGCCGCAATCGTCCCGCCGTGTTGCGTGATGATGCCCTCGGCCACCGTCAGACCCAGCCCGGTGCCATGCGCATCCAGCCGCGTAGTCACAAACGCATCGAAAATGTCCGACAGCACATAAGCAGGAATGCCTTGCCCGTTGTCTTCGACAGTCAGCACAATCGACGCGCGCCCGTCCCGCTGCTCGCGCTTAGTACGCACCTCGATCCGTCCCGCCCCGTCTCCGTCAATCGCATTCAGCGCATTGCGCAGCAGATTAACGAATACCTGCAGCAGACGGTCCGCGTTTCCAATCACCCGGTGCTCCGCGCCCACCTCGTTCACAAACTCCACTTGCGACGACTTCTCGTCGATCGCCACCAGCGCCCAAGCCTCTTCGATCAGCGGCCGCAGCGCCGTCGCCTCCATCTGCGTCTTGCGTACCCGCGAAAAATCCACCAGGCTCTCGCTGATCCGCCGCAGCCGCTGCGTCACCCGCTGCATCCGCGCCAGCCGGTCCTGCGTGTGCGAATCCTGATTCGTCTCGATCAATTTCTCGATCGACCCCGCCAGCACAGCCAGCGGCGTATTCAACTCATGCGCCACGCTAGCCGACAGCAATCCCAAACTCACCAACCGGTCCTGCTCTTCAATCCGCCGCAGCGCCGCCGCCAGTTCGTCCTCGCGTTTCCGCAGCGCTTCCACCGTATCGTTGCGCGACCGCATAATCTGCCCGATCTCGTCGCCCAGAATCTCTGACTCGGGGATCAACTCGCCCTCCCGGTCCCCCGCCTGCGTAGCCGAATCCGCCCGCAGCATCCGCCGCAGCGGATCGTACACGTACCACGGCATAATCACCGACTCCAGCAGCAGCACCGCCAGTAAATAGATGATGCCCAGGACCAGAAACAACCGCACTTTCGCCTGTGTCAAAGCCGACCGCTGGGATTGCCGCGCCACCTGCGCGCTCGCCCCCGGGTGCTCCAAAACGATCTGATGTACCCCCGTATCCGTCACCAACTGTTCGTATAGCGGAATCAAGGTGAAGTAGGCCGTAGTCGTCAAAACCAGGAAAAACAGGTTATGCAGCACCATCAGCTTCGGCCGAACCTTCAGGTTCCCGAACAACCGCCCTACCGTCTCAATTTTCCTGTTAGACAAGAATTTTTACTCCGGTTGCGCAAGGGATGCCGTTATGGTAGAAATATTGTTGGCCCCCACAATCAAACGTAGTTCGAACCAAGGCATTTGAGAGCCGGAGATCAACACTAGCAATGGCTGTTATCTTTCCGAAGTCTTCTGACATCATTCTAAAAGTCGCAGGTGCCGTAGTTGGCGTCGGAGCAGTGATCGCCGTCGCCGCCTTCACCTATTACACCTACCCGACGGTAATCGATACAGGATACCAGCCGGTCCAACCCGTGCCCTACAGCCACAAGCTGCATGCCGGCCAGTTGGGACTCGACTGTTACTACTGCCACTCCACAGTTTATAAAGCCGCCTTCGCCGCAGTACCAGCCACCAGCACCTGCATGAACTGCCACACCCAGGTGAAGAAGGATAGCCCGCGCCTCGAACCCGTGCGCCAGAGCTACGCCACCGGCAAGCCGGTCCAGTGGGTGCAAATCCATCGCCTGCCCGACTACGTCTATTTTAATCACTCGGCGCACCTCTCAGCCGGCGTAAGCTGCGTGAGCTGCCACGGCCGCATAGACCAGATGATCGAAGTCCATCAGGAGAAGCCGCTCAATATGGCCATGTGCCTCGAGTGCCACCGCGACCCCGCGCCCAACATTCGCCCCGCGAATCTGGTCACCAAGCTGGACTGGGTGCCTGACCGCGACCCACGTGAAATCGGCGCCGCAATCGTCGCCCAGAAACATCTAGATCCGCCCACCAATTGCTCGGGGTGCCACCGATGAGTTTGATTAACATCCAGACCCCCAACGTAACCGGCAAAAAATATTGGCGGAGTCTGAACCAATTAGCCGATACCAAAGAGTTCCACGACTGGGTCCACCACGAATTTCCCGCGAACGCGACTGAAATGCTGGACGGCAACTCCCGCCGAACAGTGTTGAAGCTGATGGCCGCGTCCTTTGGACTCGCTGGCCTAGCCGCCTGCAACCGCCCGGTCGAACACATTCTTCCCAACTCGGTAGGTACCGAAGCCGACAACTATCTCCCCGGCGAACCCTTCCACTTCGCGACGGTCATGAGCATCGGCGGCCACGTAACCGGCCTGCTGGTAGAAACCCACGACGGCCGCCCCACGAAAATTGAAGGAAATCCGGACCATCCGCATAGTCTCGGAGCCGCCACCGCCATCCAGCAAGCGCTGGTTCTCGGGATGTACGATCCCGACCGCTCCGCCAAAGTTCTGCAAGGCGGCAAAGAATCGACATGGCCAGCCCTGGAGTCTGCGGTTCAGAAGTTGTCCCTAGGCGACGGTTCAGGTCTCCGCTTCCTGAGCGGTTTCGTATCTTCCCCCACGCTAGACTCGCAGCGCACCGCAGTCCTGAAGAAGTTCCCGAAAGCCAAGTGGGTAGAATACGAAGCCCTCTCGCGCGACAACGAACTCGCGGGCGCCAACATGGCCTTCGGTCAGCCACTCTACCCGCACCCTAAGTGGGACAAAGCGAAAGTGGTCGTCTCGCTGGATCATGACTTCCTAAACCTGGACGCCCCCACCCCGTTCTTCACCCTGGCATTCTCGAAACGACGCCGCGTAGGCTCCGAAGAAGATCTCGACAAGATGAACCGTCTGTACGCCGTCGAGAGCCAGTTCTCCCTAACCGGCGCCAACGCCGACCACCGCCTGCGCATGAAGGGCTCCGACGTCCTCCAGTTCGCAACCGACTTAGCCGCAGCCTTAGGTGCGATGCCCGGCCTCAACGTAGTCAATAACGGTGGAGCTTCCGACAAGCGCGCCAAGTTCCTAGCCGCCGTAGTGAAAGACTTGAAAGCGGCCGGCCCCGAAGCGCTGGTAGTAGCCGGCCCACGCCAACCCGCGAGCGTAAACGCCCTCGTAGCGCTGATCAATGAAAAGCTAGGCAGCGCCTGCGTAACCTACACCAAGCCGGTAATCGATAAATCCACTTCCGGCGTCGACGCCCTGAAAACTCTTGCGGGCGAAATGTCCGCCGGCCAAGTCTCAACTCTGGTAATCCTGAGCGGCAACCCCGTCTACTCCGCCCCCGCCGACCTGCAATTCCCCGTAGCCCTCTCGAAAGGTAGCAACCTCGATCCACCTGGGCGCCGAAGAAGACGAAACCGCCGCCGCCGCCACCTGGCACATCCCCGAAGCCCACATGCTCGAATCCTGGGGCGACGAAGCCAGCTCTGAAGGAGCCGCCTCGATCCAGCAGCCCATGATCGAGCCCATGTACGGCGGAAAAACCCCCATCGAAATCGTCAACTGGGTCACCACCGGCAAGTTCACCAAGTCCCACGACATCGTCAAGAATTTCTGGCTAGCCCAATTCACGGGCGACAAAGAACAAGCCTGGCGCAAAGCCCTGCACGACGGCGTAGTCGCTGCGTCCAAAACCGTCGACCCCATCAAAGTAACCGTCGACTCCAAGAAATTAGCCGCCGCCCTAGCCGCCGAAACCAAAACAGCGGCGACCGGAATCGAAGTCGGCTTCTACCCCAGCTCCGCAACCTGGGATGGCCGCTACGCCAATAACGGCTGGCTGCAGGAAGCCCCTGACCCCATCACGTAAACTAGTCTGGGGCAACGCCGCCATGATTTCTCCGAAACTGGCGCGCGACCAAAAACTCACCGACGGCGACATCGTCTCGCTAACCCGCGGCAACGTCAAATTCGAAGCCCCGGTAATGGTCCAACCCGGCCACGCCGACGATGCCGTATCGATCTCCCTAGGCTACGGCCGCGAAAAATGTGGACGCGTCGGCAAAGAGCGTCGGTGCGAATGCCAACCTCATCCGCACCACCGACGGCTTCTACTTCGCCCAAGGCTTCACCCTAGCCGCCACCGGCAAACGCGAGACCCTAGCCACCACCCAGGAACGCGGCACCGGCGACAATCAGGAAGGCCGCCCGCTAGCCCGCGAAGTCGCCCTCGACGAATACAAAAAGAATCCGAAATCCATCGAGGAGATGTCGGAAGTCCCCGAAATCCACTCCATCTACTCCGAGTTCACCTACGACAAAGGCAACCAGTGGGGCATGGCCATCGACCTCACTTCCTGCACCGGCTGCAACGCCTGCGTGCTAGCCTGCGTCTCCGAGAACAACACTCCGGTAGTCGGCAAAGACCAAGTCCTGCGCGGCCGCGAAATGCACTGGATCCGCATGGACCGCTACTATTCGGGCGATGAAAACGACCCCGAAGTAGTCGAGCAGCCCATCCCCTGCATGCAGTGCGAAAACGCCCCCTGCGAAAACGTTTGCCCGGTGCAAGCCACCAGCCACAGCCCCGAAGGCTTGAACGACATGGCGTACAACCGCTGCGTCGGCACCCGCTACTGCGCCAACAACTGCCCCTTCAAGGTGCGCCACTTCAACTTCCTCAACTTCCATAAGCACGAGCCGGAACTCGTCGGTCTGGTCTACAACCCCGACGTCAGCGTTCGTATGCGCGGCGTCATGGAAAAGTGCACCTACTGCGTGCAGCGCATCGAAGAAACCAAAATCAAAGCCAAGCGCGACGGCCGCCGTGAGATCAAGGACGGCGAAATCAAAACCGCTTGCCAGCAAACTTGTCCCGCCGAGGCGATCGTGTTCGGAAATATCAACGACCCCAATAGTCGAGTAGCCAAATTGAAGAAGCAGGAACGCAACTACGCCATGCTGGCCGAGCTAGGCATTAAGCCCCGCACCACCTACCTGGCGAAATTGCGCAATCCCAACCCGGAGTTAACTGCATGAGGATCTCGTCGAAAACGGCGCTCGTGCCTGCCGCCACCCCCAGCACAGAACCGCGACCGTCAGGGAGCGGCGTATATAGCATCCTCCACAGGAGTCAAGCATGAGCGCGGTCCTGCAAGATCCGCAATTGATGGAAGTCAATCCGCCGCTAGTGCGGAGCGAAGACTATCACGACCTTACTGAACAGATAAGCGTCATCGTCGAAGGCGACGTCGTCAAGACGCCGCTGAAGTACTGGATCACGCTAGCCGTCACCGCCTCCGTCACCGGAATACTCGGCTTGATGCTGGCGTATCTGGTCTCGACCGGCATCGGCGTGTGGGGCAACAACCGCCCCATCGGCTGGGCCTGGGACATCACTAACTTCGTCTTCTGGATCGGTATCGGCCACGCCGGCACCCTGATCTCGGCGATTCTTTTCCTGTTCCGCCAGAAGTGGAGAACCTCCATTAACCGCTCGGCCGAAGCCATGACGCTCTTCGCTGTCATGTGCGCCGGCATCTTCCCCTTGTTCCACACCGGCCGCCCGTGGCGTGCCTACTGGCTCTTCCCGATTCCCAACACCGATCTCAACCTGTGGCAGAACTTCCGCAGCCCGCTGATCTGGGACGTATTCGCCGTCTCCACGTACTTCACCGTGTCGCTGCTGTTCTGGTTCACTGGCCTGGTCCCCGACTCTGGCCACCCTGCGCGACCGTACCGCGAGCAAACTGAAGCAGTGGATTTTCGGCGCCCTCAGCCTAGGCTGGCGCGGTTCCGCCCGCCACTGGAGCAATTACGAAAAAGCCTACCTGATCCTAGCCGCCATCTCGACGCCGCTAGTGCTTAGCGTCCACAGCATCGTGAGTTTCGACTTCGCAACCTCAGTCATTCCCGGCTGGCACACCACCATCTTCCCGCCCTACTTCGTCGCCGGCGCCATCTTCTCCGGATTCGCCTGCGTGATGACGCTCCTGCTGATCGCCCGCTGGACTCTGAACCTCCAGAACCTGATCACCATGAAGCACCTCGAAAACATGAACAAGATCATCCTGGTGACCGGTTCGGTAGTCAGCTACGCCTACGCCACCGAGTTCTTCATCGCCTGGTACAGCGGCAACATCTACGAGCGCTTCACTTTCCTCAACCGCGCCTTCGGACCCTACTGGTGGGCCGCGTGGTCGATGTACACCTGCAACTTGCTAATCCCGCAGCTCTACTGGTTCAAGAGCATGCGCAACAACCTGTGGGTCATGTTCATTATCAGCATCACCACCAACATCGGCATGTGGTTTGAGCGCTTCGTCATCATCGCCACCAGCCTGACGCGCGACTTCCTGCCCAGCTCCTGGGGCTATTTCCACCCCACCTACGTAGACATGCTCACCTTCGCCGGAACCATCGGTTTGTTCCTCACGCTGTTCCTGATCTTCGCGCGCTTCCTGCCGATGATCGCCATCTCGGAAGTGAAAGGCGTGCTCGCCGTACAGAAACACACCTTCAAGGATGAGGAGGTCGTGGCGCATGACCTTAGATGAACTAAAAGATAAAATCGGCATCGGCGAAGACAAAGTCTACGCCGCCATGGGCGCGTTCGATAATCCCGACGACCTGGTCGAAGCCGGGCGAAAAATTCGCGAAATGGGCTATACCAAGCTCGACGCCATGTCGCCCTTCCCGGTCCACGGCATCGACGACGCCATCGGCGTGCCGCCTTCGAAACTCGGCTGGCTGGTCATCTGGTTTTCCGCACTGGGCGCCCTCACCGCCGTCACCCTGATCTGGTACGTAGGCGCAGTCGACTACCGCTTAGTCATCGGCGGCAAACCGTTCTTCGATTTCTCCTACACCATCCCCATCGCCTTCGAACTAACCGTCCTGTTCTCCGCTTTCGCCAGCTTCCTGGGCATGTGGGCCATCAACGGACTCCCTCGCCTCTACCATCCTTCGTTTAATTATTCGCAGTCGCACCGCGCCTCCGACGACCTGTTCATTTTAGTGATCGAAGCCAGCGATCCCAAGTTCAACCCCCAGCAAGCCGCCGAACACCTGCGCAGCGTAGGTGCCGGCGACGTAGAGGTAGTAGAAGGATGAAGCTCTTCGCCCTTGTCCCCGCGCTGTTGCTACTAGCTGGCTGCTCCAGCGTCCAGCGCGACACCCCCATCCAAGTCTGGGACGACATGAAGCACCAGCAGAAGTTTAAAGCCCAAGCCCCCGTAGTCGGCATCTTCGCCGATGGCCGCTCTAACCGCCTGCTGCCCGAAGACACCGTCTCCCGCGATGGCTACCGTGACGATTCGCCCTACAACACCGGACTCGAAAACGGCATGTACGTCGGCAAAAACCCCGTGCCCGTCACGCTCGAACTGCTCGAGCAAGGCCAGACCAAGTTCAACATCTATTGTTCGCCCTGCCACGATCAAACCGGCATGGGCCACGGCATCGTGCCCACCCGAGTCCCCACCTGGCAGCCCTCGAATCTAACCGAAGATCGCGTCGTGCAATTTGCCGACGGCGACATCTTCAACGTCATTACCAACGGACGCCGCACCATGCCGTCCTATCAATATCAAGTCGTGATCGCCGACCGCTGGGCCATCGTCGCTTATGTGCGAGCCTTGCAGCGCGCCGCTCACTCGAAACCCGATGAAGTACCGGCGGGAACCACCATCGCCGCTCTGAAATAACGCCATGAGCCAAACCCATTCACACGCCGCCCCCGTCGCCGATAACTACCAGTTGGAAATCAGCCGCTGGAATACCGGACGCAACGTCCTGGTGTTCGCCGCCCTGCTCGGCATCATCGGCTGCATCGCCGGCTACGTCACCAATCCCGCGCGCCTGTTCCAGTCCTACATAGTGGCCTTCGCCTACACCACGCTCATCGGCCTGGGAGCTTTCTTCTTCGTCATGGTGCAGTTCCTCACCGGCTCTGCCTGGAGCGTGACCATGCGCCGCATCATGGAAAACATCATGATCACGCTGCCCGTCGGCCTGATCCTGTTTATCCCCATCGCCATCGGCCTAGATCAGATCTACCCCTGGACCAATCAGGCAGCCGTCGCCGCCGATGCCGTTCTCAAGGCCAAGTCCAGCTTCCTCACGCCGAATTTCTTCATCACCCGCACCGTGATTTATTTCTTCCTGTGGTCCCTGTGGATCGGCTCCATCTATCACCAATCGACCAAACAAGACACGTCGCACTCCGTCAAGCAGATGTACATCGCCTCCCGCTGGAGCGCCCCCGGCCTGTTCCTAGCCGTCGCCATCGGCACGCTCGCCTCCTATGACTGGCTGATGTCGCTAGAACCCCGCTGGTATTCGACCATCTTCGGATTAGTCATGCTATCCGGCGGCGCCCTGTCATTCTTCTCCGTCGTAACGCTGGTCTGCCTGGCCTTCCGCCGCGCCGGCATCCTCAAGAACTCCATCACCGTCGAGCACTACCATGATCTGGGCAAGTGGCTGCTCTGCATGACCGCGTTTTACACCTATGTCGCCTTCGCCCAATACTTCCTGATCTGGTATTCCAACATTCCTGAAGAGACCATCTGGTATCGCCACCGCATGGTGGGAGCGTGGCTGCCGATTAGTTTGGCGATGCCGTTCCTGCGCTTTCTGATTCCGTTTCCAATCCTGCTGTGCCGCCCCGCCAAGCGCAGCCTGAAACTCCTCGGCATCATGGCCGCGTATAGTTTGATCGTCGAATACATCGATCTCTACTGGATCGTCATGCCGACTTATTACAAGAACGGCCCCCAGCCCCATTGGTTGGATTTGGCGACCATCGTAACCACCGTCAGCATCTGCGGTCTGATGTTCTGGAGCCGCTTCAAGAAACACAAAATGGTTCCTGTCGGCGATCTGCGCCTGGAACAGAGCCTGCATTTTGAGAACGCTTAAAGGAGGATCACGATGAGCCATCCGGATGACCATTACGAACACCCGATCGCACACCACGATCCTAAGGAAGGCTTCGACGCAACCGAGCCCAACACTCCCGCCATCTGGCTGTTCACCGCCGGCAGCTTCATCGGCTTGATTCTCGTGATCGTTGCCGTGCAAGGTTATTTCAACCAGATTTACAAAGACGCCGTAAGCGAGCGCGTCCTCACCGTTCCCAGTGAGTTGTTGCAGGATGTCCGCAATCGCGACGCCTGGAACTTGAGCCATTACATGTACGGTGACCTCGATAAAGCCAGCAATCGCGTGCGCATGCCCATCGACAAGGCCATGCAGACCTTTGCCGCCGAAGCCGCCGCTGGCAAGTTGTTCTACCCGGCCAAGGCCACGCCCATCAAGAAGGAAGAGCCCGCCGCAGCGGCGGTGCCTGCAGGTGCAGCACCCGCGGGTACGGTACCGGCCGCGGCGCCAACGGAGCCCGCCAAGAAATAAATGAAGCTGCGACGCACATGGACGCTCGGTTTGCTCGCGCTGGCGGCGCTCCCGCTCGCGGCGCAATACCGTTTGTCTAAAATCGGCGATGCCTCCACCCTCCCCGCCAACGTCCGCCCGCGGCAGCTCGAGGGCGTCGGCATCGAGGAACATCTGGGCGCTAGGGTGGACCTGAACCTTACCTTCACTGCCGAGAATGGCTACCCGGTTGCCCTGGGCGAGTATTTCCACCAGGGCCGTCCAGTGATTCTAAACCTGGTGTATTACAACTGCCCCATGTTGTGCACGCTGATCCTCAACGGACAGACCGAGGCCATGCGCGCAGATCCCCTGGACCCCCGGCAAAGAATACGAAGTGGTCACCATCAGCATCGATCCGCGTGAGTCCTTCGCCGACGCGCAGAAGAAAAAAGCCGTCTATATGGGTAGCTTCGACCGTCCCGCTCCTGGCTGGCATTTTCTAACCGATCGCGACGGTAACGTCCAGCGTCTGGCCAAGCAGATCGGGTTCAACTACAAATACGACCCCGGCCAGGCGCAGTATGCGCACGCGGCGGCCATCATGGTGCTGACGCCCGAAGGCCGCATGGCGCGCTATTTGTACGGCATCCGCTTCAGCCCGCGTGACCTGCGCTTTGCACTGGCGGAAGCCTCCGAGGGCCGCACCACCATGGCGCTCGAAAAGATTTTGTTGTTCTGCTATCACTACGATCCCAAGGCCGGCGCTTACGTTTGGTTCGCTCTGAACATCATGCGCGGCGGCGGGATTCTAACTGTCATCCTCATCGCATTTTTCATCTGGCGGATGTTCCGCTCGGAACGTAAACGAGCCTCAGCCCGGCTCAAGGAAGGTTTTGCATAATGGAGTGGCTTCGTAGGCTGCTATTACCGGTCGATCAAGGCTCGGAGTTTGCCAAGCACATCGACACGATGTACATGGCCATCTTTTGGCTAAGCGTCGTCATGTTTTTTGGTCTGATGATCCCCATGTGTTATTTCGCGTGGCGCTACCGCTTCAAGCCCGGCCGCGTGACCCCGCACCAGACTCACAGCACCACCATGGAAATCGTCTGGACCGTGGTCCCGCTGCTGCTCTGCGTCGCGCTGTTCTTCTGGGGCATCATCGGCTACATGCAGTTCGCCGTCGGCCCTGGCGAATCCATGGAAATCCAGGTTACCGCCAAACAATGGCTGTGGCAGTTCGAATTTCCCGATGGCACCCGCGCCGTGAACGAATTGCACGTGCCCGTGAACAAATCGATCCACCTGGTCATGACCAGCGAGGACGTGCTGCACGATTTCTACATCCCCGATTTACGCGTGAAGCGCGACATCATCCCAGGTCGTTATACCGAATACTGGTTCACCCCCACCACCGTCGGCGAGCATGTCGCGACCTGCGCCGAATATTGCGGCAAGGGTCACTCCGACATGCAGGCCAAGTTGTTCGTCGATACTCCGGAAGCTTTCGCCAAGTGGATGGAAACCGGCGGCGACGAATGGATGCATCATACCCCTGAAGAATGGGGCCGGATTCAGTACGAACAGAAAGGCTGCCAGACCTGCCATAACGTCGATGGTACCCGTAGCAAGGGCCCGACTTGGAAGGGGATTTACGGCAAGCCCGTCAAGCTCAGCAATGGAACCACTGTGATGGTGGACGAAGCGTACCTGCGCGAGTCGATGATGCAGCCGGGCGCGAAGGTGGTCGATGGTTTCGAGAACATCATGCCCACTTTCCAGGGCCTGTTGCGCGAAAATGAAATTCGTGGGTTAGTGGCTTACATAAAGTCGCTGCAGTAAAGGTCATAAATATGGAACGTACACTCACATCCGGCGCAATCTTAGGGGACCGGCCGCGGCCCGCCAAAAATTACCTGAACGAGACCAAGGGCATCTGGAGCTGGATGTCCACGGTCGATCACAAACGCATCGGCATCATGTACCTGTGCGCGGTCTGCACCGCGTTTCTGATGGGCGGCATCTTTGCATTGTTGGTCCGCCTGTCGCTGCTGAATCCTCAGCACACCCTGTTCGGCAAGCACTGGGTGACGGCGGAAATGTACAACCGCTTTTTCACCCTGCACGGCGCCATCATGGTGTTCCTGTTTATCATTCCCGCGATTCCGGCATCGCTCGCCAACTTCGTCCTCCCCATGATGCTCGGTGCCAAGGACGTCGCCTTCCCGCGAATCAACTTGATGAGCTTCTATCTGTGGTGCATCGGCGCCGTGATGGCCATCGGCTCCATGGTGATCGGCGCTGTCGACACCGGTTGGACGTTCTACACCCCTTACTCCACCACCACCGATGGCGCCGTGGGCCTGATGACCATGGCGGTGTTCATCCTGGGCTTCTCCTCCATCTTCACCGGACTGAACTTCATCGCAACCGTCCATAAACTGCGCGCCCCCGGCATGGGCTGGTTCGATATGCCTCTGTTCATCTGGGGCATCTACGCCACCGCCGTCATTCAGATTCTGGCCACCCCCGTCCTGGCCATCACCTTGGTGCTCCTACTGATCGAACGCGTCTTCCAAATCGGTATCTTCGATTCCCGCATCGGTGGCGACCCGGTCTTGTTCCAGCACTTCTTCTGGTTCTATTCGCATCCTGCCGTCTACATCATGATTCTGCCCGGCATGGCCATCATCAGCGAAATCATCCCCACGTTCTGCCGCAAAACGATTTTCGGCTACCGCGCCATCGCCTACTCCAGCGTTTCACTGGCGCTCTTGAGCTTCATCGTGTGGGGCCATCACCTGTTCGTAGCCGGCGAAAGCGATCTCGCCAACGTAATCTTCTCCGCCCTCACTTTCCTGGTAGCCATTCCCTCGGGAGTCAAGATGTTCAACTGGCTCACCACCATGTACAAGGGCAACATCAGTTTTGAGACCCCCATGCTCTACGCCATGGCCTTCCTGTTCCTGTTCGCCATTGGCGGCCTGACCGGAATCTTCTTCGCTACCCTAGCGGTCGACATCCACCTCACCGACACCTACTTCGTAGTCGCCCACTTCCACTATGTAATGATGGGCGGCACCGTGATCGCCTTCCTGGGCGGCCTGCATTACTGGTGGCCCAAAATGACCGGCCGCATGTATTCCGAAAAATGGGGACGCATCGCCTGCGCCCTGGTCTTCATCGGCTTTAACATGACCTTCGGCTCCCAGTTCATCATGGGCGGCCAAGGCATGCCGCGCCGCTATTTCAATTACCTCGATCAGTTCCAGCCCATCCACGCTTTCTCCACTTACGGAAGCTGGGTGCTCGGTTCCGGCCTGTTCCTCACCGCGATCTATTTGCTGGCATCGCTCAAGGTCGGCAAGCTGGCGCCCGACAATCCCTGGGGCGGCACAACCCTCGAGTGGGAATCCTCCTCGCCCCCCGTGGTCCACAATTTTGAAGAGCAGCCGGTTCTCGAACACGAACCGTATGACTACCGCCATAGGACGGTAACGCACGTATGAGCACAACCACGGTCGATCTCCATCAAGACCCGCACGGCCACGGTGGTGAACATGATCCGCATCATCAGCATCACTTCACCACCATGGAGCAGCAGTTCGATACCAGCAAGATCGGTATGTGGCTGTTCCTGGTCACCGAAGTCCTCACCTTCGGAGGCTTGTTCGCCGGCTTCGGCCTGATGCAGAATAGATATCCGCAGGAGTTCGTGGCAGCCCACGAAGAATTGAAGCGCTGGGCGGGCGCGACCAATACGGTAGTGCTGCTGGTATCCAGCTTCACGGCCGTCATGGCGGTGTTGGCGGCGCGCACCAACCAGGGTAAGAAATGCGCGATGTACCTGTGGACCACCGTCGGCTTCGCCGGAATCTTCATGTGCATCAAAGCGTACGAGTACTCGGTCGATTTTTCAGAAGGCCTGTTTCCGGGGAAGTATTACAGCCATCACGGTGATCTGATCGCCGGCAGCCATGGCTACGCCACCTTCTTCAGTTTCTATTTCATGATGACCGGCCTCCACGGCCTGCACGTCCTGATCGGAATGTTCCTCATGGGCTGGCTCGCCATCCGCGCCAAACGCGGCGAATTCTCCGACAAATATTACACGCCCGTCGACTTAGTCGCTCTGTTCTGGCACTTGGTCGACATGATCTGGATCTACCTGTTCCCGCTGTACTACTTAATCACATGAGCACGCACACCGAACACGCCGATAAATCCGAAAGTCGAAACCGCTCAAATACCTGGCCACGCTGTTTGTCCTTTTCATCCTCACCGCCATCACGGTAGGCGCGTCCTACATTAATTTTGGCTCGGGCAACGTCGTGATCGCCCTGTTCATCGCCACCATCAAGGCCATCATCGTCGCCCTGATCTTCATGCACCTGCTGCATGACAAGCCGGTGAACGCCGTGATCGCCGTGGCCGGCTTCCTGTTCCTCGGCATCTTCCTGATGTTCGACTTCATCGATGTCACGACGCGCACCAATCCGCAGCCCACCAACCTGCACGCGCCAGCCGCCGCCCCAGCGCCCGCAGCCGCCCCGGCCCCCACCGCCGCTCCGGCCCCCGCCGATGACGAAAGAAAAGAGTAGGAAATCATCCGCCCAGCTTCCACTGACGCTGACTTCGCACAAGCCCGCGTCTTGTTTGAGGAATACGCCGCCTCTCTCGCCATCGATCTCTGCTTCCAAGGATTCGCCCAGGAGCTAGCGGCTCTTCCCAAAATGTACGGCCCACCCCGCGGCGCACTCCTGCTAGCCGAAATCGACGCCACCCCCGCCGGCTGCGTAGCCGTGCGCCCACTAGACGCCGCCACCTGCGAACTAAAGCGCCTCTACGTGCGCCCCGCCCATCGCGGCCACAACCTAGGACGCCTTCTCACCGAGTCCGCCCTAGCAACCGCCCGCGCCCTAGGCTACGCCAGAATCCGTCTCGACACTCTTCCGGAAATGCAGCCCGCCCAGCGCCTCTACGAATCCCTAGGCTTCCACGACATCCCCGCCTACTACGGCGACCCCATCCCCGGCCAGCGCTTCATGGAAACGTCACTCACCCCCGCCCCGTCCTCACCCCCTCGCACAGAACCGCGCCCGCAGGAAGCGGACACCAAACTCTAATATGGACCCCCTTCACCCCGCCGAAGTCCGCGTCCTCGGAGCGCTCCTAGAAAAAGAAATCACCACCCCCGAATACTACCCGCTCACCGTCAACGCCCTAGTCAACGCCTGCAACCAAAAATCCAACCGCGACCCCGTCGTCAACTACACCGAAGAAGTGGTCCAGCAAGCCCTAGCCCTCCTCCGCCATAAAGGACTCGCCGTCCGCATCAGCGGAGCCGGCCATCGCGTGGAAAAATACGGCCACCTGCTAGGCGAAAAATTAAACCTGGGCCGGCGCGAATCCGCCGTCCTCTGCATGCTAATGCTACGCGGCCCCCAAACCGTTGGAGAACTCCGCGGCCGCACCGAGCGCATGTACGAATTCACCGAACTAGCCGACGTAGAACACTGCCTCCAATCTCTAGCCACCCGCGAACCCGAGCCGTTAGTAGCCCCCATGCCCCGAGGCCGCTGGACCCACCTCTTGAGCGGCATCCCCGACCCCACTCAAGAACCGTCCGCCGAGCCCACCCCGTCCAGCGACGTAGAAAACCGCCTAGCCGACCCTAGAACGCGAAGTAGCCGACCTGAAACAAATGTTAGAAAGCTTCCGCCGCCAATTCGAGTAAGATCGAAATTGATGCCCCGAAGCTCGTCTAATAAAAGACCCCCAGTAAAAGTAAAACGCGTCGACGAGTGCGACTCCCTCAGCGACCTCATCACCCACTGCTTCCCCGCCTTCGGCGGCGCCTTCCTCCGCCGCATCTACACCATCCTTGACCACGCCATCGGCCAAGGCTGCCCCCTCACCATCGCCGTCGCCGGACCCGTCACCGTATCCGGCCAACACCAAGCCTGGCTAATCCCGCTCCTAGAAACCGGCTGGATAGCGTATCTCTCGACCACCGACGCCGTCTGCTACCACGACGGCCACCGCTCGCTAGACGCCCACCGCGACCCCATCTTCGAAGTCCCCATCTGGGGCGACGACGGCGCCCTCCGCGACGAACGCACCATCCGCGTCACCGACATGGCCTTCGACGAAGACGTCCTCCTAGATCAGGACCGTTTCCTAACCGCCGTCCTTCGCCGCCCCGAATTCCAATGCACGATGACCGGCACCGAACTCCGCCACCGCCTAGGAGCCTTTTACACACATCAAGAACGCGCCAACCAAGTCCCCCACGGCCTGCTCTCGACCTGCCACCGCCTGGCCATCCCCGTCTTCGTAGGAGCCCCCGGCGACGGCAGCATTTTCCTGAATTCCATGAAGCTCTGGGCCATGAAAGAAGCGGGCCTAATCGATTCCTACAAGTTCAATCTCGATCTACACGCCGAAATCTACGAAGCCTGCGCCTACCACCGCTGGGGCCTATTCGACAACCCGCCCAACGCCCTGGCGACCCTGATGCTAGGCGGCGGCGTCCCCAAAAATTACAACCTCCAACCCGAACCCGCCCTAGGCCAGATTCTAGGAATCCCGAACGTCCGCGGCTACAACTTCGACGTGCAAATCGTCACCGCCCCCGTAACCGACGGCTCGCTCTCCTCCTGTCCCCCCGGCGAAGCCGTAACCTGGGGCAAGGTCGACAAGGATACCTACCTGCAAGCCACCGAAAGCATGCAAGCCGACTACTCGACCCTAATGCCGTTCCTAGTAAAAGCCCTCCTAGACAACCGCAAAATGTACGCCGCCCAAGCCGCCGAAATCGGCGAAGAAAAACTCTTCGAGCAGACTCCCCAAGCCCGCGGCTACCTCCGCCCCCGCCCCGGCTACCGCCTCTTCGACCAACGCGAAGAACTAGTCCGCCGCCTAACCGAAGACGTAAAAGCAAATAAGGATTGGCTCCTAGAAACCCTGCAATATCCCCTAGCCGTCCGCCAATAGAGTCAGAGGACCGCGGTTGGACGCGCTAGCAAGCGAACAAGCCAGTCACAGAACCGCGCGCGAAGCAAGCGGTTAGCCACGATGCGGTAACAGGTCAATCCACCACAATCTCCGGCGTCGAGCCCTGTGCATGCGGAAAAACGAAAACCGGGTTAGGCCAGTTTCGCGAGCCGCCGGTCGAGCGTCCAGAGGGCAACGGACGAGAGCAGGGCAGCGGTGAGTAAATGGGCGTCGATCCAGCCGATGCCCTCGCCGAACAGCCGTCGCGATTCGATCGACTGTAACACGAGATGATCCGGTACTTGCGGAATGCGCGGCAAACGGGCGAGTAGACGCAGGGTTTGAACGCGTCTCGCTAGGTTGCCGCAGGCTAACTCGCCAAGAACCATCGGATGGGTCGCTACCTCGCCTTCCTCCAACAGATCGCGCAAATGCCGATTGCCGTTACGGAAATGGTCGATCCAGACGGAAGTGTCGACCAGCGTCATGACCGGATTACCGGCGGGCTCCCGCGGTCGCTGTGCGGCGGCGGGCGATGGGGCGGAGTTTGGGCGAGGTGCCTCCCAGAGCCGCTAGGGCTCTAGCGCTTTCGCGCGCGATGAGCTCTTCCAAGCCGCGGTGCAGCAGCGCGGTCTTCTCTTGGATTCCAGTGATGCGACGGGCTTCTTCGAGTAAAGTGTCGTCAAGATTTAGCGTCGTTCGCATATGTATTAGTATGCATGAATGATGCATACAATGCAACGGGTAAAGATCGGGGAGCAAGACGAGGACAGACCCGAAGGTTCGACCATGAGAACTTCCCGCCTGCGCCCCGTGGCGAATCCCTTGGGTACACTGGAAACATGGTGCGGGCCAACACCTCCGACCGCATTACCGTTGAACCAGCTAAGTGCGAAGGAGAACCGTGTATCCGCGGCCTGCGCATCACCGTGCGCCGCGTGCTAGAGCTTATCGCAGCCCATCCCCATCGAAGACATTTTGAAAGAGTATCCCTTCTTGGAAGAAGAAGACCTCCATCAAGCCCACCAACTACGGAATGTCGGATTTGAACTAGGGTTTTACGCGCCATGCAGGAAATAGTTCTGTCAGGTGCCAATTGGACAACGCCCGACGACTTCTTTAGCGCGCTGCTCTCCAGTCTTGGAGCGCCGTATTGGCATGGCCACAACCTGGATGCCCTCTGGGACTCGATTGTCGGCAACGACCTCAACCAAATCAAACCGCCATTTAGAGTTCAGATCGATGGAATCGACGCGATGCCATCCGAATGTAAGGCCCTAGTGGATCGATTCGCTGCCCTGATCAACGAGGCGAAAGGCCAAGGAATTATGATCGAAATTGTCTGTCGTTAGCGCCCTAAACCGCCGGCGCCAAACTCCCCGCAATCAACGCCAACAAATTCCACATCACCACAATCGCAAACAAAATATTAATCCGCGTCAACAACCGCGACCGCCCACATCGCCAGCAGTAAATCCCCAGCCCTATCGCCAGCACCTTAATCGCCAGCAATCCCCCCAGCGGATGCGACGAAAACCGTAATACAAGACGCACCATAGGGTTGCCCTCCTGAATCCCGCGCAACAGGAAAGCGAACGTCGTCAAAAGGTCCAACATCTGCAGGTAGGAATACTGAATAAGCAGTTGATTCACGTAGGGCGCCTCGGCTAGTAACCTTATTTAGTCTAGAGAGAACCCCTTAGCGAGTAAATAGTACTTTCGGCACAACTCCCTGTACTACAGCAACATCGCCCTAAGGGAATCAAAGGTTTCCGCCGATAGTACCCTCGTGCCAGGCCTCCCTTCCCATAGCGCGTCGTATCTCGGTTTGCGCCTGGACGCACTGCGGAAAAACCAGAATCCCGACGGCGGCTGGGGCTATTTCCCCGGCAAAGCCTCCTGGCTGGAACCCACCGCCTACGCCGCCCTCGCCCTAACCGGCGACCCCGCAGCCGACCGCGCCTGGAAACTGCTGTCCTCCTGGCAACTACCCGACGGAAGCTGGAAGCCGTCATCCCAAGTGGCCGTCTCCAGTTGGGGAACCTCGCTCTGCGCCACCATCGCCATCGCCCGCAACGAATGGGGCCAGCCCCTGCGCAGCGGAGTCAACTGGCTAGTCGGCACCACCGGAATCGAATCCAACTGGTTCAACATCGTAGTGTCCCGCATCGGCCTAGTGAAACAAGAACGCAACATCAGCCTAAAAGCCTGGCCCTGGAAACCCGGCAATTCCGGATGGGTCGAACCCACCGTGCACGCCCTCGTTGCGCTGAAACAAGCCTCCGCCGAACTCTCGACCCGCGACCTCCGCGATCGCATCCACCAGGGCGAAGCCCAATTAATGGACGTCCGCTCGCGCGATGGCGGATGGAATTACGGCAGCCCCGCCGCGCTCGGCATCGACCTGCCCTCGTACCCCGAAACCACCGCCTTAGCGCTAGTAGCCCTGCAAGGCCGCAGCGACTTAGGCAAAGCCTTCGACTTAGCGCAACGCCAGATCGGCGAAACTCCGTCTCCCTTAGCCCGCGCCTGGCTCACTATCGCCATGCGCCTCCACGGAATCCAGCCGCCCGAACTCACCGGCCCGCCGCCCGCCGATCTCATGATCACCGCGGTCGAAGCCCTAGCCGCGCCCGAAGGCCACCACCATCTCATGCAGACCGGAGCCGTAGCATGACCGACACCAATCGCCGTGAATTCCTGGCCGTAGCCGGCGCGGCAAGCGTAGCCGGATTCGCCGGATTTCGCGGAGGCCGCCACATGCAACCAGAAACCAATTCAAACTCCCGCTAGCAGGCCAAACCTCGGCCGTAGCTGTAGTAAAAGCCTCTTCCTATTCCGTGGATCTGGCCGACGCCATGAAGCGCGGCATTCAAGAATGCGGCCTCGACGTAACCGGCAAGCGCGTCTTGCTGAAGCCCAACTTCGTAGAGTTCGATCCCTCGACCTGCATCAACACCGACGTAGCCGTAGTAGCCACCGCGCTAGAAGTATTCCGCTCCCTAGGCGCCGCCGACGTGAAGATCGGTGAAGGCCCCGGCCACCGCCGCGATACGTTCGCCATCGCCGAACTCACCCGCTACCGTTCCGAAATCCCCAAGTTCGACGACGTATTCATCGATCTCAACCGCGACGACGTAAGCCCCATCGAAAACTTCGCCGACCGCAAGACTTTCTATTTTCCCAACTCCGTCCTCTCCGCCGACCTCATCGTGTCGCTAGCCAAAATGAAAACCCACCACTGGGCCGGCGCGACCCTTTCCATGAAAAACTTCTTCGGCCTCGTCCCCGGATCGATCTACGGCTGGCCGAAAAACGAACTCCACTACATTGGCATCAACAATTCGATTCTCGAACTAACCCGCCTCTTCGGACCCAAAAGTTTTGCGCTAGTAGACGGCATAGTAGGCATGGAAGGCAACGGCCCCATACAAGGCACTCCCAAAAAAGCCGGCGTCCTAGTAATGGGCTCAGACCTGGCGGCCGTAGACGCCACCTGCTGCCGCATCATGGGCATCGACCCCACCCGCGTAGAATACTTGCAGAAGGCTGCCGACAGCCTAGGCGTAATCGACCCCAACCGCATAGAACAACGCGGCGAGCCCATAGCCGGACTCCGCACCAACTTCGAGCTGATCAAGGAATACGCCCAACTCCGCCTAGCGTAACCACAGAACCGCCACGCGCAGCGTGCGGTCCCCACCTCGTCCCAATCTCCATTCCCCCGCGTTTGATCCACTTCCCGCTTTGCCCTGAGCGCCCTTCGACACACCGCCGTGCATACTGAAGCCGCAGTAAAAGCCTGCGCAGGCTAATCGTTGTTGTTTAGTGGAATCCGCGTCCGCCGTAAGAAGCGGGCTAGCCGCCCAGGGGACATTGTGAAGAGGGCGGGACAGGATAAGAATCGCGATTCTTTTGGAGATACAAACGTCGTGAGAACGGCGCCAGGTTCCAGCAGAGGAGATAGGAGAGAGCAATTAGCGGTTGACTCAACACTTTTCAAAGACCGTTAGCCGCCTATTTCCAAACCACCCCGGTGGGCTGCATTCGAATGCAGCCCGCCGCGAGACGATCTTGTGGGGCGGACCTCCGGTCCGCGTTCGGCCTCCGGCCGAACCAAGCCCGTCCAGCCGAAGTGTATGCTGAAATATGCGCAGACCCGTCCTAGCCGGCAATTGGAAGATGTATAAGACCGCCGCCGAAACCACCGCCTTCTTCCAGTCTTTCTCCCCGCTAGTCTCCAAATCCACCCACGCCGAAATAGTAATCTGCCCCCCCTTCGTAAACCTACCCGCCGCAGTAGAAGCCGCCCACGGCACCAACATAGAAGTCGGCGGCCAAGACCTCTTCTGGCTCCGCGAAGGTGCCTACACCGGTGAAATCTCCGCCCCCATGTTGTCCGCCGTAGGCTGCCGCTGGGTAATCGTAGGCCACAGCGAACGCCGCCAATACTTCCACGAAACCGACGAAACAGTCCTCAAGAAAACCCAGTCCGCCCTAGCCGCCGGCCTAACGCCCATCGTTTGCGTAGGCGAGCGCCTTGAAGAACGCGAATCCGGCGCGACAGAATCGGTTTTGCGCACACAATGCGCCGGCGGCATCTCGGGTTTAACCCAAGAAGAATTCGCCCGGATAGTAATCGCCTACGAGCCAGTATGGGCGATCGGCACCGGCAAAACCGCCACCCCCGAAATCGCCGCCCACGCCCACGGTGTCCTGCGCGCCGAGCTAGCCCTTCATTTCGGCGAAGCCGCCCAGTCCGTACGTATCTTATACGGAGGAAGCGTCAAACCCGACAACATTAAAGCCCTAATGGCACAAGAAGAAATCGACGGCGCCCTAGTCGGCGGCGCCAGCCTGGACCCCGCGTCCTTCGCCGCCATCGTCAACTATCAATAGCAATCCCCCCAGCCGCCGTCCGCCCCCCAGTCGCCGTTCAGCCCAGCAGTCACGTTCAGCCCAGCAGTCACGTTCAGCCAAGCAGTCGCCGTTCAGCCAAGCAGTCGTCGTTCAGCCAAGCAGTCGTCAACACAGAACCGCGCGCGCAGCAAGCGGAGCAGCTCACTGCCGAACCAACGGCACCTCATAGTAAAAGTAATCCTGCCCCGAACTGGCATCGCGAATCCCCGTCAAATACAGCTTCGATCCCGGCTCATGCTCCGCCTCGAAGTAGAAAAATCCGTAAACCCGTTCGCCCACCGGCAATAATTTAGCGACGAACGCCCGCCCTTCGATCTCCCAGACATTCAGCGGACCGCCTTTCGCCCTCGTCGGAAACGGGATCGGCAGCGGCTTGCCCCCGCCGATCTTGGGCGGTTTGCTCACCCCGCGCAAATGCTGCACCTCGTCCACCGTGAGCGCGCGCACATGCTTGTTGTCGGCCGTCTCGAACTCCGCCGTCAAGTCCAGCCGCAGCGCCTTGCCGGTTTCGTTCTCGAGAATCACCAGCACCGGCAGCACCCCGTATTTATTAGGGTTCAGCTTGCCGAACGCCGTGGCCGTCTCGGTATCGGTCAGGTAAGGAACCGCCGCAATCGTGATTTTATCCAGCGTTTGGTGCGACGCGAACGACGCCGCCGGCCCCGGTGCGAAGCGCGGTTTGTCCTTGTCGGCGGCCAGCGCCGTCGCTATACTCAAAAGAACGAAACCCGTCACGCGTCTCATATATTTCCTGTACCAGCTCCTGCAGATCGCCCTCACGCCCGCGATCGCCCTGTATCTACTTTACCGGGGATTGCGCGACCGCAGGTACTTCGCCCACATCGGCGAGCGCCTGGGCCTTCTGCCGCACTCCCTTCAAACGACGGGCAGCGGAGCCATCTGGTTCCACGCAGTTTCCGTCGGCGAAATTCTATCCATCGTGGAACTCCTCCGCCGTCTCCGCGCCGAACGCCCTTCCGTGCAATTATTCGTCTCCACAACCACGCTAGCTGGACGCGACACCGCCGAACAAAAACTAGCAGGTCTGGCCGACGGCGTCTTCTTCGCGCCGCTCGACTACCGCTCCACCGTCCGCCGCGTTCTGCGCCAACTGCGCCCGTCACTAGTAGTCGTGCTTGAAACCGAGATCTGGCCCAACCTTTACCGCGAAGCGAAGCTATCCGGCGCGTCATTATTGGTCGTGAACGGACGCATCTCCGACCGCGCCCTGTTGCGCTACCAACGATGGAGCTGGTTCTTCCGCCACGCCCTAGTGCAGCCTGACGAAATTCTAGTGCAGACCGAAGAAGACGCCCGCCGCTATGTAATCGCCGGAGCCTCGCCCGAAAAAGTCAAAGTCGGCGGCAACCTGAAATACGATTTCACCCCGCCCGCCGCCGGCGCATTCATAGATGGAATCAAGCCCGAACAAGTGTGGATCGCCGCCAGCACGATGCCTCCCGCGGTCGCGGGCGACATCGACGAAGACGACGCCGTCATCCAAGCCTTTAAAGAAATCGCCACAACACACCGTGGATTGCTGCTGATTTTAGCCCCACGCAAGCCCGAACGCTTCGACGTCGTCGCCACTAAACTCGCAGCCGCCGG
The DNA here is from genome assembly GCA_963760575.1 of Bryobacterales bacterium. GTDB lineage: Bacteria > Acidobacteriota > Terriglobia > Bryobacterales > Bryobacteraceae > Palsa-187. Next base: position 221,893 of record CAVXEM010000049.1, read on the forward strand.
CGTGCCGTTCACCCGCCGCACCGCGCTCACAGCGCTGCCGCTGCCGGGCGTTCTGCTGCTCGACACGATTGGCGAACTCGCCGGGCTCTTTGAAACTGCCGGAGCGGTCTTCATGGGCGGAACGCTAGCGCAGCGCGGCGGCCACAATATTCTCGAGCCGGCGTACTTCGGCAAACCCATCATCGTCGGCCCGCACATGGAAAACTTCGCCGCCATCGCCAAAGAATTTCACGACGCCCGCGCTCTTGCTCTCATCCAAAAACCAGCCGAACTCGCGCCCGCTGTAACACAACTTCTTGCAGACGGTTTCACCCTCGGCCAGCGCGCCCGCGAACTGGCGCAGGCCAAGCGCGGCGTAACCACGCGCATCGCAGCGAAAATCTGGGATGCGTTCTCAGAAGGCGTCCCCAGCCCGCTTCCGAAACTCCCGGCACGGCTGGTCCTCACGCCGCTCTCCTGGATTTGGCGTTTGGGCCACCGCGCCAACGTCGCGCTGATTCTCTCCGTACAGCGCTCCCTCAAAACCCCCGTGATCAGCGTCGGCGGACTCACCATGGGCGGCGTCGGAAAATCGCCCATGGTCGCGCACCTGGCGGCACGCTTTCAGCAGGCCGGACGCAACCCCGCGATCCTCACCCGCGGCTACAAGCGCAAATCGGCCGAGCCGCTGGTGCTGGTGCGCCGCGGCGAGCACGCCGGCTTGGATTTAACCGGCGACGAAGCGCAAATGTTTTTGCGCGAGGGCGCCGCCCACATCGGCATTGGCAGCCAGCGTTATGCGGTCGGCCGCGAGATGGAAAAACACTTCGCGCCCGGCGTATTCCTGCTCGACGACGGTTTCCAGCACCGCAAGCTCGCGCGCCAGCACGACATCGTTCTGATCGACGGTCTAAATCCCTTCGGAGGCGGCGTATTTCCTCTGGGCCGCGGCCGCGAACCGGCCGAAGGCCTGGAGCGCGCCACCGCCATCGTTGTCTCGCGCGCCGAGCCCGGCCAGCATAACACCGGCCTCGAACGCCAGCTCCGCCTCTACAATCGCAGCGCACCGATCTTCCGCTGCCGCGTGGTCCCGCGCGAATGGGTGGACGTGCATTCGTCGCTCGCCGTACCGGTCGTGCAACCAGGGTTTACAAAAGTGGCGGCTTTTTGCGGGCTGGGCAATCCACGCTCGTTTTGGAGTACGCTCGAAGAATTGAAACTCGACCTGGTGTTTCACTGGGCGTTCGGCGATCACCATTCTTATTCGCCCACCGAATTACGGCGCGTTCTGACGCAGGCGAAGACGCGCGGCGCGGAGGCCATTGTCACTACCGAGAAAGACGCGTTGAATCTGTGCCACGGAGCCTCTGAAATCGTGTCGCCCCTGAAGCTTTACTGGTTGAAAATCGGCATCGAGATCGAAAGAGAAGAAGAATTGCTGCAACAGATTGGCCTCGGGACGCAAGCATGAAGACCGCTATCTTCGGCGGGACCTTCGATCCCATCCATTCCGCCCATCTAGAAATGGCGCGCCGGGCGGCCGATCAGTTTGCGCTCGACCGCGTGCTCTTCATCCCCGCCGGCAATCCGCCGCACAAGCACGCCGATACGCCTTTTGAGCACCGCATTCGCATGGTGGAACTGGCATGCGCCGCCGACCCACGCTTCGTCGCATCGCGGATCGAGGAAGGGAAGCAGAAGAGCTATTCGATTGACACCATCGAACGCGTAAAGGCCGATAACGGCGAAGTGCTTTTCATCATCGGCTCCGACGCCTTCGCGGAAATTGAAACCTGGCGCCGTTGGCAGGACGTGGTCAGCGCGGTGGAATTTATCGTCGCGGCGCGGCCGGGCCATCGAATTGTGATTCCGCGGAGCGCGCGCGTGCATCGCCTCGACACGTTGGAATCGCCGGTTTCGTCGTCTGAAATTCGCGACGCCTTAGCGCGCGGAGAAACGCCGCCGGAGCTACCGCCGGCGGTTGCGGACTACATCCGCGCCAATGGTTTGTATCGCTAGGTCCGCTCCCTTTGGTCGCGGTTCTGCGGCGTTTCACGGAACCGCGCGCGAAGCAAGCGGATGCGCCTAGTGATCTCTAGCCGTCACCAGATCCGTCACCGCCGTCAATGCCTTCTGATACGGCGATGCCGGGAACTCGCCGATAATCGCGCGGGCTTTTTCGGTGAACGCCTGCGCGCGTTCCTGCGCGCGCTCGATCCCCTGATGGCGGTTCAGGATGTTGAGAATCTTGCTGAACGGAACTTGATCGTAATTGCCGTCGGTGAGAACCGTTTCGACCAGCTTGCGTTCCTCGGCGTCGGCGGTTTCGAGCGCATAGATCAGCGGCAGCGTGACTTTTCCTTCGCGCAGATCATTCCCAACGGGTTTGCCGAGAATCTTTTCGCGCGAGGTGAAATCCAAGATGTCGTCGACTAGTTGGAACGCGATGCCGAGGTTCCAGGCGTAATCGGCCAGACGCGTTTCAACGTCCTCGCCCGCCGCCGCGCTGATCGCGCCCAGGCGCGCGCAGGCGGAAAACAAACTCGCCGTTTTGCGGTCGATTAGCTCGAAGTAATCGGCTTCGCTGATCCCGATCTTGCCGATGCGTTCGAGCTGCAAGAGTTCGCCTTCGACCATCATCTGCGTCAGGCTGATCAACAGATCGAGCGTCGGAAAATTGCGCTCGCGGACGGCCACTTGGAAAGCCTGCATGTATAAGCCAGTCGCCGGCCAGCACCGATGTGTGGTTGCCCCACACGACGTTAATGGACGGCCGGCCACGGCGCGTTTTGGCCAGATCGATGACGTCGTCGTGCACCAGCGTGGCGGTGTGAATCATCTCCACTACGGCGGCCATGCGGATCAGCATGGGATTCGCGTCGCCCAGCATGCGTCCCGAAAGCAGCACCAGCATCGGCCGCAGGCGCTTGCCTCCGCCCGATTGCAGATATTGGTTGATGTAGTTGATGGCCTCGACGGAAGCCACCGATTCGAAGCCGATTTCGCGCTCGACTTTTTCCAGGTCCGTGCGCACCAGGTCGAATATTTCGAGAGCGGAGAGGGTTTGGCCGATCTTGCCGAATGCCATGGGAATCCTTCAGTCTAACGCCAAACGCCGCCAATTGTCCGCAGTGGTTCGTGCGATCTCGTCGGTAGTGACGCCGCGTAGCTCGGCGAGCTTGCGCGCTGTCTCGACGACGTAGGCGGGTTCGTTGCGCTTGCCGCGCTTGGGAATCGGCGCGAGAAACGGCGCGTCGGTTTCGATCAGCAGGCGATCGGGCGGCGTGATGCGGGCGGCTTCTTGAATCGCCGTGGCTTTCGGAAACGTGACGATTCCGGCGAAGCTAAGGTGAAAACCAATGGCCAGCGCCTCTTCGGCCTCGCGCGGGCCTTCTGAAAAACAATGGATGATGCCGCCGAGTCCGCTGGGGGCCCAGTGCTCGCGCAGCAGCGCAATCGTGTCTTCCCAAGCCGAGCGTGTGTGAATCACGATGGGCTTGCGCGCGTCGCGGGCGATGCGCATTTGTTCGACGAACACGTCGCGCTGGACGTCGCGAGGCGAATGATCGTAGTGGTAATCCAGGCCGATCTCGCCGATTGCGATGACTTTCGCGTGCGTGGTGAGTTCGCTCAGACGCTGGTAAGTTTCGGCGGTGGCATTCGCGGCGTCGTGCGGGTGCACGCCGATGGTTGCGTATATAAATGGATAGCGGTCGGCGAGGCGGACGCCGGCTTCCAAATCCGGAGGTCCATCGCCCGAGCCGATGGCCACCATGGTTTCGACGCCCGCAGCCAGGGCGCGCTCGATCACGGCTTCGCGGTCGTCGTTAAATTGTTCGCTGTCTAAATGGCAATGCGAGTCGATCATTTAAGGCGCGCGCCGATGGGTACGTCTTCAAGGAAGCTGGCGAGCACGGGGACGTCGCCTTCGCGCGATGCGGCCACGATCATTCCTTGCGATTCGATGCCGCGCAGTTTGCGTGGAGCCAGGTTCGCGACGATCACTACTTTGCGTCCCACCAGTATTTCCGGCTTGTAGGCCCCGGCGATGCCGGCCATGATGCTGCGCGGCTCGGGCTCACCGATGTCGACGTGCAGGTGCAGCAATTTGTCGGAACCCTTCACCGCCGCGGCGTCCTTCACGATGCCGACGCGCAGGTCGACTTTGGCGAAGTCGTCGATGGTGATTTGCGGTGTAGCGGACGGGGCGGCGACCGGCGGCTCCGGTTTCTTACCTAGCAATTCCGATTGCCGCGCGACTTCTTTACTTTCGAGTTCCATCATTTGTTCGATCGAAGTCTTCACGTCCGCGCGTGGAAACACCGTTGCCAACGCACCCAGCGCTTGTTTGCCTTGCAGATGTCCCCAATGCAGATCTACTGTTTTTACGGAATCGATGGGCGTTGTGAAGCCCAGCTGCGCCCAGATCTTCGCGGCCGCTTCAGGAAGGATCGGCGCCAACAATGCGGTGACGATGCGCAGCGCTTCCGCCGCGGTGTAGAGAACTTCGTCGAGGCGCTTGGCTTCGGCGTCGCCGCCTTTCGCCAACTTCCAGGGAGCTTGCTCGACGATGTATTTGTCGACGGCTCCAATCAAAGACCAAACGCCTTCGAGGGCTTTGGAGAATTCAAAGCGGTCGAGCGATTCCATTACGATCGAGGTAATTTCCTGGGCGCTTTGTGCGATCTGCTGGTTGCCATCGCACACCGGAATCACGCCGCCGCGATACTGATTGATCATCGCCAGCGTGCGGCTGGCCAGGTTGCCGAGGCCGTTGGCGAGATCCGAATTGTAACGGCCGACGAGGGCGTCGTAGCTGAAGCTGCCGTCCTGGCCGAACACTACTTCGCGCAGGAGGAAGTAGCGCAGCGCGTCGGTGCCGAGCACTTTGTGGATGGGCGTGGCGCGCACGATGTTGCCACGCGATTTGCTCATCTTGTCGTTCTCAAACAGCAGCCAGCCGTGGGCGAAGATGCGCTTGGGCAGCGGCAAGCCCGCGGCCATCAGGAACGCGGGCCAGTAAATGGCGTGAAAGCGGACGATTTCTTTGCCGATCAAATGCAGATCCGCGGGCCACAGGTCTTCGCCGGCGACGGCGCTCATATAGGTGGTCAATGCGTCGAACCAGACGTAGAAAACGTGCTTTTCGTCGTTGGGCACCGGGATGCCCCACTTAATCGAGGTGCGGCTGATCGACAAATCCGACAAGCCCTTCTTGACGAACGCCAGCACTTCGTTGCGCTTGGTTTCGGGGAGGATGAAGTCGGGTTGTTTCTCGTAGAGATCCAGCAGCTTTTGCTGGAACGCGGAGAGTTTGAAGTAGTAGTTTTCTTCGGAGACGGTTTCGGTGGTGCGTCCGCATTCGGGGCACGGGTCGCCTGGTTTCGCGTCGTTCACGTAGAGCTCATCGAACACGCAATACTGGCCGGTGTAGCTGCCTTTGTAGATGTAACCGTTGTCGAGGCAGCGGCGGAACAAATCCTGCACCTGGATGGCGTGCTTCGCGGCGGTGGTGCGCTGAAAACGGTCAATGCCGAGGCCCAGGATTTCCCACTGGCGCTGGAACTCGGCGGAAATAATGTCGGTGAATTCCTGCGGTGTTTTGCCGGCGGCTGCGGCGGCGCGCTCGATCTTCTGGCCGTGCTCATCAGTACCGGTGGCGAGCACAACGTCGTAACCTTGCATGCGCTTCCAGCGCTTAATGGTATCGGCGGCGATGGTCGTGTAGGCGTGGCCGATGTGCGGCGCCGCGTTCACGTAATAGATCGGAGTGGTGAGGTAATATTTCATTTCCTGACTTTCAAATAAGCTTCCTGGGCGGCTGCGATAATTTTCGGCAGCGGCGTTCCGGTTTGGATCGCTAGGGCGCGGCAATCTTCGTACTCGGGAGTTGCGGCGCCGTGGCCGGAAACTTTCATTCTAACTTTGCCATGGGGTGTTTCGACTTCAACCATGCGGCGTTCTTCTACGCGGCGCTCGGCGGGATAGATACGCAGGCCCAGGGTTGAAGTTTCGGCGAAGATAATATTGGCAAGTTGTTCTTGATGCTCGGGTTTGGCGATCACTCGGAGGAGCGCTCCGGGGCGGTTCTTTTTCATTTGCAGGGGCGAGAATGACGCGTCTAGCGCCCCCGCTTCCAGCAAACGCTCTAGTGCGTAGCCGAGAACTTGCGGGCTGGAGTCGTCGATGTTGGCTTCGATTACGCTGACCAGCGTGGCTTCGGTGGCGGTAGTGCGGTCGCCTACGAGGACGCGCAGCACGTTGGGTTGATCTTTGAAATCGCGGTCGCCGGCGCCGTAGCCGATGCTCGAGATGCTCATGGCGGGGAGCGCGCCGAAGTGGGCGGAGAGCGTTGCTACCAGGGCGGCTCCGGTGGGCGTGGTGAGTTCGACGGCGGGGCCGCGCGCGTAGATGGGTTTGCCTTCCAGCAGCGCCGCTGTGGCGGGGGCGGGGACGGGGAGCATGCCGTGTTCGGTGTTGACGGTGCCGCTGCCTACGTTGATGGCCGAGGTATGGATTTCGCCGATGTCGAGGAGGTCGAGCGCTACGCAGACGCCTACGATGTCGGCGATGGAATCGACGGCTCCTACTTCGTGGAAGTGGACTTTTTCTACGGGAACGCCGTGGACGCGTGCTTCGGCGTCGCCTAAGCGCCGAAACACATCTGAGGCGTTTTGTTTGGCGCGATCGGTGAGCGGGGCTTTGTCGATCATTCCGAGAATGTGTTTCAGGTGGCGATGGGGGTGGGCTCCGGCGGGCACGATTACGCGGAATTTCGAGGCTGTTACGCCGCTGCGGCGGGTCTTGGTGACTTCAAAGTTAGCACCGGTTGCTAGCGTCTCTAGCGCTTCGATCAGGGGGGCGGCGGGGGCTCCGGCGTCTAACAATGCGCCGACGGTCATGTCGCCGCTGATGCCGGAAAACGCGTCGAGATAGGCGATTCTCACTCTTTGATTATAGGGGGAGGTTTGTGGCCGACGTGGACGTCGGCCGCGGGCCGGAGGCCCGCCCTACAATGGTATCTACGAATGCCGAGGATGGTAAATGGCTAAGAAGGCGGGCGTAAAAAGTGTTCCGCCGCGAGTGACTCGCGAGTCCGCCTTTCCGGTTGTGGGGGTGGGGGCTTCGGCGGGGGGGCTGGAGGCGTTCACCCAACTGCTGGAACATTTGCCGGCGACCAGCGGCATGGCTTACGTGCTGATTCAGCATCTGGATCCTACGCATGCCAGTCAGCTTCCCGAGATTCTTTCGCGCAAATCTACGATGCCGGTTACGGAGATTCGGGGGGAAACGCCGGTCGAGGCGAATCACGTTTACGTGATTGCGGCTAGCGAGAATCTGCGGATCGAGAAAGGGACTTTGCATCCGGTGGCGCGGCCGACGGAGGCCGGCGTCCGCAACCTGGTGATCGACGATTTCTTTGAGTCGTTGGCGCTGGATCGCGGCAATTTGGCGTTCGGGATTATTTTGTCGGGGACGGCTTCGGATGGGACGATTGGGCTGCGGGCTATTAAGTCCGAGGGCGGCATTACTTTTGCGCAGGAGCCCAGCACGGCGAAGTTTGACGGGATGCCAAGCAGCGCGATCGCGGCGGGAGCTGTCGATTTCGTGCTGCCGCCCGAGGGGATCGCGAAGCAACTACTGGCGCTGGCTGGGCATCCTTATCTGAATCACCGGCCGGAGAAGGCGGCCGAGGCGGAGAAGGTTTCGGCGGATGGAGATTTAAATCCGATTTTTGGCGTGCTGCGGTCGGCTACTGGGATCGATTTCACGTACTACAAGCACAATACGATTTTGCGGCGCATCGAACGGCGGATGGCGCTGCACGGGATCGACAACTTGAAGGATTATTCGCGCAAGCTGCGGCATGATCGCGGGGAAGCGAAGATCCTGGCGCAGGAATTTTTGATTAATGTGACGGCGTTTTTTCGGGAGCCTGAAACTTACCGGATTTTGCACGAGCAGGTATTTCCGGGGTTGATCGAGGGGCGGGCGGCAGACGAGGCGATTCGTATCTGGATTCCGGGGTGTTCGACCGGTGAGGAGGCTTATTCGCTGGCGATAGCGTTGACGGAGTTTCTGGAGGAGAACGATGCGTCCTTCGGCATTCAGATTTTCGCGACAGATCTGAGCGATCCGGTGATTGAGCGGGCGCGGTCCGGTGTCTACATGGAGAACGCGCTGGGCGGCGTTTCGCCGGAGAGGCTGCGGCGGTTTTTCGTGAAGAGGGACCGGATTTATCAGGTGAGTCCGGCGATTCGCAGCTTGTGTGTGTTTGCGCGGCAGAATCTGACTAAGGACCCGCCGTTTTCGAAAATCGATTTGATCAGTTGCTGCAATCTGCTGATCTATCTGGGGCCGGTCTTGCAGAAGAAAGCTATCTCGTTGTTCGATTACGCTTTGAAACCCGGCGGCTTTCTGGTGCTGGGGAGTTCGGAATCGGTGGGCACGTATTCGGACGCATTTGAGATCGTCGACCGCAAGCAGAGAATTTATTCGAAGAAGCGGAACGCGACTCATCATTCGTGGGAGGAGATTTCGGGCGGGAGTCCGGGGCTAGGATTGAGCGTGTTGCAGAGCAGCGCGGGCGAGAACTCGAGTCCGCTGAAAAATATTCAAAAGTTTGTGGACCGGATGCTGTTAGCTGAGTACGCGCCGGCGGGAGTGATTGTCGATGATGGGCTGCACGTGTTGCAGGTGCGTGGAGAGACCGGTCCTTATCTGCAAATTCCTCCGGGAGAACCGACTACGGATCTGACGCGGATGGTGCGGCCGGGATTGCTGGCGGCGCTGCGGTCCGCTATTCGCAAAGCTCGCCAGCAAGGGATTCAGGTGAAGGAGACGGGGCTGCGGGTGCAGAGCGCGGGCGAGGTGAGGAATGTCGATTTACGCGTTTCTCCGATTCGCGATCCGAATAGCAAGGAGCCGTGTTTCCTGATCTTGTTCGATGACGCGACGCGGCGCAAAGTGCCGGCAGTGAAGAGAGCGGCGAAGGCTCCCAAGCGGGCGGCCGAAGAAGTGTCGCGGTTAGAGGAAGAGCTGCGGGCGACGCGGGACTATTTGCAATCGATTATTGAATCGCAGGAGGCGGCGGCGGAGGAGCTGCGGTCAGCCAACGAAGAGGCGCAGGCGACCAATGAGGAATTGGATACGGCGAAGGAAGAGTTGCAGGCATCGAACGAAGAATTGAATACCGTCAACGACGAGTTGCGGGCGCGGAACCTGGAGCAGAGCACGTTGAACAGCGATCTGCGCAAGCTGCTGGGCAGCATCAACGTGCCCCTGGTGATGGTGGGGAAAGATTTGCATATCCGCTGGTTCACGCCGGCGATGGAGCCGCTGTTGAACTTGCTGCCGACCGATCAGGGGCGACCGATCACCGATCTGCATTCCGGCAGGATCCCGAATTTCCAGGAACTGCTGATGGCCGCGCTGTCGGGGGAGAAGAATCAGAGTGTTGAAATTGAGAGTCCTGCGGGGCGCTGGCTCTCGCTGCGAATTTTGCCTTACAGGGGACCTGATAATTCTGTGGACGGAGCGATCGCCACGCTGATCGACATCGACGATTTGAAACGGGCGCGGGATCTGGCGGAGGCGGTGGTGGCGGTGGTCCGGGAGCCGCTGATTGTGCTGGATGCGGCGCTGCGGGTGAGGACGGCGAATCCGTCGTTCTATTCGATGTTTCAGCTGGAAAGCCGGGACACGGAGGGCCGTTTGATTTACGAGATCGGGGACGGGCAGTGGAATATTGCGAAGTTGCGGCAGCTACTCGAAGACGTTCTGCCGAAGCGGAGTTGGATGCGGGATTTCGCGATCGAACAGGATTATAAGGGCATCGGTGTGAAAAAAATGCTGCTTCATGCGCGCGAGATCCGGCAGGGGAATGGCGAGCGAATGATCCTGCTGGCGATTGACGATGTGACAGCAAAAAGTGGCTGAAGAGGTGGTTTGCGGCTGGGGCGTCGCCACGGGATCGTCGCACTTATTGGGCACGTTCCGGCCGGGGCCGTTCCGGCGGCGGGGGGCATTCCGGTAAAGGCTCGCACAAACACTGAAAGGCGGGATTGCGGGCTGCACTTGGGCCGCAACAGTTCTCGTGAAAGCCGTCCTCGTCAAGTCTGCGTAGGGACCGCTACCGGGAGGTGCGGTCCCATGACTCTCGCAGAACTTAAAGCTTGCGTGTGCTGCGCCGGCGCGCCACCACGCCGAGCGCGGCAAGACCCGCGAACAGCATGCCGTAGGTGGAGGGCTCCGGTACAGCCGACGCCAGAATCGCTTGGTTATCGGTTTCGAAACCGGTGCTGGTGCCGCTGTTGCTGAAGGTTACCGAAGTGAACGTTGTTCCGGCAGTGCCTGTGAAATCCAGGTAGACAAAGTTCTCAGCGGAGTCCTGTCCCTTGAAGGTAGTGCTGGGGTTGCCTTTGTAGCTGCTGGACAGGGTGGTAAAGTTGCTGGAATTGAAGGTACCCACCTGCGTGGCACCGTTGAAGAAAGTCAGACTGTTCTGGGCGTCCATCGCGTTCCATAACACACCGAAGAAGGATTGGGCGCTGTTAAAGGTCAGGGTGTAGCTGGTGGTGCCGCTCTGAGCGCCGACCGCGAGGTACTTGGTGGCGTCTCCGCTGAATTGATTGGGGTTGACGATGGAACCACCCGAGGAATAAGTGCCAATCGGGGTCACGCCACTAAAAGCTCCCGCGCTGAACGAGTTGAAATCCTCAGTAACGGTGTTGCCGACCGTAGTGGTCATCTGGCCAGCGGCTTCGGCCGTGAAAATAACACCGGCCGACATCACTGAAACGCTCGCCGCCAGGAGCGCGCCGAGTAAAAGCTTTCGCATCTCTAAGTATTCCTCCGTATATTAAGCCTCGGGATTTTACTTACTCCCGTTGGCCTTCATAGTACCACTAACCGAGTGTTTTCTAACCCGTCGCATTCGGCGTAGAAGTACTAGTACTTGCGGAAGTTGTTATAAGGGCAAGCATTTCGCGGTGGCTGCAGAAGGATTATGGCAGGGGTTCAGATCCACTTCTGGCGCAGCAACCAAACTTTGATGAGTTGGGTTAGTACCACGTATCCGAGTAGCGTCAGCGCCAGGATCGGCCAGTAGAGCCGTGGCAGGTGCGCGAGGCCTAGCGCGGACGCCAGTCGGAGAATAGGGCAACCACATTCCGAAGGCCATGATGGATACCGTGGTGGCGGTGAGGGGCCAACTCGCGCGGCTTTGCAGGAAGGGAATCTTGTTGGTGCGAATGACGTGGATGATCAGTGTTTGGGTCATGAGCGACTCGACGAACCAGCCGGTTTGAAACACGCTGGCGCGGGATGGGTCCCAACAATTGAAGACCCACAGCATTACGAAAAAAGTTGTGTAATCGAAGACCGAGCTGATGGGTCCGATGAACAGGATGAAGCGCTTGATTTCGTCGATGTTCCAGGGGCGCGGGTGCGCTACTTGCTCGGCGTCCACGGCATCGGCGGGGATGGGGATCTGCGAGAAGTCGTACAGCAGGTTATTGGTTAAAACTTGAATGGGCGCCATGGGAATATACGGGAGGAACGCGCTCGCGCCGAGCACGCTGAACATGTTGCCGAAGTTGGAGCTGGCGCCCATGCGGATGTATTTGAGGATGTTCGCGAAGACTTTGCGGCCTTCGATTACGCCTTCCTGGAGGACCATGAGGTCTTTTTCGAGCAGTATGAGATCCGCGGACTCCTTGGCGATATCGGTGGCGGTGTCGACGGAGATGCCGATGTCGGCGGCGCGCAGGGCGGGAGCGTCGTTGATGCCGTCGCCCATGAATCCGACGACGTGGCCCTTGCCTCTGAGCGCGCGGATGACGCGCTGTTTGTGGGCGGGGGAGAGGCGGGCGAAGAGCGTGGCGCTCTCGGCGGCTGCGGCGAGCTCGGCGTCGGACATTTTCTCGATGTCCGCGCCGAGGAGCATGGGATCGGCTGCCAGGCCCACGTCCTTGCAGACCTTGCGGCTGATGAGCTGATTGTCGCCGGTGAGGATCTTCACGGCCACGCCGTGTTTATGCAGGGCTTCGAGCGCGGCTGCGGCGCTGCTTTTGGGCGGATCGAGGAAGGCGACGTAACCTTTTAGCACGAGATCGCACTCGTCGGCCTTGGAGCAAAGCTTCTTCACCGGCAGTTCCTTGGTGGCTACCGCCAGGACGCGGAAGCCATCGTTGCTGAGGCTCTCGTACTCGTCTTTCAGCTCCTCGATCAGGGTGGGGTCCATGGGGGACAACTTGCCATCCAGCTCGAAATGCGAGCACTGATGGAACACCGCTTCCGGAGCGCCTTTGGTGAGCAGGAGGGCTTTGCCTTGCGGGTCCTGGACCAGCACCGACATCATGCGGCGGGTGAAGTCGAAGGGGATTTCGTCCAGCTTCTTGTAATTCTCGATGGATACCTGCTTATGGTCCAGGATGGCGCGATCGAGCAGATTCTTGAGGCCGGTCTGGAAGTAGCTGATCAAGTAGCCGTCCAAAAACACCTCTTCGGATTCACTTCCGGAAACGTCGCAATGGCGCTGGAGAACCACGCGATCTTCGGTAAGCGTGCCGGTCTTGTCGGTACACAATACGTCCATACCGCCGAAGTTTTGAATGGCGTTGAGGCGCTTCACGATCACTTTTTTGCGGCTCATGGCGAGGGCGCCTTTGGAGAGGCAGACCGATACGATCATGGGCAGCATTTCGGGCGTGAGGCCTACCGCCACGGCCATCGCGAAGAAGAAGGCGCCTTTCCAATCGTGCTTGGTGAATCCGTTGATGAGGAAGACCAGGGGAACCATGACGGCCATCAGGCGGATCATGAGCCAGGTGAAGCGGTCGAGGCCTTGGTCGAAACTGGTGGGCTCGGGGGCTTCGGCGATGGAGCCGGCCATGCTGCCGAGGTAGGTGTTGATGCCGGTGGTGACGAGGACGGCGGTAGCGGTGCCGCTTTCGACGCTGGTTCCCATGAAGCAGGTGTTATTGAGCTCAGTGGGAGACGTCGCGGGCGTGGCCGCGGGGTCGTGGAATTTTTCGACGGGGAGCGATTCGCCGGTTAGGCTGCCTTGGCTGACGAAGAGGTCCTTGGACGCGAACACGCGCACGTCGCCGGGGATCATGTCGCCGGCGGAGAGGTGGATGATATCGCCGGGCACCAGGTCGCGGAGCGGCATCTCTTGAGCGCGGCCATCGCGGAGGACGGTGGCGGTGACGTGAATCATGGCCTTGAGCTTGGCTGCGGCGGCGTCGGCGCGGGCTTCCTGGAAGAAGCGGAGGGCGACGCTCAAGACGACCATGGCAGCCATGACGGTGCCGGCGCGGGCGTCGCCGGTGGCGAAGGAAATCGTAGAGAGGACGGCCAGCAGGATTACCAGGGGGTTGCGGATAATTTTCAGGAGGCGGATGAACCAACCTTGGGGGCGTTCTTGCGCGACTTCATTCGGACCTAGGGTGCGAGTGCGCTCGGCGGCTTCCCCTTGCGTCAGGCCTTGCGGGTTGGTATGGAGAGATTGGAAGAGCGTTTCGTTATCTGCGGAGGCGGCGGCAAGGACGGCGGGGGAAACATGGATGTTCTGTTTTTTCGGCTTGGGAGCGGGAGCCGCGACAGGTGTTGGCATGGTCCTCTCACCGAAGTGTACTGTGTGGACGTGCGGTGTGTGCGATGAGCGAGCTATCCGATCCTTTCGACCTGCAACGTTTCGTGACGGCGCAGAATCCGGTGTACGAAGAAGTTTGCGCGGAGTTACGCAAGGGCCGGAAGGAAGGGCACTGGATCTGGTTCATCTTTCCGCAGCTCCGCGGGTTGGGGGCGAGCGCTATGGCGACCACGTTCGGAATCTCATCGCGGGAAGAAGCGGTGGCTTACTTGGAGCACGCGGTTCTGGGGCCGCGGTTGCGGGAGTGCACGCGCCTGGTGAATCTGGTGGAGGGGCGTGCGATCGACCGGATCTTTGGTTATCCGGATGATTTAAAGTTCCGGTCGTCGATGACGCTGTTCGGGAGCGTGGCCTCCGACAAGCGGGTCTTCGAGGAAGCGTTGCGGAAGTATTTTGGGGGAGAGCCCGATCCGCTCACACTGGAACGGCTTGGTTGATTCAAGGGGGGGCGCTTCTCCTGGCTCGCGATATCGAGCTGGCATTTCTGGCTGCGGGTGTCCAACACGCAGAGCTTGCGGCGTG
>CAVXEM010000050.1:0-131128 GCA_963760575.1 Bryobacterales bacterium
ACCTCCTGCGTGTGAAGCAGGCGCTCTAACCAGCTGAGCTACGCGCCCGCATTGCGGCGGGAATTTCATTATAAACCAGTGGCGCACACCCTTGTCTTCAGCGTCTATCGCGACTAGTATTGGGGTCGTTGGGAGGCCGCATGGACTGGAAATACCGGGCGGGATTGGGGCTTCTCCTGTGTGTCTGGGCGCAGGCTCAGGATTTGCCGGCCGTGAGAACCTTAACTGCCGCGGGTTCCTTTGCGATTCCCGGCAGCGCGTCTTTGAGGCTTAGCGTGGCCCAGTCGAGTGGGGCGTCGATGTGGTTTTTGCTGAGCGGCAAGAATTACAACGAGGCCGTGCGCACGGACAGCTTGGGGCTGAAGCAGATGTCGTTCGCGCTGCCGTCGCCGGCGGGCAGTCCGATCAGCGCGGTTTGCACGAGTGAGGGCGGGCGTTTTGCGGTGGTGCATTACAGCGGGCAGATCGATGTTTATTCGAGTGCGGGTGCGTTATCCGATACTTTCGAGGCCGCCAAGGACCGGCACGGGTGCGTGTTTGACGGCGAGGCGCTGTTAGGTATCGGCTCGTCTGGCGTGACGCCCGTGGAGGGCAGCGCTGGGAAGCCGCTTGCCGTGGGAGAATTCGCGCTATCGCCGAATACATTTTTGGCGCGCGATCATCACATTGTTGCCATCGATCCAGCGGATGCCGTCACACATGTTTTGGACACGGACCGGGGCGAATTGCAAACCGCTCCGCTGCTGGCGCCGGAGATTCAGGGGTTCGTTCGGCCCGCACATATGAAGAGTTATGAAGTGCCGGTGCTCGCTTACGCCGCCCAGGATGCGATCCAGGGAGATATTTATGCCGTGGTCAATGGCGTCAATTTCTCAAAAGGCGTCACCGTCTTGAAGTTCGACGAACAGGGTCGCCTGACCGGGAGGTTCCGCTGTGTGATTCCGAACTCGCCGGCGTGGGCTACGGATAAGAACAAAGAGGGGCGTTTTCAGGGCGGCGCCATTGCGGTAGTTGACGGCAAATTGCTGTGGATATCCTTCCCGCAAAAGCAAGTGGTGTACTTCGCCTTGAATTAGAGACCTGCGCGCCGCCATTCGCTAGAATGGGAGCTACTCATGCCCGAGAAAGCGCCACCGGCGACCGACGGACCCCTCAGCTTTGAGGCGGGACTGCAGCAACTGGAAATCATCGTCAAGGAAATGGAAAGCGGCGAGCTGCCGCTGGAGCGCGCTCTGGAACTTTTCGAGCGCGGCATGAAGTTGAGCGCCGCCTGCCGCACGCAACTGGAAGAGGCTGAGACGCGGGTAGAGATCCTCATGAAGCGCGCGGGCGACGTGCAGCCGGAGCCGCTCCGTTCGAACAAAGCATGACGCTCGCCGAATACATGGCGCGGCAGCAGAAGGCTGTCGAGGCGGCGCTGGACCGCTGGGTGCCGGGCGAGGATGAGAATCCGGCGACCATTCATCGGGCGATGCGCTACAGCTTGTTTGCAGGCGGGAAGCGGGTGCGTCCGCTGCTGGCGATCGCTGCGGCTGAAGCGGTGTCGGATGCGCCGGGCGGGATTGAATCGTGCGCTTGCGCGCTGGAGATGATCCACACTTATTCGCTGATCCACGACGATTTGCCGGCGCTGGATAACGACGATCTGCGGCGCGGGCGTCCCACTTGCCACAAAGTTTTTGGGGACGCGATGGCGATACTCGCTGGGGATGCGCTGTTGACGCTGGCGTTTGAGGTTTTGGCAAAGTTGGATGCTGGGGCGGAACGGCGCATTGAATTGGTGCGTGAGCTGGCGACGGCGTCGGGCACTGTCGGCGGGATGATTGGCGGGCAGGTGAACGATATCGAGGGGGAAGGGAAGCATCCGACGGCGCGGCTGCTGGATTCGATTCATCGCGCGAAGACGGGGGCGCTGCTGCGGGCTAGCGTGCGCATGGGGGCAATTTACGCGGGGGCGGACGCAGAGCAATTGGCGGCGCTGACGGGATTCGGCGAGCATGTGGGGCTGGCGTTTCAGATCGTCGATGACATTCTGGACGTGGAGCAATCGTCGGAGGCGTCTGGGGAAGACGGCGGGGAAAGACGCGGCGCAGAATAAGATTACTTTTCCTGCGGTGTATGGGATTGAACGGTCGCGGGAGATGGCGGAAGAGGAGCGGCTGGCGGCTCATCTGGCTCTGCAGCCATTTGACGAACGGGCGCAGCGGCTGCGCGAGCTGGCGGACCTAGTGGTGCGGCGGCAGGCATGACGGCGGGGAGCATGACATCTTCCGCGAAAGTCCGGGTTGACCAATTATTGGTGGAGCGCGGGCTGGCGGAGTCGCGTGAGAAGGCGCAGGCGCTGATTATCGCGGGGCAGGTTTTGGTGAACGGGCAGAAGGCGCTGAAGCCGGGGCATAGCGTGGCTGGGGAGTCGCGCGTGGAAGTGCTGGAACGGATGCCTTACGTTAGCCGCGGCGGGTATAAGCTGGCGGGGGCGCTGGATCATTGGGCGATCGATGTGAGCGGGTGGAATTGTCTGGACGTGGGGGCGTCGACGGGCGGCTTCACGGATTGCTTGTTGCAGCGCGGCGCGGCGAAAGTCTGGGCTATCGATGTGGGGCACGGGCAGATCGATTGGAAGCTGCGCAACGATCCGCGGGTGGTGGTTCGCGAGGGCGTTAATGCGCGGTTTTTGGCAGTGACGGATTTCGTAGAGAAATTCGATTTGGCGGTTTGCGACGCCAGCTTTATTTCACTGACGCTGCTGATTCCGGCGATCGTTCCTTTGCTGACGGCGCGGGGCGGGATGGTGCTGCTGGTGAAGCCGCAGTTTGAAGTGGAGCGCGGGCAAGTGGGCAAGGGCGGAATTGTGCGCGATGCGGCGCTGCATCAGGCGGCGTGCGATCGTATACGGGGCGCTGTCGAGGCGCTGGGGTTCAGGGCTGATATCATCGAGAGTCCCATTCTTGGCGCTGAGGGGAACCGGGAGTTTTTGCTTTATGCAAGCCGCGAAACCGACCACTAAGATTTCTACCGCGGGCATTATTTCGAAACCGCGCAGCGAACAGGCGGCGCGGGTGGCTCCGGCGTTGGTGGAGTGGCTGGCGAAGCGTGGGGTGGGCGTTCGCTACGATCCAGAGACGGCTGCTTATCTTCCGCAGGGCGCGGGCATCTCGCGCGATGGTGTGCCGGAAGGGGCGCAATTGTTGATCGTGCTGGGCGGCGATGGCACGCTGCTTTCGGCGGCGCGAGCCTTGCAGGGGCGCGACATTCCGCTGTTCGCGGTGAACCTGGGGAACTTAGGATTTCTGACGGCGATCACGGTGGAGGAGTTGTATCCGCAATTGGAGCGGGTGCTGGCGGGGGACTACGAAGTCAGCCGGCGGCGCATGCTGCACACGGAATTGTGGCGCGGCGGGCAGCGCGTCGGATCGTACGAAGCGCTCAACGATATATCGTTGGCCAAGGCTGACATCGCGCGCATCATCGATCTGGAAGTGCACGTGAACGATCATTTCATGTGCCTTTACAAGGCCGATGGGCTGATTGTTTCGACACCGACGGGGTCGACTGCTTATTCGCTTTCGGCGGGCGGTCCTATTATGGTTCCGGAGGTGGCGGCTTTTTGTATCACGCCGATTTGTCCGCACATGTTGACTAACAGGCCAGTGATTGTGCCGGACGAAGCGACGATTCAGATTTCGATCGGCGGGGACAATGCCACTTACTTGACGGTTGACGGGCAGGTGGGCGAGCAGTTGCACAAAGGGGATCGCGTGGTGTGTTGCTGTTCGGAACATACGGTGCAATTGATCCGGCCCGGCGGGATGCGGTTTTTCGATGTGCTGCGTGAGAAGCTGCAGTGGGGCGGGCGGTGAAACGGCCGTCGCTGACTACTTGGATTCTGATCGGGTTGGTGGCGGGGGTAGTGTTCGGTACGGTGCTGCCGGGTCCGGCGAAGCAGTTGGGGGTGTTGGGGGCGATTTTTTTGCGGCTGATCAAGTCGATCATCGCGCCGCTGTTGTTCGCCACGCTGGTTTCGGGGATCGCTTCGACGGGCAGCATCAAAACCATGGGGCGCATTGGGGGCAAGGCGCTGGTTTACTTCGAGGTGGTCACTACGTTTGCGTTGTTTGTGGGATTGGCGGCAGTGAATCTGGTGCAGCCGGGCGCGGGGGTGGCGTTGCCGCGGGAGATGGCGGCTCCTGCGATAACGGGGCCGGGGGCTGCAGAAATACTGGAGCACACTTTCCCTACCAGCATTGTGGATGCGATGGCGCGGGGGGAGGTGCTGCAGATTGTGGTGTTCTCGTTGTTATTCGGGATGGCTTGCGCGACGATCGGGGCGCGAGCCCGGCCGGTGCTGGAGTTGTGCGACTCGCTCACGGGGATCATGTTTCGTTTTACGGACTACGTGATGTGGTTCGCGCCTATTGGGGTCTTCGGCGCGATTGCTTCTACGATCGGCGAACGCGGGCTGCGGGTGTTGCTCAGTTTGGGGAAGCTGGTGGCTACGTTGTGGGCGGCGGAGGCGTTCTTCGTAGTTGTAGTGCTGGGCGCGGTGGTGGCGCTGGTGCGCATTCCGCTGCGGCGGTTCGTTGAGGCTGCGCGGGAACCGTTCTTGATTGCTTTTTCGACGGCTTCGAGCGAGGCGGCGTTGCCTAAGGCTCTCGAAAATTTACAGAGGCTTTGGGGTACCGAAACACATTGCGGCGTTTGTGTTGCCGGCGGGATACAGTTTCAATCTGGATGGGTCGACGTTGTATCTGGCGCTGACGTCGATCTTCGTCGCACAGGCTGCGGGAATTCATCTGCCGTTGGGCACGCAGATACTGATGATGCTGACGCTGATGTTGACCAGCAAAGGCGTGGCGGGAGTGCCGCGCGCTTCGCTGGTGGTACTGGCGGCTACGGTGGCTTCGTTCGGATTGCCCAAGGAAGGCGTTCTACTCATTTTTGGGGTGGATACGCTGATGGACATGGCGCGCACGTCGGTGAACATGCTGGGTAATTGCTTGGCCGCGGCGGTGGTGGCGCGCTGGGAAGGCGTGGACTTGGCCGAGGAGAGCGTGGTCGCGGGCTAAGAACGCGCTGGCGGGGGAGTGAGAACGGCTAGCACAACCAGGCGCTTTTCGCCGCAGTTGCGTACGGAGTGCATTACGCCGGAGGGAGCGAAGGCACCGCCTCCGGTGGAGACTAACTGTTTTTCATCGCCGACTTGGATTTCGGCGTCGCCTTCCAGGACGACGTAGAGTTTGTCTTGTCCGGCGTGGGCGTGGGCGGCGTGTTGCTGGCCGGGTTCAAAGCAATTTAGGCCGGCGAAGAGAGTCTCGCCGCGTGCGACGTCGGTTTTGGCCATCTTCTCTGACGAGAAGATCGCGAGGCTGGCGAGGTGTTGGATGATCATACCCGCAGTCTACAATTGTGCCGTTAGGCGGATATCACGGGCAACAGGTGTGACCCATTTTTGTTTTCCGTGACCCGGCAATATCTTTTCGGTTACTTGTACCACGCCATAGTGGGCCAGCACTTGGACGTCGCGGGTTACGGCGCTGCGGTCGCGCTTCAATCTGCGAGCGAGGCGGGCGATGGAATCGGGCTCTTCTTTTACCTTCCTCAGCAGGACGATGCGTTTTTGCGTAAGTACGTGCAGGAGGGATTCGAAGTCCTCGAAGGCGAGGATTCGGCTAGACGCTATCGCGCCGCCGTGATCGGCCCGCTTTGCGATTTCGCGCCCGCGTTCAAAGAACGTCGCGGATGATTCGACGCGGATCTCACTTTTTCGCACGTTTCATCTCCCTGGATAGCTTGCTCCACTCTTCTTGAAAGCGAATTTCGATTTCTTCAAAGCTCGCCTGTTCCACCCTGGTCACTTTGCCGCGCCAGTGACGATGGGGCGCGCCATGAGCCGAGTCGTAGCTTAGAACGCGGCCGTTGTCACCCGAGAAGACTAGAGCATTAATGTACGCCAGGTTGTAACGAACTACAAGACCCTGCGCGTTTACCCAGATCTCCCGCCGCAACATTCCGCCTCCCGACGCCTTCGAAAGATACAGCCGTTCATCGACCGCCTTCCGAATGGCAGGCATGATCTACGATATCACGGCTGAGAAAGGGTTAGGCGGTTGCGGCTACGCCTAGCTTCTTGAACCAGGGGGTGGCGCCTTTGAGGGCGGCGTTTACGGCGTTGATGTTTTCGACGCCTTTGGTGGAGAGGAAATCTTCCAGCGCTTTCAGGCCTTTGGTGGCGTAGATGGGCATGCCGTCTTTCCAGGTGGCGCGGCCGCAGAGGACTCCGGAAAAATCGGTGCCGGCTTCGGTGGCCATGCGGAGGCTTTCGACGAACTGCGCGTTGCCTACGCCGGCGCTTAGGTAGATGAAGGGTTTCGTGGCTACGGCGGCGGCTTTGCGGAAGTGGTCCATGGCTTCGGACATCGAGTAGGCTTTCTCGCCTTTATAGACGGAGCTGCCTTCTACGAATTCGGCGTTGATGGGGACTTCTACTTTTAGGACATCTACTTTGTATTGCGGTTTGGTGAACTCCTGCATGCTGCCGATCACCACTTGCGGCTTGATCTTGGCGAAGTCGAAACCTTTTTCATTGCCGCCTTTGGGGTCGTAGCCAACGAATTCCAGGAAGAAGGGGATTTGGTTGTCTTCGCACTCGGAACCGATGCGTTCGATGAAGGCGTGCTTGATGTCGTTGACGCGGCGGCTCGTCGAAGGGGCTGTAGTAGATCAGAATCTTGACCGCGTCGGCGCCCCAGTCTACGATGCGCTTTACGGAAACGTAGCGGGAGCAAGTCGGGCAGGCGGCCGGGTTTGGTGTTGTCGTAGCCGGATTCTTCGTAGGCCAGCAAGAGGCCGGCGTTTTTGGAGCGGGCTTTGGCGGCTTCCAGTCCAAATTCGGGGTCGAGCAGGATCGCGGACGCGTGCGGGGTTAGGATGCGGGTGACGGCGGTCTTGAACTCCGACATCATTTCATAGGTGATGGCTTTTTGATCGACGCCTTTGGCGGAGGCTAGCGATTTTTGCAGGCTGCCTCGTTGATCCATCGCGGCGGCGGCGATGATGCCTTCTTTGTTCGACAGCGCCTTGAGGTGTTGGAGTTTGCCGGGAGAGATTGCCATGACCTATTTTACGCGCTTTGGGTCCACTTTTTCAGGCGCCGGAAGAACGCTTGCGCGCGAGACACGTCGCGGAGGATTTGCGACTTTGAGAGCGTCGGGAGATTCGAACTTGCGTTCTTCGCGGACGCGGCGTAAATACTCTACGCGGATTTGCTGGGGAGCGGGCTCGCTGAGGGGATCGAGCAGAAAAGTTTCGATGGTGAGTTGGGGATCGGTGGACTCGAACGTCGGGCGGTAGCCGATGTTGGTGATGGAATTCCAACGTCGTGGGGATTCCAAGTCGAAGGTTCGCGTGATGTAGACGCCGGTGGCGGGGAGCACTTGGGCGTGGGTGCGCAGGTTGAGCGTGGGCACGGTCTGTTTCGAGCCGATGCCGTGGCCGGGGACGACTACACCGGCGGTTGCGTAGGGGCGTCCTAGCAGGCGAGCTGCGAGCGCTACTTTGCCGGACTCGACGGCGCGGCGGATTTCGCTGGAGGAGACCGTTCGGCCGCGGCGTTTTACGGGGGTGATTACGCGCGTTTCGAAGCCGAAGCGTTGGCCTAGTTGCGCTAGGACCTTGGTGTCGCCGGCTTGATCGTGCCCGAAGAGGAAATTGCTGCCTACGATCACAACGCGGGCGCGGAGGGCTTTTACTAGGACGCGTTCGACGAATTGTTCGGGGGTCCAGTGGGCCATTTCGCGGGTGAAGGGGAGGACAAGCACGTACTCGATGCCTTCGCGGGCCAGGACGGAGCAGCGTTCGGCTTGTGTCGTGAGCAAACGCGCGGCGCGCTGGGGGGCTACGATCGAAGCCGGATGCGGGTCGAAAGTCAGGACGGCGGGTTGTAGACCTTTTTCTGCGGCGGCGGTGGTGACTTCGTGCAGCAGCAACTGGTGGCCGGTGTGGACGCCGTCGAAGTTACCGATGGTTACGGCCACCGGCTCGAAGGCGGCGGCTTCTTCCAGGGAGCGGGCGACTCGCATGTTAGAGCGGCACCTCTAGTTCGAGGCCGTCGTACGCTAATCGCACGTGGGGCGGGAAAGTGGCATCGGTCTCGGCGTGCGGGAGGTCGTGGCAGATGTGGGTGAAGTAGGCTCGGCGGGGTTGGAGTTGCTTCACGGATTCCAGACTTTGCGCAACCGTCGAGTGCGTGGGATGCGGGCGGTGGCGTAGGGCGTCTAGGAACAACACGTCTAGGTTTTGCAGGAGAAGTTTCGATTCTTCGGGGATGTCGCTGTGGTCGGTTAGATATGCCGCGTTGCCGAAGCGGAATCCTAGCGTCACGCCGCGGCCGTGCATCAGGGGGATGGGGATGATGCGCAGTCCGAAGAGATCGAAGGGTTCTGGGGTGATGGTATGGAGGTCGACGCGAGGGGCGGAGGATTGCGAGGGCTCGGGATCGAAGGCATAGCGGAAGACGCGGCGGACGATGTCGAGGGTCTCCACGGTTCCGTAGGCGGGGATCGACATTTTCTGGTGGTAGTTGAGGGGGCGCACGTCGTCGAGGCCTAGGATGTGGTCGGCGTGGGCGTGGGTGTAGAGGATGGCATCGACGCGGGCGATGCCGGCGCGCAAGGCTTGGGTGCGGAAATCAGGCGTGGTATCGATGAGAACGTTTTTGCCGGCGTACTGCATGAGCACCGAGGGGCGGAGGCGGTTATCGCGCGGATCGGTGGAGGCGCAGGTGGCGCAGCCGCAGCCGATGGTGGGGACTCCCGAACTGGTGCCCGAGCCTAGCACCGTGATGCGCAGGGATTCCGGCATTAGGCTGAGGCGGGCGGTGGCTCCGCTGGCTTTTGTTCGGACACTTGGACGAAGCGGAAGCGGAGTTCGGTGAGAGCGTTCTCGATCAGGCGCTGCTCTTCTAGCGCCAGGTTGCCGCGGGTTTTTTCGGCGATCATCGCCAACAGATCGATGGCGTGGCGGGCGGCGGGGAGGTTGGGCTGGTCGCTAGGATTCTCGTCGAAGCGGAGCAGGCCGAGTTGCATTTCGGCTTGGGTCTTGAGCGAGAAGACTAGAAATTCGAAGGTCGGGGGCGGGAGGGGGAAACCGGAATCACTCATGATCTTTATTCTTAGTGTAGTTTGGAATGGAATGTCTTCGCCGGAAGAAACGGGGCAGCCGGATCAGGAACGGATGGACGCGATTTCGGGCGCTCTCGCGCGCTTGCTCGAACGCCAGGACGCAGTGGAACAGCGGCTGCTGCGGATCGAAGGCGCCCTGGGATTGCTGGCGGCTTCACCGGCGGCTGAGCCGGTGCGCGAGGCTGCGCCTCCGCCGCTGCCGGTGCGCGAGGCTGGACCTCCGCCGCTGCCGGTGCCGTCCGCTCCGCCACCCTTTGCTGAGATCGCCCCGGCGCCAGCCTTCGAAAGTCGATTCGGGTTGGGGTGGATGAACAGCGTGGCGGTGGTCACGCTGATTTTCGGCGTGGGTTTTTTGTTCAAGTATGCGGTGGACAATCAATGGATTGGTCCGGGGATGCGGGTGGCGCTGGGGGTGGCGGCGGCTATGCTGTCGCTGTTTGTGGGCGAGTGGATTTCGTTGCGCGGGCAGAAGGTCTTCGCTCGCGGGTTGACGGGATTGGGGCTGGCGCTCCTGTATCTGTCGTTCTACGCGGGGTTTGGGTTTTACCATTTGCTTCCGCAGGGGACTGCGTTCCTGTTGATGTTTCTGACTACTTGCGCGGGGGCCGCTCTGGCGCTGCATTACGATGCGCAGGCGGTGGCTTGGCTGGGGTTGATTGGCGGGTATCTGACCCCGGTGCTGCTATCGACGGGCGAGAATCGCATGTGGGTGCTGGCGGGGTACACTTTGCTGCTTAATTTGGGCGCGCTTGGGATTGCGCGCGTCAAGCGGTGGCCGGCGCTCGAGTTCCTGGCATGGGTGGGTACTGGCACCCTGTTTTTGGGATGGAGTGACCAGTGGCTGTCGGACGAGACGCGCATTGCGGCGTTCGAGTGGCTGTCCATTATCTTCGTGGTGTTCTTCGCGGCTAGTGCGGCGGGGTCGCGCTTGTGGCTGCTGGCGGTGAATACGGGCGTCTACTTCGCGGGGTCGTATGGTCTGCTCGATCACTCGTATCACGGGGCGATGGGGGCGTTCGCCTTGCTGCTGGCGCTGCTGCATGGCGGGTTGGCTGCGGCGGTGTGGGGCAAGCGGAAGGAGTTGGGACAACTGTCGGCGGCGATTGGGGTGGTGTTGTTGACGCTAGCGGTTCCGATACAGTTTGTGGGTTTTCGCATCACTATGTTGTGGTCGCTGGAGGCGGCGGTGCTGGCGTGGATTGCGGGGCGATTTCAAGTGGGGGCCTGGGCGTTGTTCGGGTTGGTATTCGTGCGGCTGCTCACTGTTGGATAGCAGGATTTACGTGATGGACGCGCTGGCCAACCGGCGTTTTCTGACGTTCGCGGTGGCGGCGGCCAGCTTGTGGATCGCTTCGCGGGCCGCGCGATCAGCGCAAGCGAAAGCTGTTAGTTATGGCGCGGGGCATTTCTCAATGCTGTGGGCGTTGGCGCTGGAGGTGAATGGATGGGCGGCGCGAAACGCCGATGTGCAGGATGTTTCGAACGAGGCGTCTACCGGGATTTCTATCTTGATGGCGGTGTACGGGGTGGCGTTGGTGGTAGCGGGCGTGGCGCTGCGGTCGACCGTCAATCGTGTTTTGGGGCTGGGGCTGCTGGGGCTGGTAATCGCTAAGTTGTATTTGTTGGACGTATGGTCTCTCAGCCGGGGCTTCCGGATCACGGCGTTCCTGGCGTTGGGCGGGCTGCTGTTGCTGGTATCGTATCTGTATTCGCGCTGCAAACCGGCCATTGAACGATTATGGAAAGACCGGTCCGCCTAATTCATGTCTCGACATTTCACGCTGGCACAAGCCGAGCAACTGCTGCCCGAGGTGGAGCAGGCTTTGCGCGACGCGCTGTTTCACAAGTCTGAGTACCAGGCGGCCGACGAAGAACTGAACCGCAGCACGCAGCGCATCCGCATGGCAGGGGGTTCGCGTGTGAATCCGGGGCCGATTCTGGCGGCGCGGGCGCGGCGGGATACCAGCGCCAGCGCGCTCAAGGAGATCTTCGAGCGGGTGGAGGAGATGGGGGTCCTGATCAAAGATCTGGACATCGGGCTCATCGACTTTCTGACGCGCTATCACGGGCAGGACGTGTGCTTGTGCTGGAAACTGGGGGAGGACCGCATCCGTTTCTGGCATGGGATGGAAGAGGGGTTTCGCGGACGTAAGGCCATCGACGAGGAATTCCTGCAGAATCATCGCGGTGACGCGGTGGTTTGAACGAGTGTGAACGAGGGACAGTACACTCAATCCCCAGTCCGCCAAGAGCAGCCGGACTGGGGATTGAGTGTACTGTCCCTCGTTCTAGTACCAAGGGTTTTTGAAATCGGTACTGTGGTCAGGTTATGCCCCATCTAAATGGCTCGTATAGTCAACTCATGCGAGCCATACTCATCTGCCCCAACGAAAACCTTAGAAAAGAATTCGAGCAAGCCATCGCGCCCCATTGGATGTTAAACGTGTCGCGGACTTTAGACACTTATCCTTCGGCGGATGATCTGCGGCGGGTGGTGCGGGCGTGGGCGCCGGAGATTGTGTTCCTCAATATCGAGAGCGCAGCCATGGCGGAGAACATTTCGCGCGTCGCTGGAAGCCGAGTTCCCGGCTATCCAGCGGGTGGCGATTCATCCCTCGCAGGACGTTTCGGTGCTGCGGCAGGTTTTGCACTTACACATGACGCAGTTCCTGGCGTCTCCGTTTGAAAACGGCGAGGTCGCACAGGTACTGGATCAACTGGAGCGGGATTTGGAAGTAAGACCGGCGACTATCGATTCGACGGACCGCTTCTTTGCATATGTTCCGGCGAAGGCGGGCGTGGGCGCGTCGACCATCGCGGCTAATACCACCTGGGCGTTCAGCCAGATGGAGAATACGCATACGCTGCTGGCCGATTTCGATATGGCCTCCGGCATCACCGAATTTCTGTTTGACGCGAAGCACGACCGCAATCTGGCGGACACCGCGGCTCATGGTAAACAACTGGACGATGCCGCCTGGCGCAGCCTGGTTAAACGGGTGGGGAATATCGACTTAATGTTGTCGGGGGCTCCGCGAGTGGGAGAAGGCATTCCCAGAGTGCAGATCGCGCACCTGATCGAATTTACGCGGCGCAATTATAACGTGGTCAACGCCGACCTTCCGGATACTTTCGACGAAACTACGCTGGCGGTGTTGCGCGACGCCAATAAGATTCTGCTGGTGACCACTCCCGAGCTGCCGGCATTAAGGCTGGCGCACTTAAAGGTTCAGCTGCTGAAAAAACTGGAGTTATTCGATAAAGTTTCGCTGGTGGTCAATCGCGTTTCCCCGCGCGCGGAGCTTACTTTTGCGGAAATCGAGAAGACGGTGGGACTGCCGGTGTATATGTCTTTCCCGAGCGACTACGCCGATGTTACGGCGGCCATCCGCGCGGGGCGGCCTTCGCCCAAGCTGGCGGCCGGCGCGCAGAAATTCGCAGAGCAGCTGTTGGGTCGAGAGAGTAAGCCGCAGAAACAGCGCCGCTTCATCGAACGCTTCGGTCTCGTCCCGATGCGCTACGGATACCGCTAACACAGGGCTCCCATGACCAATAGCAGCAAAATACAACGCCGGCGCAGCAGCCGGAAAGCGAGCGATCCCACTGTAGTTAGAGTCCGTTTGAAGGATCAGCAGGGGGTTGCGCGGTGGGCTACGGGGTACCTGAGTGACCTGACCGAGGGCGGCGTCGGCCTTTCGCTGATGACGCAGTTGGAAGCCGGTTCGATGGTGGTGATTCGCGGGAATTTGGGAGAGGAGCGAAGCGACGTCCAGTTGCAGGCGGATGTGAAATGGTGCGCGGAACGCGGCGACGGGGTGTATCAAGCCGGGCTCGAATTAGGGGGCACTCGTCCGGCGGGCGCGGGAAATGAACGGCGGCAGCAGGCTCCGGCCAGCGATAACGATCAGTTTTCCAGCGGATCCCGAACAACTGGATTGCTATGAAGTCATGCAATTGAATCCAAAAGCGGATGCCGATACCATTCATCGCGTCCACCGGATTCTGGCGCAGCGCTATCATCCCGATACCCCCCACACAGGGAATGCGGAGATGTTCATCCGGCTGACGGCGGCGGCGCGGATTTTGAGCGATCCCGAAAAGCGCGCGAAGTACGACGTCCGCTATCACGCGTCGAAGCAACTGCAGTGGAAGATTTTCGACCAAGCCGAGGCGGTGCAAGGGCCGCAAGCGGAAAGAGCCAAGCGGCGCGGGATTCTGGGGCTGCTGTATGCGAAAGCGGTTCACGATCCGGAACACGCGTCCATGACGGGGGTGAATTTCGAAGAGATGCTGGGCTGCCCGCGCGAGCATCTGCAGGCGGCGCTGTGGTACTTGAAAGGCAAGGGTTTCATCGCACGGGGTGACAATGGGCGCTACACCATTACCGTGCAGGGTTTCGACGAAGTGGAAATGCACTCGATGATGCCGGCGCAGAGCGACGTAAAATTGCTGGAACCAGCCCAACAGCGGGTAGCGTAGGCTGCGCGCCCGTATTGTTTTTGCAGTTCCACTGCACGGGCGTGAGTAAAGTTTACAGTGCGGGGCGTTTGTGGTAGCCGCCCATCACCCGTCCAATGAGTTCCCGCCACACGCCGCCGCTTTCGACGAAACGTTCGGAGCAGACCGAGCAACGAAACGCACTGAGCCGGAACCAGCGTTCCCAGGCGCTTCGCCGCGACCGTTTGGTGCGAGCGCAACCGCATTTAGGACAAGTCTGAGTCATGTTCCATCGATTACTCGTTCTGGCCGCTATAGGCAGAAAGATGTTGGGCGAACATACGGGTTTGCTCGCTGTCGATACCGTGGTGTTCTATCGAGGTTTGGTAAAGCTGTTCGATCAACTGGCGGTGAAGATCCTGTTCCGCGGGGGTTGGGGACGGCGCTGCTGTGCCGGGAATAAGGGTATTCATAATGATGGGTTTCCTGCCTATTGGGCGCTATCAGGTGTTGGCTGAAGAAGAGGGCCAGCACTTGGAATCACTGGCCCTTTGTTGAGTCCATTCGCATCCGGAGAAGAAACCGTTTGCTGGAAGCACAGTACTGGTCCTTGCAATCAACGCACCAAAGGCATCCAATGGCATAGGAAGGAGGTAGGACCTCTTTTTTGACGGGGCAGCGTCACGCGACCATAGGCGGTCACATGCCAGGCTCGCCGGGCAGCGATTTTAAGCGGCGGCATTGGAGAGCTACTTGCAGATAAAAGGCATGCGTTCAGCCGGACTCTCCTTGAACCGTTCCACGAAAAATAAGATCAGCGAATTGCTGCGCCCGGATGTGCTCGAACGCCGGTCAAAGGTGCGCTTTCCGCTGGAACTGCGCGTGCGCTACCGCAGTTTGTCGCGGCGGTGTCCGGCGGCGGGGACGGGTGTGGTGATGAATATCAGCCGCAGCGGGGTGCTGATTTCCTCCGAGCACGAAGTCAGCACGGGCGCGCGTATCGAATTGAGCATCGAATGGCCGTCTTTGCTCGACGGGCGGGTTCCGCTGCAGGTGGTTACGGTGGGGCGGGTGGTGCGCTGCGAGCCGTCTTGTTTCGCGGTGGTGCTGGCGCGGTATCAATTCCGGACTACGAGGAAGACGGCGCTGCCCATTCACTTGGTGGGCGGGGCGTGCCGATAGAGTCCGGCTACCGGAGTCACGTCGGCGATCTTGAAATGCGGGTGCTTAGGCTTTCGAGCGGCGGACCAGCACCGTTAAATGGCAGGTATTTCCAGTAAAGCAAGAGTTATCCGCAGGGGTATAATTGCGTGTGGCCCAGGGTCTAGAGCGCACCGAGCAGCGCCATTACGAGACGATGAGACCGGGCTCCAGGGTGTTCACGATTGTTCTATGGGTCGCGCTGCTGGCGGCCGTGGCGCTGGAGATCTCGGGTTTTCGAACTTCCCATATTTTTCGGCAAGAGGTTTGGACTGCGCAGGGGCTAGAGCGCTTCCTGTGGTACGGCCTGGTACTTACGGGACTGGGCGTGGGGTTCTTGTTTGGCAGGCGTTACTTCGTCCCGGTGGTTTTGGGGGCCGTGGTGGTGGGAACCTGGATCGCTGTCGGGCCGGTGGCCTTGGGCGCGGCGCTGCTCTTCGTATTCTCGGCGACGGTACTGGGGAAGCTCGTGTTCGGCCGCGAGTTGGACGGGGCGGTGGCATTCCTGGGTGGCACAGCGATGTGGATTCTGGTCCTGAGCTGCACGATTCGGGTTCCGGTTCAGTATGCGGCGGTTTATTTAGTCCTATTGGCGCTGCCTGTGGCGGGGGGCTTCCCGATCGCACGGCGGTTGGCGGGGGATTGGCTTAATCTGTTCTGGCCAGCTCGGAATCCCACGCTGGCGGAATTCTTCGCTGTCTTTTTGGTGGCGTTTGTGGGCGGGGCGCACTGGCTGGTGGTGCTGAAGCCGGAAGCCAGTTATGACGGCTTGGCGATGCACATGGCGGCGGCGGCGAATATTGCCATGCACCACGCGTTCACCATCGATTTCCGGCAGTTTGTGTGGGCGCTGATGCCGATGGGGGCGGACTGGTGCTACGGCGTGTTGTACACACTGGGCGGCGAGTACGCGGCGCGGTTGTTGAACTTGGCTGTGCTGGCGTCGATTGGACTGCTGTTGTTCGGCGTCGCGCGGCGTTGGGTCTCGACTGCGGCTGCGGCATTGGCGTGTTTTTATTTCTATCGACTCCGATGGTGCAACTGGTGACGGGATCGCTGCTGGTGGAGAACTTTGTGGCGGCGATGAGTTTGGGCGCCGCGGTGGCGTTGTGGAAATTCCAGGAGAAGGGCACGACCCGGTTATTGATGCTCGCGGCGTTTTTGCTGGGGACGTCGGTTGCGATGAAGCTGGGAGCGGTTGCAGTGGCGGTGGTCATTTTGCCGTTCTTCATCGCCACCATGTGGGGGCGGCGGGGGGAATTCGGCCGCAAGCTTCTGGTGGGCGCAGTGGCGGTGCTGATTGTTAGCGCGTCTGTCCCTTACGTTACTGCGTATGTGCGTTCGGGCGATCCCATTTTTCCGTTTGAGAATGCGCGGTTTCATTCTCCGTACTATGCGAATGAGAATATTAAGGACGCGCGCTACTTGGAGCCGCTGACGTGGCGCATGCCGTTCCGGCTGACTTTCGAAACGAGCCACTACTACGAGGCGCAAGATGGATCGTTCGGTTTCCAGTATCTGCTCTTCTTGCCGCTGACGCTGCTGTGCGTGGCGTCCATAAAGTCGTATGCGGGGCGTTCGGCGGCGATCATTGGGCTGGGGGGCGGGTTGATCCTTGCGATCGCCTTACCTAATGCGCGCTACTTCTATCCCGTGTTGCCGTTTCTCACGCTGGGCGCGACGGCAGCGGTGGCGGGGTTCGCAGTTCAACACAGGTCTCTGTTTCGGATCAGCTTGCTGGCCGCGTTATTGGCCGGTCTGTTAAATGTGTATTTGCTGCCGGCTTCGGGCTGGCTTCATAAGGATTTTTTTACGACGCCGCTGTTCTCTAAAAAGGGCCAACGCGAATATCTTCTGAGTCAGGCGCCGGTGCGCGAGTTGATCGCTTACATCAATCGCGTGGACCGGGTTACGCCGGTGGCCTTCCTCGATAGCTCCACCTTTGCGGGGCTGGTGGCTCCGGCTTACGCGCGTAACTGGCACGATTACAAATTTTGGGAGCAGGTGGAAGAGATCCAGGATCCGCAGGACTTGTACCGTTGGTTCACAGGGCTGGGGATTCACCGTCTGCTTGTGCAGCCCACGAGCGAGCGGGGGTCGATCATGAAGTCAGTTTTGGACACGTGTGCGCAACAGGAGTATTCTGTTTCCGGAAATTCGGTTATGCGCTTG
This sequence comes from Bryobacterales bacterium, assembly GCA_963760575.1. GTDB lineage: Bacteria > Acidobacteriota > Terriglobia > Bryobacterales > Bryobacteraceae > Palsa-187. The sequence goes on from CAVXEM010000050.1 coordinate 16,989, forward strand.
CGAGCGGATTGCGAAATTAAGCTGCCGGACATTTCGCCTTTGAGCCCGGGCACGTACGACGAAACCGATCCGCGTATTGCGCTGGTGGGAAACTGGACGCGGATGCAGGATCTTCCTTTCGCCTATCAGCACACGGCGGCTTTCACGAGCCGGGCGGGCGCCAACATCCGCTTCCTAATGCTGGGGCGTGGTTTCCGGTATACCTACGCGGGAGCTTACAATCGCGGGATGGCCGAAATCCTGGTGGATGGGAGGCGCGAGAGGGTGGTGGATCTGTACAATCCGGAGATCGTATGGCAGGCGCAAGTTACGGTTACGGGACTTGCGCCGGGGATGCATGAAATCGTGATTCGGGCGCTCGGGCAACAGAACGCGGGCGCGAACGGGCATTACGTGGATATCGATTCCATTGAAGTTCTGAAGTAGGGCGCAGAATGCTTCGGTCCAATACGCAAGTGGCGGTGGTGATTCCGGCGTACCGGCCGGGAGCGCCGCTGGTTTCGCTGGTGGACGCCCTGCTCGCAGGGGGCGCCGACGGCATCGTCATTATCGACGATGGTAGCGGGCCTAATTTCGCGGAGTTGTTCGCAGGGATGGCACGGCGGGATGGAGTTCACGTCTTGCATCACGCGGTGAATCTGGGCAAGGGGGCGGCGCTCAAGTCGGGGCTGAACTATTCCTTGGCAGAAGTTCCGGACTTGCGTGGGGTGGTGAGCGCGGACGCGGACGGACAGCACCATCCGGAGGACATCCTGCGCATTGCAGGATTGCTGCGGGAGCATCCGGAGCGCCTCATTTTGGGAGTGAGGCAGTGGGAAGAGCGCGTGCCGTGGAAGAGCCGGGTGGGCAATCTGGTGACGCGGGTTTTGCTGCGGCTGATGGTGGGGCAGACGCTCTCCGATACGCAGACCGGGTTGCGCGGGATTCCGGCGGCGCTGATTCCGCATCTGTTGCGGATTCCCGCGCAGGGCTATGAGTTTGAGCTGGACATGCTGATTACGTGCAAGCACCAGGCGCATCCGATCCTCGAAGAGCCGATCCGCACGATTTATCTGGAGGGAAATCGCGGGTCTCATTTCCGTCCGGTGGTGGATTCGATGCGGATCTATTTTTTGCTGTTTCGTTTCGGGGCGCTGTCATTCCTCACCGCGGTGCTGGACAATGTGGTGTTTGTGGCGGCGTTCGGATGGACGGGCAGCATCGCGCAATCGCAGATCGCGGCGCGGCTGTGCGCGATGACGTTCAACTATCTGGGCGCGCGGCGGATGGTGTTTCATTCGCAGCAGCGGCATGCGGTGGTGCTGCCGAAGTACGTGCTTCTAGTGCTGGCGAATGGCTTGGTGTCGTACGCTTTCATTCGCTGGCTGCACGATGTTTTGGGCTGGCATGCGGTGCCGGCGAAGCTGGTGGCAGAAGGGCTGCTGTTTGTCGCGAACTTCGTCTTGCAGCGGGACCTTGTATTCACACGAAAACGGGGCGGCGGCAAAGCTACCGACTGGAACGCTTATTACGCTCATGTGGCGCCGACGGCGAAGCTGACGCGGCGCTACACGACGGCGGTTCTGTTGGATGCGATTCGGGCTCACGCCTCGGCTGCGAATGGAGACGGGCGGTTGGCGATCGTGGAGATCGGGGGCGCGAATAGCTGCTTTCTGGACCCGATTCTGGAGGGGGTGGGCTGCCGTTCTTATGACGTGGTGGACACCAATGAATACGGGCTGTCTTTGCTGGCCGGGAAAGTGGCAGGCAGCAAAGTGTTGCGGTTGCACCAGCAGAGCGTGCTAGATTTGCACATGCGGCCTAACGCGGACCTAGTGTTCAGCGTGGGGCTGATCGAGCATTTCGATGCGGAGGAAACGCGGAAGGCGGTGCAGGCGCATTTCGACGTTTTGCGGCCGGGGGGCGTGGCGATCATTTCTTTTCCGACTCCGACGTTGCTGTACCGGGTCACGAGAGGATTCATTGAATTGCTGGGGATGTGGAAATTCCACGATGAACGGCCGCTGGCGCGGGGCGAAGTTACGGCGTCGGTGGAAGAGTGCGGGGATGTGCTCAAGAGCGAAACGCTGTGGCCGCTGCTGTTGACGCAGGAGTTGGTGGTGGCGCGGAAGCGTGCAAATCCGCGGTCTGAGAGCGCGGCGGTATGAGGATACAACATGAAGCGAAGCGAAAATAGAATCCTTACGACGCATGTGGGCAGTCTGGTACGCTCACCGGAAATTAAAGCGCTGGCCGGTACGACGGAAGACAGGGCCGATATCGTCGCACGCGCCACGGCGGAAGTTGTGAAAATGCAGGCGGCGGTGGGCTTGGACGTTGTCAGCGATGGGGAATATGGGAAGTCCAGCTGGTCGAACTACGTTCTCGAGCGCCTTACGGGCTTCGAGACGCGCCGCGATCAGTTGCGTCCGATTCCTTGGCTGGGGCGGGACCTGGGGCGGTTCCGCGATGTGATCGCCCGCGAAATGCCCAGTGTGATCAACGGACTTCCCACGGATGCGTGCGTGGGGCCGATTGAGTACCGGGACCGGGGGCCCGTCCGCAAAGCCATCGCCAATTTCAAGGCGGCGCTGGACAAAGTAAAAGTGCAAGAGGCGTTCCTCACGGCCGTGGCTCCGGCGAGTACGCCTTATGACGGGATCAACGAATATTATTCGACAGAGAAGGAATACGTTTTCGCATTGGCGGAGGCGTTGCGGCAAGAGTATCTGGAGATTTACAACGCGGGGCTGCTGGTGCAGGTGGACGATGCGGTGCTGGCCAATATGTACGACCACTGGGTGCAGCAGAGTCCGGCGCGGTACCGGGAGTGGGCGCAATTGCGGGTGGATGCTTTGAACCATGCGTTGCGTGATATTCCGGAGGACCGCGTGCGCTATCACGTGTGTTTCGGCAGTTGGCACGTGCCGCATTTGGCGGATGCTCCGCTGGATGCGATTGTGGACTTGATCGTTCAGGTGAAGGCGGGGGCGTACTCGATTGAGGCCGCGAATGTCCGGCACGAACATGAGTGGCGGGTGTGGGAGAACGGCAAGCTGCCCAAGGGGAAAATTCTGATCCCGGGGGTGATTACGCATCATACGATTACGGTGGAACATCCGCGGCTGGTGGCGGACCGGATCGTTCGCTACGCGAAGATAGTGGGGGCGGAGAATGTGATTGCGGGGACGGATTGCGGGTTTGCGCAGGCTGAGGGGATCGAGCGGGTTCCGGCGCCGGTGATGTGGGCTAAGTTTCAAGCTCTGGTGGAGGGGGCGGCGCTGGCGAGTAAGGAATTGTTTTAGGTGCTCACCACGTTCAGGGAAATAGCGGACGGGTGTTCGGGGCCGTGCACGATTTCCTGGTGTTGGATCAGCATCGTTTCCGCTTCGCCTAATGGCTGGCCCGTGCCGGGGTTGCGAACATAGCGGGGATGCGCTCCGCTGGCGACGATGATGCGTATGCGGTGGCCGCGCGCGAAACGGTACGCTGTGGGCCAGAACTCGACATCGACTTTGCGCGTGTGCCCGTCTGCCAGCGTGGGTGGAGACTCAGGGCGCAAGCGCCGGTAACCGTCGCAGACGTTCTGGGAGAGGCCGGCGGGATTCACGTCGCACAGGCATAAATAGAGATCGGTGTGTTCTGTGTTCGAGCGCAAGTAGATGCTGGCTGAGACGGGTCCGATGACGTCCGCGCCGCTCGCCAAGGGCTCGGTTGTGAAGAGGAGCACGTCGGGGCGTTGCTCCAAGGGGGCCATGTCGCCGGAGCCCGTTCTTTCCTTCAAGGGTGGGGCCGTGGAGGGAGGGAGTGGGGTGCGCGGGATCGTAGTCGAATTTGCTCGATCCGGCGGCGGGGGGAACGTTGCGGGACAACGATCCGCCTGCGACGAAGAAATAGCTTTGCGATGCAGAACCGGGGATGGGCCAGGAAGGATAATCGCGCCACTCGTTGGCTCCCATTAGGAACAGGCGGACGCGCGGTTTGGCGGGCTGGCGGGCGCTCAGGCCGAATTGTTCCTGGAACAAGGCGATGGTCTCGCGCATCGATTCCGCTGCTCCCGGCATGGCGGCGTGCATCCACGGTCCGACAATTAGGCGGACGTCGCGACCCGCGTTTTGAGCGGCTACGAAGTCCTTAAGCTGCCAGGGAAGGAAAATGTCGTACCAACCGGCGGTCATCACTGCGGCTGGCATGGTCTCGGCGGCGCGGCCGTAGTCGATGGGGGGCCAAAACGGATCGTCGGGCTCGGCGTGATTCATCCAGTCTTGCCACCAGGTGACGCCTTGGGGGGAAACTACTCGATCGGCGTTCTTGAGCGGCAACACGGCAATCGCTTTTTCGGCGAGCTGGCCAGTTCTGCGCATGCGGGTGAGGGTGGAAAGCAGATTCATGCTCTTGCTTCGCGCGATCTCGGCCATGGTGAGAGTCCAGCCGATGGAGGTCTCCAAGGTGTAGCCACCGAAGGCGTAGGTGCGGTCGTGAAAGTTGGTGAGGGTGACGTGCAGGCCCATCGCTTTGATCTGGGGCGCCGCTGGCGAATTGGCGATGGCCCAGGCTGTGTTTCCCAAATAACTTATGCCCCACAACGCAAGATTCCCATCGAACCAGGGTTGGCGGGCGAGCCAATTTACGGTGTCCTCACCGTCGTTCTGTTCATCGAAGAACGGGCGGAAAACGCCTTGTGAGCCACCGACGCCGCGGCAATTCTGCAGGATCGCCTGGAAGCCGCGCTCGGCGAATAGAATGCCGAGCAGGCCGAAGGGTCCGGTGATGCCATAACAGCTCCGCACCAGGACGGCGGGGTGCGAGCCAGCGCCGGCCGGATGATAGCGGCGGGCGAGCAGTTCGACGCCGTCGCGCATGGGGATGCGGAGTTCTTCGGTCTTGATGTTGCGCTGGACCGCGGGGGGAAGGCGCCATTGGCGCGCGACGATACGGCTGAACAAACTCACGGGGCTCGGGTCCTCTACCCTTGGACGGGTCTCGCTTCGACCACACTGACCATCGACGTTGTCGGCGTGATCGACTTGAGCTCGAAGCCGGTAGCTTTCAGGAGTGAACGGAACTGGACTTCGGTGCGTTCCTGGCCGCCGGGGAAGGTGAGCATAAGTATGTCCATCTCTTTAGATAAAGACGGGGCGTTGCCCTCGGGGACCACGCAGTCGACAATCAGCAGCTTGCCATTCGCGGGAATGACTTTGCGGCAGTGGGCGAGGATCTGGTGGCACTGCTCGTCGGTCCAATCATGAATGATGTGGCGGAAGAGGTAGGCGTCGGCTCCACTGGGGATGGTTTCGAAAAAGCTGCCTGCGGTGACGCTGCAGCGGCTGGCGAGGCCTGCAGCCTGCAGGTTCTCCTTCGCCCTGCTTGTGACATGGCCGAGGTCAAACAACATCCCCTTCATATTGGGATAGCGCGCCAGGATGGCGGAGATGAGTGAGCCGTTGCCTCCGCCGATATCGGCTAAGACACTTATGCCGGTGAAATCGTAGGCGTCCAACATGGCAGGCGTTTCATAAAAATTCATGGAGGTCATGCCGGCGTCGAAGAGGGGGCCCAATTGGGGGTGGGTGGAAATGTAGTCGAAAATCGGTGTACCGAAAACTTTGTTGAAGGCGGGCTCGCCGGTTTGGACGGAGTGATGCAGGCCGTCCCAGGCGGCGTAGATGGGGTGGAAGAGTTGCGCGGTGGCGCGGTAGGAGCCGGGGGCGTCGCTGCGCAGGGCGGCCGAGAGGGGAGTGTGGTCGAAGCGGCGGTTTTCGGTTTCGTGAAAAAGGCCATGAGCGGCCATGAAGCGGAGAATTCTATAGAGCGACGGCTCGTGGGTTTTGGTGGCGCCGGCGAGAGATTCGACGGACTGCGGGTGGCCGGTTGCGATGAGATCGGCAACGCCGAGTTCGGCGATGGAGGTGACGGCGCGGGCGAGGGCGGCGCTGGTCAGGATGCGGGTGAGGTGTTCGGTTTCTGGTTGGGCCATGAGGTGAGAATTAGAATAGCGTAAATCGTAGCGGGTGAAGGTAGCGTTAGGGAGGGTAGCCGACCATAGAGAGTGGTTACGCGATCGAGAAAGGCTTTAGGCTATGATAGGTCGTCAAATTCTAGTGAAGCTGGCAGGTAACGGTGTCGCCAAGCGCTCGCAAGAATGAGGGAGAGACTTATGACGCGGGTTCTGCTGCTAGGCTACGATCCAGAGACTGTGGACTTTTCTGACCCTGCTTTGCCACCAGGCATGACGAGTGAGAAGGTTCACGCCGGCATCGCGGTTGCGATGAAGCAGTTCGCTGCACGCGGCTGGGAGGGCGACGTTGGTTTAATCCGGCCAGATGAAAGCGCTGGGCCCGCAACGGAGCGTCTGGTCGCTTCGAAAAATTACGATTGTGTGGTAGTGGGAGCCGGCGTACGCCTGCCACCCCGGGGGCTCGCGCTGTTTGAAATCGTCATCAACGCAATTCGTAAGGTTGCCCCAGGCACGGCGATTGCCTTTAATACGCGGCCCGATGATAGTGCCGATGCTGCCGCCCGGTGGCTGGAAGCGGACAAGCGGATGGGTCCTGAGTGACGGTACATCGGGACTATCTCACCTTGACGTGACGTCACAATTGCGGGGACGCGGATTATTTGGGCTTGGCCGTCGGGCTCCCCGTCTCATCGATCGTATAGCCTGGCGGTACTTGAAACAGGAGTACATGCGGTTCTTCGCGGTTGATGTTTTCCAGACGCATGGTGCTGTCGCCCGAGAAGGTAGTGTGCACCTGCTGGAGTACTATCATCTGCAATTCCTCTGAATACCATTTCTCTTCCACTCTTTCCTGTGCTTGCCGAGTACGGTTGCCAACGCTTGCGGCGGCATAAACCATTGTGATCCGCCAGCCCTCGGCCATAAATGTTCCGATGGGCTGTGTTCCCAAGAATTCGGTCTTCGTAGAGGGCTTTGGAAAATCATCCGTGCTAACAAAAGGCCCGCCGGGTTTCCATCCAGCGTATGTAGTGGGGAGTGTGTGTCCTGGGGCGTAGAGCGTTCGCTGGGCTATTTTTTTCACCCTGTCAATCAAGTAACCAACACCCGAGACAGGATCACCGATGAGCCGTGGGCAGCAGGTTGGTTCGAGTGGGTTGGCCGGAACCGAAAAGTCGCTTCTGGTCCTTCCAGCCGAATCCCGATAAACACGGACTATCTCTCTGTGTGGTGCATTATCGGGTGCTGGCACATAGATAATCACTTCGTCGGCCGAGAATGGATGGCCGGAGACCATTGGCACAGACACTTCCTGCCCGAACGCCTTCGTGGACAACAACGCTAGGAGTAGCAGTCGGAGGCCCATGCAGGAAGTATACTCGCTAAGTTGATGGGGCACGCGCCGAATTGACACTCCTCGCGCGGCACCCTTAGACTGGAAGCTAACGGTGAACGGAGAGGGATGCTGCTCGCACGCGAATTTGTCGATTACATATCACGTCAAACTATCCGGAAACTGAGTCCTCTGTGGATTGAAACCACCGACGTGCAGGTGGCCGGGGAATTCATGTCTGGAATCATCGAGGAAGATCTGGCGATTGAAGACCAGCTCAACGATGAAGTCCGCGAGATGCTGAGCCAGTACAGCGAGTACATGCGCAAGGAAGGTGTCAGCTATCAGGACATGTTCCGGCGCATCAAGAACACTCTCATCACGCAGCGCAAGGTGATTCGGGCGGCGGGGCGGGACGCTGGCGATCAGATGAAGCTGTCGCGCGATAAGATTAACGACTTGTCGCATAAGATCGTGGCGGCGCTGCGCAAGAGCCGGGATTTCAGGCTGAAGCGCGATCCGAACGATGTGCGGCTGGAGATGGTGAAGATCATCACGGAACTGCTGCAGACCGAGGAGAAGGTGGACCGGGCGGCGCGCACGAAGATTCGCACGCAGAAGCGGGACATTCCTGAGGGGACTGAGGAATGGGATCTGCTCCACAAGCGGTATTACGCTGAGGAGCTGAAGAAGCTCGGGATCGATTTGGATTCGCGCTAGGTCCGCTTCCTGCGGTCGCGGTTCTGTGCGGGGGGCTGGAAATGCCAGGCTGCTGAAGAGCAGACACCGAACCGCGCACGGAGCAAGCGGCGCCTAGGGGAGCGCGAAGACGAAGATGGCGTTGTTGGTGCCGGGCTTCAGCTCGGGGGCCATGCGGTTTACTCCTACCGAAACTAGAGACGTGCCGGTGCTGACGGCGACGTACTGTTTTCCGTTGGCGGCGTAGGTCACGGGATAGCCGGTTACGGGGGCTCCCAGGTTGATTTCCCACAAAACTTTGCCGGTGTCCTGATCGAGGGCGCGGAAGCGGCCGTTGGCGTCGCCTCCAAAGATGAGTCCGCCGCCGGTGGCTGCTAGCGAAAGTACGCCGGCGCGGTTGTCAAACTTCCAGAGGGTTTTGCCGGTTTCTACGGAGACGGCGTAAACGGTGCCTACTTTGTCGGCTCCGGGGGCCATTTGCGGGCGGACGTTCAGGCCGTAGGCGTTGTTGGGGACGATTTTGTCTGAGATCGGGGACATGATCGCGCAGAGATTTTGCACGGGCATGAAGAGCGCGTTGTTCAGGGGACTGTAGGCGCCGGCGGGGAAGTTCTTGCCGCCGTTTTGGCCGGGACAGACTAAGTGTTCTTCGTTGGCGTGGGTGAAGGTGGTTTCGGGATTCACGGTCACTTCGCCGGTGGCGCCGTCGATTTTGGTGATCACGTTTTGATAACTCGTGGGGCGGGCCCACAGGAACTCGCCGGTCTGGCGGTCTAGCGTGTAGACGATGCCGGTTTTGCCGGGGATTCCGGTGAGAACCTTGCGGCGCTCGCCGGGTTTCAGCTTGGGATTGATCCAGGCGACTTGGCTGGGGTCGGGGGCTACGGCGGTGTCGACTAGGATGCGCTCGAAGGGGTGATCGAGATCCCAATGATCGACGATGTGCTGGTAATACCAGACGATTTTGCCGGTGTTGGCGTCGATGGCCAGGGTGCAGTTGTGATACAGATACTTTTTGTCGTTGCCGGCTAGTTGGAACTTGGGCGCGGGCGAGGTTACGGAGGTTCCGATATATAAGAGGTTGAGTTCGGGGTCGTAGCTGGGCGGCATCCAGGTGCCGACGTGTTTGCGCTGGTCATAGGGGATGCCGCCCCAGGTTTCGTCGCCAGGCTCGCCGGGTTTGGGGATGGTGTGGACGCGCCAGAGTTCTTTGCCGGTTTTGGCGTCGTGGGCGGTAACTACGCAGGCTTCGCCGGTGACTTTGAATTCACACGCCCGGCCGGAGAAAACTTTTCCGCGGGCGGTGATGGGGCCGGAGGTTTGTTGCGCGGAGAGCTCGCGGTAATCCTGGATGCGGGTTTCCCAGGAGAGTTTGCCGGAGGCGGCGTCTACGCCGTAGACGAAATCGTCGGCACCCAGGGCGATGATTTTATCGTCGTAGATGGCGATGTTGCGGTTCTTGAGCGGGGCGCCGGCGAACCAGCGGGCGATGTCATCGGGCACGGGGCGCTTGTATTCCCAGGAGAGATCGCCGGTGGCGGCGTTGAGGGCTTGCAGGACATTCGCGGGGTTCGGCAAGTACATTACGCCTTGATGGACCAACGGTGTGGCTTCCTGGATGCCGGCGGTCATGCCGCGGGTCCAGACCATGCGCAGGGTTCCGACGTTTGCTTTGTTGATCTGGTTGAGCGGGCTGTAGCCCCAGGAGTTGAGGGTGCGGCGCCACATGAGCCAGTCGGCCGGGTCGGGGTTTTCCAGCATTTTGTCGGTGACGGGGACCATCTGGGCGAAGGCGGAGGCGGCGAATAGGGCTGCGGCGAGGAGGCGCTTTTGCATCATATATGGTTCGCTTGCTAGCGTATCATGGTCACAGAAAGACGGTGACAGAAAGATCGCTTATGAAATCACTCATTCTGATCGTGGCGTTAGCCCTTCCGGGATTGGCGGAATCGATTCCGAACCCTTCGGGCTTGGGGAGTCTGCAGGCCAGTTGGTCGACTGCGAAGGATGGCAGTCCGCTGTTGAGTTGGATTGAGACGGAGAAGGACGACTCTTATACGCTGAAGTACGCGATTCGGCACGGCGCGCAGTGGACGGAGCCGCGGACGATTGCGGCGCATCGACAGTTCTTTCGGCAGCCGGCGGAATTGCCGGAAGTGATTTCGTTGAGCGATGGGACGCTGGTGGCGCATTGGGTGGAGTCGCCCGATGATGGGAGCGATACCGAGTTTTCCTACGTTTCGGTGGCGCACGATGGGCTCAAGTGGACGGCGCCGGTCATCATTCATAAGGACCGGAGCAAGGTGCAGCATGGGTTGGCGTCGATCGTCGCTAGCGGGGATGACGAGGCTTCTATTCTGTGGCTGGAGGCTCTGAAGGGCGAGGACGGGCCGGTTTCTTTGAAGCGGACCGTGGTGAGCGGCGAGGGGAAAGTCATCAAGGAAGAGAGTCTGGATAACGATGTTTGCACTTGCTGTCCTACGTCGGTGGTGAAGACGGCGCGGGGGCTGCTGGTGGCTTATCGCGATCACACTCCGGAGGACATTCGTGACATTTCGGTGGTGCGGTTGGAGGGCGGGAAGTGGACAGCTCCGAAGAATATCAATCCGGATAAATGGAAAATTAACGCGTGCCCGACGAATGCGGCGGCTGCGGCGGCGAAGGGCGATAAAGTCGCGATCGCCTGGTATACCGGAGCGGGGAACATGCCACGGGAGCAGATTGTCTTTTCCTCCGATGGCGGCGTGACATTTAGCAAACCGGTTCTGTTAAGTACCGGTCGGTCGTTCGGCTACACCTCGATTGCGCTGGATGAGCAGGGCGGGGCGTTGGTGTCATGGCTTGAGGCGGGCGGCGACGATGCGCGCATTCTGTTGCGGCCGGTTTCGGCTGCGGGCGTGGTGGGGCCGGTGGTGGAAATCGCGAAGGGATCGCGAAGGAGTCTGGGCTATCCGCGGATTTTGCGAGCGGGGAACGACACGTTGATCGCGTGGACCAGCGAGAACACTTCCGCGAAAGTGCAGACGGCGCGGGTGGGGAAATAAGTTAACGGCCGGGATGCATCCGCTGGGCTTTGTATACGGCGGCGGCGTCTTTCGAGGCCAGATAATCTAGCAACTTCTTAGCGCCTTCGGGGTTTTTGGCGTGGGCGGAGATGAAGCCGACCAACGACGTTGGGGGCGAAATCGTCTTGGGCAGAGGGCCCACTACGTCGATGCCGGGGTCTTCCATTTCACTCAGGAAGGTCAGGCCGATTTCAGACTCGCCTTTAGCCAGCATCGCCATCGCGCCGGCGCCGCCTTGGGCGGGCTTGAGCGTGGCCTTCATTTGATCGGCGATGCCTAGCTTATTGAGGGTCTCCATGAAACTTACACCTGCGGCGGCTCCACCGGCTGGATTGGGAAACGACACGGATTTGGCGGCGAGCAGGGTTTTCTTGACGGCGTCGGGAGTGGAGATGTCGGGCTTGGGCATGCCTTTGCGGACGGCGATACCGATCGAGATGGTGGCGAGCGGCTTGGCGCTGTCGGCGATGACGTTGCCGGAGGCGATTACTTCGGGGTAGGGGGGCTGCACGATGGGGACGTCGAACGCACCTCCTTCGGCTACCTGCTTCTTGGTTCCCAAGTCCGGAGCCGAAAGTCGCCTTGACCTTGTAGCCGCTCTTTTTCTCGAAGGCGGGGATCATTTGCTCGACGGCGGCGCGGATTCCACCCGGCGCAATCAGGGTGATTTCTTTGTCTTGGGCAGCAGCGCCGACGCTGAGGGCGATGGTTAACGCTAGCAGGTTTTTCATCGGTTACATCTTACCAGGAGCCGAGTAATGCCAGACTGGCGGGATTGAACACGCCTTGTCCGACGGCGTTGAAATAGTTTACGATGTGCTCCTTGTCGATTTGCGCCGTGTCCTGGTTCCAGGTGCACTTTTCGCAGAACGGACCTTGCAAGAGGCCGGCGGAGGTGAGCTCGCTGCGATAGCGTTCGGGATTGGCGAAGGACTGGCGGGCTAGCTGATATTTATCGGAGTTGAAAACGTCGGTGCCGGATTCGGCGTTGCCGAAGACCAGATCCATGCCGTGTTGCGGCGCGGCACAGCAGGGGACGATGCGGCCGCGGCCATCCATCACGATGTTTTTGTAGAGATATTGGCAGGTGTGGCGGCTGGCGGCTTCGGCACTGGGGCTTTCGACAGCGCTGTTTTTGGGAAGGCGTTTGCTCCAACTGGCTTCAAACTCACGCTCGATGGCCTCGGCTTGGAGATCTGACGGGAAGGGGTTCCAATTTTCTTTCATACCTTCGCCGGCGTCGTGATTCAACACTACCGTGCGCGCCACTTGTTTGGAAGGGACAACGTTGGGGTCATCGAAGCTGACGTCGAAGGGCGCGCCTACCATTAACTGATCGACACCGAATTCTTGCGCTAGCTTGATGGCGTCGTCGATTTCGTGTTGGTTGTGTTCAAAGGCCAGGAATTGCCAGGAGACCATGGGGGTGCGCTTCCCGAGGCGTTTTTTGGTCTGGATGAGATTGCGGACGTTCTTGAAAACGGTTTCGAGGTCGCCTTTTTTGCGGAATTTTTCGTAGACGCTTTGGGTGGCTCCATCGATCGAGATCGTCATGTAGTCGAGGCCGGAGTTTACGTAGGCTTCGGGATCGAAATGCTTCACGCCGATGTTGGTGGAGAGCATGGTGCGCACCAGATAGGTCTTGGCCAGGCGAATCAACTGCGGGGTTTTCGGATTCAGCAGGGGCTCGCCGTAATTGCAGAATTCGGTTTCGAGGGCGTAAGGGCCGTAGCGCTGCATGAAGCCGCCGAACATGGATTCGGACATGATGCCGGGGCCCCAGTCGAAGGTTTTTAATTCTTTCGAACGGGCGGAGTGGACGCAGCCGGGGCAGGCTAGCTGGCAGGCATTCATGGGGTCGACGATGATGCCGTAGGGGGAGGAGAGGAGCTTCGTACTGCGGGTTAGGAGATGATATTTCGCCAGGAAAAGGTTGAGAATTTTGCTGGTGACGGCTTTCGCGGGCAGCTCTTGGACGATATTTCGCAGGGATTTATAGAGCGGATTTTTATGTTCGTCGAGCGTTTCTAGAACATTTCTTAGAGAGGTGGTGGGGGTGATGGCGGCGTCCAGTGCTGCGAGGGTGGTTTCCAGCTTAGCGTCGGTATGCGTGGCGGAAACTAGGAATCCGCGCAGTAATTTCCGAACTGTTGTCGCTGCCGTCGCCATAAGACACCTCTTGTTGATTATAGTTTGCGGGGTGGGTCCTGTTTAGTCTTCGCTGTGGAAGGGTCTGATTTGTTAGTGGGTTGGTAGCCTTTGAGCGAGTTGTGGTGGTCACGGTAATACTCGCCGGCTTCATTGAGTTTGCGGGAATTTGGGGGGTGGCAGAATTCGCAGTCTTTGTTGGTGCGGCGGGTGTAGTCGGGTTTTGCGGGGCTGCTCTTGACGGATAGCAAGAGGCCGGTGAATAAGATTAGTGCGGGGGCTAGTAGTTTCATATGCAACGGATGATTTGGATGGCTTCTTCGATTTGCGCGCGCGTGATGTTTAAGTAGGGAACGGCGCGGATGCTGTCGGGGCCGGCGGGGAGGACCTGGAGTCCTTTGTCGAGGGCGCGTTGGGCGAATTCGGCGGCGGGGAGGTGCGTGAGGTTGAAGCGGACGATGTTGGTTTCTATGGAGGCGACGTCTAGATGGATGCCAGGGGCGTCGTGAATGCCTTGGGCCAGGAGTTTGGCATGGGCGTGGTCTTCGGCCAGGCGGGCGCGGTGGTGGCGGAGGGCGTAGAGGGCTCCGGCGGCGATGATGCCGGCTTGGCGGAAGCCTCCGCCGAATTGTTGTTTGAAGCGGCGGGCGCGGTGGATGAAGGCGCGGTTTCCGCAGAGGGCGGAGCCTACGGGGGCGCCCAGGCCTTTTGAAAAGCAGACGCTGATGCTGTCGAAGAATTGCGCGTAAGATTTTTCGGGGATGCCGGTGGCTACGGACGCGTTCCATAGGCGGGCTCCGTCGAGATGGGTGGAGACGCCGCGTTCGCGGGCTGCTTCGGTGGTGGATTTAATTTGATCCAGGCTCCAGATTTTGCCGCCTCCGGCGTTGTGGGTGTTTTCGAGGCACAGGAGTTTTACGGGCGCGGACGAGTGTGGAAATGGAAAAGCGGTTGGGGGTGGGGAGCGCGGCGCGGACGTCGTCGGCGGTGAAGATGCCGCGGTGGCCGGGGAGGAGGCGGGGGAGGACTCCGGATAGTGCGGCGATTCCGCCGGCTTCATTTATGTAGATGTGGGCGGACTGATCGAGCAAGACGGCGTCGCCGGGCTCGGTGTGGGTGCGGACGGCGATTTGATTCGACATGGTGCCGGTGGGGACGTAGACGGCGTCTTCTACTCCTAAGAGCGCGGCTACTTCGGCTTCCAGTTCTTTCACGGTGGGGTCGTCGCCATAGACGTCATCACCAACGGGAGCGCGGGCCATGGCTTCGCGCATGGCTTCTGTGGGCTGGCTGCAGGTGTCGCTGCGGAGATCGATCATGCTTGCCTCACCATGATATATTGCTACGGGGGAAATTCACTATGCGATATCTATCGATCGTTCTGATTGGTGTTGCGGCGTTTGCCCAGGCTCCGCAGACGACTCCACCGTGGGCTTATGCGTTGAATCCTCCGGCGGTGCCGGGGGCGCAGCCGGCTGCCGATGACGGCAAGCCGAAGACGGTGCCGGGGAGCAGTGTGTCGTTGATGGATCCGCAGATTCACGATTTGTTTAATCCGCCGGATTGGTATCCGGACGATCATCCGAAGATGGCGGAGGTTGTGTCGCATGGACGCAAGCCGGAGGTGCGCGCTTGCGGGTATTGTCATTTGCCGAACGGGCAGGGGCGTCCGGAGAACGCGGGGGTAGCGGGGTTGCCGGCGGCTTATATCATCCAGCAAATGGCGGATTACAAAAATGGGTTGCGCAAGAGTGCGGAGCCGCGCATGGGTCCGCCGGCGTTGATGCTGGCGATCGGCAAGGCGGCGAACGATGCTGAGGTGAAGCAGGCGGCCGAATATTTCTCGAGCCTCAAGTTCCGGCAGTGGATTCGCGTGGTGGAAACCAAGACGGTTCCGAAGACCAAGGTTTCGGGGTGGATGCTGGTGGACGCGGAGCAGGGCAAGGAGCCGATTGGGTCGCGCATCATTGAGATGCCGGAGAACCTGGAGCGGACGGAGCTGCGCGATTCGAAGTCGAGCTTCATTGCTTATGTGCCGGTGGGGAGCATCAAGAAGGGCGAGGCGCTGGTGAAGACGGGCGGGGCGGGGAAGACGATTGCTTGCGGGCTGTGCCATGGGGAGGATTTGAAGGGGCTGGGGATTGTGCCGCCGCTGGCGGGGCGGTCTCCGAGTTACGTGGTGCGGCAGTTGAACGATATTAAGACGGGGAATCGGAATGGGATGTGGGCGCAGTTGATGAAGGAGGCGGTGGCGAAGTTGACGGTGGAGGATATGGTGGCGATTGCGGCTTATACGTCGTCGAGGCAGCCGTAAGCCCTCAACTGTAATAACCGCTTCGTATCAAGGCGACGAACGCGGCCACTGCCGCGGTAACACCGATGGCCACTGCGATCAGTACATAGCGTTTGGTGTGGGACGTGACCTGTTTGACGGAGACCACGTCGTCGAACGCAATCTGGCGCTCGCCGTTGCGGCCATCAACCAAGGTAAAGCCGGAGTCGGACACCGGTCCTCTGGTCCCCCGCATTTTTTCGTTGTTCTTGAGTCGAAGTTCGATTTTGGTGCCCGATGACATGCTGGAAATTTGAGCTTTCACGCTGTCCGTATCGGGAGCCCCCGAAGCCAAACGGGCGAGCATGGTCGAAACCAGAACTAAAGACAGCAGCTGTCGCATCTTCTCTCCTTACCCAGCCTAAAACCGGTACCCGATTCCGGCCCCGCCGCTAACGGCCCAGTGCAAGCCCACGCCCTCAAGACTGTGGGGAGACATCCCATAGGCGCGGACCTGCGGGCGGATGTACCAGTGTTGGCCCCAGGGAATTTCGACCCCCGACCCCACCACGACTCCGCCGAGGGCGCCTCCGCCGCGGTTAATGTGCTCATCCCGTCCCGCCACCGCGCCAACATCGAAAAAAACCCGCAGGTGGCCGCGGCTTTGAATTCTGAGCCCCGCGCCGGCGAGATCGGCGCTGGCGACGCGATCGGCGAAAAAGGTACTTTGCGTGGCATTCCCGGAGAACCAATGGCTGTATTCTCCAAATAGACCCAATCGGCCGGAGCAGAACACGCAAGCTTCCACTCCTGCTTGCCCACGCGCAGCCGCTCCGCCGCTGGAGACGGCAAAAGCTCCGCCACCGATCAGCCCGCCGAGCTCCGCTCTCTGCGCGAAAGCGATCGCTGCGGTGAAAAACACCATCGCGAACACATTCTTTTTCATGGGCTTCCTCGTTTCGTGGACGAACCGGTACACACTTATGAGGGCAATTTGGTTTCCAACTCGTATGGTGTGGCAAATACAGAAGTCCTGACGGTGGGTAGGATGTGTCGCGTGTTAAATGGCGCAGCGCTGTGGGTTTAAGTGTAGATTCCCCCAAGACCAAGTGAGGAGCCTATGTGCGGGGCGGGCAAGACGATTGCTTGCGGGGTGTGACACGGTGGGATTTTGAAGGGGCTGGGGATTGTGCCGCCGTTGGCGGAGCGGTCTCCGAGTTACGTGGTGCGGCAGTTGAACGATATTAAGACGGGGAATCGGAATGGGATGTGGGCGCAGTTGATGAAGGAGGCGGTGGCGAAGTTGACGGTGGAGGATATGGTGGCGATTGCGGCTTATACGGCGTCGCGGCAGCCCTAGGGCTTTTGCGTGGCGCCGCGGGCAGCGGGGTGATAGAGTGTGTTGTGAAGTGAGAACGAAACAGGCCGTTTTCCCCTTGCGAACCAGCGCCGTATTGCTCCTCGCCGCGGCCTGCGCGTCGGGACAATTGCTGACCTATCCTGACTCGCGGATTCCGCGCACCAGGGACGGCAAGCCGAACCTCACCGCGCCGGCGCCGCGCCTGAACGGCAAGCCCGATCTTTCCGGCCTCTGGCAGGTCGAGCGCACTCCCGAACGCGATTACGCAAGCGTGCTCGGCGCTGGATTCTCCGGACTTCAAGTCGATCTCCACGATATTAATAAGAACGTCATGAACGTTTTTTGGGGCCTGAAGCCTGACGAGGAGCCGCTACGGCCGGAGGGGGCGGCGGTCTACAAGCTGCATCAAGAAAACCCGGTTGCGTATCCGCACACGCAGTGTCTCCCAGCTGGCGTTCCCGCGGATATGTTAGTAATGACTTTCAAGATCATGCAAGTGCCGCAGGAGATCGTGATTCTGACGGAACTCAATTCACCTCCTCGTCAGATTTACACCGATGGCCGCCCCTTACCTAAAGATCCCGAACATACTTGGATGGGTTATTCGATTGGCAAGTGGGAGGGCGATACGCTCGTGGTCGAGACGAGCGGTCTGAATGACCGCGGTTGGCTGGACGCATTCGGCCACCCTCGCAGCGATCAGATGCATATCACGGAGCGCTACCGCCGCCGCGATTTCGGACACATGGACGTGGAGTTCACTTTGGACGATCCGAAATACTATAGCCGGCCGTTTACGGTGAAGGCGCCGTCGCTCTTGATGGCGGATAGCGATCTTATCGAATACGTTTGCGAAAACGAAAAGGATCGAGGGCATTTGGGAAAGTGAAGGGTCGGCTGCGAGACGCTCGCCGGAGTGTGCCTTCAATATAGGGACTCGGGATTGATATGGTGGCGATTGCAGTTTATACGGCGTCGAGGCAGCCGTAGGGGATAATAAGTTCATATGGCGATTGATCTAAAACCTGAACAACAGCGCGTCATCGACTTGGCGGCTGGGTCTGGGGCATATGAGAGCCCCGACGACGTTATTGATCAGGCTCTTGAGATCATTCGTGAGCAGCTTGCGCTGGGAGACTGGATGCTCGAACAGCGCGAGGCAATAGCCGCTCACATTGAGGAGGGTTTCGCTCAAGCCGAACGCGGTGAATTGATCGATGGAGACGATGTGATTGCGATGCTGCGTAGGCGGCGGAGAGCGAAGGACCGTTAATCCACGGGGCTACCGCGCTGGCGCCCGTATGGAATAATAGGTGTAAGATCATGGAAGAAATCACCCTTCAAGTCCAGCTAGACGAACAATCGGGCTGGCTAGTGGCATGGTGGGATGACCCGGCTGGCGGGGGCATCACGACACAAGGGCAAGATCTCAGCGATTTGCAGCACCAGATCACAGAGGCGGTGGCCGTTCATTTTGACGATGGAGCCGCTCCTCGCCGCATTCGCATCCACTTCGTCAGCGATCCTATCCTTGTCCAGGCATGAAGTTGCCGCGTGATGTCTCGGGAGCCGAAGCGGTCAGAGCGCTAGAGAGACTTGGCTTTTCGATTAGAAGACAGACCGGTTCTCATGTCCGCATGACTCAAGGGAACCGGCGCGTTTCTGTGCCGATGCATCGTAACCTCGTCGTCGGCACGCTTCAGAACATTCTTCGTCAGGCGGGCGTCAGCCTAGACGAATTTGTGAACTCGCTATAGAACCTTATCGGTACGGTGCAAATGTCTGAGTCATCGAGGAACAACAAGGCCCGTTGAGGTGGAGGGTGATTCTCGCAGAATCGAGTGCGCTCAATTGTAACGATAGTCTTGAATCACGCGCCTCTCCTCGTTCTTTGCTCCATTTTTCGTGACTTTGCCGGTAAACTACATCACCTGATCGAGGGAGGAGAAACGTGTTTGAAATCGGGTGGGCATCATCAACAATAAGCAATATTCGGACCTGATTTCGGTCATCAGTCTTAAACTCCATTCGACTAACCGAGACGTATTTGCCAGAGCCTTTTACTTCTCGGACTATCGACGGTCCGATGTAACTGAGGTCAACCCCAGAAAGGTCTGCGCCAGAGTCGTCTCGTCGGATGATTTCAATCTTTGCATTTGTTAGTCCAGGATCGGGCAGCAGCGGCTTTATGAGCGCATACGTGCCAGCGGCTATCACTAGGATGGACAGCACTCTCCTTATGGCAATCGGCAGACCCAAATCCATAAGCGGGACAAGTCCGGGAAATACTAATAATCCCCACAGGGCTCCGCATCCAGCCGCGATATAGACGCCGACGGAAGATATCGCGATCATCCATCCCCCGGCCGCCATCATCAATCCGCTAGCGATGAAAGCAGTTGGTGTGGCCAGCACTCGCAACGCCCAGCGGGGGAGTAAGCAGAATCCTAACGCCAATCCCGCCGCTGCAAAGCTCACCCCGTAAAGGGCCGTCGCCGGCAAGAGTAGAAGCACGAAGCCACCGAAGAACTGCATCTCTGCACCGGACGGAAGATGAGGCATTTGCCAACCTGGCCCGGGGCGGTCGCTATAAGGTAAATAGCCGACGCTGTTGACGATGATGAGTAGTACATTAGGGATCAAGTCCGCCGCTATTATGTAAGTTGCCGCAATCCAAAGACAGCGGCACCACCAACTGTTCGGTAGGATCCTCTTCAGCACGCGGAGTTGTTCCTAGACCTACTTGAGGCTCTTGTACGCCGCCTCGACGAACATGTCGGTAGTCCACGGCCCCGTGTCGGCGCCGAATTCGGGATCGTAGTCTAGGGTGGGGCGGGCGGCTTTGATTTGGTCTAGGGTCATGCCCTTTTTGATCATGTTCTGGATGCGGTCGCGGAAGATGGTTAGCATGTCGCGGTATTCGACCAGGTCGGCTTCGTCGCTGATGCGGCCGTGGCCGGGGACGATCATGGTGCCTCCTTCTTCGTGGTGGGCGGGGACGGCGATGTCTAGCATCATATTCAGTCCGTCGATGATGCCTTGGAGGGTGCCTCCTTTTTCGAGATCGATTACAGGGTAGCTGTCGGTTACGTAGAGGTCGCCGGCGGCGATTACGTCGGCGCGGCGGAAGTGGACGAAGCTGTCGCCGTCGGTGTGGGCGTTGGGGATGTGGTGGATGCGGATGGCTTCGCCGTTGTAGTAGATCTCGCGTTCGTCATTCGAAAACGTGTCGCTGGGCCAGGCGTCGACGGGCCAGGGGGATTTGCTGCCGGTGGGGGCGCTCATGCGGTTCACTATGTTTTCGTGGGCGATGGATTTCATGGTGCCCTTGGCGGTGGAGCCGGGGGTGTTCACTATGGGCAGGTTGGACGAAGTGCCTTCGGCCTTCGCCATGCTTTCGTTGCCGCCGGCGTGGTCGCGGTCGACGCTGGTGTTGATCAGGTACTTGATGGGTTTGTCGGAGAGCTGGCGCACGGCGGCTAGCATTTGTTCGGTTACGGCGCCGGTGCCGGAGTCGACGATGGTCACGCCTTGGGTGCCGGTTTCTACTGTGATGTTGGCGCCGGCTCCTGCGATCAGGTAGACGTTGTTTTGCACGGGGTAGACTTCCACCTTGCCGACTTCGCGGCGGTGTTGATTGGCTTGCTTGGAGGGGGCGGAGAGGGCTCGGATGTTGGCGCGGTATTCGGGATAGGTGGACTCTGCGCCTCCGCGGGCGGCTACGGCGGGGACGTGGGTGCGGTCGATGAATTCGTGCAGGAAGGGGTTTTGGCCGGGGAGGTGGTGGGGGACTTCGCCCTTGGGACGGTTCACCACTTCGACTACGTATTCGCAGGGCCACAGCCAGTTGATGTTCTGGTTGATGTTGAGGATGAAGTCGTCGGACTTGATGAGGGGTTCGGTTAGGTAGACGGGGTCGGTCACGATGCTGATGTGGGAGAGGCGGTTGCCGTGGCGGATGAAGTGTTCGGTGAGCGTGGCCATATCGCTTTCGGGGAGACCGTTGCGACGCAGCCAGCCCATCTTGATGTGCGTGGTGGTGACGGTGAGGATGTTGCCTTCCCATTTGCCGGTGGAGAAGCCCATCCAGGTGTGGGGCGCGTAGTCGGGCGGGTGCGGGCGGCCATCCATCCAGACGGTGCGGGTTTGCTCGTAGGTGCTGATGTACATCTTGATGGCGATGACTTGCTGGGTGTCGGGGTCCTTTTCTTCCCAGAGGCGGAAGGCCATGGGGCCGCGGTAGATGTAGGACACGATGTGGACGCGGCATTGCTGTTCCTGGAGCGTTAGGCGGGAGGCGTCCCAGCTATCGGCGCGCAGGCGGGCGGCGTCGTTGATGGGGATGCCTAGGTAATCGCCAAGGTCGGGGCCGACGCTGCGTTCGGTGGCGTCTTCATGGGTGAGGGGCTGCCATTCGCCGGTTAGAAGGACTTGCGCGGAGAGTGTCGTGGTGAGAAGTAGAAATAAGAAAGACCGCATCAGATAAAGTCTACCTTGGTAGAATCGCAACGTGATGCGGGAATGGTTGCGCATTACGAAAAGGTGGAGGGACGCGATGGGTTCTCAGGAAGACGGGATTACGCGGCGGGAGTTGGGGGCGCTGGTGGGTACGGCGTTGGCGGCTGCGCCACAGGTGCGCGCGCAGAGTGTGTCGGATCCGGTGCTGGATATCGCGGAGTGGAGTTATTTCTGGGTGGGCGTGGAGAAGATCTCTACGGCTCGCGGGACTTTGTGTAACGGGATGCAGATGTATATCGAGTATTGGATTCCGGCGCAGGTTCGGCATCCTTATCCGGTCGTGCTGGTGCATGGCGGGTATGGGCAAGGGGCGGATTGGATCAGCACTCCGGATGGGAAGCGGGGGTGGGCTTCACTGTTGGTGGAGCAGGGGTACAAAGTTTATGTGGTCGACCGGCCGGGGCAGGGGAGGCCTCCTTATTTTCCTTGGTTCCATGGATATTTCGATGAGCGGGCGCAGACGTTCGAGGGCGTGGCGAAAGAGTTGGGCCGGGATGTGAACGATCCGGTGGTGGCGCAGGCGGTGGCTTCTAAGGGGCAGCCGATGGCGAACAATGCCATCACGCAAAATGTTTGGCGGACGCGGGGGGCGATGCTGCTGGATCAGATTGGTCCGGCGATTTTTGTGACGCGCGGGGATGGGGCGGCGCTGGCTTGGGTGACCGCGCAGGAGCGGCCGAATCTGGTGAAGGGGATTGCGGCGATTGAGGCTCCGAAGACTTGGCAGCAGGTGGGCGTGGCGAGTAAGGCTAGTGGCGTGCCGGTGGTCGAGGATCTCGATCTGCAGGGGTTGCAGAAGTGGATGGAGTCGACGGCGCCGGCGGCGGTGGCGGTGGCTGCTGGGAACGACGCGCATCCTAATCATGAATCGACGGCGTTGAAGTTGGCGGATCAAGGGTGCTTCTGGGTGGGCGTGCAGCGCAAGCAGATGTCTTACGGCACGATTCCGATGGGGCAGACGTATGTGCAGTACATGATTCCGGCGGAGAAGAAGCATCCTTATCCGGTGGTGATGGTGCATGGCGGGGGCGGGCAGGGGATGCACATGATGGGGATCGGGCGGCGGCCGGGGTGGGTGCATTATTTTGTGCAGGCGGGATACGCGGTGTATTGGATCGATCGGCCGGGATTTGGGCGGTCGCCGTATCATCCGGATGCGCTGGGGCCGAGTCATTTGCGTAATGTTCCTCCTTATGAAGGGCTGATTCAGAGCACTGCGGTGTTCAATACTTCGCAGTGGCCGGGGCCGGGGGGGATGAACGATCCGTTGGTGGATCAGTTCATGGCTTGTGAAGTGGGCAATGTGGCGGATGAGGCGTTCCACACGGAGCTTAATATTCGCGGCGGGGTGGAGTTGCTGGATCGCATCGGGCCTTGCATTCTGCTGACGCATGCGTTTGGCGGGTTCTGGGGATGGGTGGTGGCGGATCAGCGGCCGAAGTTGGTGAAGGCGATTCTGGCGATGGAGATCAATGGCAATCCGTTCGCGGCGCAGTTGAAGTGGGGGGTGACGGCTACGCCGATGACTTACGATCCTCCGGTGACGGATGTGGCGCAGTTCAAATTGGTGGATACGGTGACGCCTGCGGATTCGCCGCGGCCGGTGGTGTCTCCTTTCAAATTGCAGGCGGAGCCCGCGCGAAAGTGGAAAAACTTGCAGGGGATTCCGATGGGATGGTTGACCAGCGAGTTTGGCGGCGGCGGGTCGGCGGCGGCGAACGTGGCGTTCTTGAAGCAAGTGGGATGTTCCGCGGAAATGCTGCGGCTGCGCGATTACGGGATTCTGGGCAACGGGAATCTGATGCTGCTCGAGAAAAACAATCACGAAGTTTTTGGGGTGTTGCGGGACTGGCTGGACCGGAAAGTTTAGGTCTTACCCAGCTAGCAGCTCAATCGCGAAACCTGCCAGCACGACGCTGATCCACAGACAGCATGGAGGCGGCGGCGGAGATGCGCAAGGTCTGGGTGGGCGTTTCCGGAGTCCAGGCAAAACGACGGTGCGCGCCGAAGTGATACGTCAGCGCTACCGCTAATAGCAGCAGCTTCAATTTGAACGGGGTGCTTTCGGCGAACTTCATGGCTGAGGTCATGAAGAGCACTGGTCCGGTTACGAATTGCGCGGCGACTGCCGGTGAAGGTGATCGCCGACAGGCCGGCGGCGACTTGCGGGACCGGTTCCTGGCGCAGGATGCGGCCGAAGATGCGCAGGTTGAGGATCAGCATGGATCCGAAGACCAGAATCAAACCGGCGATGTGCAGGACTTCGACGGACGGGTAGGGCCACTTGGCGCTGCGCATGAACTGGCTGAGGGCGTTGTACTGGCACCACTCGATGAAGCCGTTCATACGGCGTAATCCAGGGTGTAGCCGATGGCGCGTCCGGCGGCCATGATGCAGAACCACAGCAGGATCGAAAGAGTTCCGGCGATGCGGGCTTGCAGGGGCGTGGTGGGGGCGCGGTCCCACTCGTCGACTTTGCGATAGATGGTCAGGTGGAAGATCAGAACGTTCAAGCCTGCAAGCAAAAGAGCCGCTACTTTGATGCGGAAAAAGATGTTGCTGTAGAGGCGGCCGGCTTCGATGGTGACGAGCAGCGAGCCGCTGAGGAACATGGTGGCGAAGCCTCCCCAGGTCCAGGGCAGAAGGCTTTTGCCGACTTGCGAGACGGGGGCGCGGCGGAGTCCGATTCCTAGCAGGCGCAGATCCCAGAACACGATGGTTCCCGCGGCGATCAGCAATCCCAGTAAATGAACTAGATTGAGTGCCGCGAACCAGTACATGGACTCCCGCATGGCGGTGCCCATGCGCGAAGCTTCGATGGCCTTGGCGACATCGTATAGCGACATTCCCTGCTTAGTGTGACACGATTGGGTTAGAGGCGCAGTGCATCATTTCCATGCAGAGCAGTGGCTGGAGCGGCCGGTGGAGGAAGTATTCGCGTTCTTCTCCGATGCGAATAATTTGGAGGCGATTACTCCGCGGCAACTGAATTTCCACATTTTGACGCCGGGCCCCATTCGTCTGGAAACGGGCGCGCGCATCGATTATCAGCTTAAGCTTTATGGTGTGCCGGTGAAGTGGGCGACGTTGATTGAGAGTTGGGAGCCGCCGCGGCAGTTCGTGGATGTGCAATTGCGTGGGCCGTATCGCGTGTGGCGGCACACGCATCGTTTCGCTGCCGAGGGCACGGGGACACGGATTTTCGATGACGTCGAGTACGAACTGCCGTTCGGTCCACTTGGGCGTGTCGTCGAAGCGCTGTGGGCGCGGCGGGAGATCGGCAAAATATTCGGCTACCGCACGGAAGTGATTGCCCGCCGATTTTCGTAAACTGAAAGAGAGGAATTCGCACTCATGTCCACGATTTCGAGCACTGTTGAAAATCCGCTCAAGCAGTTAACCCGCTTCGGGCAGTCCATTTGGCTGGATTATATTCGCCGCAGCCTGATGACCAGCGGAGAACTCCGCCGCATGGTGGAGGAAGATGGCCTGGGCGGAATGACGTCCAACCCGTCTATTTTCGAGAAGGCGATTGCAGGCGGGGAAGAATACGCCGATTATCTGAAGCAATTGCGGACGGACAAGTCACTGGATGCTAAAGGCGTCTATGAGCGTCTGGCGATTCGCGACATTCAAGATGCTGCGGACGTGCTGCGTCCGGTGTATGCGAGTTCGAAGAAGCGGGATGGTTATGTCAGTTTGGAGGTGGCTCCGTATCTGGCGCACAAAACGCAGGACACGATCGACGAGGCATTCCGCTTGTGGAAGGCGGTGGACCGCCCGAATCTGATGATCAAGATCCCGGGGACCCCGGCGGGCGTTCCGGCGATAGAGACGGTACTGCGCGAAGGCGTCAATGTGAACGTGACTTTGCTATTCGCGCAGGAGATGTACGAAGAAGTCGCGTGGGCTTATGTGCGCGCGCTGGAGCAGCGGGCGGCGGCGGGTCAGGACCTGGCGGGGATGGCGGGGGTCGCTAGTTTCTTTGTGAGCCGAATCGATACGGCGGTGGACGCGCTGATTGATGCGCGGCTTCCGCAGGCAGACGACGCGCAGCGGAAATTGTTGGAATCGGTCCGCAGTAAGGCAGCCATTGCGAGCGCCAAGCTGGCGTATGAGCGCTACCAGCGCATCTTTTCGGGGCCGCGCTGGGACGCTCTGGCGGCTAAGGGAGCGCAGACGCAACGGGCGCTGTGGGCCAGCACATCGACGAAAAATCCTAAGCTGCGGGATGTGCTTTACATTGAGGAGCTGATCGGCAAGGATACCGTGAACACGATTCCACCGGCGACTTACGACGCGTTCAAGGATCACGGCCGCCCACGCGCCTCACTGACGGAGGATGTGGAAGGCGCGCGCCGCGTGATGGCGGATCTGGCCGCGGCCGGGATCTCCATGGAAGCGGTGACGGCGGATCTAGTGACCGCCGGGGTGAAACAATTCGAAGACGCGTTCACCAAGCTGTTGGCGGTGGTTCAGCAACAATGACCTCACTTACATATACTCTTCCGCCTGGGTTGGCGCAGGCGGTGGTGGAGAATCTGCGCGCGTGGGAAAGTAGCGATCGCGTGGCGCGTATGTGGGCCGGCGATGCCAAGGTGTGGACGGGAACGGACGAAGCGCAATGGCTGGGGTGGCTGCGGGTCACTGGTGAGCAGCTCGCGCAGAGGCAGCGCTTCGAGCAATTCTCGGCTGAGGTAAAGGCGGCGGGATACCAGAACGTGCTGCTGCTGGGGATGGGCGGATCGAGCTTGTGTCCGGAAGTGCTGCGCCTGTCATTTGGGGACAACCCTGGGTTCCCCAACCTACATGTGCTGGATTCGACGGACCCGGCGCAGGTGGCGGCTACCGAAAAGAAGATCGATGTCGCGCGCACGCTGTTCATCGTTTCGAGCAAGTCGGGGTCGACGCTCGAGCCGAATATCTTCAAGCAGTATTTCTATGAACGCGCGGGGCGCGACGGGAAGCGGTTTGTGGCGATCACGGACCCCGGCTCGCACATGCAAAAAGTGGCGGAGCAGGATGGGTTCGGCCACATATTTTTCGGATTGCCGTCGATTGGCGGCCGGTACTCGGCTCTGTCAGATTTTGGCATGATTCCGGCGGCGGCGATGGGGATCGACGTGGGCAAGATTGCTGGCTGCTGGCGATGCCATGGCGAAAGCTTGCGCGGCGCCGAAGGACAATCCGGGGTTGACGCTGGGAGTGTTGCTGGGGACACTGGCGCGGGCGGGACACGACAAACTAACGCTGGTGGCGTCGCCTGCGATTCACGATTTGGGAGCCTGGTTGGAGCAACTGGTGGCGGAATCCACCGGCAAGGACGGCAAAGCCATCATCCCTGTCGATCGAGAGCCGTTGGGGGCACCCGGCGTGTACGGCGCTGACCGCATATTTGTGTATCAGCGTTTGACATCCGCGCCGGACGTGGCGCAAGATCGGGCCATCGACGCTTTGCAGGCCGCTGGGCACCCGGTGATCCGCATCGCAATGGGTGACGCTTACGATCTGGGCCGTGAGTTCTTCCGCTGGGAATTTGCCACTGCGGTGGCGGGGGCGATTCTGGGGATCAATCCGTTCAACCAGCCGGACGTCGAAGCCAGCAAGATCGCCACTAAGAAGTTGACCAGTGAATTTGAAGCCACCGGTTCGCTGCCGGCGGAGGCGCCGGGGATCGACGAAGACGGAATCAAAGTGTTCGGACCGACGGTAGGTTCGACGCTCGCCGATAGTCTGCGCGCACATTTGAATTCGATCAAGGCCAGTGACTATTTTGCGCTGCTGGCCTATATAGAAATGAATCCGGCGCATGAGGCTGCTTTGACTGCGATGCGCCAGCGGGTACGCGATGCCAAGCGGGTGGCGACGTGCCTGGGATTCGGTCCGCGATTTCTGCACTCGACCGGGCAAGCATATAAGGGTGGATCGAATAGCGGAGTGTTTTTACAGATCACCGCAGACGACGCGCGCGACTTGGCGATTCCGGGGGCGAAATACACCTTCGGCATCGTCAAAGCGGCGCAGGCGCGGGGCGATCTGGCGGTGCTGCGCGAGCGAGGGCGGCGTGCGCTGCGGATTCATCTGGGCGCCGATGTCGACGCGGGTCTGAGAAAACTCGCGGCGGCGATGGAACGCGCGTTACAATAAAAGCTCTCTCCGATTTTCCCAAGGGCCGGTAGCTCAGTTGGTAGAGCATCGCACTTTTAATGCGGTGGTCGCGGGTTCGAGTCCCGCCCGGCTCACCATTTCAACATCAGAAAGGCTTACACATGAAAACTACAGCACGCATCGCAATAGGGACGACGCTTTTGGCGCTGGGGTTAGGCTCGGCACTGGCGCAGGATAAGGGCAACCAGACCAAGGCGCCAGCGCCTCCTGGGCTGACGCTTAGTTCGAGTGCTTTCAAAGATGGCGACGTTATTCCCGACAAGTACACGCAGTCGGCCGGCCCGGCGGCAGTGTCACCGAAACTCGAATGGACCAACGTCCCTAACGGAACCGTAACCTTCGCATTGATCCTGCACGATCCCGACGTCGCTCTGCAGAAGAAGACTGACGACGTACTTCATTGGATGGCCTTCAATATACCGGGAAGCGCGCGCGACCTTCCCGAAGGCGTTCCGGCTAGCAGCGCCATGCTGGCGGACGGTACTGTGCAAGCGAAGAATCTGCGTGGGGGAGTGGGATTCATGGGGCCAGGCGCGCCGCCGGCGGGTCCCTATCATCACTACACGTTTGAGTTGTTTGCGCTGGACACCAAGCTTGACCTGGGCGCCGATGCTTCGCGAGCGGATGTGCTGAATGCGATGCAAGGCCACATTCTCGGCAAGGGAGTGCTGGTGGGCCGCTTCCATCGATAACCTGCAGGCATTGGCGCGGCTCGGTTCGCTTACGATTCGATATACTAAGCGGAACCGAGCCGACCATGAACTGCTTCACTGTTTCCGATCTGACCGTTCAACGCGTGGAAGAATTCGTGGATCCGAACTGCGATCCGCTGGCATTCTTTCCGGATTTGACGCCGGAGATTATCGCCAAACACCGGCATTGGATCGCGCCGCAATTTTGGAATGCGGAGCGGAACACGATCTCGATCACGATGCAGACCTGGGTGCTCAAGACCAAGCACCACACCGTCCTCATCGATACCTGCAACGGCAATCACAAGCCGCGCCCGTACTTTCCTGCCGCCGACCAGCTCAATACGCCGTACCTGGAACGATTGAAGACCGCCGGGTGCACGCCGGAAGACGTGGATTTCGTGTTGTGCACGCACATGCATATCGATCACGTCGGATGGAACACGCGCTTGGAAAACGGACGGTGGGTGCCGACGTTTCCAAACGCAAAGTATATGTTTTCGCGGAAAGAATACGAGCAGTATCTGCCGGAGAATTACGTCGACGGCAAGCCCCCGATTTTCACCGATGTTTTTGAGGACAGCGTGCTGCCGGTGATTGCGGCAGGGCAGGCGCAAATGGTGGACGGGCGTTACCAGGTGAACGACTCGATGGCGATTGAGCCGGCGCCGGGCCATACGCCGGGGCATTACATCGTGCGCGCGGGATCGGCCGGCGATGCGGCGCTGTTTGTGGGCGATGCCATCCACAATCCCATCCAGATCGCGGAACCGCAGTTGAGTACGGCCTTTTGCACTGACGGCAAATTGGCTGCGCAAACGCGCGTTCGAATCCTGGAGGATTGCGTGGAGCACGGTCATTTGCTGGTGCCAACGCATTTCGATCCGCCGCACATCGGACATGTCCGGCGGGAAGGGCAGGCGTTCCGCTTCGTGCCCGGGCGGTAATCAGCCCAGGAAAGAGCGAAGGAACGCGACGGCAACGATCACAATCGCGAACATCGCCAGGGCGCCCATGAAAACTTTCAGATCGGACGGAACCTGGGGTGTTTCAAAGAGGCGGCCGCAAGCCTCGCAATAGGGCGCTGCTGCACTTGCGGACGTGGAGCATTCGGGACATCGTTTCAGCATGTGGATTGGCCCTCTTTCCATCTGCCTCAAAAATAAGCGAATTTTAGCAGCGCGGTCGATGGACTCAGGGAACTAGGCCATACTAGTACTTCCAAAACCGATACAGATGGCGCAGGGACGGGAATGTGGAGTACAGTATGAACTACAGTAAGACCCAAATTGGAGGAAACATGCAAAAGGTTGTGGGAATGGCTCTCTTGATCGTCGGCGCATCGTCGGCACTGCTGGCTGGCACGTTCAACGTGCCCGAGATCGATGCCTCGACGGGCGCCTCCGCGCTGGCGATTCTGGCCGGCGGCATTTTGGTGCTGCGGGCCCGGCGCAAGAAGTAACTCGCTGTATTGTTTACAATCGGGAGCGACGCTGCGATGCAATGGGCGCAGATGGAAGCCCGCACCTTTTGGGTGGTGACGGCTGCCAGCTTTCTGGTGGTTGCGATCTGGGAATCGTTGCGGCCTCACAGGCAACTATTGGTCCCCGGGGAGCGCCGATGGAGCCGTCATGGACTCCTGCTCATTTTGAGTTCTGCGGTCTCGGTGGGGATTTATCGTATTGGCCCCGTGGTGGTGGCTGCGGGCATGGCCCATAGCCGCTTTGGATTGTTTCACCACCTCGTGCTTCCCTACGCGGTGCAGTTCATCTTGACGATTCTGCTACTCGATTTGGTGCGTTATGGCGTCCACTGGGCGGAACATCACGTGCCGATCCTGTGGCGGATGCATCAGGTGCACCACTCCGATCCAGACTTTGATGTGTCGACCGGCGCACGCGTGCATCCTCTTGAAGCGGTTCTCGTGCAAGGCGCGACGCTCGCCGCCGTGGCACTGCTGGCGCCTCCGGTGGCAGCGGTTCTGGCGGTGGAATTAGTTGCCGCCTTCCAAGTATTCTTCGCGCATGCGAACGCGTCTATGCCAGATTGGCTGGAGAAGAACCTGCGGCGCGTATTTGTGACGCCGAAGATGCACCGGGTTCACCATTCGGAGGACGCGGGGGAACAGGCGCGGAATCTTGCAGACATCTTTCCCTGGTGGGATCACTGGTTCCGAACTTATCTGGCTGCACCGGCGGCGGGAGATACTGACGTGGTGATGGGGATGAAGGGGTTTCAGAATACCGGCAGTCTGGATCTCTGGTTTATGCTGTCGCAACCATTCTGGCGCGAGCGGCAGGCGCTGGCTGAGCCAGTGGTCAGTCAGGGAAATTCAGCTCGATCGTGACGCCGTTCGGGTCTTCGAGGAAAAGCTGGGCCAGGTTCATGCTAGGAACCAATCTTTCGCGGAAGGCGCAGCCGGCGGTGGTGAAGCGGGCTTTCATTCCAGCCAGATCCTGGGCGACGAAAGCGATGTGGTCGATACTGCCGGTCTCGTCGGCCTCCCTCAGGGCACTTTCGCCGAGATAGTCGACCAGCGGCTGGGGGTTGGCGCGGTCGATGCCGACTACATGCACCACCGCGTGTCCGGCGTTGTAGAGCCAGATGCCGGGGAACTTGAACTCCGGGCGCGGACCGGTTTCGAGACCCAACACAGCGGTGTAGAAACGCTCGGTCTCGGCGAGTCTGGTGGTGCGGATGGAGTAGTGGTCGAGCTTACCTAGCGACATCCTTCACATCATACTGCGAGTGGCGTTATACTGCGCTTTACTTCAGGAGGAATCATGCTACTGAGAACAGTGGTTTTCTTAGGGCTAGTGGCGCTCG
This sequence comes from Bryobacterales bacterium, assembly GCA_963760575.1. Classification (GTDB taxonomy): domain Bacteria; phylum Acidobacteriota; class Terriglobia; order Bryobacterales; family Bryobacteraceae; genus Palsa-187. The sequence continues at coordinate 48,005 of CAVXEM010000050.1, forward strand.
CGCAGGCGCAGCCCAAGGGCGGGGGGCCGCCGGTCCAGCCGGTGCAGCCGATCCAACAAGTGAAGCCCGGACTGTATATGATCGCCGGCGCGGGTGCGAATTCGGAAGTTCGCGTCACCAACGACGGCTTGATCGTGGTGGACGGCAAGCTACCTGGTGAACAGAATTACAACGCCCTGCTGGAGCAGATCAAGTCGGTCTCGAGCCAGCCCGTGAAATATCTGATCGTCACCCATCATCATCCCGATCACACCGGTAACAACGATCGCTTTTTAGCGGCGGGCGTGCAGGTGATCGGACATGAGAATCTGAAAAAGAATCTGGCGTCTGCCACCGGAAACTCGGTGCCGGCATCGCCGAGTATGACGTACCCGGGTGCCGATTACACGCTGCGGCTGGGCGGTGTAGAGGTCCAGTTGCACCATTACGGCCGCGCCCATACCAGCGGCGATTCGGTGGTTTACTTCCCCGATCTGAAAGTGGTGGCGGTCAGCGATGTGATCACCACCGGGATGCTGGGACCGCTAGCGGATTACGCGGGAGGCGGTAGTTTTTTGGAATGGTCGAAGGTCCTCGACAGCATTCTGAAGCTGGATTTCGACGCCTGCATTCCGGGCAACGGCGGTGTACTGAGCAAGGCGGATGTGCAGGCGTACAAGACCAAGATCGAAACGTTTGTCAGCCGCGCGAAAGAAGCGGTCCGCAATGGCGCGACCAAGGACCAGCTTATGGCGCAGATCAAAACTGACGATCTGGGATGGACCCCGCGCGTGCCCAATGTCGACGCGTTCTACGCGGAGCTGCAGAAGTAAGATTTAGGGCAACTTGCACGCGAAATTCGCGGCTTCGTCGATGCTCCCGGAGCCCTGATACTTGGCTACTTGCGGGTACGGGCAGAGCGGGCGGGTGCGATCGACCTTCCCGGCGGTGGAGTGCGAGGCGATCATGGTCTCAGGGGCGCTACCTTTTTCGACCCAATTATCGAGAGCGCCGACCACGTTAAATTTGTTGGGTCCTTCGCCGCCTCCACAATGGCCCATGCCCGGCACCATGAACAGACGCATCGAATCCGCTGTGCTTTTGGCGCCGCCCAGTGTGTCCATAGCGGTCTTGTAATACTGAATGGTGGTCAGGGGGGTGATGTTGGGATCGCTCCAACCGTGATACAGGATCAGTTTGCCGTGGTGTGAAAAGAAGGGCTTGAGATTCGGGTTGGTCCCGTTCATCACCAGGTTTTCGGGAGTCTCGGCGCGGGCCATATCTTTGTCGAAGTCGAAAGTGCGCCAATCCCAGTTGGGATCTTTGAAGACCACGTATTTATAGTGATCGTTGATCACTTGCGACGCTTCGGGGCCGGCGCCTAGGATGGCCCATCCCAGCTCGGAACCGGGCACGAGCGATGGGAACAGTTGTTGACCGGTGCGTGGATTGGTGGCGGGGGTGTAAATCTTGCGGACTGCTTCGACTTGGGGGGCGGTCAGGCAGTCAGGGCCGTCGGCTCCGTGGCATGCGATTACTTTGGGATCGAACTTGCATTTGGTGGGGTCGTCGATCAGTCCGTCCTTCAATCCGTCGTGCGCATCGCAGGCCGCTAACACTGCTTGATGTACCAGTGAGTATTTGGAGGCGGGGATGTAGCTGGCCGGGTCTTTCAGTTCGGCGAACGCAATCCACAGAGCAAGGGCGGTTCGATTGGCGGGAGCGCCGGCGATGATGCCGTCGAAATCGCCCGGGAAGCGCTGGGCTTCTTGTAGTCCTTGACGGCCACCGGTGGAGCAGCCGTTCCAGTAGGACAGCCGCGGAGGCGCGCCGTAAAATGCCTGGATGATGGCCTTCGACTTCACTGCCATTTCATGTTCGGACCGCCACCCGAAATCGATCAACTTCTCGGGATGGCCCAAGGCGAAGCTCCCGCTGCCGCCTACGTGGCCCGTGTCGGTGGAACTAGCCGCGTATCCGCCGCGCAGCGCTTCAGCCAGCGCCGAATAGCTGATGACGCCGGCCCAGCCTCCGTTTCCGACCGCTTGGTATTTGCGATTCCAACCTTCTGCCGGCAGCCAGACTTCAATCTTGATATCGGAGTCGCTCGACGGCTTCAGAGTGGCAGTCACGCGGCAGAAAGCGGGCAGGTCTTTGTAGGGATCGGCCGCGGCCGCCTTGCCCTTGGCGTTAGAGTTGGTGGGCAATGTGAAAGCGCCGGGAGCCACGTTTTGCGAACTGCTGATGGTGGCGTCGGGCAAGCTCAGCGAGGTCAAGCTCTCACAAGAGGCTGCCGCTAGCGCCGGCGCAGCTGCCAGAGCGAGCGCTAATAGACAATTCGTCAACATGGAAGGGCTCCTTCGCGAAAAGTATACAGGAGAACTTCGCCGTTGCCCAGCTACGGGGCTGGTGAGACAATCGAGTGAGTTTGCGCGCTTGCTAGAGGAGGAGGACTCATGAAAAAAACAGGACAACTTTTCCTGTTTGTGGCGGCGGTGGTGGCCCAGGGGCAGGGAATCGATTACGCCAAAATTGAAATCCTGACGGAGAAGATCGCACCGAATCTGTACATGCTCGCGGGCTCGGCGGGAGCCGATCCGGGGCATCAGGATGCCGCGGGCGGCAGGATCGGTATCCTGGCAGGTCCGGATGGCATCTTCATGGTGGATTCCCAGTATGCGCAGGTAAGCGACAAAGTCCTGGCGGCGATCCGAAAAATCAGCGCCGAGCCGATTCGGTTTCTGGTGAACACGCACGTGCATGGGGACCATACGGCCGGCAACGCGAACTTCGTCAAGATGGGAGCGTTGCTGTTTGCGCGCGAAGAGCTGCGCGACGAACTATTGCGTCCACCGGCTAATGGCGCTGCGGCTCCGGCTAGAGATCCGGCCGCGGCTTCCTGTCATCACGTATGGCCTGGGCGATCCGCTGAAATTTCGCATGAACGGTGAGGTAGTCGATCTGATCCCGGTGCGAGCAGCCCATACCGGCGGCGATACGATGGTTCGATTTGAGAACGCGGACGTGATTATGATCGGCGACTTCTATCGGAATTATGGGTATCCGTTCATCGACATCAACAACGGCGGGACGCTGAAGGGTGCACTCGAGGCACTTGACGCCACCATGAAGCTGGCTGGTCCGAACACCAGGCTCATCCCCGGCCACGGCACCATCGTCAATCGGGCAGACATCGTGCCCTACCGCGACATGATCCTCGGGGTGCAGGCTAGGGTGCAGCAGATGATTCGCGAGGGCAAGAGTGAGCAGGAAGTGCTGGCGGCGAAGGTGACGGCTCCTTATGACGCGAAAGTACCCGGAGGGCTGCTGCCGGCTGGCGCGGGGACGAGCGCCGACCGTTTCGTCAGCATGGTGTATTCGCAACTAAAGGGCGGAAAGTAAAAGGGAGAGGGCCTCAGAACGAGCAGCGCTTCGAGGCCCTTAGGGTTGTTTGCCAGCCCTCATCTGATCGTATGATGACGGGTTAAATCAGCAGGAACAATGGGTTCGCCGTACCGATCCATAGCGCCCGGGAGTACCCGCTTGGAATGGTACTTCCTGGCTGCTCCAACTAGTCCTTGCGGCGGACCCGCGCGACCAGATAGATCACAATCGCGATGTTTATCAGCAGGACCACAATCTTGGTAGCGGTCAGATGCCGCTCGATTTCGTAGACTTCGAGTGGAATCAATCCGGCTGTAGTGACAATTGTGAAATACTCGGCCCATCTTTTCCGCAGCAGGAGACCAAATCCTTCGGTCAACAGAAGGCCTGCGTAGACGAAGGTGCCGGCGCTTGCCTCCTCGAGTTGCTTGGGAGTGACGGAGAGCACGCTGGATAGCAGTCTGTGGACGAAGCGATTGCCGGGGTCGACTCGCAGGATGTCGACCCAATGATAGGCCACTTCCGCAACATCGCGATGGAGGAGTCTTAGTGCGCCGATTCCGACAAGCATTAGCAGCACGCCCTTAAACAATTTGAAGACCGCGATCGCCAAGAGGGCTGCCGAACTCTGGCGAGTTGTCGATCCCATGGTTCTAGGTTACGTTGTTGGGGGGCGTATACTGATGAACGGCGCAGCGGCGCGGGGAGGCTTCGAATGAGAATTACTGTATGGCAGACGGCGTTGCTCGCCGGCCTGTGGCTGACGCCAGCCGGATTCGGTGACGATGGAAATCGGCTCCTGCGGATCGATCACTATGTCCAACTGCACTCGACTGTTCCAGCGATTGCGGGGCAGGCCACGCAGATTTACGTGCGGGAAGTCGTCGAGGCTGCGACGGTGTTGCGGGGAGGTCCGGCTGCCGATCGGGTGGCGTTGTTCATCCACGGCGCGGGCACACCCGCGGAGGTCGCCTTCGATGTCCCCTACCAAGACTACAGTTGGATGGCGTACTTGGCGCATGCGGGCTACGATGTTTTCTCGATGGATATGACGGGCTACGGCCGTTCCACGCGCCCGGCTGTCGATGAACGATCCTTGCAATCTGGCCCGCGAGCAGCAGGTGGCATTTGTGCCGGCTCTAATCCCTGCGGCCTGTGCCGCGAGTTACCCGCATCAAATGACGACGCTCGCTTCGGACTGGCACGATATCGACGCCGTAGTGGACCACGTTCGCGCTCTGCGGCATGTGGAGAAGTTGAACGTACTGGCTTGGTCCTTGGGCGGGCCGCGCTCGGCGGGATATGCGGCGCAGCATCCGGACAAAGTGGCGAAACTGGTGTTGCTGGCTCCTGCCTATAACCGGGCGGCGCAGGCGGAACCGCCGGCACAGGTGCCCGCCAACGGAGCGGCGATGAACACGCAGTCCCGTGACGAATTCATCGCTAACTGGGATCGCCAGGTCGGCTGCGCTGACCAATACGAGGGCGCTACGCGCGACTCGGTGTGGTCAGAAATGATTGCTTCGGACCCCGTCGGCGCTACTTGGGGAAACGGCGTGCGGCGCGCTCCGCAGGTGACCACTTGGGGATGGACGGCGGCGTGTGGTGGCAAAGACGCAAATTCCAACGCTGATGGTTTCGGGCGCGCACGACAAACAAGTCAACCCGGATCGGGTGCGGGAACTGTACACGGATCTGGGCTCGCCCAAGAAGGTGTTTGTGGATCTAGCTTGTTCTTCGCACAATGCCATGTGGGAAAAGAACCATTTGCTGTTGTTCAAGGCTTCGCTTGAATGGCTGACGGAAGGTTCGGTGCAAGGCAAGCAGGAGGGAATGCTTCGGCTGGGCTATTGATCCTACTAAGGGCGCGCCAGAGTGATGCCGGCCAGTTGTCCCAAGCCGCCAAGCGTGGTCTGTGCGGAGTTGAAGCCAAAACGAAAGTCTTCCTCCGCGTAATTTTCGTATTTGTCGGTAGGCTCGTGATGGTTCGGGTTTGAGCCCCTGACGATTCCCGTGATTCTTTCGTTCTCACGCACACTGATGGAGGCGACTAGATCCTCAAACTGGATTGAATCCGTGCCCGCCATGTTTGCGCCGATGGTTGCTGGATAATCCTGAGCGTAAGACCGGTTCGCTGCCTGTAGTGCCTCCGCCAGTTTGGCCGATGCAGCCGCCATCTTGGACTCCCTCTGATAGTCAATGTTGATGTCGGCTTTGGGACTCTGCTTGGGGCCCGGAGGCATGCCATGGTCGAACATCATCATGTCGTGCTGGATGATGCCGAGCCATTTGGGTTCGGCCGCCGTGGCCTGGAGCGATGCTCTTTCGTGCGCGTAGGTTCCGCTGCCATCCATGCCGAATTCTTCGTTGTTCCAAAAAATGAATCTGACGGAGCGATTCGTGCGGACGTCGGGCATGCCCAAAACACGGGCTAGTTCCAGAACTACCGCGCAGCCGGAGGCGTCGTCATCCGCGGCTTCGCCACCGCCGCGTCCATCCATATGCGCTGAGACGATGTACATTTCACCCGGTGTGGTTGTCCCGATCTTGGTGGCGTAGATGTTTTCAAGGGGGCCGCTGCCGGACAGGAAGCGATGGCGCTCTACATTGGAGTATCCGAAGCTGCGCAGTTGTTTCTCCAGCCAGTCGATCGCATTGCGATTCCCGGGCGTGCCCTGCATGCGGTCTCCGAATTGCGCGAGTCCCTTGATGTGCGCCTTGTAGCGTTCGAGAGTCCAGGCGGCCGACAACCGTGCGGATAGGGTTTGCGGGCTGGGCCGAAAGCACTCCGCAGAGAACTAGCGCTCCCAAGCAGAAACGCATTCTATTTGACCAGGGCCGGCAATGTTGTAAAGGTGTGCGCGATGGGGATGCGGATTCCCAACGCTCCGATCTGGGCGCCTGGCGGCGTATCGAATTCGATGGTGCCACGGATGCCGGCGGTGACTGGATATTTATCCGATCCCAGCGTGAACGCCAAGTGTCCGTTCGCGGCCAAGGTAATCGTGTCAATGGCGATTTGCGCGCCAGTTTCGTCGCGAACCACTACTGGGATGTTCACCGATTGCGCGGAGACGCTGTTGATCGCGACGCCGGTGGCGGTTCCGGCGGTATTGTCGAAGGCTAAAATGGAAGCGCTGGCATTGCGGTTTTCCAAGGGCACCACGGCCTCCTGGCCGTTGGGGTTGTAACGGAATATCACAAACCCTCCTACGTTGCCATTGGTGGTGAGCTGCGCGGAGCCAATGGTAGGCGTGGGATTCGACGGCGGCGCCGCGCTTTGCAGGAGCAGCGTCGCTCCGGCAGCCACGGTTTGATCGACGCTCGAAGAAGTCGACGTTGTCACACCCGGCGGCCCGATCGGAATCGCCAGCGGCGTGCCGTCATCCGCGAAAAACTTCAGATGCGCTTGTGCGGCAACGGTTCCGGTGTTCACGATTACGAAGGTAGTCTGCCAGCCATTGCCGGTGGCGATGTGCGCGATCGAGCCTCCGTTGGTCCCCACGTTCGCCAGCGCTGGAATGGTGGTGAGCGTCGTGCTGGTACCCAGCGGAGTGGTGCGAATGCCCAGAACGCTGATGCTGTCCGCCGGCCGGTGTGTCGAATTCGACGGTTCCGCGCTGGAACTTTGTCACCGGGTACAGATCGGACAACACGAACGACGTATGCGCATTGCCTGCCAGCGAAATCGATAGTTCCCGCGGTACAGATCACCGCGCCGGTTTGACCGCGAATCACCACCGGGATGATGGCGTTCTGGGCCGACACGTTTTCGACGGCGATGCCCAGCACTACGCCGCCGGTGTTGTCGAAAGGCAGCAGGTAGGAGCTTGCGTTACGAGTCTCCATCGGCACCACCGCTTCCTGGGCCCCTGGGATCAAGTGGAAAATCGCGAATCCATCCACGACGCCGGTGGAAGCCAGTTGGGCCGAGCCCACCAATACGGGCGGCATCTGAGCGCCCGCGGTGTTGACGATCAAGGAAGCATTCGCGGCCAGAGTCCTGTCGAAGGCTGCGGCCAGCAACGGTCCCGATAATGCGAAGGCCGGCTGCGGAAACGCCAAGGGCAGCCGTAAGGGACCGTTGCCCGTGGCATCAGCCGCGTCGCCGAAGAGGCTCAAGCGCGCGATAGCCGAACTCGCACTTTTGTTGACCATGGTGAATGTCGTGGTCCAGTTCTCCAAGGCGGCAAGGTGCGGCATCGAGCCGATAGGGTTTAGGCTGGAAATAGAAGTCGCATTCTGCTCCACTTCGTAGGGGACACCGCCGATGGTCATGGTTGAGGCGCGGTCCGCTCCCGCGTTGGAGGTCACTAGATAGGTGAGTGTGCCGTTGCCGGTGCCGGAGGTGGCACTAGTGATCCAACTCGGGGGGCCGGACAGGCTCCAGGAGCATCCAGAAGCCGTCGTAATGTTTACGGTCCCGTTACCTCCCCCTGCCGGGAACGCCGCTCCGCCGGTATCCAACAGATAAGCGCAAATAGAACCCTGTCCCAAGGCGCCGGAGCCCGTAAACGTAAACGGAAGTATCTGTGAGCCAAAAGGCGCCGCGATGGAAAAGGTGAATGACCCTGCGGCCCCCGCATACGCGCCTGCCCCGCCGGTGATAGTCGCGGTCCCCGTAAGTGTGCCTGGGGCAGGGGTGGCCGCCGCTTGCGCCGCCAGCGTCGAGCCATCCGTGAACAAGAATTCGAAAGCGAGGGAAGTGGTGCTGCCTGTAGGAATGCCAGTTATCGAAAGGGTCGCCGCCCCAAGGGGAGTGATAGTCCCGTGGCCGTTGAGCTGAAACTGGATCGGCGAGTTAATCCCAGTTCCGGTAAAGGAAAGCGTAAGCCCCGTGCTCTGAGCGTTGGCGCTGATGCCCGCGCTCAGCAATAGAGCGAGCGCGAAAATCGTAGAACGCTTGCTATGCATGAATTCCCCCGTTTGATGCAGAAGCACACTGGTCTTATCGGCTCATTTGAGCTGGGGCTATACCCGCGTGTATTTGTTGAACCAGCCGATGGTGCGCTGCCAGGCCAGGTCGGCCGCGGCCTTGTTGTAGCGCTCGGGCGTGGCGTCGCAATTGAAGCCGTGAACGGTGCCGGGCTAGATACGGTGTTCGTGCGGAGCGTTTACCGACGTTAAGGCCATGTCGTAGCAGTGTGACCACTCGTGGATGTACGACGGCGACGGTGGCAGAACGCAGATTCCAAAGCTGATGGTTTCGCGGAAGCGCCTCTGAAATAATGCTCCCAACAAGATACTCACTCTACCTGACCAGCGCGGGCAGCGTCGTAAAGGTGTGCGCGATAGGAATGCGGATTCCCAACGCTCCGATCTGGGCGCCCGCCGGCGTATCGAACTCGATGGTGCCGCGGATGCCGGCGGTGACTTGATATTTATCCGATCCCAGCGTGAACGCCAGGTGTCCGTTCGCGGCCAAGGTAATCGTGTCAGTGGCGAGCTGCGCGCCGGCATCGTCGCGAACGATTACCGGGATATTCACCGATTGCGCGGATACGCTGTTGATGGCGACACCCGTGGCGGTTCCGGCGGTATTGTCGAAGGCTAAGATGGAAGCATTGGCATTGCGGTTTTCCAAGGGCACCACGGCCTCCTGCCCATTGGGATTGTAGCGGAAAATCACAAACCCTCCGACATGGCCGTCGGTGGTGAGCTGTGCCGAACCAATCGTCGGCGTGGGATCCGATAGCGGCGCGGCGCTTTGCACGGTCAGCATCGCTCCGGCAGCCAGAGTTTGATCGACTGTCGCAGCCGTTGAGGTTGCGGCGCCGCCGGGCGGCCCGATCGGGATGGACAGCGGAGTGCCGTTATCCATGAAAAACTTTAAATGCGCTTGCGCGGAAGTGGTTCCCGTGTTCACGATCACAAAGGTGGTCTGCCAGCCGTTGCCGGTGGCGATGTGCGCGATTGAGCCTCCGTTCATTCCCACGTTCGCCAGCGCCGGAATGGTGGTGAGCGTAGTGCTGTTACCCAGGGGAGTGGTGCGAATGCCCAGCACGCTGATCTGTCCGCCGGCCGGTGTGTCGAATTCAATGGTGCCGCGTATGTTGGCAGTCATCGGGTACTGAAGGGACAATACGAACGACGTGTGGCCGTTGCCAGCCAGCGAAAGCGTGGTTCCCGCGGGGCTGATCACCGCGCCGGTCTCGTCGCGGATCACCACCGGAATGACGGCGGCCTGCGCCGACACGTTCTCGACGGCGATACCCAGCACCACGCCGCCGGTGTTATCGAACGCTAATAGATACGAACTCGCATTGCGGGTTTCCATGGGCACCACGGCCTCCTGCGCGCCGGGGATCAAGTGGAAGATTGCGAACCCGTCCACCGCGCCCGTGGCCGCCAGTTGCGCCGAGCCCACCAGCACCGGAGGCACCTGCGCTCCCGCAGTGTTGACGATCAACGAAGCATTCGCGGCCAGCGTCCGGTCGAAAGTGGCGGCCAGCAGCGGTCCCGACAAGGCAGGGAGGGATTGTTTGGGAGCCGCCGCGAAGGCTTGCTGCGGAAATGCCAGGGGTACCAGCAAGGGACCGTTGCCGGTGGGGTCGACCGCGTCGCCGAAAAGACTCAAGCGCGCTGTCGCCGCGCTCCCGCCTTTATTGACCATGGTGAACGCCGTGGTCCAGTTCTCCAAGGCGGCGAGGTGCGGCATCGAGCCGATGAAGTTTAGACCTGAGAGCGAAGTCGACTCTTGCTCCACTTCGTAGGAGACGCCCCCGATGGTCATGGTGGCGGAGCGGTCCGCCCCCGGATTCGCCGTCACTTGATAAGTGAGCGTGCCATTGCCGCTGCCCGAGGTGGAATTGATGACCCAAGCCGGGGGGCCCGACAGGCTCCAGGCACATCCGGCAGGCGCGGTGATATTTACAGTCCCGTTGCCTCCCGCTGCCGGGAACGCCTCGCCGCCGGTATCCAACGTGTATGCACAAGTCGCAGGCTGGCCCATTGTGCCAGAGCCGGTGAACGTGAAGTTAAAGCTGGAGCCGCTGAAGGGCGCCGTGATCGTAAAAGTGAACGACCCTATTGTGCCCGCGAGCGCGCCTGTCCCGCCGGTGATGGTGGCGGTGCCCGAAAGCCCGCTTCCGGAAGAAGTGCTACCGCCATCTGCCGCTAGCGAAGTGCCATCGGGGAACTGGAATGCAAAGGCGAGCGAGGCGCCGTTACCTATAGGAACTCCCGTTATCGTAACCGACGCCGTACCGAGCGGCGTGAAGGTCCCGGTACCATTGAGAAAGAATGCGAGCGCCGTGCCAAATCCGGTTCCGCTAAAGGAAAGCGAAATCGCATTGCTCTGGGCGCGGGCGGTGATACCGGTGCTCAATAGAGCGAGGGCAAATATCGCGAACCGCTTGCTGTGCATGAATTCCTCCGTTTAATGCAGAAGCAAATTGATTTATCAGTCTAACAAAGGAAACGCCCGCATGGGAGCGTCTTAGTTCCAACGCAAAACCCGAAACTCAAGCGCGTGCATACTTGTTGAACCAGTCGATCGTGCGCTGCCAGGCCAGGTCGGCGGCAGCCTTGTTATAGCGTTCCGGCGTGGCATCGCAATTGAAGCCGTGAACGGCGCCCGGATAGATATAGCCTTCGTGCGGAACGTTTACCGCCTTTAGAGCCATGTCGTACGCGGGCCAGGTGGAGGCCAGTCGCGTGTCGAGCTCGCCGTGATGGACCAGAATCGCCGCTTTGATTTTCGAGATGTCTTCTTTCGCGGGAACGGCGCCATAGAACGGCACTGCCGCGGCGATATCGGCTCCCAGGCGGACGGCCAGGGTGTTGGAAATGCCGCCTCCGTAACAAAAACCCGTAGCGCCAATTTTGCCGGAGCAGTCGGCGCGCGACTTCAGCCACAGGGCGGAGGCCACGAAATCTTCGGCCATTTTTTTGCCATCCACTTTGCCGAACATCTGGCCGCCGCGGAAGTCGTCGCCAGGGAAACCGCCGAGCGAAGTGAGTCCGTCGGGCGCGAACGCCATGAAGTTCGCGAGAGCGAGCCGCCGCGCGATGTCCTCAATGTGCGGATTCAAGCCGCGATTTTCGTGAATGACGATGATGCCCGGCAATTTCGCGGGCGTCTCCGTTCGGGTGTCGGCACTGGCGGGGCGGACCAGATATCCTTTGATGCTGCCGTTCCCTTGCGGCGACGGTATGGTTTCGTAGGAGGCCTTGATGCGGTCATCGGTTTTGGATACCTGCTGCCCTTGCGCGTAGTTGGGCATGAGCGCGTCCATAATCGCCGCCGCCGTCAGGCCGCCCACGGCGAAGCGCTTCACGCCATCCATGAAGGCACGGCGGCCGATCACGCCGTGAATAAACAGGTTGTAGAGTTCTACTGCATCGCTTGGAAGTTTGGGTTTCGTTGGCTCCATTAGCTGACTCCTTTTGGGGAGAATATCATGTCCTGGAGCAACCCAAACAGCCCCGTGATTTATACGCTTAGCACCGGGCAGGGAGCATTGCGGATGATGCCGTAGGCGTGCGTGCGCAACCGTCCCAGCGTGCCTTGCAGCGCGCCGCGGCCGATGAGCACCAGGTCCGCACCATGCTGTAACGCCTCTTCGCGAACCACATCGGGCACCGTGCCCGCACCGACGCAAACAGGGACGCTGATGTCCGCGGCCTTCTCCAGGTCCTCAATGGTGCGCCGTGCATTATCGCGCAGGGTTTCTTCGAACTCCTGGTCCATCTGCCGCTCCGGCCAGGCCTCAATGCTGGGCACTGAGTGCACCAGCCGCAGAGTAGCGCCCAAGTTCTTAGCCAAGCCTCCGGCCCAGCGCATCAGCTCTATGCTGGCCGGATTTGCGTCCACTGCGCAAAGAATCTTTCGCGCAGCCACATGCTGGCGGTCCGGCACCTCGCCGGTGTGGGCCATGGTCCACACGGGAACGTGGACGTCATGCAGCACCTTGGCGGTCACGGATCCCAAAAGCAACTGGCGGAAGGGGCCGTAGCCGTGCGTGGGCATCATTACCAAGTCCACTTTGTTGGCGGCCACGAAATCGGTGATGGTCCGGGCCGGGTCGCCGAGGATCGCCATGCGGTCCACTGTCAAACCTGCGAAGTCACTCACGAATGACTCGTCCAGTTGGGACTTCACTCCGTCAAGAATCAGTTGCGGATCCATCACGGGCGCTCCTGCCACCCCACCCGCGTAATAGGGATGCGCCACGGCCAGCAGAGTAACCTTGGCTTCATGGCGGCGCGCCATTTCCGCCACGAAGGGCACGGCGCTATTCGATCGGTCGGAAAAATCCACGGGGAAAACGATGTGTTTGATTTTAGACATGGCCTCTTCTCCTTCTGCAATTACCTGCGCTGCAATCGCTACTTTACCTCTGAATTGCGATAGAAGTTGTTGGGCCCGGGATTGGGGCTCTCCCACGCTTGATAAAGATAAGCCGTCGCCAGCGCCAGTCCGATTACGGCGGTAATGACAGTCATCACTTTACCCCAGCGATCAATGGTGTTCATTTTTCGCGCTAACGATGCTTGCCGCGGAATTTCTTTCTCTTCCCCGGCGCCCAGGTGCACAACGTCGTTCTCCTGGTGCGCGGTGAGGACCCACCGGTAAACGGCGAGAACCAGGGTCGCGATTCCGAGTACCATCCAAAGTCCGACTACAAATGTGATGTTGATCATATTGGCCTCTTTCGCTAGTCCTAAGGGCATTTGGGAGTCCGAAAGGAGAGCCTGCAACGTCAAATAGTTAGCTGCGAGTGGCTCGTGGCATTGGGGAATCTCACCCAACGCGCTGAGCTGGCGCTGAGTCAAAACCAATCAGGTGCTTTTCGGAGGCGGCTTGGCAATGTAACCTTTGAGCGTGCGATGCTCTTTGAAGTACTGCCCGGCGGCCGTGTATTTTCCCGACTGCCAGGCTCCCACGTGGCAATAGACGCACTTCTTCCCAGTTCGCTTGGTGAAGTCAGGGTTGGCCTGGGAGGTCTGAGGCATGGAAAATATTCCGAGTCCCACAGTCAGAGCCATTCCGGGAAGAATGAACTTGAAACGCTTCATGGTGCGAGATAGGCCTAAAAGGCATTGCCGACGAAGGGCAACATTCGGCCCCAATACAAAACCATGAGCCAGGAGAAAATGGAGACGGCCGAGATGACTTTCGCGCCGATGGGTGCGTCCTCGCCCGGGCCGATCGCTTCCACTCTTTTCAGCATGCCGGTGGTGTAGAACAAGAGAATATTCAATCCCGCGATCACCAGGAAGAGCATCTTGAAGAGGAACGCGACGTTCTTAATGTATTGATGCGGCGCACCGATGAAGAACAGCACTCCGGTAATCGCATTGATGAGGAACCCTGCAACCGCCCAAGGCACCAGCTTATGCACCGGAGCGCCCGGCATGCTTTTCCCGACGCCTAGCATTCTGAGGTCAACGACTCCGATGCAGCCGAGCAGCATGGACAAGCCGATGAAGTGCAGCGTCTCGCACGTGGGCCATCCCCACTTCCATCCCCCCGCCATGAGGTGAGACAGGCGAGTGGTCTCCAGCCATTTTGAAAAAATCAGAAGCTCATTCCACATGTTGTCGGTTCCTTTACTTGATTCCAGTTTGCGGCCCGAGATAGGCCATCAGGCGCCCTGCGGTAATGGAGAGAGTCCAAAACACCAGCGAGAGGATGGCCAGTAACTTCGCGTTGGACGGCTCGAATTGTGTTTCCCCGGCTAGCGACGGCTCGAGAACCGCGGCGGCCTGCGAACCGGTGCGCGAAGCCTGCATCGGGGTTTGAATCGAAGGTTGAATCGGGGGGCCAGCCGAAGACGCCGGGCTCCCGCGCAGGCTTGCAGGATTCCTAAACACCGTCTTCTCCATCTTTACCAGCACGATCATGGCGAGAACGATAAACAGCATCTTTACGCCAAATACCCAACTGGTCATTTTCGTGGTTGCGTCGGCGGCTAGCAGGACAATTCCAGTGATCAGGTTCAGCCAGAACCCGATCCACATGACTTTGAAAAACTTCTCCATGGCGAGGACAGGGATCTGGCGCGCGACGCCTAGCAGCCGCAGATCCAACGCCCAATTGAAGCCCACGAGAATTCCCATACCGGTGGTGTGTAGAGTCAGGATTAACGGGTACGCCCAGATCGAACCCGAACCGCGAATCCATGTGCAAAACTCAGTATTTTCGAGCCAACTTAGAAATTCCATAGACCGTCCTTAAGCGACCTGTCGATGCAATTTGCATTCCAGCGAACTTCACGACAACTTTTTGAAAGCAGAGGCACAGGAGAACGAACCGGACGGCTGATTGGGCGAAGCTCCGCACATCGCGTAACGCCGCCTGGGTGGAAATGCGCAGATTTGGGGTTCGAAAACTACCGCAAGTTGTGTTTCGCCATCTTGTACCGCATGCGGTCACGGCTGATGCGCAAAATGCGCGCCGCCTCGGACTGATTCCCGCCGGCCTTCTCAAGAGCTTCTGCCAGGAGTTCTTTTTCGTGGGCCTCGAAGGAGGAAGCGGAATCGAGCGACTCGCCGGAAAAAGCGGACGCTTCCGCCGCCTTCAGGCCTTCCGAACGTCGAATGGTCGGAGGCAGATCCTCGACGTCGATCATATCGCTCACGGTCATCATGCAGGCGTGTCCCAGCACGTTTTCCAGTTCGCGGATATTGCCCGGCCAGGAATGCCGCGCCAGTTGTATCTGCGCCCGCCGTGTGATCCCCGTGATTTGCTTGTCGAATTGCGTCGAAAAGCGGTCGAGTAGGAACTTTTCGAGCAGCGGCAGATCCTCTTTGCGCTCGGCCAGCGCGGGAGTTTTTAATTCCACCATCGCCAAGCGGTAATATAGATCCTCGCGAAATTGCTTCTGCTCGATCATTTCTTGAACATCGCGATTGGTCGCGGCAACCACCCGCACGTCGACCTTGCGCGGCGTCACGGAACCCACACGGGTGATTTCTTGATTCTGCAAGACCCGCAACAACTTGGCTTGCGTCGTGAGAGGCATATCGCCGATCTCATCCAGAAACAGCGTGCCGCCATGAGCGAACTCGATCAAGCCCATTTTATCGTTATTCGCCCCCGTGAAGGCTCCCTTGACGTAGCCAAAGAGCTCGCTTTCAAACAGGGTTTCGACCACCGCGGAACAGTTGCAGGTAACAAAACGTCCGGAAGTAGCTGGGCTCAGATTGTGGAGTGCTCTGGCTACCAGGTCTTTTCCAGTTCCCGTGGGCCCGGTGATAAGCGCCGATCGGTAGTGTCTGGCGACGCGGCGGATACGCGCAAACAGGTCCCACATCAAGGGGCTGCGGCCGATCATGCCTTCAAATTTGCACGTTTCGAGCAGTTCCTTATCAAGGTCCAAGGCCCGCTGCCTCTGCCGCGCATCTGCCAACAGTTTTTCCACGCGTGCGCGCAGTGATGGAATCGAAACCGGCTTATTCAGGTAGTCGCAAGCGCCCTTTTGAATCGCTTCGACTGCGGTCTCGGTGGTGTAGTGCGCGGTCATCAATATGACATCGATGGCGGGGTCGAATTCGACGATCCTCTCCAGCATGTCGAGGCCGCTCATTTTCGGCATTACCAGATCGAGCAAGACGATCTGCGGGTGCTCGCGATAGATCAACTCTAAACCCTCCTCCGGGTCGGTAGAGGTAAATATCGCGAGGCCATCCTGTTGCAGCGCCTCGGCCAGAAGTTCGAGTCCGGCAGGGGTGTCGTCAACGGCCACCAGTTTGACCACAGGTACCATAAAATCCTTTTGAGCCACTATGTTATACGATAATTGACTAACTTCGCCAGGTGCCCGCTTTATCGAGTTTTGGTCCTGGCACTTAAAATGCTCAACGAGATCCATTGTCCTATAGAGTGAAGAGAGGGTGACCTGAACGGATGCTCGAAGCCATTATTAAAGCATCGCCGATAGCCATCATTGCTCTGGACGTGGAAAATCGCGTCCTTATGTGGAGCGATAGCGCCGAACGGATCTTCGGATGGCGGAGAGAAGAGGTTGAAGGTAAACCTCTTCCGACCATTCCGCCCGAATCTCAACCGGGACAAGTGCGCGAACATCATCGTTCGCCAGAAGTCGACCACGAGGGTGTGGATGCGGTGAGGATGCGGAAGGACGGGACTCGCGTGCCTGTGCGAATTTGGTGCGCGCCGATGAGCGACGGAATCGGCTACTTGACGGTACTGGCCGATCTCAGTGACGCTAAACGCGCCGAGCGGGAGCACGCTACATTGGCCGCTCGTGAGCAGGAAGCGGCTGAAAGCATTGCTTCCGCGCAGCGGGTTTCCCTGCTTTTCGAGTCTGCACCGGACGCTACCTTCGAGGTTGACGAGCGGGGCCGTATCCTGCACGCCAACGCCGAAGCGGAGCACATGTTCCAGCGCTCCCGCGAGGAACTGCTCCATTTGACCATTGAGGCGCTGGTCCCGGAGCGTTTCCGGGGCAAGCATTTGGGGCATCGGGCGGGTTATGCGGCTCACCCGGTAAGGCGGCCGATGGGCGCCGGGATCGATTTATTCGGTCTTCGCAAGGATGGCAGTGAATTTGCGGTAGACATTAAGCTGAGCCCGGTAGCGGGACACGTGATTTGCGTGGTCCGCGACGTGACGGAGCGCCGGGAGGCCGAAGAGAAGATCAAGATGTTGAATCGCAGTCTGGAGCGCCGCTCGCAAGAGTTGGCCGGTGCCAACACCGAGCTTTCCTTGCAGAATCGCGAAGTTGAAAGGGCCAACCGGCTCAAAAGCGAATTTCTGGCGAGCATGAGCCACGAGCTGCGCACGCCGCTCAATACCATTTTGGGGTTCTCCGAATTGCTTTCCGAAGAAAACGCCGGCGCACTCAACGACAAGCAGAAGCGCTTTGTCACCCACATTCAGCGCGATGCGCACCACCTGCTGGAATTGATCAACGACATCCTGGACTTGTCCAAGATCGAAGCCGGGCGCCTGGAGCTGCACCTGGAAACGTTCCCCATGGCTGTGCCCGCCGCCGAAGTGCTCACCAGTATTCGGCCCCTGGCGGCCAGCAAACGGATCAGCATAGACAGTGATCTCGATACCACCCTGGTTCTGAATGCCGACCGCGTGCGTTTTAAGGAGATCCTCTACAACCTGCTTAGCAATGCCATCAAGTTCACACCGGCGGGCGGGCGCGTCTGGGTTGAATCGTCTACCGAAGGCGGATCCATCCGCCTTATTGTAGGAGACACCGGCATCGGCATCGCTCCCGCGGACCAACAAGAAATCTTTGAAAGCTTCCGTCAAGCGAGCGCAACCACCAAAGGCGTTCGCGAAGGCACTGGGCTGGGCCTGGCGATTACCAAGCGCTTGGTGGAGCAGCATGGCGGAAAAATCTGGGTGGAGAGCGAACTCGGCAAAGGCAGCCGCTTTCACATCGCCTTTCCCATGGCGGGCGCGGAAGCCGCTCCAGCGGAAACCGAAGCCGTTAGCGAAGCGGAACGGGCCGCGTCGTTAGTGTTGACGGCCAGCCCGCATCCGGCTTTTCGCGACGAAATCAACCAGTCGCTGGAGCAAGCTGGTTTCAAAGTAGCGTGGGCGGCGTCCGGCGCGGACGTCCTCCAGAAAGCCAGTAAGCTTCACCCGAATCTAATCCTTCTCGACATTGAAATTTCCGGGAAGAGCGGATGGGAGACGCTTCATGACCTTAAAATTTCTCCCGAAACCTCAAAGATCCCGGTGATCATCGTCTCGCCGACGGACGAGCGGAAGATGGGTCTCTCGCTGGGAGCGGTAGACTGTCTGGTCACACCTCTTTCCCAGGAATCGGTGCTCGCGGCGGTCCGCGACGCCTTGAAATCGCAAGATGCGCTGCATGTCCTCATCGTGGAGGACGATCCCGATATGCGCCAGCTTATCGCGGACACGCTGGTGACCGAGGGCCATACTCCGGTTCTGGCTGGGAATGCCAAAGAAGCGCTGCTCGCTCTGGCGAGTTCGCAGGTGGACGCGATTGTACTCGACCTGATGCTTCCTGGCCGCAGCGGCTTCGATGTTTTGCGCGAAATCCGGGCCAGCGAAAAATTTGCCAGGGTTCCCGTGTTGGTCCTCACCGTGAAGGATTTGAGCGATCGGGAGCGCCAGGTTTTATCGGCGTTGAATGCCCCGATCTTTGAGAAAGGGCCGGGCTGGCGTCCGGCGCTGCTGCAAAGGCTCCAGCTCATTGCGCGGGCGAGCTTGGGCCAAAAAGTTCTGGTGGTCGACGACAACCCGGCGGGCCGCGAATTGGTGCGCGAAAGCCTGCAGGATTACGTGGGGTCGATCGCGGAAGCCGCCAACGGGCGGGAGGCGCTCGAAAAGCTACGCACCTCGCTCCCGGATCTGGTGCTGTTGGATATTCAGATGCCCGAGATGGACGGTTACGAGGTCTTGCGCGAAATCCGCCGCGATCCGGCACTCAAGGGTCTGCGGGTGGTGGCGCTGACGGCGTTCGCCATGCAGGGCGATCAGGAACGGGCTATGGCTGCCGGCTTCGATGATTACCTCACGAAGCCGGTAACGGCCGCCAAGCTGAAAGAGCAGCTTAAAGCCGGTTCCGGTGACCGCTCTTAACCGGCACTGTGAAGGTGCTGCTGGAAACTGTTACTCTGAAGGGTCCGATCTTGTGCGAGGTGAGTTCCGTTGGCTGAAATTCATTTAAATGACGGTGAGAGTCTGGAGAGCGCGCTTAAGCGTTTCAAGCGAAAGGTCCTGCAAGAAGACATCATCAAGGATGTCAAGCGTCACGCGTTCTATCTGAAGCCTGGCCAAAAGAAGCGGGTCAAGGCAGCAGAGGCGCGAAAGCGCGCACGCAAGAAGCGTTCGCGGGACAGCGATTCAGACCAGCATCGCTCTTAAACTCAATTTTTGGGGAGTGGGACCGCGTACATTTTGAAGAGTCCGGGGTCTTGGTCCTTGAATTTGGGATCATTGCGGTAATTCAATTTACCTTCGACGATCCAGGCCATACCGCGTGTCGCAGTCACTCCAGGTGTGCTTTCCAGGCCTTCCTTGATGGTCTTGACCACGGCGGTCTGACCTTCGAAGGTCACGATGTCCATTTTGCCGGAGTTTTCGGCTAGCAACAGGCGGTTCTTGCCGATCGACCGCATGCCGTCGGGGCGTTCGAGGGGGCGGGAAAGCTTGAGATCGATCACGCCCTTGGATTTACCGTCCGGTCCCAAATCCAGGCGCAGCAGCTTCCCGGTGGTGACGCAGTTCACATAGAGGATGGTTTTTTCACCGAAGGCCAGCCCATCGGCGCCGGCCAATAGCGGATCTTTAGCGGCGATCTCCAAATCCTTGCTGCCCCGCTTCAGCATCAGAATACTGGCTTGGCGCGTGTCGGAGACGTAGGCCGTTCCATCGGCACCGACTGCGATGTCGTTGCACAGAGCATCGTCACCGGGCAGGGGATAAGTCCCTTTCAGCGTGCCGGTGGTCAGATCGAATGCTTTGACGGAAGTTGCCTCGCCCTTTTTTTCGAGATTATTGGAACAGACCCAGAGCGTCTTGCCCTTCTCGTCCGCGTAAACGCCGAGCACTTGGTTGAGGCCACCGGTGCCGGGCTTAATCCACTCCTCGGCTGTGGTTTTTCCGGGCGCGATGCGGCTCACGTTGCCATGCCCTAGACTCCCGACAATCAAGGTTCCGTCAGCTGTAGACGTGATGCTCTCAGGGAAAACGCGCGTACCAGGGAGCGTAATCTCGTTAACAGCCGGTCCAGCAAAGCCAACCGCCGCCATGAAAACCAAACCCAGTAGTCGCATACGCTAGGCCCGCCCATTCTGCAGAGCGGCTAGCACGCGCGCGGGCCGGAAGGGAATTCGACGCATGCGAACGCCGGTGGCGTCATGGATGGCGTTGGCGATGGCCGCGAGCATTGGCTTGCACGCTGTCTCACCAGCTCCGTAAGGCGGAAGATCCGGCCGGTTCGGATTCGGATCTCCGTTCACCAGCACTACATCGATCTTGGCGGGCGCGTCGGCGTGGGTCAGCGTGGGAGACGAGTTCCAGTCCACGCCGATGACCTTCTCGGTGTCGAACTGTACTTCCTCATGCAGCGTGCGGCTGATGGAATGGAGCATGGCGCATTCGACGGTATGACGCAGGGCTTCCGGGTTGACCACCAGCCCGCAATCGTGCGCGCACACCAGCCGTCTTCACCCAGACGTGGCCGGTTTTGCGATTCACTTCGACCTCGGCGATCTCCGCGGCGATGGTCTGGCCGCGGAACGCGTAAGCCACGCCGCGTCCCGTGAGGATGTCGCCGCTGTCGCGCGGTTTCGGCGACGGACGCGGGTCCCACCCGTAGGCTTTCGCCGCAGCCTTCAGGGCCGCAATCGACCGGGCCCGCTTGAACCCGCTGTCGTCAGTGGTCGAGGCCATCAGCATCTTCATGCGGAATTCGAGCGGGTCAGCCTTCGCGGCTACCGCCATTTCGTCGATGAACGATTCGGCTGCGAAGGTCGACTGGGGGCCGTTGGGATCGCGCAGGTTACCAGTGCGCAGCGGCGTCTCCCAAACCAGCGGCAGGCTCACCACTTGACTGGTCATGCGGCGATGGGGGATGGCGTACATCTCCGAAGGCGTCGCTGCGCTGCCGGCAGCGGGCGTGGCGCGCCTAATCCCCATGAGCTGAGCGATCAGTACCGTATCGGGTTCGTTGTAGCCGACGTGATTGTAGTCGGCGGCCTGGCAATTGTAGTCGAGCGCGATGAGATTTCCATCGGCATCCAACCCCCCGCGCATCGCTACCGTAAATGCGGGAGCCTTGGTATCCCAGGCCGTTTCTTCGCTCCTCATCCACTGCACGCGCACGGGCCGGCCGATTTCCTTGGCCAAGTAAGCCGCTTCACACCCCGCATCGTCAGCAGCAGTGCGGCCGAACCCTTGCGGCCCTTCCATCCAGACGACGCGCACTTTCTCCGGCGGCATCCCCAGAAATTCGGCCACTCCCCGGCGCATGCCGTAAGATTTCATGTCGTTCGAATAGACCGTCATCTGGCCGTTCGACGGGTCTGCCAGAGGCGTGGGCCGGGCTGATCGCTGTGTGCCCTTGGAACGGAATATCGTAATTGGCTTCGACGATTTTCGCGGCGCTCTGCAAATGCTTTGTCGGGATCTCCCACCAGAATCGGCTTGGAATTCGAGGTGGGCGCGGCGCTGCGCATGTACTTGAACAAGTCTTCCGAAGACGGGAAGGGAGCTGTCGACGGCTTCTGCCAGTTCGCCTTGAGCTGTCTGGCCGCGTTGATCGCTTGCTCTTCCCGTTCGCATACGACTGCCACGTAATTGCCCTTGCTGACGACCTTGATGAATCCCGGCAGACTCTTCACGGAAGACTCATCGATGCTGATCAACTTCGCGCCCGCCACCGGCGGCTTCACATTGCGCGCATGAACCATGCCCGGCAACTTGACGTCCACGGCCCATTTCAGCGAACCGTCCACTTTGGCGGGAATATCGTAGCGCTGCGGAGACAGGCCGACGATTTTGTGTTCCTGGACCGATTTGACTTTAGCCACGCCGGTGGTCGCATTGATGTTAGCTCCTGTCAGCGCGACATGGAATCGTTTTCCGCCAATCAATTCTCCATAGGTGACGCGCTTCGATGGATCGCTTTTTACAGTGATCACGCCCTCGCGCACCGCGAGTTGATCGACGGGCACGCCGAGCCGTGAGGATCCCATCTCGAGCAGCACCCGGCGTGCTTCGGCCGCGACGCGGCGCATGGGCCAAGCGTCTCTCTCCATTGCGGTGGAACCGCCGGAGCCGCCTTGGTCGACGGTGATATCCGTGCTGCCCATGACGCAGGCGGTCTTGTCATAAGCGACGTCCAACTCTTCTGCCATCAACTGGCGGAACGACGTTCCCGTGCCCTGGCCGCAATCGGTCTTGCCGACATAAAATGTCGCAGTGTTGTCTGCGCGGATGACGATCCACGAATCGAGTTGCCGGAAGTCCGGATCTATATACGGACCCGCGGCGGACGTAGTGCTTTGCGCAGTGAGCGGTCCCGTACCCGAGGCCGTGAAGCTCACCACCAGCAGGCCGGCGCTCTTCAGCAAGTCCCTGCGTGACGTTTTGGCTAAGGGCGTCATGCGACCACCTCCTTCTCCGCGGCCGGCACCTCGGCCGTGATCATGGTCGATGCCCGCTTAATAGCGGCTTGAACACGGTAGTACGTCATGCAACGGCAAAGGGTCCGGTTCATGGCCTCGCGGATTTGCGCATCCGTCGGTTTGGGATTTTTATCCAGCAGCACCTTAGCGGTCATGATCTGCCCGTTCTGGCAGAAGCCGCACTGCGGAACTTGTTCGTCAATCCAAGCCTGCTGCAGCGGATGCAGCTTGCCTTCTTTGGCGAGTCCTTCGAGTGTAGTGATCTCGCTCTTTACGGTGGAGACGGGGGTGATGCACGAGCGCACCGCCGCGCCATTGATGATCACGGTACATAGCCCGCACTGGCCGAGGCCGCAGCCAAATCGCGGACCTTGCAATCCAACGTCATTGCGCAGGATGTAGAGCAGAGGAGTCGAGGGGTCGACATCCATCGTGTGCATCTTTCCGTTCACGTTCAAGGTGAGGTTGCTCATAACGGACCTAATTTTATCAGATGGTATGCTGCTGGGGAGGACAAATGAGTATCGAAAGCGACTACCGCGAACTCAAACTACGGCTGGACGGATATACCAAGCCAGGTCAGGACCTTTACCGCAACGTTTTGTTGGACACGCTCTACGCCTCTCTGCCGCGCGATCCTGAAGTGAAAGTTCAGATCTACAACGCCGAAATCGCTCCCGGTGGATACACCAACTGGCATTGCCATAACGGAGCCACCTTCTTCGTCGCCTTGCAGGGCATCTTCGAAGCGCACTTTCAAGAAGGCGTGCTGATCAAAGCAAAAGCGGGTGACGTTTATTCGGAACCGATCGGCAAAATTCACCGCGGCCACAATCCGCATCCCGATCTGCCGTATCTCTGCATCGGCTTCTGTCTGACGGCGCCCGACCGTGAACACGTGACCAACGTCGATGCAGCCCTGGTGATCCGCTTACGGACCGATCTGGCGGATGTCGTGTCGCCGCAAATACCAGCATGGAGTGAAGCCGAAATGCGGCATCAGCGCGTCGACGCAGGTCTCCATCACCGGCGTGCCGACTGAATACTCCAACTCATTAAAGTGGTTCACCGCGGCGTATAAGCGGCCGACTTTCATTTGTTCCACCGGCCGCCCCCGGTAGCGCGCCCACAGGTCGTCCCCGAGATAAATCAAGGCAGCTAGGCCCAGCAGAGCCAAGCACGTTGTGAACGCGATTTTCCGGATTTTCCGAAGCAATGCTATTTCGCGCGGCCTTTGGGGCCCTGCGAGATCATCTGGATGCCAATGATCCAGTCCTTATTGGTCGAATTTTCGCGGGCGACGGCGTACAGCATTTTTCGATCCGGGCCGCTGAAGGCCACGCTAATCAGGCCGTACGGTGTCGGGATCAAGCCGAGATACTTGCCATCCGGACCGATCACCTGCACGCCGGCATTGGTAGTCACGTACAGCCGCCCGGCGGTATCGAACGTACTTCCGTCGCCATTTCCACCACCTTCGAGTTTGGCGAACTCGTGCTGGTTGGTCAGCGAGCCGTCCTTCTGCACATCGAACGCCGCGACCGTCGGTCCGTTGGTGACATACAGGTGCTTTTCATCCGCGCTGAGAACGATTCCGTTGGTGGTCAGATTCTCGCCGTAGCGAGTCACGGTGCCTTTCGAGTCTGCGTAGAAGACGCCGCCCATGGTGAAGTAGACTCCGCCTTTACTGTCGGCCGAAATGTCGTTGAGCACGCCTCCGATGCAATCCATAGAATCGCCATTGTATTTATTGGCTAGGACTCTGCGCTTCGGCGCCAGTTCATCGATGGATGCGTTCAATCCCCGGTTCGCGACGAACAGAGTGCCCTTCGAGTTCATCGCGAGCGACCCTCCGGTATTCGTGTCGCTGTAGGCTACTGACGTTTTGCCGTTGCTGTCGAGCTTCACCACATCGCTCTTGTCATTCTGAGCGATGAGAAGACCGTTGTCCTTCGTGGCGATGATGCCGTCGGCGTTATTGCCGTCCACTTGCCAAATGTCTTTCCACTTTTGCCCCGCGGCGACTACGCCCGGGATCTCGGTCACCATGTAATCCCTGGGGCCGGGGGCAGGCGCTGGTCCGCGTCCTGCTCCGCCGCGGCCTCCTCTGGCCGGAGGCGGAACTTTGCATGTCTTCAGTACCTCTGGTTCTCTTGAATCCTGAGCTGCCTGTACTCCGGGCCCCGACCTCTGCCCCGCCGGCGGCTGAATCTGGCACCATGCCGACGCCGCACCGAGGACTCCCATCACGACCGTGAGCACTCCTGTCGCTTTCATAAAACCTCCTGGTTCCGCGTTCCAGAATATCAAGACTAAGCACCCCGAGTGAACCGGAAGGGAATCCGATCTGTGGTTTGATAGTAGGTGTACTGCTTACCTTCCGCATGCGCACACACCATCTGGCACTGATCTCGGCGATCGCTCTAGCGAACTCACTCGTCGCCCAAGGGGCTCTACCACGCACGGTCGACGGCAAGCCGGACCTCAAGGGTATCTGGCAGGCGTCGAGTACTGCCGAAGCCGATCTCCAGGATCACGCCGCCGCGTTCAACATGCTGGCCGGCCGTTCAGTGGTCGTTGGTGGAACCATTCCTTATCAACCCTGGGCCGCTGCGAAAAGGGCGGAGAACTTTCAAAACCGGCAGAAGGCCGATCCGCTCGGCCAGTGCTACCTGCCCGGCATCCCGCGGATCATGTACATGGATTTCCCGTTTCAGATTTTCCAGACACCGCAGGCTGTCGCCATCGCCTTCGAGTGGTCACTGATGTTTCGCTTGATCTACATGGACGGCAGTCCACACCCCGCCGACATCGATTCATGGATGGGCGATTCGCGCGGCCGCTGGGAAGGAGACACGCTGGTTGTCGACGTCAGCAATTACAACGACAAAACCTGGTTTGACATGGCGGGGGACTTTCACAGTAACGCGCTTCACGTGGTCGAGCGCTACCGCATGATCGATCGCGACACGATTCAGTACGAAGCGACTCTCGAAGACTCGAAAGTTTTCATCAAGCCGTGGACCATCAGCATCCCTTTGAAGCGGCGCGCGGATCGCGACAGGCTTTTTGAGTACTCCTGCCAGTCCGAAGCCGAAGAGGCGAACGGCGCGTTCACGCGCGAGGATCGGACTTGGTATCCAGCCAATGGAGTGGCGTCTGCAACCGCCCCTGCGCCGCCCTCGCCCTCGATTCCGCTAAAACCGGTGGCGAACATTCGCAGAACCGCCGATGGCAAGCCCGACCTGCAGGGTTTTTATGACGGCGATACCGGCGCCGCAAACCAGGGTTTGGAGAAAAACAAAGGCGACGGAGTCATGCCGGATAGGCGCGGCGTCCTCATCGATCCGCCCGACGGAATTCTCCCCATGCAGCCCTGGGCCGTGGCCGAGAGAGCCAGCCGCAATCTCACGGAACGCGGTTACGACGATCCCACAGCGCACTGTTTTCCGGCGGGCGTTCCGCGATCCATGTATGTGCCGGCGGCATTTAACATCATTCAAACCCCGGATTACATCGTCTTCCTGCATGAGCGCATGACGTGGCGTATTGTGCCGTTGGATGGGCGCGCGCACCTTCCTGACCCGATCCGCTTATGGCAGGGCGATTCCATCGGGCGATGGGAGGGTGACACCTTGGTTGTCGATACCACCAACTTCAACGGCAAGACCTGGCTGAACGAAGGCGGGGAAATTGTGAGTTACGCCGAGCATGTGGTGGAACGATTCACCCCGTCCGGGCCCAATACGGTTCAATACGAGGCGACGGTTGCCGATCCGCTCGTATATACCCGGCCGTGGACCATCGCTTTCCCGCTCAAACGAGATAAGGCCGAGATGTTTGAGACCGCTTGTCACGAAGAAGATCGCGACCTCCCGCGACTGAAGGCCCTGAAAGATGCCGCCGCCAAGAAATAAGCTATGCGTAAACGCCACCGATTTTTGATCCTCGTTTTCGCTGCCCTCGCGTTCCTGGTCCCGAGCGTATTTGCCGGGGCGCCGAACACCAGTCTCCAGACAGTGCCTGACAAGCCCAAGAAGATAAAAAAGTATAAACCCCCGAAGATAAAACGCTACAAGGCCCCGAAGATCAACCGGAAGAGTAATAGGATCCGTTGAACAGAGCCCGCAAAGCGATAAACTAACCTCTGCACGGATTACAGAGGGAGGTATCGCGAACCAATGTCGAATATTCGGAACACCGTTCTGGCGGGTTTGGCGGTGATTACTATCGGCGCGATCTGGAATTCCAAATCAATCGCGCAGGAAAAGCCATCTGCCGGAGTTGTTACGGTTTTTGATCACGAGAAGTTGGACGCATCTTTTAACAAAGCCTTCGCGGAGGGAGGCAGCAATCTCCTGTGGAGCCATGCCTCCAGCAAAGGGATTTATAACGTGGATACGCACAGCCGGGACTCCGTGAAGTCCGCGTGCAAACCAGAGGGATGCAGCCATAAGGACTACACTGCCGTCGTATACGTGGTGAGCGGGGCTGCGACCATGGTGGTTGGTGGCACGGCCAAGAATACGGCGCCCGACAAGTTTGGCGGCCAGTCCATCCAGGGCGGCGAATCACGCCGCATCAGCAAAGGCGATGTGTTTATCATGCCTCCGGACACGATCCATTGGTATAAGAACGTGGAGGCGCCGTTCCGCTATTTAGAAGTGCCCGTTCCTTAAGCGTTACTTCTTCTGCTGCGGCCGAGGCTCGGAGGCAGGCGGTACGATATTCTTCATCCGCATATAGATGACCATGCTGCCGTAAATTTCGTTGTTATGTGCGTAGTTGAGGGTCAGCAGTCCCATGCGCAGGTTGCGCGTCTGGCGGCCGTTTTCCTGCGTGATATCGATCACCTCGGTGCCGGAGGCGTCCGTTAACGCACTATAGACACCATCGCAGTACGAAAACGCGTTGTTCAACACTTTCAACATTTCGGCTTTGGACGTAAGGGTGTCCAGATTGCCGGGGTTGGGATTCTTTTCACCTTTGGCCTGCGAACACCACAAGAAGTTGTAGGCGGCCACATGGGTCACCTGCTGGCCGAAGGTGCGCACTTCCGGTTGCGCGCCGGGACGCATCCCATAATTCTCTTCCGGCATTTTCTCGGCGGTTCGCACAATGTTGTTGCGATTCCCGGTGTAGGCGTTGCGCAGCCACGTGGACATTGGATTGGAGGGATCGGGCGCGGATTGAGCAAAACCAGAAACCGCAAAGAGGGGGAGTAGCAGGATGAGTTTGTTCATAGATGTCAATTTCACTTTAACTGTTTCTTTTCCGCCGGCGGATCGTAGCGCGCGTTACTGACGGTTTCGGGATGGGTTTCTCCTCTGTGGCAGGTGTAACAGGTCACCATCTGAGTGCCTACCGGATAGACTCCCGTGCCTGGAAAGTTCGCATTGACTTGGCGGACCAAGCCGATCATTCTACGGGCGATGTCTTTTCGTGGATTCTCGTCCGTTTCAAACGGCTTGCCGCCGCCATGGCAGTAGCTGCAGTCGACGTTTAAGGCGTCGCGGAAATCGTGCATGATCGATCCTTCGCCATGCACCTGTGTGCCGGGAGGCAGCACTTTCAAATTGACCCCCGGGGTGATGGGGGGCGTCGGAGCGCCCAAAGACTCATTGCGGTTAAAAAACTCACGCGGCGCTTTGACCACGGGCTTTACATTTCCGCGATGGCAGGTGTTGCAGTCCACCTCGTGGTATCCGGCCGGAAATACGCCGGTGCTGCTCGGAAAGCTGGCGTCGATCTGGCGCACCATGGCGATCATCTTGCGCGCCACGTCCTTCTTGGGATTGGCGTCGCTCGCGAAATCGCCCGCCTCATGACAGTAGGCGCACTGGACGCCTAGCGCCTGGGCGAAGTTTCGCATGACGAATGGGATGTCGCTGTTGGGGGCCAGAAGCTTGAGGTTCTTCGGCGCCGGCGGTTGCGCGGATAACAGAATCGGCATGAGAAGCAATGGCAGGAGAGTCGTTTTGGGCACGGTCATCTAGCCAGTAATCATATCCGATCGTGAGGTGCCGTCAAATCGTGCCAGGGAGTAACCACACATCCGCCGCTAAGGAACCGCGGGCCGCATGGACCGGGTAAACTGAGCGGCCTCCTGAATCGCGCGCCGGCCGCCGGCGAGCACGCCCCGCATGGAAACGAAGCCGTGAATCATTCCCGGATAGCGGTTCATGGTGACGGGGACCCCGGCCTGCCGGAGGCGCTCTGCGTAAGACTCACCCTCATCCCGCAAAGGATCGAATTCGGCCGTAATGACCAATGCGGGCGGCAGGCCGCGCAGGTCCGCTGCGAGCAGCGGCGAGACTTCCGGATGGCGCGCAAGCTCGGCGGAGGCGAGGTAGTGCCCGGTGAACCATTGCATCGCCGCACGTGTAAGGAAGTAGCCTTCGCCCAATTCCCGATGCGAGCCGGTTTCGAAAGAACTGAAGTCGGTTACCGGATAGAGCAGCACCTGCGACGCCAGAGCGGGACCGCCCGCATCCCGGCAACGCATGGCAACCACGGTCGCGAGGTTGCCGCCCGCGCTGTCGCCGCCCACGGCGATGTGGCGTGCGTCGACGCCCAGGCGCTCCGCGTTGGCCGCGACCCACACCGTGACCGCGTGCGCATCTTCTACCGCTGCCGGGAACTTGTGTTCAGGAGAAAGCCGGTAATCCACCGAGATCACTACTGCGCCGGATTCCTTGGCCAGTGCGCGGCATACAGCGTCGTGCGTATCCAGATTGCCGAACACGAAACCGCCGCCGTGAAAGTAGATCAGCGCGGGACGCAGCCCGCCGCGCTCGCTCGCGTAAACCCGCACCGGCACTTCGCCGCCCGGGCCTGGAACCGTCAAGTTCTCCACATGGCCCAGCGCGTCGGGCTCACCGCCGAGCAACTTCATCGGCTCCATGCGGCTGTTGCGGGCTTCGATGGGGTCCTGGCTTTCGAGCGGCGGCGCGCCTTGCGCGTCCATCATCTCCAGTAGCGCACGGACTTCCGGGTCCAGACGTTCATTTCGATTCATGGGTTCCTCCGAATCATGATACATCCCGGGGCGGTTACGCTATTATGAGTACGCATTCAGATGCACGACAAGATGAAGTTTCAGATCCCAGGCGCAATCGCGATGGCCGTTGCGGCCCTAGCCGCGGTCAGTGGCTTGGTGGCGCAGCAGGCTCCGCGCCCCATACTTGAAGTCCTTCAGCTTCGGCCGAACTTCTATATGATCGCGGGCGCCGGCGGCAACATTGGCTTGCAGGTGGGAGCCGATGGCGTAGTAGTTGTCGACTCCGGCTCCGGGCCCAACGCCGATGCCGTGGTCGAAGCCATCAAAAAAGTCACGCCGCAACCCATCCGCTACGTGATCAGTACCAGCGCCGATGCCGATCATGTGGGCGGCAATGAGGTCCTCGCGAAAGCCGGGAAAACGCTCTTTACGCAGGGCGGCATCGGCGTCAGCGCCGATTTTCTGGGAGGCGCTGCATCGATACTTTCCGTCGAACAGGTCTTGACTAGAATGAGCGCGCCGGCTTCGCCCTATCCCATTGGCGCGTGGCCCACGGAAACGTTCAATCAACCGCGGAAGTACATGTTCCTCAATGGCGAGGGTATCGAAATCTTCCACCAGCCGGCGGCGCACACCGACGGCGATGCGATCGTCTTCTTCCGCCGTTCCGACGTGATCGTGGCCGGTGATATCTTTGACACCACCCGCTTCCCGGTGATCGATATCGCCAAGGGCGGTAGCATTCATGGCGAGATTGCGGGCTTGCAGAAGCTGGTCGATACCGCTATTCCGTCGGTGCCCATCGTATCGCGCGAAGACGGCACGCTGATCGTTCCCGGCCACGGCCGCATCTGCGATCAACTCGATGTGGTTGAATACCGCGACATGGTCACCATCATCCGCGACCGCATCCGCGATCTGATGAAGCAGGGGCTCACCTGGGAGCAAATCAAAGCCACCTCGCCGGCCCGCGGCTACCTGCGCCGCTATGGTTCGGAAACTGGCGCAAATAATTTCGTCGAAGCGATATATCGCAGCATGAGTGAATCAGGGAAATGAGAGCCTTCTGCATCGCGACGCTCGTTGCACTATCCATCGCGCGTGCCGCCGCCCAGGGCGTACCCGC
Source organism: Bryobacterales bacterium (assembly GCA_963760575.1). Classification (GTDB taxonomy): domain Bacteria; phylum Acidobacteriota; class Terriglobia; order Bryobacterales; family Bryobacteraceae; genus Palsa-187. The sequence continues at coordinate 78,586 of CAVXEM010000050.1, forward strand.
TTCTGCGAAAGCCTCCGCGCCCGCGGATCTGACCGGCTACTGGGCCGCTTTCGTGACCGAAGACTGGCGCTTCCGCATGGTCACGCCCCGCAAAGGTGATTACCAGGCCGTCCCCATGACCGATCAGGCCCGGAAAGTTGCGGATGCCTGGAATCCCGAGGCCGACGAAGCCTCAGGCAACCAATGCAAGGCCTACGGAGCCGCCGCCATCATGCGCCTACCGGCGCGATTTCATATCACGTGGCAAGACGATAACACTCTGCGTGTCGATAGCGACGCCGGCATGCAGACTCGACTCTTCCATTTCAACTCTCAACCATCCGCGCTGGGTGAGAGGACATGGCAAGGTTATTCGACCGCACAGTGGCAGGGATCGGCGCTGAAGATAGCCACCGGCAACCTGCGCTCCGGATATCTGCGCAAGAACGGCGTTCCTTACAGCGAGAATGCTGCTGTAACGGAATACTTCGATATCGCGCCGCTACCGGGCGGCGGCCAAGTGCTGCTGGTGACGACTGTCGTCGACGATCCGCAGTATCTCCGGCTGCCGTTTATTGTGAGTTCGCAACTTAAGAAGGAGGCTGACGGTTCGAAATGGGATCCGGCTCCGTGCACCGCAAAATAGTATCCGTCGCCGCGTTGCTGTGCCTGTTCGGGTGCGGGTGCGCCGTGGCGCAAACCGAACTCACCGGCTCCTGGGCGGCGCGAAATCATGAGTTCCTTACCGGCGACGGCTTGCCAGTCGACTTCACGGGCATCCCGCTCAACGACGAAGGCCGCATCAGAGCGCTGAGTTACTCCGAGTCGCAGCTCTCGATGGTCGAACGGCAGTGCCAGGGTTGGCCGGCCTTTTATATCGTCCAAGGACCGTTCGGTCTGAAGATCTGGAGCGACACCGATCCGCTCAAGGGAAATGTGATCTCCTACACCGTCGGCGCTTGGGAGGACCGGCCGCCGCTGGTGATCTGGATGGACGGACGCCCTCATCCTTCCCAATATGCCGAGCACACGCGGGCCGGGTTCACTACCGGCGTGTGGGAAGGCAACACACTCGTAACCCGCACCACCCATATGAAAGCCGGGTTCCTACGAAAGACCGGTGCGCCCAGCAGCGATGAAGCGACCATGACGCTGCGCTTTTACCGCCACGATGAAATCCTGAGCCTTCTAGGGATCATCGAAGATCCCATTTACCTTGCCGAACCTTGGATTCTGTCGCGAAGCTTTCAACTGAGCGCGACGCCTTTGCCTTCCACCGGACCGCCGTGCATAACTGCCTATGAGGCCAGCACCAGTGAAACCGCCCCACACTACTTGCCCGAGAAGAATCCTTTTGTCGATGAAATGACCAAGAAATACGGCGTGCCGCGCGACGCCGCCACCGGAAAGCCCGAGACGCTTTATCCGGAATATCGCAAAAGAATTCCGCCATCCGCCCCAGTTAAATAGGGGATTGAGGCCCCAATCCGCTATGCTGGTATTAGAGGTCACCAGTTGCAATACTTTGTTCGCACTACGGATGTACGCAAAGAGAGCCGGCACGGTGGATCGGCGCCCCTCGTAAAACGGGAATATCCCGAACTAACCTGCTATAACCTCAACCAAGCCATTGACGAAGCCAAGCGGAGCGTGTTGGAATCTGACAAAAACGTCATGTTGCAAGCCGATGCCTGCACCAGAAACCTGAATCAGGTCCGCACCAAATATCGCTGCTGGATCGACGAGCGCGGCGCCTTCAACGAACTAGCCTTGGCATAGGCTCGAAGAGTCAACCTGCAGAGCCAACCAATCAGAGGATTGCTTTTCATCTATTGCGTAATGGCGATGTGCAGCTTAGGGCTCATGAGCGCCATTGGAGCAACCGTCTACTATATTGTGACCCGTTGGCCGCACCACCTATAGTCCCAACGTTTTCTATGTTAGAGTTGCATGTCCCTGGGGTAAGCATGATCGGGACCAAGGAGAAATACACGATGACAAGATTCTTGGGTGTAGTCCTGCTGGCGGCTGCGTGTTTCAGTCCAGCCTATGGACAGGCGAAGAGCCAGGCTCCCGGAACGGCTGACGCTATTAAACAACTGGAGCGCGATTGGGTGAATGCCCAAAAGGCCGGCGACGTCGCCAAACTCGGCCAGATTCTTGCCGACGATTGGATGGGACTGGGTTTCGACGGGACGAAAACGACCAAGAAGCAGAGTTTGGATAATATCAAGTCCGGCGCCAATAAGATGGACTCGTTCGAGATCGGGCCCATGGATGTTCAGGTGATCGGAACGGTCGCCATTGTTCAAGGCAGCGACACCGAAAAAAGCTCCTTCAAGGGAAAAGACACCAGCGGCAAATGGGTGTGGATGGATGTATTCGCCCTGCGCGATGGCAAGTGGCAGGCCGTGCGCTCTCAGTCCGCGATGGTGAAGTAAGCCGCGCTCCGGCTAAACGTTCAACCTCGCCAGACCGCTGGCGAGGAGCCCCTTCGCCATATCGATCTTGGTCGCGTTGTACTTGAGCGGCGCTGCCCCGGCAAGGGCAACAGCGATCGCTTGCTCGCCCAGTTCCGCATTCAACGTTTTGCCTTTGAGAAAAGCCTCCACCGCCTTTTCGCGATAGGGCCTCCCGGCGATCCCACCAAACACCACGCGCGCGTCGTCAATAGTCTTGTCGCGAAGTTGCAGACTGATCCCCAGCGACGCCATGGCGAAATCCCAAACTCCGCGCGGCCGCAGCTTTTCGAACGAAGCCCGCACCCCCGGTTTCGGCGGAGGAATGACCACCGAAGTCAGAATCTCGTTGTAGCGTACGACGTGCGACTGAATCTTGCCGTCCACCAGCATATCGCCCGGCACCATTTGCTCGATGGAAAGCTCCTTCACTCCCTGCGGCGTCGCGAGTTTCGCGCGGGCGTCGAAGGGGATCAGCGCCGTGGCCGCGTCGCCTGGATAAACCGCGTAACACAAGCGTCCCCCCATAGCCGAGTGATAGTAGCTGTTATCGCCGATCGCGCCAAAGCAGATGTGTCCGCCGTTTCTCCAGCACGGATAACCACCGCGCAAATACTGGCACCAGACTTCTTGTAACAGGTCACCGCCCAGCGTCGACGCATTACGCAATTCCGGCGACGAGATCTTGTTTATGGCCTCCACCAGCATCGGATACTTGTCTTGCAACAGCCGCGAGTCGGCCAACTCCGCAAGTTTCGTGGCCGCGCCAATCTCGACGCCGCCTTGAGCATCTTCCTTGATATAGCGCAGATGATCGATCTTCTTGATATCCACCAGGTAACTGGGCGCCTGTTCCAAGCGGTTCTTCAGGCGAATCAGCAGGTCCGTGCCACCCGCGTAAACCGACGCCTCCGTGCCATGCTGGGAGAGGATTTGGATCGCTTCGTCGACGGACGTCGGCCGGTAGATCGAAACTTTCTTCATGCCTGCCTCCGCTTGCTCGTGAGTCCCGCCATGATCTTCTCCCGCGTGATAGGGTGTTCCCGAATGCGCACCCCGCAAGCGTTGAAAATCGCATTCGAGATCGCGCCCGGCACGCAGCCAATCGTAGTTTCGCTGAAGCTCTTGACACCATAGAACCAGCGCGGCTCCAGACTGTCGATATACACTTGCGTGGATTTCGGAATGTCCATGATAGTGGGAAGCCGGTAGGATAGATAACCGACGCTATAATGCCGCGAGCCCGGAAATTCACGGTCCCACGGAATGGAGTCGGTGGCCACCTGAGTGCTTTCCATCAAAGATCCCACCATGTCGGCCTCCGATACCAGAGGATTGATCACCAGTCCTGTATCGTGCGTATACACCGCCCGCACGAAACGCCAGTTGCCGGTCCAGGTATCCACTTCCACCTCAACGAAACATGCACCCACTCCTTTGTTGGTCGCGGTTCTTTCGCCGCCGGTGGTGCCGCGGCCGGTCTGCCGGATAAGGCCATTGTTGGCTCTGGCCAGCGCCGCGAACGTTGTGCTCTTCTTGGGATCTTCGATCGAGGAGATCACGCCGTCGCGCATCTTGAGCTTCGCGGCATCCGTCTTGAGAAAGTCAGCGGCCCGCGCCAGCAGGTCTTTGCGCAGCTTGTCGGTGGCGAAGCAGATGGCCGCTCCTTGCAGCGTGATCGTGCGGCCGCCGAACCATTCGTCGCTCACCGGCGCCAGGTCTGAGTCGCCCCAAACCAGACGAATGTGATCGCGCGTCGTGAATCCCAGCATCTCGGCGACCATGGCTGCCAGCGCCGTCGCGGCGTTCGAACCGCTGTCGGGGAGAGCGATCTTCATGGTCACGTTGCCATCGGCGGTCAGGTCCACGTCGCTGCTGAATATGTTGGCGTCGGGAGCCGCTGCCAGCTTAGCGAACGCTTCTTCACCCTCGTGATAGCCCATGTTGCCGCCATGATGCTGCGACATCCCGAGCCCGAATCCCCGCTTGAATCGTCCCGGCTCTCCACCCGCGACGGGATTGCGCTTCTCCCACCCGAAAGCCTTCGACCCCTCTTGCAGCACCTCCACCGTGGGCATGGTTTCGTACGGATAGCGCGTGTCCCCCGGTGTCAGCCGCGTCATGTGCATCATGCGATACTGCACCGGGTCCACACCGAACGCGTCCGCCATCTCATCGATCATGTTTTCCCAGGACCACTTAGTTTCCTGCTGGATGTGGCTGCGCGACGGCCCAGGGCGCGGCGCGTTCGTGCGATAAGCGCACCACGTCGATCGCCAGTGCGGAACTTTTCCCGTGTACAACTCCGTTTGGTTGGCCGCGTTGCCGGGGCCATCCGCGTGCACCCCGAAATCTAGGTCGCCCACACTTACGAATACTTCGTGATCCAGGGCAACAATGCGGCCGTCCTTCTTCGCTCCCACACGGAACTTGGTGATGGTCTCCGGCTTGATCTGCAACTGCGCCAGTTCCTGATCCTTGGGCAGCATCACCTTCACCGGCCGCCCAGTCACTTTCGCCAGATGCGCGATCATCGGATAAAATCTCTCCGCCGCCATGCGCGCCGCGCCGAACGTGGAGCCATTCCATTTGTTGATCAGCCGCACCTTCGAGACGTCCATACCCAGCGCAGCCGCCAGCGACGCCCGTACTGGATAGATGCCCTGTCCCATGCCCCACATCGTCAGTTTGTCGCCGTCCCATTTGGCGACGCTGCCGCTCGGCTGCATCGGCACGGAAACGCCCCCCGCAAAGCGGTAACTGAATTCCTTGATCACGTCCGCTTCGGCGAATCCCTTGTCGACGTCGCCTCGCTTATCCATCCAAGTCACGTGCGGCAGATCCTGCGGTGAAAACGAATGCCGGATCAGGTTCCCTTTTCCATGCCCTAGGTCGGGCGCGCCCTCAGCCATGCTGTCCTTCAGCATCGACGCGAAGGGAAGAACGTCGTACGTCACCTTGATCGCGTCGGCGGCGTCTTGTGCCAGGTCCTCAGTCTCCGCCACCACGATGGCGGCGACTTCACCTTGCAGATTCAGTTCGCGGGGCAGAGGGTCCGGCAAGATCCGGCCTCGGGCAACGTTGGGGCGTTGCAGCTTCGGAGCATTCTTGTAAGTAAGAATGTATTTAACGCCCGGCATCTTCTCGGCGGCCGACGTATCGATGTCCTGGATATAGGCGCGCGGATGGGGCGACGTGAGAAATCTTGTATAGAGCAGGTCAGGGAACCACACGCGGCTGGCGTATTGCGCTTTGCCGGTGAACCTGGGAATCGAAACTTCGGGCAGCGGAGGCAGCGGCGTACCTAATACGTTGAGGTTTTCCGGAGGATAACCCTGCCACTTCTTGGTGACGGTCTTGTTCGTGCCCTCGATGACTTCGTCGCCGGCCAAATGTCCCCCGGTTGTCGAGTAGTCCCGCACCATCGGCATTTTAATGTGAACGACGTTTTCCAGTTCGGGCTTGATCGGCGTCTTGCTCCCGCGCAGCACCGCCGCCGAGTCCATCACCGTCCGGATAATGTGCGGGTATGCCGAGCACCGGCAGATGTGGCCCGCGAGCGCCGCTTTCACATCATCCTCTGTCGGATTCAGATTTCTGTCGAGCAGCCCTTTCGCGGTCACCACCCATCCGGCCGTGCAGAAGCCGCAATCGGCGGCCACGCGCATATGCCCGACATGCTGCAACGGATGCAAATTCTTCTCGTCGCCCACGCCTTCAATAGTGAGGATCTTCTTGCCCACGGCTTCGGTCGCCAGAGTGTGACAGGAATAGAGCGGCGTGCCGTCCACCAGGACACTGCAGGCTCCGCAACTGGCGCGATTGCAACTGCGGTTGGTGCCCGTCATTCCCAGCTTCATCGAAATCACTTCCCACAAAGTGGTGCGCGCTTCATATTCGGCGGCATAGGCCTTGCCGTTGACCAGGAACGTGGCCTTTTCACTCGCAAACGGCGTAGGCGCTGCGGGAGAAGTTGTAGGGGCCGCCACCAGCGATTCCCCCGTCACGGCCGTGAGTACGACGCCCGAGCCCGCTGCTTTGAGAAAATTTCTACGGGAATAGCTCATAGGATGCTCAAGGCGATCATCGTAATTTAGCGCTTTGATGTCAAGCCGCGGGTGGGATAGAATCAACCCACCATGTCTTACGCGGTGACGCTTTTCTTCGTCGTTAGCTCGGCATTGCTGGCTGCGGGCTCACCCAGTCTTCTGGTGGCGATCCGGAGCGGTAACGACGCCGAGGTAAGCCAGCTTCTTCGAACCGGTACCGACGTAAACACGGCCGATAACGAGGGCACGACAGCTTTGATGCACTCCGTCATCGAGTCAGATGTGAAAATGATGAAGCTGTTGATCGACAGCGGAGCCAACGTCAATGCCAAGAACGCGCTCGATTCAACTGCTCTGATGTATGCCGCCACCAATCTGGCGAAAACCCGTCTGCTTCTGGATGCAGGAGCGGACGCGAAAGCAATCGGCAAGCGTGGCGCGACACCCATGAGTGTTGCGGTCACTGCATTCGGATCGACACCCATCCTGAAGCTGCTCGCAGCCAAAGGAGCCCAGCCCGAAGATCGGCTAATGGTTCCTGTGGCACAAAAAGGCGATCTCGAAGCGATCCGGTTTTTGCTCAGCGTCGGAGTACATGCTGGTGACGCCACCACACTATCGGCTGCGGTGCTAGGGCGGTGTGAAGCGTGCGTCCGGTTATTGGTGGAGAAGGGCGCGTCCGCCGCGACTGTCCGCGCCAATGGACCGGGCGTTTTGAACGAAACCGCCAAGAGAGCACAGCCCGAGCTTTCCCAATTTCTGCTGGAACATGGCGCTTCGCTCGACTCCAAGGATCGCGAAGGTTTCACGCTTCTGATGCAGGCCGTGCTTTCGATGGAAGCCCCCGCGGATCGCGACCGCATGGTGCAATGGCTTCTCTCGAAGGGTGTCGATCCCAACGCCACCAACGATCGGGGTGACACCGCGTATGTGCTGGCAGCGCGCGTGGGAATCAAGTCAACTTTAGACCTATTAGTCAAAGCCGGCGCGAAGGAAGTCAAGGAAGAGTGGCCCAAGCCCGCGGAGGGGGCTGCCACAGTGCAAGCGGCGGTGAAAAAAATTCTGCCGCTGATCGAAATGAGTGGTGAGCCCGTATTCAAAAACCGCGGCTGCGTATCCTGCCATAACAATTCGCTGCCGGCCATGACGGTGGCTTTGGCGCGCAGAAAAGGGTTCGCTGTAAACGAGGAGCAAGCTAAAAAGGAGCTAGGCTTTGCAGCAGCTACGGATGCGCCTTATCTGGAGCCGATGCGCCTGGGCTCGACAATCGGCGGCGGGTCCGACACTCTCGGTTTCACGCTGATGGGGATGGCGGCAGCGGGCTATCCGGCCGATGCCCTGACCGACGCCCATATTCACTACTTCTCGAACTATCAATTGGCGGACGGCTCATGGCGCACCACCAGCTACCGGCCTCCGGAGGAGTACGGGCCTTTCACCACTACCGCCGTGGTCCTGCGAGCCATTAAGCTGTACCCGATCCCCGGCCGGCGCGAGGAATTTCGCGACCGCGTCGCCCGCGCCAAGCGCTGGCTGCTTTCGGCCAAGGCTTCCTCCCAAGAAGAACGAGCGATGCAACTCAACGCCCTGGCCGACGCGGGCGCCACTGCCTCGGAACGCGCGCCATTTGTGAAGGCATTGAAGGCCGCTCAAAATCGCGATGGAAGTTGGAGCGTGCTTCCAGGCATCCCCGGCGAAGCCTATGCTACCGGCGAAGCGCTTTACGCATTACATGTCTCTGGAGAAGTTCCCACCACCGACTCTGTCTATCAGTCGGGCGTGCAATGGCTGTTGCGAAATCAGCTGGCCGACGGTTCGTGGTTTATGCCCACCCGTGCGGTTCCGGTGCAGCCCCACACCTTCGAGAGTGGATTTCCTCACGGCTGGCATCAGTTCGCCTCCGCCGGCGCAACCAGTTGGGCAACGATGGCGTTACTGTTCACGCTTCCCGATGTCCCGGCTAGCGCCCGCTGAGCGCCCCCGGCCAGCCGGAGTTCAAGTGGTAGGTCACCGACGGGCCGATCATCTCCACGCGACGGATCTTGCCGTTTTCGATCAAAAACGCCTCCGTTACCAGGATGCTGGAAGGCCGGTTGAAGCCCTTGAATGCGTACTTGCGGCCGTCGGACAGTACGCCCTCGTTCACGGTGCCTTGATCGAAGACCGCGTGGGCCCACACAATGCCCCGCTCGGCGTCGACGACCGGGTAGCGGCGGTGATGGATGCTCTGCACCACGAAGTAGTATCCGAGCTTGAACTGTGACAGGCAGTCCATCGAGAATGCGTTGATCGCGTCGGGCGATTGGCCGGCAGGGCGGGGCACATTGGTGGTGGGCGCGCCGTTCTCGACCCGATGGCAGTCATTCGTAAACGGATAGGTGCCGGTGCCGTTGATGCCTTTGCCGTCGTTCTTTTCAAGGCCGGTAAAATAGCCGTCGGCGACCGCAATCAGTTCCTGGCGCGACATGCGCTGCGACGCCGGAATCGACTTGAACCAGAAGTCTTCGGGCCGATAGGGCTTGTCCATGTCGGCGATGCCGGAGGGTCCGCCGCCGCCCTGGCGATAGTAGATGCTTTCCACCTCAGTAATGCGGCCGAGCTCGACGCGCAGGCGGAGGCTCAGCAGCAGAGCCGCGCCGGCCTCGCGCATGGTGCCCATAAAGGCCACTTGGCCGAACTCAGGATCGGCGAAGTAGTGCTTATAGTTGCCGATGGCTTCGGCGGTCTTCCAGAAGCCATCGCCGATCTCCAGGGGCTGATCGTTTTCGGTGTAGCGAACGTCCTGAGACCAGGGCAGGCGCTTGGGGTCGTGTGCCACCACGGCTGCCAGATATTGATTGACCAGGTTCTCCAGGCAGGCGCGGTCGCAGTTAAGAGGGATGGGTCCGGTGGAGGCGTGCGCCGGAGCCAGATCAAGGAGAATCGCCGCAGACAGGACCATCAGGAGCGCGGCAAAAACGCAAGCGGATCGCATGAGGAGATTCTAGCGCCGATTTGCCAAAGATTCAGAAGATCGTCGGCTAAGGTGTTGACCCTAGACTGTCTAAGTATTTATTGTTCACACATACCCCTGTTCGTGTACCGGTAAGCCTAGTACGATAGTCACAGGGGAACAAGCTTTCCCTAGGCTGTAGTACGTAGGGAGGCCCTATGCTCTGTTCAGAAATTCTCAACCTGCATTTGCAACCTCGCGTCGGGCGCGAGCGCAAATTGGAAGCCAATCTCGAAGAGATCTGGTCCTCGGGAGCACTCCTCCGTACGGATGCGCGGATTCGTGAATGCACGCCGCTCTGGTTCGTCGGTGGCGGCCGCAAATTCCGGGGAGAAGCGATTGCCGGAACCCTGTCCAAAGGGCTCGGCTATTTCGTCGAGATGCGGTTTCATCCGGATTGCCGGTGGTCTCAACGAAAATATCGCCCGCAGCACCTGTTTAATCCTCTGGTTCTGCTCGCGAATAGGATTTTTGAAGCTACCCTGTGCACGCCAGGAAGTTTCCTCGCTACGCACGGGCCAGATAGGCTCGCGGACACGCCGTCGGCCTCCTCTACGCAAGCATTGGGGAGTTGACCTCTCCCCATGTCACATCGTGACGACAGCGCGTCAGACGCTGAGCGAATAACGGGGCGGTCCCGGCTAAATCGCTGGTTTAGAAGAGTCCAAGCTAACCGAATCAGACTCCACCGCACCGGGATATCGTTGCGCACGCAGTTAATTTTGCTGCTCAGCATCCTGGTACTGCTGGCGACCGCGAGCCTTGGGTCCATTGCATACCGCACCTCGCGAACCATTGTTGAACAGGCTGCCATTCGCGAAGTGGGAGTTACCGCCACTGTCCGAAAACAGATACTGCTGCGAGTGTTAACGCAGCAGCGCGACCGCGCTGACGCTCTCCTGAAGACGGCGGATATTGCCTGCTTGCATAGCGAGACTTGGTGTCTTCGCACACTTCTTTTGGACTTTGTGGCGACCGAGGGCGCCACCGCCGCACGACTGGTGTATCGGGGGCGCGGCCCCGTTATGGCAGGGAAAGAAGCCTCCTCGCTGCCCGTCAGACAGCTTCGGGATGTCAGTCCAATCGCCCATTTTGAGTTTGATCGAAAAGGGAAGCCCTCTTACCTGATACAAGTTAGGTCTCAAGACGGCAACGCAATCCTCACCATTCGAGGTGACATGCAACTCGCCAATCAGATCTTTCTCGATCGCTACGGATTGGGTCAATCCGGCGAAACCTTCCTGACAGATCAAAGAGGATTCTTTCTCACTCCACCCAAATACCCCGGACAAACTGGCGAAAGCCGCCCGATTGGCGGCAAGCCCATCCAAATGTGCCTCGCGGGGATGGATGGTGAAGTCCCCGGCGAAGGCTACCGGGGTGTCGCGGTGATCCACGGATTCCGCTCCGTGCCGGAGATTGGCGGCGGATGCATCATGGCTCTGATCGATCAGGCCGAGGCATTTGCACCCACCAAGCGCATAGCGCGCCAAGTCGCGGAGGTGTCGGGCTTGCTAGCCATGGTGGCCATTGGATGTTCGCTGGTATTGGCGCAATTGTTCTCGCGCCCCATGAAGCGGCTAACCGGTCGCGCGCGCTCCCTGCAGCGCGGAGATTTCGATAGCCCCGTGCCAGTCGGCGGGCCGGCCGAGGTACGGATGTTTGCCCAGACCTTTCAGGCCATGGCCGTTTCCTTGAAGAACTCGCGGGCGGCGCTAGAGGAGTCTAGTGAGCAGACCAGAAACATACTGGAAAGCATCAACGATGGGTTCGCCGCTTTCGATAAACAATGGCGTTGTACCTACGTCAACGACCAAGCCACGAAATTAAGCCGGATTCCGCGCGAAGAAATTTTGGGCAAGAACGTGTGGGAACTTTATCCGAATAGTGCCGGCACTGCCCTGCATGCAGAGCTGTGCCGCGCGATGGAGGCCGGAGTCTCCGCCCATTTCGAAGAGCATTACGCCCCGTTCGATATCTGGTTTGAAGTCGACGCCTATCCCACCAAAGACGGCTTGGCCGTCGTCGGTCGCGACGTGACCGAGCGCAAACGCTTTAACGAAAGACTCCAACAGACCCAGAAGCTCGAAAGCCTGGGAGTGTTGGCGGGAGGCATCGCCCATGACTTTAACAATTTGCTCACCGGGATCATGGGCAACGCCAGTATCGTGTTGGAAGATCTCCCTGCGGAAAGTCAAGCGCGCGAAAACCTGGAGGCCGTACTGCATGCCAGCGAGCGCGCCGCCGCTCTGACCCGTCAATTATTGGCGTATGCCGGCAAAGGCCGCTTCATCATTGAGCCGCTCGATCTTTCGGTGCTCGTCCGTGAGATCACCAGTCTGCTCAAGACCTCCATTCCCAGAACCGTCGAGCTTCGCTTGGAGCTCCACGACGGCCTGCCTTCGATCGAAGGCGATGCCGCGCAGATTCAGCAGCTCATTATGAATTTGGTCATAAACGCCGCTGAGGCTGTGGACGAGGGCAAGACCGAAACGGTGCTGATCATGGCGAGGATGGAGTGGATCGATCAGTCTTATATCGACCAGATGGTCACTTCGAACGGAGTTGCACCGGGCCGGTACGTGACGCTTGAGGTCCGCGACGCGGGTTGCGGAATGGACGCCCTGACAATATCTCGCATCTTTGACCCGTTCTTCACTACCAAATTCACGGGCCGTGGCCTCGGTCTCGCCGCGGTCCTGGGGATCGTCCGCGGACACAAAGCAGCATTGCAAGTGGAAAGCGTTCCCGGGAAAGGAAGTAGTTTTAAGGTGCTATTTCCAGTAAGTGACGGCCGGGTTGTTCCGGCGGAGCGATCCAGTCAGGAAGTCAGTTTGGCGGGGTTTGAAACCATTCTGGTGATCGACGACGAGTTAGCGGTGCGGCAAGCTGCCAGATCGATCCTCGAGAGCTATGGATACAGAGTGGTGGTGGCGGCGAATGGCAAGGAAGGCCTGGATCTATTTCAGCCGCTTGGTGAGGAGTTCGATGCTGTACTTCTGGATATGACCATGCCCGTGATGTCGGGTGAAGAGACGCTTGTCCGTCTAAAAAGCATTCGAGCGAACGTTCCGATCGTGCTGTCCAGTGGCTACAACGAGGCCGAGGCTACCCGCCGATTCACGGATAAGGGGCTTGCCGGCTTTATTCAAAAACCCTACACGGCGGTGGGCTTGGCAGAAAAAATAAAGATCGCTCTCGAAAGCGCCCCCAAGCGCCGCAAGTGCGTGCGAGCCACCTGGACTTAAAGGATCGCGCTTCCCTTAGTCCGGCAGCTTGTACGCTACCAACTCGCCGGGGAAGTTCGGTCCGCCGATCGCGATCACAATATACTGCTTGCCGTTCTGCATGTACGTCATGGGCGAGCCGGTCTGTCCCGTGGGCATGAAGACTGCTCCCACCTCTTTCCCGGTGGCCTTGTCATAGGCGCGGAGCATCGCGCCGTTCCTGCCTTGCTCGTCAGTGAAGGTTCCACGTTCACCGGCAATCACCAGAGAGCTGGTGGTTAGAACGCCGACGAGTCCACCGCGGCCCGTGCGCGGAATGGTGAGCCCCTTCAGCGCCGGACTGTTACGGATGTTATCCGGGGTCTCGCCATGCGCCACCTTCCAGGCGATCTCGCCTTTGTCCAAGTTAATCGCGCTAATCGATCCGTAGGGTGGCTTGAACAGGGGCAGGCCCTGCACGGTAAGCGGTGCCGGCGCAGTCTCGCCGCCGGCGTCAGCGGCGGCCGGTCTGGCGATACCGGAGATGTAGTTCATATCCGACCGGCTGCGGGCCGGCGGTAAGAGTCCTAACGGATTCACTTCTGCCCAAGTGAACGCGTACAGCATATGTGTTTCCGGATCGTAGGACCCGCCCGGCCACCCGGTGCCGCCCTGGCAACATCCGGCGACGAGCGTGGCCAGCGGTCCCTCGGCTTTGCTCACGACGGGCGGGGTAAAGAGCGGGCCGAGTTTATATTTGGATACCAGCTTCACTGCTTCCGCTCTTAGCTCGGGCGTGAAATCAATCAACTCGTCAACGGAGGTATCCGTGCGGCCGTAAGCCGGAGGTTTGCTGGGAATCGGCTGCGTGGGAGAATACTTCTCGCCTGGCACATCCCCCTGGGGCACGGGCCGCTCCTCGATGGGCCAGATGGGCTGCCCCGTAGCTCGATCGAAGACGTACAAGATGGATTGCTTGGTAGGTTGGGCCACCGCTTTAATCACTCGTCCGTTGAGTGTGAAGTCCACCAGGATGGGCGCGCAGGGGATGTCCCAGTCCCAAATCCCGTGGTGGACCAGTTGATAATGCCATTTCCGTTGGCCCGTTTTAAGATCGACGGCAACGATGCTCTCGCCGAATAATCCATTGCCGGGGCGGTGTCCCCCATAGTAATCGCCAGTAGGTAATTCAACCGGCAAATACACCAGTCCCAGTTCTTCGTCCACGCTGATTTGCGCCCAAACCCCGGTGTTTCCGGTGTAATCGGCGGAATCGTTTTCCCATGTGTTATATCCGAATTCGCCGGACTTCGGAATGGTATGGAAGATCCACAGGCGCTTCCCGGTCTTCACATCGAATCCGCGGACGTAGCCCTTCACGTTGGACTTGCTCTTAGGGACGCCGCCCGCCAAATGGGCGGCGCCGACGATGACCGTGTCCCCGGCGACCGTGGGAGCCGCATGCAACCCCACTTCGCCGTTGATCAGATCAATCTCCTGATCGTCGTCCATTTTCAGATCGACGGCTCCCGATTTCCCGAAGGTGGGCACCAGGAGGCCGGTCTTCGCATCCAGAGCGATCAGACGATAACCGGGCGTGACGTAGAGGATGCGCTCCTCCTGGCCGTTGCTCCAGTACGCCAACCCACGTCCCGAAAGTCTTCGCGGAGCGGCGTCTCCGCGTGCGCCTTCCTTCTCGGTGTGCATCCACAGAATTTCGCCAGTTGGCGGCGTCGAGCGCGACCACGTCCCGCCGTGATCCGGCCACGGTGTAGATCACACCACCCACCATCAGCGGTGTGGCCTCAAAGTTGAATTCGGGACGTGGACCCAGACTCGCCGTGCTGAAACGCCAGGCAATCTGCAGCTTGCTGAAGTTCGAGGCATTGATCTGGTTGAGTGCCGAATATCTGGTGTTGCCGAGATCGCCTCCGTAAGTTCGCCATTCCCCGTTTTTCGCGCCGTACTGGGCGCTCGCAGGGATGGTTGCACAAAGACATACGAACAAGAAAATATTAGTGAATCTCGACATCAACGTTTCTCCATTCTTCGTATCAAATACCGCTCGCGCGAATCCAAAAGCTTTCCGTCCATTTGGCGCCCGGGGCGACCGTTTGCAGTTCGGGATACTTCCCTTCGTGATGCAAGTTGACGGCATTGGTAATTCCAGTCATCGGCTCAAAGCAGATGAAATCCCGGGTTTGCCCCGCGGGCGCTGGTGGCGCATAAATAACCGCGACAGGATATTTGGGTCCGAAGAGAGTTTCCACTTTTTTACCGCCGGATTCGATCGAGAAATGCGCCCGTCCATCCGCATCGCGTTCCAGATCCGCAAAACCAGTGTCCAGCGGATGATCCTTCAGCGGCAGCGGTTTCGGCAAGTCATACGGCTTGAACTCGCCAGTCGCAACCAGGCGGCTGTCCGCGATGACGATCTTGCGCGCGGGTATCTTCGCGATCCATTGGTCGCGCGGGACATCCGGAATGCGGTAGTACGGATGAAATCCCAACGCCACTGGCATCGGCTCCGCGCTGAGATTGGTCACCGTCAACTTCACCTCCAGCACTCCGTCGCTCAACCGGTACGTCATCTCATATTCGTGAGCAAAGGGCCATTGCGCCATCAACTCCGGGTGCTTCCAGAACAACAGCCGGCTGGTCGCGTGAGCCGACTTCCGATCGGCCACTACGTCTATCACTTCCCACAGATCCGAGTTCGCCAATAGCCCATGAATCGGAACCGGGCCGCGGACGTTTCCCAGCGTCATGTTGAATGTGTATTTTTTGCCATTCGCCCAGAAGCTCTCCTCGTTTAAGCGATTCGCCCACGGGGCGAGGAAGGGAACTCCGCTCAGGTCCGGCTTTTTTTGCAGCTCTGCTAGGTCTGTCGATGGAAAGTACAAAATGTTTTTTCCATGCACCTTCATTTCACTTACACGGTTACCGATCGACGGCAGCACCGACACTTCCACTCCGTTCGCTGCGTCCGCGAGATGGATAACCGCGACGCCTTGCTCAGACGTCCGGCGGGCCGTGTAATTTTGCGCAACTGACATAACCGCGAGAGCCAGCAGTAGGGCGAAGAGTTTCATGGCAGGCTGAATGTAAGGAAGCCCGCCGGCCCCGCAATAGACACATACTGCTTGCCCCCCACCATATAAGTCATCGGTGAGGCTCGAAAGGATTGATTGGCCGGGAAATGCCATAGAGGTTTTCCGGTTTTACCGTCCAAGGCGGTAAACACGCCGCTGTCTTCGCCGATGAATACCAGACCACCATTCGTCGAAAGTGTTCCCGCCGCGCTTCTGCCGCCCGGCGTTTGCGCATAGTCCCAGACCGTATTGCCAGTTTGAATATCTATGGCTCGAATGGAACGTTTCCCCCCTGGGACTCCACTGCGTGCACCGTTGAAGAACCGGCTACCCATTTCAAAAGGTGCCGGAATCACACGATTAATCGCGCACGTATCGCTGGCCGCGAAAAAGAAGAGTTTCAATGGCGGATTGTAGGATGCCGACATCCAGTTCGTTCCCGAATCGGGGCATTCGAGCGTGCCCTGCGGAGACGGATCGGAATTCGGCAGCAGAATGGGCTTGCCTTCCTTGGTGTAGCCGCTGGCCCACGTGGATTTGGTGAAGGGTTTCGCTAGCAGCAGTTCACCGTTGCTGCGATCGAGTACGAAGAAGAAGCCGTTGCGATTCGCCTGAACCAGGAGCTTGCGAGGCCGGCCTCCGAAAGTTTCATCCACTAGCAGCAGCGGCTCCGTCGCATCCCAGTCATGGGTGTCGTGAGGCGTGAACTGGTAATACCATTTCAGTTCGCCGGTCTTCGGCCGCAAAGCCAGCACGCTATCGGTGTATAGGTTATCGCCTTTGCGCTCCTCTCCGTTGAAGTCCGGGCACGGATTGCCCACCGACCAATACAGCAAATCGAGGTCGCGATCGTAGGAGCCGCTCAGCCAGGTTGCGCCGCAACCGTGTTCGAGCGCGCTGCCGATCCAGGTTTCCGCCAGCTTCTCGCCAGGTTTTGGGATGGTCCAGAACCTCCATGCCTCTTCACCCGTCGACGCCTGATAAGCACCCAGGAATCCCCGCGCGCCTTCCTCGCCACCAGCCACGCCGGCGAACACCAGATCCCCAATCACCAGCGGCGCCCCGGTCGCGCTGTACTGCGACTTGGGCCAATCTGTCATAGCGGTGTCCCACAGAACCTTGCCCGTGTTCTTGTTGAGCGCGAGCAGATGGGCATTGTCGGTGAGCATGAAAACGCGCTCGCCCTCGACGGCAACGCCGCGGTTCGCTCCCCCCGCCGCTTCGCCCAGCAATCCTGGCGTGACGGGGCGCCGGTATACCCAAAGCTGACGTCCTGAGGCGGCATCCAAAGCGTACACCGCGTTCACGGCGGTCACATACATTACGCCGTCCACCACCGCTGGCGTCGATTCTAAACGCGGTGCATCCGCGATCGGGAACATCCACTGCAAAGCCAGGCGCTGCACGTTGGTGGTGTTGATCTGATCGAGCGGGCTGTTGCGGTTGCTGGTATAACTGCCGTCATAGCGCGGCCAGTCCATTTTGGGTAGTACCGGACTCTCAGCGTAGCGGCCGCCATTGCCGATAGTCAGCAAATGTATTTTGCCGTCGGCGGTGGCCAGTTGCAGATCGAAATTCGTCTGATTGAGAACCTCTCCTTCCAGAACGCGTCCGTCCAGCAACTGAGCAGTCAACCGGCGCGAGGGCCGTTGGCCAGCACTGCGGATGGGGCGGAGCGTGTGCAGAAACGCCACCAACTCCTTCATCTCTGAGTCCGCGATATCGTGCGGCGGCATGGCCTTGAATCCCTTGCGGATCAGGGCCGCGATCTGGGAATCCGGGTTGGAGGCGACGAAGTTAAGCAGGGACGGCGCACGCTCGCTGCCATTTCCATCGCCTCCATGGCAGACAGTGCAGCGGGTCTCAAACGATTTAGCGCCGGAATCCGCTGTGCTTTGCTGCGCCGGGGCGGCTAAGGAAAAGATGACAAGGCAAAGCCCCAGAGTTCTTAAATAGTAGATCATTGCGTTCAGGAAACTCGCTGTTCAGTTTACCTGACTTCGCTGCGACGGGGATGGCTAGTTCGTGCCGATAACGGCAAGAGCGTGTTTTTCAAACTTCAAGCAACAGCCGGAAATGGTTAATGCGCGGCCGTCGAATGTCAGCTTGACGGGCTGGCTGTGCTCCGGGCAGCGAAGCACTTTGGTCTTTTCTTCTGCATCCGCGAGAAGTCGCTGCCGCGCGCGTTCCACGATGTCGTCACTGTCGAAACGAATGCTTGGATCCCATGTCGCAAAAGTCCTCTAAAACATTTTAGCTACTTTTTGTTGTAGAGGTGCGAACGATAGGGACGTCGCACACGGGCGCGCCCCTTCGGCGGGCGACCGGCCACTCTCTCCGCCGGAATGAGCGCAAAGCCAGCCGCTCTTATTTGGAAGCGAGCTTCTGTACGATTTCCAGTGCCTTCGCCACGTGCTGATCCGGCGAAATCTTGTCGTCAGCCGATGACATGGTCGCGATGACCTTGTGATCCTTGCCGATCACGAAGGTTACACGCTCGATGAAATCGTGGCCGATCTCTTCGCCGCGCACATCCTTCATGCCGGGCTTCGCGCTGTTCGAGCTCAGATTGTAGGATTTGGCGATCTTGCCGTCCGCGTCGGAGGCCACAGGAAACTTTCCAGCGCAATAATCCGGGTCCGCCGAGAACACATTGAGTCGCGCAATGCTATCGGCCGATACGCCAATGATGGTCGCGCCGGCGGCATCGAACTTTTCCTTCTCCTGCGCGAAGGTATGAGCTTCCAGATCGCAACCCTTGGTATAGGCGGAGGGATAAAAATAGACCACAACCGGGCCTTTCTTCAGCGCGTCCGGCAGTGAAAAGTTGAACTCTTTTCCCGCTAAGGAGGCGCGAGCTGCGAAATCCGGCGCCTTATCGGATACCTTGAGCGCTGCGAAAACCGGTAAGCCAACCAGCGCCAAAAACCCGAGCCCTAAAAACAAGTTCCTCATTGCATTGCCTCCTGGATTGAACTATGTAGAAGCATATCACAAGCGGCGTAATAGGGTAGCGCGACCGAAGACGCACATTGCGACCGCACGCTGGGGGGAGCGCAGCGGCCCACCCGACGATTCTAGATCCACGTTAGGATAGTCCCATGCGCTTGCTTTCCTGTTCGACAATCCTCGTCTCTCTAACTTCCCTGGTATCCGCCCAGGATGCAGCCCGCCCCGCGGCTCCGCCGCCGGCCATGACTCTGACCATCCCCGGATTTCGCCGATGGCAGCCAGATTCCCGTGAAGTTCAGCCAGGCCGCTCCGGGCGTCGCCGTCGGCGAAGGAACCTCGCCGGCCATGAACTGGGCCAACGTGCCGGCTGGCACCCAGAGTTTCTTCCTCCACATGCACGACATGGATCTCGCCCGCAACAAAACTACCGACGATCAAGCGCACTGGGTTCTATGGAACATTCCGGCCACCGCCGCCGGCTTGCCCGAAGGCATGCCCAAGGGATCGCAATTGCCTGACGGAAGCTATCAGATCAGCGCCACCGGACCCATGTACCGCGGCCCCGGAGCGGGCGCGAACGGCCCGTTCCACCACTACGTGTTCGAGCTCTACGCGCTGGACACCAAGCTGGACGTGAAGCCATCGGCCGACGCTTTCGAGACGCGCGCCAACGTGATCAAAGCGATTCAGGGTCACATCCTCGCCAAAGCGGTCTACGGGGGCCTGTTCCGCCGGCCGCGGTAATCACTTCTTGACGAACTTCGTCACGCCCCTCAGTTGTGCTTCCGCTGTATAGATGTTGCCCGCGGCGTCGATGGCGATGCCTTCCCCCATGGCGCCGTCCGCCGAATTTGGCGTCATGTGGGGCGGAATAAACATCGTCACTTTCCCGTCTTTCAGACTCCCGATGCGGATTCCCCTCTGCCAGCCTGGATGAACCTTTTCGGTCGACTCTGAATCGGACGTGTAGATCACGTCGTTCTTGTCGATGGCCAGCCCGCTCGTGCGCCCGAAGTCGTCGTATTCAAGGATAAACTTGCCCGCCTTCGTCAGGACTTGAATGCGATGGTTGTGGCGGTCGGCAACGATCAACCGCCCCTTGGAATCGAACTCCAGCGCGTGCGGCGTGCGGAACTCCCCCGGCCCTGTTCCTGTTTTGCCGATGACGCGAAGAAACTTCCCGGTCTTGTCGAACACCGAGATTCGCCCGATGAGATTGGGATCTGCCACGTCCGTATGGCTCTCTGCGATGTAGACGTCGCCATTGCCCGGGTCGGTCACCACGTCCGTCGGGTCCGTCAAAGCTTCGGGAGGGTTTCCCCTCACGCCAGGCTTACCGAGCGTCATCAGGACCTTGCCTTCGGGACTGAACTTGACGACAACGCTCCCCTTCTTGTCTTCTCCGGGAAAGTTCTTGAGGTCGTCGGCGCTCGGGGCTCGCGCGTCGGTCACCCACACATTCCCCTCGCGATCGACGTGGATGCCATGCGGCCACACAAACATCCCACCGCCAAAGCTCCTGATCTCTTTGCCGGAATCGTCAAAATGGTGGACCGGGTTCGCTTTTGTGCCCAGGCAGCCAGGGGTTGTCCCCGGCGAGCATCGATCAGTCGCCCACACGGACTTGCCATCCCGGTCGATGGCCACGCCGTTGGAACCGCCCCATGGCCTTCCATCGCTCAGAGTCGCCCAATCCCTGATGACGCGATAAGGGTTGGCGCCGCTGTTCACGGGTTCTACCTTGTCCGTTTGAACCGTGCCGCCCCGCTGCTGCGCCTGAACGCAGAAGACAGTCATCAACGCTGTGAGCCCGAATCTCGCAACACCCGCTATCGGCATCTTGACCTTCCTTCGCGTTCTACGCCTTACTTCCAGTTCTGAATGGCCTTGTAGTGCAAGGACTCCGGAGTGAGTTCGGTCAGCTCAATGCGGCCCATGTAAGGGTCGGTGATGTTGGCGAGGATCGCTTTGGTCGGACTGACGTTGGTATCGCTAACCATCACACCGCTCTTCCGGAACGTCGCGACAGCCTGTGCCGCGTTCTCGACCTGCAGCCCATAATGACTAAAACCCGCGGGCCGCTCAGCGGTTACCGGGTTGAGCTCGAGAAAGGTGTTCTTGCTGATCTGCAGATAGACCAACCGTGGCTGCCCCTTATCGTCGTTCACCCGGAACGCCTCCCGGTATCCCATTTTCTGGGTGTAGTAGGTCACTGCCTCAGGGATATTCGACACACTAATTCCAACGTGATTCATCATGACGACACCACCACTGGTGTGCTGCGCCATTCCTACCTGTATCGCCAGCCCCGCGAAGAGCCCGGCCGCAAAAAACATCACACCACGCATAGATCCTCCTGAAGTGGATTCATAATAGCCAAAAAATCGCAGGACAATTTGCCAGAGGTGAAGTTTATTTTGGCTGGTTGGCGGATGCCGCGGCCCGCTCCTCAGCGCGGGCTCCGGCCAGGATACCGGCCATGCCAATATTGCCCTCATGGCAGGCGTACTCGAAGACTGGCTTTGGAGAGTGCCTCAACGAAATCATCAGGCTCCATGGTTTCGTCCATGTTCCCGGGTCATCGATCCTGATTTCGTATTTCAAGCTCTCCGGGCCCGTGCGGGAGAAGCGTTCCGTCACATGCAGCTTTTCGCTGGATACGCTCATAAAGCTTCTCGGCTTGTAATTCGTCGTATCCACGACGAGCGTATCGCCTTCCCAATGGCCGCGCGAGTCCCCCAGCCATTGATGGATCGTAGACGGAAGATGCGGGCGCCCGTCGAGTGAAATCACTCGCGTATCGTGAATCATCTCGGTCATGAACACCACCGCCCCGGGAGTCTGTAGAATCTGATAGTAGCTTTGGTATCCCGCGGTCAACTGCGGTGAGCCGTAGGTGATGCAACGCTCTTGCAGTGGCCGGTCTTCTGGCCCGGCGGGCAGACGATTCATCGCTGCTAAATTGGCTTCACGCCGCCGTTGTCCTTCCGGCGTCATTGCGGGAAGCCGGCCGTCAGGCGGGTCGGTGATGAGCGAAGTTCGATTATCCCATTCCCTCTGGACCGTCCAGACGGAGCTGTAATCGCCGGTCGTGCCGTCGGTGCTTTTAAAGCCCGACTTAGTCCCATTGACATTCGCCAGCACGGTTTGAAATACGGTGTCACCGAACGCCGCGTCTCCCTGGCCGTCGAAGAGCTCGGCGGCCTTCTTCTTGAAAGCGGCCACTTCCTGATCGGTGAGAAATTCCCGCCCTGCCAGTTCTTTTGGCCGCTCGAGCGGAGTTGCGCTATTGTTGGCCCAGAACCCTTGCAGGTCAGGATGTCCGTCAGCGGTTCGGGGCAGTATCCAAGTCTGCTTGACAGCTTTGCTTTCCGCCAAGGCCGAGTGTGTCGCCACTTGTCCCTGCGCGAATGAAATCAGCGCGGTCAGTCCAGCTACGAAAGAGAGGCATCGAGAGTTCATCTTCCCTCCTAGCAGTGTTCAGTATACGCCTTGCCAGCCGGCGGCGGCGGCTATTCAAGACCCAGCGCCAGCAGCACGTTCCCTTCACGTCCTCCAAAGCCCGCGTAGCCTGAGTTTACGAACAACATCCCGCCCACAATCACGGGCCCTGGCCCGATCATGGATGCGCCCTTAGCGGGTACGCCGTTGACGGTAGTGAACTCGCCATTGGTATCGAACTGCCAAACGATCGCTCCGTCTTTGGTGGCATAAGCCCGCAGCACGCCGTCATTCGCTCCCGAAAAGACCAATCCCGGGAGCACCGTGATGGCAGCCGACTGGGCTGCGCTACAGCCTCGCTCATTCGCGCACTTAGGCGTTACCGGAGGCGCGACCCACACCGGTTTACCAGTCATTAAGTTCACCGCATGCAGGCCGCCGGGCTTCGACGCGTACATGTCGGACACCGGGAAGTACGCATTCTCACCGTCCACTGCCGATCCCCACTCCATGCCGCCCAAAGTGCTCCCCTCGCCTGCGCGGTATTGCCACAGAAGTTCGCCCTCGGCAGCTGGGTCCAGCGCATATCCCACTCCGGATTTCTGCCCGATGATAATCACATCCCTGCGATTGCGCATGGTCGTCAGAATCGGCGCATTGCCGAAATCGAAATCGCCTCCGGCTTCTTCGGGGCAGTTCGGGATTCGTCGATCCCGTGACACAGGTTGTGATCCAAACGTCCTTCGGTGTCACTTGCCGGGTCCATTTGATTTTTCCCGTTGCCATATCGAAAGCAATCACCGCGTCGCTGGTTGGCAACTGTGGATCGGAGTAGGTGTTGCCCGTAGCCGCATACACCACTTTTCGCTTTGCATCGATAGCCGGCGTCGACCAGATCCCAGCTCCGGCCGGACCATATAAGGTGACGCCTAAAGAGCTCTTGCCTCGGGGCTTCGACTTCGGGCACGGTATACGTTTTCCACACTGTGGCGCCCGTCTTGGCATCCAGCGCGGAAAGACTACCGCGGAACGTGCAGCACCCGTAATCAGGACGCGCGCCCGCGGCTTCCTCGTACGACGACACGCCTACATACAGTTGTCCGCGGTAAAGCGTGGGTGTTCCCGTGATGCGCGCCAACGGGTGATCGTCCACTTTACGGCTCCATAGTTTTTGCCCCGTGGCGGCGTCCAGAGCATAAGCGGTCGCACTGGTGTCCCCGAAATACACGGCGTAGGCGCCGCCCGCGCGTGGTCCGATGACCATCGCGTTGCGCACGCCGCCGCCGGCTGTGAAGGTCCAATAAATGCACCCGCTCTTGGCGTCCAGAGAATACACTGTGCCGTTGTGGCTGCCGACGAATACCCGGCCTCCTACGACACTAGGTTGCGCCCAAGCGGAAGTCGCATCGGGGAACCCAAAGGCCCATTTGAGCTTCAGGCGCGGCAGTTGCTCCGCTGTAATTCCAGCCTGCGCCGCGGGTTGAAACCGCGTGTTGCTGGAATCTTTGCCCCATCCATTCCAGCTTGCTCCCGTGCCTGGACTGAATGTGGTCTGTGCCGAACAGCGGCCGGTAGCCGCCCCTGCTACGTCAGTGTTGATTTTTCGTCCCGCCAGATACTCGGCGAGCGCACGCCGTTCCGCTCCCCCAAGGCGGGACCCTTGTATCCGCATCGCTCCCGAAACCAGCGCGGTGACGATGGCTTCAGGCGAACGCTGCCGCAAGGCTTCCACGCTGGGCGCACGCGAATCGGCCCCGCCCTCGTGGCACATCGCGCAGGATTGTTTGAACAGTTCCGCTGGGTCGGCCGTCTGCGCACGCAGCAAAATGGTGCTGGCAGCTGCCATCAGAATCATCACGCGTCGGAGCATGTCCAGCATCATACTCGAATCCCTTCGTGAATGTTCGGCAGCGGGCGGTTTGCATGCTGACCCGCCTCTAGATTACCGGGGGCAGGGTATGGGCCTTTTGGCTAGACTTGGCTGACCCGATCCGCTATAGTCGAAAACTGTGATTGGAAGGACCCCGATTATGCTTCGCTTATTGGTTGCGGGTTGGACGGTGGGAGTGGCTGGATTGGCAGCCGATCCGTCCTCTGCGGTTACATTTACTAAGGACGTACTTCCGGTTCTGCAGAAAAACTGTCAAAGCTGCCATCGGCCGGGCCAAGTTGCGCCCATGTCGTTTCTCACGTACCAGAGCACGCGTCCCTGGGCCAAAGCGATGAAGGCCGCGGTGACTACCAGAAAGATGCCGCCGTGGAATGCCGACCCGCACTACGGTCCTTACCTGAACGACCGGTCCCTCAAGCAGACCGAGATCGACACCATCGCGGAATGGGCCGATAGCGGGGCTCTTGAAGGAGACGCGAAAGACGCGCCACCCCCGGTGCAATGGGCGGAGGGCTGGACGATACAACCGGACATCGTCATCGACGGACCAGTGACCGAGGTAGCGGCACACCCGAAGAACAACGTCATCGAGTGGACGACGGTCATCATTCCCACGGGGTTCACAAAAGATACCTGGGTTACGTCGGTACAGATCAAACCGGAGTATCCAG
The DNA here is from genome assembly GCA_963760575.1 of Bryobacterales bacterium. Taxonomy (GTDB): domain Bacteria; phylum Acidobacteriota; class Terriglobia; order Bryobacterales; family Bryobacteraceae; genus Palsa-187. The sequence goes on from CAVXEM010000050.1 coordinate 103,318, forward strand.
CCGTTACGCATCATATTTGTACCGGCTATGTGCCTCATCAACCTGGTGTGAAGTACGGGTTGGGGGTGTGGATGGACAAGGCGCGCGACGACGAAGGGTCGGCGATTCCGGAGAAAGGGTCGACGTTCGCGGCGCTTCCGCAGGATATCAATCGCCTGGATGCTGACGCAGCCGCCATTTTGCGGGAGAGCGCGCTTCCCGGCGGTGGCGCGCAGGATTGTTACCTGCCGGGAAATGTTGCCGCGGACTACCGTGTCTTGAACGCGGCGAAGCTGATCCGCGCGGGCTCCGACATCGTTTTCGTGGTTCATTACAACCCCAATGGGACCGCCGTCACGGATCATGTGAAGATTGCTTTCACGGTTGCCCAGGAGCCGCCGAAACGGCGCTACGTGTCGCTGCTGATTTCCTCACCGTTCGATCCCAAGCAATTCGCCATTCCAGCGAACGATCCTAATTGGGAGAGCCCGCATGCCGAAGCGACGTTCCAGCAGGACGCGGAGCTGGTTTACATGATGCCGCACATGCATGTCCGCGGCAAGGACCAAACCTGGACACTGGAGTATCCGGACGGGCGGAAGCAAGTGGTGCTAAACGTTCCGCGTTATGACTTCAACTGGCAGATTGGCTACAACGCATCGATACGGGTTCCCAAAGGAACCAAGCTGCGGGTGGATGCTCACTTTGACAATTCGGCAAATAACAAGTTCAATCCCAACCCCAACAAAACCGTTTATTTCGGTCAGATGACCTGGGAAGAAATGATGACTCCCTTCTTTGGAGTTGTGGTGAATGGCGATGCCGACGAGAGCAAGCTCATTTTGACACCGGTGCGGGCCGGGCGCGGCGGCGGCTGATGTGCTAGTTTACTAGTATCCCCGTCAGAAACGGCCCACGTAGCGCAGGAAGGGAGCAGCCTCAAATGCTGTCTGGAAAGCGCTTCAAGCTTCGCGAACCTGTAATCGCCACTACCCTTGAGGAGAACGGCCAAAGGGTGGCCGCCATGATTCCTGCGTCCTCCGTGATCGAAATCATCAGTGGGACTGCTTCCGGATTGCGAATTCTGGATGTGTTGTGGGATGGAAGGGTCTTCGCTATGTTCGAACGCGATATCGCGGAACGGAGCGATGAACTTTCGAAGCAAAGCGCTGCACCGGTTCCAGCGCGAGTCGAAGATCATCCTCTGAAGCAGACCGAAAAGGTCAGGTGGGCCGCCGGTTTCTGAGTGGCGACGATTGGGCCGACCGGCGCCGCGGTTAGCGTTTGGCTATCCAGGCGAGGAGCGCCTCCTGCGCGGCTGCGGCGGCTTCCTGCACTCGCCACGTACTGCGGTCACGATTGCCGGCGCGATTGCTGATCCCCCGAATCTCGCCCACGGGTATCCCGAAGAGCGCCGCGACGTGCGCGACGGCGGCGCCCTCCATGCTCTCCACCGCGCCACCCGTGCGCGCTTCCAGTTGCCGCGCGGTCTCGTCATCGCCGGTACAAGTATTCATGGTGACGAAACGAGATCTGCGGGATGTGGGAAAGATCTGCATGGGCAGGACATTGTAGAGCGGTTCCGCCGCTTTAATCACCGGGAAACCGAGTGCCTGCATGTCCAGGAACCCACTGGCGGACTGGGCACCCAGATCTCCGTAGCACTCGCTCTCCGCGCACACCACGCTGCCGATACCCAGATTCCCTTCGGCAAAGGCGTAAGGATAGGCACCGGCGATGCCGCACACGATCACGGCATGCGCCTGCTCACGCTCCAGAAAGCGCGTCAGCGTGTAAGCCGCATTCACTGCGCCGACACCGGTGTAGAGAAGCGGAACGTGAGGACGAAGCAGCGATCCTTCGAGTTCGGTTGCTACGCATACCACCAGGTCGACAGCCACGTGATCAGAGTAACAAAGGATCTAAGGGAGATCTTTCACGGCACAGCATCACATCCGCTAGATCAATCATCGCGGCAAACTGGATTGAGCTAGAATCGGCTAGCTGGGGAGACGCATGACGTATTGGCAGCGATGGATGTTGCAACCGCAGGCTGTGTGGCTGCGCAAGGCGACCTTCCAGGTTCATCTGTGGAGCGGGATCGGCATCGGCCTCTATGTGCTCCTGGTCAGCGTGACCGGTAGCGTTCTGGTTTACCGCAATGAGCTCTACAGGGCAGCGACACCTGACCCGATCGTCGTCATTGAGCAAGGCGCCCGGTTAACCGATGAGCAATTGAGAGGAGCCGCAACGCGCGCGTATCCGGGATACACGGTCCTGACTTTGAGCCGGGCAAAGAATCCCGATCAAGCGGTCAGCATTTCCCTGGAGGGCCGTAGCGACCGTAAAAACCGCCTCTTCAACCCCTATACGGGAGCAGATCTGGGCGATTCGGTGCCGCTGGGGATCTGGCTGGTTTCCAAGCTCCTCGAGTTACACGACGATCTGCTGGCGGGGCCAACGGGCCGCTCGATAAATGGCGTCGGCGCGCTGCTGATTGTCGTCATCGCAGTCACGGGAATCGTAGTTTGGTGGCCGGGGATCAGGACGTGGCGACGAAGCTTGACCGTCCAGCGGAACACCGGGTGGCGACGCTTCATATGGAATTTGCACAGCATGCTGGGTTTCTGGAGCTTCGGATTCATCCTCTTATTTGCGATCAGCGGAGCCTATCTGGGCAACCCTGAGCGGTTTCAGGATTTTGCCGACCGCATCGAGCCTCTCACCACCGCCAACGCCCGGACCCGCACCGTCGACCAGGTTATTTATTGGCTGGCCTATTTGCATGTGGGCCGCATTAACGGGATAGGGCTTCCTTGTAGCGGTCCGGGACTCTGCGACGCGACGACGAAGTTGATTTGGGCCGTGGTCGGACTCGCGCCCGCAGGCATGTTCGTGACCGGCGCGATGATGTGGTGGAACCGTGTGGTGCGAAAGAACTAAGGCGGATATTGCGTACGGATAGTGTGCAGTAGTGTGGTGTAGAATCGACCGATAGGGATGAGGGGCACGTTGGTTCTCACTCAAGGGTCTGCGGTGGCGCTGCAGGACTTCGCCTTCGGCAATCCTGATTTGGGCTCCGCTGTCATCTTGGTGTTGTGGTTGGCTGCTATCTGCCTCTCAGCCCGGGTTGTGCGGTTCGGCCTGCGGCTTGCCCGTCGCGGCACGCGAGTCGTGATTCCGTGGTCAACCTCGGGCTTGCCTGCATATGCTCCACGGTCATTCCTTAAGCGCACGCGGGATGGTTCCCGGCTGTCCGTCTGCAACGCGGACCGTTGTGAGCTTGTCTTTTGGACACATTCGCCGGTTCTTAATCCAATGAGCCTGTTGATTGACGCGGCCACTGGCTTCACTGGCGCCGTCGCCGTGGGAGTGGACTGCGGGTTGAAGGCGATAGACGGGGAGAGCTGGCTGATTTCCGCCGGGCCGTTCGGACGCGGTGCGCGTGCGGGAGCTGGCCCGCACTATGCTCCTGAATCGTCATTTCCAAGTCAAGCCATTGCGCGCGTCGACATTGCTGGCTATATCGATCCTCTTAGGCTGCGGGAAGACTTACAGCAACAAATTCAGGAACCATTCGCGCGGTCAAAGGGCGCGGCCGTGTTTTCGTTTCTATTCGGCGATGTGTCAAACAGATATGTAACGTGCTCGGGCCTTATCGGCAAAGCGATATTGCGGCAAGAGTCGACTCCGCTGGGACGGGCACTTCGGCAGGCACTTCAGGAACGCCTGTGGCGCGGGGGCGTTACGCCAGCCGACTTGGCGCAAGCCGTAGCCTTACTGGGTTTGATCCCGCGGGGCATGTTGCAGCCACTTCAAGGACGCGGCACGTCGACGGGTAAACTCTAATTTGAACGAAAAGCGCGACGCCATCGTTCTCTATGCAAAATCGGGGGCCATGGGCCATGCAGCGATGGCTCATTCCTATGCGGCTCTGTTGCGAAAGCACGGCTACGAAGCAACAGCAGTGGACGTGATCCGTCACGATCACGGCTGCGACATCCGTAGCGCATTAGCCCTGCATTTCCGAGCGCTGAAAAGCGCCCCGTGGGCTTGGCGTCATCTCTATCGCCAATGGTCGTCCATTCCGGGATCTCATTGGTTCAAGACTCACTTGCTCCCGGCCAGATTTCGCCGAACGTGCGAGTTGTTGATGAGAAGCGACCCCTCGCTGATTGTCACAACCCATCCGCTTGCTACCGCAATCGTGTCGTTGCTGAAGAGAAGAGGGGTTATCCGTTCCCAACTCTTTGTTGCTTTCTTCAACTGGCACCTACAGCCATTTTGGTTGTTCCCGAAGGTAGACGGATATTTAGTGGCGACAGAGCGTCAGGCCCAGGCATTGATCGCTGGTGGAATACCACGTCAAACGGTGGCACAGGTGGGCATTCTCGTTGACGAGTGCTACTACGGGGAGCGGGAGCGGACGCAGTACCGGCGCATGATAGGCGCGCCGGAGCACGATCCCGCTCTTTTGGTGATGAGCGGAGGCACGGCTTGGCGAATGGAAGACTTTGTCGGGGTGATTTGCCAGCTGCAGTGCGCCGCCACCGTGTACATCATCGGCGTGGATGAGGTTCTCAAGCCGAAACTCGAATTTCTCATTCGCAACCAACTGCGCGGCCCTGCCACAGTGCGCTTGTTGGGATATACCGACGCCCGTCCTTATTTCAAAGCGGTCGATGCGGTTCTGACTAAACCGGGCGTTTCCGTGGCAGAAGGCCTGGCCATCGGCATCCCAACCATACTGGCGTTTCCCATCCCGGGCCACGATGAGTTGGCTTTGAACGAACTTCTTGCCTCGGAACCAGTGGCGGCTCTTCCCGCACACGGACAAGCTGCATTTCTGAAACAGATGCTGGCCACGGCGTCCACGTGGAAGCGCGACGAGCGGGAAGAGGCAAAGCGCAGCGCCCGCGAGTGTCCGCGCCTGGCGATCGAGGCCATTGAGCGCTGGGCGGGAGCCCCGATTGAGGAGCCGGTTTGATCCGTGATAACGTGGACTAACCTCGGAGGGTTGTTTGCCAAATCAACATCAGCTTAGGCGCCCCGCCAGGAAATATTTTTACCTGGCGCTGGCTCTGAGTCCCTTGTGGCTCGCATTGGTGTGGATTGCCAAGGGCCAGAATGCACCCAGCACGGTCCCCTTTGCCACCACGCCGAGCTTGCAAGCTATTTTCTTTTCCAACTCGATCAAGGGCGCGACGGTACTCGCAAGAAATTTGGACGGGAGCTATGTGCAGCTTAGTTACTTGCGTACTCCGCCCTATTACTTTGGCGACCCCACGCCGGCGATGCAGTATCTGGCACAGGGAGTCAGCAATCTGCTGGCGGGATCGCCGGGTCCGGCGGGAGTAGGCCGTGCTGCGGGACTGGCGGGAGTGGGTAAATTCACCGCGGCGGGCGATTTCGGCATCGGAGTCGTCTCTCCCCTGCGGAACCGTAATCTGGTGACCGTGTATCAGGCGACGCTGGCCGGCGCCTATACGGGTTCGACAACTTATAACGTGGGTCCTGAAGTCAATGCAGTGCTGGCGGCGGATTTCAATGGCGATGGAGTGGCGGACTTAGCCGTCCCCTACAGCGGACCACCCGTACAAAATGCCCCACCGGGTGGGGTGGGCATTCTTATTAATAACGGGGACGGAACATTCAAGCCGTCGGTCTCGGTTTTCGCGGGCCTCACTCCCACCGGCATATCCGGCTTCGATCTGAATCACGATAACATCCTGGATTTAGTTGTGACTGATTCGGGCAGTTCCTCAGTTTTTGTTTTATTGGGGAAAGGAGACGGCACGTTCAACCCAGCCGTCCCCTGTACAACAGGTACAGGTTCTCTCTCCGTGACGATTGCGGATTTCAACGGCGATGGCAATCCGGATATTGCCGCCACCGCTTTCGACAAAACCGCCAGCATCTTGCTGGGCAACGGCAATGGAACCTTCCAGCCGCGGACTTCATTCACAATCGGACAATACCCGCGAAACATTGCCGCGGGTGATTTCAATAAGGACGGCAAACTGGATTTAGCGGTGGTGAATTCCAGTGACCAAACCGTTTCGGTTTTCAGCGGCAACGGGAGCGGGGGCTTCCAACTTACGTCCAGCTATGTGACGGGCTATCTCGCGGGCTCGATCGTCTTGACCGATTACGACGGCGATGGCAACCTGGACATCCTGGTGGGCCAAGGCGATGCGCGCCTCATTGCGCCCGATTACGACACGCAGCACATCGACTTTCTGCTGGGCCGCGGCGATGGCACCTTCCGCGGCCTGAGTTCGTCCAGTGCGGGTCCCAACACTAGTCTCACGTTTGTCGCGGCCGCGGACTTCAATGATGACGGCAAGATTGATGTGATCACCAATAACCGCTACGGCAGCAACTTGTTTTTCTTTGCGGGCACGGCGAGCGCTGGATTCGCCCCCACTCCCACCACCATTTCCCTAGGTAGCGGACAACCTTTCCCCAATGGCGCTGTGGCGGGCGATTTCAATGGCGATGGCAAAGCCGATCTGGCTCTCGCCACGGGCGACACGTCCGGGTCCTCCGTCGCCCAGCCGGGCGCTGTCGCGATTCTCCTTAACAACGGCTCGGGCCTGGGAGCGCCATCCACCTTTGCGTCCGGGGGCACGGGAACTTCTGCAATCACGACCGCCGACTTCGACGGCGATGGCAAAGCGGACTTGGCGGTAACCAATCAGCAGTCGGGAACCACAGTGGTTTTCCAGGGTGGAGGGAACGGCGCGTTTCAAATGGGCCCGTCATTTCCCACGGGAAAAGCTCCCGCCGAAATCATCGCGGCGGATTTCAATGGAGACGGCAAGCCTGACTTGGTGGTGGCGGACAAAGGAGATGAGTTCGCAACGACGCCGGTGGCGGGCGCAATTTACTATCTGCAGAATAACGGGAATGGCGGGTTCCAGGCGCCGGTTCTTGTCAGCGTGGGGAGTGGAATCTATCCGAAACACGTGGTTGCAGGGGACGTGAACGGCGACGGCTCCCGGGATATCATTTTTGACGGGGACGCCGACAACTTCGGCAACAAGGTCGGCATCCTTAAGGGCAATGGGAACGGCACATTTCAAGCCGTGGTCCTGATGAACACCGATTTCGGTCCGGAGAGTCTGGCGGTTCGCGATTTCAACGGCGACGGCAAAGCGGACATTGTGGTGGCACATTGCTGCGGCGATACCGACATGACCTACTTCCAAGGCAACGGCGACGGAACTCTTCCGGCTGAAGTGCATTTCAACGGTCCGGCATCGCCCATGGCCATGGTGGTGGCGGATCTGAATCACGATGGCGCTCCCGACGTCGTTATCGGCGGCAATGGCGGGCAAGTGGCGGGCATGCTCAACAGTTCCACCAATTTCCCATGTTCCTACCAACTCGACAAGACTGCGCTTTCGCCTTCCCAACAGGGAGGGACTTTCACGGTCAGCGTCGATACCGGACCCTCTTGTAACTGGGCGGTTGCGGGGCTGCCCGATTGGATCACCGTTACGAGCGCCTCTTCGGGAACGGGCCCCGGCACGGTAACCCTGAATGTGGCGTCGACGGCGGCGGCGCGCAATGCAAGCTTCACAGTAGCGGGGATTGCTGTGACGGTCACGCAGACTCTAGCGCCGGTGTGTACTTACGCGTTGAGCGCCGGCGGCCAATCGTTTCCAGCAGCGGCGGGCAGCGGATCGGTGGCGGTGGCGGTGAACCCGGGATGCGCCTGGACAACGGTGTCGAACGCTTCCTTCGTCAATGTAACCGGGGGTGCCAGCGGCTCAGGCAACGGCACCGTGAACTTCTCGGTCGCGAGCAACGGTTCCGGCTCGCGCTCGGGCACGCTCACGATTGCGGGGCAGACTTTTGTGGTCGAGCAGCAGGCGTCGAGCATCGCGGGCCTGGGGTTGGTTGGTTCGATGCCGCACATTGCAGCAGAGGAGAACTGGACCACGACCTTTACGCTGGTCAATAAAGGAGGCGGCTCCCAGCAGGCGCGCCTCAGTATTTTCGGCGATGCCATAGACCCGACGGGCAACGGTCCGCTGACTTTGCCTCTCGCGTTTCCTCAGCAGAGCGCGGGCGCCGGTGCATTTCTGGCGGCTTCGCTCGACCGTACGCTGAATGGCAACGCTTCCTTGATTGTCAACACGGCGGGGCCGCAGACTTCGCCGGTGCTGGTGGGGTCGGCGCAACTCTCCGCCACGGGAGCGGTGGACGGGTTTGCCATCTTCCACTTAATTCCAGGCGCGCAAGAGGCGGTGGTGCCGATGGAAACCCGCAACGCAAGTTCGTATGTGCTGGCGTTCGATAATACGGGCGGCGTGGTGTTGGGAGTGGCGGTGGAAAACATTTCCACGCAGTCCGCCAACATTGGCGTAGTGATACGCGACGAGTCCGGCGCGATCATGAGCACGGGAACCGTGATCGCACTCGCGGGCAGCGGGCACACCTCTTTCGTGTTGTCGACTCTGTACCCGGCAACTTTTGGCAAACGCGGCACTATCGAGTTCGATACACCGGCGGGCGGGCATATCAGCGTGCTGGGTATACGCACGACGCCGCTCGGTTCGAGTAACACGCTTACGACGATTCCCGCGCTGGCGAATGTCGGCACCACGGGAGGTTCCATTGCGCACATCGCCACCGGCAACGGCTGGCAGACTACCTTTGTGCTGGTGAATACGGGAAACGGAACGGCGCCGGTGCATCTGTCGTTCTACGGCGACAATGGCAGTCCGTTATCTCTGCCTCTGACATTTCCACAAACGGGCGCGAATTCGACCGCTTCCTCTGTGAATCAAACGCTCGCGGCCGGAGCCACGCTGATCGTGCAAAGTGCGGCGCCGTCATCGGACCCTGCTCCCACGATTGGCTCGGCGCAGCTCTCCGCCGGTGCAAGCGTGGGCGGGTTTGTGATTTTCCGCTACAACCCCAACGGGCAGGAGGCGGTGGTGCCGCTGGAGAGCCGCGGCGCGGGCGGCTACCTATTGGCCTTCGATAATACGTCGGGGACGGCAACCGGCGTAGCGCTCAACAGCGTCTCTTCGCAGGCGGTGAGCATTCCGGTGGTGGTACGCGATGCCAGCGGTGCGCAAATCGCGACGGACACGCTGAATCTTTCGGCCAACGGCCATCTGGCATTCACACTTGGCAGCGATAAGTATCCGGCCACGGTGAACATCCGCGGAACCATCGAGTTCACCACGCCCGCGGGCGCGCAGATCGGTGCGCTCGGCATCCGCATTCCCGTGGCGCATACCTTTACTACGCTCCCAGCACTGGCGAAGTAGCGAATCGGCTCAGACCCTGACGTCTGGCACGGGCGCAGGACACGTACTTAGAATGTTCTGCGATCCAGCGCATCCAAGGCCGTTTATGTTCGCCGGTTGCCAGGCTGTCAACGTAGTTCAGCGGCTGCTTTGGCTTGAGCTTTGGCTTCAGCTTCGGCTTGGGCTCTGGGATCGTCCTTAGGCGGTTCTGGCACATCGGGCGATTTCTTGGCGCCGGCTGAGCTCGCGACTGGATCGTGAGTTTGCTCCACGGGCGCCGGAGGGATGGGCGGCGGGGTGTCGCCGATCTCTCGCCTGCTTTTGCTAGTTGACTTCTCGAAGGCGAGAACACCATCAAGCTCAGGGCTGATGACATAGCCACGGACCTGTTTGCCCTCCACCGTCGACGTTACCGAATAGCAGGTGGTAGCGCTGGCGATCGCGAAATGAATTGTGATCTGGGAATCCTTTGCGATCAGGCCGCGCACTTCCGAGGACGGGTCGCACTCACTCAAGATCTTGTATTGGGTGGCGCCGGAAACCTCGAGTGCGATGCCGAGCAACAGAACGGTGGTTCTCACGCAGGGCCGTTTATTGAGTCTCACAACTACACGCATCGGTGGAAATGGGGTTGGACAGTAGGTGCCGCTTTCAGAAGCGAAGCTACGCGATGCTTCCTAGGGTCTATGCCCGAGTACTGTTAAGGTGTTACTCCTTACTACTCGGGGGCGAATTTACAACTGCCACCGCCGATCATCCATTTGATTAGCGGACTAAGAATTCCTGCTAGAAAAATGTCCGTTGGAGAATAGGATGCTTGGAAATCTGCGCTCCCTGCTTGGTCTTTCAGGGAGCGGATCGGTGGGCTCGAGCCTCACTTCATGGGACTTAGGGAAGGAACGGAAAGAGGGCGAGCGCCTATTTGAAGAATCCGATTACGCGGGCGCGGAATTGCATCTGGCGCGGGCGGTCGAAGGCGAACGCGGGCATGAATCCCCGGACCAGCGCATCTTGTTGCGATTGGAACTGGGAGAGGCGCAGCGACGGCAGCATCAGCTCAGCGGTGCTTCGCAGAAATTAGCGGACGCCGAACAGACGGTTCGCTCGGCTGTCAACCTGGCAACGCGCAGCGGCGATCGCGAACTACAACTACAGGCCTTAGATGCCCTTCTGATCATCACCGCCGAAAGCGGCGCCCTCGAAGAAGCGGAAAACCTGATGCAGCAATTGGACGTTCTCGAAGGCAAGCGCCGGCGGCGCGATCCGCTGCAGCGGGCGCTGCGCCTGCACCGTTTGGGATTACTGCGGCAGCGGCACGGCCGATTCCGCGAGGCCATCGAGTCTCTCGCCGAGAGTGTTGCCATTCACGAACAGAGTTTGGGGGAACGCCATCCTTCGACGGCACAGCAACTCAGCGATTTGGGTGCGGTGCAGCATGCGTCGGGAAATCATGCGGAAACGCAACGGTGTCTGCGCCGGTCGATCCGTATCCACGAAGAGCATGAGGGCTTGGATTCGCCGGCCGCAGCCGTGGATTTGCGCATCTTGACCGAATCGCTAGAAGCGAGCGGAGACATTGCCGGAGCCGCCGCTGAGTTCGAACGGCTATTAACCGCCAAACTGCGAACGACGGGCCAGGATCTGGACGGGATCGCGGAAACGCAGTGGGAGCTGGCTCACCGCTATCTGGGATGGGGGAACGTTTCGCGGGCGCGCGAACTGTTACTCGAAGCGGTGGCAACCTTTGAGCGCACGGGCGGGGTTCGCCTGGCGACGGGTTATGAAACGCTGGCGCAACTGGAGGAAGACAACGGATGTTATCAGGAAGCGCTGCGGCTCGGGAAGAGGGCGGGCAGAGTGTGGGAATCCCTCCAGCCGGAACACATGCCCGAGCTGAAGGCGAATCTGGAGCGCCAAGTGCTTCTGTTCGACCTTCTCGGACAGCCCCAAGAGGCAGCGTTTCTGCGGGGCCAGTTGACGGCGCTGGGAACTGAGGCAGGTTAACCCGGCTCTGGACCGCAACAATCACCGCAACAATCCAGAAGCGCAGGGTTAGTGCCGGCTCTGCGCGTTGTCTGCCGGTTAGTGTTCAACTGCCAGTACGTGACGTCGGCGGGGACTGGTGCCCAGGCATGATTTTCGTCTAGATTTCGGGGCCACAGGAAGGACTAGCCCTGGCACCCTAGTCCTACCCCCCTTTTCGGGGGGAAATAGTCAGTCACATAACTAGACGGCTCGGGGGATATCCCTGAGTGCCTCCGAGCACAAACTGAAATAGCATTGGACATGACCATTCTTTACAGGATATTGCGCTGGCAAGATACTCATGGCCAGGACCTCATTGAGTACGCCTTAATGGCCGGCTTTGTGGCCGTGGCCGCCGGGGCTGCGTTCCCGCCAGTGGGGGACGCTATCAGCACTATTTTTTCGCGGGTAGGCACGTCTCTGAATGCGGCATCGACCCAGGGTAGCTAGGTTCCGATACCGTAGCTTTTACTGCACCTTGCCCTGTCTGTAAGGCTGCTGGATCGATCGTTCTCCCTTGGAGGGAGTCGAACAGACCGGTACGCGCCGTTTCCTCGTCCAACACCCACCTCACTGCTGCTTCGTGAGATAAGGCCCACATGTGTCCCGCAGGGCCTTGTACTTCTGAAGCGCCGCCGACGCAGTACTGTCGTTCCAGTGGACCCAGCGACTCGTACCACACGAAATTGGACGCAACAGCCCATTTCGCATACACGGGTCTCAGCCAAGAATTGAGGCATGGGATTCGACCAACGTGCGCTCCAATTGCTTTTTAATGTGATGGTGATTACGGGTATTACCAGCTCGGCGTTAATGTGGTACCTGCGGAGACGCGACGACAAGAAGTTACCAGCCTTCGTTCCCGTGCCGGCGCAAGCGGACGAAGGCGCCAAGGAACTCGGCAGCGAAGCGGAGGGGCCTGCCATTTTCAATACGACGCCCCGTGGAGATCAGGACATTCGGCAGTACGTGGCGAGACGGTCGCGGGAATGGGCCTCCGCGGCGAAAACGAGCTGACGGCCCTGGTTGCTCTTCCCAACACTAGAGTGGCAATCCAGATCGAGCGACCGGTCAGATCTGCGAGCGGGAGTTGGAGGGTCACCCGGCGCCGCGACCAAACCGGTTACGGGTATTACCAGCTCGGCGTTAATGTGGTACCTGCGGAGACGCGACGACAAGAAGTTACCAGCCTTCGTTCCCGTGCCGGCGCAAGCGGACGAAGGCGCCAAGGAACTCGGCAGCGAAGCGGAGGGGCCTGCCATTCTCAATACGACGCCCGGTGGGGATCAGGACATTCGGCAGTACGTGGCGAGACGGTCGCGGGAATGGGCCTCCGTGGCGAAAACGAGCTGACGGTCCTGGTTGCTCTTCCCGACAGTAGAGTGGCGATCCAGGTCTAGCGACCGGTCAGATCTGCGAGCTGGAGCTGGAGGGTCACCCGATCCTCCGTTATTATCGCGAGCATCCAGTGCGGGGCGTGGCGCCGCGACCAAACCGGTCCAATCGCGAGAAGCGTGGTGCGGAGCTTGGAAGCCTGACGCACTTGGCTGTTTGGTCTCTACCAAGTGAAAGCGCCGGACGCGTTGATGCTACACTCCAAGGATCGTTGGACGCCATTTTCGTGCCGCGCAAGCTGCATGGCCATCTTGGGGAGAGTTTTCTAATTTAGCATGCAGACGGCCGCCATTCCCTACCGCGTCGCAGATTTTCTCAAGCAGCATCCGCCCTTCCAATTCATGGACGAACTTGAGCTGGTCGCGCTGGCTGCACGCGGCCGGGTGAAATTCCATGAATCCGACGAGTACATCTGCTGGCAGGCCTCGCCGCACACCCCGTTCATCTATGTTATCCAGCAAGGTTCCGTCTTACTTTGGGACGAATCCGTCGATCCCCCTGCTCTTCGCGATATTCGCGGGGCCGGGGACATGATCGGCATCGAGCGCTTCAATGGCTCGCCTAGCAGTCTTCACTCCGCTAAAACGGCGGGCGATGTGGTGCTTTACGCTTTGCACGCCGCGGATTTGGAGCCGCTGCTGGCACGCCACCCCGCGGCTGCGCAATATATAGCAGCGTATTCCGCAGTTACGGCAGACTATAAGGCGCCAGGCGAGCGCCTCCAGCCCCACGAAATCTTTCTAGCAGATGTCGTAAACGATCGTGCACCGCTGCACTGCCCGGCGTCGACGCCCATCCGCGAAGCAGCGCGCCTCTTGAATCAATCCGGAGCGCAGGTTCTCGCGCTCACCGACGGCGGGCAACTTTCTGCATTGCTTTCAACTTCCGATCTCCTCGATTGGATCGTTGCCGGTGCGCTAGGCCCCGAAGGGCCTGCGCAAAGAATCGCGCAGGCGGCCGATGTCGTGTTTCCGCCGCAAACGTCGGTGAGCGATTGCGTCATGGCGATGGCCGAAGCGGGGGCGAGCGCCGCGGCCATCACGCGGGACGGTTCCCCCCACGCCGCTCTCCAGGGGATAGTTACCGCCGCGATGCTCACGCCTGCATTCGGCGACCATCCTCTTCTTATCCTCCAGGAGATCGCGGCGGCACCCGCAGTGAATATTCTCCGCTCGCTCAATGAGCGCGCCCGTGCCTGGATTCTGCAGCATCTCTCGCCCTCGGCGATGGAATGGCTGGCGTCCTTCGCGGATCTCGTCAATCGGCGGATTGTGGAGCGGCTGCTCCAACTCACCGCTGATCGCAACTCCGGGCGACTGCTATGCTTTTGCGGAGCTTCTGGCCGCCGGGAACTCCTCACGAAAGTTGCCCCGCGTATTGCTGTCATCGGAGATGAGATCCCAGGTCTTGAGAGCGGGCTGGCGGAGTGTGGCTTTCTCCTGGTTGAGCCGTGCTCAAGCGGCAGTCTTAGCGAATGGAAGGCGCGCTTCTCGGGGTGGATTCGCGATCCGATCGATAGGCAGGCGTACCTTGCGCACGCGTTCTTCGACCTACGCCCGGTCAGCGGGCCAAGCGGTCTTTTTAGCGAGCTCGAATCGCATATCCGCGCCGAACTCGCCGTTGAAACCTCGTTCATCCGCATCCTGGCGCACGACTGCCTCTCCAACCTTCCGCCGCTTACCTTTTTTCACGATCTGGTGGTGGAAGAGTCCGGCGAAAAGACTGACACATTCCGCCTGGAGAACAGCGCGCTCCAACCGCTGGTCGACGTTGCGCGCGTTTTGAGTTTGGCATCCGGCGGCGCGTTGGGCGCCCCAACTCGTCTTCGTTTCGAAGAAGCCCGGCGCCGCTTTCCTTCCCGCGAATCCATCTTTCGGGAGGCAGCCGAAACAACGTCGGTTGTGCTCTTTCACCAAGCGCGTGCCGGACTGCGCCTCAACTCAAGCGGAGCGGAATTGCCGCTCTCCCTTATTAGCCGGCATGACCGCCAAGTTCTCAAAAGTGGTTTCCGTTCGATTCACAATCTGCTCGAATTTGCGGGGCGCGGCGATTGGCTGGATGCGCTATGAAGTGGCGGCCGGACCTGCCCATCGAGCAGATCCGTTTTGTCGTGCTCGATTCGGAGACCACGGGTCTAGATCCGCGCAAAGATCGCATCGTAACCATCGGCGCCATCGCGGTGTCGAATCACGAAATTCTGCTTGAGGACTCTTTCGAAGCGCTGCTGAAGGTGAATTACAACTCCAGCGCCGTGACCGTACACGGCGTTACTCGCGAGGAGAGCCGGGCGGGAATCGACGAGCCGGCCGCGCTCGAGGAGTTTTTAAAATATCTGGGTGACGGAGTCATCATCGGACATCATAATCGGGCATGATGTCGAAACCTTCAACGCCGGGTACGAACGCCACTTCGGATTCCGCTTACAGAATCCGAGTCTGGACACCATGAGTTTGACACTTCATCTGGAACGCGACGGCGCCTTCGCGGGCCGGCCGCCGATTCAAGAGTACTCGTTGGACGCTCTGTGTGTCCTCTTTAATATCATTCCGCACGACCGGCACACGGCGCCCGGCGATGCGTTTATGACCGCCCTGGTATTTCAACGCCTGCTTCGCCTTGCGGCAAAACATCAGCGAACCACCTTATCGCGCCTCTTGGAGCCCTTCGAGGCTTCTAAATCTGGACTACAATTTGGACCAAACGTACTATGGGATTGGCACCTTCGGCCTATCGATCTACATGACCCCAGACTGTACTATCGCCTCAGGATGAGCTGGGAACTGATTGTAGTCCTCAATTTGGTTTTTGCGATTTCAGCAGCCGTGCTGTGGACGGCGTGTTCTGGTTCGAAGAAAGTCACAGTCCGCAAGGGCGAAATTCGACACCGGCACGATCAACTTGAGATCGACCCCGCGAGCGTTCCGCACTTCAAACCGACTTGGCGTAACATCCAATAGAGCGCTGGCCCGGCAAGACTTACTACGCCTATTCGCTCTCGATGTTCACCGCGTAATACGCTACCGTCTTCGTCGGGACTTCCTTGAACCAATGCGGCGTCTTTGCCGGAATCGTAATCACGTCGCCTTTGCTCAAATGGTAAGTCGTTCCGCCTTCGACCGAGGGAGCGCGCATTTGATCGGACGCGGTGCGCTTGGGCTGGACCATCGTTCCGCCCACGACCAGCGTCGCCTCGCCTTCGACCAGGACGAACACGTGGTTGGTATGTTCGTGGTATTCAACCTCGCCAGCCGTCCGGCGATTTGCCAAAACCACCAAGCCCGGATCGCTCACGATGGGCCCGCCTTTGGTCATCACTTCCGTGACCTTGTCGTGGCCGATATAGTGAACCGCCGCCGGAACACCGCTCCCGAGTAAAACGGCAACTGCGATGAACAAAACTGCCATCGTTAACAAAGTCGTTCGCGTCAGCACAATCGTCATTGCATTTCTCCCTTTCTGATCCAAACGTGAGCTTATCACCTCGCTCCTCACTTCGTGCGCCCGTGTAGTCTCCCCCCATCAAATCCGGTTGCCCCCGCACCCTAGCCGGCGCGTTCCAATTCTCCGCTGACGACGTAGACAAAACATCTGCGCCCTAGAACCAGGCGCAGGCGATCCGCTAGTCTACCCCGGCTCCTACATTGAATACGTCCAGACCCTAGGCCACGAAGCCCCCGGCCTCGACTCGTAGAATTCCGTCTTATCTGCGTCCATCGGTTCCCATCTGTGAGCCAATTTCTTTTTTCTTGCTCGCAGATCAGAACCGATGGACACAGATAACGAGCCAGCTCACGATTGATTCACTACTTCACCGTGTGCTCTGGCAGATCCGCAGAAGCTTGCGGGAAGTATCAGTGATTCTCAACATGATTGTGGATTGCCTGCTCAAGCGCCCTGCACTTGGTGGCATTCTTAAAGAGATTGCTGGGGTATGCAGTCGGAAAGAGTTCATTCGCACAGAAGATTGTGCTGGCCAGTGCTTCGCCGACGTGAAAAGGAATATCCAAGCTGTCAATATCGGCACCTGAATTAAGCAAGGCGCTTTCGCCAATGTCTTTGAAAACGAGATGAAGGATGAAGCGATTCCCATGAATCGCTATCAACCGCAATCTCCCTTCCAGGGTCGCTTGGGCGCTCTTAAGAGATGAGTCAACCTTCCGCATTACTTGAACGGCTCGCCACAGGCGGAGTGCCGACGTTGAAGAATTAAAGAGCACCGTATATGGGGCGGCCTTGATGTCTTCATATAGGCGGCTGACTTCGCGCTTTGCCATCATCGCGTAGCCCAAATCAGAATTCGCGCACGCAAGAGCTACGGTGGCCTCATCAAGAGTACATCCGCCCTCCTCAATTGGCGGCTTGTCTCCAGTTCGATATACATAGTCTTTTTGATACGACAAAAGCATCTCAGTCCTAAGCCTGCTCTGATGCTCGTCCAATGCCGCAAAGTCCCGTTTCTCAATGCGGTTCTGGGTGTTCGCAGCCCTGGTCAGATCAGATCCAAACTCCGAGGGACAATCTTGAAGGGAAATTAGGCGCACCATGACGCGCGCTTGGGGTGCTGGGCTGACGGAAGAAAAGGCCGAAATGATACTGCCCACGGTTTGCGCGCCATTGACAACGCTTGCACCCTTGCAGTCGAATACCCCACTAGTGCGAGTCTTCCCGCCGAGTGGTTGCTTGTCCAACTGAGAACAGAGGATCGTTATTCCATTATTGAAATACAGGAGATTTTCGGGATTGTTTCTGATGGTCGAGACAATGCCCTCGTTCACATCCGTGTTCCCCTTGAAACCTCGAATATTTTTGTGATACAGATGATCCCCAAATTTACCCCAAGTCACAATATCGGCCGCATCAACTTGGCCGTAATAAGCCTTGTAAGGTTCGCGAACGGGCCCGTACTCGTGGAGCATCACGGTGAAGTCAACCGATTCACCTAAGGCATGCTGCGCAACGATACCGTGTAATTCCTTCTGCCGAAGAGTGACCAAGCTCACTAGATTTTCTTCATCATTCAATTCATCGAGGAGTTCGTCAAGGGGTTTCTTCGCTTCAATGGAAAGTGCTTGTTGCCCCGTATAGCAAATGAGCAGAACGAACGTTGCGCGCGAATCCGCCAACACTTCCTGGATGTCCTGGTTTTTGGCCTTAAGCTTCGGCCCTAGAGAATCTCTTTTGTCCGTCAATAAATGATTGATGCCCTGAACAAATTTTAGGATCGATCCAACATCGATAGTGCCGTTTCCACTCTTTACCCACTTGGATTGGACCAAGTAACAGATATGTTCCGATCGATCCCAATAGAACGCATCGATTCCGTCATCATCCTGTTCATCAACTACAGCTTCAGCGGCACTTCGGTCATCTACCTTCGCGATCTCGGCGATAGCAAAGGCAGCAAGCGCCCTTGAAAGAATATGGGTTTCCTTATCTTCCAGGGACTGCGTGTGGATGTCGCTGGCATCAATCAACCCACCAAACCGCTTCTCGCAGGTCGATTTGATATGCCCAACGTGGATAATGCTCATCGGCTTTGCCTCCAGGGAATGCCCCATCATCGCGCACGCTGGAGTGATGAGGCAACGTATTTATTGCCCCAAAAAACGGACCAACAAAAAGTTCCACGCCACTAAGCCGCGTTATCCAAGGAAACCACTAGCCGTTTTCCCAGGAAATCGAGCACCATCTGAATCCGCGACAACCTGGTCGCATGCCGCGGATCCAACATGCGGCGAATCTCCTTCTCGTTGAGTCCCAGCTTTCGTCCCAGTCCGCTATTCGTTAGTCCAGCTTCTTGAATCGCTAGGTACAAAGCCGCTTTCGCCGCCATCGGAGCAGGTAGCGCTACCTGGACTTGTCTCCTGCCCGCGCGGCTTGGTGCCGGTAGATCGAGTCCATCCGCAATACGCCCCGCCACCGCCTCCTCCAGACAATCGGCCGCCTGCAATAAAGCATCCGCACGGTTCTTGCCGCTAGTGATCGCCTCTGGCAGATCAGGAAACTGCACCGTGAAGCCCCTCTTTTCAGGACTCAATTTCGCTGGGTAGACAAAGCTTCGCATGATTCCTCTGTTATTCGAAATCTTTCAAAGTCAGACCAAGTTGCCGCAACATCGCGTGCATAGTTCCGAGCGGAAGTTCCTTCTTCAGATCTTGCAGTATCGTCCGCGAACTTCCGAAATACAAGGTCCCGTGACTCCCTTTGCCGCGCTTAGCCTCAAACCTCACCGCAATCCCGCGACGCTCTCCGATACGCTTCACCTTCCTGAGGAACTCCGCGCCCCTCATAGATCAATGCTCGGACATATTTGTCCGTACGTCAACTGATGCGACCACGAAGCCTCCGGCCTCGACTCGTAGAGTTCTCTCTTATCTGCGTCCATCGGTTCCCATCTGCGAGCCATATTCCTTTCTTGCTCGCAGACGGCTCACTTCGCCTTCGCCCGCAGAATCTCCCCCATCAAATCCGCCTGCCCCGCCACCCGCTCCAGATCCGGATACCGCTCCCCCGTGTGGCAGTCCACGCGAAACGTCTTATAAATGTCCCCATCCTTAGTGATCAACTCAATCGGCGCCGACCCGCCCTTGGCATCCTTAATCGCCGCCCGCATCACATCGCTCGAAAACTGCCGCCCACCCACCGCCAGCACCTTCGCCCCCGCCGACATCCCTCCGCGATCCGCCGGACTCCCCGGGACCACATCGATCACATCCCCCTGCTCGCTCAGCAGCAACCCCATCGAAAACCGCACATCCACACCCTTGTGCGCCGTCTCGGCAGCCTTGAACATCTCCGACGGCTGATCTCTATAAACCAGCCGCCACCCGCCTGCCGCAATCCCACCCAGCGGAGCCCGCGCCTGAATTCGATACACCCGCTGCTCGAAAAACCCGCGCCAGTCGTAAGGCTGCACCGCATTCAACGCCGCATACAACTCGTCCGCCGTGTACGGCTTCAACTCCGGCTTGCCCCCCGCCCCTCCGTGAAAACTCTGCACGAAAGTGTCCAGCGACCGCTGCCCCTTGCTCTCCCGCCGAATCAGCGTGTCCGCCTCCAGCCAAATCAAAGACCCTTCCGGATAAAAATCGGTGCTCCTGCGATAGCTACTCCCATCCGCCCGCCCGTCGTAAAGTAACTGCGCCGCAGTAGCCGTATCCGCCAGCGGCCGCCAGTCGCGACCCGGAGTATTATCCAACTCCGCTGCCTCATTCGCCAGATTCTCCCGATACTGCTCCGCCGTCCAAATCCCGCTGCGCGCCGCCAATACCTCGCCCAGATAATTGGTCAGCCCTTCGTAGACCCACAGTAGCGCGCCGTCCATGGGCTTCTCATAATCGCCCGTCGCCAGCCCCGCCGGCCGCCGGAACTTGCCGTTCCACGAGTGCGTCATCTCATGCGGCAGCAGTGACCCTTCATTGCGCCACAACGTATCGTCCGTGAGCGTCTTCTCCGCCACCCGGTCGTCGCTCGACTCGTGATGCTCCAGTCCGAAATGTGCCACATGATCGCTCAGCGTAACCAGGAAGTGATAGTCACGATAATGCCGCGACCCATACATCGCCCCGCTTTCCTTAACCAAGTTCCTGATTTTATCGATCTTATCCTGCGAAATCTCCAAAGCCGCCGGAGAATCCGCCGCAAGATTCAAATAATGTGGAGTCTTATCCCCCGGCGCCAAATCAATACTCTTGAAGTTAGCCCCCATGATCACCGGCGAATCGACCACCGTAGTCAGCGACGCTGGTTGAAACTCGATCGTGTCCCCAGTCTCGCGAGCAATCGGCAGCGCCGTCCCATAGCGCCACCCGCGCGGAACCTTCAGCGTAGTGTTCAAATCCAATTGGTCCGAAGGAGTCCCCGCCGGATACATCAGCACCTGGTTCCAGCTCATCAACCCCAGTTGCGATGTAGCGGAAGCGCCCGAAGAGAATCCCGAAGCGTCCGGCGGCACCAGAAAATCAAACGCCACGTCGATCGACGTCACACCCGCCGGCACATCTACCGTGACGATGAACAACTCTACCGGATCGCGCCGCCAAGTCAGCGTCTTCCCGCCGCCCGTGATTTTTAGACCGACAACGTCGGTTACCGGACCCGTAGGGCTATGCTCCCCCGGAATCCACTTCGGATAAGCCAGCCGCACCATGCCCGCCGAAACCGGTACCGTTTCCTTAGCGTGCAAAATCCGCCGAGGCATGTCACTTGCATCGACGGATAGTTGAATAGCCGGCCCCGCCGCGGTAACGAAAGGCGCCAGCCCGAAAAGGAGCAAAAATCCGCGCTTAAACATGATATTCCGATCATATCCAAGTCGCGACCCTCCCAAAAAATGGGGACACTCTTTTTGCCTGCCAGGGTGTCCCCATTTTTCCCGTGTATTACCAGGAGACTTTACCCGGTAGGCGCGCCCGGCGTAGCCAGCCCGAAATGCACCACAATCTCCGTGTTCACTTCCACCAGCATCCCGTCCAGCACCGTGGGCTTGTAAACCCACTGCCGCACCGCGTTCATCGCCGCATCCACCAGCAACGGATGCCCGCTGACCGCAGTAAGATTTTTGATCTTACCGTCCGTGCCGATCACCGCCTTCATCCTCACCGTGCCAGAGATGCGCCCCAGCCGCGCCATCGAAGGATACGCCGGCTGTACTTTTTCCAACAGCATCGCAGCCTCGACATCCCCTCCAACCGTGATTTGCTTCGGCCCGCTATGCGGCGCAGCCGCGACCTTCGGTGGCGGAGGAGGAGGCGGAGGCGGCGCAGCCACCGGCAGCGCACCGCCAAAGAACCCAGTCCCCGTGCCGCCCACGCCCACTCCCGGAATCCCTCCCGGAACGCCGCCCACAACAACATCCGTCTGCAGCGCCGGAGCCTCGCTAATAATCGCCACTTCCTTAGGCACCACCACGGGACTCACCAGCACCGCCGGATTAAACTTCCGCGCCACCACAGCCGCGCGCGGAACTCGCTTTGCAATCATCGGCGGCGGAGGCGCCGGCGGAGCCATCGGCACCGGAGCCAGCATCAGCGCTTTAAACAACCCGCGCTCTGGCAACGTGTCCACGAAGAGCAGCGGCACCAGAATCACCACGCCAATCAACATCGCCTCGAAAGCACCCCCCACCAAAACCATCCAAGGTCGGCGAGTCTTTCCTGCGTCTACAAAACTGGATTCAAACATGGCCCACTCCCTTCCCGTCAAAGAATGTTGCGCGAAAAGGACCATTGGCACCACCGGAATTGGGCCTTATCCCACACACGCCCGTGCCCCCCGGCTTCGCATCTGCAACAATCAATGACTGTTCCCTGCGTTTCATGTTTTCCTCAACACCCTTGCTAATGCACGGGGAGAGCCAATGCTAAAACAGCCACCAATGCTTGCGTTTCTTGAATGAGACGACGCCCATAACCTCGCCGCCGGCTTCCAGCTTTACGTCGAGCTTCAACTCGTCTGCATTCAAATTAGGGACGCCGACGAGCGAAAAGATTTTGAACCCAGGATGGGTCACTCTTACTTCTGAAACTTTCATGGGAACGCCCGTCAGTACGATTTCTCCTGCCTCGTCTGCGCGCCCCGTCAAAGCCACCTTCCGGTCCGTTCCGAACAGCGAAGCCACAGCCCCTGGGACCACGGCACCCATCGCATCCGTCACGCGAATGCGCACTCGACCGGACTGCGCCATCACTGGCGAAGCCGCGGTTAGCAGCGCTCCCAACAGAACCGCGCGCCGGCTGCGAGGCGGCGGAAGAAATTCGGCCGCCAGATAGCCACACAACCGACCCCCTGATTCTCGCCGCAAATCCTCGATCTCTTTGTCGGAATATTGCTCTAGTGCGTGAATAAAAGTCTCGCAGGCCGGACAAAAGCGCGTGCGGCCTTCACCCGCCAGCTCCGGCCAGCGCTTCGAGCAAGGATTGAGAATAGTAAACTGCTGGGCCACGCCCCCAATTCTATCGAAAGCAAGCAGTATCCACCGCACACCCCGCGTTTGCTATAAGTCGAGAAATGCCCGAAATCACCATCCGTCCCGCCACCCACGAAGACGCCGAATTCCTCGCCGAGGCAACGCCGCGATGGCGCTCGAAACCGAAGCCCGCGCCCTCGACCCCAACCTCCTCCGCGCCGGCGTCCGCGCCGTCTTCGACGATCCCACCCGCGGCTTCTACCTGATCGCCGAACACGCCGGCCGCCCCGTCGGCCAAATGATGATCACCTATGAATGGTCCGATTGGCGCAACGCCCAGTTCTGGTGGATCCAAAGCGTCTACACCCTCCCCGAATCCCGCCGCCGCGGCGTCTTCCAAGCCCTCTACGCCCACGTCGATGCCCTAGCCCGCCAGCGTGCCAACGTCTGCGGACTCCGCCTCTACGTCGAATCCCACAACCACCGCGCCCAAGCCGTCTACCACCGCTGCGGCATGCATGAAGCCGTCTACCGCATGTTCGAAACCGGACTACTCCACCACACCCCAACCCGCAGCGCGTACGATATAGAAATGGAAATCGCGGCGGACCCGTCCGCCCCAGCGCCCCCAGCTCCCCCCGCCCCACCCGCGTGGATCGCGCTAAAAGACGAAGAGCTCCTGGCCCTCCGCATCTGCGATCTAGGCGTGCGCATCGAAGGCTCCGAACTAGAACCCCGCCTCCGCCAATTTCACGAGGACTTGGCCCAGCGTGGCGTAGCCCTCCGCCCCGATTGCTACCTGGGCGACGAATGGTTCTCCCCCGCAGGCGCCCCCGCCATCGCCATCCCGTTTTACTTGGCGCACCCCAGACTCAAAGCCCTGGAACTCCGCCAGATGCTGGAAGTCGAAGGAGGCACCGCCGAATGGTGCCAAATGCTCCTCCGCCACGAATGCGGACACGCCATCGATCACGCCTACAAATTCTCCCAGCGCCCCGACTGGCAAAGCATTTTCGGCAGCCCCGAAGCCGAATACGCGCCCGAGACCTACACCCCGCGCCCCTACAGCCGCAGCTTCGTCCGCCATTTACCCAACTGGTACGCCCAAGCCCACCCCGACGAAGACTTCGCCGAAACTTTCGCCGTCTGGCTCTCCAGCCCTCCCGATGACTGGCGCCAGCGCTACCGCGGATGGAAAGCGCTGGAGAAAATCGAATACGTCGACACCCTGATGCAAGAAGTGGCCGCCACCAGACCCGTAGTCAAGCGAGGCCGCCGCATCTCCGACGCCCGCAAACTCCGCACCACGCTAGCCCGCCACTACACCGCCCGCCGCAAACTCTACGCCGAAGATTTCCCCGACGTCTATGATGCCGACCTCCGCTCCATCTTCGGCAACGGCGAGCCCAGCGCCGAGTCCGCCGCCAAATTCATGCGCCAACACCGCGCCGCCCTAATCGCCTCCATCGTCCAGTGGACCGGCCAACGCAAATACACCGTCAACATGCTAGTCCACAAACTTACAAAACGTTGCCAGGAATTAAAACTGAAAGCCCCCACGGGCCCCGCCCGCCTCTACTTCGACCTGGCATCTTATCTAGCCGCCCTGGTCACCAATCATCTATATACCGGCCGCTTCAAGAGGTCCGTCTAGCATGAAAATCCTAGCCCTCTTCGACCTCGCACACGCCGTAGACCCCAACCAGGAGTTCTCCCCCGAGACACTCAAAGAACACGATAAGCCCACCGAAGCCAGCGTTCTAGAGTGTTTGCATCGTTTAGGCCACGAAGTAGAAACCCTAGCCGTCTTCGACAACGTCCCCGCCATCGTCGATAAGCTCACGACCTACGCGCCGGACTTAGTATTCAACCTCTCAGAATCCTTCCACCACGACCGCTCCCACGAACCCAACATCCCAGCTCTCCTAGATCTAATGAAAGTGCGCTACACCGGAGCCGGCCCCGACGCCCTCCTGCTCTGCAAAGACAAAGCCCTAGCGAAAAAGGTGCTAGCCTACCACCGCGTCCACTCCCCAAATTTCGTAGTCTCCCACCACGCCCATCCCCTAAGGCACCTGAAGCGCTTCAACTATCCCGCGTTCGTGAAACCCGTAGGAGAAGAATCCTCCGACGGCATCAGCAAGTCGTCTTTCGCAAGAGACGAGACAGAAGCGTTAGAGCGCATGCGCTTCATCCACCAAAAATTCAACTGCGACGTTTTAATCGAGGAGTACATAGAAGGCCGCGAACTCTACTTAAGCGTGCTAGGCAACCACCGCCTAACAGTTTTCCCGACGCGCGAAATCTTCTTCGAACAAGTCCCCGAAGACACCCCCAAATTCGCGACGTATCACGCCAAGTGGAACGAAAAATACCGCGAAAAATGGGGCATCAAAAACGGCCCAGCAAAACCGTTACCCGACCGCATGCCCGAACACCTGGCGCAACTAGCAAAAAAGGTATACCGCCTACTAAAAATCCGTGGCTTCGGCCGTATCGACGTGAGACTGTCGCCGAAAGGCGACGTCTTCGTAATAGAAGCCAACCCCAACCCGTCGCTAGCCGAGGATGAAGATTTCGCCCAATCCGCCCTAAACGCCGGCGTGTCCTACGACACCCTAATCCAAGAAATCCTAAACGCCGCCCTAGCCTAGAGCCAAAAAAACAAGATTGGCCGCGAATGAACGCGAGTGGACGCAAATAAGAAAACACGTCCGTCCTGATACGATACAGAGAAGCCGATGCTCGAACTGTCCCCCAGTGACCCGATCATCAAGACCTATCTCAAGGATCTTCAGTACCTTAAATCCCAACAGGTCACCCACGAGCTCGGCCTCAAAGGACCCTTCCAAACCCTCCTCGACAAAGCCGCCAAGAAGCGCGGCTGGACCCTCGTCCCCGAACTCTCCACCCACTCCGGCGGCAAGCGCGTCGTCCCCGACGGCACCGTCCGCGACGAATTTCTCGTCATGAACCGCCGAACTCTCGCCGTCCGCTACCAGTTTCCACCCCAAACAATCTGATATTGTTTTGTTTAGATCATATGGCGAAGCAATATGATGAAATCGGCATTTGGTCGGAGTTGAAACTCTCCATCATCCGGGACTACGCAACCGAGTACTCGAAGATTCTTTCCAGGCAGTCTGGCTTGCGCCACATGTACATCGATGGATTTGCCGGACCCGGGGTTCATCTTTCGAAGCGCACCGGCCAGTTCGTGCCAGGAAGCCCGCTGAATGCTCTTGAGATCACGCCGCCCTTCAAGGAGTTCCATTTCATCGACGCTGACGACGATAGGACTCAGCAGCTGACAGCACTAGCGGGCGGCCGTCCCGATGTTTATGCTTACTCCGGAGACTGTAACGAAATTCTCCCTAGGGAGGTGTTTCCGCGTGCATCCTACGATCGCTACGCACGTGCACTCTGCCTACTTGACCCTTACAACATCGATCCCGATATCCTAAAGACCCTCCCCCGCCTCTTCTGATTCGTCGCTGCGATGTAGATGAGCCGCGAATGAACGCAAATAAACGCGAATCTGTAGCTACCTGTGTCAATCGGTTCCCATCTGCGAGCCAATTCTCTTTTTTTGCTCGCAGATGGGAACCGATAGAAAACAGATACGAGAATTCTCCCCTCCGCGCCAGACTAATCGTAGGTGGACCTAAACGCTCTAACCGAGTCCGTAATCGGCGCCGCCTACGAAGTCTCGAACACCCTGGGAGCCGGTTTCCTAGAGAAACTCTACGAACGTGCCCTCAAAAACGAACTAACCCTGCGAGGAATAGCAGTCCAGTCTCAAGTCGTCTACCCAGTAACTTACAAAGGGCTCGTCATTGGCGAATACACTCCAGACCTGCTCGTCGCAGACAGCCTTATAGTCGAGTTGAAATGCGTGGACCACTTCGCTCGCATCCATATAGCCCAGTGTCTAAGCTACCTTCACGCCTCCGGTCTGACGCTAGCTCTTCTGCTAAATTTCCAACACCCGAAAGTCGAATGCCGCCGAATAACCCGCTTCACCTTGACCTGCCTTCGATAATCTCTACCAGTTAAAATTGAGGATCTCGAAAATCGGCGAAGTGAAAACGACGACGAAAAGGAGATCCGACGATGAAGAAGGGGCGGTTCACAGAAGAGCAGATTATCGGCGTGCTGAAGCAGCACGAGGCCGGGCGCAAAGTGCCGGAACTGGCTAGGGAGATCGGCGTCAGCGAGGCGACGATCTACACCTGGAAGTCGAAGTACGGCGGCATGGACGTCAATGAAGCACAACGACTGAAAGGGCTGGAGGATGAAAACCGGCGACTGAAACACCTGGTTGCCGACCTCAGCCTCGACAAGGAAGTACTGAAAGCGGTGATCCGAAAAAACGGGTGGAGCTTGCCGGCGTGAGGACCGATGTGGCGTTCGCCTGCGAGCAACTCGGGGTGAGCGAGCGTCGGGCCTGCAAGCTCATCGCACTGGATCGCAGCAGTTATCGTTACGAGCCGCGGCCGGATCACAACGCGGCGCTTCGCCAAGAGATTCGTGAATCTGGCGCGTCAGAAACCACGCTACGGATACCGACGATTGCATGCGCTGGTGACCAAGCGAGGATTCGACGCGAGCGCGCAACGCGTGTATCGGCTGACCGAACCGAAGGACTGATGGTACGGCGGCTGAAACGGAAGCGGCTGGCGCGAGTCGCGGTGGCGTCGCATCTGGTGCGCTCGAATCAGGAGTGGGCGCTGGATTTCGTGTCCATTCCCTGGCGACAGGTCGAGGCATTCGTGTCTTAACGGTGGTGGATGCCTTTACGCGAGAAAACCTTTCCTTAGAAGTCGATGTGAGTCTGTCGAGCCGTCGGGTGACGCGTGCGTTAGAAGCGGTAAGTCGGGACGTCGAGGAAACCCGGAAGCGATTCGTTGCGACAACGGGCCCGAGTTGACCAGTCGGCATTTTCTGAGTTGGTGCGAAGAGCGAAGAATTCAACTGATCCACATTCAGCCGGGGCGGCCGATGCAGAACGGGCACGTGGAGAGCTTCAACGGTCGGCTGCGGGATGAATGTTTGAATGCGAACTGGTTTCGAAACCTATTCGATGCACGAGGGAAGATCGCAGCGTGGCGGGACGAGTACAATGGCGAATGGCCCCACAGCAGTCTGGGCTACCGGACGCCAAACGAGTTTGCCGAAATCTTGAAATCCTCAGTTATGACTGGCTGAGAAAATCGAGGCAGGTCAACCTGACCTTTTT
>CAVXEM010000051.1:0-517245 GCA_963760575.1 Bryobacterales bacterium
GTCTTGATGTTCTCGCCTGGCAGAGGTAATGTCCTCATGACGTAGCTACCGATAATGCCCATTAACAGGACCCAAAATGAACGATTTGATTGCACTCGAAAAGATCGCGCAGTGGCAGAAATTGAAGACGCTCGTGCTCGACAGCGTCTCCTCGCCGATTACGAAACGCGTGTACAACATGGCGCTGGACGAGTTCATGGGGTGGTTCCAGCAGGCGCCGCGGCCCGGCTTCACCAAGGCCACCGTGAGCGCCTGGCGGGTATCCCTGGAAGACCGCCGCCTCGGTTCGTCGTCCATCATTATTAGAATGTCGGCGATCCGCAAGCTGGCTGCCGAGGCCGCGGACAACGGGCTGCTGGCGCCGGAGCTGGCCGCCGGCATCAGCCGCGTGAAGAGCGCGAAGACGCAAGGCATCCGCGTCGGGAACTGGCTGTCGCTGCGGCAGGCGCAGGCGCTCCTGAGCGCGCCGGATATCACGACCGTCCGCGGGCTGCGCGACCGCGCCATCCTCGCCGTGCTCCTCGGCTGCGGGCTGCGGCGGTCCGAGGTGGCGGCGCTCACGTTCGCTCACATCCAGCAGCGCGATGGCCGCTGGTGCATCGTCGATCTGGTCGGCAAGCACGGCCGCGTGCGCACCGCGCCGATGCCGACCTGGGTGAAGGTGGCGATCGACGCGTGGACGTCTCCCGCCGGTGTGACGGACGGGCACGTTTTCCGGCCCGTGAATCGCGCCGACCGAGTCACCGGCGAGGGCCTCGGCGAGAAGGTCGTCTGGCAGATCCTCAAGCCGTACGCCGAAGCGGCCGGCGTTCCCGGCATCGCGCCTCACGATCTCCGCCGCACCTGCGCGAAGCTGTGCCGCGCCGCCGGCGGCGAGCTTGAGCAGATCCAGTTGCTGCTGGGCCACGCTTCCGTCCAGACGACGGAGCGGTATCTCGGGACCAAGCAGGATCTGGTCCACGCGCCGAACGATGCGATCAAGTTGAGGGTGGCGGCATAGCTGGCCTCTGACTGACGCAGAAGCGCTACTGGTGAGCTTTCTTGTGATCAACAAAAGCCATGTAGGCTTTATGTCGTTCATCCGTCGTCCTCTGCTGCTCGGCTCTTTGGCGTGATATATCATCTCGTCCGACACGCTGGCAGACCATTCATGCGTGATGAGATAACACCTCAGGGCTGTCTCGGCTTTATCCGCGAACACTAGAGATTCGAGGACGAACCGTTCCAGGCGGTAGCATTCATTGCAATCCATTTCCCAATCCTCTTCGCGGGTCACGGGGCAGAGGAAAAGCGGGATCGATAACCGGCGTGGCGCACGTCGAGTATCCTGGCACCAAACAGGATCTGGTTCACGCGCCAAACGATGCGATTAAGTTGCGGGTAGCCGTGTAGCCGCCTCGCGACACAGACTGGGAAACGATCGTAAACTGGAAATAAAGACAATTTCGTTTCCCACACCTACGCCCCTAGCAATAGAGAATGCGCCAGTTTAACTCTGCCCTGTTCCACGCATCTCCAATAGAGCACAAATAGGCATACGGCGCAAAAACACGGGCCTGAACTAAACAAAAGTGACAAGGGCCTCGTTCGGATACGACCGTGCGCGGTGTTTTTCTATCAATGCTTGAAGGCTGACGTGGCGTTCTTCTTTAAAACAATGGGGCGGCGTCCAAAAGAAAAAGACGGGTCGCACTTGTATTGAAGGCCGTACCTGGGACGAGATGCCCGCTGAGTCTGAACTGGTGACGCTCTAGAGAAGGGTGTCTTCGATCTATCCCTGAGCCACAAACAAGCCTGATAATCCGTATTAACGGTAGCTACGGGCCCAACAATATCGTTCAATACGGCCCGCCATTGGACAGTACAGCCCGAGACTTGAGGGCGATACAATCATTGCTGTTGCGCTAGGCGCAACTATCAAGGAGCCGAATGCGTCGAGTCACAATTTTCTTAGGGGCTTTACTTCTCGCGAATATGACTCTATTCGCGCAGGGGGGGCCCACGGGCTTCAGTCTGAGAGGGCTATGGTCGGGCATGTATCACGAGGATGAATTGGAGCGCACCGACCCGGGACCGCCGCCCGGCGACTACACGGGATTCCCGATTAACGAAGCCGCGCTTTATCACGCCGACTCCTGGCACGCCGATCTGGTCTCTGTCATGGAGCATCAGTGCATCCCCCACAACGCAATCTACAGCATGCGGGGGCCCGCCAATTTGAGTATTCACGCGGATATCGATCCCTCGACTGGACGGCTTCTCGCTTATATTATCGATGGCACCTTTGGCGGCGCCAGCCGGACAATATGGATGGACGGACCGGCCCCATCCTTCCAAGTTCGCCGCACATACCTGGGGCGGATTTTCGACCGGCACATGGGAGGGCGACACCCTTAAGGTTGTGACCACTCACATGAAGGCCGGCTATCTCCGGCGCAATGGCATCACCTATAACGACACGGCCACCTTAACCGAATTCTTTGATCTGCACGACAAATATTTGACTGTCACAACTCTCACTTACGACCCAATCTATTTGACCGAGCCGCTGCTCAGGACCGAGAGTTTCGTGTGGAACCCCTATCAGCAATTGGGCCCGCCGCATGCTTACGGTGCGACGTGCCAGCCAGCGCCTGAGATTCCACGTCCCTATGGCTGGGTGCCCCATCATCTGCCGGGAACGAACACTGTAGTCACCGGGTTCTCGGAAGCCTACGGAATCCCCTTCGTGGCCACCCGCGGCGGCGCGGAAACCATGTTTCCGGAATACCGCAAGAAGTTGAAGACCATGACGATCCCCCCGCAGCAGGTTTCCTCAACAAGTTCGCAGAAAGAGCATGAAGGAACGCAGGCGGAGAAAGGTGCCCGTAAAATGAGATTTCCGGTCTTGCTTTTACTCGTGCGATGGCTGTCCTCGCGCAGCCCCAGCCCGATATTGAGGTTCTCCACGTCCGCGGCAACGTCTACATGTTCGCCAGTGACGCAGGCAACGTCACCGTACAAGTAGGCGAGTTTCGGGATAACGATGGCGTGCTGATGGTAGATACCGGATCCGCACAAATGGCGGATCGCATTCTGGCCGCGCTCAAAAAACTAACCAACAAGCAACTGAAGTATATGGTCAACACGAGCGCCGACCTGGATCACGCCGGTGGCAACGATATCATCAGCAGTGCCGGCGGGACGCGTACAGCCGAAGGCCGCGGACCGCTTGCAGCCGAGGTCAATATTTACGCGCAGGACAATACCCTCACACGCCTCAGCGCCCCGGAGATGCATATCCCGGAAAAGGTTTGCCGACGATGACCTTCGAGAAACTCAAGGACTTCACCTTCAACGGGGAGGCGGTACAGATTTTTTCCCGAGGCGCCGGCTCACACCGACGGCGACAGCATCGTATTTTTCCGCGGATCGAACGTGATTAGCACAGGTGAGATTTTTAGCACCGTAGGATATCCGGTGATCGATCTCGCGCGCGGGGGGAGTATTCAGGGCGAGGTCAAGGCGCTGAACCATCTGCTCGAACTCACGGTGCCGGAGATCTCGCAGGAAGGCGGCACTATGGTGATTCCCGGCCACGGGCGTTTGTGCGATGAAGCCGACGTGACTGAGTACCGCGACATGATCACCATCCTGCGAGACCGCGTGGCCGATTTGGTCGAGAAAGGCAAATCGCTCGCTGAAGTCAAGGCCGCACGCCTTACGCGCGATTACGACGGCCGCTACAGCCAGCCAACTTGGACCGGAGATATGTTCGTCGAATCTGTCTACAAGAGTCTGAAGGCGACGGGAAGCCAAGGGAGCCGGTAATGAAATTACGATCTATTCTCACTGCCGTGGTCGTGCTGTGCGCAGCGGCTGAGATTCATGCGCAAGTACCGGGAGCCGGACAAACCGCCAAAGCCGCTGCCCCATCGACCTGACTGGCTACTGGGTTGCCCTCGTGACCGAGGACTGGCGCTATCGCATGCTGACCGCGCCGAAGGGCGATTACTATGCTATCCCGCTAACGCCGGAAGCGCGAAAGGTTGCCGACAACTGGGATGCCGCCAAGGATATCGCGCAAGGCAAGCAATGCTTGGCGTACGGAGCTCCTGCGATCATGCGCCAGCCCGGCCGCGTGCACATCGCTTGGGGGAACGACACAACGCTAAAGGTGGAGATCGACGCCGGCAAGCAGACGCGGATGTTGGTATTCGGCGCGCCTCGTCAGCCGGCGGGTGAAGCTACCCTGCAAGGACAATCGGTGGCGCAGTGGCAGTCACCGCAGATCACACGTTTCTATGCTTCGAAGATCAGCGCACAGGATCCAAACACTCCCGGATTCGGTGGACAAACGCCCCAGGGGTCGAATCCACCGGACACGCGCAAACTGGGAGGCACGCTAAAGGTGGTCACCACCAACATGCGGCCCGGATATCTGCGCAACAACGGAGTGCCGTTCAGCGCTAACGCGGTGCTCACGGAATATTACGACATCCACAGAGATGCCGGCCAGGAGTACCTGGTAATAACCTCTATCGTTGAAGATCCGCAGTATCTCTATGTGCCCTGGGTTGTCAGCAATCATTTCCGCCGTGAAGCCGACGGCGCTAAATGGGACCCGCAACCCTGTGAACTGATTCTGCCTTCAAAATAGTCAAAAGCGAAATCGGTCCGAGTTACAAAAGAATTCGACTGTGCCCACTTTTGTGCCCACCCCCTACATAGAACCGTTGCGCACTGTTACCAGCCGCACGTCGAAACATTCCCGCATGTCTTTGATAACTAGCAATATCACGCAAAGCTTCGCAATGCTTCCGCACGCCTGTAAGTGATAGAGGTGCCGTTGGCCCATGGTTCGGGACCAGGAGGTCCAGAGTTCAAATCTCTGCGCCCCGACCATACGTCAGAAAACGGTCCAAGCCCGGGCTCTACGCCAAAAACGGGGGAGCAGTCCCGTACCCAAGTCGATCAACCACATAATACCTTGACGCGAAGTCGGTAGTTTTCGAAGTTGCGGAAGCCATAGGCTTGGCGGTTGATGAGTTCCATTTTGTTGTGGAAGCCTTCCGTGATGCCGTTGTTGCGGGTGAAGCGCCACATGGCGACGATCTCCTGGCTCCAGGATGTGAGGGTCTGGCCGAGTTGCACCAGTTGGAGCAAACCGGCGTGGCGCAGCTGATGCAAGGCTTTGAGGAATCGTGGGACTAAGCTTTGGCATTGCCGGCGCGTGCGATGTTTCTTCAACAGCAGATAGCAGAGCCGCTGCTTAAACCGGTAGATGAGTTCCAAGGCGGGGTAATTTTCCAGATAGGCTGCCAGCCGGAGGTGCTGATCGGGGCGCAGGTTATGGCGGTGGCGGCGCATGAGCGACAACAGCCCACGGTTCTTGCTGCCAGCCGGATCGAGATCGCGCCAGCAGCCTAGGAAATGGTGATTGATGATGCGAATGACGTGGAAGCGGTCGGCCACGATGCGTGCATTGGGGAAGTGGAGCCGAACCAGAGAGCGGTAGCTGGTGGCCAGATCCATGCACACCACCCGCACCTCGGCTTTGCCTTCCAACTTCTGGAAATAAGTTTCTAAGGAGAGCTCAGAGCGGCCCAGCACCACATCGTAGACTCTATGATGGTGCAGATCGCAGAGCGTGGTGGCAAACCCCTTTCGACGAGTGAAGAAGTGTTCGTCGATGCCCAGTATTCGCGGGCAGCGGGGCGAGTGCCACTCACTGAACTGGCGTTGGAGGCCATGCCGGAAATAACGCTCGACGGTGGCCGCGCCGATCCCTTCACGCCTCCCCAGGCGGCTGCGATTGATGCCGTCCAGATGCTGGCGGTAGATCATCTCGCGGAACGCTTCGCTGCTACGCTGGCACGGCAGAATGCCAGGGAAACGCTGGCGGAACGAACGCCCGCAATCTAAACACTGCCACTTGCGGGCTTCCAGTTTCAGCACGCCGTGACGGGCACCGATGTTTTCATGGCGCACCTGGCGGCTATACCGCCCCTTGCTCCGCAGACGGCTCGCGCCGCAGTGCGCGCAGGACACCGCGCCCTCATAGCGGGCTGATATCCTAACTTCCACTCCCTCTCCTTCAATCCCGGTAATCTGGTAGCCGGGCAGTCCTATCAGAATCTCTAAGTTGATCAAAATCTTTCTCCCAAGTTGGTTTTATCAACTTGGGTTCTGTGGCCTGCCCCCGTTTCTGATCAAGAGCCTACGTCAGAAAACGGTCCAAGCCCGTCAACCACACAATAGCCTTCAGTGATGCCGTTGCCGCGGGTGAAGCGCCACATGGCGACGATCTCCTGGCTCCAGGAGGTAAGAGTCTGGCCCGAGTTGGGACGAATCTCAGTTTCGAAAGCCAGCCAGAAATCGTCTAGCTTCCTCAAGGCGGGTACCGGGTCGATTGGAACATGGCCTATCTTTCTGAAGATTTTTCTGTTAACTTCTCATCCAAGGCTAAGGAGTGACTCCTCTTTTAAGCCCAGGGAGCCGCCTATTCACCGAATAGGCGCTCCCGCCCCTGCTACCTACTATTGACTTACAGTCATCCCCCACGCTGGTCATTCAAACCACTTTTGTGCCCACCCCCTTGCTAGACGTGCCGTTGGCCCAGAGTTCAAATCTCTGCGCCCGACCAATTTTCCGTTCCGTCCAGCGTTACAATAGAACCGCAATGAACCCGCGTCGCCGTGAATTCTTCTACCGTCTGGCTGCCGGTACAGCGGCACTGAGTTTATCGCGCACGCTTTTCGCGCAGAACCTCACGGCGGCGAAGCTCACCGATAAGGTGACGCTGCTTACGGGGGCCGGCAACAACATCGTTGCCCTAACAGGCGACGGCGGAAGTCTCCTGGTGGATTGTGGTGACACCGCGCATGCGCAGGATGTGCTCGCGCTCGCCGGTAACGTTAAAACCGTTATCAACACCCACTGGCACCTCGAATCGACCGGGGCCAATGAGGCCATGGCGAAGGCCGGCGCAAAGATCGCCTCGCACGTGAACACGGAACTGTGGATGACCCAGGAGATCATTCACGATTGGGAAAAGAAGGTCTTCCCGCCGCGTGCGAAAGAAGCCCTGCCTACCGATACCTTCTACACCACGCGCAAGACCACCTTTGCAGGTGAGCCGGTCGAATA
The DNA here is from genome assembly GCA_963760575.1 of Bryobacterales bacterium. Classification (GTDB taxonomy): domain Bacteria; phylum Acidobacteriota; class Terriglobia; order Bryobacterales; family Bryobacteraceae; genus Palsa-187. Next base: position 7,129 of record CAVXEM010000051.1, read on the forward strand.
CGGTCTGCTGCCGATGGCCCACACCGACGGCGATATCTACGTGTACTTCAAGCAGTCGAACGTCCTAGTGGCTGGCGACGCCGTGCAACCCGGCCGCCTTCCCCTGCTCGACTGGCCCACCGGCGGCTGGATCGGTGGCATGCAGGAGGCCCAGCGCACTTTGCTGAGTCTGGCCAACGACACGACCAAGATTGTGCCCGCCAGCGGACCGGTGATGACCAAGGCCGAGCTGCAGACGAGTCTCGACCTGGTGACCAAAGTGCGCGAGCATCTGGTAAAGCTGGTGAAGCAAGGTATGGGCCCGCAGGATCTCATTGCGGCCAATGCCATGAAGGATTTCGAAGGCCAATTGGCCGGCGACCCCGAACCGTTTCTTTACACCACTTACCGGGGGCTTTATGCCCATGCCAGAGAGCTCGGCGGCATCATCTAGGTTCCATTTGGGCCTTCCCGCCTACGCATCCAAGATATATACTTATCTACGTCAAAATGCGCAACTTATTGTTCTGCATATTTGCGGTATGCGCACTCAATGCGGCGCCTCAAACGGCCGCTATTCCGAACGTTAATCCGAACAAAGCGCTGGTGAATCGCTATTGCGCCACTTGCCATAATCAAAGGCTCCGGACGGCCAAATTAGCGTTGGATATCCTCGATCTGGACCATCCAGAAAAGGATGCGGTGACATGGGAGCGGGCCATTCGCAAACTGCGTGGGGGCATGATGCCGCCGCCGGGAGCGCCACGGCCGCCCCTGGAGGCGGTGAATACGCTAGCCACCTATTTGGAAGACTCATTGGACAAGGCCAGCGCGGCGAATTTGAATCCCGGCAGCGTCCGTATCCACCGCCTGAATCGCGCCGAGTACGCGAACTCGGTGCGCGATCTACTCGGCATAGATGTGAATGCGGCGGCGCTGCTGCCGAGCGACGATATCAGCGATGGCTTCGACAATATTGCCAGCGCGTTGAAGGCGTCGCCCTCCTTCCTCGACCAATACATCATGGCCGCGCGCGCGGTCTCGAAGCAGGCCGTGGGAGCGCCACTCACCGGCAAAGTGGTGATGACGACGATCCGCGGGGTCAACGCGAAGGTGCCGCTGCCCCCCGGATCTCGCGGCGGGGTCACGGCGCAATTCATCGCTCCGTATGAAGGCGACTATGAACTTCGTGCGGATGGAAATCCTCTGCTCCTTACGGTGGACGGCGCGCGAGTGGACGCTACGGGACGCACCCACTTGAAGGCGGGTCTGCACGCCATCGTAGCGGCGAATGCGGGCCGCAGTTTCGTGGAGAGCGAAGGCGTCTTGCAGGGGTTTGTTCCGGGCGCGGCGGGAACCGGCTACTCCAGCGCAGGCTTGATCGTGGGCGGTGTGATCGCCGACGGCAGCGCGGCCGGTAAGGGCCCAGGCCCGGGGCAGGCAATTACGGTGAATGGTCCGTTCAATCCTACGGGCGATCCGATTGACACCCCCAGCCGTACGCGCATCTTTGTTTGCCGCGCTCCCGATCCGCGGGAAGAAACGCCGTGTGCTTCGCGGATTCTCTCGAACCTTGCGAAAAGAGCTTACCGGCGCCCAGTGACCGACCAGGATCTGGCGCCCCTCATGCGTTTTTACGGTGAAGGCAGAAAGGCCGGCAGCTTTGAAGGCGGCATCGAGAACGCGCTGGTCGCGATGCTCGCAAGCGTCAAATTCCTGTATCGCGTCGAGCCTCCGCCGCCGAAAGCCGAGCCCGGCAGCATTCACCGGCTCAACGGAACAGAACTGGCTTCGCGCCTCTCCTTCTTCCTATGGAGCAGCATCCCGGATGAGGAACTGCTGGCCGCGGCCCAGCAGGGCAAGCTGAGCGATCCCGCTGGGCTGGCGCAGCAAATCAAACGCATGCTGGCCGATCCGCGCTCGAAGACGCTCACTACCAACTTTGCGTTTGAATGGCTGAAGATTCGCGACATGGACGCGATGGAGCCAGATCCCATTGTTTATCCCAGCTTCAACGCCACGCTACGGGCGGCGCTGCGCCGCGAGATGGAGATGTTCGTCGATAGCGTGTTCCGCGAAGACCGCAGCGTTGTGGATCTGCTGAGCGCCAACTACACCTTCGTCAATGAGCGTCTGGCGGCGCACTACGGCATTCAGAACGTACGCGGCGATCAGTTCCGCCGCGTGACTCTCACCGACCCCAACCGCTTTGGCCTGCTGGGCAAGGGCGCGGTGATGATGGTGACGGCCTATCCCAACCGCACTTCGCCGGTTCTACGCGGAGCTTACATTCTGGAAAATATTACGGGCACGCCGCCGTCCCCGCCTCCGCCCAACGTGGAAGCGTTCAAGGAGAACAAAGAAGGAGAAAAGCCCAAGACGGTGCGGGAAATTATGGAGACGCACCGCGCCAATCCAACCTGCAACGCCTGCCACGGCGTGATGGATCCCCTGGGATTCTCGCTGGAGAATTTCGACACCATTGGCGCCTACCGGGCCATCGACCGCTACACCCGCACCAAGATCGATACCAGCGGCAAACTGGTGGACGGAACGGCGGTGAACGGCCCCAGCGATCTGCGCAACGCGCTGCTGAAGCGTCCCGAACAGTTCGCGCAGACCTTCACCGAAAAGATGATGACCTACGCGCTGGGCCGAGGCGTCGAGTATTACGACATGCCTAGTGTCCGCAAAATCGTAAAAGACGCCAAGCGCGACAACTATAAATTCTCGTCGATTGTAATGGGCATCGTGAACGCGCCGGCGTTCCAGTCGAGTGCGGTGGAGCCGCCCGCCGAGGACGCAGTTGGCTGCTAAATGAGGAGATCATTCATGTTCGTTACCAAAAAGCACCTAACGCGCCGCTCCGTACTCCGCGGAGTCGGCACCGCGCTGGCGCTGCCATTGCTCGACGCCATGATTCCTGCCCACACCGCACTAGCGCAGACCGCCGCCAAGCCCACGCCTCACCTGGGATTCATTTACTTCCCGCATGGCGCGGTGATGAACCGCTGGACACCAACGGGAGAAGGCCAGATCGGCGAGTTCGGCGAAATCCTGAAGCCTCTGAATAAATACAAGTCGATGACCACGGTGTTCAGCAACATCGACAATCAGGCTCCGCTGGGCCCGGTGCATGCGCTCGCTCCCGGAACCTGGCTCTCCTGCGTTCATCCCGCTGTCAGCCAGCAAGCGCACGCGGGAACCACGGCGGATCAGATCGCCGCGCTACACATCGGCCAGGATACTCCGTTGCCTTCGCTCGAAGTCGCCACAGACAACCGCGGCGGAGGCGGCTTCTGTGACCGCGACTACGGCTGCTCCTACGCCGGCACGATTTCGTTCCGCACGCCGACGACGCCGCTGCCCATGGAGACCGATCCGCGCAAGTTGTTCACACGCTTGTTCGGGCAGGGCGACAATGCGGCGGAGCGCGCGCGGTTATCCAAACAGTATGTGTCGCTGCTCGATCTGGTGGGTGAAGAATCCAAGGATCTACAGCGCGTACTAGGGCCGTCCGACAAGGCCATGCTCTCCGATTACCTCGAAAGCGTCCGCGAGATCGAGCGGCGCATCCAGAAAATGGAAGCGCGCGATCTTTCGAAGGTGGAGATCCCCGACGCCCCGGCGGACAAGACCTATCCGTTCGAACAGCGCATCACGCTGATGTTCGACCTGGTGGCGCTGGCTTACCAGGCCAACATGACGCGCATTTTCTCGTTCATGGTGGCGGCCGAGGTCAGCGGCCAGACCTACAATTTTATCGGCGTCCCGGATGCGTTCCATCCCCTGTCGCATCACAACAACGAACAAGCCAAGTTGGACCGCCTAACGAAGGTCCAGACCTATCACACGCAGGAGTTCGCGAAATTCCTCGACAAGCTGGCCAAGATGCCGGATGGCGACGGGACTATGCTCGAGCACTCGCTGTTCCTCTACGGCAGCAATATGAGCAACAGCAACGCGCACAATCACTATCCTCTGCCGATTTCGCTGGTGGGCGGTTGGAAGACGGTGAAGGGCGGACAACATCTGGTCTTGCCGGAGCACACGCCGCTAGCCAACGTGCTGCTGACCATGCTCGACCGCGCCGGCGTCCCGCAGGACAAGCTGGGCGATAGCACCGGGAAGTTGCTAGATCTGTAATCGACGATGAGGACTCTGATGAAGACTCTCCTGATTGCGGCGCTGGCCGCGGCGCCCGCCTTCGCCGGGAACGCCGAACTTGCCGACGCGATTCAGTCGGGCCGGCGCGCGGCCGCGATCGAGATGATCGCGAAAAAATCGGCCGATGTAAACGCGGCTGACGCCGATGGCACCACGCCTCTCCTATGGGCCGCCAACGTGAACGACACGGATTTGGTGTCCCGTCTGTTGAAGGCGGGTGCGAATCCCAACCAGCGCAATCTGCTGGGATCCACACCGCTCGTCGAGGCCGCTCTGAATTCGAATACCGAGATGATCCAGGCACTGGTGGGCGCGGGCGCCGATCCCAACGCCCCCGGAGCCGACGGCCAGACCCCGCTCATGCTGGTGGCGCGGACGGCCAATGTAGCAGCCGCGAAGCTGTTGCTCGATAAAGGCGCGAACGTGAACGCTAAGGAAGCGCAGCGCGGCCAGACCGCACTCATGTGGGCGGCGGCTTCGAGCCAGGGTCCCATGATGCGTGAACTGCTCGCCCATGGCGCGGAAGTCGATGCCAAATCCGCCACCGATATGATGACGCCCTTGATCAGCAAAGAACCTCGGTCGCAGCCCCGCCCCCCCGGAGCAATGACGGCGATGTTGTTCAGTACTCGCGAAGGCTGCCTGGATTGCGTCCAGGCCCTGATCGAGAAAGGGGCCAAGGTCGATTTGCCCGAACCCGAGGGTATTACGCCGTTAATTTCGGCGATCTTCAACGCGCATTTCGACGTCGCGAAGTTTCTGATCGAGAAGGGCGCTAACATCAACCGCTGGGATTGGTGGGGACGCAGCCCACTGTATCTGGCCGTCGACTACAATACGCTGCCGCACGGAGGACGCCCGGATCAACCGTCGATCGATGAAACGCTGCCCATCGACATCATTCGAATTCTGCTCGAAAAGGGAGCGAATCCTAACCTGCAGTTGAAGCTGTTCCCTCCCTACCGCGCCACCGGCGCCGATCGCGGCGTCGACACCATGCTGACCGTGGGCACGACACCGTTACTGCGCGCGGCCAAAGCGCAGGATGCAGCCGCCATCAAACTCCTGCTGGAACACGGAGCCATCGTCGATCTCCCCAATAACCAGGGCATGACGCCCATGGTAGCCGCCGCGGGCATGGGATCAGTCGATGCCGACACGCGCGGCAATTACTACGCCACCGATATCCAGGACCGCGCCATCGCGTCGCTCGATCTGCTGCTCGCGCATGGCGGCGAATTGAATGGCCGCGCCGGCCGCCTGGAGCAAGCGCCGCTTCACGGAGCGGCCTTCTGGGGATGGAACAAGGTGGTCGAGCACCTATTGGCGAAGGGCGCAGATATCAACCTCAAAGATTCACGCGGCTTCACTGCCCTGGATTACGCGATGGGCCGCGCAGGCGGCAATAGCCGCGGCGGCCAGCGCATCGATGTACACAAGGAAACCGGCGACCTTCTCATCGCCAAAGGCGGAGTCCCTGGAACCCCGGCCCAGCCGAGCGCTCGCCCTCGCAGTCCTGCCGGTCCTTGAATGGTTTCGCGCCTACCGCACCGGATCGCCCAAGCCGTTTAGGGATGCTTTGGCGAACCATTTGCGGGCCTCTTCGGCATCCTGGAGCACGCCCAGACCCTGCTGGTACATCGTCCCCAGGTTGTACATCGCAGCTTGATTGCCGAAGTCCGCGGCACGGCGGTACCACTGCGCTGCTTCGACGTAATCGATGGCGACGCCCTGCCCGTTGCGATACATGGCGCCGATGCTGTTCATGGCCTTGTCGTTCAAATTTCCCGCCGCTTTGAGGAACCAGTTCATGGCTTCTCCAAAGTCGACGGTCTCTCCCACGCCGTCGCGGTACATGGCGCCGATGTTAAACATGGCTTGGCTGTTGCCCGCGGTTGCGGAGTCGCGAAACCAGCGCAGGGCCAGATCGTAGCGTTGCGGGACGCCCGAACCGCGGTAGTACAGAATGCCGATGTTGCACATCGCCTGTCCGTCCCCGGCGGCAGCCGCTTTGCGCAGCCAGGTCATCGCCTCTGCGTAATTCACGGGCGCGCCTTGGCCTTCGCTGTACATGACGCCCAGGTACTCGGCCGCCTCCGTGCTGCCAGCGGCGGCAGCTTCGTGAAACGCCAGCATGGCGGTGGGATATTTCTTGGCTTCGTACATATCGATGGCCCGCTGCAGGATGGTCTTCCGGTCCGCGGGCGGTGGCGTGGGGCTGGGCTGTTGGGTCTGCGCGAGTGACGTCAGGCACAATAAAAATAACGCGATGCGATTCCCAGTGTGCCTCATGTCATCAAGGAGACGCGCCTACCGCGCGGACGGTTCCCTGTTTAGTTTAGCTTGGTTTAGCGTCTAGAATTCATAGCGCAGCGCGAACTGCATTTCGCGGGGCGGCGTTACCTGCTGAAATTCTCCGAAAGTCAAGGGCGCGGTGAGCGTCAGGCTCGGGTTGGTGAAATTCACATTGTTGAACGCGTTGAAAGCTTCGGCGCGGAACTTGATACTCTGGCCTTCCCAGGGCAGGCGGAAGCTCTTCTGCAGCGTCAGGTCAGTGTTGAAGAAAGGCGCCAGGCGCACCGCGGCGCGGGTGCCGCTGTGCCCCGGAAGTTCATCGGCGAAAGAACCCGAGGCGCTGGTGTCTCCGAAAATGCTGGGATGGCCGTTCTCATCGAAGCTCACGCCGGTGCTGACGGGCTTGGTGGCAATCGCAAGCGAGCTCAACCAGTAATTCGCGTTATAGGCCAGATTCCCGCCAACCGTGGTGGGCAGTCCCGAACGATAACGAATTACGCTCGCAACCTGCCAGCCGCCCACGATCTGCTCCAGCCATCCGGGAGCGTTGCGCAGCAGCATTTTGCCCTTCCCTACCGGCAATTCCCAGAGGAAGTTGGAGTTGATGTTATGGCGAATGTCAAAATCCGATGACCCGCGGAATTCAGCCAAATTGTAAATGTTCTGGATGGCGGCGCCCTGCTGCCCCGCTCCTGATTCCGCGGCCGACCCCAGGTCAATCGCGTGCGACCAAGTGTAGTTAAAGTCGAAAGAGAATCCATCGCGGAAAGACCTCCGCAGCGCGAGCGTCATCCCGTGAAATTGCGCGAAGCCCGCGTTCATCCAGGTCGGCATGGAACTGCCTTGCGTGGGGAAGAAAGTGTAACAGCCAGTCACCGTGATGCATTTCCCCGGAATGTAGGAACTGGTCACGTTGCGATCGAGCGCGTGCAAGCAATCGAGGTAGCTCCCGTTGTAATCGCCATACACGCAGTTAAAGTAGTTGGCCGAGGCACTGCCCGGGAAGTCTACGTTCTTAAGCGCCGGGAACATATTCTCGACGAAAGGAAGGTTGGGGACCAGGCCGGGATTCGCTTGCACTTTGGCGGCAGTCAACCCTCCGTCGAAGAGCGCGCGCACCGTCGCGTTGTTCTGCTCCCAGTTGATCCCCGACTTGGGATCTTTGAAATATTCAAGCGGCGTGTAAACGTCACCTTGCATCAACAGCCGGTGCGCCATGCGCCCGGTGTAGCCGATTTCTAAGGTCATCTTACCGGGAATCTCGCGCGCGAAGCTCGCGTTGAGAACGTAGGAATATGGCGGCTTCAAATCCGGCGAAATTCCCATGAATTCGCCCGCAATTGCGGCGATCGTCGGCGGCGTGTAGGGAAATGGCTGATTGGTGTTCGCCGGAAGTACCGGAGCGCTACCGGCATATCGCGGACTGGTGCTGAAACTATACGAGTCGGCGAAATTCGTCGCCGTCGCCAAGCCGATTGAACCGTATTGATCGTATTGCGTAATCAAATCGCTACCGAACCGTTCATAGACCATACCGGCGCCCGCCCGGAAGACACCGTTTTTGCCGAAAATCTTGCTCAGAACTCCCGTGTGGCCCTGCGGCGCGTACGCGATCCCCAGGCGCGGCGCGAAATTCTTGTTGCTGGGATTCCACCAGGTGGGCTGCCCGTTCGCCGGCCCGTTCAATGCCCAGCTCAGCGTGGCATCCGACATCTGGTTCTGTGGCACACCCTGCGTCTGCAAAAAATTCCGCTGCGCAAAATACTGGTTTAACGGAATTGTAGGCGCCACCTGTATCCCATTGGCTTCATAGGGCGGCCGGAAATTCTCGTAGCGCAGACCCAGAGTGATGGTCAGCTCGCGCGTGGCACGGTAGCTATCGGCAACATAAGCGCCGTAATCGCGTTCGATAAAGGAGCGGGTCTGCGCGGTCCCCTGCGGCAGAGGATTGCCGTTCTTGTCGAATTGATCGGTGTGGAAGTCGTCATTCGTAAGGCCCAGCAGCACAGCCATGCCCTCGGCAACCGAGGTCGGGTCCGCAAGTTGCGCGTTCGGATTGCCGGTTCGGTTCTGGATGTAAGCAGTCACCGCATTTTGAATGTCCGCGCCCAAGCCGATGAGTTCCGTGGCGCCAAATCCGTAATGGGCGAACGACGAGGTGTAGAGCGATGAATTGTTGCGAATCAAACGGAAGTTGAATCCCGCGGTAATGGTGTGCTTGCCTTTGGTCCACGTCAGATCGCTCGCCGGATTCCACGTCGGCATGGTCTGCGCGGTAGGACGAGCGTTGTAGTTCTGTAGCGAATCGAGCGGGTTCAAGAACAATACCGGACCGGTGACGCCGGACGTGCCGAGGCTCAGGCGCGTCAAACCCAGGTTGAACACATTGATCAGGTTGGGCTTCAAGATAGCCGTGTATTGCAGAGCGAATCCTTTGCTGTTGTCGCGCAGCGTCGCTGCTGGAGCCTGCCCCGGGAATTGTCCCAGCACCTGATCGTCGGTATTGTCCGCGAAGGTTCCGCGCAAGCTCAGGTTATGCTTGCCGGCGGAATCCAGATGGAAGTCCACCTTGGCCACCAGTGCGCGATCGTTGCGATGGCTGGGTGCGTTGAAGCGAAAGCCGCTGAAATTCAATCCTCCGTCCTGCCCGAACGCCGGATCGTTGCCCCTGGGATATTGGTTCAGCACCGTCTGCATGGGGCCGTTCACCCCGATGTTCAGCGGGTCTACTAGCTTCACCTCGGCGGGTGTGAGCGTCTGCGTCGACCCGTCGGCTAATTGGAACTTGAGGAATCCCTGGCGCAGCGTGTCCGAAGGCACCGCGCGCGATTGCGTGACGCCACTGGCGTCAGTGCGTTCCTCGTAATTCACGAAATAGAACACGCGGTCGCGCACAATCTTGCCGCCGATGGACGCGCCGAACTGGTTGCGCACCAGCGGCTGTACCGGAACGCCCGATTGGTTATTGAACCAGGTGTTGGCCGCAGTCGCCGTGTTGCGGTTGTACTCATACAGCGAGCCGTGCAATTGATTGCTGCCGCTCTTGGTGATCAACACCACTTGGCCGCCCGATGAACGTCCCTCATTGGCTCCGGCCCCGCCGACGGTGACGCGGAATTCCTGCACTGAGTCCAGCGGAATAGGCAGTACCGCGTTAAACCCCGGGTTGGTCTGCGCGCCGTTGGCGTTAGAACCCTGGTAGCCTCCGGTGCCGGTTCCAGTGGCCTGCGGGATCAGGCCGGAGTTTTGGTTGTTGTTAACGTCAGCGCCGTCGAGCGTAATGTTATTCTGATCGCGCCGGGCGCCTAACACCTCGCCCGTTGGCGCCACACCGGCTTGCAGGCTTAGCAACTCAACCACGTTGCGGGTTTCGAGCGGAAGCTGCGAAACCTGTTTTTCAGAAAACGCATTGCCAATGGACGCATCGACGGTGTTGATGACCGCCGCCTCCGCCGAGACGTTCACCACATCCACGTTCGTCCCCACTTCCATGTGCAGATCCACCGTCGAAGGAGTGTTCACCAAGAGTTCGACTCCCGAACGGGACAGCGGATTGAAGCCCGGCTTCGCAGCTCCAATCTGATAGGTTCCGGGCGGCGTCTGCAGAAACTGATAAACCCCGTCCGCTCCCGTCAGAACCTGCCGTTTAAATCCAGTTGCGGCATTGGTCAAAGTCAAGACCGCATCGGGAATCGCGCTGCCGCTGGGATCGGTGACGGTTCCCCGCAGCGACGTAGTGGATTGCGCGTTGAGGACCATTGGCAAGGCCAGAAGCAACAATCCTAAACAGGAAATGAGAGAACGATAACCCTTTTTCATGGTGGCACTCCGGCTGGTATGGTTTTGGCAGCCGACGAGGGCCAACTCCGCGGGCGATGCGGAAAACACAGAAGCGGTGACAGGAATGGCGCGGCTGAACGGTCCGCAACCCCGCTTACTTATAAGGCAGTATGCGAGCGCCATCGAAGAGAGTCAAGCCCTAGAGCTATCGAAAATTTTGATAAGCACGATAGTGCGCGCTGGGTTTGTACGAAAAGGTAAAATACCGCATGAGAGTCTTATGAAAATTCATGTCCGGCAAACGGCGGCGTCAACGTCGGAAGCAACCATTCGCGGCCACCAGGTTTCGATCGATCGTCCGCTGGAGAAAGGCGGCGCCGACGCGGGCCCCATGGGCGGCGAATTGTTCCTGGCCGCGGTCGGCGGCTGTTTCATGAGCAATCTGCTGGCGGCGATCCACGCGCGGAAGGCGGAGGTCTCTGGCGTTCAAACCGAGGTGATCGCCACGCTCGCCGACGCCCCCACGCGATTCACCGCCGTCGAACTCTGCGTCTCGGCGGAATGCGCCGACCGGGAATTGTTTGAAAAACTGGTAGAAATCGCCGAGCGCGGCTGCATCATGGTAAATACGCTTAAGGGAAAGATCGACCTGCAAGTTCGCATTGGAACGCTGGTCTGAAGCGATCAAGCTACGGTTCCAATTTCTACGCGGTCCAGAAATGCCGCCAGCGCCAGGATCTGGCGGCGAATCTCATCCTCATTGGCGGCGATAGCAGCCGACTCGATGGCGGTGCCGGCGCGTGTAATCTCGGGGAAGCCATAGCCGTCACCCGATCCTTTGAATTGATGCCCCAGGCGGCGCGCAATCTCGCAATCGTTGGAGTCGACGCCCGCTAAAATTTCACCCATCTCGCGCCGCACGCTTGCCAGATAATGGGGAACCAGTCCCTCGATCCCCTCCGGCGGAGTAACGCGGATTTTACCGTGGACGTGGCGGGAAATGGCCTCCAGCAGAGTCGCCCTTTTGATCGGCTTCGTAAGATGCTCGTTACAACCGGCCTCGAGGCTGATGCCAACACCTTCCCCGGCGGCGTGAGCCGTGAGCGCCAGAATGGGCGTCGGACGCGCTCCCGTCGCCGCTTCCCAGTGGCGAATTGCGCGCGTGGCTTCAAGGCCGTCCATCACTGGCATTTGCAGATCCATGAGCACCAAGTCGGGCCGGGTCGCCATGACCTTCTCCACCGCAATCTTGCCATTCTCGGCAACGTCCAGTTCGAATCCTGAGTTTTTCAGATAAGCTCGAATCAATACGATGTTGTATTCCGAATCTTCCGCAATTAAGATCCGCTGGCCCGGATGGTGTTCAGCAGCACCTGCCGCCAGTTTCAAGGTACCAGACGGTTCATCAGCCGCCAGCGCGGTTCCCTTTGCGCGGATCTCAAACGGTGCGGAAAGATAGAACGTGCTTCCCACGCCTAGTTCGCTAGTACAGCCTAATCGCCCCCCCATCAACTCCACCAATCCCTTGCTGATGGCCAGCCCCAGTCCCGTTCCGCCATACTTGCGCGTGGTAGAGGAGTCGGCTTGCGTGAAGCGCTCAAAGATGATTTTGATTTTATCGGCGCCAATTCCGATGCCGGTATCGATAACGTTGAAGCGCAGCCAGCTCATCGCGTCTCCCCCGCTTGTCGACGCCGGTTCTCTCTCGACCCGCAGGGTCACGGAACCTTGCGGAGTGAATTTCAGAGCGTTTCCGATCAAGTTAACCAGTATCTGCCGCAAGCGATTGGGATCGCCAACCAGGTTCGAGGGGACATCCGGCAGAATCTCCAACGTAAGCTGCAAACCCTGGTCGCCAGCGCGCGAAACCATCATCTCGATCACTCTTTCGAGAACTACGCCTAGATCGAAGACGATCGATTCCAATTCGACGTGCCCGGACTCCACCTTGGACAAATCGAGAATGTCGTTGATCAGTTCCAAGAGGTTCGCGCCGGCTTTTTGAAAGACCCGGACGTAGTCCCGCTGCTCTGCACGTAGGGGACTCTCGGAGAGCAGGTCGGCCATCCCCAAAATGGCGTTCATGGGAGTTCGCATCTCGTGACTCATCGTGGTGAGGAATTCGCTCTTGGCGCGATTCGCGGATTCGGCGGATGCCTTAGCGCGCTGCAGATCCGCTTCCGCGCGTTGGCGTATAACCACCTGCCCGAGTTGCGCGCCGATATGCCCCAGCATGCCCAATAACTCTTCATCGGGCGGCACGATATAAAGCGAAAAGAACTCAAGGATTCCGATGATTTTCTCATTCACCACGATCGGAAACCCGAATCCTGACCGCAGCCCGGCTTCTACCGCGGTGCGGGTGCGCTGAGATAACGGCGTTTCGTCCGCTAAATTGAGGATCCATTGCGGCTTGCCGGACGCCAGAACGCAACCGGGCAGTCCGCTTCCGTCAGGGACGTTGGCGCGATCGCTTGCCTCACGGAAGGCGGCGAACCGCCCGTCGTCTTGGATCTGCCAGATTGCCGTCCAAGCCATCTCATCAAGAGCGTTATTCGACCGCAGATACACATGGCATACCGGCCAACCCATGTAGTTGCAGATCAAGCCGAGACAGGTCTTCGCCGTGTGTTCAATACTGGAAGACCGGTTGGCCGCCGTGGTCACCGACTGCAGCAGTTGAATCAGCGTGGTTTCCTTGCGGCGCGCCTCCTCGGCGAGCAGGCGCTCGCCGATGTCGCGTACGAAAGCATTATAGGTAACAGTGCCGCCCGCGCGAACCGGCCAAACGGTGGCTTCCACCGGGAACTCACGGCCGTCACGATGTAATGCGATCAAGTCGACCGCGCGGTTTAACTGGGATCCTTCCGTGGTCGTCAGGAACTGTTCCACCCCGTTTGCATGGGCTGTTCGGTAGGCGGGGGCCACGATGGTATTGCAAAGTGTACGTCCAATCGCTTCCGCCGCAGTCCATCCGAACGTCAACTCAGCCTGCGGATTCCAGGCGGTGATGGTTCCGTCCGGGTCCATGGCGATAAACGCTTCGTTGGCCGTCTCGAGAATCATGCGGTTGCGCTCGTTTTGTTCGCGCAGCATTTGTTCACTATTCTTTAGGGCGGTAATATCTCTCGAAATGCCTGCGATCCCGGAAACTTGTCCGCTGCGGTCGAACATCGGGACTTTAGTTGTCGACATCCAACAAACCCCGTCCTGCGGCTTCTTGAAGCGCTCGATCTGGTCTACCTGGGCGCGGCCGGAGCGCAGAATTTCTTGCTCCTCGCCGCGCCAGCGCAAAGCATCGCCAAATTCGAAATAGTCCGCATCGCTTTTCCCCACGCATTCCGCGGCGTCCTTGACTTCAAACGACTGCGCCTGCGCATGATTGACGCGGGTGAAGCGCGAATCGCAATCCTTAAAGAAAATAAGGTCGGGACTGTTCTCCATGAGTGCGCGCAGTAATCCGCGTCCCTGTTCCACCTCCTGAACCAGTTTGAAATGAACCGCCGCCGCGCCCACTTGGGCCTTCAGCTTTTGCGGATCCCAGGGCTTGGCTATGTAGGAGAAGATCTGTCCGCTATTCACTGCTTCGGTAAGCGCAGTGATGTCGGCATAGCCGGACATCATGACGCGGGTGGCATTCGACACTTCCTGTGCCCGCCGCAGAAACTCATGGCCGCTGGTCCTGGGCATGCGCTCATCGCATAGGATCACCGCTATGTCCCGCCCCCGCGCCTCGCGCAGAGCTGTTTCGGCGTCGCTAGTCGTGAACACCTCGTAATCGTCCTCGAAGAGGCGTTCCAAAGACCTAAGGATGAGAATTTCGTCGTCCAGAACTAATAGCTTCTCCATCATGTTCGCCTGTGCGCTTCGAGGTCCCGTGGGATCTTCACAATGAACTCCGTCCCTGCGCCTTCCTGGCTTTGAATTTCGATCGAGCCGCTGTGGTCTTGCACGATGCCGTAAGAGATGGCCAACCCCAGCCCGGTGCCTTGGCCGACGGGTTTAGTCGTGAAGAACGGGTCGAAAATCTTGTTGCGGATGGCTTCGGGAACGCCTTCCCCAGTGTCGCGGACCGAGATCAGGAAGACCTCCGCAGTCTGACTGGTAGTGATCACAATCTTTCCTTCCCCGGAGATGGCGTCGGCGGCGTTGGATATCAGGTTCATTAGAACTTGATTCAGCCGCCCCGCGTAGCAATACAGCATCCGTTCCGGACCATAGTGTTTTTCAACGTCAATGCGGTTGTTCATCCGGTGCTTCAGCAGCAGCAGAACCGATTCGATGGTATCGACCACGTCCACGGTCTTGAACTCGCCCTCGTCCAGCCTTGAAAACGTTCGCAGGTCGAGCACCAGCTCTTTTACGCGGTTCAGGCCCTCCCGCATCTCTTCGAGGCAGGCCTGTGTCTTCCGTAATCTTTTGAGCAAGGGCTCGCTGAGGTACGGTTCTATCTCCGGAACCAGGCTAGCGACTCCGCTCTCGACCACGAATAGGTTGTTCACGACGAAGGCCAGCGGATTGTTGATCTCATGGGCGATTCCCGCCACCAGTTGTCCCAGCGAAGCCATCTTTTCGTTCTGGATCAACTGCGCCTGGGTTTCCTTGAGCTTGCGGTTGGCTTCCTGCAGATCCTTGTTGGCCTGCACCAACTTTTCGGCCATCGCGGCGCGTATCTCGGCGGCCTCGCGCCCGGCCAGCGCACGCAGCGTCTCCATTTCCTTGGCCTTGAGTTCCTCGACGATGCGCCGCGTCTCTTCTTGAAAGAAGCGGCGGCGCAATAATGCCTGAATGCGCGCTCGCAGAATCGCCAGGTCGCTGGACTTGCTGACGAAGTCGTCGGCACCCGCTTCGAGGCCGTGGTTCATATCCGCCTGGTTCGGGGTGCCCGTAAGCAAGATGACGGCCGGAACATTCTCCAAGCTGGAGCGCATCTCCGTGATCCGCCGGCATACGTCAATGCCGCTCATGTAGGGCATCATCAGGTCCACCAGGACACAATCGAAACGCTGCGCGAGCAGTTCTTTCAACCCGTCGGCTCCGCTAGGCGCGCTTTTCACCTGATAGCCTTGGTTACGCATCTCCTGGCAGAGAGCCGCCAGATACGTGGGGCTATCGTCGATGATCAAAATGGAAGCGCTGCGGAACCCGGTCTCCGGCGAATTCAAAATGGCGTCTGGCGCCGAGCCTTTCCGCAACAGCGCGCGGATGCGAAGAAGCAGGTTTTCCGTGTTCTCAGACTTGGCAATGGAAGCGTCTGCCCCGCTGTCCAAGCTCTGTATCTCGGCGGTATCCGGAGCCGAACCGGTCATGATCAAAAGCGGTATGCCGCGCGTGTTCAGGTTCGTGCGAATGCGCCGGCAGAATTCGTCGCCGCGCATTCCGGGCAGGTTATAGTCGACCAAAATGAGGTCCGGCAGCGGATCGCCGAGCGCCGCCAACGCCACCTCCGCAGCGCCCGCCACCGATACTTGCCAGCCCTGCTCCTCGAGCAGCAATTGTAGCTTGTAGGCTTGCGTTTCCGAGTCCTCCACCACCACAATGCGATAGACCCGGCGCGCGGCTGGCGCGGCTTTCAGAAGTTCTTGCATGACATCAAGTCGTCGACTCATCGTCCGCGATGTTGTATCCACAGGCGCGCCGAATTACCCGTAGACCCAAGGCGCCCTCATCGCCCATCAGGGTGAGCAACACGCCCAGCCTCCAGCGGGAACGCGCAGTCCAAGCTACTAAAGTGAAGAATCAATAAATTTCGCGCGTGTTCCGGCGGAGTCCCCATCGTTAATACAGATCGGCCATGGTTTCCAAAATGTGCTAAGTAAATGGGTATCGCTCCCGGCGGTTGCAGCGCACTACGGCGGACTAGTGCGACCAGCGTAGGCTGTACCCCAAACGTAAGACACTTCCATGAATTACACTGTTGACATGCGTAAATCCAAGTTCTTGCTTTCGCTCATCGCTTGCCTTGTCGCAGCGTTTCTGGCTGCGCCGATCCAAGCTCAGACCAAGACGGATACAGCCAAGAAGGCGGCGAAATCGGCGCCCGCCCCAGCCGTCGCCAAGTCCGCGGCTCTGTTGGATTTGAACAGCGCGAGTATGGCGGATCTCAAGGCCCTGCCCGGCATCGGCGACGTGTATTCGAAGAAGATCGTCGACGGCCGCCCTTACCAGCGCAAGGATCAACTGGTGTCGAAGAATATCGTTCCCCAGGCGACCTACGACAAGATCAAGGATATGGTGATCGCCAAGCAGTCGACCGCCAAGAAGTGACCGCAACTCCATTACTTTGCTACCGTCAAAGTAATGCTGAAGCCCACCATTTTCCGCGAGTATGACATTCGCGGCATTGCGGAAACTGAACTGTTGAGTGCCGACGTGGCCGACCTCGGCCGCGGCCTAGGCACGTACTTACTGCGCCACAGCGGCCCGCGCATCAGTCTGGGGCGCGACTGCCGGCTCAGTTCGCCGCGCCTGCATGACGCCTTGCTGGAGGGTTTGCGATCGACCGGCTGCGAGATAACCGATATCGGAGTCGTCCCGACGCCGCTACTCTATTTCTCCGCGGTGCATCTCGAAACCGATGGCGCCATCATGATCACCGGCAGCCATAATCCCAGCGAGTTTAACGGCTTCAAAACCGTATGCGGCTCCGGCTCACTGCATGGCGACGCAATTCAAGACGTTCGCCGCCTGATCGAAGCCCGCGACTTCGCCACCGGCCATGGCAGCGAGCATTCGATGGACGTGATCCCGGCCTATCTGGACGAGCTCTCCCCGCAATTCCAATTCAGCCGCCGTATCAAAGTGGTATTGGATGCCGGAAACGGTACCGCCGGCCCCGTGATCCATCAGCTTTTGAAGCGCTTGAACGTGGAAGTCGTCGAACTGTTCTTTGAAATGGACGGCCGCTTCCCCAACCACCATCCCGACCCCACCGTTCCCGCCAACCTCAAAGACTTGCGCGACGCCGTTCACGCCCAGAAAGCCGATCTCGGCATTGCCTTCGACGGCGATTCAGACCGCATCGGCGCCGTCGATGAGAACGGCGAAGTAATCTACGGCGACCTGCTTCTGCTGATTTACGGCCGCGAGATTCTCACGCGTAAACCCGGCGCCACCATCATCGGCGAAGTGAAATGCTCCCAGCTTCTCTATGACGAACTGAAGCGCCTGGGCGGCAATCCGATCATGTACAAGACCGGGCACTCCCTGATCAAAGCCAAGATGAAACAGGAACACGCGGAACTCGCGGGCGAGATGTCCGGCCACATGTTCTTCGCCGACCGTTATCTCGGCTACGACGACGCACTCTACGCCGCCTGCCGCCTGATCGAAATCGTCGCGAAATCCGGCAAGCCCTTGTCCGCGCAACTGGCGGGACTGCCGAAACTGATGTCGACTCCTGAAATCCGCGTCGATTGCCCGGATGAAACCAAGTTCGCAGTGGTCGCGAGAGTGGCCGAGCAGTTCCGCGCAACCCACAACGTGATCGACGTCGACGGCGTCCGGGTGCTGTTCGGAGAAGGCTGGGGATTGCTGCGCGCCTCCAACACCCAACCCGTTCTGGTGATGCGCTTCGAAGCCGCGAACGAAGCACTCCTGCAACGCTATCAGGCCGAAGTCGAGGCCGCGTTGGCCGAAGCCAAGCAAGCTACCGCTTAGGGCGGCTCAGCCGAAACCTTACCGTTCGGCGTTGAGTCCTGCATCACGCAGAACAGTAGGCGCCGCACAGCCGGCGCATCAGCTTTTCCGGAACACCAAGACCGCGTTCAATCCGCCGAAGGCAAAGGAATTGGAAAGCGCCCATTCGACGCTGGCCGCCCGCGCGGTGTTCGGGACCGCATCCAGCGCGCAAGCCGGGTCGGCTTCGGTGAAGTTCGCGGTAGGTGGGATCACACCTTGATCGAGAGCCATGAGCGTAGCCGCCGCCTCCAGCGCCCCCGCCGCCCCCAGCGCGTGCCCGTGCATGGACTTCGTGGAACTCACCGCCAAGCCGTCAACGTGCGCCCCGAAGACTTCGCGAATCGCCTGCGCTTCGGTAACGTCGTTCGCCTGCGTGCCGGTCCCGTGAGCGTTGATGTATCCGACCGCGTCAGGCTCGACCCCAGCATCCTGCAGCGCGCTGCGCATCGCACGCGCCGCTCCCTCGGCCAACGGCTGCGTCAAATGGTAAGCGTCGGAGGACATGCCAAAGCCCGCAATCTCGCCCCAGATCTTCGCTCCGCGCGCCCGTGCCAACTCCATCGGCTCAAGAACCAACATGGCCGCGCCCTCGCCCAGGATCAGCCCTTTGCGATCGCGCGAAAACGGACGGCACGTGTCCGGCGCCACAATGCGCATCGCCTCCCAGGCTTTCAAGAATCCCATCGAGAACGGCGCTTCCGAGCCACCCGCTATGGCCGCGTCCACCACCCCGTTGCGCACCATCCAATACGCCTGGCCGATGGCGTGTGTAGCCGAAGCGCAGGCCGTCGACACCGTATAGCACGGCCCGCCGATTCCATACTCACGCGCAACGCAACTAGCCCCGGCATTGGCCATGGTGCGCGGAATCGTCAAAGGATGAATCCGCGATGCGCCCTTGGCGTAAAGACTGTAAAATTCGCGGTCCTCGCTGGTCTGCCCACCAGTGGAACTACCGGTGACCACCGCCATGCGCGCCCGGCGTTCCGCAGTGACGACGAGACCGGATTCCACAACCGCCTCCCGCGCCGCGATCAAGGCGAACTGCGCAAAGCGATCGAGCAGATCGGCTTCCTTGTCGTCCATGTAATTGGACGCGCGATAGTCCGCCACCTCCGCCGCATTCGGAAAACGTAGCGACCCTTCGGGCACCAAGGTCATCGGCCGGATAGCGCTGCGCCCTGCCCGCAACGATTCCCAAAACGCCGCACGTGTCGCTCCCGGAGCCGCAATGACACCGATGCCTGTCACTGCGACACGGCGTGTCATCCGAGAGGAGTGGCTTCTTTCGCGGCGACCAGCTTTTGAATTCCCTCCACCATCTCGCGCACGGATTTAATCGCCGCCGCCTGCTCATCGGGAATCGCAATATCGAACTCGCTTTCGACAGCGAACAGAATATTCATGCCGTCCAGCGAATCGATTTTCAACTCCGCGAAGGTTTTGTCGATGGTAATCGATTCCGGCGGCAGATGTTGAGTCTTGGCGATCACTTCGATCACGCTCGCGGTCAACTGGTCGGACATAGAATCTGGCTAACAGTTTCAAACCGCAGCCCGCGCTCCTTCAGAATAGGAATGATGGCGTTCACCGCTTCCAGCGTTGCGCCAATGTCGGGCGACGGATCGGTTCTCAGCCCGTCGTGCAGGCAAAAGATATCCCCTTGCCGCGCGCGGCGAAGCAATAACTGTGCGACGCGTGAGGCCGGCCACTTCCAGTCGTTGCCAATCGTGCCCCACATTACTCCCAGCAACCCTAGCCGCTGTTGCGCGCTCTTCAATCCGAACCATCGTACTCCATAGGGAGCGCGGAATAGCTCGCGGCGTCACCCCGGTGTGCTGAACGATCTTCTCCTGCGCTGCAGCCAGCTCGCGATAGATGAAATCGCGCGAGCAAAAGTCGAAGCGTGGATGCGAATCGCTATGGTTGCCAATTTCGTGGCCGGAGTGGGCGACACTGCGCGCGACAGCAGGCAGCCGCTCGACGTTTTGACCGCACATGAAAAAAGTTGCCGGGACCTGATGCCGGTCGAGAATCCGCAGCAGCGCGGGTGTCGATTCGCTAGGCCCATCGTCGAAAGTGAGCGCTATGGCAGCACGCGCGCGATTGCCGTGATATACCGAAGGCCCGAATACGCTAGAGGAGCGGCCGCGCACGGCATAAGCAAGGAAGCCGCCGGCCGCGAGCACACCTATCGATCCCCCCAGTAGCGCCTCACTCGCCATGAGAACATCATACCGCCCGCCGTTACGAGCGTTTTCGGGATGCGACCAGATCAGCCATCGCGAGGCTCTTCACATCGCCGGCCTTGCGCAAGCCGTCGATTACCCCCTGCCGGTCGGCGAAAGCCCGATTCTGGCTTACCTTCCACTTACCTTCCAGACGCGCGATAGGGATCTCGATGCCGACAATACCCTTCAGTTGCTCCCGGATGAAGTCCGCCGGCGCATCGTCGACACTCCAACGCTGGGCCATCCCCGCCTCGTGCAATTCCGTGAGCGCGCGAACATTGCGCAGCAAGAGTTCCGGATCTTCAAACGTCCTAAACGGCCCGTGCGCATGAACCACAACGTAGTTATACGTCGGCACCACTTTCCCTGTTTCCTCCCTGCTGGGATACCAGGAGGGCGTGATGTACGCGCTGGGCCCTTGAAAGATCGCCAGCGCGGAAACGTGCGGCAATGAATCCCGCCATTGCGGATTCATCCGCGAAACGTGCCCGCGCAGCGTACCCAGCGTTCCGGCCTCCGCATCGAGAATCAGCGGGACATGGTTAGCGATCAATTCTTCGGGCCCCATCGTGACCACGGTAGCCAGCGAATGCACGCGGATCAACTGATACAGGACATCCGTCCGTTCTTCTTGAAAGTGGGGAGGATTGTACATGCCGGTCTCGGCGTCTTATCGCGGAACGAACTTAAAGTCCGACAGCCCGATCTCATCGCCGCCCTGCACCAGAAACGCGAACTTGCCCTCGTTGAATTTGCGCCCAGGCTCTTTCCAGGTATCCAGAACCAGCCAGTTTTCGCCGTTCTGGATGCGGTGGACCAATTGCCCCGGCGACACGTCCACCTGCACCGTGTACGACATCTCCTTATCGTTCAAGCCGTGCTCGAACTTGCCGCGGTCATAGGTCTTGCCTCCCTCGATCACCTTGGAGGCAAGCGCCTTGCGGTCCAGCTCGAATAGATCGTAATTTTTGGCGTCGACGTATTGCACCGCCCAGCGAATTCGGCCGCCGCGGAACAGGCTGCCGCCGCGCAGCAGACGCACCGTGAACGTGAAGGTCCCGTTGGTGGGCAGTTTGTAGGGAATCACTCCGCCGCCCTTGTGACTCCAGACATCGCCCTGTTTGCTCCACGCATTGGGATCTTCAAAGTCGCCCATGCCGAAATTTTTGGGAGCCGGTGGAGGCGCGGCTACCACCACTTTCGCCAGCGCGAGTTCCAAGGGACGCGTTTCGCCTGCTCCTATCTGTACCCGCTCGGTCCTGTCCACGTAGCCTGTGGCCCGCGCAGTGAAGATGTAGTTGCCGACCGGCAGATCCACCTGATTAACCTTGAGCTCGTGTCCTTGCGTTTCATCGGCACGCCGGTAAACCACGGAGGCATCGGCGGGAGCGCGCGTGAGCCGCACCGTGCCAATCGCCGCCGCCAGCACCGTATCCCCACCTAGCAAGGCAACAGTTTTCCCCGCCATGAACTGGCGTTGCATCCGCTTAGGCAGGAATTGATCCTTGCGCAACTCGATGGTATGCTCGCCCGGTGGCACGCTGTTCGCTGTGAAGGACCCGTCATCGCCCACCGTGCCGAGCGGCTTCTGATCCAGTAGCACCTCGGCCCCCGGAGTCGCCTCCCGGATCTGTAGCGTAGCCACCTGCGGCAGTGGCTGCATCTTAAATTCAAGACGGGTCTCTGAACCCTTTTTGATATCGGCCGTCTGCGCGCCAGTGACTTCAAACCCGTCCTTGGCCACCCGAACGTTGACACTACCGAGAGTAGGAATTCGCAACTGTCCCTTCTGCGTTTTCCGCGGATACTCTTTGCCATTCAGGAACACGCGTACGTTGTCCTCAGCAGTAGAGATGATAAGGGTCCCGATATTGACGTCGGATTTCAAAAACGCCGTAATCGCGGGCGCCGGGCCGAAACTCTCCGCCAGCGTGCGCAGATCCTTGCCCTCGCCCACCGCGATTTCGTTCACGCCCGTCCGGAAGCCTGTCAGGTCGACGCCCGCAGGGGAAGCAGCGCCCTGGGCCTGGCCGTTCAGCGTCAGTTTCGCGGGACTATTAGTCACGACCCGCGCCTTGCCTCCCATGCTCGATACCAGCACAGCAATCAAATCCCGCACCGTCACCGGCCCCGTGAGCGCAGGTAGTCTTGGCCTCGGCCACATCGATGGTGAATGAAGCATCGCCCGTCTTCGACGTCACCTTCACCACGTGCTGGCCGGGCGGGACGTTATTGATGACGAACTGTCCGTCCTGCAAATCCGCCGGGGGCTGTCCGTCCAGACTAACTTGCCCCTGCGGTAGATCCGTAAGAATGCGCACCATCTGCGCCTGCGGCTGCAGAGTCAAGTTCAGCGACCCGGGTCTCCGCGCCAGAACCTTCAAGGCGCTGGCGGCCGACTGATACCCGTCCAAAGCCGCCGTTACTTGATACTCCCCCGGCGGCAACGCCAGCGAGCAATTGGAGGTGCACTTAGCTTCCCCATTTACCTGAATCGCCGCGCCCGGAGGTGTCGTGGTCACTTGCACGGCGACATTGGCGATCAGATTCCGTTTGCGCGCCTGGTTTACCAGGACCACCAGCACCAGCACCGACACCACTGCCCCGGCAATCACTCCCAGCAACAGCGGTCGTTTCCAAGTTGTCCCGTCTCCCGCCGGACGTCTCGGTGGCGGTGGAATGTCGGCCGCAGGCGGCGCCTGAAAAGCGGACGAAGCCGTGGGCGCTGGCGGCGTAACGGGTTCAGGCTCGGTGAGCGACCTCAGCGTCTCGGTGGGCGTCGGCGGGGGCTGCGGCGATACGATTAACGTCCCGGTGGTCGTCCCGATCGCCGACCCGGGAATACCCCCCTGCATCATCTGCCCCAACTGCTTCAGGGCGGTGCCGCGCGTCACTACTTTTTGCTTGAGCTCAGTCACCGAAAGCTGGACTTCAAAGTCGCCCGGATGCGCCTTCGACAATTCGTCCAGCCGGAAGAAAATCGGCTTCAGCCCAGCCAATTCCGTGGTCTGGCCGATTTGTTCGTCCAGCGACTGCAGCTCATCTAACGGATTCTGGTTTTCCGGGCCCACGATAGTATCCTACCCTACGCCAGCTTTCGGCTGCGCCCTGGCTCCCGATAGAGTTAAACCTTCCTGGCTAATAACAGGGTCATATCGTCAGCCAGCTCGCCATCCCCGGACCACTCGCGCACACCTTTCCAGACCGCCTCGATAATCTGCTCCTCGTCCAGGTGGGCGTGGCGCGAAATCAACTCCGCCAAGCGGTCTTCGCCGAACATCTCCCCATAAGCGTTTTCAGGCTCGCTGATACCGTCGGTGAAGAACACCAGCAAGTCGCCGCTGTTCAGCGCCACGTGACTCTCGCTATAGGGCGCCATGGGAAACGCGCCTACCACCATTCCGTTCACTTCCAGCCGCTCCACCGAGCCCTGTCGCACCAGCAGCGGCGGCAGGTGGCCGGCATTGGTGTATGTGAACACCCCGCGCGTCTCGTCAAACGTGCCGGCGCAGAAAGTTGCGAACTTCTCCGGCGCCGTCGAGGCATGCAACTGCTGATTCACACGGCTGACCAGTTGCGAAGTCGACACCTCTCCCTCCGCCAGTTGCGCGCGCAGCGAGCTTTGTAGGGATGCCATCAATAGAGCCGCCGAAATTCCCTTGCCCGCCACATCGCCAATCGCCAGCATGATTCTCGACCCCTGCAACGATTCGTAATCGAAGTAGTCGCCCGAAACCACTCGCGCAGGATGGCAGACTCCGGTCACACGCAAGGAAGGCGTCTTCAACGCGGTTCGCGGATACAAGCGGTTCTGCACCTCACTCGCAATATCCATTTCCGATTGCAGGCGCTCCTTCTCTTTGGCCACTGTCAGCAGATGTTCGATGCTGGTGGTCATGCGGTTGAAGGAGTGGCTGAGTTCGGCTAGCTGATCGTGCCCCTTCACCTTGATGCGGTGCGAAAAATTGCCTTCGGTAGCTTGCTGGGTGCCTTCATAGAGCCAATGAACCGCGCCCGTCATCGAACGGGTGAGACGCACCCCAATGATGAAGGCCACCAGTTCCACCACGACGAACAAACTGGCGAGCAATCCCAAAATCACCAACTGCACCGCTTGCGCCTGGTCCGCGTCGGGATCGTACATGGCCGCGGCCAGCGCCGTAGGACGGGACCGCACCGCCACGATGAAGCGCGTCGAAGCCTCGCCCGGATGCTCCCAGTCATACGCCGGCACCGCCGCGAACCATCCTAATTCCGGATCCAGGAGATCGAACGGCGCCGGCGCACGGCTGGCGGGCACGGTTCCCGGCGGCGCTTCCGAAAGGATCTGCGCCGACTTCCCCATCAGCGTTCCGAACCCTACTTGTCCAATGTTGGGGACCAACCCACTCAAGTAGTCCTGCGTTAACGGCATGGTGACCGTGATGTCGCCGGAAGCGGTCGTCTGGTAGCTCCACAAATAGAATTGCCGGTCGCGCAGCATGATGCCCTGCGCATTTTTCCAGCCGTCGAGAGGCGCGGGCAAGGGGGCGCCAG
Organism: Bryobacterales bacterium; assembly: GCA_963760575.1. Taxonomy (GTDB): domain Bacteria; phylum Acidobacteriota; class Terriglobia; order Bryobacterales; family Bryobacteraceae; genus Palsa-187. The sequence continues at coordinate 31,797 of CAVXEM010000051.1, forward strand.
GCGGATAGTACATTTCGCGCCCCGCCTCGCGCAACAGCACTCCGATTCCCGGATAACGGTTGCGATACAACGAATCGATCCTGCGCTCAGCTGGCTTTTCGTGCGTCATGCTATCGCCCAGTAGCTTCAGGCCGTCGATGCGGCGATCAAGTTCGCTGGTCACTAAGTAGACCGCTAACTGCCGCGCCACCGCCTGCGTCCCCACAATCGCCAGCGTCGCGATCAGCAGAATCGGCACCACCGCCATGAACAGGTAGGCCGCCAGAAGCCGGTTGCGCAGCCTCCAGATCCCTCGCCGGAATGCCCGCCGGGCCAGCCGCAGCAGCACCCAGACGCCCGTGACGTAGACCGCCCAGCGCAACGTCCCCAGCCCGCGGCTCAAGCCGGCCTGCCCTGCTGCCAGCTGCATCACCAGTAACAGCAGGAAGAGCTGCCCCGCCCACCCTATCGCTTCGCGGAACGTGCGCAGGCGGGGGAGCATCGACGCTTACACCTGCGATTTGGCGATGCCCGGCATTTCCTGATCGTCCTGTAGATAATATTTCGTCAGTCCCGCTTCGAGCTCTTGAAATGCAGTATCCACATCGTCGGCAAACTGGAACAGGTTCAAATCGTCGGCGGCGATCATTCCATGACGCACCAGAGCATCGAAATTAATCACTTCCTTCCAGAAGGAAGTTCCATAAAGGATCACCACCATACGCTTCATCAGTTTTTGGGTCTGCACCAGCGTGAGGATTTCCGTCAACTCATCGAGCGTACCGAAGCCCCCCGGGAAAACCACCAGCGCTTTGGCCAAATACGCGAACCAGAACTTGCGCATGAAGAAGTAGTGAAACTCAAAGTTGAGTTCCGGCGTGACGAATGGGTTGGGCCGCTGTTCAAAGGGCAGGCCGATGTTGAGCCCCACAGTCTTGCCCCCAGCGTCGCGCGCGCCGCGATTGGCCGCCTCCATAATCCCGGGACCGCCACCGCTGCACACCACAAAGCGGCGCGTGGGATGGTGCAGACCCTCTGACCAAACCGTCAGACGGCGCGCCAGCTCGCGCGCATCGTTATAATAACGGCCCAAAGGACCCATTTCCATCAGCCGCGCCGACCCAAAGAACACCACGGTGTCGTGCACTCGCTCTTTGCGAAAGTGCCCCAGCGGATACAGGTATTCGCTGAGAATACGTAGCGAGCGGCCCTCCGGTGCGTCCAGAAATTCTCGATTGCGATACGCCAGGGGCAAGTGCCCCTCGATCTCTCGATGTTTTTCGATCATTTTTATTGGTTCGCGGCCTCTTCAAAAGATTGTATGCGACGCTCCAATTGTCGCACCGTCTTCAGCAATTCCGGCAGTTTCTGCAACGCCGTGATCGCGCGCAGCCACTCGCGTGCGTCGAATGCCGGAGAACCGCTGATCACCGACCCCGCCGCCACATCTCCGCCTACCCCGCTCTGCGCGTAGACCACCGCGTTGTCGTGGATGGTGAGGTGCCCGGAAATCCCCACTTGCCCAGCCAATAGTACGTTTTTCTCCAGCACGCTCGACCCGGCCAGCCCCGTTTGCGCACAGATGATGTTGTCCTCGCCCACCACGCAAGCGTGCCCCACTTGCACTAGACTATCGATCTTCGCGCCGCGCCTCACACGGGTTTCGCCCACCGTGGCGCGGTCGATCGAAGTGAGCGTCTGAATCTCCACATCGTCTTCGATTACCGTGACGCCGCTCTGGACAATCTTGTAATGCGTACCATCCGACCGTTTAGCGAATCCAAAACCATCCCCGCCGACGATCACGCTGTTCTGCAGCGTTACTCGATTTCCGATGCGGCAGAATTCGCGCACCACCGCATGCGAATGCGCATAAAAATCATCGCCGATCGTCGCGCCGTCGTAAATCACCACGTGCGGCCGCAGCACAGCATTGCGGCCTATAGTGACAGTCTCGCCCACCACCGCAAACGGTCCGATCGACGCGTTGTCGCCAATGCGCGCCGACGCCGCAATCGACGCCGTAGGGATGAATGCCCGCCGGCGGGCGCGGAGGCCGGTAGAACAACTCCAGCGCGCGCGCAAAATCGAAATAGGGATTAGACGATACCAGTTGCGCCGGCGCAATCCCGTCAATCACCTTCGACACCAAAATCGCTCCCGCGCGAGTCTGCTTCACTTTGTGCGCGTACTTGGGATTCGACAGAAACGTGACCTGCTCGGCAGTAGCCTGCTCCATGCCGGCCACACCCGTGATCTCGATCGCGCCATCGCCCCGCAGCTCGCAGCCCAGACTACCCGCTAAATCGCGAAGTTTCATTCTTATAGGGTACGGCGGAGCGCACCCATTTAGCTCAGTCGACGACCCCTACTAGTCTCGACTCGATAATCCGTTGATCGGAGGTCAAGAGTCGCAGTCGATGGACCCTGGCGCTCGCCACGATGGCCCGGTCTGCGGGGTCCCGGAGTGTCGCTCCGAGAAGTGCCACCTCGATTGCGATCTCGACGGTCATGGGGAGAATTTGGAAAAGTGGGTCGGCACTCAAGGCCTCAAGAATTCTAACTGCGCCACCTCGGATGCGGCGCGTTCCTTCCAAGGCTGCAATCTCCAGCAATGAGATCGCGCTAATGGTGACTGGCTCCCGCCTCCTGGCGGACTCCTCGATAATCCGGCTCTGCTCATGAGACAGCTTCTTTGGGTCAGCCAGCCAGCGTATAACAACGTGGGTGTCCGCCAGAAAACGGGGAGCCAATTCGCGTTCCTATTCCGGCTGTTCCATTTCCCGGACGGCATCCCACAAGTGGGCGGTATTGAAGCTGACGATATCCCCGGCGATCTTGACTTTCCCCACCAAAATTCCCTTTGTGGATTTCCAGGGTTTTCGTCGTGCAGGCACCACAGTGGCCACCGGACGACCACGCTTGGTCACCGTGATGGTACCGCCGTGATCCTGAACTTCATCGAGCAACGCCAGACAATTAGCTTTGAAGTCGGTCGCGTTTACAGTGCGGTTCTTCACGGTTTTAGTATACGCCTCAATATGGTCATCTGACCACTTTGGGCTACCACAGCCTGCACTGAGCGGCCACCGGCCGCACCATCGGATCGCCCAATTTACAGGCGAAAGCCCGCTCGAACTCCGGCATATTCTGCAAGGTCGCATTCGTCCGGTATTTGGCCAGCGGATGCGGGTCCGTCGCGAGTTGGCGGCGCATCGCTTCCGGCCGCTGATTCGCCGCCCAAACTCGCGCATAAGCCAGGAAAAAGCGTTGGTCGCCGGTGAGCCCATCGATCACCGGCGCCTCTTTGCCGTTGAGCGATTTATGATACGCCTTGTACGCCAGCGTAGCCCCGCCCAGATCGCCCATGGCCTCGCCTGTCACCAGCTTGCCGGTGTGGTGCTGACCCTCACCCACGTCGATCGAATCGAACTGCTTCACAATGCACGCCGCCCGCGTCTCGAACTGCGCGCGATCCTGATCCGTCCACCAGTTCTTCAAATTGCCATCGGCGTCATATTTCGATCCTTGATCGTCGAATCCATGTCCCATCTCATGGCCGATCACCACCCCAATCGCACCGTAGTTCACGGCATCGTCTGCCTCCATATCGAAAAACGGAGGCTGCAAGATGCCAGCCGGGAATGTGATGGAATTCCGCGTCGATGTATAGTACGCATTCACGGTGGGCGGCGTCATGCTCCACTCGGTGCGGTCCAGCTTCTTGCCGATTTTCGCGGCCGCGAGCCGTCTCTCATCGACGATCGCCGATTGCTTGTCCGCGAGATAATTGCCACGGGTCACCTGCACACCCGAGTAGTCATGCCACTTCACCGGATAGCCGATGCGCGGGTCGAAGGTCGCCAGCTTACGCATGGCATTCACGCGCGTCGCGGGCGCCAGCCACTCGGCCGACTGCAACTCTTCACCCAGCGCCGCCCGCATGTTGGCCACTAATTCCTGCATGCGCCGTTGCGCTTCCGGCGGAAAATGCTTTTCGACGTACAGCCGCCCCAGCGCTTCGCCCAACGTCGCGTCGGTCGAGGAAACGCAGACTTTCCAACGCGGCTGCTGCACCGCCACGCCCGATAACACGGTTCGTTCGAAATGAAACCACTCATCGTAAAAAGGTTTTGCCAGGTAATCTGCGCGGTCATGGATCACACGCCAGCGCAGCCAGGTCTTCCAGGTGCCCACCGGAGCGTCCTGCAACTGGCGGCTGAACGTCCTGAGAAATTCGGGCTCGGAGACGTTGACCGCCACTGTGGTGGGAATTTTCAGGAGTTGGAAAGCCGCCTTCCAATCGTAAGCCGGTGCAAATGCTTCCATGGTCGCGAAATCCACTTTGTGGACACGGTTGTAAGGATCGCGGCGCGCCACATTCGTCAGCGTGGCTTTGGCCAGCACATTCTCGAACTCCATCACCGTCTTCGCAGCCGCAGCCGCCGTTTCCGGCGAATCGCCGAGCAGTTGCAGAAGCCGCTGCGCATGCTGTATAAATTCATCCCGAATCATCTTCGAGCGCGCATCATCGCGAAAGTAGTAATCACGATCCGGCATGGAAAGCCCGCCTACGGCAATTCCCGCGATCACCTGATCCGCATTTTCAGGATCGGAAACATTAGTCACACGTGTCGGAGCCAATCCGTCTTCTAGCTCCAGGCTCACCAGCGTCGCCACCAGATCTTGACGGGTTTTGATGGCCGCGATACGAGCGAGCAGCGGCTGCACCGGCTTGGTCCCAGCGCTTTCGATCGACGCGGTATCCATGCAGCTAGAGTAGAAATCGCCCACGCGCCGCCGGTCATCGGTAGCCGTCTTATCCGCGGCCGCGCCGTCCAGAATCGTTTTCAACCGCTCCAAGTTGGCTTCCGAGAGCTCGTCAAACTTCCCCCAGCGCGCGCGGTCGGCTGGAACCGGATTCTTGTCGAGCCAGGCGCCGGTAGCATAGCGCCAGAAGTCGTCGCAGGGCTTGCAAGATGTATCAAACATCGAGCGGTCGATCCCGTTGTGGGTTCCGGATTGCGCCAAACACAGCGCGCCCAGCAGCAGAAGAACAGGCAGTTTTCTCACGATTCCCTCCCGGCTAAAGCCAAACTAGCACAACGCCTACCCAGCTGGCTGGCGCATGGCAAAATAGAACATGCCCGATAGCCTCGCACCGCCTCTCGAAAAAGTTCTCGCCTTCGAATATGTGAACCTGCGCGTGCTCAGCGACGAACAGGCAGCCGTCCGCCCCGCCGGGCCCGACTCTTGGTCGCGCAAGGAAGAGTTGGGTCATCTGATTGACTCCGCCGTGAACAACCACATTCGCTTCGTGCGCGCCTCGCTCGAACCCGAGTATACCGGCCAAGGCTACGATCAGGACGGTTGGGTGCGCGCCCACGGCTATCACGATCTCCCCTGGGCGACGCTGCTCGAAATGTGGCGTCAACACAACGAACTTCTAGTGCGTGTAGTGAAGCGAATTCCGCAGGCCCGCCTCGCTACCGTGTGCCACATGGGCGATGCCGCCCCCGTCACGCTGGGCTTCCTGATCGACGATTACGTCCTGCATATGCAGCATCATCTCGATCACATTCTAGGCCGCGAAAAACTCACCGAATATCCCGGCGCGGCGGCCGGGATTTAAATCCGGCCGAACCGAACCACGACCAGAGGTCCCCGGATGGTGCACCCGGTGAGACCAATCGCGCCTCAGCCGCGCTTCTACGATTGCCCAGGCGCGCGGTAGCCGAACTTCACACCCAGGGATTTATCGGCTTCCTCCACCGTCAGCAAAGGCGTGATACGCCCGCGCACCATCCCGCTCGCCGCCACCGTCATTCCCAACCCCGCCGCCGCTACATTATCGGGGAGATCCATGATAAGCACGACATCGTCCTTGCCGAAACAATAGTAGAACGCTTCTACCTTACCGCCCAACGCCGTGATCGCGGACTCGACGGCCTTGCGGCGTCCCGAAGCGGTTTCTTTCAGCAGACCGCGCACGCCTTCGACGGTGTAACTAGCTTGATACATGTACTTCGCCATGAATTCTCTCCTGTTCGGAGAAGTCTAGCAATCATCGCGCCTGAGAGCAACCGCACAGAATCGCGGGGAATCGTCACTCTTGCGTGACAGGTTGCAGATCCGCCGCCGGCAGCAGATCGCCCTCGCGCGCGAACCACACATACAGCGCCGGTAGCAGGAAAATGCTCATCATCAGGACCGCCATCAGCCCACCCACGATCACAATCGCGAACGGACGCTGCGAATCCGAGCCGATCCCGTGCGAAGTCGCCGCCGGCACCAGTCCCAACGACGCCACCAGCATGGTCATCAGGATCGGGCGGAAGCGCTGAATCGCGCCGTCGCGCGCCGCCTGCAGCGGAGGATACCCGCGTCCGCGAAGCTGATTCATGTACTCCACCAGAATCACACCCGTCTGCACCGAAACGCCAAACAGCGCCAGGAATCCAACGCCTGAAGATACGCTGAAATTGGTGTGCGTGAAATACATTGCCAGAATGCCGCCCACCGGCGCCATGGCTACGTTCATCAGCACCAGCGACGCCCACTTCATGGACCCAAACATCGAGTACAAGATGAAAAAAATCAGCAACAGAGTGAGCGGAATGATCACCGCCAGCCGCCGCGCCGAGCGTTTTTGCGATTCATACTCGCCGGCCCATTCCAGCCGGTACCCGGGCGGCAGCTTGACCTTGGCCTCGACAGTCTTGATCGCTTCTTCAACCGTGCTCCCCAGATCGCGGCCGCGCACGCCATACTTAATCGCGACATAACGCGAGTTCCCCTCCCGGTACACTTCGGAAGCCCCATCCTTCATGCTGATGCTGCACAGTTGCCCCAACGAAACGCGTTCGCCCGACGCCGCCAGCAGCCGTATATTCTGGATCTGCTCGATGGTGCTGCGGTATTGCGGCTGGTAGCGAACCACCATGTCGTAACGCTCCTCGCCCTTCAGAACTTGTGACACCGCCTTGCCGCCCACCGCCGTTTCCACCGCGTCCTGGATGTCTGAAACGTTAATGCCAAAGCGATCCGCCTTCGCGCGGTCGACGACCAGGTTCAAATTCGGCTGCCCGATGACACGGAACAACCCGAGCCCCTCCACGCCGCGGATCTTACTCATCGCCGCCACGATTTCATCGCCCTTCTGCTCCAGCAGCGGCAGATCGGTTCCGTAAATCTTGACCGCCAGCTCGCCCTTCACCCCGCTGACCGCCTCCTCCATGTTGTCGGAAATCGGTTGCGAGAAATTCCAAGTCACGCCCGGAAATTGCTCGGCCTGCTCGCCCAACGCTTCGATCAATTTGTCCTTGTCCTGATGGAACAGCGGGCGCCACTGGTCCTTCGGCTTCAGATCGATAAAATATTCCGTGTTGAAGAAGCCAGTGGTATCGGTGCCGTCGTCGGGCCGCCCCACCTGGCTCACCACCTGCGTGACTTCCGGAAATTTCGCGAACATTACCCGCGCATCGTTCATAATGCGAGTCCCTTCCGTCGGACCCGTGCTAGGCGCCAGAGATCCGCGCGCCCAAATCGCGCCCTCATCCAAATGCGGCAGGAATTCTGAGCCGATGTCGCGCGCCAGCAGCAACACGCCCGCCAGACTCGCCACCGCCGCGCCCACCGTGATCCAGCGCCAGCGAATCGCTAAAGACACTCCCGACGCATACAGGCGCGTCAGCACGTTCATCAGCGGATTGTTCCATTCCTTCGTTCCCTTGGGGAAAACCAGACTCGCGAGCACCGGGGTCAGGAACATCGAAAACAACAGTGCGCCTAACAGCGCAAACGCCACCGTCCAGGCCATCGGCCGGAACAGCCTCCCTTCCACGCGCTGCAGCGTGAAGATCGGCAGGTAAGCGGTGATAATGATCGCAATCGAAAAGAACACCGGCCGCTGTACTTCGCGGGCCGCCCGCCGAATCTTCTGGCTGACGCTTTCCTCCACTTCCCCCGGATTCGCCGGATGGCTCAACAGCCGCACGATGTTCTCCACCATCACCACCGCACCCTCGACGATCATGCCGAAATCGAGCGCCCCCAGCGACAGCAAGTTCGCCGGAATATGCCGCAGATCCAAACAAATCGCCGCGAACAGCAGAGAAAACGGAATCGTGAGCGTAACGATCAGCGCCCCGCGTAAGTTCCCTAGGAATACAAACAGGATCACTGAAACCAGATATGATGCCCTCGGTCAGGTTATGCAGTACCGTGTGCGTAGTCACCTGCATCAGATCACTGCGATCCAGGTGCGGGACAATCTTCACCCCCGGTGGCAGAAAACTCTTATTGAGAAAGGCGACTTTCTCATGCAGCGCATCCAGTACGCCGTCGGCGTCCGCGCCCTTGCGCAGTAGGACAATTCCCGAAACCACGTCCGGATTGTCGATCACCTTCCCCGGCTCCGGATGTACCGCTTTTCCCACTTGTCCTAGCCGGATCTTCGGTCCCTGCTCCACTCGCCCGATATCACGCACCCGCACCGGAATGCCGTTCTGCGTCTTGAGCACGGTCGCGCCGATATCGCTACTGTTTTCCACTAGTCCCACCGCGCGCACATTGATCGCCTGCTCGCCGCGCTCGATGAAACTGCCTCCCGCGTTGATGTTGTTGTTAGCGAGTGCCTGCTCCACCTGCCCGATATTCAGCCCGTAAGCGATCAAATTGTTAGGATCGACATTTACCTGATATTCGCGCGTCGTCCCGCCAAACACAGCCACATCGATCACGTCCGGCACGGATTTCAACTGCTTCGTCAGCACCCAATCCTGCAGGGTCTTCAAGTTCATCACGTCGTACGCAGGATTGGTACTCTGCAGCGTAAAGAAATAGATCTGCCCCACCGGACTGTAATCCGGCCCAATCGTAGGCTGCAGTCCGTTAGGCAAATTCACCTGCGACAGCTTTTCCAGAACCTTTTGCCGGTTCAAGTCATTGCTCGACCCATCGTCGAACACCATCATCACGCTCGACAGCCCGAACAACGACACCGATCGCAGCGCCGTCAACTGCGGCAGTCCGTTCATCTGCGCTTCAATCGGAATCGAAACCTGCTGTTCCACTTCCTCGGCAGCGCGCCCCGGCCATTGCGTGATCACCTGGACATAGTTGTTAGCGACGTCCGGGTAAGCCTCCACCGGCAGGGACCTGAACGAAATAGCGCCCCAGATCAGCAGCAGAATGCCGACAGCCATAACCAGGAACCGGTTACGCAGCGCAAAGTCGACGGACTTCTGAATCACCGGGCTACTCCTTCTTGCTGTCGCGATCGAACAGGAGCGCATCGCGCGCCACCTGCTCCCCGGCGCTTAGGCCGCTGAACACCTGTTCAGTGCCGTCGGCGTTCACCGCACCCGCATGAACTTCCTTGCGCCGGAACTGATTTCCTTCGCCCTTCACGAACACCCAGTCGCGATCCTGTAAGCGCAGCACCGCGCTCGCCGGGACCACCGTTCTCATCTGTGCCCCTTGCGAAACAAAGTGTACGGTCGCGAACATATTCGGCCGCAAAATGCCGCGCTCGTTGGCTAGCTCGATACGAACCTTGGCAGTGCGCGTATTGGGATCCAGCAGCTTCCCGATGTTGGCGATCCGTCCGCTAAACATCCGCCCGGGATACGCGTTCAATTCGATCTGCGCCCGGTCTCCCACATGCACCTGCGCCAGATCGTTTTCGTAAACATCGCAAATCACCCATACCTGCGAGAGATCCGCGATGGTGAATAGATTCGGTGAGTTGTCCAGCGATTTCACGCCCGCCGCCGCCGTCACGTTCTGTTCGACAATTGTCCCTGAAATCGGCGCGTGCACTTCAATCACCGCCGAAGGCCGCTGCGGATCGCCACCCAGAATGCGGATGTGATCCAGAGCCGTTTGCGTATCCACTTTCGCCTTCTCGTAAGTTTCTGCCGTAACCTCGAGTTCCTTCTGCGCCAGCGCTCCGTGGGAAAACAAGAGCTGCGCGCGTTCCGCTTGCGTCTTCGCCAGCGCCTCATCGGCCTGAAATTTCTTATAATCCGAAAACGCCTGCGACATATCCGAGCTGTTGATCGTCAACAGCAGTTGACCCTTCTCGACATCGTCACCCAGCCGGGCATGGATCTCGAGAACACGCCCTGCCGAGAGCGCATTCACCGGCACCGTACGGCTCACATCCGGCGCCACCGAGCCGTTCGCCACCAGCTCATTTACTTCGGCCCGCGCAGCGGCCGTCGCCAGTGGAAACCGCTCCGGCTTCTCCACCGTAATCAGGTTGGGATCGGGAGCCTGCTCCACCTTGACAGCCGGAGCGATGTTCGAAACAGCATCCACTTTCTGACTGCTACAACCCGCCAGACACGCCAGCAGCGCGTAAACACCCCAAAACTGTTTCACGGCATCACCTCCTTGCCCACCGCAAGATTCATTTGACCCGCAGCCGTCATATAAGAGCCCACCAGGTTCAGATAACTCAGTTGAATATTGCGGTAATCATTCTGCGCGCTCAGGAAATCGAGCAAGGACGCCCCGCCGTTCTGATACGCGAACGAAATCGTGTCCCGCACCTTGGCGGCCTGCTGCAGATATTTGTCCTTATAAGGGCGCAGCAGCGCGATACTGCCGGCAATGGTTGCATAGGCGGAATCCACGTCGCTAAAGACCTGCACCCTGTCGGCATCCACCAGCGCCTGGTTGCGGCTGATGTCCAGTTGCGTGCGCAGCTTCTCCCCCTGATTGCGATCGAAGACGCGCAGCGGAATGGTCACGCTCGCTCCCAAGTACACCGGAATCGGCGGATTCCGCCCGAAATCGACGCCGAACGTCGGGTCAGCCGAACCATTGGCGATGGCCAATTGATGATCTGTCTTCGACTTCGTCACCGCCTGCAGCGCCGCCTTCAGATCCGGACGAGCGTCCAGCGCCGCGGCGCGGAACTCTTCAAGCGGCGTCACTTGTTCGCTGAATTCGAACTTGCCGTTGACGTCAAATTGCTCGATCGGCGTGCGGTCATTCAACAAACCTAACAATTGAATCTTGGCCGTGCGCAGGCTCACGTCCGCAGTCTGCACATCCGACTCATATTGCACCCTCTGCAATTCGAGGCGCCCCAGATCCACTTCAGAGATGTCGCCCGCCTGCTGCCGCGTGCGATTCACGTCCAGCACACGATCGTAGTAAGCCAGATTGTCCTGCGCCACCTTCAAAATTTCTTTGGCGTGCAGGATCGCAACGAAGGCGCTACGCAGACTAAACAGCAGCGTGCGTTCCTGGTCTTCCAGCGTCGACGAAGCAATCGCCGTCGCGCCCTGCGCGCTATCCCGCCGCAGTTCGCGCTTGTGCTCGCGCTCGTGCAGATAACTTCCGGAAAGCAGGGGCAGCGTGTTGCCCAGCGGCCGGTAGGGATTCGTCGAAAACGGGTCCAGTTGATCCAGCGTCGCCGTGACGTCAGGATTCGGCCGCAAGTAGGCCGTGATCTCCTGCGCCTTGGATTGCTCGACCCCCACCCTGCTGGCGGTCAGATTCGGATTGTTAGCTCGGAAGCGCTCACGGACCTGCTCCCATGTCAGCGCAGTCTGAGCGGAAACCGCTGAGGCTGCCAACAGGAACCCGGCAAGCGCCCGCCCAATAAGGCGTGGCATTCTTCCCCTCCTAAAACTTTTGAATACAGATTGAGAAAAGTTAGAGCGAAACGCGAGAGCGGCTAGGAGGAGCGCGGCCTGCGCAGGAAGGAAGGAAACGGTCTAAGCTCTCCGGATGGATCGCCAAGGCCAGTGTAAAGAGGCAAAGAGAAACGGTAAGAGCGAGGACGGCAGTGACTTGAGCCGACTCCAGTACTTCGAGCAGTCCCACCAGAATCGCCAGCATTTCAGTGCTGGGGTGCCGAGCACTCCAGGACGAATGCCCCGGCGAGTCCGCCATGGCCTGCGCGTTCAGGAGATCGATGCGAACCGAATCGTCGCTAGCCGATACGCAAGGGAACAGCGAAACCAGCGCCAGCCCCAGAGCCAAAGCCCGCCCCATCACCAGGCGGCGGCTGGACACGCCTCTGCGGCTCGTCGAAACGAGGAACCACGTAAAGGCGGCCACACACAAGGCCAACCATGCGAGATTCAACAGAGAATTCGCGTATTGCATCTAGCTTGAGTATACCCGCACGTCAGCGCAATCTCCACAGGCGGCGCACCGCCCTTGTGATTGAGACGTGTGGAACGGCCGAGCCGTTACTGGCCGAAGTATCCGGCGGCGAGTTCCGGCTTCTGCTCCAGAGCCTGACGCCAGAATTCGCGAGCCTCATCCGGCTTGCCCTGCGATTTCAAAGCATGGCCGAGGTTGAGCAGCGCTTCCGGGAAGTTCGGACGATCCGATAGCGCCTCTTGGTACAAGCGCACGGCATCTTCCACCTGCCCAGATTTCTGCAACAGCAAGCCAGTGTTATAAAACAACTCAGGCGTGCGTTCGCCAGCCTCAATCAGCTTGGCCTGCAGGTCGAGAGCTTTGTCCAGATCTTCGCGTTCGACCGCCAGAGCGGCCAAACCGCGCAGCGCATCGATCGAATGCGGATCGGACGCCAGCACCGCTTCAAACGCTTTGGCAGCGCCGTCGCGGTCCGACAGATTCCAGCAGCACAGACCGAGGTTGAGCTGCGCCTCCGGCCACGCCGCGCGCTTGCGGACGCAAGATTGGAACGCCTCCGCGCCTCCGCGGTAATCGGCACGCGCCAGCCGCAGATAGCCCAGCCGGAACCACGCGTCTTCCCAATCGGGATTGCGCGAGAGCAGCTTCACGTACAGCCGCTCGGCTTCTTCTTTTTCACCCTGCTGCTCCATGACACTGGCCAGATTGTAGATCACATCGGCTTGATCAGGAGCAATTTGCAGCGCCCGTTCGTAGCCTTCGCGAGCCCCTGCCAGGTCGCCAGTTTCCTGCTTCACGATTCCCAAATTCACATGTGCCTGCTTGGCGTCGGGACGGATGCGCACTGCCTCGCCATAGGCCTTGGCAGCTTCCGGCAGTTTGTTGCGTTTCTGCTCGGCAACACCCAGGTTGAACCAGCGCTCGAAATGATCCGGCGTGAATTCGACGAGTTTGGCGCACAGTTGCGCAGCCGCTTCGAAATCGTTGTTATGGAACGCGCAGGTCGCCAGGCCCTCGAGGGCCGCCTGCGAATGCGGACGCAGCGTCAGCAGTTGTTCCGAATACTTCTGGATGGCGTCGTGGTCCTTGCGAGCCATGCCGATGGTAACCAGATTCACCAGACATTCTTCAGACTGCGGATTCTTGCCCAAAAGTTGCAAATAAATCGAGGTGGCTTCATCGAACTTCCACAGCAACTGCAGCGAGACCGCCTTGCCGAACAGCGCCGTCTCATGCGCCGGCGTACGCGCCAGCACCTTGTCGAAACAGACGACGGCCGGTTCCGGTTTTTCCTGATGCAGCAGGCAGATTCCCAAGCCCAGTTGCGCTTCGTTGCGATTGGGATCGGCGTCCAGCGCCTTCTGGAAAGCTTCGGTAGCTTCGTTCCAGCGGCCCAGCTTCTCGTAGCAGATGCCCAGATTGAAGTTGGCCGTAGTGTGCCGCGGCGCCAGCGTCAGTAGCTTCTCATAACTTTTGATAGCGTCGTCATACTGCTCAAGCTCAAACTGCAAATGGCCCTTGGCGGAGTAAATCTCCGTGCTCTCTTCGCCGTTTTCGAGAGCCGTGTTCAGCTCCTTCAAGGCCTCTTTATGCTTGCCTTCGAGGTGCAAGGACACTGCCCGCGCCAGCGCGGGCGAGACCGCTTTGCTCTCTGTCTGTGCCGCCGCTTTCGTTGGCGTTCCTGTCTTAGGCGTACTCATAGTTACCAGCTCCCGTTAATTGTTGGAATATTGTAAGGCGCCAAATAGGCGCAAAGGCGGCCCAGCATGTCGTATTGATGCGTCAACTGCAGCCACCGCAAGCGGCTCTCTTCGCCCTTGGGAGCGAAGAATCCGACGCCGCCGCGCTTCAGCCGCGAATCGGTCCAGTTGTCCACCACCGAACCTTGCAAGCTCAGCAAGAAGGTATCGTCATGCACGTTCATCGTAATGCGGTAGAGCATGTCCGGACGCGTGTCGATCGCTACCTTGGTATCCACGCGGGTTTCCGCCTTGCCATCGATCACCGCGTAGCGCGTGATCCCCAGCGTCGGCAGCGGTCCGCCCTTCAAGATCACCAGCTTCACCACGTAGTAATTGTCGAAGTCCTTCGCGCGCACCACCCAGCTCAACGCTTTCTTATCGACCATGCCCAGGAAATCCATGTCATAGTCGGTCAGCGCCAGCGAGGGCTTGTAGAGCGCCAGCGTTCCCGGCCGCACGAAACCGTTGCCGTCGAACGACCAGCCCGACGACATATCGCCGCGCGCCTGCCAGTCTTCGAGACCAGACCGGAAGTCTTCGCTCAGCGAAACCGCCGCGCGCTGCGCCACGCTGTTACGCACATTGACAAACTGTTCGCGGAACCCGTCGCCAATATTCTTTGAGATGTTCTTCGAAATCCCTTGCGTCGTATGCGGCGCCGCCGATCGCACCTTCGGCAGTGACGGACGCAGCGCCAGCCCCAACAGAATCGGAATGGCCACCGCCAGCAGCTTCAGATCCCGCGGAGCATGCTGCCAGAAATCGGCGGCGTGCGCCCACAGGTGTTTTCTTTCCTCGGCATCGGTGAGGCTTTGCGTCCACGCCAGGAACCCGTGCAGCTGCGGCTTGGCTGCGCCCTCGACCGGCTCGAACTTCGTCACCGGATTCATCGGCGCGTTCGACGCGTAGACGTGTTCGACGCCGGTAGTCACCGGACTGGCAGCGGGCGGTGCGATCGCTTTTCCGCGGAACACCAGCGGTACCACTTTCGCGGTCAGCGGATTCCGGTCCGCCCGGCCTAGTCCCTCCGGCATGGGAACGATCGGGAGTTGAGTCTTCGCCGCGAGCGACTCCACATTCTCGAGCGGCGGCGCGATGATTCCCGCCTGGCTCGCCACCTCTAACGTACACGGCGGAGCGGTCTGCAAACCCATTTCGATGGTTTGGGCCGACAGTTGTTTGCGCGGCGCGGGGACGGGTTCGATCTCAGTCGCGTTCGCCAGCGGTTGGATGGTCCCCAACTGCATCGCCACGCCATACCGGCAACCCGGCGCCGTATTCAAACTCAATGCGACGGATGGCGACGCCAGTTGCGTCGAAGGGTTCGCGGTAGCGCTGCGCAGTTCCAAGGCCTCGGTCGACTGCAGACCTTCAACATTTGCTTTCGCCGACGCACCCACGCCGCCCCAGATCGGATAGCGGCTGCCGGGAGCCAAAGACATCGCCGGTCCGGCCGCCGGAATCGTCAGTTGCATCCAAGGCGCGCCTGGGCTGGCTTGCAATTCCATGGGCTGTACATAGCCCCGCAAATCTCCCGGCTGTGCGTCCCCAACCGCGCCCGCGCATGCGGCGAACGCCTTGGGAGCGTTGCTCAGAGTCAGCGGCTGC
This sequence comes from Bryobacterales bacterium, assembly GCA_963760575.1. Taxonomy (GTDB): domain Bacteria; phylum Acidobacteriota; class Terriglobia; order Bryobacterales; family Bryobacteraceae; genus Palsa-187. The sequence goes on from CAVXEM010000051.1 coordinate 47,252, forward strand.
AGCCGCGTGACGGCCACCACGGCCGGAGTGGTGAAAGTGGCGTCCAAGCGCGTGTTCTGCGCTCTTCCTGCGGTTTCGATCGGCTCTGGTCCCGGGGTGCCGAGCGCCGCCGGTAATGCTTGCGAACCAAACTTTCCAAGAGCCATCAGGCTTTCGGCAAACGGCGGAAGGTTCTCCTCCACCTCGGGGACAACTTCGGGAAGGAGTTGGCTCAGTTCAACAGGCTCGGGGACTAACCCCAACGGAATTTGCGTCACCGGTTTGCCCGCAAACTCGACCGGAGCGGAATTCTCAGCATGTGTGCGGATTACGTCCGCGAATCCGCTAGCCAAAAACCGCGGCAGCGGTACCGCGGAGACTGCTCCCAGCGTATATTCCTGCTTCTCGCCGGCGCTCTGCGGAAGTGCCGGCCGGCTCATCGGCCATAGAATGAACTCGCCGTTCCAGGCCTGGCGGATGGCCTCCCATGCGCGCAGTCCCGGCTTGTCTTCCAGTACGAAGCCCGCGAAGGTGACGTTGCCCGTATTCGCAGCCGAGCGGGCCCTGTCGGACACTTCAAGCTCCGGCTCAAATGACTCTACCGCGTCTGCCTCGTCGGACTGATAGTAGTGGGTCGAACTTACCGGCTCGCTAGCGGCGGGTTTTCCCAGGATGGCTTCGAGCGTGTCCGCCGGCGCCCGGTACGCACGCAGCGAATCATGCGTCTGGTGCAGCCGTTCCACCGCCAGCCGCTCCTGATCCTGCCAGTACGCCTTGCTGTGAGCCGCCGAACAGAATTGTCCGCTGGTGAGCTTGCGGTAGAGCGGTAGTTTCCCGTCGCAATAGAGGCACCGTAGATTGCCGGACCACGCCATGGCCCAATAGTACGGCTTAAAGAATGGAATTACTACGAGGCGAACGCCTTAGTCGACGCTTAGGGGTTTGGCCTAAAACCGCTGCAAATCACACGCCCCAACAGTAGTCTTCGACGGCCTTTTGGACATTGGGATCGTCTTCGTGTAGGCGCATTAATTCCAGGCGCATGGCGTCGACCAGCGCGAACCAACTGGCCTCGATCACGTTCTCGGAAACGCCTACCGTAGCCCAACTGCGCTTGTGATCGGACCACTCGATCAGCACCCGCACCCGCGCCGCCGTGCCCTTCTTGTTGTCCAGCACGCGGACCTTATAGTCGGTCAGTTGCACGCTGGCAATGGCCGGATAGAGCGTCGACAAGCACTGCCGCAGCGCCACGTCCAGAGCGTTCACGGGCCCGTTGCCGCTGGCGGATGCCGTCAGCACGTTGTCCTGCGCCTTCAAGGTCACATTGGCGGTCGAGTTAGTGGCCTTGGTGATCACTTCGTAGCTGACCACCTCGAACAGATTCAGCCCCGGCCGCAGTGCCTCGCGGACCAGCAATTCGAAAGTGCCCTCGGCCGCTTCCAGTTCATAGCCCTGGAACTCCATCTGCTTGATGCGATCGAGCAGGTGGCGGCGCGCGGCGTCATCCAGCCGGTCTTCCAAGCCGTGCTGTTTGAGCTTATAGAGGATGCTGCCCTTGCCCGACAGATCGCTCAGCAGCACGCGCTGCCGGTTGCCGACGGTCTTGGGGCTGATGTGTTCGTAAGTGTTCGAATCCTTGAGCACCGCGTTCACATGCACGCCGCCCTTATGCGCGAAAGCGCTGTGGCCCACATACGCCTGATCGCCGCGCAGCGGCAGATTCGCCAGCTCCGCGATGAAACGGGCCGCCGAAGTGAGCTGCGTGAGCCGCTCTTTGCCGATGGTCGAGTGACCCATCTTCAATTCCAGGTTGGCGATGATGGTGGTCAGATTAGCGTTGCCGCAGCGTTCGCCATAGCCGTTAAAGCAACCCTGCACGTGCTGAAATCCCTGCTCCACCGCTGCCAGCGCATTAGCGACCGCCAGTTCGCAGTCGTTATGCGTGTGGATGCCCAGAATCCCTTCGAAATTCTTACGTACGTCGGCGCAGATCCCGGCGAGCTGCCCGGTCATCGTGCCGCCGTTGGTATCGCACAGCGTCAGCGTATCCGCGCCGGCTTTGTGGGCGGCTTCGAGCGTCCGAAATGCGAAATCCCGGCTGTGTTTATAGCCATCGAAGAAATGTTCGGCGTCGTAGATCACTTCTTTACCATGCGCCTTCAGATAACGCACGGTATCCGAGATCAGCTTCAGGTTTTCTTCTTCAGTGATCCCGAGCGCCTTGCGCACATGCAGTTCCCAGGTCTTGCCGAACACACACACCACTGGCGTGTCGGCCTCGATCAACGCATTGACGCTCGCGTCTTCTTCGACAGGGTTCCGCGCCATGCGGGTAGCGCCGAACGCGGTCAGCCTGGCGTGTTTGAACTGAATCGATTTGGCGCGGGCGAAGAACTCCTTGTCCTTCGGGTTCGACCCGGGCCAGCCGCCCTCGATATAGTCGATCCCCAGCTCATCGAGCTTGTGGGCCACCAGGATTTTGTCGTCGGCCGAGAGGCTGACAGCCTCGCCCTGGGTGCCATCGCGCAACGTCGTATCGAAGGTAAAAACACGCATACTATATGGCCCTCCCGCGGGCCTCGCGGCGGCTTATTAGGCCGCCGGTACTCCTACTTCTTTTTTCTTTTTGAGGAACGGCATCATCTTGCGCAGCTCCGCGCCGACTTGCTCGATCTTCTGGTGCTGCGCCACTTCCCGCATATGCAGGAAGTTCTTGCGGCCGCTCTTGTTTTCCGCAATCCAGGCGCGGGCGAACTCGCCGGATTGAATCTCCGACAGAATCTTCTTCATCTCGGCGCGCGTCTGGTCGTTAATCACGCGCGGGCCGCGGGTGTAGTCGCCATATTCCGCCGTGTCCGATACCGAATAACGCATGTAGCTGAGACCGCCCTCATAAATCAGATCGACAATCAGCTTCAATTCGTGTAGGCACTCGAAATACGCGATTTCAGGGGCGTAACCCGCATCCACCAGGGTTTCAAAGCCCGCGCGAATCAGTTCGCTGGCGCCGCCGCAGAGCACCGCCTGCTCGCCAAACAGATCGCTTTCGGTCTCTTCTTTGAAGGTGGTCTCGATCACGCCGGCTTTCAAGCAGCCCAACCCGAGCGCATAAGCCAGCGCCTGCTCGTGCGCTTTGCCCGTAGCGTTCTGATGAACGGCGACCAGTGCGGGCACGCCCACGCCCTCGGTGTACAGCTCGCGCACGCGGTGTCCCGGAGCCTTGGGCGCAATCATGCTCACGTCCACATCCGCGGGCGGCGTGATGGTCTTGAAGTGAATCGAGAAACCGTGCGCGAACATCAGCGTCTTGCCGGCGGTCAGGCCGGGCTTGATGTCGGTCTCGTACAGATCGCCTTGCAGGTGATCGGAAACCAGAACCATCATCGTGTCGGCCGCTTTCGCGGCCTCCGCGGTAGTCATCACGCGCAGCCCGGCGGCTTCAGCTTTTGCCCAGCTCTTGCTGCCCGGGTACAGGCCGACGATCACGCTCACGCCCGAGTCGCGCAAATTCAGCGCGTGCGCGTGGCCCTGGCTTCCGTAGCCAATAATCGCGACCGTCTTGCCCTTAAGCAACGCGAGGTTGCCGTCTTGTTCGTAAAACCTTTTTGCCATTTCTGTGGAGACTCCGTATTGAGATTAGGTGTTAGCTTACTTGGGTAACTTCTTCTTTACTCACGGGCGGGGCCAGCTTCAGTTTCTTGCTGTCGAGCGAAACCACTACCAGGCCGGAGCGGGTCACTTCGATCTCGCCATAGCTGCGCATCACATCGATAAATTCATCCAGCTTCTCAGGGATCGCCGGTGGCTTCAAGCGCGAAACCCTCGACGGAAGAATCCACTGCGCGCGCCCCGAAAATCTCGGCTTCTTTCAGGATCGCCGTGCGGTTCTGCATGCTGGCGCGCACACGCAACAGGACTAATTCCCTGCCGTACGGCCGGACCCTCGGTCGAGTCAGTGGCCTGCAGCACATTGATCAGCTTGTTCATCTGCTTGATCACTTGAGCGCGCTGGTTAGGCTCGACGTCAACCACGATGCTCATACGCGACAGCTCCGGATCGAGCGTGCGCGCGACCGTCAAGCTTTCGATGTTATAGCCGCGGGCGCTGAGTAGTCCCGTGACACGCATGAGAGCGCCCGGCTTGTTTTCCATCAGTAACGAAATCAACTGCAACATTCCCGCTCCTTTTATTCACTGGCATCCGCTTGCTACGCGCGCGGTTCTGTGCTGCCCGGTGCGAGAAAGCACTGGCGGCGTACTCGAAAACGCCGGCACTGAACCGCGACTGGAAGGAGCGGACACTCACCCAACCTCCACCGGCTGTGGCGGCGCCAACACCATTTCGTTGACGGCTCCACCGGCCGGCACCATCGGATACACGTTTTCAAACGGCGCGACGCGCACGTTCAACAGATATGGACCGGGCTCCTTCACGGCTTCTTCGAGCGCCTGGCGCAGTTGGCTGGGGCGTTCCACGGTGCGGCCCTTGAATCCATAGGCCCCGGCGAGTTTTTCGGGATCCGGGAAACTATCGAGCTTCGCCGAGCACAGGCGGTTGTTATAGAACAGCTCCTGCCACTGGCGGATCATCCCCAGGTAACCGTTATTCATTACGATGATCTTGACCGGCAGTTGGAAGTTCGCAATGGTCGCGAGTTCCGGAATCGACATTTGGAAGCCGCCGTCGCCGCAGATCGCAAACACCAGCTTGTCGGGACGTGAATACTGCGCGCCCAACGCCGACGGCAGCCCAAAGCCCATCGATCCCAAACCGCCCGAATTGATCCACAACCGCGGGTGATTGAATTTGATCAACTGCGCGGCCCACATCTGGTGCTGGCCCACGTCGCTGCAAACGATGGCTTCGCCGCCCGACAGGCGGTCGATCTCGGCCATCAAGTGCTGCGGCTTGATTTCGTCGGTGGAGAACACCGGCTCGAGCGGATGCTCGCGCTGCCACTCTTTCACCTGTCCCCACCAGGCGGCGCGCGCCGTGGCATTCTTGCTCTTCATTTCCGGCGCCGTCGCTTCCAACTCCTCCAGAATCTTTTGCAGCACTTTTTTCACGTCACCCACGATGGGAACATCCGGAGTGCGGATCTTGCCGACTTCGGCAGGATCGATATCCACATGAATCACTTTGGCGTGCGGCGCAAAAGCCGAGAGGCGTCCAGTCACCCGGTCGTCAAAGCGCGAGCCGAGGGCGATCAGCAGATCGGTCTCCGTCATGCCCATGTTGGCCGCGTAGCTGCCGTGCATACCCGGCATGCTGACGAAGTTCGGATGGTTGGCGCCAAGACCGCCCAGTCCCATCAAGGTAGTGACCGCCGGCGCGTCGATCATCTCGACCAACTGGCGCAATTCTTCGTGCGCCCCCGCGTGGATGATGCCGCCGCCCGCGTATACGAACGGGCGCTTGGCCTCCCACATGGCCTGCGCCGCACGCCGGATCTGACCGGCGTGGCCTTCGGTATAGACGCGGTAGCCCGGCAGATGGATCGAACTCACCGGCGTGTAATGGCCGTTGGCCTGGAACGCGTCCTTAGTGATGTCGACCAGCACCGGCCCGGGACGTCCGGTGGAGGCAATATGAAACGCCTCGTGAATAGCACGCGGCAGCTCGGAAAGGGTCTTGACCAAGAAGTTATGCTTAGTCCCGGACCGCGTGATCCCAAAGGTATCGGCTTCCTGAAACGCATCGCTGCCAATCAGTTTGCTGGTCACCTGCCCGGTGATGGCGACGATCGGGATCGAGTCCATCATGGCGTCGACCAGACCCGTCACCAGGTTGGTAGCGCCGGGACCCGAAGTGGCGCAGCACACACCCACCTTGCCGGTAGCCCGCGAGTAGCCCTGGGCGGCGAAGGCTGCGTTCTGTTCGTGCCGTACCAGCACGTGCTTGATGGGCGAGTCATAAATGGCGTCATAGAATGGCAGTGTCACGCCGCCCGGATAGCCGAAGATAACTTCCACCTTTTCACGTGCTAAGCACTCCAGAACGATCTGCGCGCCATTCATGAGGTTTGTCGACATAGCCTTTTGTACCCTCTAAAAACCGAAATTACCAAACGAACCCAAGAGCCCCAATAACACAAAAGCCACTGTCCGAGGGTTGCTTCCCTCGCCCAGTGGCCAAGATCCTTAGCTTAAAGAATCGGGCCGTTCAGGCGAGGCCGGTTACACCGACCCCAATAATAAGTACTACCACCTGAACTACCCAAATAAGAACGGAAGAGAGCGCGATGCGCTGGCGGAGGGCCTGGTTGGGATCCGTAACTATCATCTCGTCTCTTGAGTATGAGCATACAGGGAAAAGGATGCAAATGCAACAATGATTTTATATTAAAAATTGTTATCGCAACATTGCCGCGCCATCATCGCCTAAAATATTGACTACGATGAAGTTGGACATAAGCGTCTGGGCGGCGCTCGGGCTAGGCCTGGTGCTCGCGGCTCTGGTTTGGCGTTCCCGCCGGAACTATCGCGCCCTAGCCGAGCTGCACATCGGAAGCAGCCAGCCGGTGGACTGTATGGTAGTGATCCCGGCCCGCAATGAGGAGGGAAACATCGGGGCCGCGGTCCGCAGTTTGCCGCCGGATTCGGTCATCGTGGTCGACGATTTCTCCACCGATAACACCGCTGAGGAGGCGCGCGTGGCGGGTGCCGGGGTTCTGCCGGCTCCCCAGCCGATCGCGGGGGCTGTGGGCAAATCCAACGCCTGCATGGAAGGCGCGCGAGTGCTGACCTCGCGCTGGATTTTGTTCGCGGATGCCGACACTCGCTTCGAGCCGGGTTTCGTCGAGAGCGCAGTGGCCGCCGCCGAAGCCGGCAAGATCGATTTTCTGTCGGTCTACCTCAGAGCCGAATTCCGCACAGTGTGGGAATCGACTTTATCGCCCTACGGAGTGGCACTCTATTTCTGCGGAATCAATCCGCGCGCGGATCCGGTGTCTGCATTTAACGGGCAGTGCGTGCTGGCGAACCGTGGCGCCTACGAATTCATCGGGGGGCACAAGGCGGTGCTAGGTGATGTGTGCGAAGACGTGAAAATGGCTGCGCTGGCGAAGCGGCATCGCATGAAGTTCGCAGTGATGCGCGCGCCGCGGCTCGGCCGGGTCCACATTCGGCCCGCAGACTTCGTGCGGAATGCCAGGCGGTTCTCACAGGTGAAATTGTGGAGGGGCATGAGCGTCACCTTCGCAGCGGTGGCGTGGGCGCTGTGGTTGCCTGTGCTGGCGGTTTTGTTCACGCGCCATCAGTTCGCGGCTGCAATCGCGTGGGCGCTGTTGCCAAGTGTGTTCCTGTCTCCCTGGTATGGATGGGCGCGGGCAATTCTGGCTCCCGCCGGCATCTATGCGGTACTGCCCGGCCTCATACGCGGCGCTGTGGGTGCCGCTACTGGGCACCACCTCGAGTGGAAGGGTCGTGTAATCTAAGGCTAAACACTCCTTTTCATGCCCGAAACCATTCAGGGAACCATTGCTTCGATCGCGATTCTGGACGACGACGCAGACTTCCGTACTTATCTCGAAGACTTTCTCTCGGATGAGAGCAGCTATTCCGTGCGGGCTTTCGGCAATGCGCGCGACCTGTATGAAAGCTGCGAGGAGAGCTTGCCCGATATCGTGCTGCTGGACATGAAGATGGGCGACGCCAGCGGCGACAAGGTACTGGAGCAATTGATCTCACGCTGGCCCGGATTGTGCGTGATCATCATTACCGGCTACCCGTCGCTCGAAGACATGCGAACGACTTTCAAACTGAAAGTCTTCGACTATCTAGCGAAGCCCTTCTCGCTGACGCAGCTCCGGCAGGTGTTGAAGAACGCCGTCGAGGCGTTCGGCTTGGGTAAGTCTCCGCAGGACCGTCTGCGCGAGCGACTGGGACATTCGATCAAGATGCTGCGCGTGGAGCGGGATTGGTCTTTGAAGGACCTGGCGACGCAGACCAAGCTGAGCGTTTCGCAGATCAGCGCGATCGAGCGCGGGACAAATCTGCCTAGCATCGAAAGCTTGCTCGCGATCTCGAAGGCGTTTGATAAGAAGCCCAGCGAGATATTGATGGGGATTGATTTTTAGGCAGCCGGACTAGGGTTACACTGAAGTCAGTATGGTTTCGATTGAGCCGCTCCGTATCGAGATCGATCGTGAAGACGATGGTCGTTTCCTGGCGTCTGTTCCCGATCTTCCCGGCGTGATGGCTTATGCTGATACCCAAGATGCCGCAGTGCGCAAAGCTAAGTCGATAGCCCTCCAGGTATTGGCTGATATGGTCGAAAGTGGCGACGAGGTTCCGGAACCACTGAAGGCCCTGTTCGCCGCTTGAGCATTTGGCGCGCGACGAAAGCCAGGCGGGTTTTCGCCGCTCTCCTGCGACTCGGCTGGACTCTTAAGAAACAAGTTGGTTCCCATCGAAAGTTGCAGAAGGCAGGCTCTCGCAATTTTACATTCTGCTTTCACGACAGCGAGGAGATTGGGCCGGCAGCTCTCTCCAAGATCGCGAAAGATACCGGTTTGCGGCCGGAAGATCTTTGAGGCTACTCTTCGCGTAACACTTCGAGGGGTTTCTGGCGCAGAATACGGAAGCTGGCGAGCCAGCCGGACGCTTGCGCCAGTAGTGCGGTCAGCACCACTGCGACTGCGGTTGCGCTCCAGTCGAATGCAAACTTGGCGTCCAGCAGGCGATTGAGCAGCAATCTCGAAAATACGCTGGCTAGAAGTGCGCCCATGAGTCCCGCTACCACGCCGAGTGTCAGGAATTCCACGGAGAAAATTCGCCCGGCGCTGCGGCGGGTGGCTCCTAACGTTTTGAGGATCACCACTTCGCGTACTCGGCGGAAGCGCGTGCCGGCTACGCTGGCCGCCAGGATGATTGCTCCGGCGAGAATCGCGAACGCGGACAGGAAGCGGATCACCAGCGCTACTTGATCCACTACTTGCTGGACGATGGCCAAGCGCTTCCGCGACGTTGATCACGGTGACTGTGGGGAACGCCTGGTAGGCGGCGCGCTCCAGAGCGCCCACGTCGGCTGGCTTCATGCGGACGCCGCCATAGAATGTGGCCGGCAATCCGGTTAGAGCCTGGGGATTGAACACAAACTCGTTGGCTGCGCCCACTCGCATTTGCTCAACGCGATGCAGCGCTGCGATGTGCGCGGTGAAGGTTCGTCCGGCTCCTGAGAGTTCCAGGGTGTCGCCGAGTTTTGCGCCTAACGTCCGCGCGGCTTCTTGATCGACAGAAACCACTGGTTGCGTTTCGCCGGGCGTCCACCATTTGCCTTGCGTTACCGTCAGCGAACTGGGCTTCTCTTCGGCCCACATCACGGAGCGGCTGCCGCGGAAGCGCCGGGACATGCCGGTCAGCTTGAGTTCATCGAGCGGCACGCCGTTTAGACTTTCGATGCGTACCGCGACGCTGGGGGCGAACTCCGGCTGCGCCACCACGCCTTTTTGTTTGGCGATCAGGGCTTTGAGCGGACCCACTTGCTCCGGCGTGATGCCGATCAGAAACACATTGGGCGCGTCCGGCGGCGCGCTCTGCACGATCTCGCCGACCAGTGAGTGCTGCACCAGATACACCGTCAGCGTGAACATCACACCCAATCCCAGTGCGACCAGAATCGCCTGCGCCTGATTCCCCTGCCGGTAGAGGTTCGCAAATCCTTGGCGAGCGAGTGTCGGGATGCGCCAGGGCGATCGCCGCAACACCGTTCGGATGACACGCAGGAATCCGGCGGCTACGAGTGCCAGCAAAATCAGCGCAATCGTGAGGCCGCCCGCGAAATATTCGCCCACGCGCTGAGAGTCCGCGAGCCACGCTGCGATCCCGCCGATCCCCAGCAAAATCAAGAGTCCCGCCGCGACGCTCAACCACGCGTCGGTGAGCCGTTGCGACCAAGTCTTTTTCGCTTCCGGCATGTCGCGCCGCAGAATCATTGCAGGCCGAACCTTGCGAATGGCGAGCAGCGGAGGCAGCGTGAACAGCAGCGTGGTTAGGATACCGACGGCAATCCCCTGCGCCGACGCCGCCAGGTTCCAGCCCCGCTGGATGTCCATGTTGAAAAAGCGCGAAATCAGCAGGGGAAGGGTGCGTTCGACTACCCGGCCCACCACTACGCCGGCGAGGCCGCCTACCAACCCCAGCATCAGGGTCTGCAAAGTATAAATGCCGATGATGTCGCGCGACGCCGCGCCCAGAGACTTCATCACGGCGATGTTGTCCATCTTCTGCTGGAGATGCGCGTGCATCGCCATTGCCACACCCAGGGCGCCGACGATCATTGCGATTAGACTCACCAGACTGAGAAAAGTTGTGGAGCGGTCGAGACCGCGCATGATGATGGGATTCGATTCGCGGAAGTCTGCTATCAGCGCTTCGGGCAGAGCTTCGCGCAACGCGCCTCGCACTTCGGTCACCGGTGGCGACTTGGGACTCATCTTGAACAGATAGCGGTACGCGCCGCGGCTGCCGAATCCCATTAGGCCCGTCCGCTCAAATGCGGCGCGCGACATCATCATGCGCAGGCCCACGTTCATGCTGCCCGACATGCGGTCGGGTTCACTGTTCACGATGGCCGAGATGCGAAAGGCTTCGGTGCCGACGCGTAGTCGATCGCCTACTTTCGCGTTCAAGCGCAGCAACACATCTTGCGCGACGGCAACGGTGTCGGGCCGCAACGCATCCTTCAAGACCATGGGCGGGTCCAACTTTACTTCGCCGTAGTAGGGATACTTTGTGGGGTCGACAGCTTTGATCGACACCAGCACCGGCGTCGCGGCATCGCTATTGGGCGCGGCCTGCGCCGACGACGCCATTGAAATCGTTTCCGTGATCAGCGTGTGCTCGACACCTCGCTTGGCTAATGCGTCGAGAGCGGCAATCTCCTGGTCAGTCGCAGGAGTAAACTGTCGCGCCGTGAGATCGGCCGCCATTACAGTGCGCGATTCGTCGAGCAGCGTCCCGCGGAAACTCGCGCTGAATCCTTGCACGCCGGCCAGTGCGCCCACGCCGGCCGCCACCGCCAGCACCACGAACAAAAACTTGGTCATCGACGAACGCGTCTCGCGCCAGGCGATTCTTCCTGCGGTGCGATAGGACAGGCTCACGAGCGCGCCACTTCCGCGGGCTGCATTTCGTCAGCCACTACTTTGCCGTCGCTCAATGTGACGATGCGGTCCGCGCGCGCCGCCAGCGTGCGATCGTGCGTGACCAGCACCAGCGTGGTGCCCTCGCGTTGGTTGAGCGAGATCAGCAAGTCGAGCACCAGCGTCCCGTTCACGCTGTCCAGATTTCCGGTGGGTTCGTCGGCCATCAGGATGGGCGGCTTGCACATGAAGGCGCGCGCCAGGGCCACACGCTGCTGCTCGCCTCCGGAAAGCTGCACCGGATAATGATCCATGCGGTCTTCGAGACCGACGCTCTTGAGCAGATCGCGTGCGCGGGTGAGTCCACTCGAAACGTCCCCGCCCGCGAGCTCATAGGGCAGGAGCACGTTCTCTTCCGCACTCAGCGTAGGGATCAATTGATAGGACTGAAATACGAAACCGATCTTCTTGCCGCGGACCACCGCTAACTGATCTTCCTTCAATCCGGTGATGTCGACGCCGTCGATCACCACTTTGCCCGACGTAGCAGTGTCGAGCCCGGCGAGCAACCCTAGCAGAGTGCTTTTGCCGCTACCCGAGGCTCCCATGATGGCGACGAACTGCCCAGCCGGCAGCTCCAAATCCACGCCGCGCAGGATCTCGACGCGATGCGTGCCGGTGTCGATGGTTTTGGTAAGCGCAATGGCTTCGAGAATCGGCATGCTCTTCTCTTCTATTATGATGGCAACAGATGCTGTATTCCGTCTTTTTCGCTGTACTCTTGACGCTGGGCAACGCCTGGGCGGACCCGGTTTCTAAAACAGATACGAGAAAGACGCTGGTTGTGTTCGGCGATAGTTTGAGCGCGGGCTATGGGCTCGCGCCGGGCCAGAGTTACCCCGACGACTTGCAGCGCAAGCTCGACGCCCACGGCTATGCGTGGCACGTGGTGAATCTGGGGATCAGCGGCGACACGACGGCGGGCGGCGTGGCGCGCCTCAACACCGGAGTCGCGCTGAAGCCGGCGATGGTATTGCTGGAACTCGGCGGGAACGACGGACTGCGCGGTCTGCCTCTAGCGATGACGCGTGAAAATATGGAGCAGATGATCGTTGCGTTCCAGCGGGTGGGCGCGCGCGTGGTGCTGGCGGGGATGACGTTGCCGCCCAACTACGGTCCGGATTATGTTCGCGATTTCCAGACCATTTACAGCAGTCTGGCTGCCAAGTATAAGCTGCCGCTGATTCCGTTTCTGCTGCAGGACATCGTCACGCGAGACCTGCGCTACTTCCAGCGCGATGGTGTCCATCCTACGGCGGAGGGAGCGCAGATTGTTTCGAACACGGTGCTGCGGACGCTGAAACCCCTGCTAGGTGCGGCGAAGAATTAAGGCCACGATATACTGAGAATGGAGACCTCAAAGATGGGTGGGCGATTTGTCCTGACGGATTACGTGGAATCGGCGCTGTTACGAGCCACGTATGACAAGCTTGAGGACGGCACCTACGCCGGTACGATTCCGGCGTGCCCTGGGGTGGTGTCCTTCGGTGCGGACCTGGGCGCCTGTAAGGATGAGCTTCGATCCACTCTGGAAGATTGGGTATTAGTGGGGCTGAAGCTCGGTCACACCCTGCCAGTCGTCGCGGGCATCAACCTGAATCACGTCCCATCTCATGAGCCGGTGGACGCCCTGTAAGCGCTCCGAATTCGTCCGCCGCGCCCGGAAGTTGGGCTTTGAAGGACTGTACTCGGGCGCGAGGCATCAGTTTTTGGTCCATGGCAATCACCGGCTCACCGTCCCATCCAATGTCGAATACTCTGTGCCTCAGCTCCGCTTGCTTCTGCGGGAAGTGGAAAGCATTCTTGGGCGGAAGGTGCATCAAGACGAATGGGAGGGGTTGATCTGACCACGCCGATCAGTCCCCCATCACGCACACATCCTTCAAATTCCGGTAGTCTTCCGCGTAGTCCAGGCCGTAGCCAACCACAAACTCGTCCGGAATCGTGAAGCCTACGTAATCCGCCTTGACGGGGCTTTGGCGGCGCTCGGGTTTATCCAGCAACGTCACGATCCGCAGGGACTTTGGTTTGCGCTGCGCCATCAGTTTCGATAGATAGTTCAGCGTGATGCCGGTGTCGAGAATATCCTCCACGATAATCACGTGATGCCCTTCGATCGGCGCGTCCAGATCCTTGGTCAACTGGACTTGCCCGGAGCTGGTCTTCCCTTTGCCATAGCTCGAAATGCCGATGAACTCTATGCGCGCGGGGGTCTTCATGGCGCGCGCCAGGTCCGCCATGAAGATGAACGCGCCTTTCAGAACCGCGATCAGGTACACCGGCTCGCCGGACGGATAGTCGCGGTCGATCTCGGCCCCCAGCTCAGCAATGCGGTTGTGGATCTGTTCGGCGGAAAGCAACACTTTGAGCGAGGGCATTAGCGAGATTGTACAATACCAACAGGAGCACCCTTCATCCTGGCACGCACCAAGAAGTTACTTAAGCAAGCCGTTCAGCAAGAACCCGACCCTCTCTGGCTCACCGCCGTCCACGCCGCCGAATCCAAACAAGCGCAAGATATCAAGGTACTGGATCTGCGCGACGTAACCACCTTCACCGACACACTAATCATTTGCAGCGGCGCGAATTCGCGGCAGAACCAAGCCATCTCGAACGAGATCGAGCAGCAGTTGAAGGAACACGGCGACATTCCTTCGAGTGTCGAAGGCTATACCAACGCGGAATGGGTTTTGATGGATTACGGCGATTACGTGGTGAATATTTTTTCCGAGAAAGCGCGCGCGTACTACGATCTGGAACGTTTGTGGCGCGACGCCAAGCCGGTTAAGTACTGAGTATTTCGCGCGCCAACCGGGGTATTTGGGCGAGTTCGCGTTCGTTCACCACCATGCCATCGGGCCGCCAGCGCACGGCCATGCGTTCACTCACAAAACCTTTGGCGATGCTGATGAGCGGCACTCCGCATGCTGATGCTACGTGGCCTCCGGCTGAATCGTAGCCCACGAACAGCTTGGACGTTGCAATTTGCGCGACGAAGGGGGCGAAGGCTCCATCGTGTGTGCGCATACCCGGGAGCAGCGCGCGTTCGACGCGCTCGCGCTCTTCACTGCTTCCGCCTTTGTCGACCAAGATGGCCGCGCCGGTGTCCGCGAGTGCGCGCAGCAAGTCACGCTCTTGCACGTCGCTGAGACGCTTCGAGGCATTCTCACCGACGCCGAGGCTGACTGTGATATCGGCAGGGGGCTGGGCCGAGGGCAGAGGCGCCACGTACGGTCGTGCTCCCTCCACAGCGAAGACTTGATGCGCCCACCGCGCGGCGAGCTTCGTTAGCGGTTCATTGCCATTACGTCCGTACGCACGGCTGGGGAAATGGAAGTAGTTGTGTTCATCGCATACCGAGAGCAAACCGAGCTGTGATAAGCGCGAATCCGGATCGATCACTATACCGTCGTCGAGCCACAAGTTGGCGGATGCTCGCAGGCGATCCTCCAACGCGCCCGAGCGGGCGTAGGGAGCGAGCCGGTGCTTGATACGCGAATCGGATTCGAACAATTCGTACGACTTTAGCGGGCCCACAAAAACGATTTCTGCGCTGGGGTAGCGCCGCTTCGCGGCATCCAGCAGCACGCTGGTTACGGCGACGTCGGCGCCTAGCGTCACGCGGGAGAGTACGTAGACCCGCTCGGTTGTAGCGGGGACCGCGTGGCCGGACGGACGGCGCAAACGCGGCGCTAGCTCGGGTGTGGTACGCAGGATCGCCTGTGTGAACAATCGATCGTAAGTTTCGCAGAGCCGCGGCTCGAACAGATCTCCTAGGCGCTCGACGACGATCGACAAAAACGCGCGTCCGTCATCGACGGCGAGGGCGCGTTCGAGAAGATCATCCGGCCACTGCTCGCCGCGCAGGCAATACTCGAGCAGCTCGTTACAGGTATTTCCCAACGAGAAGCTCCAACTTTTTGCGTGTTGCTTCGGGGATCGCCTTGCGGTCCGTGATCAGTGCATGCGCCAGCGCCGATCCACATTTGCACTCACGTTCGGGCATGCTGCGGACTGCTTCCGTCACTAGCTTCGCGGCGTTGGCCGCGTTCTGGGTCAGGTTCGCGATAATGTCGTTGACGGTGACGGCGTCGTGATCCGGATGCCAGCAATCGTAATCGGTGACCATGGCGATGGTGGTGTAGCACAGCTCGGCTTCGCGGGCGAGTTTGGCTTCCTGCAGATTGGTCATGCCGATTACGTCCATGCCCCAACTGCGGTAAAGATTCGATTCCGCGAGCGTCGAGAAGGCGGGGCCTTCCATGCACAGGTAGGTCCCGCCAAGCTTCGCCGTCACTCCCGAGGTTTTCGCTGCACGGTGCGCGACGTGTGCCAATTGCGAACAGATGGGATGCGCGAAAGCTAATGTGCGCGACCAAGCCATCACCGAAGAACGTGGAGACACGGCCGCGTGTACGGTCAACGAACTGATCCGGGATGACGAAATCCAGCGGTTGATGTTCTTCCTTAAGCGATCCCACGGCGCTGAGCGAAAGAATACGTTCGACGCCCAGCATCTTCATGCCGTAAATATTCGCGCGAAAGTTCAGCTCCGATGGCGAGAGGCGATGGCCACGGCCGTGCCGCGCCAGAAACGCGACTTCTTTGCCGGCGAGTTTACCGACCACGTAAGCATCCGAAGGAGCGCCCCAGGGCGTGTCCACTTTGCGCTCTTCCTGCGCTTCAAATCCGGGCATGGAATATAGTCCGCTGCCGCCAATGATTCCAATTTTTGGGTTCATGCTTGTATGAGTTCTAATAATACGCCGCCGGTCGAGGCCGGGTGCACAAAGACGTAGAGATGGCCCCCCGCACCGGTGCGCGGTTCATTCAGGATACGCGCACCCGCTGAGCGCAGACGCTCGACGGAGTTCATCAGGTCCGGAACCTTCAGCGCCACGTGGTGCAATCCTTCACCGCGCTTGTCGATAAACTTCGCGATTACGGAATCGGCTTCGGATGGCTCCAGTAGCTCAATCCTGGGATCGCCCAACGGCAGCATCGCTACATTCACTTTTTCTTGCGCGACCGTTTCCCGCATCGCGACATGCAAACCCAATTGCGCTTCGTAAAACTTGAGCGCCTGATCGAGCGAACGCACGGCGATCCCCAGATGGTCGATACGCGGGGCGGTCTCCGTCGGCCACAGGTGTGTGTCGCGCTTGCAGTCGCGAGCGGCCTGGAGCACTTCGGCGATTCCCTGCCCTTCACTTGCGACGGTACGCAGCAGCGGACGATCGCCCGCGATCTCGTGCAGTTCCTGTTCCAGTTTGTCGGTGCCCGGCAGGTCCGCCTTATTGATGACGAAGACGTCGGCGATTTCGAGCACGCCGGCTTTCATTGCCTGGACGTCGTCTCCGGTGCCCGGAACCACCACCAGAATGGTCACCTGCGCGAGCCGGGCGACCTCCACCTCGCTCTGCCCCACACCCACCGTTTCGATGATGACGACATCGCGCCCGGCGGCGTCGAGCAGCGTCGCGAGATCAGCGGTGGCGCGTGCGATCCCTCCGGGAATTCCGCGAGTGGCCATGGAGCGGATGAACACTCCGGGGTCGGCGTGATGCTGTTGCATGCGGATGCGGTCGCCGAGAATCGCACCGCCGGTAACCGGGCTCGATGGATCCACGGCGATCACCCCCACGGTTTTGCCTTCGGCGCGCAGCAGCGAAATCAATTGATCGCACAGCGTGCTTTTGCCCGCGCCAGGCGCTCCAGTGACGCCCAGGATGAGGGCCCGGCCGGTTCGCGGAGCAATATTACGCAGGAGCCCGGCGGCTGATTGGTCTTGGTTCTCAATGAGTGTCGCCGCGCGGGCCAGGGCGCGCAGGTCGCCGCGCATTACCTCGTCGGAAAGCTCAGCCATGTTGGCGCTCGGTGTTCAGAAGCTGGCGCGCGATCACCAACCGCTGGATCTCGCTAGTGCCCTCGCCGATCGTGCACAGCTTTACGTCGCGGTAGAACTTTTCCACCGGATAGTCCTTCAAGAAACCGTAGCCGCCGTGAACCTGCACCGCTTCATCGGCCACGCGAACCGCGGTTTCCGAGGCGAACAGCTTGGCCATCGAAGACTCTTTGTTCACGTTCTGGCCGTTGTCCTTCATCCACGCAGCGCGCAGCGTCAACAAACGGGAGGCATCGATATCCGTCGCCATGTCGGCCAGCTTGTGCTGAATGGCCTGGAACTCCGAAATGAAACGGCCGAATTGTTTGCGCTGTTTCGAATAACGCAATGAGGCTTCGTAGGCGCCTTGCGCGATGCCTACGGCCAGTGCCGCGATCGAAATCCGGCCGCCGTCGAGAATACGCAATGCATCCACGAATCCTTCGCCTTGCTTGCCGCACAATTGCGAGGCCGGCACGCGGCAATCGGTGAGGATCATCTCATTGGTGGGCGAGCAGCGCATGCCCAGCTTGTTTTCTTTTTTGCCCGGACGAAACCCCGGCGTGCCCTTCTCCACCAGGAACGCGGAAATTCCGTGTGAGGACGCGGCGCGGTCGGTGACCGCCATCACCACGCACAGGTCGGCCACTTGGCCGTTGGTGGTGAAAGTCTTGCTACCGTTAATCACCCAACAATCGCCCTCGCGGACCGCCCGGGTGTGCGTGCCGCCGGCATCAGAACCCGATTCCGGTTCCGTCAACGCCCACGAGCCGATCCATTCGCCGGACGCCAGCTTCGGGATGTAGCGCTTCTTCTGTTCTTCGTTACCGGCCAGATAGATGTGGTTGGTGCACAGCGAAACATGAGCTGCGACGCACAATGCAACTGACGGATCGACGCGCGCCAGCTCTTCCATTACCAGCGAATAGTCCACGTAGCTGTAGCCGGTGCCTCCGAGTTCTTCCGGAAACACTGCACCCAAAACGCCGAGTTCGCCTAATTTTCGGAACACTTTATCCGGGAAGGTTTGCGATTCGTCCCATTCCATGACGTGAGGCTTGATCTCAGCTTCACAGAAGGTGCGGACGGTCTTGCGCAGGTGCTGCTGCTCGGGTGTGTATCCGAAGTCCACTAAACGATCTCTTCGGTCTCGGCGCTCCAGCGCACCGTGCGGCCCGTGCGGTAACTTTCCACCGCCATGATGCAGGCGACCGTCACCCGGTAGCCAACTTCAAACGGGCAGTTCGGCTCGCGGCTAGTGCGGATGGAATCGAAGAAGTTTTCCATGTGCGCGTGCGGCACGTGCCCGGCGCGGCCCATGCGCTCGGCGTCGTCGGGCCGATTGATTTTCTGCGGCGTGTAGCGCACGTGATTGGCGCGGGAGATGGTGCCGTGCGAGCCTAGCAGATCTTCGGTAACGCCCAATTGGTTGTTGCCAAATCCGGATGACCAACTCACTTGCATATGCTCGGGCTGTTCCAATGCGACGTCCATAGTGTCCGGCGTTTCGCGACCGTCATCCCACAGATAAATTCCGCCGCTCATGGTAGCCGATTTGGGAATCTGCAATTGCAGCGCGCGGTACCAGAACGCCAGTTGCTGGCTCATGTTTTCGGAAACGTTGCCGCCTGAGTAATCCCAGAAATAGCGCCAGTGAATGAAACGGTTGGCATCGAACGCGCCTGCATCGAAGGCATCCCAAACCACATTTTGCGGATTCACATCCGAAGTAAGCAGCACCGGCCGCGCCCACTGCGCTTTGCCACGTGGCGTGTTCCGATAGTTCCGCATCACCAAGCGCGCTGATTTTTCCGATGCGGTCGGCGGGTGTCAGGAACTGCTCGACGTCAGCGAGGTGTCCGAACGAGCACGCCTGATGGCCGACCTGAACGACGTGCTTGTTGCGGTCCGTTCAAATAGGACGCTCGCATGGACTTCGCCTGATCGAGAGTATTCGCCAGCGTCTTTTCCTGATACACATGCTTGCCTGGCAGTCGAGGGCGGCCGCGAATTGCTCGGCATGCAAGTGCGGCGGCGTGGCGATGACGACGGCGTCGATGGAGGAGTCGTCGAGCAGACGCCGGTAGTCGGAAAAAGTCGCTGCGTTCGGTGCGAAACTCGCGGCTTTTTCCAGGCGCTTACTATAAATATCGGCGAAACCTACGACTTCCGCGTTATCGCAGGCACGGATCTGGTTCAGCAATTCGAGACCGCGATCGCCCACGCCAATGATGCCGACACGAATGCGATCGCTCGCACCCAAGCGCCCGCGCGGGCACGGCAGCCAGCGTTCCGGCTAGTCCGGAGGCGACTTTGCCCAGAAATTTCCGGCGAGAATCCATCTGATTTGAGTGTACCAAGGCGCCCGCAATGGGCGTATACTCAAGGAGGATCGGGGCCGGATAACCAGCCCCGAAGGTCGATCACCTCCGCCTAACGCGGATGGTAACCGAAACCGTGATGGTAATCACGGCAGCGATAGTGATGATTAAGCTGATCACAGTCGCCTCCTTTCCGCCCGGAAGGGATTTCCCCGGCTTGCAACCAGCAGGCCGGGGTTGATTCCGGGACGCCTAGGAACATCCCTTAGAACCAACTCCACTCCGTCGGACTCCTCGCGAGTTAGTGCGTTGAGGCCGGAAAAATTCTTACTCTAGTTGTTTGTGGAAGCGGTTGATGCTCAATCCCAGGATGATGACGCCGAAAACCGCCAGCGCCACCACTTGCGGCCACAGCGTAGCGATGCCCGCGCCTTGCAGGAACACGCCGCGGACGATCTCCATGAAGTAGCGCACCGGATTGACGTAGGTCAACCACTGCACACCTTCGGGCATGTTGCGGATGGGGAAAGTGAACCCGCTCAGCATGAAGAACGGCTGGAAGAACAGCGTGGTGGCCATCATGGCTTGCTGCTGCGTGCGTGAGATGGTGGAGATAAATAGGCCCGCGCCCAGCGTGGTGAGCAGGAACACAAACGCAGCGAACATCAGCAGCAGGAAACTTCCGTTGAAGGGAACTTGGAAAAGCAGCATCGCAGCGCCGGTCACCAGAATCAAGTCCCAGTAGCCCACCAGCACGAACGGCAGCGTCTTGCCGAGGATCAGTTCCACTGGGCGGATGGGGGTCACCATCAACTGTTCCATGGTGCCGATCTCTTTTTCGCGCACGATGGCCATGGCAGTGAGCGACAGCGTCACGATAGTGATGATATTCACCACGACGCCCGGGATGAAATAGTTGCGGCTCTTCAGATCCGGGTTGTACCAGACGCGCGAGCGCGCGACCACCTGCGGCATCGGCACGGAAATGGCGCTGCCTGCGTTCATGGTGCCGCCCACCATGCGCGCGCGCTGCGCCTCGCCCGAGGCTTCCTGCGAATAGGTGGCGATTACTTGTGAGGCGTAGCCGGAAACCAGCGACGCGGTATTGGAATTCGTTCCATCCAACAAAACCTGAACACTGGTAGCACGCCCGCGGGTCACATCGCGCGCGAAGCCGGGCAGCACTCGGATCACACCATCCACTTGGCCGCGGTCGAGCAGCGACTGCATCTGGCGCTCGTCTGACGGAGTCGCCTTGATGACGAAGTGCCCCGAGCCTTCAAACCCAGCCCGCAGATCGCGGCTTTGCGGAGTATTATCCTGATCCATCCACGCGATGTTCGCGGTATCCACATCCAAGTTCACGGCATAGCCGAAAATCAGCAATTGCATCAGCGGCGGAATCAGCAGCATCCCGCGCATCCGCGGATCGCGCAGCGCCTGAATGAATTCCTTGCGAATAATGGCGCGGAGACGTTGACGCATCGCTCAAGCCACCTTCTGCCGCAGTTTGCGGACCGTGAAGAAAAAGATGAGTGCCCCGTAGCCGCATAGCAGCAGGAAATCCGGCCACAGTATGTTTAAGCCGATCCCTTTCAGGAACACTCCCTTCGAAATGTTGATGAAATAGCGCGCCGGGATGAACAGCGCGATGGCCTGGATCACGCGCGGCATGTTGCTGATGGAGTAAATGAATCCGGAGAGCAGGAAGCCCGGGAGGAACGAGATCAATGTTCCCATCTGGTAGGCCATCAACTGCGTGCGGAACGTTGCCGAGACCCAGATTCCCGTGCAGAGAGAACCGAACAGGAACACAAAACTGGAAATGGTAAGGAACAGCAAGCTCCCCTGAAACGGCACGTCGAACAAAAAGATGCCGACCAACATGCAGATCACCATGTCGATCAGCCCCACTAGGAAGTAGGCAGCCAGTTTGCCCAGCGCCAACTCGGATGGCCGCACGGGTGTCGACAGAAGTTGCTCCATGGTGCCGTTTTCCCACTCCCGTGCGATGGTGAGGGAGCTCAAATTCCCAGTGATGATCATCATGATCACCGCGATGAGTCCCGGCACGATGAAGTTGCGCGAAATCATGTCGGGGTTGTACCAGACACGCGCTTCGGCGCTGACCCCCACCGGTGGAATTCGTCCGGCGCGCATGCTTTGAGCGTCGCCGCGAACGCGTGCGGCGTAGGTTTGGACGATGCCCTCGGCGTAGCCGCGCGCGATGGCGGCGGTATTGGAATCGCTGCCGTCGAGCAGCAACTGTACCTGCGCCTCGCTATCGCCGGAGAGTATGTTGCGCGAATAATCCGGCGGGATCACCACGCCCAGCAGTGCGCGCCGCGAGTCCATGGCCTGTTCGATGGGGCGGTAGCTGTGCGCCTCTTCGATGATTGTGAAATAGCGCGAGCCGCGGAAATCGCGCACCAGATCAGCGCCGCCCGGGCTCTGGTCCAGGTTGTAGACGATGGTGGGAATGTGGTCCACGTCCAAGCTCAGTGCATAGCCGAAGATCAGCAGCATGGTGAGCGGAATAGCGATCGCAGAGGCCAGGCTACGCGGATCGCGAATCACGTGCAGCACCTCTTTACGGGCGATGGCGCGCAGGCGGCGGAAGCTCATGCGGCCGTCTTTTCTTCCTGCTCGATAAGGCTGACGAAGACGTCTTCCATCGAGGGCGTGATGGGCTCCAGTACCGATATTTCAATCCCAGCGTGGGCCAGCGTCTGGCGAATCGAGGCGATAGCGCGCTCCGCGTTGTCGACCTTAATGTGCAAGCCACCGCCGAAGACGGCCACGTCCAAAATATTATCGCCACCGTATAGCTGAGTCAGGCTTTCCAGGAGGTCGGAAGATTCCAAGTTCAGCAGGTGCCCCTCGCCGAGAGAGCGTTTCAATTGGGAAGGCGAGCCCAAGGCGATCATTCTGCCTCCGTACATCAGGGCGATGCGGTGGCAGTATTCGGCTTCGTCCATGTAATGCGTGGTGACGAAAATAGTGTGGCCCGTCGCCGAGAGTTGATAAATCAACTCCCAAAAATTGCGGCGTGCGATGGGGTCGACGCCGCTGGTGGGCTCATCCAGAAAGAGGATAGGAGGCTCGTGCAGAATCGCGCAGCCCAACGCCAGGCGTTGCTTCCAGCCCCCCGACAGCAGGCGCGTTAGCGTATCCTGCTTGTCTTCGAGTTCCGCCATTTTCAGTACGAACTCCAAACGCGCCGGGAACTTCTCCGCCGAGACACCGTATACGCCGGCAAAGAATTCGATATTTTCTTTGACCGTCATGTCGTCATAAAGCGAAAACTTTTGCGACATGTAGCCAATGCGGCGCTTGACCTCTTCCGGATGCAGACTGACGTCGAAGCCTCCCACCACCGCACGCCCTGAAGTGGGAGCCATCAGCCCGCACAGCACCCTGATGGTGGTGGATTTCCCGGCGCCATTGGGTCCTAGAAATCCGAAAATTTCTCCCGGCTGTACATCCAGATTCAAATCGGCGACGGCGGTGAAATCGCCGAAGCGTTTGGTGAGCTTCTCGATGTGGACGGCCGGACCGGAAGTGTTAGGCAGCATGCGCCAGCTCCTGCCTGCGCACCAGCGCAATAAATACGTCTTCGAGAGACGGTTGAATTTTCTGGAATTCGAATGGCGTGATGGAGAGCAATTTCTCCGGCGTAGTCACGTCCGGATTCGATGAACAAATGCAGAGTCCATGCCCATGGGCTGCACCGTCAACACGCCCGGTTGGCGTTGCAGCGAATCGCGAGTCGCGCGATGGTCGCTAGAAGTCAAGCGATAGATGGCCTCCGGCAGGCTGCGCTTCATACCCGTGGGAGTATCTACCTGGATCAGGCGTCCCTGGTGCATAAAGCCCACGCGGTTGGCGCGCTCTGCTTCGTCTAGATACGCAGTCGTGACCAGCACGGTCAGCCCGTCGCGCACCAGTTGATACAGGATGGCCCAGAAATCGCGCCGTGAAACCGGATCGACGCCGTTGGTGGGCTCATCCAGAAACAGCACGCGAGGCTTGTGGAGCAGCGTGCACATCAGCGCCAGTTTCTGTTTCATGCCGCCGGACAGCTTGCCCGCGGGCCGTTTCTGAAATGGGTCCATGCGAGTCATGCGCAGCAGGCGAGCGCTCAACTCGCGGCGTTCAATGCCGACGATCCCGAACAGATCGGCATAGAACGCCATGTTCTCGGCCACGGTGAGATCGGTGTAGAGGCCGAAGCGCTGGGCCATGTAACCGATCTGGTCCTTCACCGCTTCCACTTCTTTAGCGACATCGTGGCCCGCCACCACCGCGCGCCCTGCGGTAGGATCCATCAAGCCGCACAACATGCGCATGGTGGTGGTTTTACCCGCGCCATCCGGACCCACTAGCGCGAAAATTTCGCCCTCGGCAATCTCCAGATTCACGTGATCGACCGCGGTGACGGGCGTTGCCGGCCCTCCGCGCGACGGCCCTCCCCCGAAAACCCGTGTTAGATTTTCGGCCTGTATGATGGCGCTCACAAGGGAATCTCCGCGTCCACCGGCATATTGTTCTTGAGTTCGTGGCTGGAGTTCTCGACATCCACTTTGATGCGATAGACCAGCTTCACGCGCTCCTCTTTGGTCTGGATCTGCTTGGGCGTGAACTCCGCCTCCGAAGCTATAAACGACACAGTGCCGTGATACACCTTGCCCGGATACGAATCCGTCGTGAGGTTCACCGCAGTGCCCAGCTTCACGCGGCCCAAGTCGGTTTCGCCCACGTAGGCGCGCAGCCAGGGATGGTCCACATCGCCGATGCGCACGATGGTGGTGCCCGCCGCGATCACTTCGCCGGGCTCGGCCGATTTCACCAGGACCACGCCATCGATAGGGGTGGCGATCACAGTGTCGTTGAGCTGCGCCTCGGTGATTCCCACCTGGGCCCGGGCGCGATCGATATCGGCACGGCGCTCCACCAGTTGCTCCTGCTTGCGGCGAAGGTCGATGCGGTTGGCCTCGGCCGTGCGCAAGGCGGCTTGCGCGCGCGCGAGCTGCGCACGGGCGCCGGCAATTTCCTCTTTGCGTGGCCCTTCCTTTACCAAGGCGGCACGCTGTTGCGCTTGCGCCAAAACCGCTTGCGCGGCATTGAACTTGGTGCGCGCTTGATCGAACTGCGAAGTCGAAATGTCGGTGTCTTTATACAGGGTCTGCGCGCGATCCCAATCGGCCTTGGCCAGATCCATCTGCGCGCGGGCTTCATTCACGCTCGAATCGGCCTGCTGAATTTCCTCAGTTCGGCTCCCCGCGTTCAGTTCGTCCAGGTGAGCTTGCTGCTGCGCGAGTTCGGCCTGACGCGTCGAGATATCGCTATCGATGGTGGCTTGCTGGTATTCAATGGTGGTCTTCAACTGATCGTAGGTCGACTGCGCACCCGACACCGCCGCTATATCGCGCAATCTCTGCTGCTCGAGTTGGGCGGCATCCAGACGCGCGATGACTTGCCCCTTTTTCACGGTGTCGCCCTCGCGTACCGTAAGCTCCGTCATGCGGCCGGCGGTTTTGAAGGAAATGTCCACCAGCGTCATCTCCAGATTTCCCGACACCTGAATGCTGTTGCGGGGACCCGCAAAATAGCCCGTGCGCCATAGGTAGACACCAATCCCGGCGGCGATCAGAATGAGGATGATGGGCAGTCGTTTTTTCATTGGCTGAGATAGTCTCCGATGGTTCCCGTAGCCGTGGCCAAGTCCAGACGGGCGACGTTATAGTCATAAAGCGCGATCACCTGGTTATCGCGCGCGCGCTGCAGGCGGGTCTGTGCGTCAGTGACTTCGACCGACGTAGCTACGCCCGCATCGTAGCGCCGCCGCGCCTGCGCCAGTTCATTTTCGGCGAGGCTGAGGCCTTCGCGCGCCGAGTCCACTTCAGCCGACGCCGAACGCAGACTCTCCAGAGCCACGCGCACCTGCAATTCGATCTGCTGCCCTACATCGCGCGTGCGGATCTGTTCCTGTTTATACTGCGAAAAACTTTCCTCGCGCAGGGCTCCGCGGCGGCCGCCATCGAACACCGGCACCTTCAGCGAAACCCCCATGGTGTAGGTAGCGCGCGAAGAGACCACGTCCGTGCCGATGGCCCCGTAGTCGGCCGAAGCTCCCACGGTAGGCAGGCGCTGCGCTTTCACTGCACTATGACTCAAGCGCGCAGCTTCCTCGCGCTGCTGCTGCGTCTTCATCTCGAAGCGGGCTTTGCGGGCCTGCTCGAGCAGTGTCTCGGAAGACGCGGGGTCGATCGGTTTGTAGTCCAGCTTGTCGGTGAACTCGATCGACGAGTCCATGTGCAAGCCCATGGATTTGAGGAGCTGCAGCGTGGCGCGCGTGCGATCGTTTTCAGCGCGGATCAAACGCTGGCGGTCGTTGGCAAGCTGCACTTCGGCGCGAGTGACTTCGATACCGGTTCCCGTTCCAGCGGTCTGCGCGCGCTTCGCCTGCGCCAATAGCGCTTCCGACAACTCCACGTTGGCGCGCCCGGTATCGCGGTCCGCGACGGCGCGCAGACACGCCAGGTAACCGCGTGCGACTTCATCGCTCACCTGGGTGCGGGTGGCGTCGCTATCGAACTTCATCGCCGCGAGCGTGGCCTTCGACGCCTGGTATTTGCGTATATCGCTGATATTCACCACCGATTGCTGGGCGGAGGCGCGCGTGTCGAGAACGCTGAACGGACCGACAATCGCGGGAATCGAGAAACCCGGCACCGGAATGCTGAAGTTGAAGCCGAACGCCTGCAAGTTGGTAGTCTGGCGGCGGTACTGCACGGACGTATCCAGATTGGGTAGCAACGCGGCCTTGGCCTCGGCTACACGATCCTGCGCCTGCTGAATCGATTCCTGCGCCAGCGCGGCCCGCGTCGAGCCATCCGGCGCCAGCGCGATTTCCACCGCGCGTTTCATGCTGAGCGGCAGCGGATTTTGCGCCAAGCCGAGCGACGCGGTCAGGATCACCAATAACGGAACGCGCATTAGAGTTCCTCTCTATTCGTAGATAGGACTGCGACGGGAGCCCGTAACCCCGCCGCGAGAAAAGCGACCAGGCGTTGCATCAGCACGTCGCGATCGACCGGTTTCCCGCTCATCAACGGCAGAACTCCGGAGAGTGCCAGGACGTGCGTCATCGATCCGGCCATGAATTGCAAACGCCAGAAGCGTTCCTCGGGAGGCAGGTTCGGGAGCGCCTGCCCGATAGCCTCAGAGAACCGTTCGACCACGGGCAGGAGATGCTTCTTGTAAACCCGCTCGACAAATTGATCGGGGTTCGACAGGACCCGCCCCAGCAACGGAACGGCGCCGCGCACCTTCACCATCAGCAGCGGAAGGAGGAAAGCCTCGACGATTTTTTCCACGCTGGGCGCGGGGCCAGCGGCGTCCAGCAACTCAAAGCGGCGGCGGTTAAGAGGTTCGATTCTGCGCTCGATGATGGCGTCAATCAGGCTCTCTTTGGACTGGAAATGATAGTTGACGGCCGCCAGATTGACCTGCGCCTCAGCGGTAATATCCCTCAGCGAGGTACCATCGAAACCATTCATACCAAAGAGTTTTTCGGCGGCATTGAGGATTCGTGTCTTAGTATCGAGCGGGCTTGCGGTTTCCGTCGAGGTCATACGTTTGTTTAAATCGTACGATTGTTTTATAGAAGTGTCAACCTTTTTCTCAGTGGAGTAGACTGCAAATGTGCTTCCCTGTAAGCTGATCTACCTACGATGGTTACGACTTTAATCTGGGCGGCCACGTGTTTCCCTCGCAGAAGTACCGCATGGTTCGGGAACGCCTGCTGGCCGAGGGGTTCGCGGAAGCGGCGGATTTTATCGAGTCGCAACCGGCCACCAAAGAAGATCTGCTGCTGGTGCGCGAACGGGGCTCGATCAAGCGGTTGCTGAGAGCAACGCTCAACCGCAGTGAACTCGCGATGCTTGAAATCCCCTACTCGACGCGGGCGGATCGATTTTAGCTGCGCGACGGCGTCGCATGCAATATCGGCGGCGGCTTCCACCAGGCTTATCCCGGCCGCGGCGGGATTTTGCGCGATTCACGATGTGGCGGTCGCCATCCGGCGCGTGCAGAAAGACGAGCTAATCGAGCGCGCCATGGCGATCGATAGCGACGTCCATCACGCCAACGGCACCGCCGCTATCTTCGCACAGGACCCGTCGGTATTCACGCTGTCAATTCCTCAGTATCACAACTACCCGCAGTTCAAGCCGCCGTCCAATGTGGATATTCCTGGAAAATGGCGTGGGCGATGACGAATATTGCCGGCGGTTAGAAGAGGCTTGCCGGAGGGCACTGGCCGAGTTCCGTCCGCAACATGAAGCTCACCAGCTTTCGCTTGAAAGATCAGGTCCACATTCAGGATATGGATTCCGTGGGGCTGATTACACCGGGGATCGAGAGTTCGTTATCAACAGCGCTGCGCGAACGGTTGAAGCAAAGTGCGAGCTAGCGAATAGCCTCAAGCCTTGGGCGGCGGCAACACGGGGGCGTGAGTCAGCAACATATCCTCGAACGAATAATCTTGCTTGCCCGCTTGATTGTGACGCAGGTACCACTTGTAGGATTCCTGTAACCCTGTCGCGAAATCGGTGGGCTTAAACTTCAAGACGCGCTGCGCTTTTGCGGTCACCTGCGTGATCGGCGGCATGTCCAGATAAAAACCGAAATACATCTTGGGACCCATCGGATGTCCGCCAGCGCGCAGCAGATATTCGCGCGGAATGCGCACGAACTTCACCGGCTTGCGGCAGACTTTGGCTAGCGCCTCCACGAATTCCGATTGCGCCACCGGCCGCGCGTTAGCGATGTTAAACGCGTGCCCCACAGCTGATTTTTCATCCATTGTACGCAGCGCGGCGCGCACCAAATCCTTCACATACGCGAATTGCATCAAGCGGCGGCCGTCGCCGGGAAGAATGATGGGGCGGCCGGCGCGCAGACGGTCCCAAAAGAAAGCCTCGCGATACATGGGGTTTTCCGGACCGTAAATAAAGGGCGGCCGCAGCGTGACTACCGGCAATCCCACGCGCTGGTGCAAGCGGAAGAGAGCGCGCTCGCTGGTGGCCTTATTGCGGACGTAGAGATCGGCTGCATCGTCTGGCGCCAACGCATCGCCTTCGTGGTGATTAAGCCCGTCGCCATACGCCGCGACACTGGACATGAAGATATAGCGATCGAGCGAGCCATTGATCGCGCGCACCGTGCCCTCGATCTGCGCCGCGGTGGTGCCGCGCTGCCAGTCGTAGACGTTATCGAAGACCACCTCGAAACTCTTGCCCGCGAGGGCAGCCTTCATGGCTTTGGGATCGTTGCGATCGGCAACCAGGTTTTTCACCTTGCGCCCAAGCGAGTGCTTGGGCTTACGGTGCAGCACGGTCACGGCGTGCCCGGCTTTGAGCAACTCGGCCACAAGGTGGCGGCCGATGAACTGCGTTCCTCCGATAACCAGGCAATTCATGCGGAAAAATTCATGGGGTAAAGCAGAACCGCAAACGGACTAGTCGTAATACTCGAGTCCGAGATGCGTGATCAATTCTTCGCCGCGCATCCAGCGCAGCGTATTCTTCAGTTTCATCAGCTGAATGAAAACGTCGTGCTCGGGATACAGGCCCGGCGCCGTCATGGGCGCTTTGAAATAGAAAGATAGCCACTCCTGGATGCCGCGCATGCCGGAGCGCTGCGCCAGGTCCATGAACAACACCAGATCCAGCACCAGCGGCGCGGCTAGTATGGAATCGCGGCACAGGAAGTCGATCTTGATCTGCATGGGATAACCCAGCCATCCGAAGATGTCGATGTTGTCCCAGCCTTCCTTGGCATCGCCGCGTGGCGGGTAATAGTTGATGCGTACTGCGTGGTACAGGTTCTCGTAAAGATCCGGATAGAGTTTGGGCTGGAGGATCTGATCGAGCACACTGAGCTTGGTTTCTTCCTTGGTCTTGAAAGAGCCGGGATCTTCCAGCACTTCACCATCGCGGTTGCCCAGAATGTTGGTAGAGAACCAACCGTTGATCCCCAGCATGCGCGCTTTGAAGCCCGGAGCCAGCAGCGTCTTCATGAACGTCTGCCCGGTCTTGAAATCCTTGCCGCAGATGGGAATGTTGCGCTCGCGGGACAGCTCCAGCAGCGCGGGTGTATCAGTGGTTAGGTTGGGCGCGCCGTTGGCAAATGGCACTCCGGATTTCAACGCTGCGTAGGCGTAAATCTGGCTGGGCGCAATGTCGGGATCGTTATTGCACAGCCCTTTTTCGAAGGTCTCGATAGTCTGGTGCACCGCGGCGGCACGATGGAACACTTCGGTGGAACCGCACCAGATCATCACCAGGCGGCTGGCACCGGAGGTTTCGCGGAACTGCGCGATGTCATCCATCAGCGCCTGCGCCTTATCCATCTTGCTGCCCTTGGTCTTCACGTTGGGGCCGTTGATGCGGCGGATGTATTCGGGATCGAACACCGCCTTCATGGGCTTGATGGCCGAGAGGGGTTCCTTCAACTGCGCGAGCAGCGTGGGCTCCAGCACCTTGGCGTTGACGGCGGCTTCGTAGGCGGTGTCTTCGTAAATATCCCAGCCGCCGAAGACCAAATCTTCGAGTCCGGCCAGTGGCACGAAATCCTTAATCTTGGGCGAGCGCCCATCGGTGCGTTTCCCCAGGCGGACGGTGGAAAGCTGGGTGAGCGAGCCGACCGGGAGTCCGAGTCCGCGTTTGATTGCTTCCACACCGGCGATGAAGGTGGTGGAAACTGCCCCGATGCCGGGGATCAGAATGCCTAGCTTACCTTCGGCGGGCGCAATCTGGACGTTATCTTTGGCGGGCAAAATTTTGGTGCTCCTAACTGATGTGTTCTCACACGTGGCAAGGGTCGTCGGGTAGGACTTCTCGAAGAATGGCGCCTATCCTACGATATACTAACACTTCATGGTGAATCGCGCGACCAGCGGGCCCGTTAGCGCCACTACAAGTGGCCCCGCGGCAGCGGCGCTGAGCCCTACCGGCGCCAGCATTTCCGCCGTCCTGGTGGATGACGAAAAGCTGGCATCGGACGAACTGGCCTATCTACTCAAGGAGTTCGCGGACGTCGAAGTGATCGCCACCGCTTCGAACGGCCTTGAAGCGGTAAAGCTGATCGCCGACCTGGAGCCCGACCTAGTCTTCCTGGATGTCCAGATGCCCGGCCTCGACGGCATGGGCGTGATCGAAAAACTGCGCGCGCAAGGCGTGCCGCTGCCCTACTTCGTGATGGCCACCGCGTATGACCAATATGCGGTCGAAGCGTTTCGCCTGGAAGCGCTCGACTACCTATTGAAACCCGTTGAAAAGGACCGCCTGGCGATGGCCGTGGAGCGCGCGCGAAAAGGCATCGCCGAGCGGGCCAAGGCTGCGGCACCATCCGATCTGCCGCAAGCCAAGCCGTCGTTGCAGCGGTCAAAGTTGTTGGTGAAAAGCAATCACCGCAACTTCATCGTCGACGCGCAGGATGTGGTCTACGCCACCATCGACGACGGCTTGATCACGGTGGTAGCGGCGAGCCTCGAAGGGCAATCCAACTACCGAACGATTGAGGAGCTGCAATCGAACCTCGACCCAGACATGTTCTGGCGCGTGCACCGGTCGTACTTAGTGAACATCCACCGCATTAAGGAAGTGATTCCGTGGTTTAAGTCCAGCTTCCAACTGCGGATGGATGACAAGAAGCAGACTGAGATCCCGGTGAGCCGCGTGCAGACCAAGAGGCTGAGAGCTTTGCTGAAGCTGTAAGCAATCAGGCACGCCAACGTGTCAGTCCGAACTCGGCGTAGTCGTGATAAGAGTCGAGATCACTTCTCTCCAATATTGCTCTGAGAAAATCACCCACTAGTATTCGCTGAGCGATATCGAAAGGCTCGACCAATTTAGCGAGTCGCTCATCGTCCCAATACTCACCCGAAGAGCCAGGACATAGGAAGTAGACAGTAAACTCTAAAACTAAGTTATCGCGGTCGAACTTCTCTGCGGAGCGGTGGAGCCAAGCTGGAAGAAACGCTATTAGCGCCCGCTCTTCAAAGAGAGGGAGCGACAGCGAATTGTCGTCCACGAATGCGGCTGGCACCTCGTCCCAACGCTTGCCTGGTAATTCCCGACGCAAGGCAATGCCTTCGTCACATTCGTCGTGCGTTGAAACGAGGCCATAAAAGGATCGCGGCGGAAAGGCCTGAAACAACCGCTCCCGAAATCCATCGAGGTTTAGGGCCTTTGCCACTGTCGAATCGTATTACACTTCACGGCCGAGCCTCAACGGGCAGTACAATGAGCCTATGAATACGGCGCGTTACATCCACTGGCAAGACCAGGGGATGTGGCTCGGTTACTTCGACGAGTTTCCGGATTACCTGACGCAAGGTGAATCGCTGGCGCAACTGCAAGAAAACCTCCGCGACCTTTACGCGGACCTTACCAGTGGTGAGATTCCAGGCATCCGCAAGGTGGCCGAACTTACCCTCGGATGAAGCGGGCCGACCTGATCCGCAAGCTGGAAGAAGCTGGATGTGCTCTGATCCGGCGCGGCGGGAATCATGACTGGTACCGCAATCCGAAGACCGGCGCCGCTCAACCCGTACCCAGGCACCGGGAAGTCAACGAGTTTCCTGCCAAACACATCTTTAAGAAACTCACGTAGTGTGCTGACTCACAAATGAAAAACCCCGCACGACCTGAGCAGGCCGCACGGGGTTGTTCCTAAGACTCGAATTTCAGCGTGAAGCAGCCGGTCCAGAGGAGGAGCGGCTTCGGCACTGAACCGAAACCTGAATTTTAAGAGGTTCCAGATTAAGAGTCGGCCACCTCACGCGTGGTTAGAGTGCTGTAGTTACTACTACTTCCAGATATCATTAGACTGGACCACCTCCTTTTTCAGTGATGAGACCATAATATGCCGGGTCGGCGCGGCTGTCAAACATTTTGTGTGTCGCGCGTTAGAGACACCCATTCCTGGGTGCGCGCACGAACGTTGCCATCTTCGGCGAACAGATCGCCGATGATCGCGACCGAGTCGGCGCCTGCGGCCAGAACTGATTGAGCATTGGCGCGCGTGATGCCGCCGATGGCCACCAGAGGGCGATCGGTCAGCGGACGCAGACGCCGCAATTCGTCGATCCCAACGATGGGGTCCGGATTTTGTTTCGAGGCGGTGCCGAAGATGGGTCCGAGCGCGAGGTAGTTTGCAGGCTCGGCCGCTGCGGCACGGAGTTGGCGCTCGTTGTGGGTCGAGTAACCAATGAGCGTCGCCGCACCTACCACTTTGCGCGCAGCAGAAGGTGTGAGATCGTCCTGACCAAGGTGCAGCGCCGCGCCGGTGATGGCGGCGAGATCGGCGCGGTCGTTCACGACAAACAGCACGCCCGCATCGCGGCACAGATCGGCGACGCGCTCCAATTGAGCGAACACTTCGCGCGAGAAAAATCCTTTGTGGCGGAATTGGAGAATCTTCGCGCCGCCTTCAAGGATCTGTTCGGCGGCTGCGATTGGATCGACGCCGTGACGGGCGGCGATTTCGGGATCGAGGATGGGATAAAACCTAGGCAGCATGCGACAGGACTTGATCCGGATCGGGCGTGCCGCGCTGGCCGAAGCGGATGACGCCGTCGGGGCCGATCAAATACACGGTTCGCCTCACGATCAATCCCTTCGCTTTGTAAAGAGCGACCGGTCTTCTGGCCGGCGTCGACCAGAAGAGGAAACGGCAGGCGGGTCTTACCGATGAATTTGGCGTGGCTCTGCGCGCTCTGCGGATTCACGCCGAAAATTAGAGTGTTCTTTTGCTGGGCGCCGGACCAGCGGTCGCGGAATTCACATAGTTGCCGGCGGCAGACTGTCGTGTCATCGCCGGGATAAAACACCAGCACCACGTTATGGCCGCGCAACGCGGAAAGGGACACGATCTTGCCGTCCTGATCGGGGAGCGAGAAATCGGGCGCGGGCGTACCTGGAAGAAGAGGATCCGCGAACAGCCAATCCAACATGAATTAACGGGCGGCCACCGAGCTTTATTGTAGCTGCTCTTGCGGGACTTCGACGTTGAAACTATAGCCAAACCCGCGCACGCTGCGGATGAAAGCGGGTCCGCCTTCCTGCTCGATCTTCTGGCGCAGGCGCAGGACGTAGACGTCGACAGTGCGGTCGGTTACCGCGCGGTCGTGTCCCCACACGGCGTCGAGCAGTTGCTCGCGGCTGAACACCACGCCCGGCCGGCTCATCAAAAATTCCAGCAACCGGAATTCGGTGGCGGTGAGCGTCAGCTCGTCGCTGCCCCGGCGCACGGTGCAGCGGGTGCGGTCGAGTTCCAGATCGCCCGAGCGCAGCACTTTGCTCACCGGTTTATCGCCGCGGAAGTGGATCTTCACGCGCGCGATCAGTTCACGCACGAAGAATGGCTTGACGATGTAATCGTTGGCGCCGAGCTCCAAGACCCACAATGCGGTCGGTTTCAGACGCACGCGCCGTCAGGAAAATCACCGGCGTGTTCGCCAGCTCCGGATTCGCGCGGATGCCTTTGCAGATTTCCAGGCCGTCGGAATCCGGCAGCATGATGTCGAGAATCACCAGGTCAGGATGCTCGCGGCGGCATAGATCGAGCGCGCCCTTGCCGGTCTGCGACCCCACCACCTGGAACCCTTCCTTGTCCAGGTTGTACTGGACCAGGTTGTAAAGATCCGCGTCGTCCTCAATGAGCACGATTTTCTTCATAGACTTCTCTTTTTAAGAGTAACTGTCTATCTGTTACAACATTATTACAGTACGGTTGAAATTTAGTGCCGGGCGATGATTACGCTGCGCCAACCGACGTTTCCGGCGGCATCGATGGCCCGGACCGTCACCGAATTGTTCCCTATTATCAGGGGGATGGCGGCAGACCAGACGGTGGTTCCCGAAGCCACTCCGGCCTGGCCGAAGTTGGTTGCCCAGGATACCAGCGCCACCCCCACGTTGTCGCTTGCGATACCGGCGATGAGTGACGGACGCTGCCGTGGTCGACATGGTTGCCGATGAGGGCGAGGTGATGGTCAAGCTGGGCGGAGTGGTGTCCGTGCTTCCGCCGCCAGTCCCTGGTCCGGTGGTGCTCACCGTTTGCCGCGTGACGATGACTGATTTCGACACCTGACTGCCTCCGGCGGAGGCAGTGACAACAATCGTGTTGGCGCCGACGGCGAGCGCAACGTTGGCGATGCTCCACGCGGAAGCGGAGCCCGCCGCCACACCGGAAGCGCCGCTACTCGACGACCACGTCACGGTGATCGCGCCTGTCCCGCCCGCGGCCGCTCCCGACAAGCTGACGCTCGACGCCGTCGTCGTAGAAGCCACCCCGTTCACCGTCAACGCCAAGGGAGAGCCTGGCGGAGGTGGCAACGGTGGTGGAAGTTTGCGCGGCGTAAAGCGTCAGAATGGCAGCCTTGTCGGGAGCGGCCAAAGTCGTGACCATCTTGTAATAGGGATACATGACAGCGGTGGGATCGTCGGAATGGCCCAGGCCCAGCGCGTGCCCTAACTCGTGCAACGCGACGCTGAATAAATCGGTGTTGGCGCCGAGGTGCCAGCTCTCGGAGTCGTCGAAGTGCATGTCGCCGGCGAGGGGTTCGGGATTAGGCGGCGCGGGATAAAAGGTGTGAGCCAGAATTCCACCGGGTCCGTCAAAGGGATAGCCGTCTCCATGCGCGTAGGCGGCGAACAGAATGTTGACCGTCGCGGAACCTGCGGGATTCGTTGCGGACTGCCAACTGACAGCGGCCACTTTGGACCATTCCGCCATGGCGCGGCGGATCTCGGATTCGGCAGACACGGAGTCGAGTTGCGTGGTCACGCGACTGAACACGTAAGTGAGGGCAGCGGAGCCCAAGCCGGGGCCGTCCCAGCCATAGCCATAAGTAGGGATGGACTGGCCGGTGGGACCGTTGGTGGTGAGCGCTCCGCTATAAAAGGGAGCGGGAATTCCCAAGACCAATTCGCGGGACGCCGGGAAAACATAGGCCACTTCGTCGAGCGCTGTCAGCGCGGCGAGCGCGCGTCCGGACTGTCTCAGGTTCAGATGCAGCATTAACTGGAGCGGATTGAGATCCGGATTATCGACTGGGACCAGTCCTATATTGAGCAGTGTCCCGCGCGCGCGGTTCATGTCGGTATCGGGATGGAACTCGACCAGGAAATATCCGTTAGACGTGACCAGCGGGCTGAGCTTATCGCGAGGCCGGATGGATGCGGCATAGTGTGCTCGCAGTCCGGCGATGTTGGTACGCCGGTCGACCGAAACCAGCAAGCCGTTATCCGGCACATCGCCCAAAACCTTGACACCCCGGCGCTCGAGTGCACGCACCATGGCGGCGGTGGGACGCTTGCCAAACTGTAGCAACAGATGACCGGCGCCAGTGGGATTGGGGCTCGCGATCTCTGCCACGGACGCGGAGGGATCGGTCTCGATATTTCTAGTTTTGAGGTGAATGACAGATTGGGCTGAGGAAAATGCCACAAACAAAGATAAGGCCAGCAAATTTCTTATAGCTCGAAGCATATCCTCTCATCGACTTCCTATGAGAGATGTCCTCTCGAAACCACACTGCCTGTCATAGGGCTTCGCCTATTCCATGCGCATCTTATTTGCTATTCCGTTTTGGCTGGCGTTCGCCGTAAATGCTCAGCCGCCTGGCTACATCACGCCTGAATACATCATTAGCACGGCGGCCGGCAGCGGCTGGATCGGCGACGATGGTCCCGCGGCGCTCGCGATCCTGCGGCAGCCGGGGGGCGTGGCTGCCGATAATCGCGGGAACGTGTACATCGCCGAAACCGGCGGGCATCGCGTGCGCAAATTGGATCGTTCGGGCGCCATCACGACCGTTGCGGGAACCGGCGTTGCCGGATTCAGCGGCGATGGCGGGCCGGCGACCGCCGCGCAACTGGCGTCCCCTTATGGACTGGCCGCGGATACGCTGGGGAATCTTTACATCGCCGACTTGGGCAACGCTCGCGTACGTTGCGTGGATACGAAGGGCAACATCTCGACCATCGCGGGGGGCGGATTGCTCGCTCCGGGGCCGGCAAACGAAGGCATGGCCGCGACGTCGATGCTGCTGAACTCGCCACGGAATATTTTGGCGAACGACGGCGGCGGGCTTTACATTTCTGATTTTGGCGGCCATCGCGTGTTTCAGCTTTCGTCCGGCGGGTTGTTGACTACGGTGGCGGGCACGGGCACGCCGGGTTATTCGGGCGACGGAGGGATGGCGGTGGCGGCGCGGCTCGCGTATCCAGCGGGCATGGCGGTGGGATTCGATGGATCACTCTACATCGCCGATAGTTTGAACCACGCAGTGCGTAGGATTTCGAGCGGCGTGATCGCGACCTTCGGTTCCGTGGGGACTCCGGTGGGTATGGCGCTGGATATTTTCGCCACGCTGTTTGTTGCCGATGTCGATGCGGGCGCGCTGCTGCGCTTTCCCGCAGGCGGCGTGTTGCCACCCGTGCCGATCCCGGCGAGCGATGTAGCGCGTGCCATGGATTTGAACATGTACGTTCCAGAGAGCACGGCTGGCATTGTCGTGCGCCTGCCGCTCATCGGACAGATGGGTTTGGCGGCGGGAGGAGGCGACACCGCACGCGGAGATGGCGGCGACGCTACCGAGGCGCTCTTGAATCATCCTAGCGGGGTGGCCGTGGACGCGTCGGGCAACCTTTATATCGCGGACCGCGACAATGGACGCGTGCGGCGTGTTGCGACGGATGGGACGATCACGACGGTTGCGGCTAGCGCGGGCTGGGTCGCACCCAGCGGAATCAGCGTGGATGCGGCGGGGAATATTTACGTCGTCGATACAGGTTTGAACCAGGTTTTGCAAATCACGGCTGCGGGAGATGTGAAGCGCGTGGCCAGGAGTGTGATCACGCCTGCCACTGCCGTGGCGGATGCGTCGGGCAACCTCTATATAGCGGACTCTGGTGCTGGGAAGATTTTTAAGGTGGCTCCGGCGGGCGGGATGACACTGCTGCTCGACAAACTGGCCGGGCCGCACGGGCTAACGCTCGATGGCGCGGGGCATCTATTTTTCACGCAGCAAGACGGTGGTCGAGTGCAGAGATTGGATCTCGCGTCGGGCAGTTTGAGCGAAGTCGGCGCGGGTCAGTGGAGCATACCGCGCGGAATCGCGGTGAGCGCAACGGGTGAGGTGTTTGTAGCCGATACCGGGCGTCAGCAAATCATGCGCGTCGACGCCGTGGGGCAAGTGACGGCTGTTGCCGGCATAGGAGGCTCAGGATTTTCGGGCGATGGCGGCGCCGCGGCTACCGCGCAGTTGAATTTTCCATGGGACGTAGCAATCGGGCCTGCCGGCGTGTTGTACGTGGCCGATCTGGAGAACTACCGGGTGCGCCTGCTGACTCCGCAAAGCGCGCCGGGTCCGTTGGCATCGGTACAGGTATTGAACGGAGTGAGCCTGGCGCCGGGGCCGGTGGCGCCGGGGATGCTGGTCGTGGTACGCGGTAGCGGCGTCCCGGCTGCCGACGCCGCCAACACCATCGTATTGATCAATTCGATTCCGGTGCCGATTCTGGCCATGGACAACACGCAAATTCAAGTGCGGGCGCCGATCACGCTGGTGACGCCCGCTGACGCCGAGATCGTGATCGTCGATCAGGGCAGCATCGCGGCTACCGTCAAAGCATCCACGGCGGCAGCGGCACCTGCCCTGTATCCAGTCGACCCGCAAGCAGCGGCGGTCGCTCGCGGCGCGATTGTGTCGCTGTACGGAACCGGACTGGGATTGGGCGACTTGCCGGTGACGGCAACTATCGGCGGAATGGCCGCTGACGTGGTGACGCTCAATCCGTCGCCGGGCTATGCCGGGCTGTTTCAGATCAGCTTGCGCGTGCCGGGGGCGGCGGTTGCCGGACCGGCTGACGTCATCGTCATGGTAGGCGGCGCCGCCAGCCAGGCGGGCGTGAGCATTGCCATCACGGGACAATGACCACGCAGGCACACCTATGGCGCCGGCCTGCCGAATTCATTCTGGGAGATCTCCCGCCGCTGTTAACCTTCAACGGCAAAAGGGCACGCAGTAACGCACGCGGCACTCGTCCACTTTATAGCGCTGCACAGTGAGGATCTAGAATCTCCGCACAACGCGGTCCGGACGCGAATGGCCGTTCCGAACTCTTGCTCACACGTTACCCGGGGCTTAGACAAACCGCGGCAGAACAAAAGTGCTAAGTGAGGCAGTGAGAGGAAATGTAAGCCGCAGCGTGGTCGGGACTGGCTAAACGTACTGTACTTCTTCTTCGAGATCCAGACCGAAGCGTTCGTGCACGCGGCGTTTAAGGTCGGCGATCAACTCACGCACCTCTTGCGCCGTGCCGCTACCTTCGTTATAAATGAGATTCGCGTGATAATCGGCCACGCGGACGCCGCCGCGCTCCAAGCCCTTGGCTCCGGCCTGTTCCAGAAAATACGCCGAGGGAACTTTACCTTCGCGGACCACGGCCGCGGGAACTTGCACGCGCACGGATTCAGGCAGATCCAGCCACAAAAGATTTTTGAAAATGCTGCCCGCGCAGCGCATGGTGGGCGGATACTTTTCGTTGCGGATTTTCAAAATCCGGGCGGCGGTAGCACGTAGTTCGTCAGCATCGGCGGATTCCAACTGCAGGGTGGCCGAGAGCACGATCCAATCTTTTCGGCGCTTAAAAACGCTCTCGCGGTAGGCGAATTCACACGCGGCGTTGCCGATTTCGTGCACGCATTCGCCTTCGAGATAACGCACGCTGCTGACGCGTTCGTGAATCGAATGCCCGTAGGCGCCCGCATTGCCGTAGACGGCGCCGCCCACCCAGCCGGGAATTCCGGTCATGGTCTCAAGACCTTTCAATCCATGGGCGATCGAGGCGTCGACCAAATCTTGCAGCACGGCTCCCGCGGCGACTCGAACTACAGCGCCGGCGAATTCGATTGAGAAGTTGGTGTAGCGGAGCACTACTCCGGCGTAGCCTTCGTCTGCAGCCACTAAGTTCGTTCCGCCGCCCATCACGGTGTGCGGCTCGCCGCTTTTGCGAATTTCGCGTAGGGCTTCCGTCAGCGCCATTTCGGTCGAGGCATCCGCCAGAATCCTCGCCGGACCGCCGACCTCGAAACGGGTATAGCGGGCGAGTGGTACATTTTCTTGAATGATCAAGCCGGCGCTGGAGCGCATACGGCTACTTCGAAGTCTTCGAGAACAATCCCAGCAGGCCCGACAGGGACGAACCCTTCTTGCCCGGCTGGCTTTTCCCGCCCAGGCGGTCGACGATCTCCACCATGCCTTTGCCGAATGCAGTGCTGGCAGGGATCGGCTTGCCATCGAGCAACGCCTTTTGCACAGAGTCGTAATCGCTCGGCAGGGTCTCGAACACTTCGGTGTGGAGCGCGGTGCCGATGACTTCGCGGCTTAGGCCGACATCGCGCAGGTAGCGGTTCACCACTAAGCGAATCTTCCAGCGCCCGATGCGGTTGGTGTCGAGGTAAGAGAGCGCCCGCTGCGCGGCTTGCAGCGCCGGCAGCTCGTTGGTGGTCACCAGTAACAGCTCATTGGCCGCTCGCGCGATGTTCAAATTCCATTCGGCATAAACGCTGCTGGTGTCGAGGATCACCACGTCGTAGGCATGGCGCGCATATTCAAGGATCGGTGAAGGGTCGCGCAAATCCTGGTGTTGATCAAGCATCAACTCAGGAGCCAACAGCACATCGACGCCATGCACCGGACGGACCATAGCGCCCCACAGATCGGCGTCCAACTCGCTTGAGCGCTGCAGTGCGTCGAGAAAACTATAGACCGACTTAACCTTGAGCAGGAACGATAAGTTGCCGGTGAGCGGATCCATATCCACCAGCAGCACCCGTTTGCCGCTAGTGCGCTTCCATTGGAACGCCAGGTTGCAGGCGACGGTGGTGGCTCCGCAAGCGCCTTTGGCGGGCATGACGGCGATGGTCTTGGCGGGTTCCTTGCCACCGGAAGATTCCTGGGCGGCGGGTTGCGCTCGCGATAGTTTCCCGAAAGCGGCATCCAACTGATCCGCGGTCAGGGGTAGGATCAGGAAATCCGAAGCTCCCGCGCGCAAGCAACGTAGGATGAAATCCGGCTCATTGCCTCCCAGAATGGCGATGACCGGCACGTGGCCGCCCATGCGTCCGACTTCCTCGAGCAATTGCAGAGCCTGGTCGCGGTCCCCGGTGGTATCGAGGAACACTAAGTGAGTCGATCCGGATGCCAATAGATTGGGGAGATCGCGCGGGGAGGGGTAGGCCTGCAGGCGCTGGATGGCACCCCCGCTCAAATGGGGCTTCAAAAGCACTTCCAACTGGTCTAATAGCGGGGCGTTCGGGCTGATGGCTAACGGTCGCCTGGAGATGGGGGTCTCAGAATTGGCCATGCAGACCGAACCGGATTGGGATAGGTTTCAAAGCAGTAAATCGACTAGACCCGATCATAACATGAGAACCCACCCCGATTTCAGCTACTAACAGAGTGGTATCACCGGTCGATGAGTCTTCGACGCCGGTTTTACTCCGTGGCGGACTACGGGCAAAGGCACGAGCCGCCAGAAGTTAGGAAGGAAGTTAGACCGGCCTGGGCTAAAGCCCAAGGAGGACCACAAATCAATGATGAATGCTACTGACACGATGGCGATTTCGGCCCCTGTCCCGGGCGCTATTCCGGGCGCAGTTCCGAAAGACGGCTGGACGCCGCTCGAGCGGGCGCAGGAGGAGGTGAAAACGGTGAGCGTCTGCGACACGCAACCGGTGACGGCAGAGGGCATCCGGACTCTGCTGGGCGATAACTCCAACCTGGCGTTTGCGCAGGCTACTGATTCTTTGGCGCGCGCCAAAGATATTTTGCGGGATTCCGCACCTTCAGTACTCATGCTGGACAAGGCTTTCGGGATCCAGATCGTACTCGAATGGCTGGCGGATATCCGCGTCTCTGGCCCAGTGGATTTGACGGCCAACACGGCGATTGTGATCTGGGGGGCCTCCATTACCGAGGCCGAGGCGCTGCGGTTCTTACAAGCCGGAGCTCGCGGGATTCTGCGTAAGACAGCAGGGATTTCAGTGGTGCTAGCGTGTTTGAAAACCGTGGCGGCGGGGCGCAGTTGGATGGAGGAATCGGTGTTTGGGGAATCGGGACGCGGGGAGCGGTATCCACGCAGCGAGCTGACGGCACGGGAGCAGCAGGTGTTGGAGCTGGTGGAACAAGGGTTCAAGAACAAGGAGATCGCGCTCGATTTGGGAATCCGTCCAGGGACGGTTAAGATTCATCTGAAACATATTTTCGAGAAGACTGGCGTACGAGGGCGCTATGGGCTGGCGTTGAACGGGCTGAAGGAACGAGGGATGGCGCTGGCTCAGGCTTAGGTTTGAAGAACAGGGTTTGCGGGCTTGATATGCTTAGAGCGTGCGGAACCTTGTTCTTTTGGCCCTGATTGCTACGTGTGTTTCGGCGCAGTCGCCCCTGAGTAAGATTCTTTCGAGCGAACTGGATCGCAACTTCGCTGCGCTCAAAGCGAAGGGCGATCCAGCGCCCTATTTCATGGGCTACTCGGTGACAGAGAGCGAAGCCAATGTCCTTAGCGCCAGCGATGGCGCGATCTCTTCGCAAAACCAAAGTCACGCGCGGCTGCTCGATATTACGGTGCGCGTGGGTTCGCCGAAATTCGATAACTACCGCCGCGTGAGCGGGCAGATTCCGCGCTTCACGGTGACCACCACCATCGCGCTCGAGGACAACCCAGCGTCGATCCGGCAAGCGGTATGGCTAGCGACTGACCGCGTCTACCGCAACGCTTCGCAGCGGCTCATTCAAATCAAGGCTGACGAGAAGCTGAAGGCGGCGGCGACGGACGGGTCGGATGACTTCTCCGAAGAAGCTCCGCAGGTTTTCTTCCAGCAGCCTCCGGCCCTCAAATTCGATTCGGCCGATTGGGCCACGCGCTTGCGCAAGCTCTCTAAGGAGTTCACGAAATATCCGGGCGCGTTGAACTCCAGCATCACACTGCAGGCGGAGCGCACCATGGAAACTCTGGTCACCACCGAGGGCACTCGTCTAGAACATGGCCGCCTGTTCAGCCGCATCATTATTACTACCGCCGGCAAAGCCGCCGACGGTATGGATCTGCAGACCATGGAGAGTTTCGAGACCGACGACTCGGCGCGCTTGCCGAAAGACGCGGAGATTCTGGCGGCGGTCGAGAAAGCGGGGAAGCATCTGCAGGACTTGCTGCGGGCGCCTCCTTCCGATCCTTTTGTGGGACCTGCGATTCTATCCGGACGCGCGGCGGGTGTTTTCTTCCACGAGATTTTTGGACATCGCATTGAAGGACACCGGCAGAAGGATGAGGCCGAGGGACAGACCTTTACCAAGAGCGTCGGCAAGCAAATTCTTCCGCCGTTTCTTTCGGTGGTCTTCGATCCTACGCTGCGCGAATATCAGGGCACGATGCTGAACGGTTCCTATTTATATGACGACGAAGGCGTGAAGGCGCGGCGGGTGCCTATCGTCGAGGACGGCATTCTGAAAACGTTTCTGATGTCGCGGTCGCCGATTAACGGTTTCCCGAATTCGAACGGGCACGGACGGCGGCAGCCCGGCGCCGAAATCGTTTCGCGGCAATCAAATCTTTTTGTCGAATCGTCAAAGAAAGTCAGCGACAAAGAACTGCGGCAGATGCTGATCGACGAAGTGAAGAAACAAGGCAAGCCTTACGGGCTGTTCTTCGATCAAGTCACTAGCGGCTACACCACAACGGCGCGCCGCGGCTTGCAGGCTTTCACGGTGGTGCCGCTGATGGTCTACCGGGTTTATCCCGATGGGCGGCCAGATGAATTGATTCGCGGAGTCAGCATCGTCGGCACACCGCTGGCGAGTTTCGGCAACATCGTGGCGACTTCCGACAAGAGCGAAATATTCAACGGCATTTGCGGCGCGGAATCGGGCAATGTGCCGGTGGCGGCGATCTCGCCGGAGTTGCTGGTGTCGAGCATCGAGATTCAGCGCAAGGAACGTTCGCAGGATCAGCCACCGTATCTGTCGCGTCCGGAGGCGCAGCCCTAATGCCTTCCGTTTCGCGGCGTCATTTCTTGATCGTCACGGGTTTGTCGGTGCCGGTGGCGCGTTTGCTGGCGCAGGATCCTTACGCGGAAGACGTCATCCTGCGGGCCATGAAAGATGAACTGGAGCGTTCGCGCCAGTTGCGCGTGGTGGGCGGCAGCGGCGATGACTTGCCGTACTTCATCAGCTATACGCTCGACGACAACGACGCCTTCGAAGTGAACGCCAGCTTTGGCGCCGTGACCACCACGTCGCGCAACCGCTTCCGTCTTCCGAACATCGAAGTGCGCGTGGGCAGTTACGACTTCGACAACACCGGACACATCTTCAGCGGTCTCTATAGCGGCTCGCGCTACGATACCGAGCCACTGCCGCTGGATAACGATTACCGGACGCTGCGCGAAGGACTGTGGCTGGGAACCGATTACGCTTACAAAGCCGCCGTCGAATCGATCGCGCGCAAGCGCGCGGCGCTCACCAATGCGGCCGCGCCCACCGACAAGCTGCCGGATTACACGCGAGCCGACAAGTTCGAGAGCCTGGCGAAAATCACGCGTGCGAAAGTTGACGAGGCGGCGTGGTCGGCCCGCATGGCGAAGCATTCGGCGATTTTTAGCGCTTATCCCGAGGTGCTGGCGTCCGGCGTCGAGTTCCACTTCAATCAGGACACCACGTATTATCTCGACACCGAAGGAACCGCACTGCGGTATCCGGACGACGTGGCGTGGATCTATGCGCGCGCCGAAGGCCAGTCTCCCGACGGCATGGTGTTGCGCGACACGCTCTCGACGCCTGCGTTTACGCTGGCGCAACTTCCTTCGGAACAGGAAACCGACGCATCTATCACCGCTCTGGCGCGCAACATTAAAGCTCTCGCGCAAGCACCGGCCGGGGAAGGCTATGTGGGCCCGGTATTATTTGAACCGCAGGCAGCAGCGCAGCTTTTGGCACAGTTGCTGGGCGACAATCTGCATATTCCGCGCAAGCCGGTTTC
This sequence comes from Bryobacterales bacterium, assembly GCA_963760575.1. GTDB lineage: Bacteria > Acidobacteriota > Terriglobia > Bryobacterales > Bryobacteraceae > Palsa-187. The sequence goes on from CAVXEM010000051.1 coordinate 91,698, forward strand.
CGATCCCAGCCGGCCGGTGAACGTGATCGCCAGCGAGTTCGAGGGACGCACCGGTTCGCGCGTCCTGCCGGAATGGTTAGACGTGGTGGACGATCCCACGCAAACCACGTATCAAGGCAAGACGCTGACCGGCTACTATCCGTTCGACTTCGAAGGCGTGAAGCCCAAGGCGGTGACGGTGATTGAAAAGGGCGTGCTCAAAACTTTCTTAACCACGCGCCAGCCGACGAAGAACTTGCCCTCCTCTAACGGCCACGCGCGTTTCCCGGCGGGGTTCGGCACACGCGGAGCGGCGATCGGCAATTTGTTCGTGAAGCCGGCGCAGAGCACTCCTCTGGCGGATCTCAAGACGCGCTTGCTGCAGATGTGCAAGGAACGCGACAAACCGTACGGCATACTGATCCGCAAACTTGATTTTCCGTTTTCCGGAGGCAACGCCGAGGTGCAGACGCTGCGCAGTAGTTCGGCGAATTCCGGCGGCTCGCAGCGCCCGGTCAGTCCGCCGGTGTTGATGTACCGCGTCTACCCGGACGGACGTGAAGAACTGATCCGCGGCATGGGCTTCAAGGGGCTTTCGACGCGGTCGTTGCGCGATATTCTAGCGGCGTCGGCGGAAACCACGGTATTCGATTACATCAACAATGGAGCGCCTTTGGCGCGTTCCGGAGTAGGCGGCTACATCGCGCTGACGTCGGTCATTTCCCCCGGACTGTTGTTTGACGAGCTGGAAGTGGACCGTCTACAGGACCAGTTGCAAAAACCGGCGTTGGTGCCGCCTCCGGACCGGACAGCGAACCGTTAGGCTGCCATCATGCGATTGCTGAGCCGCACCATCCTGCGCGAGTTGGTGACCACGGCGCTGCTGTGGGCGGTGCTGTTCACCTTCCTGATCTTCCTGATGCGCGCGCGGCCGCTGTTTGAATTTCTGGTGCGCAGCACGGGTCCGCACTCGACAGTCATCTACTTGTTCCTGCTGGTGCTGCCGCAATCTCTGCCGTTCACGGTCCCCATGGGCGTGCTGGTGGCGGTGCTGATCACGCTCACGCGCATGTCGACCGACGGCGAGATCACGGCGATGCGTGCCGCCGGCATTCCGGGGCAGCGCGTGGCGCCGCCGATTTTGTTGTTCGGTACAGCGGCGTTGTTGATCGCGGCAGCGTCTTCACTGTGGTTGACACCGTGGGCCATTCGCGAACGGTATCGCGTGGAGAATGTGCTGATCGGCAATGGGTTGACGTCCGACGTCCAGCCGCGCGTTTTCGAGGAGCGTTTTCCGAACTCGATTCTGTACGTGACCGACGTCACCACTGGTGTCACCGGGCGCTGGAAGAGAATTTTTCTGGCCGATATTACGCCGCCGGAGAGCCGTCCGCCGGGATCGCCAGAACGTGGCGACGAACCGCGCATTACGCTGGCAACTGAGGCCATCGTGGCGGCCGATCCGGTGTTAAACCGTCTGCAGCTGGCGTTGCGCAACGGGAGCACCTATGAGGCCGGCAAAGAAACCGTGGACTATCGCATCACCGCGTTTCCGGCTGGCGACCAGGCTCTCGATGCGCGTAAGCCCGCGGAAGTCCGCGCCACTCGACCCACGGTCGAAATGGATTCGCGGCCGCTTTATCGCATGGCGTACCGCGATCGTACTCTTGACCGAACGGCTAGGCTCGACGCGCGCACTGAATTCAATCAGCGGCTGGCGCTGCCGCTAGCCTGCGTTTTGATGGCGCTGGTGGGCATCCCACTGGGCATCACGCAGCGACGCGCGGGAAAATCCGCTGCCGTGGTCATGACGGCGGGGCTGGCGTTCCTGTATTACATGGCGTTGATCGGTTTCATCGGCATGGCGCGCCAAGGCTCACTCTCGCCCGAAATGGCGGTATGGCTGCCGAATTTAGTTTTTGCCGTCGGAGGCGTGGTGATGCTGGCGCGTCTTGAACGGCCGGGGGACGTGGACTTGATGGGAGCGATCAGCGGCCGCTTACGCAAGCTGCGCGGCATCCGGCCGATCCGCAGACCTCTCGAGCGTCTGGAGCCGCGGCTGTGGCTGGCCCGTTTCTCGCTGCTGCCGCGCGTGACCGATACTTACGTTCTTTCGAGCTTCATGTTCTATTTCGTGGTGCTGCTGGCCAGCTTCGTATTGATGTTCCAGGTGTTCACCTTCTTCGAACTCTTGAGCGACATTATCCGCAACCGAATCGGCATGGATCGCGTGTTGGAATACCACTTCTTCCTAACGCCGCGCTTGATTTATGAGCTGGCTCCGTTCGCGGTGCTGACGGCGGTGCTGGTTTCCTTCGGCATCCTGACCAAGCACAACGAAGTGACCGCCATGAAGGCCTGCGGAGTCAGCGTATACCGGCTGGCGTCGCCGATTCTGGTGGCGGGTGTAGTGCTGAGTGGCGCGCTGTTCGCGTTCGATCATTATTGGGTGCCGGAGTCTGACCGTCGTCAAGACGCTCTGCGCGCGGAGATCAAAGGCCGCCCCGCGCAAACCTTTCTGCGTCCAGACCGGCGCTGGATTTCCGGTCTCCACGACCGTATGTTTTATTACAAGTATTTCGATCAGGCCCAGCGCGTAATGCTGGGGGTGAACGTGTTTGAAATCGATCCCGCGCGCTTCCGTTTGAAACGCCACATCGCCGCCGAGCGCGCCCGCTGGGAACCGAGTTTGAACGCGTGGGTGTTCGAGAACGGTTGGAGCCGCGACATGAACGGCAACAACGTCACGCGCTTCGACGATTTCTCCGGCGGCACGCGCACCTTCCCCGAACTGGAAGAACAGCCAGACTACTTCATCAAGGAAGTGAAGCAATCCCGGCAGATGAATTTTCACGAGCTGGGCGCTTACATCGCCGAACTGCAGCAGAGCGGATTCGACACGGTGGCGCTGCAGGTGCAGCTGCAGAAAAAGTTCGCCGTGCCGCTGTTCGCTCTGATCATGGCGATGGTCTCGATTCCCTTCGCCTTTCTCACAGGCAACCGCGGCGCGATGGCGGGCGTGGGAGTCAGCCTGGGAATCGCCATCGTGTACTGGTCAGTAGGGCAGGTGTTCGAACAGTTCGGGAACCTGAGCCAGTTGCCGGTGCAGATCGCTGCGTGGTCTCCGGACGTAGTGTTTTCGCTCGCGGGCCTATATTTTCTGGCGCGCATGCGAACCTGAAAGTTATGGCGGAGAGGGGGAGATTCGAACTCCCGGAACCCGTGAAGGTTCAACAGTTTTCGAGACTGCCGCAATCGACCACTCTGCCACCTCTCCGCGACAACTTATTTTAACATGTCGCTAAGCTGCCGCCTGCGCGGCTAAGGTCTCCACCACAGCGATATTCGACAGCAGTTCGTCCGGCAATCCGTGGCGCTCTTTGAGGTACGCCAGGCCGTTGTAGGAAATCCAGACTTCTTGATTCGCGTCCTGCCAGACGAGAATTTTGAGAGGCAAGTCGATCGCGCTGCTGGGCGCTGCCAGCATCAGCGGAGTTCCCCCCTCGGATTTCCGAAGATTAATAACTTAGTCGGGCGCATCTTCATGCCGATTTTTTCCGCCTCGCCGCTGTGATCGATCAGCGCGAACAGAGTTACTCCCTTCGTCTGAAGAACGGCCCGGAGACGTTCTACCGTCTCTTCTACGGAATGATTGCTGGGTGTGTCGACGATGCCGTTCGCTGCCGTAGGCATGTGGTATATTACCACCCAATGGCAGGGGCGCTTCGAGCCATGGGTTGGGTTACAGCAGTGCTGATCGCAGCCTCGCTTACGCCCGCGTTTCAAGGACCCTTGCTGCTATCGCGGCCTCCGCTATCGCCGGTTCCGAGCGACACTTTGCCGGTCAATATCCGTGTGGATACCACGCTGGTGCTGATCCCGGCGCACGTAACCACCAGCGACGGCGCGTCGGTCACCGATCTTTCCAACGACAACTTTCACGTGAGCGAAGACAATGTCGAACAGAAGATCACTTATTTTGCGAAAGACGACGCGCCCATCTCCATCGGTGTGCTGCTCGATACCAGCGGCAGCATGCGCAACAAGATGCACCGGTCGTCCGAAGCGGCGGCCACTTTCTTTCGGACTGCCAACCCGCAAGACGAATTCTTTCTGATCGAATTTAGCGACCGGCCCAGGCTCACCGTTCCTTTCACCAACGATCCGAACGAGCTCTATCGCCGCGTGGTGCACGCCCACCCCTTCGGTCGCACATCACTGCTGGACGCGGTGCATATGGCGACCCTCCAAATGAAGCAGGCGCGCAACTCCCGCAAGGCGATTCTGATCGTGTCCGACGGCGGCGATAACCGCAGCCGTTTCACGCCGCGGCAAGTGCAGGAGGACGTGCTGGAGTCCGATATGCAGACCTACGCGATCGGAATCTTTGAGCCTGGCACGACGCGCAAGCTCAGCGCCGAGGAACAGCACGGGCCCGATCTTCTGGAGGAACTGGCAGAGGCGACCGGCGGCAGGCACTATCGTGTCGACGATATCGACCAACTGACTACAGTCGCCGCGCGCGTCAGCACGGATTTGCGCAACCAGTACTTGCTCGGATACACGTCGACTAACGCCGAGCGGGACGGAAAGTACAGGCAAGTCCGTGTTAGTGTAACTGCAACTGATGCGGCGAAGCTCAGAACTTATTATCGCCGGGGTTACTACGCGCCGCCGCAGTGATTCATGGCTGGGCCTGAGCGGCGGCCACCTGCATTGGTTCCGGACTAGGAACTACCGCGGCCACGCGCTTCGGCGGAGTCTTCTTAGCGGCTTTCCGCAGCGGTGCGCGTTTCTTGGCAACCTTTTTTGGCACAGTCTTTTTCGCGACGCGCGCGGTTTTCTTAGAAGCCCCCTTTTGGAGGGCAGGCGAGGCTTGCACTTTCACAGCCTCCTTGACGCTCGCTACCGCTGCCTTCAAATCCTTGAGCGCCTCACGTAAGTGCGGCGCGCTGGCTGAGAATCGCTCCGCCACATCCGACATCATTGTCTCAATCTTGGCTAGCCGCTTGAGAGCTTTATTCGCTTTCATGACCACTCCTCTCAACGGCCTTTACGATATCACACCACTGTCGTGAACGCTGGGACTATGTGTTTCCTGCAATTCGCTTCGCGCGCACGATGAAGCGGTCGGGAGCGGGTCCGACGAAATAGAACGGATAGCAGGTGACCAGCGTCAAGACCTCATGGTCATCGGAACTTAAAACGGAGACGTCGGAGGGGCTCACGATTTCCGTGGCCACAACACGGTAACGATACTCGCCTTGCAAGGTGGTGAGCATGATGACGTCATCCTGCCGGATATTGCGCAAGGGCCGGAACAGCGTATCGCGGTGGCCGGCGATGCCAACGTTGCCGGGTTGGCCCGGCAGCGCCGTGCCGCGAATGTGCCCGCCGGCGCGCCGCAAGGTGGTTTCGTCGGTACCTTCGGCAACCACCATGGTCATGCCGAGACGAGGAATTTCCATTCGCCCCAGCAATCCACTCATGGCATCCGCACCGGGTCCTGGTGGCGGAGCCGGCTGCAACTGACGGTCAAAGGCGCGGCTCGCCTGCCGCTGGAAGTTCCAGGTATCTACGAGCACGAACGCACAATAACCTAACAGGCAGGCCGCGACGGTCCATAGGCTGACTTGCGACCACCGTAAAAGCCTCATTTCGCGGCCGGCTCGGTCACCGGTGCCGATCCTGTTCCGGCGCTATACCCTGCCCGGGTACGCACCGACAGTTTCCCGTCCGACTTCGCTCGCGCGGTCAGACGAACCTTGTGATAGGTCCCGTCCTTCTTGGCGCTCATCGACGAATAGCCGATGGTGTACTGGTCCCGGATGTCGCGCGCGATGCGTTCGCAAATTTGCAGGGTTTCACTCACTTCGGCGGGGAAAAACGCTTCGCCGCCGGTCTCGTGCGCCAGGCGCTGCAGCACCTTCGGATTTTTGTCGGGATCGTCGATATCGAAAATGCCGATGGTGTAGATCATGGCGCTCGACTGTTCCGTCATCTTCAGGACGCGGTCGAGAGTGGCCTTGCTCGCGTTATCGCCGCCATCGCTGATGACGATCAGAACTTTCTTGTCGCTGCTGCCTTTCTGCAAGCGCTTGAGCCCTTCGACGATGGCGTCGTAGAGCGCGGTGGTACCGATCGCCGGCGCTCCCCAAATCGCCGCGCCCAGTGTGCCGGCGCTATCGCTGAAGTCCATCCCGATGGGCAATCCGAGGGACGCGATCTCGTTGAAATTGACGACGAACATCTGGTCGTGGGGATTGCTCGAATGCACGAAGGCTTGCGCTCCGGCGGTGACATCTGCCAGCTTCTTGCGCATGCTGCCGCTGTGGTCGATGACCAGGCCGACGGTGACGGGCGTGTCTTCGTGGCGGAATAAGCGGATCGGCTGCGGACGGCCATCTTCGAAGACTTCGAAATCCTTGCTGCCGAGTTCCATGACGGTGTGGCCCTCGTGGTCGCGCACGGTGGCTTGCAAAACCACCAGGTCGACATCCACGGAAATACGGAACGCTTCCGGCTCCACACTCTGGCCCGGCGGCGGCACTTGCGCGAGAGCGGCACATCCAACAAGCAGAACAACCAGGGCTGCAGGTTTCATAATGGTATTGTCGCTTGCTTAAGAGGCCTCGATCCGGCGATACTCCGGCTGCCACATGGCGTCTTCCACTTGCTGGACGATGTCCACTAAGCGGGCGCCCGCCAAACCCTCCTGGACAGCAGCTTCGGCGACTGCCACCGCGACCGTGACCGTCACGCTGCGCAGATCCTCGATGTGCGGCAGCAGAGTCGCGCCGGCCAGGCGCACCGCCACCAGACTCGAGAGCGCGTTGGCCGCGGCCACCAGCATGCCGATACTAATGTAGCGCGCCCGCGACACGATCGCACCCAAGCCAACGCCCGGATAGAGCATGGCGTTATTCAACTGGCCGATCACGTGAGTGATGCCTTTATAAGTGACCGGAGTGAACGAACCGCCAGTAGCGATCAAGGCGCGCCCGTCGGTCCAGGCGATCAGATCGGCAGGCGTTGCCTCAGCCAGCGGAGCCGGGCTTGAAAGCGGGAGGATGATCGGACGGTCGGTATGCCAGGCCATTTCCCGGATGATCGGTTCGGTGAATACCCCCGCGCAGCCGGAAGTTCCGATCAGCATCGTCGGCCGCACTTGGTGTACCACCTCAGCCAGCCCGATGGCGCCCGAGTTTGCCGTAGACGTCGAATTTTTCCCGTCAGCGCCGACGCGTGCCGAGTGCTGCCCGTCGGCGCCGTCGTGCGTCAAACCTTTTCCGTCGGCTCCGTCGTGCCTCCAATTTTTCCCGTCGGCTCCGTCGTGCCTCCAATTTTTCCCGTCGGCGCCGTCGCGCCTCCAGTTTTTCCCGTCGGCGCCGTCGCGCCTCCAGTTTTTCCCGTCGGCGCCGTCGCGCCTCCAGTTTTTCCCGTCGGCGCCGTCGCGCCTCCAGCCCTTGACTTCGGCGGCCGTGCGGGCGTAGGTCTCATGGTAGTCGCGTAGCTGATCGCCCATGTCATCGGTGAGCAGGCCTTGGGAGTCCAGGCACCAAAACCGCCGGCTGGCAGCCTCTTCCGACAGGCCTTCCCGCACCATGGCGTCGCGAATGAAGTCGGCGATGCCGATCCCGGCCGTGCCCGTGCCAAAAATGACGATACGCTGATTTCGCAGGGGAGTTCCGCAGACGCGCATCGCGGAAACCACGGCCGCCAGCGTAACCGCGCCCGTGCCCTGCAAATCGTCGCTGAAGGTGCGGAATTGACCGCGGTACTTCTCGAGGATGCGGCGCGCATTGCCGGGCGCAAAATCCTCCAGCTGCAATACGGCTCGCGGAAACAAGCGGGCGGCAGTCTTTATGTAAGTATCGATGAACGCATCGTAGCGTTCGCCGTGAACGCGGGCGTGCCGGTTCCCGGGATACGTCGGGTCGTCGCGCAGGCTCTCGCGATTGGTACCCACGTCGATCATCACCGGGATCACTCGCGCCGGGTCGATGCCGCCCGCCGCGGTATAGATCGCCAGTTTTCCGATAGCGATATCGATTCCTCCCACACCCCAATCGCCGATCCCAAAGATCTGCTCGGCATCGGTGGCCAGGATGAGATCGATATCTCCCGGGTCGCAGTCCAGATTTTTAAACGCCGCTTCAATCCCTTCGGGCTGGTCGATCGAAAGGTAGACGCCTCGTGGACGCCGGCATTCATGATGGTAATGCTTCATCGCCATGCCCACCGTGCGGTCGTTGACAATGGGAATCATCTCCCGCAAGTGCTCAGAGAACAAGCGGAAGAACAACACTTCATTGCGGTCGTGTAGCGCCGTCAGATAGATATTCTTGCCCAGTGCGTCCGGCAGCCGCTGATACTGGATATAAGCTGCGGCGACTTGAGACTCGAGCGTGCTGATCACCGGCGGCAGCAGACCGTCGAGGCCCAGGGCCTCCCGCTCCAGAGCCGTGAACGCGGAACCTTTGTTCAATAGCGGCGTGGTGAGAACCGCCATGCCACGCTTCTTCGTGTGCTGTATCTCCGCTCCTCCGGGCTGAGTTTTCCGCAATGGTGGCACCAATAATGGGACGACTTTTTGTTGCATATCGGACTCCTTCACGCCGCGGACCGCCCTAAAAAGGGGCGGCGCGCCCGGGCGGCGCGCCAGTTACGTTTCACAAGACTACAGTGCGCGCTTTTGGATCAGGCCCAACGTCAAGGCCCCCGCCAAAGCCAGCATCCCAAAGAGCGCCAGCAGCGGCAGCGGGCTGGCGGTGGCCGGAAGCGTTTCCGCGGCCGGAGCATTCTGCGCCAGCACCACCGGCGGAACCGGCGTCACTGCTTGAGCGATTTCCACTTCCTCGCCCGTCGGCTGGACCGCCATCACCGGCGCTTTTTCGAGCTGGACCACGACGGGTTCGTCCGGCCTCTTCACTGCCACCGTGACTTCCGGAGCGATGTCGGCCGAGGTGGAAAGAACCGCGGTATGCGTTTCCTTCGCCAGAGTGATCGCCCGGGCCTTCGGATAGACGAATTCCTCGCCCCATTCTTTGCCCGGATAGAACCAGGCGCGCAGCGCCTCGGGCTGGCCCGCCGGACGTTCCCGGAAGGTCATCACGGTTTTATCGGTGGCTTTCAGGCGCAGGTTGGGGATCGCCAGGATGGTTGCGTAAATCGTCAATTCGTCTTTGCTGAAGATCTGCACGATGTGGCGGTCCGACTTCGAATCCAGGACTTTAAATACGTAAGTGCCGGCTGGCAAAATTCCATAGCCCTGTAAGTGGACGCCGGGGATCTCGACGGGTCCGCTAAAAGTGATGGTGGTCTTCTTGTCCCAGTCATCGGCCCGGGCGATGGACGTAAAGCCGAAGCCGAGAAGAGCCATGCATAGTACGGTCGGTGCTGCTTTCAAAAATTTCATAAATCTCCTTGTTGGTGTCGTAAACATGTTGTTGTTCCTAAAACTCTCCGATACCAGGGGCGCTGGTCTCGCACTCTCAGTAAGGCACGTGGGGGCCCGTTGGGGCGCGGAAATCAGAATGCGCTCGATTGCCCCGAATGTGCCGATTGTCGCTTAGGGGAAGAAATGAGATGCCCAGAGGGTCCGGCGGATCTGACCGCGCCAGGTCATATATGACCGGATAAGGTCAATGGGTAGGGGTTGGGAGGAGCGCCAAACTGCGCGTTAAGCCGTCTTCTTACCGCCGAAGACCAGCAACGCAATGCCGCCGATCAGCGCGATCGCGCCCACGATGGGCGGCAGCGGGAGGGTGTGGGTTTTCTCGGCGGTGACGTGAAGGGGGCCGAGGTCGACCACGCTCTCCCGGCTTTGGTAGCTGATTCCCTGGTAAGCAAACGCAACGATGCCCAGAGCAATCAGGGCAATCGCCATTATTCTCGTGGTATTCATGGTGGCCGGCTTGCAATCTCGCGAACGTCACCGAGTCAGACGGTAGTTGCTGATCGGGCCCCATAGCCCAGTGACCTGCAACACCCAAACCGACACCGCCACTACCACTACCACATTCAAGATCGTTTTGATGCTGGACGCCATGGGGATGAAGCGGTTAATCAAATATAACGCCATGCCCACGACCACCAACGCCAGAACAATGTTTATTAAAGGCATTTCTTGCTCCTCGCTAAAATGAACAGGCAATTCGCGATCCAAATTTCCGCGAACTGCGCGGATCGAGTTGAATCTGAACCCGAAACGGGACGGCATGGTCCACTGACCCGTTTCGGGCTTTGTCCAGACCGCATCGGGAAAACTACTGGCGTACGGACTTCCTGCGGCGCATCCAAACCAGTCCTAAGAGAGCCCCGCCCATCAGACTCAGCGTGGCCGGTTCGGGGACCGCACTCGCATCGATACCTCCCTGAACGGTGGTCTGCCCAGGGTTGGCGCCGGAGGTGGGGTTGACGACGATAGTGAACGGCGTGATGGTAAAAAATGTCGACGCGAAATTGCCGGATTTCGCATTATTGGTGCCCGTCCCCAGTTGCGCCGGCGTCCAGGTGACCTTGATGGTGCTTTGATCCAGGAACACCGATCCACCCGCCGAGGTTCCGACAAACACACCGGAGGCGCCGTCGGTCACATCGGTGATGACTAAGTCGAACGTAAAAGCGCCGAAGGTGGCGCCCACGGCCGAGGTTGCACCTTGCGTCGTGCAATTCGGGCAACTCAGATCGAAGATTCCGAAATTGATGCCGGACGGCACCGCGGGGCTGGAGTTTCCTCTGGTTTCAAACGCAAGCGTGGCGGCCCCAGTGGTCGAGTTCAGCGAAAGGGAGTTGGCGCCGTTGAACCCCGACCCCCCGGTGCCCGTTGCCGAAGTGTTGAAGGTGATGGTGGTAGCGCTCGCGCTGGCAGCCATCATAACCGCCGCAACAGTAAATAACGATGCCGCTTGAATTACCGGTCTAATTTGCATTTCTGTGGTTCTCCTTAGGTTTAGGCTGCTCTCATGGGAGAGAAGTTAGCCCTAGGTAAGCAGGCTTAAGCCCAAACCTGGTGAACCACTGACTACTCTGGGTAAAAGACCTTAGTTCGTTGCATTTATCGAGTACCATTGGTCCCAACAAACGCGCCCAGCGCCGTGCGAAACTCCTGACCGTGGAGGGTCGATTGACCAAGGATGGTCGCAGGAATACTACACTCCACGGCCTCGGTGAGCGCCCACAAGCTTTAATGGCGGCGCAACAAAGCGAGGCCCAACAAAGCACCTCCCACCAGACTCATGGTCGCCGGCTCGGGGACGCCACTCGCACCGCCCAGGGCTCCCTGCACGGTGGTGCTGCCGATCTGCGCACCGGACGTAGGATTCACTATGATGCTGAAGGGCGTGACCGTAAAAAACGTCGAGCCGAAATTACCGCTCGACGCATGGTTGGTGCCGGTCCCGATTTGCGATGGAGCCCAGGCGATCACGATGGTGCTTTGATCGAGAAACACCGAACCACCGTTGGAGGTGCCGATGAACGTGCCGGTAGCGCCATCGGTCAGGTCGGTGATCACCATGTTAAACGTGAACGCGCCGAAGTTCGCGCCCACGCCGCCCGAGAGCACGGTGCAAGTCGCGCACGCCAGCGTGAAGTTCCCGAAGTTGACGCCCGACGGGATGCCCACGCTGGCGTTGGGATCCGCCACAAATGCCAGCGTCGCAGCGGCGCCGGAGGACTGGCTCAGGCTAAGATTGCCGCTGCTATTGAACCCCGTGCCCGCCGCGCCGGTGGCGGTGGTGTTGAAAGTGATGGTGGCTGCGCTAGCGCCGGCCGCCATGATAAAGATTCCCACCCCGAGAATCGACGCGGCTTGGACTAAACGTCCGAGTTTCATTTTGCTTATCTCCTTTGTTCTGTTGGTAATAGCCCGCTCTCATGCGAGAGCAGATGCTTATGTAAATGCAGTCTTTCGCCCAAAGGAGCGGCGCGTCCTCCGGCCTTCGTGAAGCGATTCAAACCACTGGATTTGGTTTGTGCGGCGCACCTAACGCGCGGAGCCATGACCGCGCAATCTGCCTGACCGTGGGATGTCGAATGACCACTTGTGGTCAAGGTGAAAGTGCTGAACTACACGCCAATCAAGTAAAACTCTGATAGTCCGTACTATTCCGTCAGGAGATTTCCGCTTACCACGAAAGTGGGATGTGGCCATTTATGGTCACAATAAAGGTTCACGACACTCCATTCAGTGCTAGAGTAGAATTTGACCGCCATTCTCGGCGTCCCACTGTTTGAAGAGCACGTCTTCTTCAGGCCGCCGGCTTCCTAGATCGACGGGGCAAGGAGAAACACGTAGTGAACTCCACGGCCTCTCAACCGCAAACGAACCTTTGGCTGACTGAAAACGGTCCCAAGGAACTCGAGTCCCTATTCCGCGCGATTGTGTTCCACCCGTCCGCGCCGATTCTTCTCGCGGACGACGATCGTAACTACACCGAGGCGAGTGTCGGCGCGGGCAAGCTGCTAGGTCTGCCGAGAGCCCAGATCATCGGCAAGAGCCTGGACGATTTTGCGGATCCCGGCTTCAAGCCGGTGCTTTCCGAACGCTGGCAGGCGTTCCTCGAAGAAGGCGAGCAGGTGGGGACGCTCCCGCTGGTAGGCCCGGATGGCACGCCGCGCGAAGTCGAATACACCGCCAAAGGGAACGTGCTGCCAGTGCGCCACCTGCTGGTGCTAAGGGACAAGAACAAGCGGGACTCGGAGAAAGACGCGACTCCCAATATCATTCCGCCCTGGGTGCAGGATTATGCGCTGTTCCTGCTCGATGCCGAAGGACAGATTGCCGCGTGGTATGCGGGAGCGGAGCGTATTTACGGCTACAAGAGCGGGGAGACCGCCGGCCGCCACGTGTCCTTCCTCTATGCCAGCGACGACAGTCTGCGCGCCAAGCTGGACGAAGAATTGAAGCGGGCGGCCGCCGAAGGACACCTGGGCAACGAAGGCTGGCAGTTGAAGCAGGACGGCTCGCGTTTTTGGGCCAACGTCATCACCATGTCGCTCAAGGACCAAGACGGCGCGTTGCAGGGCTTCGCGCGCGTGGTGCGCGATTTTAGCGACCGTCACGAGAGAGACGAGAAGCTACGGCGCAGCCGCGCACGTCTGCGGCCGCTGCCAGCCGAGTCGACCATCGCGGGAATCGTTTCCGGCGAGTTCGACCGGATCCCGGAAGCCAATGACGCGTTTCTGGATCTGGTCGGGTACACGCGCGAGGATCTGGTCGCGGGACGGTTAGTCTGGCCCGACCTCACGCCGCGCGAATACGAGGCCCTGGACGAATTGGCCCACGAAGAAGGATTGCGCTTCGGCGCCTGCACGCCTTTTGAAAAAGAATTGATCCGTAAGGACGGAACCCGCGTACCGGTGCTGGTAGCGACGGCGGTCCTGAAGCTCTCGCCCTTCCGCTGGATTACGTTCGTCACCGATTTGCGGGAACGCGACCGGCAGGAGAACGTCGACGAAGAAGTTTCGCTCACCGAGCATCAGTTTGAGGAAATCGTCGGAACCAGCGCGGCCTTGAAGCGTGTACTCGGCCAGGTGGAAGTGGTGGCGCCGACGGATGCGACGGTATTGATCCTGGGCGAAACCGGGACTGGCAAGGAATTGATCGCGCGCGCGATTCACCGCTTGAGTCCGCGGCGAAATCTTCCGTTCATCAGTTTGAACTGCGCGGCCATTCCCACCGGATTGCTAGAAAGCGAGCTCTTCGGCTACGAGCGCGGGGCTTTCACCGGGGCCCTGGGGCAAAAAATCGGGCGCTTTGAAATGGCGCATCGCGGGACTTTGTTTTTGGATGAAGTGGGCGACATTCCGCTGGATCTGCAGCCCAAGCTGCTGCGCGCCTTGCAGGAAAAATCTTTCGAGAGACTGGGCGGAACCCGTACCATCCCTATCGACGTGCGCCTGGTTGCCGCCACCAACCGGAACTTAACCCAGATGATGGGCGATAAACTCTTCCGCAGCGATCTGTACTATCGCCTGAAGGTGTTCCCCATCATTGCGCCGCCGCTGCGCGACCATCCCGAGGACATTCCCACTCTCGCGCGCCACTTCACCAAGAAGTACGCGGAGAAGATGGATCGCAAGATCGAGAGCATTCCGTCGGAAACCATGAAAGCGTTAGTCACCTGGTCCTGGCCCGGCAACGTGCGCGAGCTCGAGAACTTCATCGAGCGCTCGGTTATTCTGTCACGCGGCCCCGGCCTACGCGCGCCCCTGGCGGAATTGCGTGCCGACGCTCCCGACGCCGGCGGCAACTCCACGCTCGAGAACGTCGAGCGCGATCACATCCTGCGTATCTTCCGCGAGACCGGGGGCGTGATCAGCGCCGCGGCCAATCGGCTGGGAGTGCCGCGGACTACGCTGAACGCCATGATGAAGAAGCTGGGAATCTCGCGCAGCGATCTCTAACTACATCCTCTCTACTTACACAAGGATCGTAACCGCCAGCCGCTCGTCGGGATAACTGCGGTTGTACAAGTAGTAACCGTCGCCGTCCCAATCGATATACAGATCGTCGGCGTCATACCAGTTAGGGTTCCAGTCACTCGGCCAGGGGTCGAGCAGCAGGAACGAATAGCCGCCGTAATCGAAGCGCGGATACCCCAGGTACATCGACGGCTGCACGCCGATGCGGAAGTAGTGTCCGAATCCAAAATACAACCCGAAGGTCTGTTGCGGAATGTAGTAGCCGCCATAGCCGCCGCGCTGCGACCAGGTGCGATGATCGGAAGCCCAACGTTGGGAGCGGAACTGCTGGAAGTTATTCTGCCCCTGCCAGCCGCCTTGCTGTAGCCAGCCACGCTGTTGCTGCCACCCCCGGGCCTGCTGCTGCGTGCGCTGCTGTGGAACCCGGTATTGCTGGTTCCGCTGCGGTTGTTGCTGCTGGGCGCGCTGCTGTTGCTGCTGCCCTGGTTGTCCGCGCTGCTGCGGAGGCTGTTGTGCGCGTTGTTGCTGTTGTTGCGGTTGCGCCCGCTGCGGCGCTTGTTGCTGCACCCGCTGCTGTTGCTGCTGTTGCTGTTGCGGTTGTTGAACACGCTGTTGCTGCTGAGCCCGCTCGGGCCGCTGCTGTTGAACTTGCGGCTGCGCCCGCTCGGACTGTTGTTGTTGCACCCGTTGCTGCTGTGGCGGGGGTTGTTGTGCACGTTCCGGCTGCTGAGGCCGTTCGGCACGTTGCCTCTGTTCCGGTTGCCGCACGCTGCTGTTGCTGAGCGGGTCGGCCACCCTGCTTCTCTCCCTGTTTGTTTTCCTCGTGTTGCGCGTACGCTGGTATCATTCCCATACCCAGGAAGACGGCGGCGGTGCCCGTTACAATTCTGAATCGCATGGTAGTCACTCCTACTCGCCCATTGTGCTCGCACGTTAACTGCCAAGCGCCGGTGCTGGGAGCTGAAGTCGGCGAGGATGGCCGATGCCGTGCACACAGGCATCAACATGTTCCTGCGCCGCTCGCCTCTCGTGACACCATCCACCTGGCACTTTAAAGGAGGCCGACGCCTCCTGTTGAGTGGCGCACTAGGCATTCTTTTCATCGGTGTAACCGCCGCGCAGGAGCCGGATCCCTTCTCCTGGCAAAACAAACTGAGTTTTCACGCCGCTACCGCCTATAGCCCGTGGTCCTTAGTGGGTACGGCCGCTTACACCGGCCTCCTGCAGGGAATCGACTTCCCCAGAGAGTGGGGACAAGGCGGGTTGGGTTACGGCAAGCGCTTCGGCTCCGAGCTGGCCTATGCCGGAGTGCGTAATACGATGAGCTTCGCTCTCGACACGACTCTGCATGAGGACCCGCGATATTACCGATCCACCGACACCGGCTTTTGGCGCCGCCTGAAGCATACGTTCCGGGGGACCATTCTAACGCGCACGGATTCGGGCGGCGAGACGTTGGCCTGGTGGCGGCTGGGGAGCGCCTATGGCGCCACCTATATTTCAAACCAGTGGTATCCCGACCGCGTCAACACCGTAAAACTGGATTTGACGGAAGGCACGACACAGATCGGATTCGATTTCCTGGCCAACGTCGGCGCCGAATTCTGGCCGGACGTTAAGAGAAAGGTATTGCGCCGCAAGCCTTGAAAGCCATGACCATCGGCCGTCAGCATGACTGTAGGCGGGCATCGCCGGGAAGGATCTCCCGTCCTGCACCAGCGGCAATTCGAGCTTTCGGTAACGGCCCGCCGCGTGCATCGATCTCACCTGACAGAAGGAGATTTGAACGATGCTTTGGACCATTGCCGTCATTCTGTTTGTTTTGTGGGCGCTGGGCATAGCTACTGCCTACACTTTGTCCGGATTCATCCACCTTTTACTGGTACTGGCCATTGTTTGCGTACTGATTCGCGTGATTCAGGGACGGTCACCCGTTCTCTAAATGGCGGAACGATCGATGCTTGCGCGCACGGGGATTCCGCTGCTGGTGCTCCTGAATTTTGCCGGGTTCGGGCCGGCGGCGAGCTACGGCCAAAATGCGATCCCCACGGTCGATCTGATTCTGCTTCGCATGGCGCGGGCCCGTACCAATAACCAGGCTCACCTGCGACCTTATAGCGTCACCCGCCAATACCGTTTGGTCGGGTCGCAGGAGCAAACCCGTTCCGAGGTCATCGCGGATGTAAGCTTCGTTCCACCGGCGTTCAAGAAATTTGTGATCCAACAGTCGAGCGGCATAGGATTGGGCGAGCGGGTCGTCCGTCAGATGCTGGAGCACGAAACCGACATCGTGAAAAATAACAGCGCCACCGATATGACCGCGGCCAATTACGATTTTCGCTTCCTGCGCGAGGAGGAACTGAGCGGCCAGCCGTGTTATGTACTGGAGATGCTTCCGCGGCGCAGCGATAAAATCCTGCTGCACGGCCAAATCTGGGTGGATTCGCTCACCTATCTACTGCGCCGCACCGAGGGCGAACCCGGCAAAGCACCCTCCTGGTGGCTGCGCAACGCGCGGATCGCGTTGGTCTACGGCGATGTCGAGGGGATGTGGCTGCAGACGGCCTCCGAGTCGACTGCCGACGTCCGCTTTCTGGGACGGCACACCATGCTTTCCAGGGATGTGAGATACCAGGTCAGTGAAGTCGTCGCCATCGCCCATCAGGCAAATCGCTAAATGACTAGATTGCTCAAATTCGGATTCCCGCGCGCCGCTCGCATCGGCTTGATGCTGCTGCTTTCGACCTCCGTGTTCTACGGCTATTCGGTGCTCACACACGAGGCCATCGTCGATAGCTTGTGGGACGCCTCCATCCAGAAAATGCTACTGGAGCGATTCCCCATGGCGACTTCGGAGGAACTGGAGGAAGCCCACGCCTACGTTTATGGCGGCTGCATCATCCAGGACATGGGCTATTACCCCTTCAGCAGCAAGCTCTTCAGCGATCTGACCCATTACGTCCGCAGCGGGGATTTCGTGGTCGCCATGATACGCGAATCGCAGGACCTGAACGAGTACGCCTTTGCGTTGGGCGCGCTGGCCCATTACGCCGCCGACAACAACGGGCACCCGCTGGGAACCAACGTCGCGGTGCCAGTGCTTTATCCGCAGCTCCGCACCAGATTCGGGAAAACCGTGACCTATTGGGACAATCCCCTCTCACACATCCGGACGGAATTCGGGTTCGACGTGCTGCAGGTCGCGCAGGGGCGCTACGCTACCGATCAGTACCGGAAGTTTATCGGTTTCAAGGTCAGTAAACCGGTGCTGGAGCGGGCATTCCAGGATACCTATGGCCTCGAAATGAAGGATGTCTTCGGGAGCCTGGATCTGGCGTTGGGAACCTACCGGTATACCACCAGCACCGTAATTCCCGGCATGACGCGAGTGGCTTGGCAGCTCAAGAAAGATACCTTCATCAAGGAAATACCCGGGATCACCAAGAAGAAGTTCCTCTTCAATCTCTCGCGGTCGAGCTATGAAAAAGATTTTGGAACGATGTATCATCGGCCGGGAATTCGCACTCGGCTGCTGTCTTGGTTTCTGCGGATCATGCCCAAGTCCGGTCCATTCAAGGGGCTGGCGTTCCGCGCGCCGACGCCGGAAGTCGAAAAAATGTTCATGGCTAGCTTCAACGCCACCGTCGACAGTTACCGCGCCCTGCTGGCGAACGTGGATGCCGGTCAGCTGGAAAGGGTGACCAACGAGAATATCGATATCGGCGCACCGACCACAGCCGGGAAGTACCTGGGAGCCGATCTGGCTTACGACAAGCTATTGGGCAAGCTCGCGGACCACAAGTTTGCCGGCGTCTCAGCGGACCTCCGCAGCAATATCCTGGATTACTATAAAGATCGCAAGCCGCCCGTCGCGCCGGCGAAACCCAAAGTCACGGCCGCGTGGGACAAGGTGATGGAACAGCGTACTGAGCTCGAGCAGCTCCAACCGCAGGCGGCGGCGACGCAGTGAAGTCCCGGCACGCGACGATTCTTCTCGTCGTACTCCTGGCTTTCGCAGGCCGGTCGTGGGCCCAAGCGCTCCCGGCCGTCGCGGAAGATGCGGCAACTACACCTGCCGTGGTGGCCGGCGAACCTTTACTGACGCCAAAGCTGCTACTGCGCCGCATCGCCACCGATCAGAAGCCCATTTGGATGTTCCCGGTCCACGCTGTCCAAGGAAAGAACTGGAAGCCCACCCTAGCCGTCATTGGGATCACGGCAGGACTGATTGCCCTCGATCCCACCGATACCCCCTTCTTCCAACGCGCCTCCTACCAGCAGAACCCGGCGGTGCACAGCATCGGCCACGTACTGAGCGGCACCAACGCCGGACTTTTCGTCGCCGCCGTGCCGGTTACTTTTTACCTTGCCGGGCTGATCGATCACGATTCTTACAGCAGTAACACCGCGTTGCTCGCGGGCGAGGCGGTGGTTGACGCGGAGCTGGTGACTATCGCCCTGAAAGACATCGATCGCCGGATGACTCCCGGCCAAATCGGGCCGAACGGTAACTTTTCCGACACCTGGTTCCAGAATCCGAACCGCAGCATCGGAGGCTTTGGCAGTTTTCCCTCGGGCCACACCGTCGCGGCCTTCTCTGTCGCTACCGTGTTTGCGGAACGCTACCGGTCGCATCGCTGGGTCCCCTGGGTCGCTTACGGGCTGGCGGGTGTGGTAGGGTTATCGCGTTTGAACGTGCAGGCCCATTTTCCGTCCGACATCTTCCTGGGCGCCGCCCTGGGATATTCCATCAGCCACTTTGTTGTGCTGCGAAAGCTGGTCACGCACCAGCCGTGACAGGAAGCCATCATGACCAAGATCGAAGCGAAGAAGTTCAAGACCACGCTCGCGGCCCGTGCAAGCGAGCTCGAAGGGCTCATCCGCAACCGCGAAGCGGCGGCCATTGAGACCAGCGCCGACGCGCTCGATCAGATCCAGCACGCCGTCGAGAGGGAGCTGGCTTTAGGAACTCTGGCGCGTGAATCCTCCGGGCTGCGCGAGACGCGGGCCGCGCTACGCCGTATCGACGACGGCAGCTACGGTCTCTGCATGGACTGCGAAGAAGAAATCAACTTGAAGCGCCTGACGGCGGTTCCCTGGGCGGCACGCTGCATTGCCTGCCAGGAACGCGCCGACCGCGAAGGCGCTGCGGCCGAGTCCGCCGACGAGCCGTCGCAGGCCGAAGCAGCTTGACCGCAGGCGGTCAGATGACCACCAGCGGTTGATTATCGAGACCCGCTTCCCCACCCTTGCAACACTCCAGCAATCGGCGCGACACGTGCCTATAGAAAGCATGAAAAGGGTGACGCAATGAAACTACTTCTTATAGCGGCCGTAGCAATAACTCCACTATTGGCCAAGGATAACGAGCCCACCAAGCGATTGAATGACGCCACCGTGGTGTTCACAGAGATCATGGCGGCTCCCGATAAAGGCATTCCACAGGATCTGATCGAGCATGCCTATTGCATCGTGATCGTTCCGGATCTCAAGACCGCGGGCTTCATCGTCGGCGCGAAATACGGCAAGGGATATCTCTCCTGCCGCAGTAAAGTCGGACCGGGCTGGTCCGCGCCGGCTACCGTCCGCATTGAAGGCGGCAGCGTGGGATTTCAAATCGGGGCGTCTTCGACGGATTTGATCATGCTGGTGATGAATGAGCGCGGAGCCGACAAACTGCTCTCGAGCAAGTTTACGCTGGGCGCCGAAGGTTCGGTTGCGGCCGGGCCGGTAGGTCGCACCGCCACTGCGCAGACCGATGCGCAAATGCATGCCGATATTCTTTCGTGGTCGCGCACCCAGGGGCTGTTCGCCGGGGTGGCTCTCGAAGGAGCGACGCTGCGGCAGGATCTCGACGACAACGCCAATATCTACGGCAAGCGCCTGGAGAACCGCGCCATCGTCAGCAGCCGCAGGCGTATGCCTCCGGCCGCCGCAAAACTGGTGGCCGTGCTGAACCGCTACTCGCCGCGCGAAGAAAAGCACGGCGGGGACTAATCCAAATGAAAAAATCACTAGCCGCATTCCTGATTACGTGCGGGATGTTGTCCGCGCAGACGCCGGCCCAGGAACGACGGGAGAATTCCGACCGCACCGCCGCAGGCCTCACTCCCATCTACCGCGTGACCGTGACCGAACGTACCACCAAATCCATCAGCTACCGCAATCGCAGCGGAGCCACCAAGATCGACTTCGCCGGCACTGCACTCATGCCGGCGGCCCATGGCGAGGCCAAGGTCGAAAGCAAGAAGGGCTATATCGAAATCGAAGTGGAATTCCGCAATCTTCCGGAAGCCACTCAGTTCGGCGCGGAGTATCTCACGTACGTCTTGTGGGCCATCACACCGGAAGGCCGCACCTCCAATCTGGGCGAAATCCTGCGCAGCGGTACCAGCGGCAAGCTGGATGTGACCACCGAACTGCAGGCGTTCGGCCTGGTGGTCACCGCCGAGCCCTACTTCGCTGTGTCGCGCCCCAGCGACGTGGTGGTGATGGAAAACATCGTTCGCCCCGACACCGCCGGGAAAATCGAGCTGGTCGACGCCAAGTATGAACTGCTCCAGCGCGGTCAGTATGAGCATCTGGCGAACGTCCTAGACCTGAAAGTCAACCGCAAGATGCCGCTGGAACTCTACGAAGCCCGCAATGCGATCCAGATCGCGCGTTCGAGTGGCGCTGAACGTTACGCCAGCGACACGTTTAAGAAAGCCGAAGCCGATCTGCAGCAAGCCGAGACCTACCGCGCACGCAACGCCGGCAACAAGCCCGTCACCATGACCGCGCGGCACGCCGTGCAGACCGCCGAAGACGCCCGCGCGATCGCAGTGAAGCGTCAGGATGATGACCTGCTCGCCGCCGAACGCCAGGCGGGAGCCGACCGCCAAGCCAGCGCCGAGAGCGGACGCGCCGCCGCAGAATCGGAGACCAGCCGCGTCACCCGCGAAGCTGCCGAAGCGCGCATGCGAGCCGAGAGCGAAGCGGCCCGCCTGAAGACGGCCAACGACGCACAATCGGCCGACGCCCGCGCTGAAGCCGACCGCTTGCGCCGCGACAACGATGTCCAACGGGTAGCGGCGCTCAACGAAGCCGACCGCCTCAAACGCGACAACGACGCCCAGCGGGCCTCGGCGCTCTCCGAAGCGGACCGTTTGAAACAGGAGAGCGACGCGAAGCTAGCCGCCGCCCAGACCGATCTCGATCGCGCCGCCCGCGACCGTGCGCAAGCCGAAGCGGACAAAGCCGAATTGCGAGCCAAACTCCTGCTGCAGTTCAACGCGATTCTGCAAACCCGCGACACCGCCCGCGGTCTGATCGTGAATTTATCGGATGTGCTCTTCGACACCGCCAAATTCTCGCTACGTCCGGAAGCGCGCGAGAAACTCGCTAAAGTGGCCGGGATCGTCTCGGGACACCCGGGACTGCGCTTGGACGTCGAAGGCCACACCGATAACGTCGGCGGCGACGACTACAATCAGAACCTCTCCGAGCAGCGCGGTTCTTCGGTCCGCGATTATCTGACGCAGCAAGGCATGCAGCCGGGTTCGGTATCGACCAAAGGCTTCGGGAAAACTCAGCCGATCGCCACAAATGACACCGCAGCCGGGCGCCAGCAGAATCGGCGCGTGGAACTGGTGATCTCGGGCGAAATCATTGGCGTAGAGATCGGTGTACCGCTCGCACTAAGGTAGACCTGCTTTGATCACACCCGGAACCATATTGGTCCAAAAGGGTACGCTCCTGCCGCCGGCCTTCCGCCCCGGCAGCGAGTCGTACCCCGAACGCCTGGGTAGTCGGTGAAGAGCAGCCTCGATCCGCACGATCTCGAAAAAGAATTCGCGGCCCTCGGATGGACCTTCCACTATATGGCCGGGAGAGTCAAAGCGACCGCCTTCGGATTCGATCGTCAAAAAGCAATGGATAAAGCACTAACACGCCTCATCACCGGGGCGATGCTGCAAAAGTGCAACTGCCTGGAGATTGACGAGGTGGCGACGCGTTCGTTTTTGGGCATCCCCAGTGTCAGCGTCTCCGCCCACACGCGGCACATCCAAAAAGGGATGACGTTTGCAGGCGTCGACACCCCGAATCAGCCCGCTCCGCCGGACGCAGCCGCCCGACCGGCAGTGGCTCTGCCATAACTCTCGCGAAACGCACGCGCCAAGCTGGCTAGCGGCTCGCGGGTCGCCGTTGCGCTATCCACTTCCCCATATTCAATCGGCGCGTGATCCTTTTCCAAGATATAAATCAGCCTTTCGCCGGCAAGCGAAAATCGCACTGCATCCGCCCCCGCATCATCGGGGAAATGAGCGCAGCGCCCTCGCGCGTAGCCGCAGTTGCACGTTTCCCGCTGCACCGCCTCCGCAGGCTCCCAGGCGCTTCCCGCCGTGCACTCGCCCGCCCAGGCGTCGCCCAGCGGCAAGCGAGGCGCCGGATCCCAGGCTCCAGCATCCAAGCGCCGCGACGGTTTGAAATAGGGGCAAGCCAAAGCGGTATCCTAGCAGATAAGTGACCCCGCGCATTCAACTCCTGGAACAAATTCTCGCCCAGGACCCGTCGAGTAAACTTGCCCGTTACGGTTTGGCCATGGAATACGTCAACACAGGCGAATGGGCGCGCGCGATCCCGGAATTCGAAGCCGTGCTCACCACCGACCCGGCTTATTCGGCAGCCTACTATCACGGTGGCCAGACGTTAGAAAAAATGGGGCGCCTGGACGACGCGCGCGATTTCTACCGCCGCGGCATCGCCGCCACGCGCGACCCGCATGCGCTGGGCGAGCTCGAAGCCGCGCTCAGTATACTAGGGGATTAACTAAAGTTTTGCCCCGCATTTCATATCTGTGCCTGATCCTGTTGGCCGCCGCGCTGCCTGCTCTACCCCAGCAGCCCAAGCCGCCGATCCGGCGGGCTATTGGCAACGACACGCAGAACCAACTCGACAGCAATGAAGCTTTATTCACGGTGCTAGCGGCCATTAACGCCGCCGGCTACGACGACCAGATCGACGCCGCTTCCACCCACGTCTTCCGCCACACGCTGCGCACCCAGCTCGCCGCCCGCAACCTCGACAGCGTCTTTCAACTGAAGCGCTTCTTCCGCGATCACAAACTGCCGAATCCCAACGCCGAGTTGAGCCGCTATATCTCTTACGCCCTGCTCATCAACGGCCCGCCTGATTTCGATTACCGCGATCCCGATATGGTGCGTCCTCCCGATGCCACGTCAGTTGAAGGCCTCTCCCCGCTGCTCGCCGCGTTTTACCGCGAGGCCAACTTGGCCGATGCCTGGCAGCGCGCACAGCCTTTCTACGACCAGGTGATCGAGCAGTATCATGAGCCCGTCGCCCGCGCCATCCTGCTGGTGAACGCCTACGCACGCAACACCACCAGCGGTTATCTCGGGCGCCGCTTCCAGATTTACGTGGACCTGCTGGGAGCCCCCAATCAAGTGCAATCGCGCAGCTTCGGCGACGAATCTTTTGTCGTGGTCACGCCCTCGACGGAGCCGCAGATCGACGGCATTCGCCACGCCTATCTGCACTATCTGGTCGATCCCCTGGGACTCAAGTTCTCCGAAGACATTAATAAGAAGCACGCCCTGGGCGATTACGCGCAAGGCGCCGGCGCGCTCGACGACCATTACAAAACGGAATTCGTCGATCTAGCCACCGAGAGCCTGATTAAGGCCATCGAAAGCCGTCTGGACCGCAAACCGGCCGAAGCCGAGCAGGCCATGAAAGAGGGCTTTGTGCTGGCCCCGGCGCTCGCCGAACAGCTCGCCATTTATGAAAACCAGGAAGCGGCCCTGCGCTTGTACTTCCCCAATCTGTTTGCCGGCCTCGATTTCAAACGCGAAGAACAGCGCCTGGCCAATGTGGAATTTGTTTCCTCCAAGGCCAACCGGACCGTGCGCCCCGCCCAAGCGGTGAAGCCTCCGGAATTAACCGGCGCCGCCAAGACCCTGGCCGAGGCGGACCAAGCCTATGCTGACCGGGATCTCGATCGCGCCAAGCTCACCTACCTGCGCATGCTGGAGCAGACCACCGAGCAATCCTGGCACGCGAAAGCGTATTATGGTTTAGCGCGGGTGGCTGTGCTGCAGAAGGACCCCGAGACGGGTGATCGCCTGTTCCGTAAGGTTCTCGAACTGGAGCCGGACGCCGAAACCAAATCCTGGAGTTTGTTGTACTTGGCGCGTCTGGCTGATTCGCAGGGCGACCGCGATCAGGCAGTAGAGAATTATAAGGCGGCCCTCGCGGTCCCAGATGCACCGGAGTCCGTTCGTCAAGCGGCCCAAAAAGGCGTCGCTGAAGCCTTCAAAAAATGAAGCTTCGAAAAAATAATGAGGAGTAAAGGAATGAAGACGAAGTTTATGATGCTCGGCCTGCTGGCCGCGGGCAGCTTGGTCGATGGGACAGAAGGTGAAATCGGCCAAGGAAGGCGAGGCCGTGCAAGCGGTGCTCGAGCGCCACCAATCCGGATCAAAAGATCGCCGCCGTCGACAATCTCCTTTCCAAGTTCAAGGATACCGAGTACAAAGCCATTGCCTTGGAAATGGCCGGGGAAGCCTACCAGCAGAAAGGCGACTCCGCGAACGCCATCGTGTACGGAAACCGCGCGCTCGAAGCCGATCCCAAGAACTTCCAGGCCATGCTACTGGTTTCCGGACAACTCGCGCAGATCACCAAGGAATTCGACCTGGATAAAGACGAAAAACTGAAGCGTGCCACCAAACTGGCCAATGACGCCATCACCACCGTCAACGCGACCGTGAAGCCCAATCCCAAGCTCACCGACGAACAGTGGACCGGCATCCAGAAGGACTTGGTGGCCCAGGCTCATGAGACCCTGGGTGTGATTGCCAGTATCGACAAGCACTGGGACGTGTCCATCACGGAATTTAAGATGGCTATCGACAATGCGGCCAATCCGGAAACATCCACCATGGTTCGACTGACAGCTGCCTATAACAACGCCAAGAAGTACGATGAGGCTACCGCCATGGCGGACAAAGTCCTGGCCACTCCGGGGGCTCCCGACAACTTGAAGAAAATCGCCACCGACGAGAAAGCGCGCGCCGCCAAAGGGAAAGCCACAAAGTAATCCCCGGCACATCCATGAGCGCGGACCTAGCGATTCTCGAGAAGGCACTAGGTCACAGCTTTCGCGATCGCGAATTACTGGAACGCGCGCTCACGCATAAATCCAAGGTCTACGAGAAATCGGCGGAAGGCCAGACCGCCGCGGATAACGAACAGCTAGAATTTCTGGGCGACGCGATTCTAGGATTCGCGGTGAGCGAGTCCTTGGTTCGCCGCTTCCCCTCGTTTCCCGAAGGGCGTCTTTCGAAGTTGAAAGCCCACTTGGTGAGCGCCGCTCATCTGTACGCAGTAGCGCAGAGCCTGCAGCTCGGCGATTATCTGCTGCTAGGACGCGGTGAAGAGATGAGCGGAGGCCGCGAGAAAAAGGCGTTGCTTTCAGACGCTGTCGAAGCCCTGATCGCCGCTCTGTATCTAGAAGCCGGACTGGAGGTCACCCGCCGATTTTTAGAGGAGCGCGTTATCGGCGCCTTCGATCTCCCCGAAGACGGCGTAGACAGTGCCGTGACCGATCACAAAAGCGCCCTGCAGGAAATGGCGCAAGCCCTAAAGCTCCCGCCGCCGCGTTATGCAATCGTGACCGAAGACGGCCCGGAACACTCCAAAACGTTCACGGTAGAAGTCCGCGTAGGCAAAGATTGGGTGAGCCAAGCCCAAGGCCTATCGAAAAAAAGCGCCGGCCAGAAAGCCGCGCAACAGGTACTTCAGCAGTTGACCGAATGGGGCCGCTAATCGACTGCCCCTCTCCAGGTATTCCCCTTCTCATCCCGCAGAGTGACAACCAGCCCGCTGGAAATCCCCGTGAGCGTCTTACCCTTGCCGTCGCGAAATCTATAGACGATAGAGTTGTCAGCGATCGACTCCGCCGATCCCAGCCAAATGTTCCCGTACTCGTCCTTCAGCTTGATGAAGTCTCCGTGTCCGTAGCCCGACACCCGAGTCTTAGTCTTTTCTTCCTGAAGGTTGAAGAACCCGCCTGCCTGCCGATTTCTTTTCCGCGTACTGGTGACCATTTGGTACTCCCGAGTACGATTGTGCGCCAAGTACCATGCCGTTGCGATAAGGCGAAAGATGTAGCTTGCTCGGGGTGTTTATCCTAGAATCTATGCGCGCCCTCTTGCAGCGAGTCAGCCACGCACGGGTGGCAGTGGACGGTTCGGTGGTGGGCGAGATCGGCGCCGGACTCCTGATCCTGCTCGGCATCGCCAAGCCCGACACCGCCGCTAACGCCGAGTTTCTGGTCGACAAAATTCTAAACCTGCGCATCTTCCCCGATCCAGGCCGGCAAAATGAATCTCAGCCTGCTCGACACCGGCGGGGAGTTGCTAGTGGTCTCCCAATTCACACTCTACGGCGACTGCCGCAAAGGCCGCCGCCCCAGCTTCGATGCCGCCGCTCCCGCCGAGCAAGCCCGCGCGCTCTATGAATCGTTCGTCGCCTTGGCGCGGCGTAGTGGTCTGCGCGTCGAGACCGGAGTGTTTCAGGCCCACATGGATGTCGCGCTGGTCAACGACGGCCCCGTAACGTTAATGCTGGAGACCGAAACCCCTTCCTTGCTACCCTTGTCACAGTGATCCTCGGTTCCGGCGTCGACCTCTGTGAAGTCCCGCGCATCGAAGCTGCCGTCGCGCGCTACGGCCGGCGCTTCCTCGACCGCATTTACACCCCCCGCGAAATCGCTTACGCCGACCGCAAAGCCAACCGCTTCGAGCGCTACGCCGCCCGTTTCGCCGCCAAGGAGGCCGGCATGAAAGCGCTCGGCACCGGCTGGCACGGCGTCGCCTGGCACGATTTCGAAGTCGTGAATCTCCCCTCCGGCCGCCCCACGCTGAATTTCCATGGCCGGGCCGCGGAGATCGCCGCGAAGCTTGGCGTAAAACACGTGGCCCTCTCCATCACGCACACCAAGGAACAGGCGCTCGCCATGGTGATCCTGGAGAATGAAGGATGACTATCCGCGTCGAGAGCACTAGCTCCGGCATTTACCAGGTGACTGTTGAAAACGGCTCGGCCACCCAGCACACAGTAACGTTGACTCCTGAGTACTGGCAACGATTAACCGGCGGCCGCGTCCCTGTGGAAACCTTGATCGAGAAATCTTTCGAATTCCTTCTCGAACGCGAGAGCAACAGCAGCATCCTGCGGTCCTTCGACCTGCCGGTCATCCAGCGCTATTTCCCCGAATACGAGCGCACGATTAGCGAGAGCTTGACTTAGGTTTATTGCACCCGGCCAGCGGCTTGGACGTTCAGCTCCACCTTGTCGCTTACCTTCAGTAAAAAATTGCTCGGGTTCTTCATGCCCCATTGGACATAAGGAATGACGAAACCGGTGGAAGCGGCCACCTCGCCGTTCTTCACCTCGGCGCGGAAGTGCAACGTTAACTCGTGACCCGCGCCATGAATTTGAAAGTTACCGTGAAGGTCGATCTGCGATTCGCCATGCGGCGCCAGTTCCCCGCTAACATGGTCCGGCGTGAAGACGGCTTCGGGGTAGCGGGCGCTTTCCAGGATTTCCTTGTGCATGCGTTTATCGCGAGCGCCACCACCCGAATTCCCACTGGCCACATCCACCACGATCTCTCCGGAAGCGCTGCCCGTGGCGGAATCAAACTTCAAGGCGCCACGCTTTAGCTTGAAAGTGCCATGGACGGTATGAAGAACATCGCCCAGCGTGAAGCTGACGGTGGTGCGCGCCGGATCAAGCTCGACGCTGTTCTCCGCCGCGGCCAGCCGGAGACTACCGGCGAAAAGGAAGAAGAGTATTCGTTTCATTTTCAAGCCAAAAGCAGATGGCGGCCCAGGGGAAGCATCGAGTGTTTGACGAAATCAACGGTGGTGGCCGTGCCCATGTGCATCGCAAGCTGTGTTGCGAAGATCCTCGGCTCGGAGGAAAGCGCCCTGAGAACCCGCCGCCGCAGCCAGGCGGAATGATCCAGCGTCAACATCAGACCGGCCATGAAAGCGGGCCGCCGCGCCAAGCGGCGATGAGCAGCGGCATACGACTTGAGATCGTTCAGCGCCAGTGCCTGGGCCAGTGCCATGCCCTGCTCGAAGCCCAGACGCAGTCCCTCGCCCGTAATCGCGTCGACGGAGCCCGACGCATCGCCCACCAGCATGACGCGATCGCGATATACCCGCGCCAGCCTGCGCGTAGCAGATACCGCGCCGCGCTCAGTGGTCGTGACAACGGCGTTCTTCAACCGCGCAAAGAGTTCCGGATGAAGCGGCAAGGCCTGATCCAGACGCAGGTGCGAATCACGCGAGATCACCGCCACGCAAATCTCTTCGGGGCCGATCGGCGTAACATAGATCTGCGAACCTGAGCCCCAATAGATTTCCACGCAATCGGCCCACGGCTCCATTCGATAATGGCGGCGAAAGCCAAAACGCAAAGACTTGCGCCGCATGGTCTCCAGCCCAGCCCATTGGCGCACGCGCGAGTTCTCTCCGTCCGCGCCCACCACCCAACGGCAATCCACCGTTCGCCTATCCAATGCCACCCCGCTTGCGGATAACCCCTTCACCGCGGTTCCCCACAATAAGGTCGCACCAGCTTCTTCGGCGCGATCGATCAGGGCCTGATGCAAGTGCGTGCGCCGGATGCCGACGCCGGTTCCGTTAGGAAAGCTGGCGTCGACCGTATCGCCGCCGCCCAGGAAGCGAATCCCTCGAAACGGAAAGCAATGCTCAGGGCGAAGCGTGACCCCCAGCCGCGCAAGCGATGCCAATGCATCCGGCATCAGTCCCTCGCCGCAAGCCTTGTCGATCGGCGGGAGCGCGGGATCCGCAACGACAACACCAAAACCACGGGAGCGTAGGGAGATCGCGGAAGCCAGTCCCACCGGCCCCCCGCCCACAATAAAGACGTCGGTTTGCAAGTTAAATATTCACCACTCTACGCGCCAGGCCGAGCGCTTCCGTCCAGAAGGACGCCGAAGTATGCATCAGTTCGGCCACCGCCGTCATCGCGCGCACGAATTCATCCACCTGCCGCTCTTCAACCACCAACGGGGGAGCGGCTTTGAGCACCATAAAATTGTTCCCGCAGATTTGCGTGAGGATGTTTTGATCCCGGAACAGCCGCATCACCACCAGTTGCCCGAACATGGCGGGATGAATTTTAGAAAAAGCTTCAAAAGGAACGCGTAGACTGAGTTTGCGCGGCGCCTGGAATGCGATTCCATTCAGCAATCCTATACCGCGAATTTCTTCGATCATTTCATAACCGGACAGCGCGTAGCGCAGACGTTCGCGCAAATACTCTCCCACGGATGCGGCACGTTCGCCCAAGTGCTCACGCTCCAGCACATCCAGGGTCGCGAGTCCCGCGCGCATCGCCAGATTGTTTTCGCTGAACGTCGAAGTGTGGACGATGGATCGCTTCAAAGAACTGTATACCGAATCGTAAATCCGGTTCGACATCAACACCGCGCCGCACGGTACCAATCCGCCGCTGAGCGCCTTGGCTAGCACCACCATGTCAGGATCCAGATGGCAATGCTGCGCCGCCAGGAAGCGTCCCGTGCGAAACATACCGGTCTGCACTTCATCCACTACGAACAGCGTTCCGTACTTGCGGCAAGCCACTTGCGCCGCCTCCAGATAACCCGCCGCCGGCACGCGGATTCCCGCTTCCGATTGCACCGGCTCCACGAAGAACGCCGCGATCTTTCGCGTCTGCAATTTCGCTTCGAGAGCCGCCAAGTCGCCAAACGGGACGGCTTCAGTGCCCGGCAACAGCGGTCCGAATCCATCGCGCCAGAAGGCATCATCCATCAACGAGAGCGCCCCGCAAGTCAGTCCGTGAAAAGCGCCGCTCGCGTAGACCAGCCCCGCGCGGCCGGTGTTGGCGCGCGCGAACTTGATGGCTGCCTCGACGCCTTCGCTTCCCGAGCTGCAGAAAAATGCTTTTTCGAGCCGCCCGCCTGCCAGACTGCATAGCCGTTGCGCCAATTCGCCGGCGAGTTCCGAAACATGACTCTGCAGCATCGCAGGACCCTTCCGGTCCAATTCCCACTGCAACGCCTCAATGATCGCGGGATGGTTATGGCCGGTATTGTGAACGCAGTACCCCGAAAGGAAATCCAGAAACCGCCGCCCATCCTCGGCCTGCAATTCAACCCCGGCACAGCGCTGGTAGCGGACGTTCATTTGCAATGCGTCGAGCAAGCGCACCCATTGCGGGTTTACGTGCTCCTGGTATGCGAGGCTGGGGGCAGCAATCTCTTCGCGCAATGGCAACATTGTACCCACTCCCTTCGGACGCAGGTGAAGGGGTGCGGGTTTCCGCGAAACCAGCCGGAAACCGTGCCCGTCTACTGATGGTGCGGCAAAATATGGGTCTCAGACGAAAAATCGCTCAGGCTTGCGTTTGGGTGTCCCTGGCGGCCAGTTGGTGTGCGGGAGCCGCGGAGAACCTCCCGGTGACCCAGGCGGAGACGCTGACCGGCCAGAAACTGGCGTTCCCGACCGCACTCACCGGCAAACCCGCAGTCTGCGTGTTTGGTTTCAGCAAAGAAGCAGGGGACCGAACCAAGGTCTGGATGACCCGGCTCAGTCAAGATGGCATCAATGCCTGGTCCGTCGCCAATTTAGAATCGGCCCCGGCGCTGGTCCGTGGGATGATCCGCAGCGGCATGCGCAAGGGAACTCCCCAGCCGTTGCTGGAGCACAGTCTCATCCTTACGAAAGATGAGAAGGCGTGGAAGCGTGCGGTGGGAGCCAATCAGAATAGCCTGCCCGTAGTGGTTTTGTTTGACGCCGCAGGACATCCGCTCTGGACTTACCAAGGATTGTTCGGCGACGAGCCCTACCGGGAGATCAAGACCCGACTCGACGCTGCCCCACGTTAAAACCGCCGCCCGCCAGCCCCGATGGGTCCTATAATTTAAGTAACTCGATGCGCAAGCGGTATCTCTTCTGGTCCGGCCTCGCCCTGCTGGCGATTTTAGTCACGCTGGTGGTGTGGCAAGTCTCTTTCAGCTTTGGCGACTACGGCCCCGCCGATGCCGGGCAAACTTTTGTTTTCTGGGCCGTCTCGACGCTGATCTTCCTTCTCACCGTCACCCTCGGCTTCATGCTATTCCGCACCGGCGTCAAGCTGTACCTGGAGCGCCAGGCCAATCGGGAAGGCTCGCGCATCAAGACCAAACTACTGGCGGGCGCCCTGGCGCTCAGTCTTTTGCCGGTAGTCTTCCTGGCGCTGTTCAGCTACGTGATCCTGAACCGCAACGTGGAAAAATGGTTCAGCCGCCCCGCCGAAGGCATTCGCACGGACTTGTTGCAGAGCAATAAAGCGCTCTCTTCAGAGGTGCAAGGCCGCGCCGACGCGCTGGCGCATTGGATCGCCCTGCTGCCCGAAGTGGACGCCGGCACCGCGGATTTTGCCGCTCTCTGCCGCGACAACAACATCGCCTCGCTAGAGCTACGCGCCCCCGGATCTCCCCCCTCCATCGTGTGCCCGCTGCAGCCTGGCACCACCGGACTGTTCACCGCTACCGCTCCGCTACGGCCGGGGACACTGACTCTCGCCGTGCGTTCCGCCGCCGACATGCAGCGCACGCAAAGCGAAATCGATCGCTACATGAGCGAATACAGCCAGCTTGCCGCGCAAAAGAAAAATATCCGCACGCTGTATCTACTGTTCATCCTGGCCATCGCGCTGTTCATTTTGTTCGTCGCCACCTGGATCGCGCTGCTGCTCTCGCGCCAAATCATTTCGCCGATTTCGGCGCTGCTGGTCGCGGCCGGGGAAGTCCGCAAGGGCAACCTCGGTCACCGTGTCCACGCCAAGGCGATCGACGAGTTGGCCACGCTGGTTCGTGCCTTCAACGAAATGATGCAGGAGCTCGAAGCCAACAGCCGCGAGCTCGAAAGCCGCCGCCGCTTTACAGAAACCATTCTCGAAAGCATCCCCACCGGCGTGCTTTCCGTGAGCGCCGACGGCCGCATCCAGCGCGTGAACCGCGCCCTGCAAGGTCTACTCCCGCAGGAACAAGTGGAGCGCGCCGCCCACTTGAGCGATTTATTTTCGCGCGACGACGCCGCCGAAATCGACTACCTGATGAAGCGCGCCCGCCGCACCGGCATCGCCGCCAGCCAGATTGAGTTGCACACACCGGTGCAAGTTCTGCATTTGGCCGTCACGGTGTCCGCCCTGCCCGCGCAGCCGCCTGCCAGCCAGGGTTTCGTGGTGGTGCTCGAAGACACCAGCGAGTTGTTGCGAGCCCAGAAGGCCGCCGCCTGGCATGAAGTAGCGCGGCGCATCGCCCACGAACTGAAGAACCCGCTGACTCCTATCGCACTCAGCGCTGAGCGCATCGGACGCATTCTGGACCGCGTCGGTGGACAGAGTGGCCTGACGCCCGAGTCGCAGCGCATCCTGCGCGAATGCGCTCGCACCATCTCGCGCGAAGTGGAATCCGTAAAG
This sequence comes from Bryobacterales bacterium, assembly GCA_963760575.1. Classification (GTDB taxonomy): domain Bacteria; phylum Acidobacteriota; class Terriglobia; order Bryobacterales; family Bryobacteraceae; genus Palsa-187. Next base: position 124,635 of record CAVXEM010000051.1, read on the forward strand.
ACGCTAGCCGACGAATTCTCGCAGTTCTCACGCTTCCCCGCCGCCCAGCCAGTGCCGAGCGACCTCAATCAAATCGTCAAAAACGCCTTGTCGGTCTTCCTCGGCCGTCTGGAAGGAATCGACCTGCGCGTGGAACTCACCACCGGCCTCCTGCCCGTTCAAGTGGACCCCGAACAGTTCAAGCGCGTAGTCGTAAACTTGGTCGACAACGCCGCCGAAGCCATGCGCGACGCTCCCGTCAAGCACCTGCTGCTGCGCACAATCTCCACCGCGCCGGATTCGATCGAGCTGCTGGTGGCCGACACCGGCTGCGGCATCTCGCCCGAAGACAAAGAGAAACTCTTTCTGCCGTACTTCTCCACCAAAGGCCGCGGCACCGGCCTGGGCCTGGCCATCGTGAGCCACATTTTGTCGGAACACGGCGCGCGCATTCGCGTCGAAGACAATCGCCCCGCCGGCGCGCGCTTCTACGTGGATATCCCGGCCACCGTCGCCGCCGAGGCCGAGGCTCGCGCGTGAAGACCACGCGGATTCTGATCGTAGACGACGAACCCGGCATTCGCGAATCGCTGACGGGCGTACTCGAAGACGAGGGCTATTCCTGTAGCGCGGTCGCGAGCGGCGAGAAATGCATGGAAGAGCTCGCGCGCAATAGCTATGAAGCGGTGCTGCTGGACGTTTGGCTCGAAGGCATGGACGGTCTCGAAACCCTGGCGCGCATCCAGGAAATCCCTTTCGCTGACCGCCCCGAGGTAGTGATCATCTCCGGCCACGGCACCATCGAGACTGCTGTCAAAGCCACCAAACTCGGCGCCTTCGATTTCCTCGAAAAGCCCCTGACCATCGATAAAGTCACCGTGGTGCTCAACAACGCCGTACAACAGCGCCGCCTGGAATTGGAGCTCAACCGTCTCAAAGAATCCGGCGACGCCAAACTGCGCATTATCGGCGATAGCGTTCCCATGAAAGCCCTGCGCCAGCAGTTGGGCTTAATGGCCGCCACCAACGGCCGCGTCCTGATTTTCGGCGAAAGCGGCACTGGCAAGGAATTGATCGCCCACGCCATCCACGCCGCCAGCCCGCGCGCTCACGAGGCCTTCGTCGAAGTGAACTGCGCGGCCATCCCGGAAGAGCTGATCGAAAGCGAATTGTTCGGCCATCGCAAAGGGAGCCTCGCCGGAGCCCTGGACGACAAGATCGGCAAGCTGCAGAAGGCCGACGGGGGAACGTTGTTTCTCGACGAAGTCGGTGACATGTCGCTCAAGACCCAAGCCAAGCTGCTGCGCGCCCTCGACGAGCAGCGCTTCGAACCGGTCGGCGCCGCGGAATCCATTAAAGTGGACGTGCGCGTCGTGGCCTCCACCAACAAAAATCTGGAAGAGGAAATCGAGCGCGGCAACTTTCGCGAGGATCTATTCTACCGCCTGAATGTAGTCCCCTTCCACGTCCCACCGCTGCGCGAACGCATTGAAGATGTACGCCTGCTGGCCGACCATTTCCTGCGTGAGTTCACCACCGCTTACGGCCGCAAGCCCAAACAATTAACCGAAGACGCGTTCCGCGCGCTAGAAGAATACCCCTGGCCCGGCAACGTCCGCGAGCTGCGTAACCTGATGGAACGCATCGTCATCATGAATCCGCAAACCGGCATCGACGCACGCCACATTCCGCTCGACCGCTCGCGCCGCGCCGTTTTCGATCGGCCCATGGAGCGCTTCGGCAGCCTGCAAGACGTCCGTGAAGCCGCCGAGCGCGACTACATTCTGAAGAAGCTCGAAGAAGCGAAAGGCAATGTAACCCGCGCCGCGGAAATGTTGGGCCTCGAGCGCAGCCATCTCTACCGCAAGATGAAGGCCCTCGGCATCGCGCCCAAGGAATAACGTGCCCGCGCCCACGCTCCGCAAGCTCACCGGCGTGTTTTTCCGGATCGGCAACACCACCTTCGGCGGCGGACTTCCCACCATCGCAGCCCTGCAGCGCGAGTTAGTGGAGCAGCACGGTTGGCTCTCGCCCGAAGATTATGCACTAGCGTTTTCGCTGGCGCGCATCACCCCCGGCACTAACGTGATCGCATTCTGCGCCGCCGCCGGAGCGCGCATCATGGGCCTACGCGGCGCGCTAGCCGGAACTCTTGCCGAAACCGTGCCGTCCGCCGTCCTGGCCGTTCTGATGACCCAAGGCTACGAGACCTGGCGCACGAACGCCTGGGTGATGGCCGGCGTCGGCGGAACAATCGCCGCCGTCGCCGCCATGATGTGGTCCAGCATCTGGTACTTAGTAAAGCCGCACTTCAAAAGCCGCGCCAACGCTTTACGGGCTCTGGTGATCACGCTCGGCGCGTTTGCCGCCGTGTGGAAGTTTGGACTCGGTCCCCTGCCCGTGATCGGCATCGCCGTGGTTGTAGGCTTGCTGTGGAAGGAACCGGCATGAACCTGGTCCTCCTCTACCTGCTGCTGTTCAAAGCCGTGATCACGTCCTTCAGCGGCATGGCGTCGCTGCCCATCGTGCGCCAGGATTTCGTGGTCACGCGTCACGTCTTGACCGATCGCCAGCTCAACACCGCGATCGTCGCAGGCCGTACGGGCCCTGGCCCGAACGGCCTTTACCTGGTGAGCGTCGGCTACTTCGCCGCCGGACTCCCCGGCGCCTTCGCCGGATTAATCGCGCTGATCACGCCCGCGTTCCTCATCATCCCGCTGATGAGCTGGATTGGCAGATACGCCAATCTCCCACGCATCCGTGGCGCGATTCGCGCGGTGATCCTAGCCAGCGCCGGACTCTTAATGGCCGCCTCGATTCCGCTTGCGCGCGACGCCGCCACTGGGCCGCTCGCCATTGCCATTCTCGTCGTCAGTTTTGTCGTGCTGACATTCACACGCGTCGAAACCTGGTGGGTGATGATCGGAGCCGCCGCAGTGGGTCTAATCGCGAAGATATTCAGCTAACAGCCGCTGGACTGCGCTCAGCACCGCCTGCGCCACTTGGTCTTCCTCACGCGATCCATCGATGAGCTTCACGCGTTTTGGTTCGTCTTCAGCTAGCTGGTGGTATGCCGCCCGAACCTTGCGGTGAAATTCGAGCGACTGTTCGTCGAGGCGGGTCTCGACATCCTGCGTGCGCTGATTGCGCCTGTGTGCCCGCGCCAACCCGGTCTCGACGTCGATATCGATCACCAGCGTGAGATCCGGCACCAGCCCGCGGCACGCGATGCGATCGACGTCATACACCACCTCAGCGCCCAAACCCCGCGCCGCGCCCTGATACACCAGCGTCGAATCCGTGAAGCGGTCACACAGGACCACCTGCCCGCTCGCCAGGGCCGGTAAAATCGCCTGATCCACGTTCTGCGCGCGCGCCGCGAACATCAAGAGCAACTCCGCCGTCGGGCACAATTCCTGATTCTTAGCGTCGAGCAACACCCGGCGGATCTGCAGGCCGATCGGCGTCCCCCCCGGCTCCGCCGTTTCCAGCACCGGTCGATTCTGCCCTCGCAGCTTCTTGCCCAGCAGGCGCAATTGAGTCGACTTACCGCTCCCCTCGGGACCTTCAAACGTGATGAAGATGCCGCGCTTAGTCGTAGACAAAATGCAAAACCTTTTTCAAATCGTCCCACGCCTCGCGCTTGGCATTTTGATTGTAGGGGCGGAGCAGATAGGAGGGATGATACGTCACCATCACCGGAATATCGTGCCACTTGTGCCAGTTGCCGCGGAGGCGCGTGACGCCGTCCTTGGTTGCGAGCAGCGCCTTGGCCGCCGTCGAGCCTAGCGCGCAAATTGCTTTGGGACGCAGCGTCATCAACTGGCGGAACAGGAACTGGCCGCAGATTTCCATTTCGTCGGGCTGCGGCGTGCGGTTCTCCGGAGGCCGGCACTTCACCACGTTGCAGATATACACGTCCCCGCGCTTGATGGGGATGCCTTCCTTGGATGCGGTGCCGTCGATCATCTGAGTAAGTAGCTGCCCGGCGCGGCCTACGAACGGGAGACCTTGCGCGTCTTCATCGGCTCCCGGTCCTTCGCCCACGAACACCAGCCGCGCCTGCTCATTCCCGGAGCCGAAGACAATTTTGTTCCGCTGTTCGCACAAACGGCAGCGGCGGCAATCGCCGATGTCTTCCATGATCTTCGCGAGGGTATCGCCGGCGGGTGCGAGCGAAGGCAGTTCGATCGACATGGGCTCTGGCTTTGCGGCCGGAGCGGCCTGGGCACCCGGCGTGCGCCGGTAAAGGTCTTTCACACCGAGATCCTGGTAGAAGCTGAGGTACTGGCGAAGCTGTTCGGAAGTCATCGCGCAGCGTGGAGGGCCAGGCGCAAACGCATCGCTTCATCGAAAATGCGCCCCGCGATGACGCGTTTCGACGCGCGCTCCACCGGGATAGTCTCGCCCGCTCGCGTTACCAGCACGACTTCGTTTTCATCGGATTCAAACCCGGTCCCCGCCTGCGAAACCAAGTTGCCCACCACCATGTCGCAATTCTTCTGCTGCATCTTGCGCCGCGCTTCCTCGACGAGATTCCCGGTTTCAGCGGCGAAACCGATCAGCAGGCGATCACCCTTCTTGGTCCCGACTTCAGCCAGAATATCCGGCGTCGGCTCCAGATCGAGCGACAAGCGCGCCGCCGTCTTTTTCAATTTTTGCTTGGACGGATTGGGAATGTGATAATCCGCAACCGCCGCCGCCTTGATGACGATAGTCGCCTCGCTAAGATGATCCATCACCGCCTGCCGCATCTCCAACGCCGTGCGCACCGGCACCAGCGTTACCCCGCGCGACGCCGCCAGACTGACGGGCCCCGAGATCAGCACCACGCGAGCCCCGCGCGCTGCAGCTTCCTCCGCCAGCGCGTAACCCATCTTGCCGCTGGAGCGGTTGCTCAAATAGCGCACGCCGTCGATCGGCTCCTGCGTCGGCCCCGCCGTGATCAGAATAATCTCGCCTTCCAGATCCCGCCTGCTATTTCTTTTACTCGCGGCAAGCACGGCGTCGGCGATCTCGACCGGTTCGGCCAATCGCCCCGGTCCGATCATGCCGCAGGCCAGGAGTCCTTCGTCCGGTTCGACGATGACATGCCCGCGCGCGCGTAGCGTAGCGATGTTGGCTTGCGTCGCCGCATGGTTCCACATGTTGGTGTTCATCGCCGGCGCCAGCACTACGGTTCCCGTGAAAGCCAGATAAGTGGTGGTGAGCAGATCGTCCGCCAGCCCGTGTGCGAATTTGCCAAGCAGATCGGCAGTGGCCGGAGCCACTACCAGAAGGTGATTCTCCTGCCCGATGCGGATGTGCTCGATGGCGCTCGACAGCGTGTCCTCCGCGCTAGCCGCGGAAAACAAATACGTATGCACCTTGCGCCCGGTGAGCGCAGCAAACGTCAACGGCCGGATGAATTCTTCCGCCGCGCGGGTCATCACCACGTCCACGGTGAAGCCGCGCTCCATCAGCGCGCGCGCCAGCTCCGCCGCTTTATAAGCGGCAATGCCTCCGCCAACGCCCAGCGCGACGTTCATAATTCCCCGCTATTCTTCGGCGAGCGCCGGCAGCATCTTCTGAATCGCCGTGTCTTCGTAAGGCACCAGTCCACGCCGTACTTCTTCCATCGCCGCGACAGTGGGCTTCTTCGAAGTGGTTGGCAGCATGCTACGCGCTCCGCCCTGCAACTGGCGCGCCCGCTTCGCCGCCACGATGATAAAGCGGTAAGCGCTCGCTTCCGGATCGTCCGGAATCACGTTCTGCGCCACCTGTTTCAGATTGGTTTCAGCCATTTGATATTTCGTTCCTTCTTACAAAAACGTTTCCAGTATCGGACGGATCTCGTTTTCCATCCGGTCGCGCCGGCTGCGCGTGGCCTTCACGATAGCCACCAGCGTTTCTACCGACGCCGCCACTTCCCGGTTCACCAGCACATAATCGTACAGAGAATAATTGCGGATCTCTCCCGCCGCATCATGTAAGCGGCGCAGGATCACAGCTTCCGAGTCCTGACTGCGCGTTCGCAGCCGCTCTTCCAGGATCTGCCGGCTCGGCGCCAAAATAAATATCGATACTCCGGCCGGAATTCTCTCCTTTAATTGTCGCGCACCCTGCACGTCGATGTCGAGCACCAGGTCGTAGCCCTCTGTCCCAGCCCGCTCCAACTCGCTGATATGCGTGCCGTAGTAGTTGCCAAAGACTTCGGCGTACTCCAGGAACTCGCCCTTGGCGATGCGGTCCTCGAACTCCTCGCGGGAGATGAAAAAGTAGTCTGAGCCGTCGCGTTCGTTGCCGCGCGGATAGCGAGTCGTGTAGGACACCGAAAACCGCAGCTTGGGAACCAGCCGCATCAGTTCGCTGACCAGCGTGCTTTTGCCCGATCCGGAGGGCGCTGAGATGATAAAAACGGTCGTCATTCGGGATTCATTCGAGGTTGAGCGATTGTTCGCGAATCTTTTCGATGGCGGCCTTCGCCGCCAGCGCCAGATCGGTGATCTTCATGGCCGGCTCGCCCGCGCCGCTGGTTTTTGAAAGAATGGTGTTGGTTTCGCGATTCATTTCCTGCAGCAGGAAGTCGAGTTTCTTGCCCACTTCGCCGCCCGCGTCGAGCAGCACCGCCAGTTGCCCGGAATGAATCTTCAGGCGCGCCAGTTCTTCGCCGATATCGCTGCGGTCGGCCAAGATCGCCGCTTCTTGCGCCAGCCGCTGCGGATCGATCTGGATACCTTTGGCCACTTCCTGCAGGCGTTCAGCCAGTCTTTTTTGAAAATAGTCGGAGGCGGCCGCGCGCAGTTGTTCCATTTGGTCGGCGGAAGCGCTCAGGCGCTGATTGTGGCCGCGCAATTCCTCGACGATCGCACCGCCCTCGCGCGCCCGGAACTCATTCAACTCCTCCATAGCCAGTGCCAGCGCTTCTTGCAGCACAGCCTCCGCCCCCTCCGGCGGCCCCGCACCTTCCGCAGCCGTGAACATACCGGGAATGCGTAGAGCCGCATTGAGATCCGGCTTCGATTCGAGATCGTGCGCCGCCGCTTCTTCGCGAAAGATCCGCAGATAGTCGTGCAGGAATTCCCGGTCCAGCGTGAGCACGGCTTCGCCGTTGGCGCTCTTCGGCACCGATACGCGCACCTCCACATGCCCGCGCACCACGCTGGCTTTCACCATGGCGCGAATCGTACCCTCATAGGGCTCAAGCACCGAGGGAGTCTGGATCACCAGATCGAGTCCGCGATGGTTCACACTCTTGACGCTAACCACCAGTTCGCCGTCGCCCAGCGGACGGCGCACCCGCGCGAACCCAGTCATGCTGCGCAAAGGAGCAGGCATTAGAAGATCTATCCATTATGGATGATCTGTTGCGGTGGAGGTTGCGTTAAGCGCCGGGCTTCTTCGAGCGCCGGAGCTGAATCACCGGGATCAATGAATTAGCCGGTTCCTGCGCCGCCGGACGCGTGCGCTGCGAGGTGATCTCGGTGTTCAAGCTGGAAACGAACGCCTCGATCTGACGCTGCATTTCCGCCATCTTCTCGCGCATATTCAAAATGATTTCGACGCCCGCGAGATTCACGCCTAGGTCGCGCGTCAGCTTCAGGATCACTTCCAGGCGTTCAACGTCGTCTTCCGTATAGAGACGCGTGTTGCCTTCGCTGCGCGAGGGTTTGAGCAGCCCTTCGCGCTCGTAAAGGCGCAAGGTCTGCGGGTGGATCTGGTATTGCTCGGCCACGGCCGAGATCATGAACGCCGCTCGCTTTGCCTTGGCCATTACACCTTGCTCCAGATCTCCGCCCGCGGATCGGCGGGGTTGAGCGTAGCGTACTCACGCAGCAATTCCTTGGTGCGCTCGTCGTGCACCTCCGGCGCTTCAATGACAATCTCGACGATCTCATCGCCGCGCGTCCCCGTGCGCGAATTCTGTACGCCCTTTTCACGCATGCGGAACTTCTGTCCGTTCTTGGTGCCCTGCGGAATTTTGAGCTGCGCCCGCCCGTCAATGGTCGGCACCTCGATCTTGGTGCCCAGTCCGGCTTCGTCGATGCGCACCGGGACCGTGATCAAAATGTCATCGGCATCGCGGCGGAAGAACGGATGATCTTCGACCCGCACCGTGATGTACAGATCCCCGGCCGCCGCGCCGTGCGTTCCTGCATTGCCCTTGCCCGCCACCCGCAGCCGCGACCCCTGCTGCGCTCCCGGCGGAATTCGCACTTCCACCGTTTCGGAATGAGAAATGCGCCCGTCGCCGTGGCACGTCGTGCACTTATTCGTCAACCGCCCTGAGCCCTCGCAGCGCGGACAAGTGAGGCTGAAGCGCATGGCCCCTGCCATCTGCGTCACATTGCCGCTGCCGTTGCATTCCGGGCAGACGGTATTCGCGCCGGAGCGTGCACCCGTGCCGTTGCAATTGGCGCACACTTCCTGGCGGTTGATCTTCAGGCGGACTTGCGTCCCTCGAATGGCCTGCCAGAAATCGATGCTGAGGCCGTATTCGAGGTCGGTGCCTTTCTCGGGAGCAGTCGTGTGCGGCTCGTTCTGTTTCCCAAACCACTGGCTGAAGATGTCTTGAAAATTGGCCGATTCACCGGGATCGGTGTAGCGTTGCCGCGGACTCCCCGATCCCGCCGCCCGTGTAAAGTCCGAGAAATCGAATCCGCCGAAACCCATGTTCGGCCCCGTGCCCGGACCGCCCGGGCCTCCGGGACCGCCCGCCGGCATTCCGTTTTCCGAATAAAAGCCGTACTGATCGTACATCTGCTTCTTCTTCGGCTCGCTCAGAATATCGTAGGCTTCCTGAACTTTCTTGAAGCGGTCCTCGGCGGATTTATCACCCGGATTCAAATCCGGATGATGTTTACGCGCGAGTTTACGGTAGGCTTTGCGGATTTCTTCCGCATCGGCGCCACGCTCCACTCCGAGAGTCTGATAGTAATCGTTCTGCGGCATACGCAGTTATAGGGTAGGTCGGGCCTCGCGGCCCGACTACTTTACCTAAACCTATTTACTTCTTATCTTCAACGTCGACGAATTCCGCGTCGACCACATTGTCTTTGGGCTTTTCAGCTCCAGCGCCGGATGCACCAGCTCCATCGCCGCCCGGTTGACCACCAGGAGCCCCACCACCACCAGGAGCCGCGCTTTGCGACTTGTACATCGCCTCGGCCAGCTTATGGCTCGCCTGCGTCAGCGTATCGGTAGCCTTGCTGATCTCCTCTACGCTCCCGCCCGACATGGCCTTGCGCGTTCCTTCGAGCGCCGCTTCGACGTTCTTCGCGTCCTCGTCGCTGATCTTGTCGCGATGGTCCTTCAGCATCTTCTCGACCTGATACACCATCGAGTCCGCACGGTTGCGCGCATCGATTTCGTCCTTGCGCTTGCTGTCCTCGGCCCCGTGAGCCTCGGCGTCCTTGGCCATCTTGTCGACCTCTTCCTTGCTGAGACCAGAGGAAGAAGTGATGGTAATCTTCTGTTCGTTATTGGTGGCCTTGTCTTTCGCCGTGACGTTCAGGATGCCATTAGCATCGATGTCGAAAGTCACTTCCACCTGCGGAATGCCGCGCGGCGCCGGCGGGATACCGATCAACTGGAACACCCCCAGCATACGGTTGTCCTTGGCCAGAGCGCGCTCACCCTGATACACCTTGATCTCGACCGAAGTCTGCGAATCGGCAGCCGTCGAGAACACCTCGCTCTTGCGAGTCGGGATGGTCGTATTGCGATCGATTAGCTTGGTGAACACCCCGCCCAGCGTTTCGATGCCCAGCGAGAGAGGCGTCACGTCCAGCAGCAGCACGTCCTTCACTTCGCCGCCCAGCACGCCGCCCTGCACCGCCGCGCCCACCGCCACCACTTCGTCGGGGTTCACGCTGCGATTGGGGTCCTTGCCGAACAGGTTGCGGACCATCTCCTGTACCTTCGGAATGCGCGTCGACCCGCCCACCAGCACCACTTCGTCGATCTGCGCCGGCGTCAGCCCGGCATCGGTCAGCGCCTTCTTGCAAGGCTCTACCGACCGCTCGAGAATATCCGCCACCATCTGCTCGAACCGCGCCCGCGTCAACTTGATCGCCAAGTGCTTCGGACCGCTGGCATCCGCCGTCAAGAACGGCAGGTTGAGCTCGGTCTCGAGCAACGTCGATAGTTCGATCTTGGCCTTCTCGGCAGCCTCCTTCAGCCGCTGCAAGGCCATCTGATCTTTCGAAACATCAATGCCCTGGTCGCGCTTGAATTCCTGAATCATCCAGTCGATGATGCGCTGGTCGATATTGTCGCCGCCTAAGTGCGTATCGCCGTTCGTGGACTTCACTTCCACTACGCCGTCGCCCACTTCAAGGATCGAAATGTCGAAGGTGCCGCCGCCGAAATCGTAGACTGCGATGGTTTCGTTCTTCTTGCGGTCCAGCCCGTAGGCCAGCGCTGCCGCCGTCGGCTCGTTGATGATACGCATCACTTCCAGGCCCGCAATCTTGCCAGCATCTTTGGTAGCCTGCCGCTGCGCGTCATTGAAATAGGCCGGAACCGTGATGACCGCCTTGGTGACCTTCTCGCCCAGATAAGCCTCGGCCGCCTCTTTCAGCTTGCCCAGGATCATCGCCGAAATCTCCGGCGGCGAATACTTCTTCCCGCTGATGTCCACGCGGGCGTCATCGGTGTCCCCGGCCACCACCTTATAAGGGACCAGCTTCATTTCCTGGCTCACTTCATCGAAGCGCCGCCCCATGAAGCGCTTGATCGAATAAACTGTGTTCTCCGGATTGGTAACGGACTGGCGTTTCGCCACCTGCCCCACCAACCGCTCGCCGCTCTTGGCGAATCCAACCACAGACGGGGTTGTCCGCCCACCTTCCTGATTGGGAATAACGACCGGCTGGCCGCCTTCCATAACGGCAACCACGGAGTTGGTGGTTCCCAAGTCGATACCAATGATTTTGCTCATAATGTTCGCGTCTCTCTTCCGTTACCTTGCGTTAGAAATCTCGGCTCTAAACTTAGCCTAACGCCATTATGCAAGTTTAGTGTGTTATTGTCAAGTCTTGTGACGCCTTAGAGCACCGCTAATCAGCTAAGTCTATTTTAATCAATTTCTTAAATAACAGATACACTTGCCCGGCGATCGTTTGGCGCGATTGCGGCGGGTTAGTAAAGCTCATCGGCGACGTTTTAGGCGTATGGGGCGCCGTAGGCAATCCCTTGGGAGAGCCTAGCACGTCTCAGCGTCAGCAGCACGTGAGCGCTTCCGAACCATTTGATCTTTCCGGATCAACAGCACAGGACCTAGGACAATTAGGATCGGACCAAGGAATTCGACACTAAATATGCACAATAGAGTCAAAAACGGGCGGCACACTGCAGCTTCTCCAATCATCGCGCCTGCCATCAGGAACACCCCAGCGAGCAGGATCGATCAGCCAAAGAGGCGCGCCAAGCTTAAGGCGGAGGAGGGGTAACTGCGGCAGCCAGCACGCAGCGTTTGGCCAGCCAGTCGATATGGTGCGAGGCGATGACTTTGTATTGCTTAGTGTACAACTCGTGATTTCGCTCGACGTCATCCAACCGGTAAACGTAATTCACCATTAACCCTGCGGAACGTTCCATTCCCAGCGCCGAGGTGTCTCCCAGCCAGTTGATACGCTCCAATCGCGCGCCGTTGCGCAGGTGGAAACGCGCCACCGAGTCGAGTGGTTCGCGGCCGTGTTTGGCGTGCGTTAGATAATACGCGCACAGCGGTTCGATCTCGTGGCCGAGCTCGGCACTCAGCGCCTTGTCGTTGAGCCAAGCGGTTCCTTCGAGCTTCGCCAGAATGGCTGCGACCTTGGGGCGGCCGCTCATTTGCTTAAGCCAGGAACGGAAACCCGGAAGCGGCGAAAGCGTAGCGAACTTCCTCAAGCGCGGAAACTCGGCAGCCAAATCCTCCGCCACGCGCTTGATCAGGAAGCTGCCGAAGGGCACTCCGCGCAGGCCGGCCTGGCAATTCGTGATGGAGTAAAAGATCGCCGTGTCCGCTTCGCCGGGATCGGAAACCGGCGAAAGCGGATCGACCAGCGGCTGCACCTGCGCGCTCATGCCGCGCGTGAGCGCCACTTCAATAAAGATGATCGGCTCGCCGGGCAGCGCGGGATGAAAGAAACCGTAGCAGCGGCGATCAGCCTGCAGGCGGCGCTGCAGATCGGACCAGCCTTGAATGGCGTGCACCGCTTCAAACTGAATCAACTTCTCAAGGATATTCGCGGGCGTGGTCCAATCGATGCGCTGCAAGGAGAGAAAACCACGATTGAACCAGGATGCCAGTAGATGCTCGAGATCGGCCGCGATCGCAGTCCACTGCGGATGCGCGCGCATTTCGTCGAGCAGATCGCGCCGTATGTCCACCAGCAGGCGCGTGCCTCCCGGCGCCATGTTGAGGCGGCGGAACAACTCCTGGCGCGGCGGTTCGACCACGCGCTGCAACTCGGCAAGATTGGCCGCCGAGGGATCGGCGCGATAGGCGTCTCCGCTGCGCCCCACCGCGTCGGGATCGGGAGAGAACTCTTTCACCAAAACGTCAAAGAAAGCGTGGCGATGCGGCGCGTCGAAGGACTGGTAAGCCTGCTGGGCCTGCGTCGCGAGCAGAACGCCGGAGACTTCGCCGCGTTCCGACAATAAACCGTGGCACAGCGCCGTGAGCTCATGAACGGCGCGCGAAGAGTTGCGCACGGCGGCCTTCGGTGCGCCCCCGGAAAGCCCGAGCATTCTCGCGAGCCTCACTCGATTTCGTCCAGATGTCCCCAAGACACCATGTTATCTACTGTTGCGACGCACCGCATTCCGGGCAGAATTTCGCGGCCCGGGTTATGGATTTGCCGCAGGAAATGCAGAATTTGGCGTCCGCCACCGCTACTGCTGACGCGTCGGGCTTCATCGCGTTCATCAACTGCTGTCCCATCGCCAACCCCGCGCCCAGTCCAATGCCGGCCGACGCGCCGCCTCCGCCTTCATTGGCCGCGGCGATCGGCAGCGAAGTGCCCGCCTGGAACTGCGCGTAGCGCCCCAGGTCACCCACCATATTCATGCCGATATGTGCGTCGAGCGTCTTCTGCAACTCCTCGGGCAGCGATAAATTCTCGACGACGAAGCTATCCAGCATCAGTCCCAGATCCGCGAACACCGGCTTCAAGCCGTCGCCGATGCGTTTAGCCAGCGCGGTCTGATTCGCGGCCATGTCGACGAAAGGCACGCTGCTGCCGGCGAAGGTGTCGGTCATGTGGCTGACAATGGTCTCGCGAAGCTGTTCTTCGATGTCGCTGACCAAATAGGAGTCGCGCGTGCCGCTCACCTTGGTGTGAAACACCCGCGGGTCGAACACATGCCAGGCATAGATCCCGTAGCCGCGCACCCGCACCGCGCCGAATTCCTTATCGCGGATGGTGATGGGCGTCGCCGTGCCCCACTTCTGCGCGGTCTGCTGGCGCGTCGAGAAAAAGTATACGTCGCTCTTGAACGGCGACTGAAACTTTTTATCCCAGTTCAGTAGATCGGTCAGGATTGGCAGATTCTGCGTGGTCAGCGTGTAGAGTCCGGGTCCGAACACGTCTGCGAGCTGGCCTTGATCGATGAACGCGGCCATCTGCGATTCGCGCACCGTCAGCCGCGCGCCGTTCTGAATTTCCAGATCCTGCATGGGATAACGGGTGGCGAGGATGCCGTTCTCTTCCTCCGTCCACTGGATGACGTCGATATACTGTTTTGAAATGAAGTCGTGCAACGACATGGGGCTTCCTCCGGTTCTCGAATACAGGAACGCTACCCGGTCTATCGTTGTTCCGGCAAGAAAACCTTAGAGCCGGATACAGTGAATACATGACCCGCGGCGAATTGTGGTTGGTCCGGCATGGAGAAACCGAGTGGAGCGCGGCCGGGAAACACACCTCTTCAACCGACCTGGCACTGACCCGGGAAGGTGAACGCAAAGCCGCCGCCGTAGGGCGATTGCTGGCCGGCAAAACGTTTGCGATGGTGTTGTCGAGTCCCCTACGCCGCGCCCTGGAAACGTGCCGCCTGGCCGGATACAGCGCCGAGGTCACGCCGGATTTGCGCGAATGGAGTTACGGCGCTTACGAAGGCCTCACCACGGCGCAAGTTCAAGTCGAGAACCCCGGCTGGACCATCTGGACCGGCACGCCGACCGGCGGCGAATCGGCCGAACAAGTAGGCTCTCGCGCCGACCGCGTAATCGCCAGTGCTGTGGCAGCCGACGGCGACGTGGCGCTGTTCGGCCACGGACACATGCTCCGCGTCCTAGCCGCGCGTTGGCTCGGCCTGGAACCCACAGCCGGGCGTCTGCTCGCGCTCTCAACCGGGTCCCTCAGCGTACTGGGCCACGAGCGTGAAGTGCGAGTAGTGCAGATGTGGAACCGGACGGAGTGACAAGGTGGGGCGGACGTCCACGTCCGCGCCTGACCTCCGTCAGGCTCTTGGTTTGCAACCCGAAAAGGCCGGGTGGATGTAGGCTGCGGGCCTGGACGCCCGCGCCACTTCCGCTTGCTCGCCAGTTGCGGCGGGGTGTAGGGTAAGGGACATGGTGCGTAGCGTCGTCCTGTGCGTGGTGATCGTCTGTGCAGTCCCGGTATTTGCGCAATCAAGTGACGGCGCTTCGCAGCAAAGATTGATTACACTCAACGTCGCGGCAACCAACTCCAGAGACGAACCCGTCACCGATCTGCAGTCGTCGGATCTGCAGCTTCGCGAAGACGGTAAGGTGCAGCCCATCGTTTTCTTCCGCTTCGCCGGAGGCAACCGGACGGTGGCCCCGCACGCGCCTGGAGAGTTCGATAACCACGCCACACCGCCGCCGGTGGTGATCCTGTTTGACCGGTGGAACGAAAGACTAGTGATGTCCAGCAGATCGGGGATCGAACTAGGCACCGCCATTCAACGTATGGAGTCAGTCGGGAATGTCTACATCTATTTTCTGACCAATAAAGGAGAACTGGCTGCGGTGCATCCACTGCCGGCCACCGACGGGGATGTGCGCGCCGCGACCAATCCCTCGCCGGCGGAACTTCGCGCTGAGCTCGACCGAAGCATCGAGGAATATCAAGGATTCCGCAATCGCGACGATATCGACGTGCGCATCCAGAAGACCTTCGATGCTCTCAACCTGCTGCGCGCCAAAATGGGCGCGATCGCGGGCCGCAAGAGTTTGATTTGGGTCACGCAAGGGATCCCTTTGGTTTTCACCGCGCCCGGGAACGCCATCATTGATTTAACGCCTCAGGTGCGGCGCTTGAGCGAGATGATCGCGCAATCCCAGATTGCCATGTATACGGTGGACCAGACCAACGGAGTAGGGTCGGAGCTTTCCCGAACCCTACAAATGTTTTCCGCCCTTACCGGGGGGCGCTGGTCCTCGCACGACAATCCAGCGCTTGCGCTCGCCGACGCCCTGAACGATGCGCGCGGCAACTACCGCATCGCCTACTACTCCACAGCTCCCGAAAAAGAAGGCAAGGAAAACAAAGTTCGTCTGGACACGCCACGCAAAGGGGTTCATCTTCTGACCCGCGAAGGGCTTACGCTTGAGCCCGCGGGCCCTAGCGCGGACCAGCTTGAAGCCGCAAGATTCGACAACCAGATCCGCACCCCTTTCGATGCCTCTGAAATCGGGTTGCGGGTGGCGATGTCGCGCAAGCAGCAGACCGGCGCGGTTCATTTCGACATTCGCGCAGAACCGGCGGATGTGCTGATTCAACACAGCGGCGATCGCTATCGAGTACAGCTGGATGTGCTGGTTGCTTTCTATAGCGAAGGCTTTCTGAAGGGAACAGCGCCCGCTACGCGGGTGGACTTGAGCTTCACGAAAGCGCAACTCGATCAGGCAACCAAAGATGGAATTTCGGTGCCGCTGGATGTGCCGGTGAACAGTGAGATTCAGAAGGTACGGGTGATGGTGTTGGATCCGAGCCTGCAGTCGTTGGGGTCCGTGACCATCCCGACGAAATAACTCAGCGTCGACGGCAGTCGTCGCAGCGCGGCCACTGTTCTTTGTGAGACGCCCACCAGGACCTTGCTGCCAACGTCTTTGGTGTAAGAATGACGCTCGCTCCCACGGCTTCCGGTCCGAAACTCACGCCTGTCAACTCTTCGAGCGCATACGTCGCAGCCGGCGCAGCCATCACACTCGCAGGGTCGGAGCCGTCCAGGTAGCCGGCAATGAATGGAACATCGCTGTCGCTTCCCACCCCACCTAAAGCCTGTAGAAGCCAGGAGCGCGTCTGCCCAGTGAAACGCGGAATTTTTTCTCGAATGTACGGCGCAGCCGCTTTCACATTAAGCATGTGCAGTGCGAGAGAAGCTTGCTCAACCGCCCCGGGTTCCTGCTCCCCGGCGAACATCGCAAGCAACACGTTAGCTGCGTTAGTGATCCGCAGGTCCCCCAACGCCCGCGCCGCGTTGGCCCGAACCACCCAATCAGAATTTTTCAGGGAAGTTTCAAGAAAAGGTGCGCACGCTGTGTAGTGAAGCGTTGCCATTCCTCTCATCGCCAGCCAGCGCGTGTCCGTATTCTTGGTGGATTGTGCGAGTCGCAGTAGTGCTCGGCCCGAGTCCGCGTGCTGAGTGGTCAGGCTAAGTAACAAGCGTTCTTTCTGCGCGTAATCGTGTTCGTTATCGAAGCGAAGCAGAAGACTCGAGATCGACTTTGGCGGCTGGGCCACAGCACAGCTTGCCAGGAGCATCACGAAAAGCGGTGTCACAACAGTTCGCCTAGCCACTGTATCCATCGGCTTCCTGCGTTCATCGTACGTCAGTCCCCCGGAATTGTGGTGCGGTATTGCGCCCAGTTCTTAACGATTTCCGCAACTACCGTGCGCCCTACGCGCCACGCCGCGTCGAGCGCGGGAAGATAACCGGTGTATTGTCCTATCTTATTACGCGCCAAGCTCTCGGCCGCCGTCATCGATCCCGTGGGCGAATCGTAATCGCTGGCGGTGCGCAGCACCAGCACCCGGTTCACGTCGGCCCTCCCGGCCTTCGATAGAAACGTCAGCGATTGCAGCGTGCCCGTGTCTTCCATACCGGTAGTGACGTAGTTGCCTTGTCCGCCGGTGTGATACTTCACCCAATCGTTAGCCCACTCGTCCATCAACTTGCCGTGCCAGAAGGTGCTGGAGGAAAGAGTGTCGCCCTTCAGCACGAACGGCGGGCGCTGCGCGTTGGGCGATGGATAAAGGGCGCGTTCCTTCTGCATGGCCTCGGAATCCATTAGCGGCACGTTCTGCGTCAGCCGAAACGCCCAATCTACCAGCGACCCATTTAAGTGATATGCTTCGCCGTTGTTCGGCACCATCAACGGCAACTCGTAGGGCACGGATTTCCGCAGAGGCACAAAGCCAGTCTTCCAATCCTTAGGAATTTCGCGCGCGTCAATCTCATAGCCGATGTCGCCGTCAACCACCCACTCGGCCCACGCCGCGGAACCGAGGCTGCCGTCAGCGGGATCGATGCCGGCGATGCCCGCGACGATCCAGTAGGCTTTGCTGAGATCGAAGCGCGGGTCCATGCCCAGCGCCATGATGGTGGACGCAGCCTTCGCTGTACCCACGCCAGTAAGCACCGCCAGCACACCGTCACGGTTCATGCGCAGATCATGATAGCCCTGCGGGAATGGAATCACGCGATCGAGTTCCTCGCGTTCCACCCAATACTGGAGCTCACCCGGTTGATCGCCGGTGTCGGCGCCGCGCTCGAACATGGTCACGACCACGACCTTAATAGGAATGGGCCGGTCTTTCGCAGAGAGCAACGCGGCGAAGAAAGCCGTGTGTAGAACCAGGACACGAAAGCGCATGCGTTCATAATAAAAGGTGTGGAGAGCGCGCTGCCAGGCGGAATGAAACCGACACACTTATGGCTGTGGCCGAATCTGCTGAGCCTGGACGCTCCGGTGGTGGCGGTGCTGTGGCAGATTTTGTTTGCACGTTGCTTCCAGGTGCCGGTCGACGCGCTGGCCGCGATCCTCCTTCTACTCACGGTGTGGTTGATCTACGCGGCTGATCGCACGCTCGACGCGTGGAAAGGCGATGGCCATTCTCCGCGGCATGAGTTTTATCAGCGCCGCTGGAAGATACTGCTCCCGGTGTGGCTCGCGGTACTGGGGCTGACCGGCTGGCTTGCTGCCGAGCACCTATCGCCCAGTCTCTTTTTGCGCGGAGTAGTTTTGCTCGCGGTCGTCGCCCTCTATTTCGCTCTGGTACATTCTGGAATTTTGCGCTGGCCCAAAGAGGCGGCCGTGGGTGTTCTGTTCGCGCTGGGCGCGTCGCTCGAAGCGTGGAGCAAAGTGAAGACTCCAGCCGACGTGGCGACGATCCTGCTGTTCTCGGGTTTGTGCTGGATGAACTGCATCGCGATCCAGCGCTGGGAGGGAGAAAGGCTGGATTGGTCGCCCAGCGCCGCGGCGATTGTGCTGGCGTGCGCGGCGGCGGTGCTATTGTACGCCCACCGTCCAGTATTGGGCGGCGCAGAATTGGCCAGCGCCTTCGCATTCCTGCTGCTCGATCGCGTGCATCGCAAGCTGTCGCTGGATGCCGTGCGCGTGCTGGCCGACGTGGCGCTGCTGAGTCCGCTATTGTTCCTGCCGATGGTAGCGTGAACTGCGACCGCATCGCCCGCTGCTATCGCTGGTTCGAGTACCTGGGATTCGGGCGCGCGCTCGAACGCCGCCGCGAGGCATTCCTCCCGGATGTGTCAACCGCACACCGCGCCCTGGTATTGGGAGATGGCGACGGGCGCGCGCTAGCAGCTCTGTTGGCGGCGGCCCCCGACGCAAAGATCGATTACGTGGATGTAAGCGCGTGCATGCTGCAACTCGCTCGCCAGCGGGCGGGCAGCACTCGAGTCACGTACCGCAAAGACGACGCACTCACCACACCGCTTCCCTCCGCTGAATACGATTTGATCGTCACGCACTTTTTCCTCGATTGCTTCGACGAAGAAGACCAATCCCGTCTAGTCGCGCGCATCGCATGCGCGGCAACGCCACAGGCGCGATGGCTGGTTTCGGAGTTCCGTAAGCCGGGATTGCTGGTGAGCCTGCTGTACCTGTTTTTCCGCGCCGCAACCGGTCTCGAAACGCGGCAGTTGGTGGATCATCACCCGCTGTTCCAGCATCATGGCTTTCGTTTGCAGCGCAATGAATCGGCGTGGCGCGGGCTCCTGGCTTCGGAGTTATGGGTGCATGCAGAATAGAGGCCACATAAATCCGGAAGATCATGGCCGATGCCAAGCCGGAGGCGGCGGACTTCTTCGAGTTCGGAGGCCAGCACCTGGCGGCCTACTTCGCCAGAGCCGGTAGCGTCGTAAACGTGTGCGCGGAGGGAATGCGGAAAGCCAGCGCGCCGATCTGCCCTCCGGATGGCGTATCAACTCGATGGTCCCGCAAATATTCGCCGTTTCCGGATAGCGGTCCGTCACCAAAGTGAAAGCAGCGTGCCCGTTGGCCGCCAGTTTCAAAACATCGGTGGTGAGCAAGTTCCCGGCATCGTCGCGGATCACCACAGGTACGTTCACGGTCTGTGAAGAAACACTATTCACCGCGACCCCGGTGGCTGTTCCCGCCGTGTTATCGAAAGCCAGGATGTACGCATTTGCGGTGCGGGTTTCGAGCGGCACCACCGCTTCCTGGTTGTTCAGGGTGTAACGATAGATCACAAACCCAGCGACGTTGGCATTGGTCGTGAGCTGCGCGGAGCCGACCGTAGGCGCTGGGTCAGATGCTGGAGCGGCGCTCTGAATGAGCAAGGTCGCTCTCCCCGCCAAAGTCTGATTGACGACGGAAGCTACGCTGCTAGCGCCGGTTTGCGGGAACCCGATCGGCAGCGTGAGCGGACTGCCGTTATCTGCGAAAAAGTTGAGCTGAATCGGCGTCGGACTGTCATACAGATTGACCAGCACGAAGGTGGTTTGCCAACCATTGCCAGTGGCGATATGAGCAATGCTGCCGCCGTTGAATGCAGTGTTAGTCAGCGAGGGAATCGTCGTCAGAGCATTGTTCGGCGCAGCGAAGCGCATCCCCAGAACGCTGATCGGACCAGTGCTGGCAACAAACTGAATGGTGCCGCGGATGTTGGCCGTAACTGGATATTGCGTGGGCAGCACGAACGACGTATGTCCGTCGGCGAGCATCAGAATCGTGCTCGTTAAGCCAAGCGATGCGCCGTTTTCTCCGAATCGTAACGGAAACGTTGGCCGCCGTGACCGAGGACAACTCCACCCCAGTACGCTGCCGCCGGTGGTCGAAGGCCAATAGATAGCCACTGGTGTTACGTGTTTCAAGCGGTACGATAGTTTCCTGTCCCGTCAGGTTGTGATGAAAAATCGCGAAGCCGTCGACTGCTCCGGTCGCCGACAGTTGCGCCGATCCTACATGCACCGGAGGCGTCCCCGGGCCAGCCGTTTGCACGATCAGCGAAGCGTTGCCCGAAATGGTTTTATCGAAGGACGCCGTTTGCAGCGAATTCGGAGTCGTGTTGGGCTGCGGAAACATCAGCGGCAGCGGCAGTGTTCCGCCGGGATCGCCAAACAACCTTAACCGCGCAGTCGCCGGCGCCGCGCCTTTGTTGAGCAGTGTGAACGTGGTGGTCCAGTTCTCTTCCGCCGCCAGATGCGGCAGGGAGCCGATGAACGTGAGTGCGGGGATCGGCGAATTGACGGAAATCGAAACATTCTGCTCAGGCAGCGTCGCTCCCGTGCTGTCTTGCGCGGTCACGCTAAAGTTGAAGGTTCCCGCGTCGACCGGAGTCCCGCTAATCACGCCCGTCGCAGCGTTCAGCGTCAACCCCGCTGGAAGCGCCCCGCTGCTGACCGTCCAGTTCTGATAGGGCGGCGTGCCTCCAGTTACGCTGAGAGGCGCGGAATAAGCACATCCCGCTTCCCCGAGAGGCGGCGACGATCCTGCGGCCGGTTGCGCGTCGCAGGTCAACGCCACCGCATGCTCCGTGAGCGTAGCCAGCGTCTGCCCGCTCGCCATATCCACTAACGAAAACTCTTCATCGTTGCTGACGATGTTGCCGGTATCGATGCTCCCGCTCGCGGGAAGATTTTCGGCGAGGAGCGTTCCCCCTGCCGTGATCTTTACGGAAGCGGAGCCGGGAGCATTCCAACTCAGCGTGGTGCGGCCCAACGTGCTTCCCGCCGCGAGCGCAATCGGATTCGGATTGGCGCTAAAAGTCCCGCTGAAATTCACCGGGGAAGGGGAAATTTTCGCCAGAAACGCGCCTACATTGTTGGGCAAGAAACTCTGCCAGGGGTTTTTGAGAGGGAAGTCGGGAGATCCCACTTGCCCCGCCACGAAAATGTTCCCGGCGGGGTCGACGGCCAAACCTGCGGCGTTGTCGTTGCCGAGCCCGCCCAAATAAGTAGAGAACTGCAGATTTCCATTCTGGCCATCGAAGCGGGCCACGAAGGCATCGCTTCCGCCCCCAAGGCGCGCCTGTAACGGCTCCTCCAAGGAAAGATCGTTAGACGAAGTTGTGCCGGCAATGAACGTGTTTCCCGCCGCGTCCGCACCCACGCTGTTAGCGACGTCCGAATCACTGCCCGCGAGGCGTTTCGAAAAAATCACAGCGGACCCATCGCCCTTTATTTTCGCGACCAATGCATCGTTGGTGGAGGAGGCGCCGAAAGTCGACGTCGTGTCGCTCGCGGAATAGACCCCGGCGACGTGCACATTGCCAGCCGCATCTATTGCAATCGCGTTGGCACCTTCGGACGCCGCGCCGCCCAGAAAAGTCGACCACACCAAGCGCGAGCCGGTTGGGTCCAGAACCGTGATGAACATGTCCCTGATGCCCCCAAACTTAGGCTGCAGCGGCGCGGCCAGAGGGAAGTCATAAGAGTCCGTTGTACCGGCGATGTAGGCGCGCCCGCTCGAATCGACGGCGATGCCTGCCGGAGTGTCGGTGCCAATTCCTCCCAGATAAGTGGAGTAGACAATGTTCGCTCCCGCCGCGTCCAGTTTCATGACGAATCCCTCTGGGAAAGCGCCGCTGAGGACGTAGACCGAACCACTGGCGTCCGCCAACAATGCCGCGCCGCCGCCATGTGGGAACGAAGTTGTCGGACCCCAGGTGACGCCGGCATCCTGGCTTATCAACAGGGCCCTATCGGTCACCGCCCACATGCGGGAAATCACCGTGGGGTCGAATAGAAACGCCATGACACGATTTCCAAAAAGTGAGTTGGATGTCCAATGCGCGCCGCCATCGGTCGTGGTAAAGACGCCGGAACCCGGCGAGGGACCGGATACGGCACCGGTGGTGGAGTAGAACAACCGCTGTGGATTGCGCGGATCCATCGCTAGCGCGATGCTGTCGAGGTTGCCGTTGAGTCCGTTGTTGATCGCGGCCCAGGTATTTGCCCCGTCGGTGCTTTTCATCACTCCGATATCGGTGGCGGCGTAGATCGTCACGGGATTCGTGGGATCGACGACAATTTGCCTGACGGCGCGGGCGGGCGAGCCAGTAAACGGGTTGTACCCCAGCCCCGTCCTCTGCCAGCTCTGATCGCCGTCCGTGCTCTTCCACAATCCAACGGAAGAACCGGTGTAGAGAATCGAAGTGTTCACCGGGTCAATCGCGAGACTGAGACCGCCCGGTGAGATGTCTGGACGAAACCAGGTTCCTCCACCGTCGGTGCTTTTCAGAACGATCATCGTGAAGTCGTTGCCCACATAGATCGTCTGCGGCGAATGAGGATCGACCACAATCGCTGTCGGCGAACCGAAGGGCGCGTTCAACGCGTTCCAATGCAAGCCTCCGTCCGTCGTCTTGAAGAGCCCGCTTCTGCTTAAGGAAACGTATAGCACTCGTGGATTGGACGGATCGATCGCGCTGGCACTGACGAAGTCGCCGACCGGCAAACCGTTCGCTAAGGTTTGCCAGTGAACGCCGCCATCGGAGGTCTTATATACAGTCGCAAAATTAGGCGTTGCCTGAAACGCGTTCACCGTCGGGAACACGCCGGGGTTGGTGCGGATATCCGACACGTCAACGACACCCGTCGAGTAGACGGCTCCAGAGGCGTCGACGGCCAGTGCTTTGGAGTTCGCCGGCGTCGGCAGCGCGGTAGCGTAGATCAGCGAAGATCCATCGGCGCTCAGTTCCGCAACAAAGCGCTGCCCAGTCGCTTGGCCCGGGAGCGGTTTCATCCTTGGAAAGGCGCTGGGGATGCCCGTGTAGCCGGTGATATAGAGGTTTCCCGACGGCCCGGCGGCGATGGCAATTGTCGAATCAAACGAATCCGGCGCGCCCAGAAAAGTGGCGTAGAGAAGTGTGCTGCCGTCGCCGCTGAATTTCGCGATGGAAATATCGGTACAGGGAACCGGATCGAAGAGGCTAAAACACATTCCGCCGCTGGGCACCGTCTGAAATGCGCCGTTGGTTACCGGAAAATCCAACGAGGCCGTTGCTCCGGCGACGTAAATGTTCCCGGCGCTGTCGACCGCAATAGCCGTCACTCCGGTTCCTCCCACGTAAGTGGAAAAACTCAACACGGGATCGATGGTCAACGGCTGGCTGTGGTCGTATTTCCCTACCGCAAAACTCGCCGTCTGGCCGGATAAACGATAGCTGGACTCGATTTCGCGGCCGGCCTGAAATGCTCGCGGTTTGTGAAAGCGCAGATCCCCGGCCAGGAGATCACCCGCGGCGTCGATGTGGAGCTCCGCGCCGGAGAATTCAATACGTATTTGAGCCGGGTCCGCGCCCGCTGCGATTTCAAAGTCGTGCTCGATCTGTTCCCCGCTTCCGTGCCACACCAAATCGATCCCCGGATAGGTTTGCCGGTAGGTCACGCGCTGATAATTCGCAATGCCGCTGCGCCATTGCGCGGGATCGGCTCCCACCAGATAGTTCGTCTTAGCGAGCATGCGGTCCGTTCCCAGCGGTGCGGTATTCCGGGAGTTGGCGAAGGCGACGCTGACGGCGTGGCCATCGCTCGTCGCCACCACGATGCCGTGCCGCTTCAGCAGAACGCTGTATTGCGGCGTTCGTGACACAAACGCGACATCCGGCGGAGCTTGACCGTGATTCTCTTCGAAACGAACCGGCATCACCGGCGATGCGGCGGGGGCAGCGGAGATCAGCGTGACAGCCGAACACGCCACAACCAAGTGGAGTTTGAGCAGGAGGGATCGCACGAATCTGGACCTAGGCATTTCCGGGTCCAACGCAAATCTTTGATTCGAGGAAAAACCATTGCGGAAAACGTGTCGCATTGACACAGGGTGCGGTCCGGTTCGCGGGTCGTGTATACTAGGATCAGTTGGCGAATAGGTTGAGTGGGCGCAAGCCCACTTTTTTATTGGCTGGCACGATTTAAGGTAAGCGGCAGGGCCAAATGGCGGACCGTGAGGCTGTCATAGACAAAGTAATCGAGATCGCGGAAAGGGTTGGCGCCAGCAAGGGCATCGAGATCGTCGATGTCGACTTGGTGGGCGGCGGCCGCAATCGTGTTCTGCGCATTTTTATCGACCGCCCTCCCGTGCCTGGGCAAGCCGTGGATCCTGCTGCTCCGCAAGGAGTTACGCTCGACGATTGCGAGTTTATTTCGCACCAAGTCGGGACCATCCTCGACGTAGAGGACGTGATCCCGGGCGCCAGTTACCGCCTGGAAGTCAGCTCGCCGGGAGTCGAGCGCAAGCTCACCAAACCACGTGAATTTGAGCGCTTTGTGGGACAGAAGGTCAAGGTGGTTTTGCGCCAGCCGGTCGAAAACCAGCGCCACCTGACCGGGACGCTTAAGAGTTTCGCGGCGGGCGTAATCACTCTTGAACCCGGACCCGGCAAAAGCGTGCAGTTCCCTCTCGAACAGGTGGAAAAAGCCAACCTGAAGTTCGAGTGGTAATTCCCGGCTACGAAAACGGAAATCATTATGAGTCTTGGACCGATTGTTCAATCCATCGAAATTTTAAGCAAGGAAAAAGGGATCGACCCGAAGATCATTCTGGATGCCGTGAAGGACGCCATGCTGGTGGCGGCACGGAAGCATTTTCATACCAATGAAGAGCTAGCGGCGGATCTGGATGAATCCACCGGCGCGATCCTGATTTTCGGCGTGAAGAAAGTGGTGGCAGAAGTCACCGATCCGGATAAGGAAATCTCGCTCGAAGATGCGCAAAAGATTCGCGCCGACGCGGAGATCGATTCGGAAATTCGTTTTCCCAAGCCGACCGAAGCCTTGGGCCGCATCTCGGCGCAGACCGCCAAGCAGGTGATTCTGCAAAAGGTGCGCGAAGCCGAGCGCGACAACGTATTTTCGGAATACGCCGGGCGCATCGGCGAACTGGTGCGCAGTGAAGTGAAGCGCATCGAGGGCCCGGATCTGATCGTCAGCATGGGCAAGACCGAAGCGCGGCTATTGAAGAAAGAGCAGTCGAAGCTTGAAAGCTTCAGCGTGGGCGATCGCATCGCGACCGTTATCAAGAGCGTCGACAAGACCGGCAAAAACGCCGGCGTGATTATTTCGCGCGCCGCGCCGGAGTTGGTAATGCGCCTCTTCGAGCAAGAAGTCCCGGAGATCTACGACAACACCGTCATCATTAAAGGCTGCGCGCGCGAAGCCGGCGAGCGCACCAAGATCGCTGTTTCGAGCCGCGACCGCGATGTCGATAGTGTCGGCGCCTGCGTCGGCATGAAGGGCATGCGCGTACAATCCATCATTCGCGAATTGCGCGGCGAAAAGATCGACATCATCGAATATAGTGACGATCCGGTGATCTTCGCCACGCATGCGCTGAGCCCCGCCAAGATCGCACGCGTGACCGTGGTTGACGCCGCGGGCAAGCACATGGAAGTGGTGGTCGACGACACGCAACTCTCGCTGGCGATCGGCAAGAAGGGGCAGAACGTGCGCCTGGCCGCCAAGCTTTTGGGCTGGCGCATCGACATCAAGAGTGAAGAAGAGAAGCGCCAGGAAGTGGAATCGCAAATGGCCGCGCTGGTGGTCCCGGGAGCGCCGGTGTCGGTGCTGATCGATCACGGGCTTACCGAACCGATGGTCGAGAAACTGATGGAAGGCGGCGTGACGACGGTTGAATCCTTGGGCTCGATGACGCCTGAGGAGCTCGAAGCGCTACCGGGAATCGATCCCGAAACAGTCGAAGCCATTCAGACGGCGGTCAACGGTTATTACGGGCAGTTTGAAGGGTCCTTCGAGGCGCCTGCGGCTGCGGAAGCAGTCCCCGAAGCAGCAATCGACGCGACCGCGGAAGCGGCGCCCGAAGAACCGGCCGAGGCTGTAAGTGAGCCGGAAAATGAATCTGTTACGATAGACAATGCGGAGTCGTCCGGGCAGTCGAAGTAAAATTCGGCGCGCGGATTCGGTTCTAAGGAAGGTTTTCGCTCAATCCCTGGAGTACCAGCAGTACGCTTCTGGGTTTTACGTATGAGTAAAATTCGCATCAACGAGCTGGCTCGAGAACTCGAGGTCAAGCCGAACGTCATTCTGGAGTTGTTGCCGGAACTGGGCGTCACCGAGAAGAAGACGCACTCCAGTTCGCTCGATGACGACGTCGTGCTGAATCTCCGCCGCCGGGTGGCGGGCGGTGGCATTGCCGAAGAGACTGAGCGAGAACCAGCGCCGCGCGAAGAACCTGCGCATCAGCCCGAAGCTCGCGTGGCCGAACCCGCGCCGCCAGTGGCGAAGACCGCTCCACCGCTAGCCGCTCCGGAAGCGACGCGGCCTGCCGCAGCCGCTCCCGTTGAAACATCTGAAGCAGCGCCTGCGCCGGTGCGTCCGGCATTTCCGTTGCGTCCGCCACTCGCGACCGGTCAGCCGGGTGCGCCCAGTGCTCCCGTGAACCGCGGACCCGTAATTCCGTCGCGCTCCGCGCCGCCTCCGCCGCGTCCCGGCCAGATTCTTTCGGGACCGCGCCAGCCGATGCCCTCGCCGGTGGGCGATGCTCCCAAGCCCGCGCCGGCGGCTCCGAGCCAACCGGTTGCGTCGGCTCATCCCGCGCCTCCGACCATGATGACGACGCCAGGCGCTCCCCGGCCAGGAATGGCCGTGCCGACCATTCCGACGCCTCCGCGTCCCACTGCTCCGAGACCCATGCCGGGAGCGGCCGCGCCGCAGCCTGAAGGGCAAGGCGGTGGCGGACCGTTACGTCCTCCCGCGAAACCGAATTTAGTGGGGCAACCCGCCGCGCGTCCCGTGGTACCGCCGCGCGCCGATATGGTGGCGCGACTCGCGCGTCCTGCCATGCCGAGCGCTCCGGCACCTGGTGCTCCCCGCCCTGGAATGCCCACCGCTCGCCCAGCGAGCCCGGTTCCAGGCCGTCCGATTTATACCGGTCCGGTGCGTCCGGGCCAGCCGTTGATGCGCGGGCCTGGTGGTCCGGGCGGACCGTCGCGTCCGGGTGGTCCCGGTGGGCCGCCGCGCGGGCGTTCGATGCATCCGACGTCTTCTCCGCTGCGCGCCGAACCCGCGACGCTGCCAGCCGATCCCGGCCGCCGTCACGCGACCAAACCCGGAGCGCGCGGCACCGACCGCCGCCGCGAGGATGAAGAGGGACGCATCCGTCCGGTGATGCGCCGGCAGGAATCGTTCCAGCCGCCGCCTATCGATCGCGAGATCACCATCGCCGAAGGCATCACGGTGAAGGAGCTTTCCGAAAAGCTCGGCATCAAAGGCAACCTGTTGGTAAAGCGTCTGGTGGAGAAGAAAATTTTCGCCACCATCAATCAGACTCTGGACGTGAAGCTGGCCGAGGAGCTGGCGCGCGATTTCGGCGCGTCCACTAATAAGCTCAGCTACGAAGAAGAAACCACGCACGACATTCAGCAGACCGAAGTCGACCTGGATCGCGAAAAGCGGCCTCCCGTGGTCACCATCATGGGCCACGTGGATCACGGAAAAACTTCTCTGCTCGATTCGATCCGCTTGGCCAACGTGGCCGGCGGCGAAGCGGGCGGGATCACGCAGCACATCGGCGCTTATCACGTGGAGAAGAATGGCAAGAACATCGTCTTCATCGATACGCCGGGTCACGAAGCGTTTACACGCATGCGCGCCCGCGGCGCCAAAGTCACCGATATCGTAGTGCTGGTAGTCGCGGCCGACGACGGCGTGATGCCGCAGACGCTCGAAGCCATCGACCACGCCAAAGCAGCCGGCGTGCCGATCATCGTGGCGATCAATAAGATCGACAAACCGGACGCGCAGCCCGACCGCATCAAGCAGCAACTGGCCGACCGCGGCTTGCTGGCGGAAGACTGGGGCGGCGACACCGTCATGGTCCCGGTTTCGGCGCGAGCCAAAACCAATTTGGATCTGCTGCTCGAAATGATTTTGCTGGTGGCGGAATTGCAGGACCTGAAAGCGAACCCCGCGCGGCCCGCGATGGGCACGGTTCTCGAAGCGAAACTCGATCGCGGTCGCGGTCCGGTGGCGACAGTGCTGGTGCGCAACGGAACGCTCAAAGTCGGCGACTATTTCATCTGCGGCTCAGTGTTCGGCAAAGTGCGCGCGATGTTCGGCGATCAAGGCGAGCCGATCCGCGAAGCCGGGCCCGTCGATGCCGGCCGAAGTGCTGGGTCTCGAATCGCTTCCCGAAGTGGGCGACACGCTGCAGGTGGTGACCGACACCGCCAAGGCCAAGCAGATCGTCATCTATCGCGAGGCCAAAGCGCGCGAAGTGGCGATGTCGAAGACCAACCGCATTACGCTCGATCAGCTCCACGATCAATTGAAAGAAGGCGAGACCAAGGAGTTGAACATTATCCTGAAGACCGACGTCGGCGGCACCGCCGAGGTTCTGACGGATACGCTGCAAAAGCTCTCGAACGACAAGGTCAAGATTCGCGTGCTGCATTCGGGCGTCGGCGCCATTACCGAAACCGACGTGCTGCTGGCGTCGGCGTCGAACGCGATCATCGTGGGCTTCAACGTCCGTCCCGACCGCGCGGCGCAAACCACGGCCGAGCAGGAAAAGGTAGACATCCGCTTGCATTCGATCATTTATGAACTGGCCGACGAGATCAAGAAGGCCATGACGGGGATGCTCGAACCGGTGTTCAAGGAAGTCTACAAGGGCCGCGCGCAAGTGCGAGATGTGTTCCGGATTTCGAAGGTCGGCAGCGTCGCGGGCTGTTTCGTCGACGACGGCGTGATCGGCCGCAACAACGAGATTCGCCTGCTGCGCGACAACGTGCTGATCCACACCGGCAAAATCGATTCGCTCAAGCGCTTCAAGAACGATGCGAGCGAAGTGAAGTCGGGCTTCGAATGCGGTATTTCGCTGCAGAATTACAACGACATCAAGCCCGGCGACGTGATTGAGGCTTTTGTGACTGAGCGTGTGGCTGCCGAAGCCATGGCGTAGACCCAACCCGTGCCCGCCATTGGCGTTATCACTTTAGAGTTACGCCTGGATGACGCGCATTCCCTCAAAGACAAGCGCCATTACGTCAAGAGCCTGAAGGACCGCCTGCGTGCGAAGTTCAACGTCGCCGTGGCGGAGATCGATCATCAGGACTTGTGGCAGCGCGGCTTGATCGCGTGCGTCACGGTATCGCCCGATCAGGCATTCGCCGAGCAAGTGCTGCAGAGCGTGGAGCGCGAAGCGGCGTCACTGCTGGGACCAATGCTGGTGGCCGTGACGACGGAGTGGCTGGCGTAGGCGCTATGATACGCGTATGCGCGCGCTAGTAGCGTTATTTATCTTCATTCGCTGCGCAACTGCGCAACCATCGATTGATCCCTTCAAATTGCGCGATAAGAAGGACCTCCGCCTCGCCGATGTGACTCAGCTTTGGCGAACTCTCGGGATCAGTGAAAAGATCCGGGAGACAACGGCAGATGGGGCCAAGGATACGAACCGGAGCTTCGACTGCTCGTCTGACGACCGTTGCGAAGCGGAGTATGTCGGCCCCAATTGGCCGCTGCTCGACGGCCAGAACGCGGTGATTAGAATCTCGCCTGTATATCTCAACGCTAACTTAAGTCGATTTCTAATATTTCATCGCAAGGGGGACGAGCCTTGGCAACTAATCGACTACTTGGATTCAACCGAGTGGGACTACAACTTTCCAAGCGTATCAGTTGCTTATTCGGCCGGGAAGCGATGGTTGGTGGTAACCTTACATCCTCATTGCGGCACAGGTTGCAGTCTGACTCATGCCGACTGGTATGAATTGAAAAACGGCAAACTACGGATGGTCCTGACTGTGCCGCTGGCTGGTGGTGAATTCAACGAGAACCCTGCACGGCAGTTCGAGACTCGCTTCATTCGGGGGAGTCAATCAGGGGGCAGAGAAACGCTAGAGTTCATTTATCACGTCGAATTCACTCCTTCGTTTCGTTCTGCAATCGATACTGACTTGTGGCGTGACGAGAAAGTCATTCGATTCTCCCGAGCGACTGGGCAAGCTGAGTTCAAGTTTGATCCGCGGAACTCGGAAGCTTCTGAGGCTTTTGTGGAGGACATCTTCAGTACAGATGACTTAGGGCCGCCTCGGCTACTTGAATCAGTCCAGACTCATCTCCTCGATATCGCGCGCGGTCCGCGCGATCGGCGCCGCGAGTGGCTCAAAGAACTGCTCGAACAGAACCCGAATCTGCCTGAACTCGCGCGTGTGCGCGCATGGTTCGCTAAAACGCCCTAGCGCCGTCAAACCGCCGGCGCTAGCAGCCGCACCGACACTCCATGGTGGTGCCGGAAGCCGCGATCAAACGTGACGATGCTAAAATTTCCGGCTTCTGCGAACGCCGCCAGATAAGCGTCAGTCCAGAAGGGTAGGTTTTTCCGTTTTGCCGGGAGGCGTGCTGCGGTATCTGCTTGAATCGGTTCACGCCGATGGAATGGTGAACATGCGGGTATCGCTGCATCACGCCCACAATCTTCGACTTCCGGTTGGCCCGCGGCTGTGATTGGACGCGGTCGAACCCACTCGCTGCACAAAGTGCCCGGCCGGCGCTGCAACCCGAGCCCGGGATGCCCACACCAATCTTCCGCATCCAGGTGGTTTCGCACACCACGGCTGCCGTAAATTATTTGCATCGCGGCGGAGCCACCAAAGTCAATTTCGAGGGTAGTCCGCTGATGCCCGCGGGTGGCGGGACGGCAACGGTGGAGAGCGAGCGGGGCGTGATCCGCATCTCGGCGGATTTCAAGAATTTTGCGCCGCCTAGTAGTTTCGGTCCGGAGTATTTGACTTACGTTTTGTGGGCCATATCGCCGGATGGGCGTCCGGTGAATCTGGGCGAGTTGACCTTGGACCACTACGGCCAGGGTTCGAGCAGCGCCATCAAAACGACCAGCGAAATTCAGACGTTCGGCATGATCGTCACGGCCGAGCCGTACTACGTGGTGAAACATCCGACGATGCGGCGGAGATGAGAACATTTGCTCCCATGACCGCGGTGTGATTCGAGAGCATAAACGCAAAATCCCAACTGCGTGCGCCGGCTTGTAAACGCGCGAAGGCATGGCCGGCGGGTTCTTGCCGGTGCATATCGACAAGAAGAATCCCTTCGAGCTCTACGAAGCGGAGAACGCGGTGATGCTGGCGCGAATTGCTGGGGCGGACAAGTATGCCCACGATAGTTTTCAGAAGGCGCTCGACTCGCTGGCGTGGGCGAACCGAACCACGCGCAGAAACCGGGCCATGAAACCGATGATGAACATGGCTCGCGAGGCCGTGCTGCGGGCAGAAGACGCACGCGTGATTGCGATTCGGGCGGAACGGGATGACGTGCTGGCGCAGGAACGCGCGGCATCGCTGGCCCGGGAGACGGCATCTAAGGCGAAGGCCGAGGAAGAAGCTCGCCAAAGGGCGCAGGCGGACGCGCAGCGGGTACAGGCGGAAGCGGACCGGGTGGCTGCCGAGCAAGCGCGGGCGCAGGCGCAAGCCAGGGCCGAAGCGGATCGCGCGGCCGCGGAAAGAGCGCGGGCGGAAGCGTCTGGCCGCGACGCAACAAGCGACAATGAGCGCCAACAGGCGGAGATGCCCAAACTGGAGGCGGATCGTGCGCGCCAGGATGCTCTAGAACAGCAGCAAAAGCTAGCGGCGCAGACCGAGCAAGCGCAAAAAGAGCAGGCTGAATTGCGGCGCCAACTGCTGCTGCAGTTCAACCAGATCTGAAGACGCGTGAACCAGCTCGGGGCTTGATCGTGAACATGTCGGATGTTTTGTTCGACACGGCCCAGTATTCGCTGAAGCCGGGCGCGCGCGAGAAGCTGGCAAAAATCTCGGGCATCGTTCTGGCGCATCCAGGACTGAGAATTACTGTCGAAGGCCACACCGATAGCGTCGGCGGCGATGAATACAATATGAAGCTTTCGGATAATCGGGCGAACGCCGTGCGCAGTTACTTGCTTTCGCAGGGACTAGATTCGGGCAGCGTCACGGCACAGGGCTTCGGCAAAACGCGCCCGGTGGCCGATAACAGCACCGCTGCGGGACGCGAGCAGAATAGCCGCGTGGAATTGGTGGTTGCGGGCGATGCACTGGGGATCAGTGCGGGCGAAGCGACTTCCGCGCCGCATAAATTGCTTTTATGCCAGATCGAACTTCTCGTGATGCAACTGCGGGTCGCTCTTGACTAAGACCGGGCGGCGCAGCATCTCTTCCAGTTCTTCGAGGAACTTGTTCTGGTGCGACTTCAGCACCTTCGCTACATCGGGATGCACGCGCAGCATCACATCTTTGCCCTCAATGCTCTTTGACAACTTGCGGGCTTCGGTGAGGATTTCGCTCACCACCGTTTGCGGGCTCTTGACGTAGCCGGCGCCTTCGCAATGCGGGCACGGCGCGCACAGCGTTCGCTCGAGCGACTGTTTCACCCGTTTGCGGGTGATGGCTACCAATCCGAAATCGTTGAACTGGAGAATTTTGTACGGGGCGCGGTCGACGCGCATGGCTTCTTCGAGCGTCTGCATCACCTTCTGGCGGTTCTTGCGCTCGTCCATATCGATGAAGTCGATCACGATGATGCCGCCCAGGTCGCGCAGGCGGATCTGGCGGACGATTTCTTTAATCGCTTCGGTGTTGGTTTTGACGATGGTGTCTTCCAGGCGATTGGTCTTGCCGACGTACTTGCCGGTGTTGACGTCGATGGCCACCAGGGCTTCCGTCTGATTGATGACGATGAAGCCGCCGGATTTCAGCCACACCTTCGGCCGTAAGGCCTTTTCGAGCTCGTTAGTCACGCTGAAGGCGTCGAAGATGGGAGCGTCGCGGGTGTACAGCTTCACCTTGGGAACCAGCGCGGGTTGGAAGCGCTCGACGAAACGCAGCACGTTTTCGTAAGTTTCTTCGTTGTCGATCCAGATGGCCTTGAAGCTGTCGGCCAACTGGTCGCGCAGGATGCGCTGCACGATGTCGAGATCGTGGTGCAGCATCACCGGCGCGGGGCGCTTGTCGGCTTTGGTGCGGATGTCCTGCCACAGGTTGTAGAGGAACAGCATGTCGCCGGCGATTTCGTCTTCGGTGCGGCCTTCGGCGGCGGTGCGAGTGATGAATCCGCCCACGGGGCCGGGACGTTTGCCTTGCAGAATGCGTTTCAAGCGCAAGCGCTCTTCATCGCTGGCGATTTTGCGTGACACGCCCATATGTTCGAGCGTCGGCATGTAAACCACGTAGCGGCCGGGCAGCGCGATGTGCGAGGTGATGCGCGCGCCTTTGGGGCCGAGCGGTTCCTTGGCGATCTGGACGATAATTTCCTGGCCTTCTTTCAGCAGATCACTGATGGAGGGTTGGCCCTGGTTGGGGCGCGATATAGTTCGCTCGGAGCGTTCGGGTCGCTCGGCACGTTCCTGTCGCGGTTGCTCTTCGCGTGGGGCGCTGCCGTTGGCTTCGCCGCCATTTAATTCAGTGCGAGGCGGTTCCGCGGCGCCGGACTCGCGGCGCTCGGCGTTAGAGGGCGGTCCTTGCGGGCGTCCGCGCCGGCGGCGGCGCGATACTCGATGCGGAAAGCGCCCGCCGCGCTCGCGCACGGAGGCGCTGCCGGACTCGGCGGTGGTGGCGGCCTCACCGGTTTCCCCGCCTTCTTGCGGAGGCGCGATCTCGATGCCTTCGACATCCCCCAAAATCATGGCCTGGATGTCGCTGTCCTCGTCGTCGTCGAGCAGCGGCGCGACGGCGGGCTCATCTTCCGAATCGCCGGCGAGATGCTCGGAGACTTCGGCGGATTCGAGCGTTTCCGCCAGGAATTCAGCGGGCTCCTCTTCCGTGGTTGCGATGACGGCAGGTTCTTCGGGCGCTTGGTTCAGTTCGAGTTCCAGCTCGGGTGAACGTACGTGCAAGGGAGCATCGGGAAGTGCGTTCTCGGGCGGATAGTGGATGGGTTCGTCGTACTCATTCTCTTCCATCTCTTCGGCGGGCGGAGCTGCATTGACGGGTGCGGCGTTGCGGTATTTCGCGAGCGATTCGCCGGGGAGGACGATGGGCGTGTCCGACGTCTGCGGGAACGCGGGTGGGGGAGCGGACTCTTCCGCAACCTCGACCGCGGGCTCGGCCTCAGGTGATTCTGGCCGCATGTCGTCTGCAGGTAGGGCCGGAGGGGCGCCCTCGGTGGCGTACTTTGAATCCGGGAAACCGTGACCACCACCACGACGGCGGCGGCGCGACCGGCGGCCTCTGCGCTCGCGCTCTTCGCGGGCTTCGGGGGGACGCGCGCCTTCGCCAACAGGCACGGCGGATACCGCGCTTGCGGGAGCGGCTTCGGCGGCGGGAGTTTCGGCCGGACCTGCGGCTTCGGCTTCCGGAAAAGCTTGGGCTGGAGGCCTGGCTTCGCGTGGCTCGCGCGGACCGCGATCACGGTCGCGGCCACGATCCCGGTCACGCCCGCGGTCACGATCCCGATCTCGGTTCTCCCGCACGGGGCGCTCGTCGCCGGTTATCTTGTCGAAGTCGTCGTGCTCTTCGAGGAAGTCCGAAACGTAGAGAAACGTGTCGCGTTCAAGACCCACATCGACGAAAGCCGATTGCATTCCGGGCAGCACGCGCGTGACGCGCCCCTTATGAATGCTGCCGGCTAGCGAATATTCGTTGGCGCGCTGGAAGTAAACTTCCACCAACTGATCGTCTTCGATGAGAGCTACTTTGGTCTCATGCCGATTGGCTGAGATCACCAATTCCTTACTCATGTGTCCATCCCTTCGGCCTTATGCAGGCCCTGTGGGACCGGGTCCAAAAGAAAGGCGTTTTAGGGGCGGATTTCGATGGATCGCTCGCGGGCGCCTTGGCCGGGATGGAGTTGTTCCTCACACATCCCGCTTCCGACTACTCAAACCGCTCGCCGAAGAACCCGCTCTCGGGGAGGCCAAGTGATCCGCCAGTTCTGGCGCGTCTCAATCCCCGCAAGCGAATTCCAAAAACTTTTTGTACCGAAATCCGTTTTACGCCTGAGCGCCTTTGGAGCGCCAAGTCCGTTTCAAAAAATCAATTCACCAACCGCCGGAGCCGCACACTGTTCACCAGCCCCAGCATCATAAATACCGAAAACATATTCGAACCGCCCGAACTCATGAGCGGCAATGGAATCCCCGTCACCGGCATGCGTCCCACCACCATTCCCACATTCACCAGCACATGGAACAGCAGCAGGGCCGCCACACCCATACACACGTACATCCCGGCTCGATCCGGGGCCATCTGGGCGTTTTGTACGATCTGCATCAACAGCAAAAAATAAAGGCCGAGCGCTACCACCACGCCCACGAACCCATGCTCCTCCGCGAAGGAGGAGAAAATCAGATCCGTATGCGTGGCCGGCAGGAAGCGGAGCTGCGTTTGCGTGCCGCGCGTGACTCCGCGCCCCCACACACCGCCGTCTCCCACCGCAATCTTGGATTGAATCACTTGATAGCCGGCGCCGCGCGGGTCGCCCGAGGGGTCGAGAAAAGTCACCAAGCGCTGCCGCTGGTAATCTTTCAAGAAATACCAGCCGACCGGCAAGGTCAGCGCACCTACGATCGCGACGATGGCTAGATACCGCCATTGCACTCCGGCTATCAGAACCCCGGCCGCCAGGATCGGCAGGTACGTTAAGCCCGTACCGAGATCCGGCTGATACATCACGAGAAACGCCGGGAGTCCGACTAACACTCCTAATTTCAATAAGTCACGAGGCTTGATCTCGTCGCTTCGCAGCTCCGAAACGTACCTTGCTACCATCAATATTATCACCAATTTGACGAATTCCGAGACTTGAAGATTTACCCCCAGAATCTTGATCCAGCGACGGGAGCCGAATACCAGGCGGCCGAGCACCAGGACTCCGATGAGGGAGCCGACGGAAATCGAGTAGAGGAGCGGAATTTGGCTCAGCAGGGTGTGGTAGTCGATAGACGTGACTACCCACATGAGACCGAGCGCGATGCCGATCCAGATGAGTTGTTTCCACCAGGCGTCCTGCCAATGGGTGTCGCGGGTGGCGGAGTAAATTTGCAGCACCCCTAGCGCACAAATGATCAGCGTGACCGCCAGGAGAGGCCAGTCCAGATCACGATAACTGCGGTAGCGCGCCATCAGATTACAGTTTACGGTAACGGGAGGAGAGCATACCTAGTGGCGCGGGGGTTGCAGTAGCGCCAGTGGTGGCTGCGCGGGGGACGTCTGGCTGATGCGCAGTTTCTTGTCGAAGTACGATTTGATCACGTCGCGCGCCACTGGTGCGGCTAGGGCGCCGTGTTCGCCGCCCTCAAGCAGCACGGCCACCACGATCTCGGGATTCTGGCGCGGGGCGAAGCCTACGAACCAACCGTTGTCCTTGGCCTCGTCCTCGTCGAGCACGCCGGATTTGCGCAGGTCGTTCGAGACACGTTGGGCGCTGCCGGTTTTGCCGGAAAATTCGATGCCTTCGATGCGCGCGGCGGCTCCGGTGCCACCTTCGTTGACGACTCCGTACATGCCGGAGACGATGGATGCTACACTTTCCGCACGCAGATCGGCGTGGCGCGGTTCGAGCGCGGCCGCGGCTTTCACCATGTGTGGCTTGAACCAGTTGCCTCCGCTGACGATGCCGCCGATGGCTGCCGCCAACTGCAGCGGCGTCACGGTCACGGCGCCTTGGCCGATGGAGACGGAAATAGTTTCACCCGCGTACCATTTCTGGCGCTGCGTCCGCAGCTTCCACTTGGTCGAGGGCATCAGGCCTTCGGCCTCGCCGGGCAGGTCGATGCCGGTTTTCTTGCCGATGCCGGCCATCTCGGCGTACATCGCGATGTTGTCGATGCCCAGCTTGTTGCCCAGGTTGTAGAAGAACACGTCGCAGGATTGCACGATGCCGAGGTGAACGTTGACGGTGCCGTGTCCCCTCTTCTGCCAGCACTTGAAGTAGCGTCCGAAGAAAGTCGCGCCGCCGGGGCAATGGAAGGTGTCGTGATCGTCGATGGTGCCGGTTTCGAGACCGGCCAGCGCCATGATCGGCTTGAAGGTGGAACCCGGCGCGAACTGGGCTTGAATCGCGCGATTCAACATCGGATTGTCATTGCCCGACGTCAACTCTTTCCAATATTCATTGGTGATGTGCGCGGCGAAGGCGTTGGGATCGAAGGCCGGCCGGCTCACCATGGCGAGCACTTCGCCTGAACGCGGGTCGAGCGCCACCACGGCACCGCGCTGGCCTTCGAGCGCTAGCTCGGCCACGGCTTGTAGGTCCAGATCGAGAGTCAATTGCAGACTGTTGCCGGGCGTGGCCTCGGTGCTCTCGAGCACTTCGCGCTCACGGCCGGAGCTGTCGACAACCACGCGGCGCTCGCCGTCGACGCCCATCAGCATTTCGTTGTATTGGCGTTCCAGCCCCGCTTTGCCCACGATGGCGCCTTGCGCATATTTAGCGAACTCAGTGGTGTCGAGCTCGGGTTCGGAAACTTCACCGACG
The DNA here is from genome assembly GCA_963760575.1 of Bryobacterales bacterium. GTDB lineage: Bacteria > Acidobacteriota > Terriglobia > Bryobacterales > Bryobacteraceae > Palsa-187. Next base: position 162,456 of record CAVXEM010000051.1, read on the forward strand.
TAGCCGATGGCGTGCGCCGCCAAGCCGTTTTTCGGATATAGGCGGCGCTGATTTTGGATCAGTTCCATCTCCGGGTAAGTGTTGGCGTCGCGATGCGACTCGACAAAGGTAATCTCAGCCGGCGTCAGTTCCTGCTTAATGACCACAGGCACATATTTCGGCCGGGAAGCGAAGCGCTTCACGCGCGCGCGGATCTCGGCCGGATCGAGGTGGAGTCCCGCCGCAATGCCATCGATATGATCCATGTTCAAGTTCTCGCGCGTCAGCAGCAGCGTGAAAGCGGCCTGATTGTCGACGATCACGCGACCGTCGCGATCGAGAAGCTTGCCGCGCGGCGCCAGCACCGGAACCGTCTTGATGCGGTTGCGTTCGGCGAGCTGGCTGTTGCTCTCGCCCTCGCGCACTTGCAGCACCCAGAATCCAGTAATCAGGAAGAGAAAAATGGCGACGATGAAATATTGGAATCCGGCGATGCGTCCCAATGCAAAACGGGTGTCGTCCCGCGATAGGCGCTTCGCGGCGTCGGGCCGAAGGTCTTGTTCAGGATCGATCGCCATCTTACTCCATGACTTTCAGTTTATCCAAGATGTGATACAGCGGCAGCGCGACCACTGCATTGAGCGCGGCTACCACGAGAGTCGTCTGTAAATCGAATTCCAGCGCCTCGCCCAGCAGTGCGCGCACCAGCACCCAGTAGAAGAACTGGTGGAAAAAGAAAAAGAAGAAACTCAGCACCAGGCGTACCCAGGGATTTTGCACATCGAAGCGCTGGCTCATGGACGCGGCGAAGTAGCCCACCAAGGTCTTGACGATGCCGAACATTCCCAGCGGATTGTGCGACAGCGAATCCTGCGCCAAGCCGATGCCTGCGCCATACAGCACGCCCGCTACCGGGGACCGCCGCATGAGCGAGAAATACACGGTGACTAATAGCGGCAGCTCAAGGTAGGAAAGCCTCTCGAAGAAACGTGGGACGTACACCTGAAACAAGAATCGCGGCCAAGGGGATGGCGATGGTGGCGGCGATGTTAAACTTCGAAACGCCCTTTTTGAGTTGGGTCGCTTCGCTGAAGTCGTCGCGGAAATTGGCTCCTAGATCGCTCATGTGGTCAAGGATTTTTGGGCGCCGGCGGCGCTGCGGCCGGAGGAGGCGGCTGCGCGTTCAGATTGATGTTGTAGTTGGGCGCAGTGCCTCCGTTCTGCCCGTAGACGTGCTTCTCGGCTTCGCCGATGCGGCGGTATTGATCGACTAAGCGGTCGGCATCAGTGGTCAGCGCTCCCGATTGCACGGGCGCGATGTCGGTCGACGACGATTCCGCTGGCGGCGCGTCCTGTAAATGCACGGGTTGCGACGCGGCGGGCGCTTCCGGAATCGGCATGTGCACTCCTTCGACCACGATCAGCACTTCCTCCAGACCATTTTGCAGACCGCTGGGAGTGACGAAAATCTCCTTGTAGGATTTGCCGTTCCGCACCACGGTGGCTTCGCCTACAGGCAGGCCCTTGGGAAAGATGCGGTCGTCGCCAGAGGTGAAGAACTGCTCGCCCGGCTCCACCTTCTGTTCGTTCTGGACGTAATCCACAATCACCGTGCTGTAGCCTTGCCCCTTCAGGGTTCCGTGGACGCGATTCTTCTGCGAAATGACGCCCGCGGCGAAGGAGGGATCGGTGATCAGCAGCACGTACGAGGCAGTGGGATAGGCGCCGGTCACTTTGCCCACAATGCCATCCGGCGTAATCACCGCCATGCCTTTTTGAACGCCACTACCAGTGCCTCGATCGATGATGACTACCTTCGCGCCCACCCCGGTAGTGTTCCCGATCACATGCGCTGCGATGGTCTTCGACGGCGATTGCTGCTGGAATATCGCGAGCGACTTGGCGCGGTCCGCGGTCGAGAGCTCGGTCCGCAGGTACTGATTCTCCATCTTGGTGCGGTCGAGATCTGTCTTGATGCGCTGGTTTTCCTCGCGGACATTCAAGAGGATAAAGTAGTCGCGGAAGAAATGAACGGTACTGCTGCGGCCCGCTTCGATCACGCGTGCCAGCGGCGTCACCGCACTGACAGCCCACACGCGAATCAGCCGCACTTCGCCGTTGCTCTTCACCTGGTAAGCCAACAGCACCAGTTGCGCCAGGATGACGACCAACAAGACCGTCAGGTTGCGATACCGATTGAGGAGAAATTCCATACTTCATCGGCCGGCAGAAACCAGCCCCCTCACGCTATTCGATCGCGATCCGCCGCAGCAGTCTAAACTCTGTCAACATTTTACCGGTGCCCAGCACCACCGAGGCCAGCGGATCCTCGGCAATCGACACCGGCAATCCGGTTTCTTGCCGGATGCGCTTGTCCAAATTCTTCAGCATGGCTCCGCCGCCCGTGAGCACGATGCCGCGATCACTGATATCGGCAGAAAGTTCCGGCGGCGTGCGCTCCAGGGCGACCCGTATGGCGTTCATGATGGTGGCCACGCATTCCGATAACGCTTCGCGAATTTCGGTGTCGTCCACCGTTATGGTCTTGGGAACGCCTTCGATCAGATTGCGGCCCTTGATCTCCATGGTCAGCGGCTTATCCAACTCGTAGGCGGAGCCAACGGCGATCTTCACGCGCTCCGCCGTGGTTTCGCCGATCAGCAGGTTGTATTTGCGCTTCATGTACTGCATGATGGCGTCGTCCATCTCATTGCCGGCGACACGGACCGAGCGCGAATAGACGATCCCCGAGAGCGAGATCACGGCCACGTCGGTAGTGCCACCGCCGATATCGACAACCATGTTGCCGGAGGGCTCGGTGATAGGCAGGCCGGCGCCGATCGCGGCCACCATGGCCTGTTCCACCAGGTACACTTCGCTGGCCTTGGCGTGATAGGCGGAGTCAATCACCGCGCGCTTTTCCACCTGCGTGATCTCGCTGGGGACTCCAATGATAATGCGCGGATGCACCAGCATCTTGCGGCCGTGCGCCTTCTGGATGAAGTAGTTCAACATGCGCTCGGTGACCTTGAAGTCGGCGATGACGCCGTCCTTCATGGGGCGGATGGCCACGATGTTACCGGGCGTGCGGCCCAGCATTTCCTTGGCTTCCTTGCCGACCGCTTCTACTTCTCCATTGGTCTTATTGATGGCGACGATGGAGGGTTCGTTCACCACAATGCCCTTGCCCTTGGCGTAGACCAAGGTGTTGGCTGTGCCCAGGTCGATGGCGAGATCGGAAGAAAAAAGACTAAATAACGACCGCAGATTCATATAAAAACGGGAGAGTACGGGAAGGCCCAGAACGTCCCCTCCGAAGGTACCACAGGCAGGAACATAGGAGCAATGTTATGTTTTATTTTCAATGAGGTAGAGAAAAACGGGAACACTCTTTACTCTGCGTTTAAAAAAACGGGGACACCCTTTTACTCTGGGTTCAACGACGGGATCGGGCGAAAGGTTAGGGTGTCCCCGTTTTTTGGCCTGATACGCTAGATAAGTGATCTCCCGCCGGACCCTGCTAGCCTTACCCATGCTCGCCGCGTGCAGCCGACGCCGCGGTGGTGCAGGGTTCCGCGGCTATGCTTTCGTGGCGAATGAGGAAAGTCAGGCCATTGCCGCAGTGGATCTCGAAGCGCTCGCCGTGGCGCGCCACATTCCGTTGAACGGATCCCCCAGCAGTGTGATTTCCACTGCTAAGCGTCCCTTCGTCTACGCTCTCACGCCGGCCAACGGCACTGTGCACGAAATCGAAGTGGACCGCCTCAGTTTCAATCGCCGCTTGGCCGTAGCCTCGTCCGCGCTCGCGATTCAGGTCGCGCCTGACGACAGCGCGCTGTATGTTCTGGCGCGTGAGCCGCAGTCGCTGATCCGCATTGCACTCGATACTTTCAAGCTCGAATGGCGCATGCCTCTGCCGCGCGATCCGGTGGATTTCGCGCTGACGGCCGACGGCAAAACGGCTGCCGTCAGTTTCGCTAGCGGCGTGCGGCTAGCGGATCTGGCGTCACGCAAACTGACGGCTTCGGCCGGCGAAGGCGAATTCGGCTCTGTTCGATTCTTGCCGGATTCGAAGACGCTTATCGCGGCGGATCGCGGCGAACGGCGGCTGTCCCTTTACGACGTGCCGTCGGCGCGCTTGATCACGCATCTCCCGCTGGCGGTGCGGCCCGATCACTTGTATTTAACCGGCGGCGAGGGGCCGGGCTCGAATCAACTTTTTATCACCGGCGAAGGCATGGATGCCGTAGTGGTGGTCTATCCGTATCACACGCCGGAAGTGGCCGAGACAGTGTTGGCCGGACACGCTCCGGGGCCCATGGCGGCGTCGCTCGCGTATTTGTTCGTGGCGAGCCCGAGCTCGGGAGATGTAAATATCTTAGAAATCAACTCGCGCAAGGTAGTCGCAGTTGCCTCGGTGGGCGCCGATCCCGGCTTCATCACGGTTACGCCGGACGATCAATATGCGCTGGTGCTGAACCGCAAATCCGGCGATGTCGCGGTATTGCGCGTGGGGGCCATCACCAAAAATCGCGATCGCCGCGCTTCGCTGCTCACCGTGATTCCAGTGGGCTCCCGGCCGGTGAGCGCCGCCGTGCGCGCTGTGTAGCACAGTTCCGATCGAATTGTAAACTGAAACTATGTTCGGCCCCCTTCTTGCGTTAGTGTTCGCGGTCGGTGCTGCGTTCGGCGCGGGTCCCGCTTTCAATGTCTCTTTCCCCGCGCAACGCAGCGCTACCCCGCTCGATGGACGGCTGCTGCTGATTCTTTCCAGCGATCCCTCCGCTGAGCCGCGCTTGCAGGTCGACAACACTCCCAAGAGCCAGATGTTGTTTGGTATGGATGTGGACACGCTCGCACCGGGCCACAGCGTGCTCATGGACGATTCCGCGTGGGGCTATCCGGTGCGCAGTCTCTCGCAAATCAGGCCTGGTGAATACTACGTACAAGTGGTGCTGCATCGCTATGAGACTTTCCATCGCGCTGATGGCCACACCGTCAAGCTGCCCATGGACCGCGGCGAAGGGCAGCACTGGCAGCTCGCGCCCGGCAACCTCTACAGCAAGCCGCGCAAGATCGTGATTGCGGCGACTGGCGGGGAGCCAGTTGCGATTTCGTTGACCGAAGAAATCCCGCCCATCCCGGCGCCGAAAGATACCAAGTACACCCGCCATATCCGCATCCAATCGCAATTGCTCACGCGCTTCTGGGGACGGCCGATGTTTTTGGGAGCGAACATTTTGGTTCCCGAAGGCTTCGATGAGCATCCCGAAGCGCGCTATCCGCTGGCAGTTTTTCACGGGCATTTTCCTGAGGATGTTTCGGGCTTCCGCACTGAGCCGCCCGATCCGAACTTGAAGCCGGTTTACAGCGAACGCTTTCATATCGCCGGTTATAACCGCATTGAGCAGGAAGAGGCTTACAAGTTTTACCAGCAGTGGATCGCTCCCGGCTTCCCACGCTTTTTAGTGGTGGAGATTCAGCACGCGAATCCTTACTACGACGATTCCTACGCGGTGAATTCCGCGAACGTTGGACCTTACGGCGATGCCATCGAAAGCGAACTGATTCCGGCCATCGAAAAACAATTCCGCGCGATCGGCCAGGGCTGGGCGCGGTTCCTGTACGGCGGATCGACAGGCGGGTGGGAAGCGCTCGCGGTGCAGATGTTCTACCCCGATCACTACAACGGCGTGTTCGCCGCATGCCCCGATCCGGTCGATTTCCGCGCGTACACGACCATCAATCTCTACAGCGACAAGAACGCATTCGTGATGATCGGAGCGCATAAAGAAATCGAACAGCCAGGCATGCGCGATTACCTGGGTCACATCACCGCCACGACGCGCGACTTGAACGCTTACGAGCTAGCGTTAGGGTCGCACGGACGCTCCGGCGAGCAGTTCGATATTTGGCAAGCAGTGTATTCGCCGGTTGGGCCGGATGGTTATCCGCAAGAAATCTTCAATAAGAAGACAGGCGAGATCCATCCCGATGTTGCGCAGTATTGGCGCGAGCACTACGACTTGAGCCATATTCTGCAGCGCGATTGGTCGATGCTCGGACCAAAGCTACAGGGCAAGATCCATCTGTATGTTGGCGGCGCCGACACTTATTTTCTGAACGACGCCGTCTATTACATCGAGGACTTTCTCGAGAAGACGAAAGATCCGCCCTACGACGGAGAGGTGAAGTATGGCGATCGCGCCGAGCATTGCTGGAACGGAGATCCTTCCCTGCCGAATGCGCTGTCGCGCTTGCACTACAACACGATGTACTTGCCGAAGATGCTGGAGCGCATGCAGAAGACGGCGCCGCCGGGCGCGGATCTCAAGAGTTGGCGCTATTAGGCGCTACAACACGCGCAGCGCGTCGCTGGGGAACTGAATCACCCATTCGCGGTTATCGCGTTGATTTTGATATTCCGTGCGCGAAACGGTAACACGCACCGGTCCTGGGATGCCGCTGCCGGAAAATTCCAAACGCATGCCGTGGGGGCGATCGACGGCACGCAAAAGATCCGCCGGAATCTGATTGGGCCCGGGCTTGCCGTTGCGCGCGAAAACTTTGAGCTGCTCCGGGCGCACGCACAGCGTGACACGGTCGCCTTTTAAGTGGCCGGGGAAGTACGGGCCTTCGAGTTCGAACTCGCCGACTTGCAAGCGGCTAGTGTTGCGGCCGGGGTCGAGCGTCCGAATCTCGCTGTCGAGTAAATTGAAAGCGCCCAGCAGGCGCGCGACTTCGAGATTCGCGGGTTCATCGAGCACGCTGCGCGGGGTGCCTTTCTGTACGATTCTGCCACCGTGCAGGATCAGCATTTCTTCGCCTAACTCGAAGCACTCGGTGAGATCGTGCGTTACCAGCAGCATGGGCGTCCCGAACTCGCTGCGGACTTGGCGCAGGGCTTCGTAAAATTCTGCGCGAAGAACCGCGTCGAGGCCGGTGGCGGGCTCGTCGAGCAGTAGAAGCTTCGGCTCCCCGATCAACGCGCGCGCGATGCAGCAGCGCTGGCGCTGGCCGCCGGAAACCTCGTGCGGACGCCGTCCGGCTGCATCCTCCAGGCGAAATTTCTCCAGCATGTCATTGACGCGCCGGTGCCGCTCCAAGCGCGGCCGCCTTTCCGCCGCGAACGCCAGGTTCTCGCGCAGCGTCATGTGCGGAAACAGGGCGTAGTTCTGAAACACATAACCGCAATTGCGTTTTTGCGGCGCCAGATGCACGCCTGCCGCCGCATCGTAAAGGATGTCGTCTTCGAGCAGAATGCGGCCCTCGTCCGGCTGTACGAATCCGGCGATCGAATCCAGCACCAGCGTCTTGCCCGCGCCGCTGGGGCCGAACAGCACCGTCACGCCGGCTGTGGCGGAGAATTCAAGATCCAGCGTGAAACCCACGGAATCGGGTCTGGGAGCGAAGGATTTACGGAGCCGTGCTTGCAACATGGCGATTCAAACCCGATTGGGGCTTAGCCGATTCGCGAGCGTCAACAAGATCAACGCCACCACCGAAACCACCAAAACCAAAGTTCGCGCCACCGCGCCATTGCCGGATTCGACTGCGTCGTAAATGGCCACCGCCACGGTCTGTGTGCGGCCCGGAATGTTGCCCGCCACCATCAACGTGACGCCGAAATCACCGAGAGAGCGCGCGAACGCCAGGGCTGTCGCCGCAAAGATCGAGCGCCACGCGAGCGGCAGCGTCACGCGCCAGAACAGCTTCCATTCCGACGCGCCCAGGTTGCGCGCAGCACGTTCGTAGTTGCGATCCACACTTTCCAGAGCCGCCCGCGTCGACTTCACCAGCAGCGGTAACGCATGCAGCAGCGCCGCCACCACCGCGGCTTTCCATGTGAAGACCAGGGGAGATCCGAACATCGTTTCCCACAGTTTCCCTAGCGGACTTGCGCGCCCCAGCAGCACCAGCAAGTAGTAGCCGAGCACCGTCGGAGGCAGCACCAACGGCAATGTCACCGCTGCATCCAACACGTCCTTGCCGCGAAATTGGCGGTTGGCCAGCAGATAGGCGATCCACAAACCTCCGGCGAAAGCGAGCGCCGTCGACACAACTGCCACGCGCAAGCTCAACCACAGTGGGAACCAATCGATTGCCATCGGATGTTAGATTATAGCGGGTCGCGTGCTCACGATTCTGGGGGTTCTTCGGACGCTTCCGCTTCTGCCTGCGCGATCAGGTCTTCTTCACTGATTTCCGTTTCCAAAATTTCGCAGGCGCGGTCATACGCCGCAGCCGGGACCAGCAGGCGCAGCGCACCAGGCCCGCTGTACCCGGCCGAAAACTCGTTCTCCAAGGAACAAGGGACGTCCGCCGACTGCAGCAAGCCGCGCGCGAAGTTCGCTTCGTCCATCGAAAGGAAAGTCCCGACCAATTGCAGATCGCCGTCCGCTGGAGTGTCGGTGGTCTCCATCACAGGGGCGCTAGGTTGCGGATCTTCCAGCGCCAAGTTGCGCTCTCTCAGTTCGGCGTCGTAGCACGCGCGCGCGACATCCACCAACTCATCGCGATCAATCTCTAAGAGCGCCGCGTCCGACAGCAGCGCGTAATGCCGCTTGAAATCTTCAGGATCGATTTGCATGGTCACCTCCACTGTCGCGCCGCATTATACTGTTATCTCGATGGACTTCGACAAGCTTCCAACCTATCACCAATTGCCAGTCAAGCCCGGCGCCCCTGCGGGAGCGTCGTGGGGTGTGTTCGGCGAAAATGACGAGCTCGGCTGTTTGAATTTCCTGACGCCTGAAGGCCTGGTGGACGCGGCGCGCCTGGTGCAATCCGGGAAAATCTTTCGTCTCGACGCCAAGATCGGTTTCGCCAAGCCTCCGCTATTCGGACGCAACGCGGTGGCGCACAGAATTCATCCGCTGGGACCATTTGCAAATGACGACGTGCTCGACAACTACAACACCCAGGAAAGCAGCCAATGGGATGGGCTGGCGCACGTCGGACATTTCAAATACGAATGCTTCTATGGCGGCGTGAAACCGGGCGAGATCAAGTCCGGTGCGGGCGGGCGCCTCAGCATTCATCACTGGTCAGATAAATTCGCGGGACGCGGCGTGCTGATTGACGCGTATGGTTACCGCAAGTCACGGGGGATATCGGTCGATCCGCTCTCACCCGATACCTATACGCTTGAGGAACTGAAGGCCACGCTCGCCGCACAGGGAACAACGCTCAAGCCCGGGTCCATTGTGCTGGTGCGCACCGGGTGGATGGAGGCGTATGTGGACTCCACGCAAGAACTCAAGCAGTCGCTGACCAAGTTTGAAAACATTAAGTCCATCGGCATCGAGCGCAGCCGTGAAATGGTCGCCTGGTTGTGGGACCACCGCGTCGCGGCCATCGGCGCGGATAACCCGGCGGTCGAATCGCTGCCCTTCGATTTGGGCGATGAAAACGCGCTGCACTACCTTACGCTGCCTTTGTTGGGATTGCCGCTGGGCGAACTGTTCGTGTTAGCGCCGCTGGCAGAAGACTGCGCCCGCGACCGGCGCTACGAATTCCTGATTGCGTCCGCGCCGATGAATCTGGAAGGCGGGATTGCTTCGCCGCCGAATGCGCTGGCGATCAAGTAGGCGGAGATTAGTTCAGTTTGTCCCGCTGCTCGATGGCGGTGACCCGCTCTTCCAGCATGCCGAGGCGTTCGTCGATATGCGGCAGGGAGCGCAGACGGATTTCGATGGGGCGCGCCCAATCGTGAAAGGCGCGGAGCACTTCGGTCTGCATGTCGCGCATTTTCTCGACGAGGTCGTCGCGGAGGCGGTCCATGTCGCCACCGATCTCCGTGCGGAGTTCATTTCGGAGCTCGTCGAAGTCTTTCTTGGTTGCGGGCCGGTCTTCTTCTTCAGTAGGCATGGTCTTCCTCTGAAGTAGTGCGTCGAGGACTGGATTTCTCTCACCCGCGGTTGGCGCCAATGCCTTCACGCCTTCTATTGTATGCGCTGAGGGAGGCGACCGGGGAGTCGCGGAAGGCTACTCGGCTTTATCGGCCAACACCCGGACGTGATTGTTGCGGACTTCGACGAAGCCGCCGGTGACTTGGAAGCTCTGCGTCTGCCCCTTCAGCGTCACCGAAAGCGTGCCTTCGGTCAGCTCACTCAACAGCGCGGCGTGGCCCGGCAGGATGCCCATGTAGCCATCCTTGCCCGGAATCTGCGCCGAGTCGGCCTGCTGTTGCAGCACCAGTTTTTCCGGCGTTGCGATATCGATTTGGAAAGTGTCAGCCACGGAAGGTTAACCCTTCTTCTTCATGTCTTCCCAGGTCTCGAGTACGTCGTCGATCGAGCCCTTCATGTAGAACGCCTGCTCCGGAATTTCGTCGTGCTTGCCTTCGACCACTTCCTTGAAGCTGCGCACGGTGTCGGCGACCTTCACGTACTTGCCCTTCAGTCCAGTGAACGCTTCCGCGACCGTGAACGGCTGCGACAGGAAGCGCTGGATTTTGCGAGCGCGGGCGACGGTGGCTTTGTCTTCGTCGGAAAGTTCGTCGACGCCCAAGATCGCGATGATGTCCTGCAGATCTTTGTAGCGCTGCAGAATCTGCTTCACTTGCTGCGCCACGTTGTAGTGCTCTTCACCGATGACGCGCGGGTCGAGAATGCGCGAGGTGGAGGCCAGCGGATCGACGGCGGGATAAATGCCCAGCTCCGAAATCGATCGCGACAAGTTGGTGGTCGCGTCCAAGTGAGCGAAGGTCGTGGCCGGCGCGGGATCGGTGTAATCGTCGGCAGGCACGTAAATCGCCTGTACCGACGTGATCGAACCGTTCTTGGTCGACGTGATGCGTTCCTGCAAGTCGCCCATTTCCGACGCCAGGTTGGGCTGATAACCCACCGCGCTGGGCATGCGGCCTAGCAGCGCGGATACTTCGGAACCCGCCTGCGTGAAACGGAAAATGTTGTCGATGAACAGCAGCACGTCCTGATTTTCTTCGTCGCGGAAATATTCAGCGACGGTGAGCGCCGTCAGCGCCACGCGCAGGCGCGCCCCGGGGGGCTCGGTCATCTGTCCGTAGATCAGGGCGCATTTCGATTTGCGCCAGTCCTTGGGATCGATAACGCCGGACTCCTGGAATTCGAGCCAGAGATCGTTTCCTTCGCGCGTACGCTCGCCGACGCCGGCGAACACCGACACGCCGCCATGCTTTTGCGCGAGGTTGCTGATCAGTTCCTGAATGATGACGGTCTTGCCCACGCCCGCGCCGCCGAACAAGCCGATCTTGCCGCCGCGCAAATAGGGTTCGAGAAGATCGACAACTTTGATGCCGGTCTCGAACATCTGCAGTTCCGTCGCCTGCTCGTCGAACGCCGGAGCCTGGCGATGAATCGGATAACGCTTCGCGGTGTTCACCGGACCCATCTTGTCCACCGGCTCGCCGATCACGTTCAGCACGCGGCCCAGCGTTTCCTTGCCGACAGGCACGGTCACGGGCTGCCCAGGCTCTCGGCTTTCATGCCGCGCACCAGACCATCGGTCGGCTGCAACGCGATGGTACGCACGCGGCTCTCGCCGATGTGCTGCGCGACTTCGCAGATGATGTCGATGGGGTCGGGAACTTTATAGCCTTCGCTGGTGATGCGGATCGCCGTGCGGATGACGGGAATCTGTCCTTCGGGGAACTCGACGTCCACGGCCGGCCCGGCCACCTGGATCACTTTTCCGATTACGTTCATGTAAACCTCGCTTTAGTCCAGAGCAGCCGCGCCGCTCACAATTTCGATAATTTCGCGCGTGATGCTCGCTTGGCGCACGCGGTTCATATACAAAGTCAGTTTGTCGATCACGTCGGTGGCGTTGGAACTGGCGGCGTCCATAGCGGTCATGCGCGCGGCGTGCTCGGCCGCTACCGATTCGAGCAGCGCGCTATACACCTGCAATTTGATGTAGCGCGGCAGCAGCGTGCCCAGCAGTTCTTCGGGCTTCTGCTCGTAAATGTAATCCACCTGCTCCTGCGATTTCGGGACTTCAATCGGCAGCAGGCGCGTTTCCGACAGCGTTGGCGCCATCACGCTCTTAAATTCGTTGACGAACATGTAGACCGCGTCGATGTCGCCGTTCGAAAAGCGCTCGATGATGGCGTCGGCGATCTTGTCCGCATAAGCCAAGTTGAGCGAGCGCATCATGTCCAGATGTTCGCCGGAGATGCGGGCCTCGCGCTTGCGGAAATAATCGCGGCCTTTGCGGCCGATCAGTTCAAAGGTCAGCTCAGCATCGCGGTGTTCGTTGACAAAGCGCTGGGCCAATTTCAACAGGTTCGCGTTGAAACCGCCGGCGAGTCCGCGATCGGCCGTCACCACCACGACCAGGATCTTCTTCTCAGGCCGCACCGCCAGCAAAGGATTCCCGCCGGCATCCGGATTCTGGCTAGCCGCCGAGGCCACGTTCGCCAGCATCTCACGCAGCATCTTGCCGTACGGACGAGCCGCCAGCGCGCGCTCCTGCGCCTTACGCAGCCGCGCGGCCGAGATCATCTTCATGGCCTTGGTGATCTGCTGCGTGTTGCGGATCGAACGGACGCGCCGCCGGATGTCGATTAGACTCGGCATTTTACTTGGACTTTTGTTCCTCGACGAAGCGGGTCTTGAATTCGCCCAAGGCCGCGGTCATCTGTCCCTTCAGCGTGTCGTCGAGTGCCTTCTTCTCGCGAATGGTGGACAGCATCCCGGGGTGCGCGTTCTCGACAAACTTGTATACGCCTTCTTCGAAGGCGCGGCATTGATCGAGCGGCAGGTCGTCTAAAATTCCTTCCGTACCTGCGTAGAGAATCAAGATCTGTTTTTCGACAGGCACCGGCGAATACTGGCCCTGCTTCAAAATTTCCACCATGCGGCTGCCGCGTGTGAGCTGCGCAGTCGAAGTCTTATCCAGATCGGAGCCCATCTGGGCGAATGCCGCCAGCGCGCGATACTGCGCCAGGTTCAAGCGCAAGCTGCCGGCCACTTGGCGCATGGCTTTGACCTGCGCGTTGCCGCCGACGCGGCTGACCGAAATACCAACGTTGATCGCGGGACGGATATTCGCGTTAAACAAATCGGATTCGAGATAAATCTGGCCGTCCGTAATCGAAATCACGTTGGTCGGAATGTATGCCGAGACGTCGCCGGCCTGGGTTTCGATGAACGGCAGCGCCGTCAGCGAACCGCCGCCCTTCTCGGCCGAGAGTTTCGCGGCGCGCTCCAGCAAGCGGCTGTGAAGATAGAACACGTCGCCGGGGAACGCTTCGCGCCCGGGAGGACGGCGCAGCAGCAGCGAAATCTCGCGGTACGCCGCGGCGTGCTTGGAAAGATCGTCGTAAATGCACAGCGCATGGCGGCTGCTGTCGCGGAAATACTCGCCGATTGCGCAGCCGGAGTACGGCGCCAGATACTGCATCGGCGCGGGGTCGGACGCGGTCGCCGCCACCACGATTGAATACTCCATGGCGCCGTAGTCTTCAAGCGTCTTCACTACCTGCGCGACAGTCGAACGCTTCTGGCCGATCGCGACGTAGATACAAATGACGTCGCCGCCTTTTTGATTAATGATGGTGTCGAGCGCCACCGTGGTCTTACCGGTCTGGCGGTCGCCGATGATCAACTCGCGCTGTCCGCGGCCGATCGGCACCATGGCGTCGATAGCCTTGATCCCGGTCTGCATCGGCTCTTTCACCGGCTGCCGGTCGACCACGCCGGGCGCGATGCGCTCGATGGCGTTGAACGACTTGGTTTCGATGGGACCCTTGCCGTCGATGGGTTTGCCGAGCGCGTCCACCACGCGTCCGATCATCGCTTCGCCCACCGGCACGCTCATGATGCGGCCCGTGCGGCGAACCTCGTCGCCCTCCATGATGCCCGACGCTTCGCCCAGCAGCACCGCGCCAACCTGGTCTTCTTCGAGGTTCAAAGCGATGCCCGAAACGCCGCCCTTGAACTCGATCAGCTCGCCGGCCATTACGTTTTCGAGGCCGTAGATGCGCGCGATTCCGTCGCCCACCGAAATCACCGAGCCGGTTTCGGCGACGTTGACAGCCTTCTCGTAGTTCTCGATCTCCTCGCGCAACAGGCGCGAGATTTCATCTGCCCGAATCTGAGCCATAATTCCTTTTTGATCGGAGAGCCTACTGGCTCCCCAGTTTTACCCGCAGCCGCTCTAGCTGACCACGGACGCTGCCATCATAAACGGTGGAACCCACTTTAGCCACCACGCCTCCGACCAGCGCCGGATCGGTGGAGTACCGCAGCCTGGTTTTTTTCCCCGCCAGCCGCGAAAGCTGGACTTCCAGAGCCGCGCGCTGCGCCTCCGGCAAGACCTGCGCGCTCGAGACATCCGCACGCACATAACCCAGCCGCTCGTCGGCCAAATTCTCAAACGCTTCGATAATCGATTTCAACTGGTGCACGCGCCGGTGATCGATCACCACAAACAGAAAATTACGCACCTGCGCGGATAGATTCATCGGCGCAATCAGCCGCGCCATCACCGCCCGCTTGCGCGATGGCGCTACTGCCGGCGACGCCAGCGCGTTCTTCAACTCGTTGGACGTTTCAATCATCTCGTCCACCGCGCGAAGCTGCGCCGTAATCGCCGCGGGATCAGCCTGCGCGGTGCTCGATGCATGAACCCCCGCCGTCACCACATCGGCGAGTGCTTTCGCGTAACGCGCTGCCACGACCGAAATCATTTAGCCTTTAGACTCCCGCTCTAGATCCTGAATGAAGGCGTCGACCAAACCCTGTTCGGCTTTCGCATCCAGGCGTTCGCGCACACGCTGTTCGGCCAGATCGAGCGACAGCTTTGCCGCGTAGCTCTTCAGTTCGCGGCGTGCGATTTTGCCGGACATTTCAATTTCCTGCTGCGCTTGGTGCTCCAGGCGCGCGATCTGCGCGGCCGTCTCCTGGCGGATGCGCTCGCCTTCCTGCTGCATCTCGGCCTTGGCTTCGACGCGGAAACGCTCGATGTCGGCGCCCAACGTGGCTGTGCGAGCGGTCACATCCGCGGCGCGTTTATCGGCGTCCAGCTTGATCGCGCGCGCTTCCGCGATGCCCTTCTGAATTTCCTCGGTGCGCGATTTGAACAGCGGCGGCAGGGTCTTGGCAATCAGGTAACCCAACCCTATCACCAGGATGACGAAGTTAGCCCACTTCCAACCCACGGCCGGTTCCGGCATCGCTCCGCCTTCTTGCGCGCTCAGCAACACAGCGCCGGCCAGCAGCGAAATCGAGATGGAAGAAATCCGCCGCATCAGCCTCTCCTCGCCAGCACGGCAGTCGCGATCTGATCCGCCAGTACCCCAGCCGATGCCACCAAAGTCTGCCGCGCAGCCGCAATCTCAGCCGTCATCTCTTCCTTGGCTTGCTGGACGGTGCGCCCGGTCCGTTCGCGCGCGCTGTCCACTTGGCCAGCTTGATCCGCCAGCCAGTTCTTGCGGGTCTCTTCCTGCTCGCGATACACCTCCGCGCGAGCCTCCCGCATCTTAGCTTCGTATTCCTGAACCTTGCGCTCGGCGTCTTTCAGGCTCTTCTGCGCCGCATGCCGCGTGCCCGCCGTCAACTCTTCCCGCTGTTTCAGCAGCCGGTTCAACGGCCCGAACAGCATCACCTTTAGATAGAAATAAAGGAAAAGCAGCAGGACAACGGTTGGGATAGATTTCAGCAGTATCCCAGCGAGTGCGTGCAGAGTCTGTTCCATCAGATTGTTTGGTAAGGGAACGGAGCTAACTTCAGAAAGACGTTTACGACGACGTCGCCCGAAAAATTACGGTAACACAGGAATCGAGTGCGGGTCAACTTTTGCGTTTGCCTGCAAGGGACTCCAGTAAGGAGGAGGGGGGAACATGGAAAAGCTCCAACGTTCCCGCTTCCAGCGGTTGTTCGGAGGAGAGAGGTAAGGTCGCAACTCTAATTACGATGCGTTGATCTAAAGAAAAATGGAGCCAAGGTAACAAACCCCGGCTCCATTGAAAGGCCAGAATATTCTAATGTTTAGCGGCGGTCTTCCCGATAGTCCCGCCGCCTGCGGTCGCGATCCCAACGGTGGTCATGCTCGAACCGTCCGCGATCGCCATCCCAGTAGCCTTGAAAGAACATTCCGCCTTCGTAGCGCGGCCCGATCCACCGGTAACCTGGGTATGGCGGCCTAGTCCAGTACCCCGCATGCCATCGGTAACGGCCGCCCACCGGATACCAATAACCATCCACCCAGAAGAAGTCCGGACCCGGCGCAAGTGGGCGAACACGCAATACACGGGGCGGGGGCGGCGGCACGCCAATTCCAATCCCAAAGGACACTTGAGCGCCGAATCCAAGTCCCGCGGTCAACAGCATAGCTCCAAGTAGCTTCTTCACTTTCGCTCTTTCCTCCTATTCCTGCACGTCTCGTAACACACTGCCAATTGAACCGTGAGTGACCTGAGTGATCCACCCACCTAAATCATCGTAA
Organism: Bryobacterales bacterium; assembly: GCA_963760575.1. GTDB lineage: Bacteria > Acidobacteriota > Terriglobia > Bryobacterales > Bryobacteraceae > Palsa-187. The sequence goes on from CAVXEM010000051.1 coordinate 178,866, forward strand.
AAACAACTTGAAGAAACAACGATGCACAGCAATTATTACAGGGCGGTCCCGTATGGAAGACCTGTTCCCGTTAGCGATGTCCTCCACCATGCCGGCCCTCGAATCCACGTCCACCACCATGCCCACCGACGAATCTACGCCCCCCCACAAAGCCATGTCCGCCTACGAAGCCACGTCCGTAACCTCCGTAGTAGCCTCCGTAACGCCTGCCGTAACCATAGCCATATCGAGGACCCCAAAACCCACCAATCCAGACGCCGTACGGATCATAGTAACCAGGCGTCCAGTAATAGCCCGGTCCAGGGTAGGGTGGCGCGTAAGCGACCGGCGGAGGCGCATAATATCCCGGCCCGATGCCAATACCAATTGAAAAATGCGGCTCTGCCTTCGCCGGGCTTGCGGTAAATAACAGCCCCGTCAACATCAAAGCACCTGCCAAAATCCTCATCGAAATCCGATTCTTTCTCATGGCCTGCCTCCCTTCTTCCGCTCCCCGGGGGTGCAACTCTCGTGCCACAGCCAACCCATTGAAAATAGGTGAGCTGGCAGATCACCAATGGCCGACTCCAACCGTCCGTGGTGGTTTTCGGCCAGCGCTATTTTACCAGGCGCGAAAGAATGGGTCCGCCGATGGCTAAGAGCAATACGTAAGCAGCGGCGAAGGGGCCGAGGCGGGGTTCTAAGCCAACTCCCAAACCGGCGATCACAATCGAGAACTCGCCGCGCGCGACCAGGACGCCGCCGGCCCGCCAGCATCCTGCCGATTCGACACTTTGGCGGCGAGCGGCCCAGTATCCGGCGCCCACCTTTGTGACAGCGGTACAAAGCCCCAGTGCGATGGCGGCGGGGAGCACGGGGACAAGACTCGCGGGATCGATTTCGAGTCCGAAGAAGAAAAAGAAAGTCGCCGCGAAAAGATCGCGCAAGGGCGCGAGCAAGCGGTGCGATTGCTCCGCGATGGGGCCGGAGAGCGCGGTGCCTACCAGGAACGCGCCGATCGCGGCCGATACTTGTAAGCGCTGCATGAGTCCCGCCACCAGCAGCACGGCGCCGAGTACCGACAGCAGAATCACTTCGTCGGATTGATGCGCCGCGAAACGGCTGAGACGCTGGCCATAGCGGATGGCGACAAACAGTACCAGCGAGACCAGCGCGATGGCAATCACTACCGAAGTAATCATGACTTGCACCGTCCCGCCGGTGATTAGAACCGCTACCAAGGGCAGATACGCGGCCATCGCCAAATCCTCCAGCACCAGCACCGACATGACCGCCGGCGTTTCGGGATTATTCAGGCGGCCAGCGTCCGCCAGGATCTTCGCGATCACGCCCGAAGAAGATATATACGTAACGCCGCCCAGCAACACCGCGGCGAGAGGACTCCAGCCGAGCAGGAACCCGGCGATCAGGCCGGGCGGAAAGTTCAGTACCAGATCCATCGCTCCGGCCGGTAATCCGGTTTGCAACTGCTGTTTCAATTGTTCTCCGGTGTATTCCAAACCGAGCATGAACAGCAATAACAGAACTCCGATTTCGGCACCGACATGAATGAAATCCTGGCTGAGTGGGAGCGGCGCGAGTCCGCCCTTGCCGAACGCCAAGCCAGCCAGCAGGTACAACGGGATGGTGGAGAAACCCAGGCTGCTGGAGAGCCGCGCCACCACCGCCAACCCTACGATCACAACGCCTAGTTCAATAAACAGCAGGGAAATGTCGGGGGGCATTCAGGCTTTCAAGGGGCGGTACTGGCGTCGGCCGGCTGCGCGTTCAGGATCTTCACGCGGGCAATGCGGTTTCGATCCATGGATTCGACAATAAAAGTTCGCCCGTCGTGAACTACTGACTCGCCCGTCACCGGGATGTAGCCGAACTGGTGCAGCAGAAACCCCGCGAGCGTCTCGAAGCCCGCGTCCCCCGGTAGTTCGATGCCGTATTGCGAGCTCACATCGCGGATGCTGGTGCTGCCATCGAGTTCGACGACCGGGGCTCCGGCCACTGGCAGTGCGGGCCGCACATCATGTTCATCGGCAATCTCGCCAAAGACTTGCTCGAGCACGTCTTCGAGCGTGACTAAGCCGGTGAAGGTGCCGAACTCATCCACCACCATCGCCAAATGCGTGTGCTGGTTGCGGAACTCATCGATCAACTGGTGCAGGGGCTTGGTCTCCGGCACCACCAGCGGCTTGCGCAAATACGGGCGCAAGCGGAAGGGGCGCGGCGGCTGGCGGCGGTCCGCTGCCGCCTTGCGCTCCTGCCAGGCGCGTACCAGATCCTTGTAATGCAGGATGCCGATGATCTGCTCGGGACTGCCTTCATACACTGGCAGGCGCGAGTATTTGTGTTGCATGGTCAGGCGCAGCAACTCATCCAGCCCGGCGCCGACCGACACGGAAACAATTTGCCGCCGCGGCGTCATGATTTCGCGCGCGTTGATTTCCTTGAGTTCGAGCAGTTTGTTGATCGCTTCCTGCTCGAAACTTTCCAGGTGGCCCTCAGAGTGGCTGGATTCGACAATGAACTTCAGCTCTTCGGGCGAGTGGCCGCCTCCGGTATGCCCGCCGCGCAGGCCCAGCAGGTGGGAAAGGGCGCTCGAGGTGCGGTCGATTACGAACACAAAGGGAGCCGAGATGCGCCGGAAAATCAGCAGCGGCGTGGCCACCAGCAGGGCTAATTTATCGGCCTTTTCAAGCGCCAGGTTCTTAGGCACCACCTCGCCGACCACCACGTGGACGAAGCTGATCACTAGAAACGCAACCGCAAAACTGAACCCATGCAGCCACGGAATGGCGGCGTGGTTGGGCGCGATCCACGGTTCGAACCACGACAGCAGGATCTGGTAGACCGTGTCTTCGCCGGCCCATCCCAGTCCCAGGCTAGCCAGCGTGACACCCACTTGCGTGGCGCTCAGCAGGCGTCCTGGATTTGCCAGCAATCCCAAAGCGGCGCGCGCCGACGCGTTGCCCTGCTCGGCAAGTTCGTTCAAACGCGACCGGCGCACCGAAACCAGCGCGACCTCGGCGGCCGCGAAGAAGCCGTTCAGGGCGACGATGGCAACCAGCAGGATGAGTCGCAGAGACATGGGCGCCCGAAGACGATTCGCTACAATCGGAAGCAGTGAGCTTACCCGAAAACGCGCACGACGGATCGCTATCTGTGCGCGCCTCCTGGCTGCTACGGCTGCTCAATCTGAGCATAGCGGTTTTGTTGATCGCGCTTGTGGCAGGGGGCTATTGGTATGCCTGGCGGCCGCTGGCCCAAACGTCAGGGCAGATCAGCGCGCCCATTTCGGCCGAAGCCCGCATCGTGCGCGATGCACAGGGCACGCCGCACATCCAGGCGGCGTCGTGGGAAGACGGTATCTTCCTGGAAGGCTACGCCATGGCGCAGGACCGGCTGTGGCAAATGGACGGCATGCGGCGGCGCGCTGCGGGCGAACTGGCGGAGGTGGTAGGTGCGGCGGCGGTCGAATCCGACCAGGAAGCGCGCCGCATGAACTTGCGCCAGATCGCGGAAGCTCAGGAAAAGGCGTTGAAGCCCGAGGAACGCGCGCTGATGGCGGCGTTTGCGCGCGGCATTAATCATTTCATCGAGACACATCGCGATCGCTTGCCGCTCGAGTTCACTCTGTTGCGCTACGATCCGCGTCCGTGGTCAGTGCGCGATTCCATGCTGGCCGGTCTCGAGCTGTACCGGTTCCTCTCCAACAGTTGGCGCAGCGAATTGCTCAAGCAAAAGATGCTTGCCAGCGGCGAGCGCGCGAAGGTGGAGTACTTGTTCCCCGTCCGCACGGGTCACGAGCCACAGCCCGGATCGAATGCGTGGGCGCTAGCGGGATCGCACGCGGTGAGCGGCAAGCCGATTCTCGCGAACGATCCACACCTGGAATTCTCGATTCCCTCGCCTTGGTATTTGGTCCATCTGAAAGCACCCGGCCTGGACGTCACCGGCGCCGCCATCATCGGGCTGCCGGCAGTCATCATCGGGCACAACGACCGCATCGCCTGGGGTGTAACCAACTTGCAGTTCGACGTCCAGGATCTCGTTAGCCAACCCGCGCGCGCGAACGTTCGCGTGGAACAGGACGCCATTGCCGTAAAGGGCGCGAAGATTATTCCGATCACCAACGGCCTGACGAAAGACGGTCCGCTGCTAGTAGCGGACGGCCGCGAGCAGTTTGCGCTACGCTGGATCGCGGCGGAAACCGGCGGCTTCTCTTTTCCCTTTCTGGCGATCGATCAGGCCCACAACTGGGGCGAGTTCCGCGCCGCTCTGGAACACTTCGGTGGCCCTGGCCAGAACTTCGTTTACGCCGATACCGACGGCAACATCGGTTATCAGGCGGCGGGCTTGCTGCCGGTCCGCAAGAGTTGCCCGGGAGATGTGCCGGCCCAGACCGCAGATTGCGAATGGTCCGGCTTTATTCCCTTCGACAAGTTGCCGAACGCGTATAACCCGCCCGCCGGAATGATCGTCAGCGCGAATCAAAATCCGTTTCCGGCGGACTATCCCTACCAAGTGGACGGCAATTTTGCGCCGCCGTATCGCGCCAATCAGATCCGCGCGCTCTTGAGTTCGCGCACGAAATGGAAAGCCGAAGAAATGTTGCGCGTGGAAACCGACGTTTATTCGGCCTTCGATCAGTTTGTGGCGCAACAAGTAGTGGCGGCATTCGATGCGGAGAAGCCCACCAACCCGCAGACGCTGGAAGCCGTCAACGTGCTGCGTAAGTGGAACGGGCAAATGGAAAAAGGCCAAGCTGCACCGATGCTCGCGTCGCTGGTCTACGAGCAACTCCGCAAACGAATAGCGGAGCGTGCGGCGACCGGAATGGGCGACGTGTATGTGAACTTCATGGCGCCGAGCGTGGTCGAGCGGCTGTTGCGCGAGCGTCCCGTGGACTGGTTCCCGAATTATAACGTGTTCCTCCTACGCTGCCTGACCGGCGCGCTCGAAGAAGGGCAGAAGATCCAGGGATCGAAACCTTCGCGCTGGGACTACGGGCAGTATGAGGCCTTGCAACTTGTGAATCCCGTCGAAGGCCGCTTGCCCCTCATCGGCAGTTACTTCAATATCGGCCCCGTTCCCATGAACGGCGCGCCCACGACTGTGAAGCAGTACACCCGCCGCCTCGGACCGTCTCTGCGCATGATCGTGGACTTGGCGGACCTGGATCACTCCTTCGCGAACCTGGCCACCGGCGAATCCGGCCAACCGCTGTCTTCGCATTACAAGGATCAGTGGGATGCCTACTACGCAGGGCGTAGCTTTCCCATGCAATTCGGCAAGGTGGACGCCAAGAGTGTGCTGGTGGTTAAGCCGCGATAGCTCGAACGCCGATAACCAACTTTGCACGTCTACGGGTAGCGTTATGCGGAAAAACGATTGGTGGCGGTCTTTGTGCTGCTCACTGGTGTGAGCATTGCGGAGTACCAGGGGCATCCGAAACGGTCGAGAATACGTAACTGGAGTCTGGAGGAAGTAGCGTCGTGATGCTGTATAATTTTCCCGGACGAGTCCACAGAAACTTGAGGACAGTCAGCCGAGCGGGAGGAAGCCTCTATGGACAGAATTGTGCTCGCGGCAGCCTTATGGCTGCTGCCGGTTTCACTGTGCGCTCAATGGCTCAACTTGCCCACGCCGGGGATTCCGCGGACTGCCAACGGCAAGCCGAACCTGGCGGCTCCCGCGCCACGGACGCCTGATGGCAAGCCAGATTTGTCAGGCATGTGGCAACCCGCAGTAAACCCTTACCGTTTTGATGTGATCCAGGATCTGAAGGACGAGCGCATCTTCCGGCCAGAGGCGGAAGCTGTATTCCTGAAGCGTGTCGCGGATTTCCACCGGGGCGACCCCGTAACGAACTGCCTGCCGGGCGGTCCTTCGGAGATGCTGAATACGATGTACCGCATCATCCAGTCCCCCACGGTTATGGCCGTGCTTTACGAGGGCGGCATGGGGCGTTACCGGCAGATTTACCTGGATGGGCGCCAACTCCCGAAAGATCCGAACCCGACCTGGTTGGGGTACTCGGTCGGCCGTTGGGAGGGCGACACGCTTGTGGTCGAGTCCGCCGGTTTCAATGGCCGGAGTTGGCTCGATAGAGCGGGCCACCCCCATTCCGAAAACCTGCGCGTAACCGAGAGATTCCGGCGTGTCGATTTCGGACACATGCAGTTTCAGATCATCTACGACGATCCCGAGACGTTAACCAAGCCTCTGAGCTTCTCGCTGGCAGTAAACTACGCGGCGGATACGGACATGCTTGAGAATGTGTGCAACGAATCTGATCCTCGGAAGGGTCACATGGTGGGCACTGCCAACACGGGTGTGCACCTGAGCTCGGCCGTTCTTGCGAAGTACGCAGGACGGTATGAGTTTCGCGAAGGGTCGCAGGCTGTCAGGGGCTTCATGGGTATAACCCAAACCGTCAGCATGATCAATGGCCAGCTCTACTTGAACGCTCTTCCTTTAATTCCGCAGTCGGAGACCGTATTCGAATCAACAGGCGCCTACGCGGAATTCGTCTTGGACGCAAACGGCAAGGTGACGCGTTTGGTGTTGGGTCAGACCGAAGGCGACGCGATATACGATCGCAAACCTTGAGGCGCGTCAGAATTTTGCTGAGACCTAGGGTGCCAGCCTGCGCTGGGCGCCGCTGGTCAGTGGATGTGTGGTGGGGCATCCGGAAAGCTTCCCCTAGACCGGACGGCAGTGATTTACGCAACCGCCCGGCCCTGGCGATCGATACGGTAAGTTCGTCCGCGCCAGGTGATCGTGTTGCCGAAAAATCCCGCGATCCAGAATAGGAAGCCAAGCACGTCCTCCACCGGGAGCAGCAGCCAATTGAGCCGAGCCCCCAGGACCACTTGCGAGGTCATCCACGCGGAGGCGTACCGGAAAGACGCGGCCACTGCGACCACCGGCCACGCTTGCCCCATCAAGGCCCACAGCAGCAACGCAACGGGGATCGGATAGGTGAAGATCTGCCCGATGTATCCGAACGGGCGCGAGCGGCGGCTGGTGCGTCCCCAGCGGATGCGGTGCTTGAAATTCGTCGCCATCGATTCGCTGCCGATGCGGTGGTCGATCACGTAAGACGAAAGAATCACACGATGGCCAGCTTGCGCTATCAAGCGGCCGAGGTCGAAATCCTCCGCGATATAATCCTTGACGCGTTCGATGCCGCCGATGGCCTCGATTGCGCGGCGGCGGCCGGCGATCGTGGGGCCTACAGCGAACTTCATGCCGGCGAGCAAACGCGCTGTCAATACGCCCTGCCAGAAGTTGGTGTTCATCCCCAGCGCCTCTAATCTTGACCAGAAACTGCGTCCGGCGATGGCGCGGTAAGGGCAGGTCGCGAGCGCGGTTCGCCCGTCGGCGAATTCAGCAGCGATTACTTTCAACAGATCCGGGCCTACACGAATATCGCTATCGCTCATCACCACCAGGTCATGGCGGGCCTCAGCCAGCATGCGCGCCAGGCTGTAAACTTTCGCGTGGGGATACGGCGGCTCGCCGACTAGCAACAGTTGGGAGGGAACGTGCGAGTACTCAGCCGCGAGGCGGCGTACCAGGGGAACGCACGGGTCGCTCGCTTCGCGCACTGCGAACACGATTTCAAATTGCGGGTAATTCTGGGTGAAAAAAGTCCGTAGGTTCTGTTCCAGTCCGTCGTCGAGGCCAGCCAGGGGTTTGAGCACGCTAATGGGCTCGGGCGCCGGCGGCGCGGACGGACGTCCTGCCGCCAGATAGCGGATCGCCGCGATCACGGATAGCACCGAATACACCAGCGATCCGGCCAGCAGAAGTGCCAGGGCCGCGAGCAGGATCGTCATCTTCACAAGCTTACCCTAAGGTTGCGTTACTCTTGATGGTTTATGTCCTTGATCGAAGCGATCGTCCTCGGCATCGTGCAGGGCCTCACGGAATTTCTGCCGATTTCGAGCACCGCGCACCTGATCCTGATCCCCTGGCTCTTCGGCTGGAAAGATCCCGGACTGGCCTTCGACGTCGCGCTGCATGTGGGCACGCTGGCCGCGATCCTGATTTACTTTTTTCGCGACTGGATGCAAGTGATCGCGCAAGGCTTGGGGATGCGAAGCGAGCATGATCCGGCGCTCTCGCGCAATCGCGGGCTGTTGTGGCTGATGGTGGCAGCGACCATTCCGATCGGCGTCTTCGGCTACCTGTTCCAGCACCGCGCCGAAACCGTGTGGCGCACGCCCAACGTGATCGCCGCCATGATGATTGTGGTCGGACTAATTTTGTGGTGGGCGGATCGCGTAGGACGCAGGCAGAAAGACCTGGGGCACCTGAATTTCGCCGACGCCATGGCGGTGGGCTTCGCGCAGGTTCTGTCGATCGTGCCCGGCACCTCGCGCAGCGGCGTCACCATTGCCGCCGGCCTGCTGCGAAATCTGGACCGCGCCACGGCTGCGCGCTTTTCGTTTCTGCTCTCGACTCCCGCCATTGGCGCGGCGGCCGCCAAGGATTTCTACGACCTGATGAAGCACGAAGGCGGCATCCCGGCCGACATGCGGACCGCGCTCCTGATAGGAATCGTGGTCAGCGGAGTCACTGGCTGCCTGGTCATCCGCTTCTTCATGAACTTCCTGCGCCGCGGCACTTTGACCTTCTTCGTCGCCTACCGTGTGATTTTTGGCATAATAATAATTGCTCTGGCCCATTTCTTCCGGTTCACCGGTTGAGATGAAGTATTTAGGACCCACCTCGCGACCCCGGCTTAACGAAGCCGTAGCGGTCGTGTTTCTATTCGTAGGGCTGTTCTTTTTGATCAGTCTGGCTTCTTATGACCCGCTCGATCCTTCCTGGAATACCGCCACTTTTGCTACCAAACCCATCAATTTAATGGGGCGGCTGGGCGCGATTCTGGGCGATTTCCTGTTGCAGGCGTTCGGGTATGCGGCGTACGCGATCCCGATCCTGATTCTGGCGCTGGGGTGGAATTGGGTGCGCTCTTCGCCGATCGAGACGCCCTGGGCCAAAGTGTTGGGGTCAGCCCTTTTGGTGGGCGCGACCGGCGCTGCGTTCGGGTTCGGCACGAACTGGCATCCTATCGCCAACTCACTGCCGGCGGGCGGTGTACTGGGAGCCATCCTGGCCGACGATTTGATCGCGTCGATGAACCTGACCGGCGCGGCGATGTTCACGGCGGTGTGCTGGATTCTAGGACTGTATCTGGTCTCGACCTTCGAGATGTCGAAGCTCGGGCCGTGGTTTCGCGTCCCGGCGTCTTGGTTTAAGGGGATATTTAGCGGCATGGGTGGACGCTTGAAAAAGTGGCGCGAAGAGCGCGCGCTAGCCGCCAAGGAGCGTGCCGAAAAAGTCGCCTTGAAACGCGCCATGGCGGCCAAGCAGCAACAGGCGGACCTTGTGCAGACTCCCGACCAGCCTGAGATCAACGATCCGATGAGGCCCCCGTTTGTTCCGCAGGTGATGGAACGCGAGGCGGTGGCGGAAATGGAAGAGATTCCCATCCGCACGCTGGAGGAGCTGCCTCCCGAACCCGCGCCTTTTGAACTGGCGCCTCCTGAGCCCGTGGATATTTCACGCAGAAGCTCATCGAAATCCGCCCCGGCCGAGCCGCGCAAGCACCGCTCACCGTTCAAACTGCCGCCCACCAGCCTTTTGCAGGAACCGCCCGAGCGCACTGAGTTCGACAGCCTCGAGTTGAAAGAAACCGCAGTCGCTATCAAGGCCAAGTTCGAAGAGTTCAACGTGCGCGGGAGCGTGACTCAGATCAACCCCGGACCCGTCGTCACTACCTTCGAGTTCAAGCCCGAGGCAGGCGTGAAGTATTCGCGCATCACTACGCTGACCGAAGACCTGTGCCTGGGCTTGCAAGCGGAATCGATTCTGATCGAGCGCATTCCTGGTAAGCCGACCGTCGGCATAGAGGTGCCGAACTCCAAGCGCGAAGTCATTAGTCTTCGCCAGATTTTGGAATCGGAAGAATTCCATAACTCGGCATCGCCGCTCACGGTGGCGCTGGGCAAGGACATCAACGGGCGCATGAAAATTGCCGCGCTCGATTCGATGCCGCACTTGCTGATCGCAGGGTCCACCGGATCGGGCAAGAGCGTGATGCTCAATTCGTTGATCATGTCGATCCTGTACAAGGCCACGCCGCAGCAGGTGCGCATGATCATGGTGGATCCCAAGCGCCTGGAATTCGGGCTCTACGAAGGCATCCCGCATCTGCTCACGCCGGTGATCACGGACCCCAAGAAGGCCACCAACGCGCTGCGTAACGCCGTGCTTGAAATGGAGCGGCGCTTGAAACTGCTGGCGTCGCTCGGCGTCCGCAACATCGATCAATACAACAAAAAGGTGCGCCAGTTGCAAGCGCAGCCGCGTAGCCTGTTCGAAGAAGAGACCGAGGAACCGGTTCTGGAGCCGATCCCCTATATCTTGATTCTGATCGACGAGTTGGCCGATCTGATGATGCTGGAACGCGCAAACGTCGAAGAAACAGTCACCCGCCTGGCCCAAATGGCGCGCGCCGTGGGCATGCACCTGGTGCTGGCGACGCAGCGTCCGAGCGTGGACGTGATCACGGGCTTGATCAAAGCGAATTTTCCGTCGCGCATCAGCTTCCGCGTGGCGACGCGTGTCGATTCGCGCACGGTGCTGGATGTGATGGGCGCCGAACACCTACTGGGCCGCGGCGATATGTTGTTCCTGCCGCCAGGTTCGTCGCGACTCGTGCGCGTGCACGGTTCCTACGTCAGCGAGTCCGAAACCAACGACGTGGTGGAATTCTGGAAACGGCAAGCCGCGCCGGAATACGACCAGACGTTCCTGCTGGCGCCGCCCGCCGAGGATGACGAAGCCGACTCCGAAGAATTCGACGGTACGCAGGACCCGCTGTACCAGGACGCCGTGCGTGTGGTGCTGGAGCAGGGCAAGGCCTCGACATCGACTTTGCAGCGGCGCTTGCGCCTGGGCTATGGCCGCGCCGCGCGCATCCTCGACATGATGCAGCGCGAGGGCATCATCGGACCGCCCGACGGCAGCCGCCCGCGCGAAGTTTTGAAGCGCCCGGATTGGCTGGAAGAAGTGGAGAATCAATTAAGATAGAGAGTGATGCTACGTCGCGTTGTGTTTCTCCTTGCTTTGTCGGTGATGGCTTACGCGGGCCTGCCACCGGGGCGCCCGCTGCCGGATGTGCCCATTTCTGGGGCAGGCGGCAAGAAGCTGGATCTCAAGAAGTATCGTGGTAACGCGCTGGTGGTAACCCTGATTGCCACTACCTGCGACCATTGCGCGGAGGTGCTTGAAGTTCTGAAAAAGCTTCAAGTGGAAGAAGGCGCGCACGGCTTGCGCATCGTGGCGGCCGCGGGCGATGAAAACGCAGCGAAGCTGGTGGGTCCTTATGCTTCTCAACACCGCCTCAACTTTCCTTTCGGCTACGTGGATCGCCCCGCTCTTATGAAGCTGGCGAATGTCACGCCAAAGGACCGCCCCTTCGTGCCGATCATAATGTTTGTGGATGCCAAGGGTTTTGTGCGCGTGCAAATGTTCGGCAATGACCGGCTGCTGGAAAAACCGGAACGTATCATCCGCGATACTGTGCGCGAGTTAATGAAAGAGCCGGGCATCATCGTCACCAGCAGCAAGAAGTAGCCGCTTGCTGCGCGCGCGGTTCTGTTGGGGGGCGGACGCGAGTTGGCGCCGCGCACAGAACCGCGCGCGCAGCAAGCGGATTACAAATCGAATTTAATGCCTTGTGCCAGTGGCAGTTCGCCGGACCAGTTGACCGTGACGGTCTGGCGGCGCATATAGGCTTTCCAGGCGTCGCTGCCCGATTCGCGTCCGCCGCCGGTATCTTTCTCGCCTCCGAACGCTCCGCCTATTTCCGCGCCGCTGGTGCCGATGTTAACGTTGGCGATGCCGCAATCACTGCCGCGAGCGCTCAGAAACGTCTCGGATGCGGTCAAATTGGAAGTGAAGATCGCCGAGGAGAGTCCTTGGGGAACGTCGTTGTGCCAGGCCATGGCCTCCTCCAGTGTTTCGAATTCCAGCAGGTAAAGGATGGGCGCGAAGATTTCTTCCTTGAGAACCGGCATGTTCGAATGCGCACGCACGATAGTGGGCTCGACGAAACAATCTTTCAAGTGGCGGCCACCGCAGAGCACTTCCCCGCCCTGCTCGCGGATGCGATCCAGCCCGCGCATCATGTTGTCGACGGCCTCGCGGTCGATCAACGGACCCATCAACGTGGCGGGGTCGCGCGGATCGCCGATGCGAATCTGCTGGTAAGCCGCTAGCAATCGTTCCGTGATCCGGGCCGCGATGCCCTTCTGCAAGAACAATCGCCGCAGTGAAGTGCAACGCTGACCCGCCGTTCCCACCGCGCCGAACAAAACGGCACGGACCACCAGATCGGGGTCGGCGTCATCCATCACGATGACGCCATTGTTGCCGCCGAGTTCGAGCAGACTCCGCCGCATGCCCGACGCGATGATGGGAGCGATATGCTTGCCCATGCGCGTGGAGCCCGTGGCGCTGATCAGAGGCACGCGGGGGTCGCGTATCAGGCGGTCTCCCACCACGTCATCGCGCCCGATCACCAGGTTCAGGACGCCTTGCCAGCCGCGCCGCACGAGCACACGATTGCAGATCAGTTGCACCGCGATTGCCGTTAAAGGAGTCTTGGGCGAGGGCTTCCAGACGACGGTATCGCCACAGACCATCGCGATCAGCGCGTTCCAACTCCACACCGCCACTGGGAAATTGAAGGCGCTAATGACGCCCACCACACCCAGCGGATGCCATTGCTCATACATACGGTGGCCGGGGCGCTCGCTCTGCATCGAGAGACCGTAAAGCTGGCGCGAAAGGCCAGTGGCGAAATCGGCGATGTCGATCATTTCCTGCACTTCGCCTTTGCCTTCCGCCAGAATCTTGCCCATTTCCAGGGTGACCAGAGCGCCCAACTCGTCCTTAGCGGCGCGCAGCTCTTCGCCGATTTCGCGCACGATCTCTCCGCGTTGCGGCGCGGGTAGCATGCGCCAGCGCTCAAAAGTATTGGTGGCGGCCCACAGCACTTCGTCGTAGTCTTCCTCGACCGCCAGGCGCACACGGCCCAGTTCGCTGCCGTCGCTGGGATTGAGCGACACCAACTCACCGCCGCCGGGATTTTCGATCCAGGTTTGACCACAGGCACCGGAATGGTTCCGGCCCAGAATGTGTTCGAGGAGCTTCATACAGCCAATGTCGCAAACCCGGAGGGTCCCGTGGCGAAGCGGTGTCCGAGGGAGCGGGCGGCGGCTTCGGATGCGCGCCACGACTTCGTCTTGAAACTCGGCGTCGAACCACTGTTGGTGATGGTTCGAGGCGCTCACGCGGAACGCGGCCTCGCGAGTGGTGGCGCCGCGCGGCTTGGTGCTGCGAATGTGTAACGGATCGCCGATCAGGTCGCGGCAGCTGGCTTCGAGAGCGCGCTGCGCCAGTTCTTCGGGATCGCACGGCAGCAGGGGCGCGAGGGTTGCGTAGGTTTCGATCCCAGCGTCGCGCAGCGCGCGGATCGCGTCCAGGCGTTCACAGATGGGCGCGCAAAGCGGCTCGTACAACTTACGAATTTCTTCCCGGTTCGTGGTGATCGAGAAGCTCACTCGCAGCGTGGTGCGCCGCGCGAGCGCTCGCAGTTTTTCGAGGTCGCGCAGAATCAGAGGCCCGCGCGTTTGCAGGACGAATACCCGTGGCGGCGCTTCCATGAGTTCATCCAGAATGCGTGGCATCATCCATTCGCTCTCTTCGGCGGGCTGATAGGGGTCAACCATGGGCGAGCAGTAAATGCGCCGCTGTTCGCGCAGTTCACGCCGCAGCAAGTCCGGCGCATTGCTCTTGAAAGTGGTGAACTGGCCCCAACGCTGCCAATCCTCCGGCTTCAGGCCGCCCTGGATGCGCATGGTGGGGACGTAGCAATAGGTGCAACCGAACGTGCAATTGCGCGCGGGTGTCAGCGAATGCGTGAACCCCGCCTCGGCGATGAAGCCGGTGGTGGGGCTCAGGATCCTGCGCGCGATTATTCCGTCGCGGATTTCGACTCGACCAGCTTGCACACGTCTTCCACAAACTGCTCCAGCGGTTTCACGCCCATGTCGGCGTGTTTGCGGTGCCGCACCGACACGGTGCCGGCTTCGGCTTCGCGGTCGCCCACCACCAACATGTAAGGCACCTTCTGCAATTGCGATTCACGAATTTTGAGATTTACTTTTTCCTTGCGGTCATCAAGATGCGAGCGCAGACCCGCGGCTTCGAGGCGCGCGTGAACGATCTTTGCGTAATCGAGCTGCCGGTCCGTAATCGGCATCACCACGACTTGCACCGGAGCCAGCCACACCGGGAACGCACCCGCGTAATGCTCGACCAGAGTGCCGAAGAAACGCTCGATACTGCCGTAAAGCGCACGGTGCACCATCAGCGGCTGATGACGTGCGCCGTCCGCGGCGACGTACTCCAGGCCGAAGCGCTGCGGCAGGGTGAAATCGAATTGCACCGTCGAGAGCTGCCACTTACGGCCCAGCGCATCAAGCAGCTTCACGTCGATCTTGGGACCGTAGAACGCGGCTTCGTCGGGGATCACGGGAGCCTTGATTCCCAGGCGATCGACTGCACGCTGCAACGCGTCTTCCGCGAGCTTCCATAATTCCGGCGCACCATCGTACTTGCCGCTCTTGCCGCCATCCCAGGTCGAGATCTCGGCTTCGTACTGCTCAAAGCCGAAGGTCTTCAGCGTATCGAGGGCGAACTCCAGACAGCTCACCACTTCGTCTTCGATTTGCTCGGGCGTGCAGAAGATGTGCGCGTCATCTTGCGTGAAGCCGCGCACGCGCAGCAAGCCGTGCATGGTGCCGCTGCGTTCGTAGCGGTACACGGTTCCGAGTTCGCCCAAGCGCACCGGCAGTTCGCGATAGCTGCGCAGGCGGTCGCGATAGATCAGGATGTGGCCCGGGACAATTCATGGGCTTCAGGCGGTATTCCGCGTCGTCGAGCTCCATGCCGGCGAACATGTTTTCGGCGTAGTGGCTCAGGTGGCCGGAGGTTCTCCACAAATCCGCGCGCATAACGTGCGGCGTGTAGACCAGATCGTAGCCGCGCGCCAGGTACTGGTCGCGCATCCAGTCTTCGATGATCTTGCGCACGCGCGCGCCCTTGGGGTGGAAGAAGATGAGCCCGGGGCCGGCGAGTTCTTGAATGCTGAAGAGGTCGAGCTCCTGTCCCAGCTTGCGGTGGTCACGCTTCTTGGCCTCTTCTAGTTTGGCAAGATATTCGTCCAGCTCTTTCTTGGTGAAAAACGACGTCCCGTAGATACGCTGTAACTGCGCATTCTTTTCGTTCCCCTTCCAATAAGCGCCGGCGATCGAGAGCAGCTTGAACGCCTTGATCTTCTTGGTGGACGGCACATGCGGGCCGCGGCAGAAATCGATGAAGTGGTTCCCTAAGCGTGTATTCGGAAAACACTTCGTCGGCTTTCTCGGTAATCAGCTCGCACTTCATGGGCTGATCGCCGTACAGCTTCAGGCCTTCTTCCTTGTCCATGTACTGCCGCTTGTAGGGCAGGTCCTGCGCCTGCAACTCCCACATCTTTTTCTCGATCTTTTCGAGGTCTTCGGGGGAGAATGCTTCGGGCCGCTGGAAATCGTAATAGAAACCGTTCTCGATGGCGGGACCCACGCCGAGCTTGGTTTCCGGGAACAGTTCGAGCACGGCCGCCGCCAGCAAATGCGCGGTCGAGTGCCGGTAAACTTCGAGCGCTTCGGGATTCTTCGGCGTCAGGATTTGCAGCGTGGCGTCGGATTCCAGCGGGCGGCTTAGATCCCACAGATCGCCGTTAACCTTGGCGACCAGGGCATCGTCGGCCAGGCGCGGGCTGATGGAACGCGCAACATCGATCGGCGCCGCTCCGGCGGGAACACTTTGGACACTTCCGTCGGGAAGGGTGACCTGAAAATTACTCATTGGTACTAATCAGATTACCAAACGAACCCAAGCACATTCGTGATATGTGATTGTCAAAAGGGGCATTGACCCGATTCCGGATGCTACTTTGGCAAGCCTCACGAGCACGGCCCCTAGTCAGTCCTGTGCAGGGGGCGGGCCGAGATGCCAATCTGGGAGTACATTGTCGTCATCGTCGAAGGGCCACCAAGTATCGTCGGACAGATGGAAATCCATTCCCCTTTTTGTGGGGTAAAAGTAAGTTTTGAAGTCCTCCTCGACGATGTCGACCGCCGGCATGCCAGGGAGTTCTCCAGAGAACGGATCTCTATTGGTGCCGGACAAGTCATATGCCTTGACCAGCCCGTCCATGACTAGGTCGCTCACCGTTTTCACGATCTCGGCGCGCTCAACCGACAAGCCGAGCTTGGCGCAATCTCTCGCAACCACCGGCAGGAGGATCTGATCAATGTTTTCAAAGTCGTCACACATGGCGTTCAAGACCATCCTTCGGATAAGTTCACTTCGGGTCATTCGTCTATTCCAACATTTCGCAAGCGTGCCCTGCGCCGCTGCTATATTGGATGGAGAGGTTCTGGTTGACTCCCACTCCCAATCCCGTGGCTTTCGACGAGTCGACGCTGGTCGCCCGCGCGCAGGCGGGGGAGCAAGAGGCGTTTGCGACCTTGGTGAGGGAGTATAGCCGCAAGATCTATCGGGTCGCCAAGAACATCACCCAGAACGACGAGGACGCCGAGGATGTGCTCCAGGAAACCTTCCTCAAGGCTTACGAGCACCTGCCGGGCTTCCAGGGCAACTCCAAGTTCTACACCTGGATCGTGCGCATTGCCGTGAACGAATCGCTGATGAAGCTGCGCAAGCGCAAGGGCAACCGCTTCGTATCTCTGGACGAACCTATCGAAACAGGCGAAGAAGAGGTGAAAAGGGAGATAGCGGTCTGGGAAGATAACCCGGAGCAGCGCTATTCCCGCGAGGAAATGCAGACGATTCTGGATGAGGCAGTGGATAGCTTAAAGCCAGATTTCCGAACCGTTTTCACATTGCGCGACATCGAAGAACTGAGTACGGAAGATACGGCTGAGGCGCTGGGGATTTCGGTGCCGGCCGTGAAGAGTCGGCTATTGAGAGCGCGTTTGGCGCTGCGTGAAAAACTGACCCGCCAGTTCAAGCGGAAAGGGGACGATTTGCTTGGTTACCTGTAAACAATTTCTTCAGGAACTGAACGATTATCTCGACCCGACTGTAGACGCCGAGATCAAGGTCCACCTAGCGGCGCACGTCAACCAATGCCCCAACTGTTTCGTGATTGTAGACACCACCCTGAAGACGCTGCAGGTTTATAAAGGAATGGAACCGCAGGCGATTCCAGCGGGTGTCGAATCGCGATTGTGGAAGGCGCTGGAGCGCAAAATGGCGGATCGGCCGAAGAGTTAAGTCCGCTTGCTGCGCGCGCGGTTCTGTGTGAGGGTACGCACAGCAGTCTGTCACTGAACCGCGACTGAAGGGAGCGGCTATTTGGCTTCGAGCGCGGGCTGCAGGTTGCCCATGATCTTTTCGAACTTGGCGCGCTGCTGCTCGTCGAGGATCTGCAGGATGCGGGTCTTGCCGGTAGAACGAACGTCGTCTAACTGATCCTGCAGACTTTGATAATACTGGCGGTAATCCTCCAGGACCATCGCGATTTTATCGGTCTGATCGCCGGAGAGATTCAACTCCGTCTTGAACCGCTGCACCAGCGCATCGTTGGTGGGAGCCTTGTGAACCGCGGCAGGAGCCGAAGCGGCAGACACCGTGCGATGCAATCTGTCGTGGAGCCCGATCTGCATGGTCAAAGCGCCCACGGCGCCCCCCGCCAGAAATACCAACACCAGCGTTCCGATCACTTTGGGATTTTTGCCGGCCAGGTCCTGCGCCATTATTGCTCTTGGTAGGTGACCAGGTCAGCCAGAACGGCATCCTGGGAGGATTGGCCCACTGCAGACGCATCCATTTGCGTGATGACGCGCGCCGGGCCGTCCTCACCCACAACGATCACTTGCTGAGCTTCCTGGCCCGCGATCATGGGGTCTTCAGCCGAGCGCTCCGAGGTCACTAGGTAGACGCCCAGCAGAATTGCCAGCGCCATCGACGCTACAGCGATGCGGCGTCCGAACGCGGATTCTATGAAAATGTTCCAGATGGAAATCGGACCTTCGGCCTCGATGCGCTCCATCACGCGCGCGTAGAAGCCAGCGCGCGGTTCCGCTACGAAGCCTTCCGGCGCCCGCAATTCGCGCATGAGAGCGGTGTGTTCCTGCATGCCCTGAACTTCGCTGCGGCACTCCTCACACCCGGCCAAGTGTTCAGGTTCGGAGCCCGCTAGCACGTTCTCGATATGATCCCGAATCTCGCGATGCATCGTTCTTCCCTCAATCACTTCTTAAAAAGCCATTGCCGATCCGCGGGTCTGTGCCCGCTTCATACGCCCGGCGCACAATCAGCGGATCCGGGTCAACCGCCCAGCCGCCTTCAATAATTTCTGTCGGGTCCGGAACAGTTTAACTTTAATTGTATTCTCGTTCAAGCCGGTCATTCCGGCCAATTCCTCGACGGAGTGGCCTTCCACTTCCTTCATCAAAATCAAGGTACGTTCTTCTTCGGAAACCTTGGAGAGCAGCTTTAGGATCAGGTCCCGCTGGGCGAGGCGGGTATCGGCCGGGACCGCGCCGTCGACGGCCGGTTCGGAGGCTTCCATGCGTTGGGCGTCTTCCTGGGAGAAATCACTCTCGTAAACCAGCTTGCGGACGCGCTTCTTGCGCAGGTAGTCGTAGCACTCGTTGACGGTGATTTTGTAGATCCAGGTCAGCAGGGAGCTACGGAAATCGAAATTCTTGAGGGAAAAGTAAACTTTGGCGAAAACCTGCTGCGCGATATCCTCGGCGTCATTGCGGTTGCGCAGGATACCGTATATGATCGAAAACACCTTGGACTGGTAGCGTTCGACGATCTCCCGGAACGCCATCTCGTCGCGGGCCTGGACGCGGCGGACCAGCGCCGCTTCATCGCTGTTCTTGTGATCCACTCGGGGCCTCGCCCGGGTTCCCTCGCCGGCTAGCGGAAAGGGGAGAATGCCAATTGAGCCGTCCATAGCCACTGGAGTCCCTCGCTATCTGGTCCGACGCGGCTGGCTCGGTTTAAGTTACGGTTAAGATGGACGCATGGAAGCTGAATCCTTTGCTCCCCGGCCCGCATCATGTACAATTGAGGGTGAGGCCTAACACACATGGTACAACTAACGGAAACCGCTGTAAGCAAGGTTAAGGAAATCCTGGATACACAAGAGCCAAAACCGGCTGGTCTACGTATCTCGGTGGTAGGCGGCGGCTGTTCGGGTTTTAGCTATTCCATGGCTTTCGAGAACACCCCCGGCATGCTGGACAAGACCTACAAGTTCGGCGACTTGCAACTTTTCATTGACCAGGCCAGCCTGCTATATCTGGACGGCGTCCAGGTGGATTACGTGGAGACGCTCGAAGGGTCCGGATTCAAGTTCAACAACCCCAACGTGAAGTCCACTTGCGGCTGCGGCAGTTCGTTCAGCGCGTAAACGGCAACCAACGATTTAGCACCAGTTCAAAGAGCGCCCTCAAGAGGGGCGCTCTTTTTGCGTGCGGAGGCATGCGTCTGAAAATGGAAAAAGGGCGCAGCTTGCGCTGCGCCCTGAAAAGAATTCGTCGAAGGAGGATGGAAGTTAGCTCTTCTTGCGCCGACGGGAGATGAGGCTCAAGCCCAGAAGGCCGGCACCCATCATCGAAAGCGTCATCGGCTCCGGAACCGTGGACGTCGCGTGGCTGTTTGTGAAGTCGCTTACCTCAACCGCCGTGCCAGTAAAGTTACTCTGGACAGTAATGTCCTTGATGATCCAGATGTTGGTTTGGGGAGTGGCGAAAGTGAGGCTGCCATGTTGCAACCCGCTATTGAGGATGAACCCGAGCGGTGTGTCCACGCAACTGGTGCCGCTGGCGATGCCTTTGCTATCGCAGACTATTTCCAGAAGGCTCGTTCCGGGAGAGCCACCGAAAAGGTTGTCCACGCCGGTGGTGGTACCCTTTACCTCGTAGGACAGCCGGAGATCCGGCGCGGAGGTCGGCAAGCTGAATGCGAAGCCCCCGATTTGAAAGCCAAGATTCACGCTGGATGACGTAACGTCGACATTCGCTAACAAAACATTCATTGTGGCTGGGTTAGCCGAGACGCTGAAATTCGAAAAATTTAGGCCACCCGCGTCACAACCAGTCGAGGTTGCTAATACGGAGGTCATCACATTAGAGGGCAGCATTAGCGCCGAACATGCGGTAGCCGCCGACGCCGTCGAACTCGACAGGCAGATCGCCGCGAACGCAAATGCGATGCCGCTCAAAATCAACTTCGTTTTTTTCATGGTGTTCTTCTTCATCCTCCGACTAGTCTTTTTTCCCCGCAGCCTCTTTAATTCGACTACGGTAAACGCTTATCTCTTACCTACGCAGTATAGGGTCTTCTCCGATAGTGTGTCAATGCATTACCTTAGCGTAACTACTAGTACTCTGGTTTGAGCCATCTCGTTAGCGTAATGTTTTGTTGTGGATACATTTTTAGGGGCCGGGCCTAAACCTAGTACTTTTCCAGCGAGAGAACCCCTGAGAGAATGCTTAGGTCCTTGTTTTGAGCGGGCAGATAGGGTTCGGGCCGTATAGAATGGTAGCCGCAGGCCTTACAAGGAAGCTGCACCAATACCAATGCTCGATGATCTTCTAACGGAGCGGTCCTACGAAGGCTCCCGGGACCTGGATTCGCTGCCTATCGCACAGATTCTAGGGATCTTGAACGCTGCTGACGGGGAGGTCCCCGCAGCTGTGGGGCGGGAAATCCCCCGGATCGAGGCAGCCGTGGAGGCCATCGCGAGCGCCCTGGAAAGGGGCGGACATTTATTATATGTGGGCGCGGGGACTAGCGGGCGGCTGGGAGTGTTGGACGCTGCCGAGTGCCCACCCACCTTCAACGTACCTCCAGATTTGGTGAGGGGCATCATCGCGGGGGGTGAAGCGGCATTGCGGCGGTCCGTGGAGGCGAGTGAAGACGATCCTGA
Source organism: Bryobacterales bacterium (assembly GCA_963760575.1). Lineage (GTDB taxonomy): Bacteria > Acidobacteriota > Terriglobia > Bryobacterales > Bryobacteraceae > Palsa-187. Next base: position 199,960 of record CAVXEM010000051.1, read on the forward strand.
GGCTGGGGCACGCGATCTTGCAGCCGCGGGGTTCGGTGCGGGCGACGTGGTCGTAGGGATCGCGGCCAGTGGGCGAACGCCTTACGTGCTGGGTGCGGTGGCAAAAGCCAAGAGCCTGGGCGGTATCACGTGCGGCATCAGTTGTACTCCGGATTCCGAATTATCGCGGGCTGTGGATTTTCCGATCGAGCCCAAGCCTGGGCCGGAAGTGCTGGCGGGTTCCACACGCTTGCGGGCGGGTACGGCGACGAAGCTGGTTCTTAATATGATCAGTACCTCCGTGATGATCCGGCTGGGACACGTCTACGGCAACCAGATGGTGAACGTGCAGCCCACCAACCACAAGCTAAGGGAACGCGCGCGGCGAATTATCCGGCAGACCACCGGCGTCTCGAGCGAGCGGGCGGCGGAGTTGCTGACAGAAAGCGGGAACAGCGTGCGCGCGGCGATTATCATGGAGAAGATCAAAGTTTCGCGCACGGAAGCGGAGCGGCTGCTGGCCCAAACGGGCGGGCGGATTCGGGAGGCATTGGCTTCATTTGGACAAGTTTGAGATTCAGGGCGGGATTCCTTTGGCAGGTGAGATCGCCATCAGCGGCGCGAAAAATTCGGCGCTGCCAGCGCTGGCCGCGTGCCTGCTGACCGCGGAGAAGGTGGTGCTGGACCGCATTCCTCCGGTGCGCGACATCCACACCATGGAGAAATTGCTGGAGCACGCCGGAGCTCGGGTCACGGTCGAAGGCGAGCGGGTGACGGTGGCAGCGGGCGCGATTGAGAACCCGGAGGCGCCTTACGACTTAGTGAAGACCATGCGGGCGTCGAGTCTGGTGCTGGGTCCGCTGGTTGCGCGCTGCGGACGGGCGCGGGTGTCGGTGCCGGGAGGGTGCGCGATCGGCACACGGCCTATCAATCTTCATGTGGCGGGGCTGGAACAACTAGGAGCGACAACTCGCCAGGAACACGGCTATATCGAAGCCGAAGCGCCGCATGGACTCAAAGGCACGGAGGTGCGTTTCGAGCGCATCACGGTGACGGGAACGGAAGACCTACTGATGGCTGCGGTGCTGGCGTCGGGCGAGACTGTGATTCACAACGCGGCGCGCGAGCCAGAGGTGGTGGATCTGGCGGCGCTGCTCACGAAGATGGGCGCGCAGATCGAGGGCGCGGGAACTTCCGTGATTCGCGTCAAGGGCGTCGCGAAATTGCACGGTGCTCAGCACGCCATCATAGCCGACCGTATCGAGACCGGGACCTTTCTGATCGCAGGGGCCATGACTCGCGGCGATCTGCTGGTGAGCGGCTGCGAGCCTGAACATCTGCGGGCGTTTATCGCAAAACTGGTGAGCGCGGGGGCCGAAGTGAGCGAGCCGGCGCCGGGGACACTGCGCGTGCGCAGGGACGGAAAACTCAAGAGCGTGGATGTCACCACCGAAGAACATCCCGGGTTCGCCACCGATCTGCAAGCTCAGTTCATGGCGCTGATGACGCAGGCGGCGGGGATTTCGATCATCACCGAAACCATTTTTGAGAACCGCTTCATGCATGCGCTGGAGCTGGCGCGCATGGGCGCGAACATTCGCCTGGACGGCCGGCAGGCGATGGTCGCGGGAGGCATGCCGCTCTCCGGCGCGCAGGTGATCGCCAGCGATTTGCGCGCGAGTGCGTCCTTGGTGCTGGCAGGGTTGGCGGCGCAGGGAGAAACTGTGATCGACCGGGTTTACCACATCGATCGCGGCTATGACAGAATCGAAGCGAAGCTGGCGGGCGTGGGCGCGCGGATACGTCGGGTACCCTAAAAGCATGAAACACAACCCTGGTTTCCTCGCGCTCGTAAACGACGCAAAGGAGCGCGTGCAGGAAATCGATATCACGGAATATCAGAAACTGCCGCGCGAAGGACATTTGTTGATCGATGTCCGCGAAGATCACGAATGGGCCGCGGGGCACGCCGAGGGAGCCATCCACTTAAGTAAGGGGATCATTGAGCGCGATATCGAGACGCGGGTGCCGGATACTTCCACCAAGATGGTGTTGTATTGCGGGGGCGGCTACCGTTCGGCGCTGGTGGCCGATGCACTGCGGCAGATGGGGTATCGCGATGCGATTTCTCTCGGCGGCGGGTGGCGGGCGTGGAATGAAGCGGGGCTGCCGGTAACGAAGGATTAGAGACGACAGACTGAGAGGGACGGACTAAAACAAGTCGCGCCCGTCCCCGAAAACCTGCGTCAGGAAAACGACCACCGTCAAGCCCATAGCAAGCGAGGTCATGATCCCGATGAACTTGGTGAAGCCTTTGCCCATGAACTCGAAGCGCAGAATCAGGGCGAAGGCGATGCCGGAGTAAAGCAAATACGGCGACAACACGCGGTCTGAGAGTACATGCACGGCGAGCGCCGCGCTGAAATACAGTAGCGGAAGGTTGCTGTCATAGCGCCCGCGCATCAGCAACACAATCGCGATGATCGCCAGGCTGACCACCAGCAGGATGGTCATGTTCATCGGAGTTGCGTCGAAGTACATATGGAATGATGCGCGCCTGGCGGCGAAACCCGTCCTTTAGAACGTATAAGCGATGGCAATCATGGGCACGATGTTCTGCAAAATGCCGGACACGTGCGAGCCCACATTGGGCGCGATGATTTCCTTGGGGAAGGGCGTGATGTAATCGTGCACTTCCAGGCGCACCTGCAATGACGGCGCGACCTGCCACTTAATGCCGGCGCCCAAACTGAGCAGGGCCTCCAATTGGTTCCCCTTGGTGAGCAGAGCAAACTGGCTCAAAGGCTGCGACTGCAGTTCTGCACCGGTGCCGCGATAGACCTTAATGCCCGCGCCCGCCCCGAGGAACGGCCGCACTTTGGAGCCACGCGGAGTAGCGTGCCACAGGATATCGTAATGAATGGCGTGCGTGTCGCCGCTGAAGGAGGTTGACGCCCCGCCGCTCTTCAACTGCAGGTCGCCGCGCTGATAGTCGTAGCGGATTTCCCCGCCCCATTTATCGCCAAGATTTTCGCCCAGCCAAACGCTGCTGGCGACATTGGTTTCAATTCCGGCGTTGGCTTTCGCGGAGCCGTTGCTGACGTCGCGCGACAAGTAGAAACTGCCGCCCACGCCGCCGCCGAACTCCCATTTCTGCGCCATCGCGGACGGCGCCATCGTCATCAGGCCCAGCCCGCAAACTCCCAAGATTCGATACAGTCTCATAGCACTCTCCCCTGTTCTATTCCAGTTCTTTCCCATGTGGGCGGCGATTCCTGGGCGAGTGGATCTCGCTGTTACCAGGTACGCCATGTGTTTAATGCACCACGCGGACGTTCACCGTCTGCGACTGTCCGTTTTGCGTGATGATTAGCGGCACGCTCAATCCTTGCGGCGTATAGGTTGGAACATTCACCTGAATTTCGTACACGCCAATTTGCCCGGGCACCAATCCCGCGAAGGTCAAGGGCAGGGCCACACCATTGAGCGTCACCTTGGGTTGCACCACTACCACCGCCGGAGGATTCGCAGGCGACACAGCGCCGGCGGCCACTACCGGCGAAGTCAACCCCAGTCCGGCCGCGAAAATAGTCAGCGAATCACCTTGATGAATCGGATTCGAAGGGGTCACCTGCAAGCCGTTAGCGGCGCGGGTGACGGAAGGCAGATTCGTCGAGATTCCATCCGTTCCGTTGAGAAACACGGCGGGCGCGGTGGGGCCTACGGTGAAGTTGAAATCCGGGCTCACATTCTGCGGCGTACGGACGCTGATGGTGGACGGGCCGCTGGTGGCATCGTCTAATTGCGCGTTGATCAGCGCGGGAGAAACCAACAGCAACGAAATCGGTGACCCGTTCACGAGTACGCAACTGTTGCCCAGAACGGTGGGCAGCGGCACTCCGCTGGAGGCAATCGGGGAAGGGCTGAGATTGCTGCCGAAAACCGAAATCAATCCGCCCGAGGCTACGCCGGAGACTCCGTCGGCCGCACTGGCGACGCTGGTAATGACCGGTTGAGGCAGCGGAGCATCGTAATTCGAAGCCAGCAGGGTGAGGCCGGAAACCGACAAGCTGACGTAGGTATTGTGGAACGGCAGCACCGCCAGAGTGCGGATGAACTGGCCCATCACTCCACTCGGATCCGGCAACAGGGGCGCTTCGACAAGGGACGTGGGCAGCACCGCCGCGCCATTTGACCAATCGACGCGTTCGGCGTATCCCGGGCTGACCGAGTCGACCGCACCCGTATGCACGCCCGCCCCGGAGAAGGTAAAGCCGGAGGACGGCCCCCGTGAGGAGTCGACGTCAAACAGGGGAACCAGCGACCCATCGAGCATATGCGAGTCGACGATAAAAAGACCGGGCCATGCGCCGTAGGCGCCCGCTAAGGATGTGTAATCCTGCCGTGAGACCGTGAAATCGCCCACCCCGGCGTCATAGAGGAAAGTAAATCCATCTGGCGTCGCCACCAGGACCTGCGCTCCACCGGGAGGGGCCGTGGCCACCGATAGTATGTGAATCTGGTTGTTCCAGACTCCGACGGTGTCGGGTTGAGTGGCGGTCAAAGTGATGGGGTCTATCAGAAGGATGTGCCCCTGGCCTTTGTAATCGCGGGAAGTCGCAATGATACGGTTATTCGCCACGGCCAGTGAGCGCACCACGTTTCCGTTGCCGGCGGCGATCGAAACATCGGGCAGGCGGCTAAAGTCATCGAGGTTGTAGATGGCCAGGGTCTGCGCGGCGTCGTGTCCAATGTAGAGGAACTGATTGTCAAAGCTCATTGCCAAGGTTGTGGGCACATTGTCGGTGCGCAGAGTTTGGAGCAGGGCGTTGTTAGAGCCGTCGAAAACCAGCAGCGTGTTGTTATCCTGGCGCAGCACGTAATAACGGTCGCGCACCGGATCCGCCAGAATATCGACTAGCGTGCCGGGCACTTCGAGAATGGTTCCACGCTGGTTAGGCTCGGCGTGATTGAACAGCACTTTGACCGGGTCGATCACGTTCTCGGCTTCGCTCGAGGTGAGTCCGAGGTCCACCGCTTGCGTTCCGTTGAGTCCGGAGAAAGCCGTGGGGTCTACAGTGACAGTGACCGTCGCGGGGGTCCTACCGCTGGCGGGCGAAACAGTAACTGCAGGGTTCGCTGGCTTGAAGCTGAACGCCGTGTTGATCAACCCGCCCGGGTCCGAGATGGTGATGGTACGAGAGATTTTGCCGCTATCGCAGAAGTTCCCTTGGAGCAGCACGCTCGGCGTCGAGCTCGCCACCCGGGGATAGGAACTCAGATAGCCGACGGGCAGAACCAGAACCCCCGAGTCCGAGACCGAGTACATGATTTTAGAGTCCGAGCTGAAGGCACTCTTGCCAGTAGTGTTTTCGGGCAGCTTCAGGCGCTGCAGGACGGTGAGATTGTCCCCCGCCAGGATCTGTAACACCGGCGGGTCCTTTTCTACCGCTGGGATCTGTGCGTAGATCCAGCCGCGCGAATCGTCAAACAGGCTGGTGCCGACGCTGAATTGATTGCTGGCTTTTGGAACGAAATTCGTGATGCCGAGGGTGCGGTCGAGCATGATCCAGCCCACCATGACGCGGGAGCCATCCTGACTCAAGCTGACGACGCGCGGCCCCAGGTTTCCGTTGCCGATCACAATGCCGCCGGGGTTGACGGTCTGCGACGGCACATCGTAGCGGAAGGTGATGGCTTCGCCGGAGCCGCCCACGCCGAAAATCGTGTTGCCATCGCCCGAGCGGGAAACCGACGCGGTGGTGATGTCGAGCGGGAAGGACCCGTCGGAAGCCGGAATGGTGGTGGCGGTGAAGGCGGCGATGGTTTCGAGCAGGTTGGCTGTGTTGGAGACCGGGTTGTACAGCAAGAATTGTTTAGTAGTAACCACCAGCGCCTGGTTATCGGCGCCGAACATGACAGCCAAAGGTGGATCGGGCAGCGCCAGCTTCTGTTGCGTGTTGTCCAGCAGATTGATTAGAGTCAGGTGATTGTTGGTGGCCGTTCCCGTGGCCGGATTGTCGTAGTGCGACACCAGCAGCCACAGGCGATCGGGGGACAGCGACATGGAACCCGGGTTGGGATCGACCGGGATGGGCGCGAGCAACTTGAAAGTCGCCAGGTTCATGCGCTCGATGCGGCTGGCAGTAAAGTCGGCGATGTACAACACGCCGCGGGGCTCGTCGAGGGCCAGATCGATGGCTTCACCGCCAATCGGAACCCGTATCCCGAAGGTGGGGGTCTGCGCAACGCAGGCGAGCCCCGCCATGATCCCGAGGGTGATCAAGGAAAACTTACGCGACATGCAAGACTCCCAATCTTAAAACTGCGGTTTTCAAAACTGCGGCTTTCCGGACTCCAGCTTTCACAACTCCAGCTACCATCACTTCAGCTACCTCTCCCGCGGCGATAAACTGCCCGCTTCGCGGCGGGCCGTTTTCGCAATCTTGAAAGACATCTTTTCGCGGAAGGCGCGCGAGCCTGGTTGCGAGCGCGAGCGCCTTCCCAAAAGGAGCTTTCGTGTTATTCGGCGTTCTTTTTGCGGCGCAGCACGATGATCCCTAGAAACAGGACCGCTAGCACGGCACAAACGATTCGAACAGTGGAAGAATCCATCGCATTTCTCCTTTCCTGATATCAGTGAATTCGGCTCTTCTAGGACTAAGCTTTAGCCGGGTCCTAGATGTTCTGCATCATCGGCACTAACTCGCGAATGATCTTCATGGCCACCGGCCCCACCGTCACCACGAACAGCGAGGGGAGGATGCAAAAGAAGATCGGAAAAATCAGTTTTACGCCCAGCTTGGCGGCTTTCTCCTCAGCCACTTGGCGCGCCTGGACGCGCATGAAATCGGAATGGGCGCGCAAGCTCTGCGCGACGCCGGTACCGAAGCGGTCGGCCTGAATCAGCACCGCCACCAGTTTCTTAAGATCGTCGACCCCGGTGCGCTCGGCCAGGTTCCGTAGAGCCTCGACGCGGCGTTTGCCGGCCTTCAGTTCGAGGTTCACCAGGCCAAATTCTTCGCTGATCTCGGGGTGCGCATGCTCCAGTTCTTTCGACACCTGGAGGATGGCCTGATCGAGACCCAAGCCGGACTCCACGCAAACCACCAACAGGTCAAGCGCGTTGGGTAAGCCGCGCGCAATCTGTTTCTGGCGCGCCGACGCTCGGCGCCGCACATATTCGTTGGGTCCGAAGAAGCCCATGGCGGTGGCCAGCAGAACCACCACGAATTTATTGCTGGGATCGGTATCCGAGCCCGCCACCGCCGCCAGGGCAATCAGCGGAAAAGTCACGCCGCACACGGCTTTGGCGCCGTACAAAATTTTGAGTGCGCCCTCTTTTCGCATGCCCGCGCGAATCAGGCGGCGCTGCATGACCGTCACGTCTTTGGGAGACTGCGGGACCAGGTTGCCCAGCCGCCGGATCAGGTCGTGAAATGCCAGGCTGGGATGCGAAGGCATCTCGTCGTTTGACTGCGCGCCCCCGACCACGCGATCCATGGCCTCCTTCGGACGCACATAGATCTTCATGCCATACATGGCGCCGGCTACGGCGATTCCGAAAAAGATCAACAAGGGGAGTAATAGGGACATAGCGCTAAACCTCGATATTCACGATCTTCTGCATGATGCCGTAGCCGATCAACTGCAGCACCACCGCCGAGCCCAGCATGATCTGGCCCACATCGTCGGTGAAGAAAGAACTTGACGTACTCTGGATTGGTGTAGAACATCAGCACGGCTACTGCCACCGGAATCAGACTCAGGGCGGTGGCGGTCATTTTTCCGTGGGCGCTGACTGCGCGAATTCTTCCGCGCAGCTTGAAGCGCTCGCGAATCACGTAAGCCAGTTTGTCCAGAATTTCCGCCAGGTTGCCGCCGGTGCGCTTCTGCAGGAGCACGGCCGAGACAAAGAAGTGCACGTCGAGCGATGGCACCCGTTTGGCCAGTTTCTGCAGTGCTACTTCGATTGGTAAGCCCAGGTTGTGTTCTTCGAAAGTGCGCCGGAACTCGCTTGAAATGGGCTCCGGGAACTCGCGGTGAATCATTTCGAGAGACACGGAAAAGGCATGGCCCGCGCGCATGGACCGGGAAACGAATTCCAGGGTTTCCGGGAACAGTTCTTCGAACTTATGCAAGCGCACCTTGCGCTTGCGGATCACGTACACCCAGGGCAGCACGGCCGCCGCGAGCGCCAGCCACCAGCGTGAGCAGTTTGGGGAGCGGCAGTGAAGAGCCACCCCACCGCCAATACCGAACCGAACGTCATAATGCTCAGGTTCACGACGCGCGCGGGCGGCCAGTTCAACCCGGCCTGTTCCATCAGGGTGGCGAGTTTGGGTCCCAGTTGATACTTTTCGACCACCGCCTGGGCAAACTGGTTCCTGTTGTCGGTGCGGTTGAGGATGACCTGCTTTTCGGCAGGCACACCTTTCTTCCCTTTGGCGGCCTTGGCCCGCGAAGTGCCCAGCAGGCGGGCCTTCACACGGTCAATGTCGGAAGACTTGAAGTACTTGGAGACCATGAACCAGGCGCCCATCGCCAGAGCCCAGACCGACACAAGAATTGTTAGAAAGTAACCCATGATCAGATCTCCATCACTTCTTCGAACAGATCCTGGCGCAGGCGGATGCCGGCGCTGAGCAGTTTTTCATAGAACTTGGGACGAATACCGGTGGCGGCAAAACGGCCGACTACCTTGCCGTCGGGATCCATGCCGCGCTTTTCAAAGACAAATAGATCCTGCAGCGTGACCACTTCGCCTTCCATGCCGGTGACCTCGGTGATCGACACCACGCGGCGCGAGCCGTCACTCATACGCGCGGCCTGCACCAGAAGATGCACGGCGCTCGCGATCTGCTGGCGGATCGACACCAGCTGCATGTTGGAGTTGGCGAGCGAAACCATGACTTCGAGGCGCGATACGGCGTCGCGCGGGGAGTTGGCGTGGACCGTGGTCAGCGAGCCGTCGTGACCGGTGTTCATGGCCTGCAACATATCCAGCGCTTCTTCACCGCGGACTTCGCCGACGACGATACGGTCGGGACGCATACGCAAGCTATTGACCAGCAATTCGCGCTGCCGCACCGCGCCGTTGCCTTCGAGATTGGCGGGGCGGGTTTCGAGGCGCGCCACATGCGGCTGCTTCAACTGCAATTCGGCCGCGTCTTCAATCGTGACAATGCGCTCCTTGCCGTTAATGAAACAAGAGAGCGCATTGAGAAGCGTGGTCTTACCGGAGCCGGTACCGCCAGCGATGATGATATTGAGGCGGGCCTTGACGGCCGCTTCGAGCAGTTCCATCATGCCCTGGGTCATGGCATTGCGCTCGACCAGATCCTGCGGCATCAGCTTGTCGGTCGAAAAACGGCGAATGGAAAGCAACGGACCGTCAACCGCCAGCGGCGCGATAATGGCGTTGACGCGCGACCCGTCGCTTAAGCGTGCGTCAACCATGGGGGTCGATTCATCGATGCGGCGGCCCACTTGGCTGACGATCTTGTCGATGATGCGCAGCAGGTGCTGGTCGTCGCGGAAGGTTACGTTGGTGAGCTCGAGCAACCCGCGGCGCTCGACATAAACCTGTTTATAAGTGTTCACCAGAATATCGGAGATGGTGGGATCGGTCAGCAGCGGTTCGAGCGGTCCTAACCCAAAGACTTCGTCCAGTACTTCGTCGCTGATCTGCTGTTTTTCGAGCGAGCTGAGCAGCGTAGGCTCGGCGTCGATGAGCTGGATTACGGCCTGGCGCACTTCGGCGCGCACCCGCTGGTTATCGATCGTGGCCAGGGCTTCGAGATTGATCTTGTCCACCAACTTGCGGTGAAGCGTGAACTTCAGCTCCTGATACTCCGGCTTCAGGTTGGTCTTCTGGCGCCCGGCGTTTTTGAGCAGCCGCTGTTCCCAGGAAACCTGCTGGATGTTCTTGTTGGCGTTTTCGGTGGTCGGAAACATGATGGTCTAAATCTTCCTATTCACTGGCATTTTCAAATTCATAGTTCTCAGGCGTGCGACAAGGCTGGCTTCAGCTCGCGCACTCCCGGTCCCGGCTTCTTCCCTTCGTCGAAGGCACCGCACAATCCCGCCGCTAGTTTTTCGATGGCTTTGCCCAGCTCTCCTTCTGAACCCAGCGGCTGCCCCAGCGTCACCACGCGGTGCAGCGAAAAATAGTCGTTGGGCAGGCTGGCATGCACCGGGCAGTTGAACAATTTTTCAAGATTTGCCGCGCCGATATCGTCGCGCCGCTCCACCCGGTTCACCAGCACCTCAAAACGTTCTTTAGGCAGACCCACCTGCGTGATCATGGACATGGCCTTGCGCGTGAGATGCAGACTGGGCAGCTCGGAAGTACTCACCAGATAGGCCCGCTCGCATTCGGCGAGGGCAATCAAGCTGATTTGACTGAAGACCGTGGGCAGATCGAGGATCACCCAGTCATAGATCTGCCGCGCATAATCGATCAGCACGCGCAGGCGGCCGCCGTCGATTGGCTCCGCATAAGGCGCCGCAGGAGAAGGCAGAATATCCACGCCCCCATGATTTACGGCAAGTGAGCTCCACAGAGTAGCGTCCAGGTGCTCGGCGTGCTGGAGCGCGTCGACTACCGAGTAGTTGTGGCTCAGCTTCAGATAAAACCCGATGGTGCCGCCAGTCAGATCGAAGTCGGCCAGCAGAATCCGCTGGCCCGTCAAGCGCCGCAGCGCAAAGGCCGTTTGGGTCGCGAGCGTGGACGCACCGGAACCGGGCTTCGCGCTCGAAAAAGCTACGATGTGCCCGGCCTCGTTACTCGCTGGAGCTTCGGACCCGCACAAACGCCGCAGCCGCGCGATGGCGTCGCGCTGTGACGCGAGTTCAAAGGGCGCCGCTAAAAACTCGGTGGCCCCGGCGCGCAGCGATTGCAGAATGGCGTCGGAATCGTTGCGCGTCTCGAGCCCCACCACTTGTACGGGCGGGGTCAAGCTGGTGATAAAGCGAATGAGCTCCGTCGCCACCGCCAGGTCGGTCGCCAGATCCAAGAGGATAGCGTGCGGCTTCAATTGGCGAATGCGGATCTCCAGCGTTTGCGCCGGCGGATAACTCTTCAGATCGGCCAGAATCTGAAACGCGCGGGTCTGCGGCAGCGTGGCCACAAACTGCTGGGCCAGGTCGCGGTTGGGCGCGATCAGGAGCGCGGTGATCTGCGAGTCTTTTTGCACAGGTATACTCATGCCGGCAACTTCCCTGGCGCCACGGCGGCGCTGGCGTTAATTCTTTTTGACCGCTTTATCCTTGCCCGCGGCGTTCTGAATGTCGGCCTGCGACAGGCGCACCAGGAAATCCTTGGGGAAGGCAATCTGCGGCCGTGGATCGTTGGGGCCCAGCGGAGTGGTTACCTCCGGAGTCACCAGCAGTATCAAGTCGGTACGATTTTTCTTGAGCGTTTTGCTCTTGAACAATGTGCCTAACACCGGTATGGAACTTAAGAACGGCAGTTTGCTGAAGGCCTCGGTATCGCGGTTATCGAGCAGGCCAGACACGGCGAAACTTTGCCCTTCGCCGAGTTCCACGTCGGATTCGGTACGCCGCGTCGAAATCGCGGGAATCACAAAGCCGTTGAAAGTCACACCGTTGGCGGCGTCCAAAGTCGAAACCTCCTGCGACAGGTGCAGCTTAATGGTGCCGTTTCCAGTAATCACCGGAGTAAAGCGCAGGCGAATGCCAAATTCACGGAATTGAATGGTCACCGCTCCCGCATTGCCGCCGCCTTGAAGGACGGGCACCGGAAACTCACCGCCGACCAGGAAATAAGCTTCCTTGCCGTTGGTGGTCATCAGATTCGGCTCCGCCAGGATCTCTAAAATGCTTTCGCTTTGCAGCGCCTGGATGAAAGCGCCCAGGTTGAGTTTGGGATCGAAGGCAAAGATATTCAACGCCGACGCAATCGTCAGAATGTTTTGGGCGCCGGGACCACCGTTGGTCGTGCTGCTGATGCCGGATTGCTGGGTGGACGTAAACATCTGGGTCTGGCCCGCTTGGGTGAACCAATTCACGCCGTACTGTTCTTCCTTGGTGCGGTCCAACTCGGCAAACTTCACGCGCAATAGAATTTGTTTTTCGACCGGCGGAGCGCCGAGCTGCATGTTGTTGACTACGTTCTTGGCGAAGGGCCCGGCCAGCGCGACAGCGCGGTCGCCCACATCTTTGCTCGAGATCACGCCGTTGAGGCTCAGCGATTCGCGCGAACTCGCCGGAACGATCTGCTCATTGGGGAACGTGTCTTTCAGAATTTTGCGCAGCGGATCCAGGTTGAGTTCCACCGTCACGTTATAGAAGGTTCGTTCTCCGGTCTTGCTCCACACCACTAGCGTGGCGTTGCCCAGACCTTTGCCATGCAGCAGGATCTCGCGGGTAGTAACCGGAGCCGCGTCGACGATGTCGGGGCTGCTGGTCGAGATCTGGCGGATATCGGACGGATAGTCGATGACCACGCTCTTGCCGACGGTCAGCCGCAGATCTTCGGCGCTTTGGCCGGAGCCACTGACGGCGGCCAGCAGGACTCCCAGCGCGCCCAGCGCGCCACGGAGCGCCATTCGAGAATAACGGCCGCTGTTTTGAAGTTTCAGGTTGCGATTCATGTGGGTGCCTTCCTTAATTCGCCACTCGCGTGGGCATGGTTTCGACAGTCTTCTGCGTGCCTCGGATCACCACGATCTGATCCAGCGCCGGGGGGGGCGGGGGCGGGGGCTTAGGAGCCGCCGCGATCACGATCGGCCGGGGGGCCGGATTGGAGTTCGAGGGGGCCGCCGCGACCTTGCGCGGCGCGCCGTACAGTTCATTGATGTAGCGGCCGGTGGTGGCCTCGACGTTCTGATCGCTCGAATTGCGCAGCACCAGTTGCAGGCGTCCTTCGTTGCCTGCAAGCGTCAAGGTTTCAGACTGCTGCGGCGTAGCCAACAGGGTCACGGTGGGCGCTTGAATGGCTTGGCCGCGCGCGTCCGGCTGGATGGTCGTTCCGGCCGACAGCACTAGCATGTTCTGTAATACGGTGGTGGTCATATCGCCGTCGGCCGAGGGCGGCCGTCCGGTCACCAGCACGTCGACGCGCATACCGGGCAACACGAAGCCCGCCACGCTCGCGACGTCGTTCACGCGCACCGTCACGGCGCGCATGCCTACGGGAATCGTCGGCGCCAGACCCAGGCCGCTGCCTTTGGCGGCGAGGCGTCCTTCGAGGATCGGCTCTTCGAGCAGGATGTTCGAAATCACCGGCCGGTCGAGCACGTCTTCTACCTTGGAAAATCCACCCTTGGGGAACGCCGAGGAGGCCATCTTGACCACCTTGACATCGGCCGGCTTGACCATCACGCCCACACCCAGCGGCCGCGCCGTCACCACCACGTCTTTCAAGTCGGTCGATTCGACCCTCTTTGACGGGCTCGACGAGCGCGCCGTCATCTGATAAAAGACGCTCGATACCACCAGCGCAAACACCAGGCTGACACCCAGCACCGTAAGAAACCTGCGATCCATTGCTTGTTCTCCTCCGCCTCCGCCGGTTTCCCCGCCCGGAGGCTGATCCGTTACATCAATAAACTTCTGCCACTAAACCGTTTGCTGCTACCCGTTCGCTCACTACCCCTTGGGCACCAGCGATAACCACACACCCAGCGCGATCGCGGGCGCATAGGGAATCGATGCTTCCCGCTCCCGTTCGTCCAAACTCAAGGGGGCTGGATCCACTCCTTCGCTCAGGGTCCGTCCCGTCCACTTCCCGATCTGCCGGCGCAGCGCCTTCCAACTCAAAACGCCCACCGCCATAATGCCGCCGACTCCCGCGGTCCACAGAGCCGCTTCGAGGAGGCGCCCGGCGCCCAGCAGCGCGCCGAAACCGGCCATGAGCTTCACATCGCCTCCACCCATGCCGCCCAGCAGATAAAAAATCAAAAACACCGCAAACCCCACCACCGTGCCCGCCAGCGCCGTCAGCACGCCCGGCCAACCGCTTTTTCCGATCTGCCATCCGAAGCCGCCGGCCAGCGCGGCGACCGGAATCCAATTGGCAATGTGGCGCCGGGCGAGATCATCGATCACCGCCGCCAGGCCGACCACGATTGCTATCCAAACCTGTATGCTCATCGCCTTTAGCGAAACGACGCCGAACGCACCGGCGCCTCCTCAACCTGTTCCCTGGTCAGCCGGGGATTAACCGCTACCGGACGCACGGGCACGCCCGCCGTTCCGGGTTTCTTCTGGATCTTGGGAGCCCGCATCATCAGGGGCGCCAGAAACCCAGTTTGCAGAGCGAATTCCGCCAGCGCTTTGCCCGAGGGCAGACGCCAACTCATCGGATCCATCCACTCCATGGGGAGATGAGGAATCCCTACGTTGCTCTTACTACGGCCCGCGGCGGTCTTGCGCGGACTCGGGCTCTCCGACTTCATCTCTAAATGGCTCCTTAAACTACTTCGGCCGGGTCGGGGGTTTTCATTAGCCCGGTCGCGCCTATCCAGCCTCTTGCGTAGAACCTTGGTTCCGGGCGGCTAAATCCGCTGAATTGGGCTAGCCACCGCGGGCTCCGGGCTCGCGGAGGACTAAGAGGATATGCTTACCATCGTCGGCCTCGACGCGCCATTCCGGACGCTGCTTCAAGAGTTGTGCGGCGGCGGTATCCACCGGAATCAGCACTAAGTTAAAGCGGTACTTCTCGATCACTTTCTCCCAGCCGGGCAGGCCTTGCATCACCTGCAAGAACCGGTCGCCCACCTCGGGGCCATAAAAATCGCTGCGCCCGTCGACGAAAACCTTCTGCTCGGGATGCAGGTAGATCAGGTAATCCGCCCACTGGTCGGTGGTCAATACGCGGGCGTGAAGAATCTCCTGTTCGTGGGCGTGGATCATGGCAGTGGGGAATAGCTCCGTGGGGAAGTCGCGGGGCCAGGCAATCGCGGAGCCGCTCAAGAGTAGCGCGGCTACGGCCAGCACCATCCACGCACTGTATCTCTGGAAACCCCTCGCCAGTTCGAAGCCCATCTGGTTCAAAATTCCTCTGGCGGATTTGGCGGAGGCGTCGCCCACCCAGGTTTTCCACCAGGACGTCATTTCGGCCGCGATCAGCGGAGCGGTGACGGTGACGAAGATGGGCACGTGACGCACGCTCGAAAGGGCCATATAACCCAGGCTCAAAATCCACAAGCCGTCGATCACACGCCCGCGGCGGAAGCGCGCGCCGGCCGTGATCAGTCCGATAAACAGCAGCACTTCGAACTGCAGCATGTTCTCATTGCGGAACACGGGTGACTGAAATTCCTGCACTACTTTGCGAATCCAATCGGAACGCAAATACTGGATGACGTGAGCGTGCAGTCCCCAGCCGTAAGGGTTGATAAACGACACCGCTCCGCAAACCGCGGTGAGCATTCCCCAGCGCAGTGCCGGAGCCCAGTCCGGCCGCCCACCGTGAGGCCGCTGCATCCAGGCTTCGATGGCAGCGCCGATCGCGGCGAGACCCAGCAGGCCGACCAATACCAGGAATCCACCGTGCAGGCTAGTCCAAACCAGCGTGATCGGAACCAGCCACCAGAGGCGCGCCGGGTTGGCGCCGCGGCGGTCGGCTTCGATGAGGGCCATCGAAATCGACAGCAGGAGCAGCGTAAATACGTGCGGCCGGGCCAGGAAGTGCATGGAGGCCGAGCCCACCGACAGCAGCGTCACCAGCAGCGCCACAAACAAATGCGCGCCGGCGTCCACTATGCGGCGCATGAGAGTGGTTGCGTAGAGCGCAATCACAACCCCTGCCGCCAGAACCACGCCTTTCAATCCGGCCCAGCGGAAGAGCAGGGCGTCGATGACGTCGCTCAGCCACTCCCAGGCATACCAGGGCGCGCCGGGCTTCGAAAACGAATACAGGTCATGATGCGGAACTTGATGATGATCGAGAATGTACTCCCCGGTGCGGATGTGCCAGCCGACATCGGCATCCGCCAGCAAAGACTGCCAGCCATGCGGACCGGAACTCATAAACAGCCAGCCAATCAGCGCAATAAACAGCAGATCCAGCAGCGAGGGCACCAGCAGCCGTCCCCAACGGTGCCGCAGCAGCGCGTCCATGCGAGCCGGCGGCAAAGAAGGTAGCGCAGCGATGGTGGATTCGGGAGTCATCCGTGCGGGCCTAAGGTCTACTTAGCTATTCGCCATAAAGACGCGTGCACTTTAGGCAAACGATTTGGCGGTCCGGTCTTCGAGCGTCTCGCTTGGCTGCGGGTTAGGTTGGGTGAGTTCCGTGCCCAGCAGGCGCCGGCCCTGGACGGCAAGTTCAAAGCGGTCTTTGACGCCGGTCTTTTCAAAGATGTGCATCAGATGTACCTTCACCGTGCCGGGGGTAATCGCCAGCGCTTCCGCGATTTCCTTGTTCTTCAACCCGCCGCAGACGTGATGCACAATATCCTTTTCGCGGGGCGTCAGGCGCGGGGCCGAGCGGCGGTCCATGGTGCCCACCGCGTGTTCGGCGAGCGAGCTTTCGATCCACACTTCGCCTTGGCTCACGGCCCGCAGGCACTCGCGTATGGTGGCCACGGCCGCGGTCTTTTTGAGGATGCCGCGCGCGCCTAATTGCAGGGCCCGGAAACAATCGATTTCCGCCAGATCGTTCACCCATAAGACGGGCTGGCAGTGCGGCCAGGTGCTTTTCACGTCGGAAACAAATTGAAAGATCTGTTTGAGGCCGGTGCTCTGGTCTACCAGGAGGACGTCGGGATGTTTTTCACGCACCGCGTCCAGGGCGTCGGCGATTCCCGGCGTCGACCCCAGATATTCGAACTCGCTATCGCCGGCGAGGACTCTCGCCAGACCTTCGAGCACGATCGGCTGCGCTTCACAAGCAAATACCCTGACTGGATTCACGTAGTTTCCCTTAGGAGTCTAAAATCGACGGGGGGAGGGTCAGAGGATAGGTACTAAGTGTCGTTTTACGACTGAGGTTGTCCGGTCATCTGCCGGTATAGGATTGAATATGCGCCTCTTGAGTCTCGCTAGCGCGGCTGCGTTCGAAGCCGCCGCGGGGTCCTGGCTGGCTGCCGACGATCGTACGAACAACTTGATCTTGAGCCGGCTGCATGCCGCCCGTTTTAGTGATGACGTTAAAAGCTGGCTGGTGATGGACGGCGCCGCGCCACAACTGGCGCTGCTCGAAATGCCGCTGCATCTGGTGCTATCGGGGGGCAGCGTGCAGGGTGCGGAATGCCTGGCGAAAAATCTCGAAGTGGACGTGACGCAATTCGTTGGACCTGCCGCGGTAGCCGATGCTTTCGCGGCGCACTTGCAACGGAACACCGGCCGCGTCGGACGCGTGAGCATGGAGATGACCTTCTATACGCTCGATCGCGTCGAGGCCTTCAGCAGTCCCGCCGGGTGCATGCGGACGGCAACGCGCGCTGACTTCGATGAACTTGCGCCGTTGGCGATGGCGGCTGAACGGGAAATGCATGTGGTCCAGCAGGAGCCGGACGCGGCGGCGGTCGAGAGCACGCTTCGCCGGGCCATTGACGACGGCCAGCAGTTCGTGTGGTCCGAAGGCTCAGCGATTCGGGCGATTGCATCTTACGTGAGTCCGTACAAGCACGCCGGCGCGCGCATTCGGGGGGTGTATACGCTTCCGGAATTCCGCGGGCGCGGGTTTGGAACCGCGATCACCGGTGCGCTGGCGGCGAGGTTGCTGAACGGTGGGCAAGCCTGGGTGGCGTTGTTTGCAGATAACGCGAATCCGACATCGACGGGCATCTACCACCGCTTGGGATTTCAACCGCATTCCATATTTCGTACTTGGCGATTCACATGAGTGGCCTGGGCGTGCACTACAATAACCAGTAGGAGAACACCCATGGATTTCGGCAAGCGTTTGTGGATCGCAATGGTGGTGCTGTGCGCTTGTGCGCGATTGCTGCCGCATCCGTGGAATTTTACTCCGCTGATGGCGATCGGACTATTTTCGGGTTATCAAGCGGCAGAAGGCATCGACCGGGATTCTGGTGACGCTGTCCGCGCTGGCGCTGAGCGACGCGGTGCTAGGTTTCGATCGCGGCTTCTGGTTCGTCTACGCGGCGGCGCTAGTCGCGGTGTTGTTCGGCAGGGTGACGCGGAACCACGGTGTGGGCGCGATTGCGGCCGGGGCGCTGGGTTCCAGCGTGTCGTTTTTTGTGATCACGAATTTCATGGTGTGGGCCACCGGGCGCATCTATCCGAATACGCTGGCGGGCCTCGCGACGTGCTTTACCGCCGCTATTCCGTTCTACCAAAATCAAATCGTAGGCGACGCATTCTACACGCTGGCGATTTTCGGCGCCTATGCGCTGCTGAAGCGTTCATTCCGTCCACTGCACCAGGCCGCTTAGCGTGCGCGTCGTTTCCCTGCTGGCCGGAGCTACCGAAATTATTTGCGCTCTCGGCGCGGGCGAAATGCTAGTGGGACGGTCGCATGAGTGCGACAACCCTTCCTGGGTGCGGCGGCTTCCTCCCTGCAGTGAGCCGGCGTTCGACGTTTCGGTTTCGAGTGGGGAAATCGACGCGGAAGTCCGGCGGCGGCTACACGCGGGCGAACCTCTTTATCACATCGACATGGAATTGATCCGGGAGTTGCAGCCGGATCTTGTGATCACGCAATCGCATTGTGACGTGTGCGCGGTGACACCGGCCGATTTAGAACGAGGCACGTGCGCCATTGCAGCGCGCCAACTTTCACTGTCGGCGGCGACGATCGAGGAAATCTTTGGCAGCGTTTTGCAGGTTGCGGATGCGCTCGGCTTGCCGGAGCGAGGGCAGGCGGTGGTTGATCGCGAGCGGCTGCGTTTAGATGGGGTGCGGCAGCACACCGCGGCGTTGCGGCGGCCTACGGTTGTTCTGCTGGAGTGGACGGATCCGTTCTTCGCAATGGGGAATTGGGGCCCGGAATTGGTGGAGAGAGCACACGGCGAACCGCTGCTGGGGCATCCGGGCGAATTTTCTACCGCTATACCCGCCGAACGACTTCGCGATGCTGATCCGGAATATCTGATCGTTGCCCCCTGCGGGTTCAACCTGGAGCGTGCGGAGCGCGAGCTGGCTGTGCTCGAACGGCATCCTTGGTGGGGCGATCTGCGGGCCGTACGTCAAGGCAAGGTTGTGTTTGCCGATGGCAATTTGTTCTTTAATCGCTCTGGGATGACGATTGCGGAGTCGGTTGAAATTCTCGCGGAGATTCTACACGGGGAAAAGAGGGACGGAGCCTCATTTCGCGATCGCGCGTGGCGGATCGCTACGGAGAGGCCGGTGGCGAAATGAGGCTCCGTCCCTCTTTTCCAAAACGAGTCCTACTGTCTTGGAGCAGCGGCAAGGATAGTGTGTGGGCGCTGCATTTGCTGCGGCAACAACCAGCGCTTGAAGTGGCCGCGCTGCTGACCACGTTTAACTCGGCGGCGGACCGGGTCGCCATGCACGCTGTGCGGCGGGCGCTGGTCGAGATGCAAGCGGAGCGGACCGGTATTCCGCTGTGGGCGGTCGAGCTGCCGTGGCCTTGCGCTAACGCCGAGTATGAAGAGCGGATGCGCGCCGTTTGCGAGCGCGCTGTCGCCGAGGGCATCGCGGCGGTCGCGTTCGGCGATTTGTTTCTCGAAGACATTCGCGACTACCGCGTGCGCCAATTAGAGGGCACCGGCCTGGAGCCGCTGTTTCCGGTGTGGCAAATTCCGACGACTAAGCTGGCGCGCGACATGATTGCGTCGGGGGTGAAGGCGAAGGTCACTTGCGTGGATCCGGGACAGGTGGAACGCTCTTTCGCCGGCTGCGATTACGATCAAGCGTTGCTCGATTCGCTGCCCATGAGCGTGGACCCTTGCGGAGAGAACGGCGAATTCCATACCTTCGTGTACGATGCGCCGGTGTTCTCCGCACCCATCGCGGTGCGCACCGGCGAAATCGTCGAGCGCGACGGATTTGTGTTCGCCGACGTGCTCCCCGCCTAGCCGCGGAACTTGTATAGATCCGGGGTCGACACTGCCACACCCATTTGCTTCAGATAGCTGAATAACTGGCGCTTGTGGTTGATCAAGTGTTCCAGGTTGCCGAGGAAAAGCGTCAGCACGGGCTCCCCTTGCGCAACAAACACCGTGGGGACACGACGCGCTAGACCGGCGTCTGTCAGCAGGGCAAAACCTTCCTCAATATGGGTGCGGTAGATCTCGATGGTTCCCGGCATTTGGCGCAGTTTGGCGAAGTGAGCCAGCCGCTCGGGCTCAGCGGCGGCAAGGACGGCGCAGAATCCGGAGATGCAATCGAGCAGATGGCTGATGAGTTCGTCCGTGGTCCAAGCACCGGGAGAAGGCGTCCAATGCTGCCGCCCATTGGGGACCAGGGCGATCAGATGAGCGGTGCGATCGAGTTGTTCGCAGATCTTTTCGAGCAAAGCGTCGCACAGTGGGGCATCAGGCATGCGCCTCCACCAGGGCCGGGCGCGAGGCGATCACCAAACCCAGCAGAGCGACGACGGCGACCGCCAGCCCCCAAGCAGTAAGCAGATCATGCTGAATGAGCAAGCCCGCCAAAGGCGGGCCGACGATCTGGGATACCGAGGTCAGCGATTGCGTCAGGCCCAGTACGGTGCCCTGCTCTTCGCGCGGGGTTTTTTGGGTGATCATGCTGGTGAGCGTCGGACGCACCAGTCCTCCCAGCGCCAGCACGGTGGTGCTCAGCAGCAGCCAGGGAATCGAATGCGCGAAGGCAAGCATTGAGTACCCGACTACATAAGCCGCGAAGCCGGTGCGATTCAATGCGCGCTCGCCGAAGCGTTTGACGAGGCGTCCCAACGCGGGCCCTTGCAGGCCGATCCCCAGTAGTCCCGCGTAGGCCCACACGTATCCGGTCTGTTCCGGGCCGAAGGGTTTGCCGTGCCAGGTGATTCGGCGCTCGACAAATAGCGCCAGCGCCGAGACGAACATCGCGAAAGAAAATGTGAATACCAGAAACTGCACGAGCAGTGTGCCCAAGCCGGATTGCCGGAAGTAGCGCCCATATTCTCCCCACTGCACTAGCGACAGGCGGCGCCCGCCGGGGCCGCTGGGTCCGCCTTGCACGGGATGAACATTCTTTACCGAAGGCAAAAGAAATGTGGTGGCCATGATGCTAGTGAAGGACATCAGGGCAGCGGCGAAGATCGGCATGCGGTAATCGAAATGCGACAAGAATCCGGAGATCGCGGGGCCGATCAGGAACCCCATTCCAAAGGCAATGCCGATCACGCCGAAGGATTTTGCGCGTTCCTCGGGCTTGGTGACATCCGAGATGTAGGCCTGCGCCAGCGACAAGTTCCCGGCTGTCGCGCCGTCGATGATGCGACCGAGGAACACTACCCACAACGTTCCGGCGAAGGCGGTGATCAGGAACCCGATCAGCGTACCGATTTGGCTAACAATCAGCAGCGGCTTGCGGCCCACGTGATCCGACATGCGGCCGAGCAGCGGTCCCGAAAACAACTGGCAGAGCGCGTAGACGCCCACCAGCCAGCCCACCTGCGACGGGCTCGCGCCCAGTTTTTCAGCGTAGAAGGGCAGCAACGGGATCATGATCGTGAGCCCGAGGACGTCGACGGCGACGATTAAGAAGATGGGAAGAAGAGGAGACTTACGCAAACCTTTTTATCATCCCACGCTCTGCGGGTACTTTCGTTCATGCTATCGTACCCATCGTGAAGACTGCGTTTCTCGCTTTGGCTGTCTCATTCGCTGCCATGGCGCAGACTCCGTCGTTTGATTACGACCGTTCGAAGCCGTTGGACGTGCAAGTCGTGGGCAGCGAGATGCGCGGTGGCGTGCGCATCGATGATATCTCTTTCGTGAATCTTGCAGGCACGCGTACTACCGCCTACTTGGTGCTTCCGCCCGGCCGCGGGAAAACGGCGGGCGCGTTATTCGTGCACTGGTTTAGTCCGGAGTCGCCGTTGTCCAATCGCAAGCAGTTTTTGGAGGAGGCGATCGAGTTGGGGCGTGACGGCTTGACGTCGCTGTTGGTCGAGACGCCGTGGTCCGATCCGCAATGGTATGACAAGCGCGATGTCACGCGCGATTTCGAAAACTCGGTCCAAGAAGTGAAGGAACTGCGTCGCGCGCTGGACGTGCTATCTGCCCAGCCGCGTGTCGATCGCAAGCGGCTGGCGCTGATTGGTCACGACTTCGGAGCGATGTATGGCATCCTGATGGCGGCCGCCGAGAAGCGCGTTTCCGCCGTCGCTCTGCAAGCTTTTGCCGGCCGGTTCGGCGATTGGTTCCTCTATAACCAGCGGCAGCTCACGCCGGAAGGACGACAGCGCGTGATGGACCGGCTGGCTCCGCTCGACCCTGTGAAGTTTCTGGGCTGGCTGGGCCCCACGCCGGTGCTCCTGCAATTCGCTGAGCAAGACTTCTATGTACCGACGCGAGACGGCCGAAGCAATCTCGGCGGCAGTGCGCGGGCCCAAGCGGGTACTGTGGTACCAAAGCGATCACGGCCTGAACCAGCAGGCATCGCTCGACCGGCAGAGGTGGTTGCGCGAGGCGCTGAAGCTGAAGTAACCGCTCCACTCGCACATGGAGTATATTGCATAGACGAAGGAAGGAACATCATGACCAAACGAATCTTAGTTGCCGTCACCGCGTTTGGGCTGCTCGCCACCGTGGCTTCCGCCCAGGATGCAAAAGCTGTTTTGCAGAAGGCCGCCACTGCCCTGGGCGCCGCCAATTTGAATTCCATCCAATACTCCGCTAGCGGCAAGGCCGCTTCGCTGGGGCAGAGCTACTTGCCGACAGTCGCCTGGCCCACGCTGAACGTCACCAGCTACACCCGGACCATCGATTATCCCAGCCAATGTTCACGTGAGGAAATGGTGCGCACGCTCGAAGACCCGCCGGCCAAGGGAGGCGGCGCTCCGTTCGCGGGCGAACAGAAGCAGGTCAATATCCTGTGCGGAGCTTATGCCTGGAACCAGCCTGGCAACGCGCCACAACCCGCCCCCGGAAACGTGGAGGAACGGCAATTGCAGTTGGTGATGACGCCGCAAGGCTTCGTGAAGCAGGCGATGATTAGCAACGCGACCGCCAAGAAAGGCAAGGGCGGTACGGACGTTTCGATCACCGCGGTGGGCAGGCTCAACGTGGTGGGTACCATCGACGGCCAAGGCATGGTGACGAGAGTCGAGAGCTGGATGGCGAACCCGGTACTCGGCGATATGCTTTATGAAACCGATTACTCGGATTACAAGGACTTCAATGGCGTAAAGTTCCCCACTCATATTGTGCAAAAGCAGGGCGGCTACATGGTGCTGGAACTCAACGTCACCGACGTGAAGCCGAACGTGGGCAACGCGGCGATTAAGGTCCCGGATGCGGTGCAAACCGCCACGGCTCCGCCGGTTCGCGTGGAGTCGCAGAAGCTGGCCGACGGCGTTTGGTTCCTGGGCGGCGGGTCGCACAACAGCGTTCTGATCGAGTACAAGGACTTCGTGGCGGTGGTCGAAGCGCCGCTCAGCGAAGAGCGGTCGCTGGCGGTGATCGCCGAAGTGAAGAAGCTGGTGCCGAACAAACCGATTAAGTATTTGATCAACACGCATCACCATTGGGATCATTCGAGCGGCATCCGCACTTACGTCGCCGAAGGCGCCACCGTCATCACCAGCGACGTGAACAAGGCGTATTACGAAACCGCCTGGAAAGCGCCGCGCACCCTGAACCCCGACAACCTTGCCAAGAGTTCCAAGAAGCCTACATTCATCACCGTCAAGGATAAATACGAGCTGACCGACGGCACGCGCACGCTGGTTCTATATCACACCGATGGTGACAATCATAACGGCGCGATTCTGTTCGGCTATATGCCTGCGGAAAAAATTCTCATCGAGGCCGACGACTTCACGCCGCCGGCGCCGAACGGTCCCGGCCTGGTGCCGTTGGCGGCGCAATTCGGCAATAACCTTTATGAGAATATTCAGCGGCTGAAGCTGGATATTCAGACTATTGCGCCGCTACATGGGCGCGTGGTGCCGTATACGGAGATGCCTAAGGCTCTCGGCAAAGGGTAACGGATGCGCATTTCTCGAGTAGTTTCCTGTGGGATTGTGTCCGCGGTCTTGGGACTGACGGCCGCGGCACAATCCACTGCGCTGCAGAATTACAAGACGATCACAGCCGAGCGCCTGACCAAGCCGGACGACGGCGATTGGACCATGATCCGGCGCACTTATGACGGCTGGGGGTTCAGTCCGCTGGCGCAGATCACTGCGCAGAACGTGCAGCGCCTGCAGCCGGCGTGGGTGTTTGCAACCGGTGTGAACAGCGGTCACGAAGCAGCGCCGTTGGTGAATAACGGCGTGATGTTCGTGGCGACTCCGGGGAGCCAGGTGCTGGCGATCGACGCGGCCACCGGCAACCTTCTTTGGCGTTATCGCAGGCAGTTGCCGGCGGGCGCGATTTTGCCGCACCAGACCAGCCGCGGGGTCGCGCTGTACGGCGACAAAGTGTTCTTCGCCGCAGGCGATGCAACGCTGGTAGCCATCGACGCCAAGACTGGCAAAGAGGTCTGGACAAAAAGCGTGGCCGACAACCAGACCGGATACTATATGACGCTCGCGCCGCTGGTCGCCGGTGGCACGGTGATGGTGGGCGCATCCGGCGGCGAGCTGGGGATCCGCGGTTTCGTCGCGGCGTTTCAAGCCGACACGGGTGAAGAGTTGTGGAGAACTTACACTGTGCCGGCGCCGGGAGAACCGGGGAGCGAGACTTGGCCCAAAGGAGACCAGTGGAAAAACGGCGGCGGCTCGGTGTGGGTCACCGGGAACTACGACCCCGCAACCAATCTCGCGTACTGGGGCGTCGGCAACGGCGGCCCATGGATGGGCGACCAGCGGCCTGGCGACAACTTATATACGTCGTCCACCATCGCCATCGATGTGGCCACGGGGAAAATCAAGGGGCACCATCAATACGATCCCAACGAATCGTGGGATTGGGATGAAGTGTCGCCGCCAATTCTGGTCGATTACCAGCGCAACGGGAAAACGGTCAAGGGTCTGATCGACGTGGCGCGTGACGGTTATCTGTGGTTTCTCGAACGCAGCGACGGCGCAATCAAATTCGTCGAAGGCACTCCGTTTGTGAAGCAGAACGTGTATAAGAGTCTGGACCCGAAGACCGGGCGCCCTGAAGTCGATCCGGACCGCAAACCTGGCACCGGAAAGACTGCGGATTTTTGTCCGTCGCTTTGGGGCGGCAAGAATTGGCCGCCGATTGCGTACAGTCCGCAGACGCGCATGATTTACATTCCGGCGAACGAAAATCTGTGCATGACCAGCACCGGTGAGAAAGTGGAATACACTCCCGGCGGCCGCTACCTTGGCGCGAGAACCCAATTGTCAGTGGCTCCGGGAGCGGATCATATCGGCGAAGTGCAGGCGTGGAACGTCGACACCGGCAAGCGAGTGTGGACTCACACTTACGCGAACTCGCAGAACTGGGGGCCGATGCTCGCGACGGCGGGGGGATTAGTTTTCAGCGGTGGGACTAACGATCGCATGTTCCATGCTTTCGACGCCACTAGCGGAAAACTATTGTGGGAGTTCCCCACTAGCTCCGGCATTACCGGCCAGCCGGTGTCTTTCTCGGTGAACGGCAAACAGTATATTGCCGTGCAATCGGGTTGGGGCGTGGACGCGCGCTCCATGCAAGCGGTGCTCAATACGCTGATCCCCGGCAAGTATCCGGAAGTGCCGGAGGGTGGCGCTATCTGGGTATTCGCCGTTAAGTAACCGGCTATTTCTTAGCGCCGCCGGCGGGATCGCGCACGCGCTTGTTGAACGATTCCTCTTCGGAAGGGGCACAGAAGATTTCCGCCACTTCGGTCTTGGGCTCCAACTTGAACATCTTCTTGTCGCTGACCCACGGCTTGGTGTAGGTCTTGGGATCGGTGAGCGTCATGGTGAGTTCCAAGGTGTCGTGGTTGACACGGCGGTAGCGTTCTTCGAGACGCATCTCGTCGCTGTGCGGATTGCCGAAGTGATCGAGCCAGGTGCGGTCCGTAAAGCCGTTAGACTCGACTACAAATGTGTCGCCGTCCCAACGGCCCACCGAGTATCCCAGCCAGCGCGAATCGAGGTCGGGATCATCCGACAACTTGCGGCCGTCGGTCCAGATGGTGCGCCAGACATGGCCCCATTCGAAAAACTGCAGCATACGGTCCTTGGCCGGCAGCATTTCGATGGTGGTAGTGCCGCCGTAGAACAGCAGGCGCGGAATGCCCAGAGGATCGCATTTACCTTGCGGGTCATTCCCTACCGCGGGTGGAACCTGTCGCGAGCCGTAAGAAGGTTTGTTGGCGTCGAAGCGAGCTTTGCCCCAGGCGGTCATCGGAGGCGTTTCGGCACTGAAAGTTAAAACGCGTCCGGTCCACCGCCACACTCCAGACAGATCATGCGGGTCCTGAGCTTGAGCGCGGAGCGGAACTGGCCAGCATGCCCGATCCCTACGGCAACGACTATAAAGGTTCGCATTTCAGTTCCCGGGGATCGCTCGATCGAATTCTTTACCGTCGGCGAGGGTCAGCTTGACCAGCACTCCGACTGGCGCTCCGGTCTTGGCGGGCGCGAGGATCACGGTGACGGGGTCACCAGGTTTCAGTAAGTGTTTCGTCCAGCCCTCACGCGCGAGCACTCCGGGGCTCCCCGTTTCGGCAGCCCAATTCACAACCTTGCCACTGTCATCGACGGCGTCGAAATAGATCTGCACATGCGGGTTTGACCACGCGAATTCCGTGACTTTTCCTTTAAAGGTTACGCGCTTCGTCAAGTCGTAGGACGCGTTGGTTCCGTGATGCGCGAAAGCCAGCGTCGCGATCGCAAACAACCAAGCCCGAGTGATCATGCGAACCGTATCATATCTTAACGGCCGACCCGTGGAAAGCGGTTCTTCTGGCGGCGATTCAAATCGCGCGGCTTCTATCGCCGACGGTCGCGCCGCGATAGTTAGTGGGCGGTTTCCTTGTAGGTGCCTTTTTTCTTGGACGTCTCGATGAGCGTGGGATAAAACTGGACGAAAGTGGTATCGGTGGCTGCGTTCTTCTCGTGGCAGGAGTAGCAGTCGGCGGTCTTGGGAAATAACGTACCTTTATCCCCGCCATCGTGAAACCCGTAGAACGCCCAGCCGCCGCGGGCCGAATCCTTCACGTGCGCTTCCATGGCCGCTATTTTGGTTTGCACACGTCCGTCCTTATTAATAGACACGCGGCTCTCGGAGACGCGAATTTCGAGTATCATCACGGTCTTATCCGGCCAGATGCCGGTCTTCAAAAACTCTCGATACGCTTCCGGGTTGACGAACACATTCTCGAACGCCGGATTTTGGGACGAGCCGCCGGTATAGGTCATGCCAATCCCCGATGACAAGAAGATCCACTCGCGGTAATCCTTGGGACGAACCAGTTCCCCGTCTTTGGTATATTGCTGTGCCAGCGCGGAGCCCGCGAAACACAGCGCGATGACGATCGCTGTTTTCATTTGGAGCGATGTTAGCACATGTGCGCTTAGCGCACTGCCGTTAGCACTCGTGGCTTGACACCATCGATTCACGTGGATACCGTAACTCAGGTAGGAGGTGTCTCCATGCGCCACTGGTCTGTCTCGATCCTGTTGCTAGCCCCACTTGCCCTCACTGCGCAAGTGCCTTCAGTAGCGGCAAAAGCAGGCGTTGGGACGTCGGTCAAAACCTGGACGCCCGGGCGCACGGTGGACGGCCAACCGGACCTGCAGGGCACCTGGACCAACGCCAGTAACGTTCCGCTGGAGCGCCCCCTCAACCTGGGCGCCAAGGAATTCTACACGCCCGAAGAAGCAGCCGCCAACGCCAAGAAAGGATTCCAAGGCGATCGCGCCGTCACTGTCGAAGCGCATTACGATCTGAGCCAGTTCGGGCTCGACCCTACGCAGAACCGCTTTGCACCCAATCTGCGGACCTCCATGATTGTGGGGCCCGAAGGACGCATCCCGCCCTTTACCGCGGAAGCCAAGCAGCGTCTCGCGGCCAATGCCGCGAAGCTAAAGGGGCATGAATTCGACGGCCCGGAGACCCGCCCGCTGGGTGAGCGCTGCATCCTGTGGCCCAACGAAGGTCCGCCGATGTTGCCTTCGGGTTACAACAACAACCTGCAAATCTTCGAGGGTCCGGGCTACGTGGCGATCCTGCAGGAGATGATTCATGACGTGCGCATTATTCCGATCTCTGGGCCTGCCGAAGGCCGGCCGCATCTGCCGTCGAACATCCACCAATGGCGGGGCGACTCGCGCGGCCATTGGGAAGGCAACACACTGGTGGTCGACACCACAAACTTCACGAACCGGACCGGCTACCGCGGCTCCACCGAAGGCTTGCATGTAGTCGAGCGTTTCACACGCACCGGTGAGGACAGCATCCTCTATGAATTTACTGTCGACGATCCGGCCACTTGGACCAAGCCCTGGACGGCGCAGTTGCCCATGACCAAATCGGCGGGCCGCATATTCGAGTACGCCTGCCATGAGGGCAATTACGGAATGGGCAACACCTTAAGCGAAACCCGCGCACTCGAAGCGGCGGGGAAATGACCATGCGTTTGACCGGAACACTCCTATTGATCGCGCTCGCGTCGGCGCCCCTGTGGGCCCACCACTCTTTCGCCGCCGAATTCGACGCGAACAAGCCATTAAAGCTGCGCGGCAAGGTCACCAAAGTCGAGTTCATCAATCCTCACTCCTGGATTCACATCGACGTCACCGGCGCCGACGGCAAGGTGATCAACTGGGGAGTGGAGGGTGGCAGTCCTAACGCTCTGCTGCGGCTGGGCTTTACTAAGGATGCCCTGCCGATTGGAACGGAGATCGTGGTCGATGGCTACCAGGCCAAAGACAGTTCCAACCGTGCCGTCGGTAAGGACCTCACCTTCACTGACGGACGCCGGCTGTTCCTGGGCGGCTCCGCCCCTGGCGCTGAAGGCGATGGCGGCGAAAAGAAATAGAATCCAGCCGCTATTTTGCATTTGCGCATCGCGCACTATTGACTTCCGCCTTCGACTCCAATAGAATTCTACCTAGACCAACTTATATATCAGTTCGGTCTTCAGGTGTCCTTATAGCCGCCAATAGGGGTTGGCTGCCGTAAGGAGGGTCGAAGTAAATAGCAGTTCAGACTAGGGGTCCGGGCTGCGAATGAGGTTAGGAGAATACATGCAAAGCAATACCCGAAGTGTGTGCGCACTAGCTGCGTTTCTGCTCGTTTTCGGCGTTAGTATGGGTCGTTTGAACGCCCAAGCCACTGCCGCAATTTCCGGCACTATTACCGATACCTCCGGCGCCGCCATGGCAGAAGCCCTGGTTCAAGCGAAGAACACCGGAACCGATATCACCGCAACCACCACCACAGACTCGCAGGGACGTTTCCGTTTCCCTGATCTTCTGATCGGCAACTACGATCTGACGGCGTCGAAAGCCGGTTTCCAGACGGTAACCCGCCGGGGACTTACGCTCACGGTTGGATCGCAGCCGGTTGCCGACTTCCAACTGCCTGTCGGGGCGCAAACGCAGACTGTGAACGTCGAAGGCCAAGTTTCGCAAGTAGAGACACAATCCACTGCGGTCGGCGCGCTGGTTGAGGGCAAACAGATTCGCGATTTACCACTGAACGGCCGCAACTTCACGCAGCTGCTGACACTTGCTCCCGGCGTCACCCAGATTCCGCTGGGCGCCCCTGGTGCGGGCAGCACTTTCTACGGCAACGGACAGAAGTATTCGATCGCTGGTTCGCGTCCTTCCGGCCAGGCTTACTTGCTGGACGATCAGGATATGGTGAACTTTTGGAATAACGGTCCCGGAGCGGGCGGTCTAGGCACGGCGCTGGGCGTCGAAGCCATCGCCGAGTTCCAGACGCTGACCAATACCTATAGCGCGCAGTTCGGCGGCAATGGCGCGGTGATCAATGCGTCCAGCCACTCCGGCACCAATGCGTTCCACGGCACCGGTTTCGAGTTCCTGCGCAACGATAAGCTCGAAGCACGCAACTTCTTCGATGGCTCGAATCCCCCGGCGTTCCGCCGCAACCAGTTTGGCGGCAGCATTGGCGGCCCGATTAAGAAGGACAAGATCTTCTTCTTTGCGACCTATGAAGGACTTCGTCAGACCCAAATCCTGACGAACTTGATCACGGTGCCAGACCAGTGCGCTCATCAGTTTCTGACGTCCACTGCTACCCCGGGCGTCTGCGGCGGCGCGGCCCCTCAGACCATCGTGGTTGGCGGCGTTAGCCAGGCATCTCCTTATTCATCGAATCTGGCTGTCCGGCAAGCGATTCAGAGCGCAATGGCACTGTGGCCCAATACCGCGTTCAACGAGCTTTCGACCAACGGCGCTCCCAGCGGCACGGGCCAGGCGTTCGTGAACGATCCCAATATCGGGAGAGAGAACTACGTACTCGGGCGCGTCGACTATACGCTCTCGGACAAAGATTCGCTGTTCGTCCGCTACGTAATGGATCGCGCTACCCGCGATTTCACAACCGGTATTCCTCTGTGGCCGGAATTGGATACCACGCGGGACAATTTCGTCAGCGTGGAAGAGCGGCGCATCATCTCCGCCAGACTGGTGAACTTGGCTCACGTCGGCTTCTCGCGTACCTGGGAAGACGCCAACGTTTATGGCTCCCCGGTGGTCAGCGGTGTTACCGGAAGCTCTCTCTCCGGTCCAAGTGTTTTGGCCGGAGTCAGCGTGACGCCTGGCACCATCAAGACGTCGGGAAGCCATCCCCTGCAGTTCTTCGGAACCGCGGCGGGACGCGAAGATGGCACCCTGGCTACCTTCAGCGGACTCACCGCGCCGGGCGCCAGCACCACGCTGCCGTTCTACCTTGTGCCCAACAAGTTCCAGTTCGGCGACGATGTGCTGTGGACTTCAGGCGCGCATAGTCTTAAGATCGGTGGAAACGCCACCAGGCTCCGCGAAAATACTTGGGCCCCCTTCGTGGTGGGCGGCAATTGGACCTTCCCCAGCCTGTCTTCATCCACTACCGGTGGATTCTTGCAGGGCGTTGCATCACAGGTCCAAGGACAGGTGTCGGATGCGCAGAATCCCACCGCCGACGCTACCAAGGACTACCGCTATTGGGTTTTCAACATGTATGTCGAAGATCAGTGGAAAGCCACCAGCAGACTAACGGTGAACGTCGGCATCCGCTACTCCCCAACCACTGTGATCGGCGAGACGCGGCATCTGATGTACAACCTGGTCAATCCGCCGTTCGGATCGTTTGTGCCGGTGACTCAGGAGTCGGCCAACAACCCGTCTCTTAAAAACTGGGATCCTCGCGTTGGCTTGGCTTTCGATCCCTTCAAAGATCACAAGACCTCCATCCGCGCCAGTTTTGGCATGTTCCATAACGTGCTGTACTCGCGCGATCTGAATTACTGGCTACAGCCCCCGTTCCTGACCGCAACCCAGACTTCCGCGCAGGGCCTGCTGTATCCCAATTTGTTCTCGAATGTCCCAGTGGGTAGCGGTACCGTCAGCATCCCTACTAATGGAAGCTTGAGCATCACCAATGGGGATTTCTACGGAGTCTCTTCCACGCCTTATCAGATGCAGTGGAACTTCAACATTGAGCGCGAGGTGCTACCCAATACGGTGGCCACTATCGGCTACATCGGCTCGCATAACCTGCATATGTTCGTGCAGGAGGACTTCAATCCGCCCGTGCCATGTTTGGCCGCCGGCGGGACGTGCTTCTACAACGGGCGACCCACTTTCAGCAATGCTACGGGCAAGGCGAACGATCGCGTCAATACTGCCTACAACAGTCTGCAGATGGCGGATAATCTCAGCGACTCGCATTACCACGCACTGCAGACCAGCTTGAACCGGCGGTTCTCCAGCAACTGGCAGGCGCAGGTTTCCTACACGTTCTCGAAGTCTATCGACGACGGTTCCGGCACCTACGGACTGGATGGCGGCGGCATCGCTTCTAATCCGCTCAATGTCCGTGCGGATACCGGCCTTTCCAACTTCAACCGGACCCATAACTTCCGCGCCAGCGGCATTTACTCGGTTCCTTTCAAGGTCAGAGGCTTTGCCGGGCAAATCGTGAATGGCTGGCAGCTTACCGGAGTCTTCACCTACCTCTCCGGCGCGCCGTTCAATCCGACCTCGGCTACGAACCGGGTGTTTACCGGTACTGGTCAGAACGGTGGCCGCCCGGATATCATCGCGGGGTGCAATCTGTATGCCAACCAGTCGCTGCACGGGTTGTGGTTCAACCCGAACTGCTTCACCCTTCAGCCGGTCGGAACTTACGGCAACGCGGGGCGGGACATCATTATCGGACCCAACCTGTGGAATCTGGACGATTCACTCACCAAGGACTGGAAGGTGACCAAGATTTCAGAACAGTTTGCCATTCAGTTCCGGGCCGAGGCCTTTAACATCCTGAATCACCCCTCGTTCCAGATTCTGCCCACTAACACTACTATTTTTCAGGGCACGAACATCAATGCGAGCGCTGGCAAGATACAAGCTACCAATAGCGCCCCGCGACAAATTCAGTTGGGCTTGAAAGTTACTTTCTAGCCAACCTTAATTCCTATTCTTCAACGGCTGTCGCCTTCCGGCGGCAGCCGTTTTGTTTTATACTCCACCCATGAACTTGCGCTTCACCGCTTCTCTGCTCTTGGTATTCTCGGTCATGGCTCACGCCCAGGACCGCATGCCGCCCATCCCCGCCGATAAAATGACCCCAGCGCAGAAACATTCCGCCGAGTTGCTGGCCGCCACCCCGCGCGGCGCCGCTGGCGCTGGCGGACCGTTTGTCCCGCTGCTGCGCAGCCCCGAGCTGATGGACCGTTTGCAGGCGGTGGGCGAGTATTTGCGCTATAAGAATTCCGTTCCGCAAAAGCTGGTGGAGATGGCGATTATCATGACGGCGCGCCAGTCCATGCAGCAATACGAATGGAACGCGCACTATCCGTTGGCCGTGAAAGCCGGATTGCCGGTGGAAACCGCCAACGCGATCGCCGCCGGACGCCGTCCCGACAGCTTGGCTGCGGACGAGGAAATTGTCTATAACTTCACTGCCGAGCTGCTGCAGAATAAGAGCGTGAGCGATCCCACCTACGCGCGCATGCTGGCCAAGTTCGGCGAACAGGGCGTGGTGGATACCACTGGTCTAGTGGGTTACTACTCCACGCTCGCCATGATCCTGAACGTCGCGCGCTCGCCTGCGCAACCGGATAGCACCGCACCCAAGCTCGCGCCATTCCCCCGATAGCGGCCGCTTGCTTCGCGCGCGGTTCGGTGACGGGGACAGCGGCCGCTACCCGAAAAACGCTCGCTGGATAAACCAGTAGGCCGCGAGTAAGCCGATCGCGATCGACACCGCTGGGCGCAACTTGGTCCATCCGGATTTGATCAGGTCCTCGATTGCGGGAAACAGCAGCACCACGAACACTATCTGGCCGATCTCGACTCCCAGATTGAATGAGAATAGCGACAGCGCCAGATTCGCGCGCGGCAGTTGCATTTCGCGCAGCACGTTCGAAAACCCGAAGCCGTGAACCAGTCCGAACAGGAACGTCAGTTTCCACCGGTCCATAGTTCGCTTGCGAAGCAGATTCTCCACTGCCACGTAGAGGATGCTCGCTGCGATCATGCTCTCGGTGAAACGCGACGGCAGGACGACCACATTGAAAGTCGCCAGCGCCAGCGTGATGCTGTGTGCCACCGTAAAGGAAGTGATCACTTTCACCAGCGACCGCAGTGAGGCCGTCGCGATCAGCAACCCCAGCAAGAATGCCAAGTGATCGTAGCCGGTAGCGATGTGTTGTATTCCCAGCCACACGAACCGTCCCAGCGTCTGCCACCATCTACCGCTTGACTGAGTGAAAAACGCGGTACGGTTGCGATTGTCGAGTATCTGTTCTTGCAAGCGGCCGTTGAGTGTGACGCTCGCGAGGTGGACGTGACCCGGCCCCAGGACGTCCGGCATGGTCGAGGTCATTTGCAACGCCAGCACCTGCTGCGGAAACACATAAGTCAGGTTCAACAGCAGGACATGCTCGTCGAAAAGTTCGTACTTATCGCGCGTGATGCGCACCGGCGGACCCGAGCTGCTCAACGTGAAATGTTGCAGGATGGTCGCGTACACGCGGTCGAACGCCTGCGCGAATTCCTCCTGCGTCACCACCTTGTCGCCGTTCTGATCGACGCCCGGAAAATCCAGCAGGTTGAAGGTAAGCTGCGCCGATACCTCGCGTCCGCGCACCACCAGCCGCGATTCGCTGCGATACAAATCGTGAGCTTCGAGCGGCGCCACAGCCGCACTCGCCAGGGTCAGCCCCAGCAACATCCCAAACCAACGCATATCTATGTATGGTCGCCCGAACCCGCTCGTTCCCGCCATGCGCATCGCGCAAACCCTTGCGCCTGTCGCCATTTGCCATGCTATACTGAACCTCGTATCATTTTTCGGGAGGCATTAAATGGATTATCCGGTTACCGGAATTCACCACATAACCTTGTGCGCCGATCGCGCGCAACAGGACGTCGATTTTTGCACTAAAGTGATGGGCCAGCGCCTGATCAAGCAGACGGTTTTGTTTGATGGCCGCTATGCCCACTATCACTTGTATTACGCGAACGCGAACGCCGAGCCGGGCTCGGTCATGACCACCTTCCCCTTCGGCCGCGTCAAAGGTCGCCCGGGTTCGGGGCAGATCGAAGCCACCGTGTATGCGGTCCCCAAGGGCACCCTCAAGTTCTGGGCCGATCAGCTCAAGAAGCACAAAGTGGACAACGGCGGCATGAAGGAGCGCTTCGGCCAGGGCTATATCCGCTTCAAGCATCCCTCCGGTTTGCAGATGGAAGTGATCGAAGATGCCGAAGACAAGCGCAAGGGCTGGGTGACGCCCGAAGTGAGCTCGGACGTCAGCATGCGCGGCTTTGAAGGCGCGGTGCTCTCGGTGCGCGAGATTCCGGAAACCGAACGCTTCTTTGTGGAAGCCCTGGGCCTCCGCAAGGTCGGCGTCGACGGCGATTATCACCGCTACGTGGTCGGCAAGGGCGGCCCCGCCAAGACCGTGGACCTGCTGCTCGAGCCGCAGCGCCCCGCCGGCAGTTGGACTTTCGGCTCCGGCACAGGCCATCACCTGGCATTCGACGTGGCCGATGACGACGCACTCGCCGTGCAAAAGGGTTACTACGAAGAGCTGGGCTACACCGATTGCTCGGAGATCAAGGACCGCATGTATTTCCACTCCATCTACTGCCGCTGTCCCGGCGGGATTCTGGTGGAATGCGCGGCCACCGCTCCCGGCGGTTTCGCCAAGGACGAGCCGTACCTCGAACTAGGCACGCACATGCTGCTGCCGCCGTGGTTCGAACATCGCCGCGCGGAGATCATGGCTATGCTGGAGCCCATTACGGTTCCCGAATACAACGATCCGATGCCGGCGGTAACACCCGCGAATGTCTCGCGCCGCACCTCAGCCGAGTTCATCCCGACCGATAAGAAATGAGTCTGTTAGACCCCCCGGCGCCGGCCCGAGTAGTTGAGGCTGGCGCCCCGCGGGGGGCCGCGCAACGGGCGGGCGTGCTGATTCATGGCCGCGACCGAACGCCCGAGGAAATGATCGGCCTCGCTGCCGGTTTGAAGTTGGATAAAGTTCGCTGGCTGGCTCCGACGGTGGAAGGGGGGAGCTGGTATCCGGGCCGTTTCTTTGACCCGATCGCAGCGAACGCACCGCACATTTCGCGAGCGTTTGAGATTTTCGATCAGGTGATCGACGACGCGAGCGAGGGCGGACGCCTTCCGCCGAGCCAGATCATCGTAATGGGATTTTCGCAGGGCGCCTGCCTTGCGTTGGAGTATACAGTGCGTAACCTGGGGCGTAGCCGGAACATCGTGGCGTTCACCGGAGGGCTGTTCGGTTCTCCTGGAGCGTTATGGCCCGCCTATCCGCGTCCGCTCGCGCGCACCCGGGTTCTGCTCACCGGAAGCGATTCCGACGATTGGGTGCCGGAGGAACACGTCCGCGAATCCGCGCGGGTTCTGTCGGGCTTGGGCGCGGACGTGACGCTGCGCATTTATCACAACCGGCCGCACGTGATCTCGGAACCCGAAATCGAGGAGGCTCGCCGCTTCCTCCAACCCCATCCCTAAACTCCATGCCTACGCCGAAACCGCGCCAAACCGATCGTGACTTCGTGGCCTCGCTCGACCGCGGCCTGCGTATCCTGAGCGCCTTCGAGCGCGATGAGCCCGAGCTCACTTTGAGCGAAGTGGCCCAGAAGACTGGGCTCACTCCGGCCACCGCGCGCCGCTTTCTGCTGACCCTGAAGTCGCTCGGCTACGTGGGCATGAACGGACGCCGCTTTGTGCTGCGGCCCAAGGTGCTGGATCTGGCGTACTCGTATCTGGATTCGATGAACGTCGATGAAGCGCTGCAGCCCTATTTAAGAGAATTAGTCCAGCGCACCGGCGACTCAAGTTCCGTGACCGTGCTCGAAGGTACCGAGATTGTCTATATTGCCAATGCATCGGTGCGCCGTGTGGTGCGTCTCGGCGCCGGCGTGGGCAGCCGTTTCCCGGCGTATCCCACTGCCATGGGGCGAGTCCTGCTGGCATATTTGCCGAAAGACAAGCTGGATGCGTTCTTCGCCAACCAGCGCTTCGAGATGATCACGGAGTTTACCGAAACCAATCCCGACAAGATCCGCAAGCATCTCGACAAAATCCGCGCCGACGGCTACGGCGTAGTGCAGGATGAACTCGAAGTTGGATTGGTATCGCTGGCCGTGCCGCTGAAGGACAACTCCGGCCATGTGTTCGCCGCCATGAACTGCTCGTCGGTAGCGCGCCGCACCGACGGCAAAGAGATGTTGCGGACGCGCCTCGACCTGTTGCGCGAGTATTCGACGCAAGTTTCCTCCGCGCTGATGCGTTTCCCCGCGCTGGCGCACTCAGTGGCGAGCGAACATGTCGACGGGGCTCAAC
Source organism: Bryobacterales bacterium (assembly GCA_963760575.1). Lineage (GTDB taxonomy): Bacteria > Acidobacteriota > Terriglobia > Bryobacterales > Bryobacteraceae > Palsa-187. The sequence continues at coordinate 236,964 of CAVXEM010000051.1, forward strand.
GTGCCGCCGAACGGCTCCGCCGCCTCAACCAGCGGCGCGGGCTGCTGCGCTACTGACGCCTCACACCACCCTCAACCGGACTGCGTTTTGGGCTTTGCCTTGACCGCTATTTCAGCCCCTGTTGGTGCCAGAGAAGCGCGATTTGGCGCATGCCCTCGACCATCCCGCTGCCAAGTAGTTTGTTTTCGACCGCAAAACTTTGGCCTTTCGAGTGTACGGTTTGTTCTGGGTAGACCATGACAAGTCAGAAGCCTCTTGAATATGCAATCGACGTCCATCGCGTGGATGCGCATGGCAGCGTCGCCCGGTGTAAGACCGCCGAGTTGGTTCTTGATACGGGACTGCCCGGGCGCCCCGACGCCTTCAATCCGGCGGAGTTGTTGCTGGCCGCACTGGCGGCTTGCATGATCAAAGGCATCGAGCGCGTCGCGCCTATGATTCGCTTTCAGTACCGCGGCGTGCAGGTTCATTTGCACGGTATTCGCCAGGACGTGCCCCCCAGGATGTCGCGCATCGAGTACGAGATTACGGTCGACACGGACGAGGTGGATCATCGCCTGGAACTGCTTCACGACAATGTGCGCAAGTATGGAACAGTATTCAATACGGTGGCGCCAGGGACGGAACTCCAGGGAACCTTGCGCCGAGCAGAGGCGGTCGCGACTGCAAACTCCGGTCCCGTAGTGTGAGTTTTTGAATTTGAAGCGACACCAGGCGGCCAGTCCTGGCTCGTGTTAATTCGCCGCGGTCTTCCCCCACAACTTCTTCGACGCAATCGCCGCGCCTTCCGCCAGCGACTTCATCTTCATCCAGCAGAACGCCGGGTACACCGCGCCGAACCCCGCGAAAGTCCCGAAGCCGCAATCCGTGCCGGCGATCACGCGCTCGCGCCCCACTACGTTCGCGTAGTTCATCAAGCGCATCGCCACCACTTCTGGGTGCTCCACATAGTTGCTCGATGACGCGATCACGCCCGGCACCAGCACCTTGTCGTCCGGCAGCTTGATGTCTTTCCAGGCCTGGTATTCATGCTCGTGGCGCGGGTTTGAACCCTCCACCAGCAGCGCCATCGGCTTCACCTTCACCGCGATGGGGAAGATCTTGTGGCAGTCCATGTCATGCACGTGCGAGCCTTCATAGTTGCCCCAGCACACATGCAGGCGCACGCGATCCGCCGGAACGTTGGCCAGCGCATGGTTGAGCGCCTCCACCTGCATCTCGGCGTTGCGCAGAAATTCCTGGTCGCTGAGTTTCTTGAAGCGCGTGTGCCGGCCCATCGCCAGATCCGGACAATCCAGTTGCAGCAGCAACCCGGAATTGACGATCATCTCGTACTCCGCCTGCATAGCATCCGCCAGCGCGCCGAGATATGCTTCGTGCGAGGGATAGTATTCGTTAGGCTGGAACACCGCGATGGTTCCCGGCGACACCGCGTTCATGAAACCTTCGGTCACCTTCGCCGTGGCCAGCGCGGCTTTCATGTTGTCGATGTCCTTTTGCAGGGCGCTCAGGTCCTTCACTTTGATCGGACCTTTGCACACCGGCCGCTTATACGTGGCCGAGTGGCCCGCCGCTACTAGACGATCGCGATATTCCGGAAAGTCGTCCAGATCTTGCGGCGTCGGCCGTGACGAATCGCCTTCAAAACCGGTCAGGCGGTGGCGGATGTAAGTGGCGTAACTGATCTTGCTGGTCTCGCCGTCGCTGACGATATCGACGCCGGATTCCTGTTGCTTCTGAATGGCGTCGGCGACGCCCCGTTTCATGGTGGAGTCGAAAAGCGCCTGGTCGACCGGTTCACCGCGGTCCTGGGCAAACAATAAGTCCACTACGTCCTGGGGGCGCGGCAGGCTCCCGACATGAGTTGTAAGAATGCGTTCCGTGCTGGTTTTCATGGTATCCAACCGAGGATATCATGGCGGTGCAACGGCAAACCCGCAACCGCCTTGCGCGTGGCGCAAACGGCGTCAGATTCCAAAAAAGGGCGGCCGAAGCCACCCTGTTTTTGCCCATCGCGGCGGTACCCCGCGATGAAATGCCGCCACTCCGGGTACGGTTCGGCAGCAGGCGCAAATAAAAGCAGGGTGGGAGCGTTCCCACCCTGCCATTTCCTCCGACAACTCTTATTTCCGGGCGGCACCGCTTGTCCAAGAGCGGCACCCCGTATTATTTGTCTCTTTCCGGTTCGGTCCGGGCGACCTCTAGGCGTTCACGAAGGAATTGGATTAACTCGCCTCCCGAATGAAAACGTAAGGATTTTCCGGTGTCTACTTCTTCAATGCGGCCTTCGAGCTCTTGACGGCTCTGTTTCTCGGGCGCTCCTAGATGCACCACAAAAGCTCCCTGCATGACCAAGATCAGAGTATCGTAAGGCGGACAATCCGCCGTGAAGAAACCGTTTCGTTTCCGTGAAGTCTCGGGTAACGCTGGCAAATCGGCAGGCATCCTTCGAGCAGGCTGTATATAATCAAAGGACTCTTCGGGTGTGTAAGGCCAGCAAATGAAAGCATTTGGTCCGTTCCGGCTGGATTCCGTGAACCAGTGTCTGTGGCGCGGCGAGACCCGTATCACTTTGACTCCCAAGGTGTTCGCGGTACTGCGTCATCTCATTGATCACCCTGGACGGCTGGTAACACAAGAGGAACTCCTCGAAGCGGTCTGGCCGGAAACCTACGTCCAGCCCGAAATTTTGCGCAAATACATTTTGGAACTGCGCAAGGCGCTGGGCGATGACCCTAAAACGCCGCGGTTCATCGAGACCTTGCCGAAGCGCGGCTACCGGTTTCTCGCGGATCTGCAGGAGGAATCGTTTGCGCCCTCGCTTGGTAGCCCGACGGCGCCGGTGGGACGTGAGCGTGAGCTGGCAGAATTGGATTCACACTTGCGCAAGGCCCTCCAAGGCCATCGTCAATTGGTGCTGGTAACAGGGGAGGCGGGCGTCGGCAAAAGCACTTTACTGGATGCCTTCGAGCAGCGTTTGGGCGGCCACGAAAACATGCGGATCGCGCGCGGCCAGTGCGTCGAAGGATTTGGCGGCAAGGAGGCTTATTATCCGATTCTGGATGCGTTCGGACACCTGGTGCGCGGGCCGGGAGCCGAAGGCACGATTCAAATTCTGGCGTCGCAGGCGCCCACCTGGCTGATCCAGTTCCCTTCCCTGCTCCAGCCCGAGCAGCGCGAGGCCTTGCAGCGGGAGATCCTCGGCGCGACCCGCGAGCGCATGGTGCGGGAAATCTGCGAGGCGCTTGAATCGCTGACGGCAAAGAACCCGCTGGCGGTGATTCTGGAAGATCTGCATTGGGTGGACCCATCCACGCTGGATTTGATTTCGGCGCTCGCGCGGCGGCGCGGTCCTGCGAAGCTCCTGGTGCTGGGAACCTATCGCCCGGTGGACGTGATTCTGCTGCAAAGCCCCTTGAAGGGTCTGCGCCAGGATTTAGTAATGCATCGCCTGTGTTCGGAAATCGCGTTGGAGCGGTTGCAAGAGGCGGATGTTGCCCAGTATCTCTCCAAAGAATTTCCCGGATGTGGTCAGTTGACCGAGTTGGTGCATCGAAACTCCGAAGGTAATCCGCTGTTCATGACCGCGATTTTGAGCGACCTGGTGAAGAGCGGCCTGCTGGCCGAAGCAGAAGGATCGTGGAAGCTGACGGCGCCGCTGGAGCAGATCGTGCCGGACGTTCCGGAGACCCTGCAGCAGATGCTGGAGATTCAGGTGGAGCGCCTCAGCGAACCCGAGCAGCGCGTGCTCAAGAGCGCCAGTGTGGCGGGGAGGCGGTTTTCGGCTTGGTCGGTGGCGGCCATGCTCGGCGCGGGCGTTGCTGAAACCGAAGAAACCTGCGAAAGATTCGCTGAGCGCCAACAATTTTTGCGGCCAGGCAGAGCTGCCGGGGTGCTTGGCGCGACCCAATCCGCGCATTATGAATTCCGGCATTCGCTGTATCGCGAAGCGCTGTACCGCCGCGTGCCTCCCGCGCAGCGTTCGCGCTTGCATCGCTTGCTGGCGGAAAAGGCCGAGGAGCTATTGGGGCCCACTGCCACAGTAGAACTGGCCTCCGAACTGGCTTTGCACTTCGAGCAGGGCCGCGAGTTTGAGCGCGCGGCACGCTACTTGATTCTGAGCGCGGAGAATGCGGCACGCCGCTACGCGCACCGTGACGCAGCCACGATTCTGGAACATGCTTCGGGATTGCTAGCGGGCATAGCCGCCGATCCGGCTCGCGATCTGGAGATCGAGATTCTGGAGCGCATCAGCGACGCACGCTACGCGGTGGGGGACCTGGATGGCTCGGCTGAAGCGGATGGCACCGTAGTCGCCTTGGCGGAGCAGCGCGGGTTGAAAGTGGCGCAGGTCAATGCGCTGACGCGACTCGCACGCGTAATGGCCTTCTCCGACCCCGACGCCTGCGTGGCTGTATGCGAGCGGGCGGTGCAAGTGTGCGCCACACATGACGATCCATTACTACAAGCCCGCGCGGACATGCTGGCGGGCACCTGGCACATCATCACCAACGGCTGGAGCAAGCAGCAAGCGGACCGCTGTGCCGCGGCGCGGCGGAAGATCGGCGAGCTGCTGGGTCCGGAAAAGCCTGCGTATTACGAAATTCTTTACGCTCACGTGCAGGCGCTGTGCGGGGAATATCGCGATGCTTACGAGATCGCCCGCTCGGGCCTCGAAAAAGCCGCCGAGACCCACAGCCTGGTCGTGTATCTCTCGTGCCTGTCTTCGCTCGCATTGGCGCTGATGCATCTGGGTTGGTGGGGTGAGCTGCGCGGGGCGGTGGAGAGCGGCATCGAACTCGCCGAGAAGAATGGCAACCAGCCATGGCGCGGACTCTTCGCGGCCATGCTGGGATGGCTGCACATGCAGGCGTTCGACTTCGCGGGCGCGCGGCGGATCGCGGAAGACTTGCTCGAAACTCACGTGGAGGAGCCCGCTGGGCAGGTCCGTACCATGGCCATGCTAACGATTGCCTACTCCGACCTGGCTACGGGACAGCCCGGGAATGCTCTCAAACTGTTTCTGGAAGTGCGCGATCGCCAGCCCACCCCCAAGTTTTTCCTACAGTGGTATTGGCGCATGATTTCGGAGTTCGGCCTGGTGGGTGCTTATTTGGATCTCGACGATCTTCAGCACGCCAGCGCCGCCGCGGATCAGTTTCTAGAAGATGCTCTTACCACCGAAGACCCGGCCCTGCGTGCGCCGGCGTGGGATGCGATGGCCCGCGTCGCGATGCGCAAGCGCGATTTGCCACGCGCGCTGGAGTGCATGCAGCAGGCCTTTGCGAGTATCCAGAATCACGACCTGCCTTCGGTGTCCTGGCGCCTACATGCGTCGGCGGCGCGATTGCACACGGAGATGGGGAATTTTGCGAAAACGGAACACCACAGCGTCGAAGCTGCGTCCAGCCTGAGCCGCGCTGCCGCGTCGTTCGGTGGAAATGACCCTCTACGCGGTTCCCTCCTGAAGGCAGCGGAGACTCTGAAAATCGCCGCTGATCGATAATGGAAGGCGTGAGAAAAGTTCACGTCATCGGCGGAGGCTTGGCGGGTTGCGAGGCCGCGTGGCAGGTGGCGCGCGCCGGCGGCCGGGCGGTGCTCTACGAAATGCGTCCGCTGCGGCAGACTCCCGCGCACAAGACCGGCGACCTGGCCGAGCTAGTATGCAGTAACTCGCTCAAGAGTGAACAGCAAAATAGCGCTCCCTGGCTGCTGAAAGAAGAATTGCGGCGGCTCGGCTCGTTGTTGATCGGCGAGATCGCACCGCGCGCCCGCGTGCCCGCGGGCCATGCGCTCACCGTCGATCGCGAAATCTTCGCTGCTGAAATTACGCGCGCTATGGATGCGGAGCCAGCCATCGAAGTTCGCCGCGAAGAAGTGACCACGCTCGATGACGATCATATTTGGATCGTCTCCAGTGGTCCGTTGACTTCGGACGCTCTAGCGCAGGAAATCGCGCGCGTTACCGGCTCCGGCCGCCTGTTCTTCTACGACAGCATCAGCCCAATCATCGACGCCGAATCGATCGACACCTCCATCGCCTTCCGCGCTTCGCGCTACGACAAATCGCTCGACGGCACCGCCGATTATCTAAACTGTCCGTTCAATAAAGAACAGTACGAGACGTTTCTGGATGCGTTGCTGGCGGCGGAAAGCGTGCCCGCGCACATTGACGAAGACCGGCCCGTCCCCGACAACACTCGCTACTTCGAGGCTTGTCTGCCGATCGAAGAAATCGCGCGGCGCGGGCGGGACACCCTGCGCTTTGGTCCCATGAAACCCATGGGCCTCATCGATCCGCGCACCGGCCGGCGGCCCTGGGCTGTCGTCCAACTGCGCCAGGAAGACGCGCGTGCGGGCAGTTACAACCTGGTGGGTTTCCAGAATCACATGCGCTTCGGCGATCAGCAACGCGTCCTAAGAATGATACCCGGCCTCGAACACGCCGAGTTCCTGCGCTTCGGCCAGGTGCATCGCAACACTTTTATCAACGGACCCGCACTGCTCGCGCCTACTCTGCAGATGCGCACGCGCCCTGAAGTTTTCTTCGCCGGCCAGATATCGGGCGTCGAAGGATATGTCGAGTCCATCGCTACGGGCCTGATAGCGGGACGCGCCGCAGCTGCCCTGGCAGCCGGCGAAACGCCCCGGGCCTTCCCGCGCGAAACCGCCATGGGTTCGCTCACGGCCTACGTTTCCGGAGCCGATCCCCTGCATTACCAGCCTGCGAACATCACTTTCGACTTGCTACCGAAGCTGGAAAATCCGCCGCGCGACAAGAAAGTGCGCTACGCCGAAGTGTGCCGCCGCGCGCTGGCGGCGCTCGAAGAATACCTGTGTGCCCATGTCTGAACTGGCGGTTGCGATCGGGCGCTACCTAGGCGAACTGGGCCGCGAAAACGCGTCGGTGCACACCATCCGCAACTACGCATCGGACCTGGAACAATTCCTGGCCTACTTCTCGCCGCCAGAAGCCGAGCCGCCCGCGCCCGCGGCCATCGACGCTCCGCTGCTACGCGAATGGCTGACCAGCCTTTACGATCGTAAACTCGACCCCATATCGATCCGGCGCAAGCTGGCTGCCGTACGCTCGTTTTTCCAGTTTCTGTTGCGTGAAAAATCCGTGCCGACGAACGCCGCGCGCGCTCTGCGGACTCCGAAGGCGCCCAAGCGCGTGCCCATCGTGCCTACCGCTGAACAGACCAACACTTTGGTCGATGGCGTCGCGCAGGACAAGTTCGAACGCCCGCATCCCGAACGTGACGTTGCGCTGTTCGAACTGCTCTACGGCTGCGGCCTGCGCATCAGTGAGCTGGTAGGGCTGAACGTCGACGACTTCGATTTGCGCGACCGCTGGATACGCGTCCGCGGCAAAGGCCGCAAAGAGCGCCAAGTGCCCTACGGCGAAAAAGCTTCCGCGTCGCTCGCAGAAATATCTAGCGCAGCGCACTGCCAAGGCGGGCGAGCGCGCCCTCCTGGTGAACCATCGCGGCACGCGCCTGTCAGACCGCGGCGCTCGCGAAATCGTAAAGTTTTACGCGCGCATGGTTTCGGGCGACGCCGCGCTGCATCCGCACAGCCTGCGCCACGCCTTTGCGACGCACCTGCTCGCCGACGGCGCCGACCTGCGCGCGATTCAGGAACTGCTGGGCCACGCGCGCCTGGCGACGACACAGAAATACACCCAGGTATCGCTTACGGATTTGATGGCAGTGTACGACAAAGCGCACCCGAAGGCGCGCGGATAGCTTACGCTCGCTCGAGGTAGGCGCTCTCTGAAGTCGAGACGCGGATCTTCTCGCCTTCGCTAATGAACGGCGGGACCTGAAACCACTAAACCGGTCTCGGTCTTCGCAGGCTTGGTCACGTTCGAAACCGTAGCGCCTTTCAGTCCCGGCTCGGTTTCGACCACCGTCAAATCCACCGTCGGCGGCAGTTCGATGCCCATAGGAGTGCCTTCGTAGAACTCGATCTCCACCATTCAAGTTGGGGATCAGGAAATTGGTGGCGTCGCCCAGGAAGTCACGCGTCAGGTGCATCTGCTCGAAAGTCTCGGTATTCATGAAATAGTAGAACTCGCCATCGTCGTACAGGTATTCCATATCCTGCTGATCGAGCGAGGCACGCTCAATCTTGTCTTCCGACGAGAAGCGGTGCTCCATCATGGTGCCCGAGCTGAACTTGCGCATTTTCACCTGCACGAATCCGCGCAAGTTGCCGGGCGTGCGGTGCTCCATTTTGAAAATCGAGAACAGCTCGCCGTTCCACTTGACCACCATGCCAGGACGCAGTTGTGTTGCTGAAATCATATGGGGAACCTTCAGTGTAGCAGAGACCATGCTACACTGCGTCGTTCATAGATGAGTTCATGGATGGGTTCATGGATGTGAGCACGGACATCGCCGAACGCACGCGCCGGCACGTCGACCGCCGCCTGATGCCGTTCGTGTTCCTGCTCTACCTCATCTCGTATCTCGACCGCGTCAACGTAGGCTTCGCCGGCCTACAGATGACGCGCGAGTTGGGCTTTTCGAACTACGTCTTCGGCCTCGGCGGCGGCATCTTTTTCATTGGATATTTTCTGCTGGAAGTGCCCGGATCCATCCTGGCGGAAGTCTGGAGCGCGCGCAAATGGATTGCGCGCATCATGATCACCTGGGGCCTAGTGGCTTCGCTCACCGGCCTGATCCGCAGCGAGCAGCAATTCTACTGGCTGCGCTTCATCCTCGGCATCGCGGAAGCCGGCTTCGTCCCCGGCATCATCGTCTACCTGAGCCACTGGTACCGCCCGGAGGATCGCGGCAAGGCCATCGCGATTTTCTTTGCAGCCATTCCGGCGTCGGCGGTGATCGGCGGCCCGCTCTCGGCAATTTTTCTCAAGATCCACTGGATGGGTCTTGCGGGCTGGCGCTGGCTGTTGATCCTCGAGGGACTCCCGGCGGTGATTGCCGGCATCGTCACCATTTTTTATTTGACAGATCATCCGGATCAAGCCAAATGGCTGAAAGACGACGAGCGCGCGTGGCTGGTAGGGCAACTGCAACGCGCTGAAAAACGCACGCACCGCTCGACCCTCGCGTCTGCGTGGCAAGCGCTCCGCAATCCCACAGTTCTGCTGATGGCAGTGACCTTAATGCTGGGCCTCACTGCGACCTACGGCGTCAGCTTGTGGCTCCCCAAAATGGTGCAAGGGCTGTCGACTTACGGCCTATCGCAAGTCAGCCTGATCGCTGCGATTCCAGCGCTATGCGCGCTGCCGGCGATGATGCTCAACGGCTGGCATTCCGATCGCACCGGCGAACGCATCTGGCACGCGGCCATCCCGCGCACCATGGCCGGCGTGGCGATGTTCATCTGCGTCTTCACCACCAGCAACGTGTGGATCAGCGTGTTCCTGCTCTCCATCGCGACCATCGGGTTCTATAGCGCGCACCCCGGTTTCTGGCCGCTGCCGAACATCCTGCTGGGCAAGACCGCCGCGGCCGCCAGTATCGGATTGATCAATTCTTTCGGCAACCTGGGCGGGTTCATCGGGCCCTACGTGATCGGTTTCGTCAGCGATCGCTTCGGTGGCTTCGAACGAGCTCTGCTCTTTTTGGCGGTGTGCTCCGTGGCCTCCGGATTATTGATCCTGTCGCTACGCCCCGCAGTGAAAGCAGCCCTGGCCAGAGGAACGGAGAGTGTCTGAGCGGCGGCGACTGGTGGTGGTGCTGGCCGGTTTTGCGGCCTTCCTGGGATTTACACGCGCTGCAGCCGCTGCTGCCGACGCAAACTCGGATTGCTGGTCTTCCATAGGCTGTACGGACTCGAAGGGAGTACGGTTAAACTACCGACAGGCAAGGCCTTTTAACGCTTCAACCACGGGAAACCCTGATTTTCCTGGAAGTATTTCGCTGTTACTGTGAATCAACGGCGAAACGCGCCGATAGGAATCAAGAGGAGAAGCGGTTATGAAAAATCTATTATTGAAATTGAAAGCTCTGAAAGATACACGCGGTCAGGATCTCATCGAGTACGCATTAATGGCGGGCTTCGTGGCGGTGGCGGCCGGTGCGGTTATGCCGGGCGTGGCGTCCAGTATCAGCACGATCTTTTCGAAGGTCGGGTCGGTGATGGCCCTTGCTTCCACTCAGGGCAGCTAACTCTCACGGCTGCACTTCATTGCGGAGTGCAGCGAACCTTCGCTGTGTCACGCCCGAATTTCCCTCGAAGGAATCGCGGCGTGGCCGGCGGCTGATTACTTTGCAAATGGTCCATCCCCTGCACTGTGATCGGAATATTTGCTCTTGTCGTCGCTCGCCACCCATCCCCGCCCCTTTATATACCACAGCACTAAAAGCAATCCTTCTAAGTTAAAGAATACAGAGCAGCGCGGAACGCAGGCCCACGCCACGCCCCAGGCGCGTGCCGCTGAGTGGTTTCTACATTGCCTTTGGGGTCGATGCACCGCCACTTCCCTCCCCGCCCGTGATAGGCTCTCGCATATGTCCAAGAAATCACCCTCCCGCCGAGGGTTCATCGGGCGCATAGCGGTGGCGGGCGCTGTCACGCAAGTGCGCGCGCAGCCCGCCGGACGAGTCAGCGGCTTTGACCACGTGGCCCTGCCTATGCAAAACACGGAAGCTATGCTGGCCTTCTATCGGGGGTTGGGCTTCGACGTGGTTGAAAATGCCGTCGCTTGCTCGGTCTACATCGGCGATAACATGATCAATTTTCATCGCCCCGCGACTTGGCAGCGCGAGTCCTTCACATTACGCGCTCCGGCCGCCAAGCCTCCGTGCGGCGATCTGTGTTTTGTGTGGGACGGCACTGCGGCGGCGCTCAAAGCCATGCTGGATCGCGCCGGAGCCAAGCTCATCGAAGGTCCGGTCGCGCGCCAGGGCGGACGAAAGAAAGGCGCGTCTAGTGTCTACGTGCGCGACCCCGACGGCAACCTGCTGGAGTTCATGATCTACTCGTGACGGAGGACAGCATGACGATTTCACGAATCGCAAACGTAGCGTGGTTATTAATGGCAAGCGTCCTGCTCTCGCCCGTTTTGGCCCAGGCGGACAAGTCGATGGCTGCTCGAATGCAGCGCCTCGAAGACGTAGAGCAAATCCAGCGTGTGCTGCTGGACTACGGCCGCAGCCTCGACGCCCACGACTTCGCGGCCTACTCGCGGCTGTTCGCTAAAGACGGCGAGTGGGTTGGCGGCTTCGGTTCCGTGCGCGGCCCGGCCGCGATCCAGGCTTTCATGGAGAAGAACATCGGTCCGATAAGCAAGCCGGGTACAACCTACCATTTGCTGTCGAATTTCGAAATCGACGTACACGGTGACACCGCCACGGTTTGGTCGCGCTGGGCCTACGTCATTCCGGGCGCGGACAAGAAGCCGGTCATCGCCCAGGGCGGCCACTATGACGACACCTTCGTCCGCGAAAACGGCCAGTGGAAGTTCCAACGCCGCGTGGCCGTCACCGATATCCCGCACTTCGATCCGACAGAGAAGAAGTAGAACTACTCGTAAAACGCCGGGCTCTTTTTCTGCTGGTTGAAATTCGCCAGATCGTGTTCGATCCAAAGTTGGGCGTGCGTCTGTTTCAGGAACGCTTCGATCACGGCGCGGCTGGCGAGTGATTGTTCTTTGTTGAATTCGAAAGTCGGGACTTTGCTGGTGCCGCGCTCTTCCTGGTAATGATACAAATCGCCGGCGAGGAGCACAGGCCCAGTTTTAGCCAGTTTCACGAACAGCACTTGATGACCGGGAGTGTGCCCGTAGGCGGCTTTGATCACCACCGTGCCGTCACCGAAAACGTCGTAGTCTTCGCCCTTCAGAATCTTGGTCTTGCTATTCTTCAGCGCCGCGTACTGCGCAAGTTGCGTGATATTGGGAGGCTTTTCCGCAAACATGGCGTCGCGCTCGGGTTGCTGCACTAGCCAGGTGGCGCCAGCGAAGGCATTCGCATTGGCGGTGTGGTCGCCGTGATAATGCGAGAGCCCGAGATACGTAATGTCGCCTGGCTTGAATCCAGCGGCCGCCAGTTGCGCCTTCAAGGTCTTGCTGGCCGTGAAGAATCTCTGCGTCACGGGAGTGCCGTCGGCGTTGAGAGCGTCATCCGGAATCGCGCCGGTATCCCACATCAGCGTGCCCTTGGGATGCACGATCAGATACGACGCCACCACCATATCGGAAGTGGCTATCTCTTCCTTCTTGAGTTGAAACAACCCCGGATCCATGCTCTTGATAATGCCGTTGTCGAAAACATACAGCCGCACGGATTGCGAAACCGCGATAGGCGCGAGTAACAGCAACGAAAACAGCAGGTTGCGGGTTAGTCTGGACATGGCCACAAGCATATCACCGGCGCACCGCGCTGTCCTTTCACGGCCATGCTGTATCATCTAAGATAACCTCGCATGATCCCTGAAACTATACCGGAAGGACTCACATTTGACGACATCCTGCTAGTGCCCTCGCGCAGCAGCGTCGTCCCTGCCGACACCGACACCCGCACCTGGTTCACCCGCAACATCGGATTGAACATTCCCGTGGTCAGTTCCGCCATGGACACCGTCACTGAATCCCACTTGGCCATCGCCCTTGCGCAACAGGGCGGCATTGGCATCGTCCACCGCAACATGTCGATCGACAAGCAGGCCGAGGAAGTGGACCGAGTGAAGCGCTCGGAAAGCGGCATGATCGTGGATCCGGTGACCATCGATCCCGAGCACAAGATTTCCGACGCGCTCGACGTCATGAAGCGCTATCGCATCTCGGGCGTGCCGGTGACCAAGAACGGCAAGCTGGTGGGCATCCTCACCAACCGCGATCTACGCTTTGAAACGCGCTACGACCTGCCGGTCGCCAGCGTGATGACCAAGGAGAACCTGATCACCGTCGGCGTCGGCACCACGCTTGAGGAAGCCGAAGCGATCCTGCACACCCATCGCGTCGAAAAACTGTTGGTGGTCGACGAGCACTACAACCTGAAGGGCCTGATTACCGTCAAAGACATTCAGAAAAAGTTGAAGTACCCCAACGCCGCCAAAGACGCGCAAGGCCGTTTACGCGTGGGCGCGGCACTGGGCTCCTCCGGCGACTACCTCGAACGTGCACACGAGTTGGTCAGCAAGAAAGTAGATGTCCTGGCCATCGATTCCGCACATGGCCACACCCAGCGCGTGATGGACGCCATAGCGAATGTGAAGCGCGCCCTGCCGAATGTCCAGCTGATTGCCGGCAATGTCGCCACTTATGAAGGCGCTAAGGAACTCATCGAGTTGGGCGTCGACGGCATCAAGGTGGGCATCGGCCCGGGTTCGATCTGCACCACGCGCGTCGTCAGCGGCGCCGGAGTTCCGCAGATCACCGCCATCGCCGAATGCGCCAAGGCCACCGCCGGCAGTGGAGTCCCCTTGATCGCCGACGGAGGCATCAAGTTTTCAGGCGACGTCACCAAAGCCATCGCCGCCGGCGCCGACTGCGTGATGATCGGCAGCCTGCTGGCCGGCACCGAAGAGAGCCCCGGCGAGACGATTCTCTACCAGGGCCGCACTTTCAAAAGCTATCGCGGCATGGGATCGATGGGCGCGATGGCGCAAGGCTCAGCCGACCGCTATTCACAGGAAGCCACTGGCGGCGGCAAGCTGGTGCCCGAAGGCATCGAAGGCCGCGTGCCCTACAAAGGAATGCTGGCCGACTTGGTCTATCAATTGGTGGGCGGCCTGCGCGCCGGCATGGGTTACTGCGGCTGCGCGACCATCGCCGAACTCCACACCCAAGCCAAGTTCCTCCGCGTCAGCGCCGCCGGTCTGCGCGAGAGCCACGTCCACGACGTGATCATCACCAAGGAAGCTCCGAATTATCGGTTAGAGTAGAGCCGCTTTGCGCCTATCAGCGCACCCCCGGATAGAACGAGGCACCACGATGCGATAGGAATAGTGGTCCTAGTCAAGAGAACGAGATAGTTGGCGCGGAGTACGAGACCATATTCCTTCCAAAACTGGAACTCGGTAACACCGGTGTAGATGGCCCAGGAGAGTAAGCCCGCCGCCATGGCAACAAGAATTCCCGCAGTTGCCTTTGGATGCCGATAGCGCCGACGCCCGAGGACACCGAAGTCGATCCGTGTCCCGACCCACCACCACAAAGCGATCAGCGGCAAAATCATGATTCGCATTGGATACGTTTGCAATTGACCTAGCAGGAACAATGGTGCCGCGAGCACGAATGCGGGAAAATTTACGGCGAATAAAATGAGGAATGATGCTCGGTACGGCCAGATCGGGGCGCCGGTATCCCAGGCCATGCCCATCGATTCGATCACATGCGTGTTACGAATATCCCAGGCCATTAGCGCAGCCGCGAGTCCACCGAAGACAATCGGTAGTGTCACCCGGTAGCGAATGTTCCGCATTTTCATTTAGACACCAAACACTGCGTATCAGGCTCAAGCTAGTCAGCGCCGTCGGCCCACCAGCGATCATAGTCTATCCGTCTAATACGCCGCGTCCTGATCGCGGTTTCCATGGATGATTCGTGAGATGACGACCCACCGTTTGCGTTCGCGATAGTAGACGATGTAATCGCCAACAGGCAGCCCGCGTAGGCCCACATCGATTTCAGCCCTTACCGTCCCGGCCTTGGGCGAATGCGCCAGAACCGAAAGCCGCCGCGTGATGGCATCGACAAATTTGTTCGCCCGCTCGACGCTTCCAGAGTTGTTGGCGACGTAGTGCCAGATATCATCGAGGTCGCGCTCCGCGGCAGAGGAGACGCGCAGCACCTTCACCGCGCGCTGGATTTAGCCCGCTCGGCGGTCAGGCGTTTTCCTCCTCGCGATTTCACGCGGTCTGCCAACTTGTGGATCGTGGTTGCATCGTAATCGGCATATTCGCCTCGTCCCACGGCATCGAATCCGACCCGAATGTCGCGGCGGAGGGCTTCGGCTTGTCGATCACGCTCGATCAACAGACGTAAGCCTTCGCGAACAACTTCATCGGCTGTTCGATACATTCCCGAGGAAACCCGTTCCTTCACGACCTTTTCCAACTCGGGCGTGAGCGATACATCCATCTAACCCAACCATATCCTTGCAAGCTAGAAATGTCAAAAACCCACTTCTCCCGTTCGGCGCGCAAACGTAATATGATCTCTGAGGACCAGTTCTGAGTCCAGGAGACTACTGATGCGAAAAGTTTGGCTGATGTTATTAATGGTGGCGCTCGGCGTCGGGATTGGATTGACGATCTCGGGCCGGCTTGCTCCCGTCGAAGCGAAGTCGAAGCCGGGGACGGGATTCGCGGCGATCCCGGGAACCTTAGGGTCCGAAGACCTGACTGGCCCGTATGACGTTGTAAAGAACTGGCCGCAGGATATCAGCACGCTCCCCGGCAACGAAAAGTGGACTTACGGCGCGGGCGAAAGCGTTTTCGCGGAGAGCCCGAATCGCATCTACATGCTGTTCCGCGGCGAATTGCCGAAGATGGCGCAGCCGAAGGCGGCGTTGTTACCGCAACTGGGCCCCAGCATAAGCTTTCCTGTGGCGGGCTTCTGGCGCGATGCTACCACGGCGTCTCTGCCAGGAACCGGCGGCACCGATAACGATATGAACGAGTGGATGACGGCCTGGGAAGGCAAGTCGGCGAAGCTCGGAATCAAAGGGCCGCCTTATCGCCAACTGGGCGTGGACGCCAAGTGGGAAAACTGCGTGGTGGTGGTCGATGGCAGCGGCAAGATCATCGAGACCTGGAAGCAGTGGGACGATAAGTTCCGGCGCCCGCATTCGATCTACATCAGTCCCTATGATCCGGATAAGAACGTCTGGATCGTCGACGACAACATGCAGGCGATCTACAAATTCACGCACGACGGCAAGAAGCTGCTGCAAACTATCGGCACGCCGGGAGTCGCGGGCGCGGACGGCACGCACTTCAACCGCCCCACCTACCTCGACTGGCTGCCCGACGGCACTTTCTTCGTCTCCGACGGCTACACCGGCACGCGCGTCGCGAAATTCGATAAGAACGGGAAGTTTCTCATGGATTGGGGCAAGCTGGGCGGCCCGCCGCGCGGCCCCATCGACACGCGCCCCGGCTACTTCAGCAACGTCCATGGCGTGGCGATCGATCCGGCAACGCACCACGTCTTTGTGAACGATCGCAACAACCATCGCATTCAGGTGTTCGACGAAAACGGAAAGTATTTGTACGAGTGGAAGATCGACGCCGATCCCTCCAGCCTGCATTTGCTCTATATCGGTTCGGGCAAAACCATTTGGACCTATGACCGCACGACCAACAAGATGGTCGAGTGGGATCTGCAGGGTCATCTGCTCTACACCTGGGGCAGTATGGGCGATTTCCCGGGTGGGCTGTGGGGAGTCCACGGCATGAGCGTGGATCAAGAAGGCAATCTGTACGTAGCCGAAGTGGACGCCGGCCGCGTGCAGAAGTTTCATCCCAAGGCCGGCGCGAACCCGGACTTTATTGTCGCCAAGCCGATCTATTCGGCCTGGAAGTAAGCCTCTTCCTGCGGTCGCGGTTCTGTGCAGGCAGCCCCCACGGAACCGCGCGCGACAGCAAGCGGACCCGCTACCCGGCGTCAGTCACTATCGCGCTCACCCCACCCTTCGCCAGCCGTACGCTCACTTCAGAGCCCACCGGCGCGTCGTCTGGCGACTTCACGATCCGGCCTTCACGCTCGACAATGGCGTAGCCGCGTTCGAGAATCGTCAGCGGACTGAGTTGCTTCAGATGCGCTTCCAGCGGCCCCAGCGCCGCGCGAGCCCCGCTCAGACGTAAACGCGTCGACTGCACCAGCGCCGCGTCACTGGCGTCCAAACGCCGCCGCGCAGCCGCGAACTTCAGGCGGATGTCGAGTTGGCCCAGCCGTGCCGACGCCCCTTCGAGCAAGCGCCTGCGAGCCGCTAGCGACGCGCGCCACAATTCGCGCAGGCGGTAATCCAGTTCGTCGACTCGCTGCATCTGGCGGCCGATAGCTCGATGCAAACGTGCACGGTCGATCGCGACGTTATGCAGCGCACGCGCCAACAGCGCGATCTTCAGGCGCGCCGATTGCAGCAGTTTATGATCCGCGGCGTTCAACCGCTCGTACAGGCTTTCGCGCGTGCACACCGCTATCTCCGCCGCAGCCGAAGGCGTGGGCGCACGCATATCCGCCACGAAATCGGCGATGGTGAAGTCGGTTTCGTGCCCCACCGCCGAAATCACCGGTACCGAACAAGCCGCAATGGCCCGCGCTACACGTTCCTCATTGAACGTCCACAAGTCTTCGAGCGAGCCGCCGCCGCGCGCCACAATCACCACCTCGGCCCACCCCGACGCACTGAAATAATCGATGCCTTCAGCCACCTGCTCCGCCGCGCCCTCGCCCTGCACCTGCGCCGGATACAGGCGAATGTGCCGTCCCGGGCAGCGCCGTTCCAGCACGTGCAACATGTCCTGAATCACCGCGCCGGTTGGCGACGTTACGATCCCGATTCGCTCCGGCAGCGCGGGCAGCGCGCGCTTGCGGCCGGCCGCGAACAGACCCTCGGCTTCGAGCTTCTTCTTAAGCTGCTCGAAAGCCAGTTGTAGCGCGCCATGCCCCTGCGGCTCGATGGCTTCTACCACTAACTGCAGGTCGCCACGCACGTCGTAAAGATCCACGCGCGCCCGCGCCAGCACCGCCACCCCATCCTGCGGCTTGAACTTGAGATAGCGCGCCGCGGTTTTGAAGCACACGCAGCGCATCTGCGCGCCCTCGTCCTTCAGCGTGAAATAGTAGTGGCCGCTGGGATACAGCTTCACGCCCGAAATCTCGCCCGCCACCCAAATATCCGTGAAATATTCGGTGAAAACGCCGCGGAGTGCGTTGGCGAGCTCGCTCACCGAAAAGTAATGCGGCTCCGGCGTCCAATCGAGCGCGATTTGCTCCACAGCACAAGTGTACGAAAGTTCGTGAGAATTATGCCGCCTGAACGCCACCAATTGAAGTGGGGACGCACCACCGAATTCCGGCGCTCGACGGCTTGCGAGCCGTCGCCATTGCCGCAGTGATGTTAGCACACGCCTTCCTGACGACAGGAGAGCCGACCCGGTCGTCGCGGGCGATCGGATACGTTGCGGGGCATTTGGGCGCGCTTGGCGTGGGTGTGTTTTTCGCCATCAGCGGTTATCTGATCACCACCTTACTACTGGAAGACCAGAACCTGCGCGGATTCTATATTCGCCGCGTGTTCCGGATTCTGCCGCCCGCGTATCTGTACCTGATCGTGGTGGCGATTGCCGAGCCCTTACGACACGGCGAATTGGCGAGCGCCGCCTTCTTCTACAGCAATTATTGGGCTGACCGTTCCTGGTACACCGCGCATTTCTGGTCACTTTCGATGGAAGAACATTTCTATCTGCTCTGGCCAGTCTTACTGGCAGGGTTGGGCGTCCGGCGCGCGCTCATCGCCGCCGGCTTGCTGATTGCCGGGACTGAACTATGGCGCCCATGGAGCCTCGCTCATGTCCACCTGCCTTTTCCGGCTCTGCAGCGGACCGACATGCGCCTGGATGCGTTCCTATTTGCGGGAATACTTGCGATCCTCATCCGCAGCCCGTACCGCGCTCCCTTGTTGCGCGTCTTGACCGCAGCTTGGTTCAGGGTTCTCAGCATTCTGGCTCTGCTCGCCGTCTGGAGCTTGACGCTCATGAGTTCGGTTGCCGCGACCAGAACCTTGATCGAAGCTGCGTTACTACCGGCGATGATAATCTCGATCGTTTATTGGCCGGGTTCCCGGGTATTCCGGCTTCTAGAGTCCCGGCCGCTCCGTTGGATGGGCCGTATCTCTTACGGCCTGTATCTCTGGCAGCAGCTGTTCTTCAATCCCCTGTCGACACCCTCTTTACTCCACGCCTCCGAAGTGTTTCTCCCGCGCCTGGCACTCGCGTTCGCGGCCGCCACAGCCAGCTATTACCTGCTGGAACGGCCCCTGCTCTACTATGGCCGGACCCTCTCGCATCGGGTTCGTACCGTCCCACAACCCACGCGGCCAAAACTGGAACCGTCAAGTATTATGGAACAATGAGTTCTTCGCCGAAAACGCCGAAAGATATCCTCGATTACGCCAAGAAATTTGAAGCCAAGCAGTTGGACCTGCGCTTCACCGATCTTCCCGGATTGCAACAACACATCTCGTATCCCATGAGCCAGCTCGACGAGAGCTCTTTCGAGGAAGGCTTCGGCATCGATGGCTCCAGCATTCGCGGTTGGGCGGCGATCAATGAAAGCGACATGCTGCTGGTCCCCGACGCCAGCACCGCCTTCATCGATCCGTTCTACGAAACCAAGACCCTGGTGATGACCGCCGACGTCATCGACCCCATCACCCGCCAGCACTACGATCGCGATCCGCGCTGGATCGCCAAAAAAGCCGAGATGTATTTGAAGAACTCGGGTCTCGCCGACACCGCGTTTTTCGGCGCCGAAGCCGAGTTCTTCATCTTCGACAACATCCGCTTCGATCAGAACGCGCATTCCGGCTACTACTACATCGACGCCAATGAGGGCCGCTGGAATTCCAGCCGCGCCGAAAACAATTTAGGCTACCGGCCGCGCTACAAAGAAGGTTATTTTCCGGTTCCGCCCACGGATCACTATCAGGACCTGCGCGCCGAGATGGTGGAAACGATGATCCGCTGCGGCCTCAACATTGAGTGCCATCACCACGAAGTGGCCACCGGCGGCCAGTGTGAAATCGATCAGAAGTACGACACACTGGTGAAATCCGCCGACAACATGATGCTGTATAAATATGTGACGCGCAATACCGCGTATCAGTACGGCAAGAGCGTCACGTTCATGCCCAAACCCCTGTTCGGCGATAACGGCAGCGGCATGCATACGCACCAGAGCCTGTGGCGCGAAGGCAAACCTCTGTTCGCCGGTGAAATGTATGCGGGTCTTAGTCAAATGGCACTGTGGTATATCGGAGGCCTGCTGAAACACGCTCGCGCCCTGTCCGCGATCATCGCACCAACCACCAACAGCTATAAGCGCCTGGTGCCCGGTTACGAAGCGCCGGTGAACCTGGCGTATTCGCGCCGCAATCGCTCCGCCGCCGTGCGCATCCCCATGTACTCCGCCAATCCCAAAGCCAAGCGCGTAGAATTCCGCCCGCCCGATCCGTCGGCGAACCCGTACCTGGCGTTCGCGGCCATGATGATGGCGGGCCTAGACGGCGTACTCAACAAAATCGATCCCGGCGAGCCGCTCGATAAGGACATCTACGACTTGTCGCCAGAGGAAATGAAGTACGTGCCGTCGATGCCAGCCTCGCTCGAAGAGGCGCTCACATGCCTAGAAGACGATCACGCCTTCCTGTTAAAAGGCGACGTCTTCAGCGAAGAGCTGCTAGAGACCTTCATCTCCTATAAACGCAAGAATGAAGCCGACGCCGTCCGCCTGCGCCCGCATCCCTACGAGTTCGCATTGTATTATGACATCTAAAAATAGGGACGGAGCCTGATTTCGCCCGTGCCCCGCCAACAAATCAGGCTCCGTCCCTATTTTTCCCAATGACCGGCACCATTCTGCAAATCAGCGTCTCACCAGGCGGCGTGCCCAAACACCCCATCCCCGCCGGCACCCTCACTCTTGCTGGCTTAGAAGGCGACCGCCACGCCCATCCCGACATTCACGGCGGCGCACGCCAAGCCGTGCTGTTAATCACCGCCGAAGGCATCGAAGAACTAGCCGCGCACGGGTTTCCGCTCACATATGGTTCTCTAGGCGAGAACCTCACCACCCGCGGCATCGACCGCCGCGAATGGCGTGTCGGACAACACTGGCACATCGGCGCGGAAGTCGTGATCGAAATCACCAAGCGGCGCGCGCCTTGCCAGAGCCTCAACGTTTACGGCCCGGGAATCCAGCCCGCCCTTTTCGACGCACTCGCCGGAAACGGAGACCCGTCCTCGCCCAAATGGGGCCTCAGCGGATTCTACGCTTCCGTGGTCCAGCCCGGCGTGATCCGGCCCGGCGACGAAATCGTTCTCGTCCCATAAATGGAGCGCCTCCGACAACTCGTCTATCACGATCGCGCACGCGCCAGCCGCGAAATGGGAGAGCTGTCGCGCGAGCTGCCTCCCGCCACCGCCAATCGTTTGGATCTGCTGTTAAGCACGTCGCCCGCGCCCGAACAAGGCTTACAGTATTTCGCGCGCCTACACGAACGGCACCCCAGTTGGTTCCAGCGCCTGACTCGATCGACAGCGGGCCTGCGCTACTTGATCGCGGTGTTCAGCTACAGCCATTTTCTTTCCGAAGAAATTCTGCGCCACCCCGAGTGGGCCGATCAGCTCCTCGAATCGGGCAACCTGCAGCCAGTGCTCACCGCCGAGCAGATGCGCGAAATGCTCGAAGCCGCACTGCCTCCGGGCCTGCCGCCGCCGCTCGAATTCGCCCGCTTCCGCCGCCGCCAGTTGTTGCGCATCCTGATTCGCGACGTGCTGGGCTTGGGCACGCTGCCAGAAATCACCGGCGAGCTCACCGCGTTAGCCGACACCATCGTCGAAACCGCCTACGACCGAATCCGCCAGCAGTTAGTCGCCGAATGCGGAGTGCCGCAGACCCGCACCGGGGAGGAATCGCACTTCTCCGTAATCGCGCTGGGCAAAATGGGCGGCAATGAGCTCAACTACAGTTCCGATATCGACCTGATGTTTGTGTATCAAGCAAATGGCGATACCAGCGGAGGCACCGCCGGGAAAGCATCCAACCGGGAATTCTTCGTGCGCGCCGCCAATCAACTCACTTCGCTGCTTTCGACCTACACCCCGGAAGGCATGTGCTATCGCGTGGACCTCCGCCTGCGCCCCGATGGCAGCCAGGGAGAGGTATGCATCTCGCTCGAAGCCGCGCGCCAATACTACGCCAACCGCGCTCGCGACTGGGAGCTACAGATGATGATCAAGGCCCGTGTGGCCGCCGGCGGCAGGGCCACCGGCAACGCGCTGCTCGACTTCGTCGCGGCCCGAACCTATTCGACTACCCTTGATTTCTCGGCCATCGAAGAGCTCTCCGCCACGCGCGAACGCTTGAACGAAAAACTGTCGGCGCGGAATCACCGCCAGAGAAGGCTCCAGCCTGCGGATGCCATCAACGTAAAATTGGCGCGCGGCGGCATCCGCGATATCGAGTTTTTAGTGCAGTGCTTGCAGCGCCTTTACGGCGGCACCGATCCCTGGGTACGTCATGGCGGGACCATGCTGGCGCTCGCTCGATTGCAGGATAAAGGCCATCTCTCCGGCGCCGAGTACGGACGCCTGGCGTCCGCCTACCAATTCCTTCGCCAACTGGAACACCGCTTACAAATTGTCGACGATCGCCAGACCCACACCCTGCCTGCGCAGCCGGACGCTCTCGAATTGCTGGGGCGGCGAATGCCCGCGGGCGGCGGCTCAGCTGACTGGTTGCTGGACCAGACCCGGCTTCATTTGGAACAAGTACGCGAAATTTACGACCGGGTAGTCTATGCCAGCGCCACGTCTGTCGAAGCTGCCGGCCGCCCGAGCAGCAACGTCGTGCGCGCGCTGGAGCAGCGTGCTCCGCACCTGGCGACAGCGCTCGCCGAGGCCGAGCTGCAGCGCGGATTCAAATCCTTTGAGCATTTTCTTGAGCGGCTTTCTGGGGACTCGGCCCGGCTGAACCGCTTGGACACCGATCCGCAATTGCGGGCTCACGTCCTCGATCTGTTCGAACACAGCCCCTATTTCGCCGAAGAACTCATTCGTACACCTGAACTTGTTGATGAGGTCGCTGCTGCTCCGCAGGTTGCAACCGCGCCACCCGCCAGCGCCAGCGAATTGCGCCGTTGGTATCGCCGCGAAATGGTTCGTATTCAGGCGTCGAGCGTGTGTTTATCCGAACCGATTTTCGATACGCTAATGCGAACCTCGGAGCTTGCAGATGCCGTGATCGCACGTGTGTACGACATCGCCGTCGCCGAGGCACGTGCCTCGTTCGGTGACTCGGCGGGCGAGCGATCGAACGAAATGTGGGTGATCGCCCTGGGCCGCCTGGGTATGCGCGAGTTCGACCTGGCGTCCGATGCCGATCTGGTGTTCGTGCTGGCGGACTCCGACGCCCACGGCCTGGAATTCTGGACCCACGTCGCCGAGCGTGTGGTCAACCTGATTACGGCTTACACTGGCGGCGGCGTCCTGTTCGCTGTCGATACTCGGCTGCGCCCCAACGGCGGCGACGGGCCGCTGGTACTGACCGAGTCGTCCTTCAAAGAATATTTCGCGCGCGCGGCCGAGGCCTGGGAGGGCATCGCGTATATGAAGTCCCGCGCCGTGGCCGGGGACGCGCAGCGCGCCGAGCGCTTTCTGCATGAACTGCAGGAGATCGACTGGCAGCGCTACGGCCAGAGCGGACGCTCGCGCAGCGACCTACGCCAGATGCGTATGAAACTCGAAAAGGAACAGGGTGCCGCGCACCCGTTGAAGGCCGGCCGCGGCGGATATTACGATATCGACTTTATGCTGATGTACCTGCGCCTGAAGAGCGCCGGTGTGTACTACAAGGTACTGAACACGCCGGAGCGCATCGAGGTCCTCGAAAACATGGGCCACCTGGACCGCGCCGGCGCGACATTTTTGAACCAAGCCGCCACATTCTACCGCGCCCTCGACCATGCCATCCGCGTGCTCACCGGGCATGCCGAAGCCAAGCTGCCCTCGGAAACACAGGTAGAAGCGCTCGACGCGCTGCTCGCCCGCTGGACTCCCATTCCGCTCAGTGCGCTGGACGATATTCGCTCCCGAACCCGCAGCGCGTTTGAGAAGTTGTTCGGCTAGCTACTTCAATTTATCCGCCACCTTCGCCAGCGCGGCGTTGGCGCAGGCGGCATCCTTATCGCCACCGGGAGCGCCGCTGACTGACACCGCGCCTACCAGTTGGTCGCCAGCCTTGATCGGAACTCCGCCCATGGCATTGATAGTGCCCGGCAGCAGGGGAGGCGGCGCAGGTTGACCGGCCGGCAAATTCGCAGGCGGTCCGGACGCCCTTCCGAAAGCCATCACCGTGTTGGTCTTCATGCGGCCCACTTCAACCGTCGCCATGGGCGCGCCATCGTCGCGCAGGAAAGCTTTCAGCAAATTGGTGTGGTCCACCACGGTCACCGACACTTTATAGCCGTCAGCGCGGCATTTCATCATCGCTTCCTGGGCGATGGTTTGCGCCAAGTCCACCGTCAACACCTTCTGCGTAGGAAGTTGCGCGAAGGCACTGATCGCCGACGCCGTAAGAATCGCAAAGTGAGTGAACTTCATGATGCTTTCCTATTTCAATTTGCTCGCGACCTTGGCGATCCCGGCATTCGAGCACGCCTCATCCTTATCGCCACCCGGTGCCCCGCTAACGCCAACTGCCCCGATGACATCGTTGCCAACCTTAATCGGCACACCGCCGGGCGTCCCCACGGCGTCGGTAATCAGCGGCGCCGGCGGTGCCGCGGCCCAAGCCTTGCCAGTCTCACCCGAGGTTCGCTTGAAGGTAAGAGCGCTATAAGCCTTCTTGCGGCTGAAATCCATAGTGTGCGGACCCGCGCCATCGTCGTGCATCTGCACCTTCACCATGCCGGACCCATCCACAATCGTGACCGTGACGCGAAAGCCGTCAGCACGGCATTGATCGAGCGCTCCATGGGCGATCGCTAGCGCAACGTCGAGCGACAACGTCTTCTGGGTATTCAATTCTTGAGCGAAAGCGGCCGGGGAACAAAGCGCCACGGCGGCCGCAAGTAGAGTGAGTTTAGAGAATCGCATAAGCTAGAAGATATCACTAATTTTTCGTCCAGGAGAGTTTCATGAAGGGAATCCGTTTTCTAATGCTGGGAGCCATACTCGCAGGCTCCTTGATGGCCGCCGATGTGGACGGCAAATGGGAGTGCGGCGTGAAAGGCCCGGACGGCGTAGTGCGTCCGCTGGTAGCCACCCTGAAGGCCGACGGCATGAAGCTGACCGGGACCGTCAACGGTATGAACGGCCAGCCCGATATCGAGATCTTCGACGGCATGAGCCACGGTGGCATGGCGATGTGGTCCTCCAAGCGCCCCATCCAGAACGCCACCGTGCAGTTCAACTATAAGGGGACACCGTCTGGCGACGAGATGAAGATCGATATCGTCCGCGCCGATGGCCAGGGTGCGCCGATGAGTTGCACCGCCAAGCGCGCGAAGTAGTTACGCCCCGCTACTCTTTGCGAGTTTCCGTCATGGTTTGAATCGAGCTGCGCGCAAGGCCCAGCACAATCAATCCGACCACGCATCTTTTGAAGGACGGAACGTAGCCATCGGGCAGCACCAGCGCCAGCGGCGTTAGCACCGCGAACATGATGAAAAGGAGCTTGATGACGGTCTGAAACCGTGCGTGCAGAGTGGTCTTGGGATTCTTTTCCGCAACGGCCGCGCTGCATGCCCAACATTCTTTCTCACCCACTTTGAGGGTAGAGTTGCACGACATGCAATGTTCCATCTCTCCCATTTGGCACCACTTTTACGGGAATTGCCATCCAGTCTTTCCCTGAGCACGTCTAGGGTTTTCATCTAGGTACACTGGGTCCATGATGACTCGCCGCCGCCTGCTTTCCCTGCTGCTCTGCGTAGCGCCCCTGGCGGCGCAGATCAAGCCACTCACCATCCTGCATTCCAACGATCTGCATGCGCACCTGTTGCCGGACGACCGGGATAACGGCGGCTTCGCGCGGCTTGGCGACGGAAGTGCGGCTGTCAAAAAGCGCAATGCGCAGCGTGCCTGTATCTCAACGCAGGCGATCTGGTGCAGGGGACGCCAGTCTCGACGCTGTTCCACGGCGCCCCCATCTACCAGATTGCCAACCTGCTCGGCATCGACGTGAGTACGCTGGGAAACCACGAATTCGATTACGGATGGCGCCGCACCCAGGAGTTCCTCCGCATCGCGCGCTTCCCTATCGTGTCAGCAAATATCGTCGATGCGGATGGCAAGACGATGACTCGGCCGTATGTGATCCAAACCGTGGGCGGCATCCGCGTGGGGATCATCGGCGCGATCTTGGGCGACCTGGTGGGCACCGTGATCACCAAAGAATCGGCCGGCCCCTGGCACACCCTGCCGGTAGTGGAGACGGTTCGCAAATATGCGGCCGATCTGCGCGACCGCACGGACCTGATCGTGGTGCTCGCGCACATCCATGACGAGAGTGAGGTGAACGAAATCCTCAGACAGGTGCCAGAGGTTTCGGTAGTAGTGGCTGGGCATAGTCATGAAGGCTACCCGGCCATGACAAACGTCGACGGGCGAGTAGCAGTGCTGGTGCCGGCTTATGGAGTTCAATTGGGCCGGCTGGATCTGAAACTGGACGTGGGCGCCAAGAAACTTCTGTCCGCCGAATGGAGCAGGATTCCGATCGTCGCGAGCATTCCACCCGCGCCCGACGTGGCCCGTGAAGTGGCCAAATGGGAGAGCAAGGTTTCAAAGTTGGTGGACGTTCCCATCGGCGAAGCCACCTCGCGCCTGGAACGGAACAATCCTGTGCTGCGCAAGATGATTGAGCGCGCCATGGCGGAGCAGAGTGGCGCCGACATTGCTTGGATAAATCCGGGCAACGTTCGGGACACGATGCCGGAGGGGCGCATCCTGGCTCGCACGGTGTGGAACATCCTGCCCTTCGACAATTATATTCTGCTCGGGAAATTCAAAGGCAGTGAGCTTCCGCCGTCGATCACCAAGCGCTATCCCGTAGAACCAGACCGCGCATACACGGTAGCGACCACTGACTTCACGGTGGCCAATCAATCTGACAAAGATCAGTTGAATGCGAGCGGATTGCGCTTTCCGCAGACGGGCCCGCTGCAGCGCGACGCGGTGATCGAATGGATCAAGAAGAAAAGGGTAGTGCCCTAAGCATTCGGGCGCACTAGCCAGAACGCCAATAATACCCAGGCCGCGATGAAGGCCAGGCCACCGAAGGGCGTGACGGCTCCCAGCAAGCGCACCCCGCTGATAGCCAGCGTGTAGAGGCTGCCGGAAAACAGGATCACGCCAAACAAGAGCAGGCCGCAGACCCAGGCGGCGCGCGCGGCAGAGAGTGCTCCGATGCGCGGCAGGAAGGAAACAACCAGTAGCCCCAGGGCGTGGAAGAAATGATACATGACGCCGGTTTCGTAGACGCCTTTCGAGTAGGCGTCGAGGCGATCCCCGAGAGCGTGAGCGCCGAACGCGCCGATGATCACGGCCAGCGCCAGAAGAATCGCACCGATGGCACTCCAGTTCATACTTGATCCAACGGTAACACGCGTTGTCAGGCCGCGACGCTGCGCATCAATACCCACAGTTTTTCCCAGGTAGGGACGCGCACACGCCGCGCCAGGACGTCGTAGTTCGAGGCTACGATGCGGTCGAGCAGTCGCGAATAGATGCCGATCAGGGCGCGCATGGAAGCACGGCTGCGCGCATCGATCATACCCACCAGCGGCGCGGACTCCCGGTAATAATCCCTAGCGCGCGCGGCCTCGAATTTCATCAGTTGGTGGAAGCGCTCGCGCGGTTCGAAGGTGTCGGGCGACACGTCGAAACGCACGAAATCCTCGGCCGGGAGATATATGCGATCTTTCTCGGCGTCTTCACGAACATCACGCAGAATGTTGGTGAGTTGGAACGCAATCCCACACTTCTCCGCCAGTGGAAGCGCTTCCTGTGATTCGAATCCGAAGATGTGGATGATGGTGAGTCCCACCACGCTGGCCACGTGATAACAATAATCGTAGAGTTCATCGAAGGTGCGGACCCGGCGCGGCTCCAGATCGGAGCTGACCCCGTCGATCATGTCGTAGAAGTACTGATGCGGGATTTCGTAGCGCGTGACGGCATCAATGAATGCCGGCCAAACCGCATGGTCACCAGCCCGCCCCGCAAGAGCTGCTTCGAGGTCCGAACGCCAGCGGGCAATGGCCGCGGGACGGTCGGCAATGCCATCGTCGTCGCTTAAATCATCGCAGTAGCGCATGAAAGCGTAGATAGCGCACATCGCGCGCCGCTGCGGCTTCGACAATAGCAGAAACGAATAGTAGAAATTCTTGGCCTGGCTGCGCGCGACGCCCTCGCACCAGGTGTAGGATTCCTGAACCGTCATGCGGCCCGCGAGAACGCCCGCCGCGTGATCGCCCCCAGCAGCAACCCCACGCGTTCGGTTTTGGAGATGACTGGACGCGCGCGCAGCACGTCGTAATCCTGACGCTCGATCTTCTCCAGAATCTTCAGCCCGCCACGGCTAAATAATTCGAGATCGATAGCCAACCTCCGGTCCACTTGACCCGCCAGCGGCAGTCCTTTGAGGAACAACTCCCGCGCCACGCCAACGGCTTCTTTCATAGAGCGCCGAAATCGATCGTCGAAGCGTCTAGCAAAAAGATCTTCAATCGGATAGCCCTGCCGCTCCATCACGTCCAGCGGAAGATAGACGCGGTCCTTTTGCAGATCGACGATCACGTCCTGCCAGAAATTGGCAAGCTGCAGCGCCGTGCAGGTGGCGTCTGAAAGCGCCTGCCGTTCCGCGTCCTGATAGCCGCACAATCCCAGCACCAACCGCCCGACCGGATTGGCCGAATAGCGGCAGTACTCAAACAGTTCCTCGAAATTGCGATAGCGCGTGACGGTTTGATCCTGCTCGAAGGCTTGGATCAGATGATCGAACGGCTCCATAGGCAGTTGGTGGTCCGTTACAGTGGTCCGGAGGGCGACGAACACAGGATGACTCGCTCGACCCGCATACATCGCCTGCAATTCGCCGCGCCACCATTCGAGCAGGCGCAGGCTCTCTTGCGTGTCGCCAATCTCATCGCCCAGATCGTCCGACCAGCGGCAGAACGCATACACGTTATAGAAATCCTGATGCAGACGCTTAGGCAGCAGAAAGCTCACCACCTGGAAATTCTCGTAGTGGTGCGTAGCCAGCCAATGGGTGTAAGCCAACGCTTGGTCGCGAGGCCATGCCCGCTGCATCTGTTCCGGATTCTTCAGGAAGTCGGTAGGGCCGAGAAACACAGTACGTTCCGGCGCAATCAGGGAATGATCGCCGTCTTCAGGTGGCCGTTGTGGCTCATCAGGTGCTGCATCACTTCCAGCAGATTGGCGAGCGGCTCCACGCCGTTGACCAGATCCTTGGCCGTGACATAGCCGCGACCCACCACATCGAGCGCCTTGCGAATCAGCGCCGGCGTGTGATGGAAACTAGCCTTGCAAGTGATTTCCGAATAATGCAGCAGATGCGTGTCGAGATTCACCTCGGTGCCGCTCGCGCAGCCGCCGAAGAAATTCACCACACCACCGCGCCGCAGCAGACGCGTCCCCAGTTGCCACAACTCCGGCAGACCCACCGCTTCGATCACCACGTCCGCCCCACGGCCTTCCGTCATGGCCTTGACCGCGCCCACCACATCGGCACCGTCCGTGTTGACGATCAACTCATCGGCGCCCATGCGAGCAGCGCGATCCAGTTGCGGCTGGCGGCGTCCGATGGCAATCACACGCGCACCATACACAGCCTTCGCCAAACGCACAAACATGATACCGATCGGACCTAGCCCGATTACCGCCACCGTGTCCCCAGGACGAACATTGCTCTCTTCCAACCCGCGCAGCACGCACGCCAGCGGCTCCGCCAGCGCCGCATCCTGATAGCCGACGTGGTCTTCCAAAAGATGCAGGTTCTTGCGGACGATCCGTTCCGGGATGCGGATGTATTCCGCATAAGCGCCGTTATTAAACAGCAGATCGGTGCACAGATTTTCCTGCTCGCGCCGGCAGTAATAGCATTCGCCGCAAGGCGCCGAGTTCGCCGCCATCACCCGCTGGCCGATGCGGAAGCCTTTGACCTGATCTCCCATGGCCACAATATCTCCCGCCAACTCATGCCCAAACAGCGCCGGAG
Organism: Bryobacterales bacterium; assembly: GCA_963760575.1. Taxonomy (GTDB): domain Bacteria; phylum Acidobacteriota; class Terriglobia; order Bryobacterales; family Bryobacteraceae; genus Palsa-187. The sequence continues at coordinate 266,908 of CAVXEM010000051.1, forward strand.
GCGTAATCATGCGCGCGTGATATCCACGGCGGAATACTTTCACATCGGTGCCGCAAGTTAGCGCCGCCCGCACGCGCACCAGCACATCGCCCGGGCCGAGCTTAGGCACGTCCACGATTTCGATTTGCAGCTGCTCTTTACCGTACAAGACGGCCGCGGTCATCTGCTCAGTCACTCTGTTCTCACCTCTGGGGCTGTACTACGATCTTCAACGATTCCGCGCCAGGATGCAATGCCTGCTCAATTCCCACATGAATATCACTTAATGAATATCGGTGCGAAATCAATTCTTCTACAGGCAGCGCACCCGAAAAAACCAGGTCCGCGGATTCTTTTTGCACATCGACGGAGGCGCTGTAGGAGCCACACAGCACGCGCTCTCCCATACAAATATCGGCGCCCGAAACCTCGATTCGTTCCTGGTGTGAAGTTTGAGCAAACAACAAAATGCGCGCACCCGGCCGCGAAATCGCCACTGCTTGTTCCACAATTCCCTTGGCGGACGCAGCGATGATCACCAGATCGGCCCCGCGGCCATCCGTCATTTCTTTGAGGGTGCTCGCGAAGGCCGCGTCCCGCGGATCGAAAGCCTCATGCGCGCCAAATTTTCGCGCTAAGTTGCGGCGGGTCTCAAACGTATCGGTCGCCACGATGCGCAAGCCCTCGCGCGCCGCCATCATGGTGAAGATCAAGCCCACCGGGCCCTGTCCAAGAATCGCCACGACATCGCCCGGCTGCGGATCCAATTGCTTCATGCCTTTCAAGCAAGTGTTGACCGGCTCGACGAAGGAAGCAGCATCGAAAGAAACACCGTCCGGAATCTTCTCAATGCCGCGCTCCACAATCCAATCCATCACCCTAACGTATTGCGAGAAGCCGCCGCCCGCAGGCTCGTATCCCGCAGTGACGCCGACTTTCTTATATACCGGGCATTGCGCATACAACTTCTTCCCGCAATAAAAACATTTTCCGCAAGGGATGTGGTGGAACACGATCACGCGGTCACCGGGTTGATACCTGGTAACCCCCTCGCCCACCCCCGCGATCACGCCAGCAGTCTCGTGCCCGTAAATGCGCGGTCCCGGCAAAAGGTTGTAAGCAATCTTCTTCAGATCGGTGGGACAGATCCCGCAGCTTTCCACGCGAATCAAAACCTCACCGGCGCCGATCTCGGGAACCGGAATGGATTCCACTTCCACCACGCTCGCGCCCTTGTACACGGCGGCGTGCATGGTCCCGATCGCTGCTTCGGCGGTCGCGAGTTTAGAATCGGCAGTCGGCAAGAAAGTCTCCCAGGGCATCGGCGGCCCTGCGGCAGTTCCGGTCGAATTCAATCAATTGTGGCATTACTGTGAAGGGACGTGCCATGGCAGCCAGCGCGATGCGCGTCCGCGAGAAATCCCCGCGCGCGTTGCGATAGTGGTTAAAGTCCAGCGGCAAGGTGTCGCCGGCGCGATCCGACACGGCGCGAATACACAAATACGGCAAATTCCACTCGGCCGCTTTCCTTTCCACAGCGGCCGCTTCCATATCGACGGCGATGGCGCCGGTTGCGTTGCGTAGCGTGCGCTTTTCGATAGACGTGACGGCCACACGATCGAGCGAGTGAACCGCTCCACGCACATACGCGGCCCGAGTCTCGATGTTCCCGCCGGGCTGCACTACAATGTCGCCGACACGCAGCGCCGGATCGAGCGCCCCACACAATCCCGTACTGATCATCGCATCCACGTTCTTCTTATCCTTCAATGCGTCAAACACCAGCGCCCCGCCAGGACCGTTCGCCACCATCCACCAGCGATCTCCCCGCCAACGCGCCTCGCCGGCGAACTTTGCGCCCGGCCAAGCGAGCTTGGCAATGCCTCCAAAGCGTTTTCGAATCCCATCGAACTCACGCCGTTCGGCGGCCACCAGTAACCAGGTTTTCACAATATCCGTTCGCCCGAAACCACTCTGCGGCACGCCGCAGCGCGTCCACCGCTGGTCTCGCCGAATACCCTAAATCGCGCGCGGCTTTGTCGTGCCGCACCCACATTTTCTTGCGCGCCATCCGCACGCCATCGAGCGGCGCACGCGGCTCCTTGCCGGTCACCGCGGCCCAGCCCGTCGAGGCCACTCCCGCCGCGTAAGCCACCGCATAAGGAATCCTCATCGTGGGCGCCCGCATCCCCGTCACTTCTTCCAGCTTCCCAAAAATCTGCTGGAGCGTCAGGTTCTCGCCCCCCAAAATGTAACGCTCGCCCACTCGCCCGCGCTCACCCGCGAGCAAGTGTCCCGCGGCCACATCGCCCACGTAGACCACATTCAATCCAGTATCCAGATACGCCGGCATCGCTCCCCGCAAAAAATCCACTACAATCTTGCCCGTCGGTGTAGGCCGGAAATCATGGTCTCCCACCGGAGCCGTAGGATTCACAATCACCACCGGAAATCCCTCGCCCGCGAACTCGAGCGCGATTTGCTCGGCCAGGAACTTGGAGCGCTTATAGGGCCCCTGCATTTCCTCCAGGCCGGCCGGCGTGTCTTCGGAACCCAGATCACCCTTCCGCATTCCGATACAGCCCACGGTGCTGGTGTACACACACCGTTCCACTCCCGCCTTACGCGCGGCGGCTAGCAAACTACGCGTGCCGTCAACGTTCGTGCGGTACATCTCTTCCGGCCGTGGTGCCCACAACCGGTAATCCGCCGCTACATGATAAACCGTGCTGCAGCCACTGACTGCACTTGCCAGGGAGTCTTCATCCCGCAAGTCGCCGGCAACCGTTTCAAGTCCTTCCAACTCCGCCAACGCCTTCGCGCTACGCGCCGGGTCCCGCACCAACGCCCGCACCCGCTCGCCCCGCTCCAGCAATTGCCGCGCCACGTGCCAGCCTACAAATCCCGGTGGCTCCCGTTACCAGAACGGGTTTCATTCTTCAGCTCAACAGCCAGCTCAGCGATTTAAACGGGTCCATCATTTTCGAATTCACGCCGTACGCCGAAGAAGGCTCATAACCGCAGTGCACCATGCAATCCTCGCAGCGCGGATCGTTGCCGGTGCCGTAGTTTTCCCATTGCGTCTTGGTCATCAGCTCTTCAAAGGTGTTGTAGTGCCCGTCCGTAATCAGATAGCACGGACCCTTCCAGCCTTTGACGTTATAAGTCGGCATGCCCCACGCGGTGCAAGGCAGTTCACGCTCGCCCTTGAGGAAGTCCATATAGACCGGCGAAGAGACCAGCGGAAACCGCTTGGCCATCTTGTCGATGTCTTTGAATTTCTCGTAAACGTCTTCGCGCGTCAAAAACATTTCGCGATCGTTCACGGCGGAGTACCCATAGCCCGGCGAAATCGAGTGCCCGTCGACGCCGAACTTCTCCAGGTATTCGAACAGCTCCCAGATCTCCTTCATATCGGTCTCTTTGAAGACCGTAGTGTTGGAGAACACCTTGAAGCCAGCTTCCTTGGCAGCACGCACGCCATCGATGGCTTCTTTGAAAACGCCCTCGCGCTCGACAGCGATGTCGTGATTCTTCTCCATGCCATCCAGGTGAACGTTGAACACCAGGTTGGGATGCGGCGTAAAGTCCTTCAGCCGCTTGCGCAGGAACATGCCGTTGGTGCAGAGCTGAATGTAGCGCCCGCGCTTCAAAATCTCCGCGCACATCACGCCGATATCGGGTAGCAGCAGCGGTTCGCCGCCGCAGATCGACACCATGGGCGCGCCGCACTCGTCCACCGCTTTCAGGCAATTCTCCAGCGATACGCGATCGCGAACGCTGTCTTCGTATTCGCGAATGCGTCCGCAGCCCGTGCAGGTCAGGTTGCAGGCATGCAGCGGCTCCAGCATCATCACCAGCGGGAACCGCTTATTGATCATGGGATGCGGCTTGCGCTCGCTCTTGGCCGACGGAATCTGCGTATGGACGATCTTGAACGGATTCGACAAGTCCTCTGTCGGCGCGACGTTCTTCTGCCACTCCGGCTTGGGCCGCAGCTTGTTCTTGGCGATGTAAGTCGCCATATCGGCTACCTGCGATAGCGGGACTCTCATGATCGGTCAACTCCGTTTGCACTTCTCGTCTTCAGGTAAGTGGACAAGGCCAGCACCGGGAACGAGTGGCGGTAATAGTGGTACTGCAAGTAAAAGACGCCGGGGAAACCGGTGCCTGTGGATAACGTTTCATCCCAGCCGCCGTCGGACCGCTGAGTTTCCATCAAGTATTCAATGCCCTGCTGCACGCTGCCGCTGTGCGTATCGCCGGAAGCCAACAGCCCCAGAATCGCCCAGGCGGTTTGCGAAGGCGCGCTGGGGGCCTCGACAAACGTGTTCTGCGCATAGCCAGCGCAGCTTTCGCCCCATCCGCCATCGGCGTTCTGCAGGGAGCGCAGCCATTCGCCCGCACGCAGAATGTAGGCCTCGCGATCGCTCTCGCCAGCAGCTTCAAGACCGCGCAGAGCCAGGAACGTGCCGTAAATATAGTTAACGCCCCAACGCCCGGCCCAACTGCCATCGGCTTCCTGCGTGCGCTTGAGATATTCAACTCCGCGCCGCACCGCCGCATGTTCGCGCTTCACCCCGCAAGCCATCAACGCTTCGAGAACGCGCCCCGTGATGTCCGGACACGTCGGATCGAGCATCGCATTGTGATCGGCGAACGGAACCGAACTCAAAAACTGCCAGTTGTTATCGACATCGAACGCCGCCCAGCCGCCGTCTTTCGATTGCATCGCCAGCAGCCAGTCGACCGCACGCCGCAGACAAGCGTCTTGCTTGACCGTATCCGTCCCACGCGCCCGCGCCAGCGCCAAAAGAACCTGCGCCGTATCATCAATGTCCGGATAGTATTCGTTAGCGAATTCGAAATACCAGCCGGAGGGCTCGACGTTAGGCCGCTTCACGCTCCAGTCGCCGCGCCGGCGGACTTCCTTGGTCAGCAGCCAATCCACCGCCCGCGCCATCGCATGATCCGGCACCAGTCCGGACTCGCCCAAAGCATAAGCAGCGATGCCCGTATCCCAAACCACCGAGAAGCACGGCTGGAAGTAGAACCCGCGCTCGTCGTCCACCAGCAGATTAAAAAATTGCTGGTGCGCTTCCTGCACGTCGGGATGATCCTTGGGATACCCCAACAGATCCAGCGCCATGATGACGTAAAACATCGGCGGATAAATCGCCGCCAGACCGTCGGTATAACGAGTGCGCTCCAGAATCCACTGCTCGGCGCGGCGGATGGCTTTTTGACGCAAGCCAAGCGATCCGTGACGCTCGTAGAACTTCACGAACTTGTCCGTCAGCAGGAAGAAATTGCGCCAGCTCCAAAACCCTTCGTCATTCGGAAAACTCAACGGCACGCCAGGAGCGAGCAGTTCGTTCACCGTGAACCCAGCCGGAACCGGACGCTGCGGATTCATCGCATGCACGATCGACAACGGAATCACGATCGCCCGCGTCCACGAAGACATCTCGTAGATCAACCGCCCCAGCAACATGCCCTCCGGCGGAATCGACGGCGTGTGCTCCCTGGGATACAGCCCGAAAATGCTGAGGTTCACCTTGACGTAACTGTTAGCCGCCTGCAACCCGCCCATCGCCAGGATGCGCTCCCGCAGCCGGCTCAGATTGGGATCGTCATAAGGCAGCCCTGCGAGCTTCAGCGCCGTGTAAGCCTTGACCGAAGCGCTGATCTCCGAAGGTCCCTGCGCGTAAATATTGAATCCGCCATCCGGCAACTGCCGCGCCAGAATCGACCGCACCGCCCGCCCGATGCGCTCCCGCGTCGGCGGATTCCACACTCCATCTACCGGCGGATGCCACCACAGCTCCAGCAGAATGTAATCCGATTCAAGCGTGGTATCGGCCGTGAGGTCAGCCCACCAATATCCATCGCGGTGCTGCTTGCCCAATAGAAAATTCACCCCTTGCCGCAAAGTTTGCGAGCAAGAAGTGACCAGCGCGTCGGTGAGTTGAAGGCTCGGACTCATACCCGCGCAATTGTATGGAGCTGTACCGTCCGGCTCAATTCGGAGGGCAGATTAAAGCGCACGTCCTCTTCTTTGATCTCCACTTCTTCCAGTTCTCCGTAGCCATGTCCACGCAGGGATTCAATCAGTTCCTGGACCAGATTCTCGGGGGCCGAGGCGCCCGCCGTGACCGCAACTTTATCCACGCCTTCCAGCCACTCCGGCCGGACCTCACTCAAATCGTCAATCAGGTGCGAGGCCACGCCTTCCTTCACGCAAACCTCTACTAGCCGCCGCGAGTTCGAACTATTCTGCGAACCCACCACCAGCAGAAGCTGGCACATCGGCACCACCGCCTTCACCGCTAACTGCCGGTTTTCAGTGGCATAGCAGATGTCCTGCGCCGCCGGACCCTGAATTTTGGGAAACCGCTCCCGCAGACGCGTGACGATGTCCTGAGTCTCGTCCAAACTCAAGGTGGTCTGGGTGATAAACGATACTTTCTCGGGATCTTTCACGTTAAGTCGATTGACGTCTTCGACATTCGAAACGAGTACGGTCTCTTCGGGCGCCTCGCCCAGGGTACCGATCACCTCATCGTGATCCTTGTGCCCGATCAATACGATGGTGAAGTTCTTCTTGGCGAACTTGACCGCTTCCAGGTGCACCTTGGTCACCAGCGGGCAGGTGGCGTCGATCACCTGCAGATCCCGCTCCACCGCCTGCGTCCGCACCAGCGGCGAAACCCCGTGGGCGCTGAAAATGACTCGCGCTCCGGCAGGCACTTCGTCCAGTTCTTCTATGAAGATGGCCCCGGCGGCCCGTAACTCATCCACTACGTGCTTGTTGTGGACTATCTCCTTGCGGACGTAGATGGGCGCCCCATAGAGGTCCAGCGCGATCTTCACCACGTCAATGGCGCGTACCACTCCGGCACAAAACCCCCGTGGTCTCAAGAGGATAATCTTTTTGGTGGAGGCTGCTTGCGGCGCGGTTGCAGAATTGGCCATAAGTAACGTTCAATTATAACAGTTTAGCTTCGCTAACCGGAAGTACTTGCAGTCAAATGGCAATCCGGAGCCGCAGGAGGGGGTCCGGCACTTTAAACGGCAGCAACCGCTTGGGGTACCGGCTCGTTCCGCCATTTGCGAAGACTGGGCGAAAGCGCCGCAATGGCGCATACCACCAAGACTGTAGCGAGCCCACCCCATACCACCGAAGGCGCGGTCCCCAACCAGGCCGCAGCCCAACCGGACTCCACCGCGCCCCACTGATTCGAACAAGAGATGAACAGCCCCGTGACAGCCGTCACGCGCCCGCGTAGATGATCCGGCGTGCGCGTTTGCACCAGTGACCAGCGCAGCACCACGCTCATGCTGTCGAAAACGCCCGTGAAAAACAGCATCGCGAACGACAGCCACGCCGCAGTCGAGGCCGCGAAGCCAATCGTCGCCACCCCAAACCCCGCCACCGCCCACAACAAGACCGTACCCGCCTTGTGAACCCTGCCGCGATGCGCCAGCGCCAACGCCATCAGCGCCGCTCCGAACGCCGGAGCCGCCCGCAGCCAGCCCAGCCCGCTAGCGCCCACTTTCAAGATGTCCTGCGCGAAAATCGGCAGCAACGTGACAGCGCCGCCGAAAAACACCGCCAGCAAATCCAGGCTAAGCGCCGCGAGAATCACTTTTTCCCGGAAGATAAAGCGAATCCCTTCCGACATTTGCTTCCAGTTCATGGCTGGCCGGGCAACCGGCGGCTGTGCGGAGACTCGCATGAACGTATAACATCCCGCCGACGCCAACGCGCACAACGCCTGTACCAGATAGACCGCTTCACTGCCCTTCCAAGCCAACAGCAACCCCGCCACCGCCGGACCCGTTACCGTAGCCAACTCCCGCCCCGTCCCTTGCCATCCAATTGCGCTCGTGAGTTGCTCCGGTTCGACCAACTGTGGCAGCAGCGCCGAACTAGCCGGCCACTGAAACGCCCGCGCCGTGGCCGACAAAAGTAGACAAGCGTAAATCAACGCCACACCGCGTGCAGCTCCAGCGCCCGCCAGTAGAAAGCCTACAGCAGCAATCACCACCTGCGCCAACGCCGCCGTCCGCCGCCGGTCGTAATGATCCGCCGCATATCCCGCCGCGAAAGTGAACAGAATCGGCGGGATAATCTGCACCAGCCCCACGTTGCCCAGAACCACCGGCGAGTGCGTCGATTGGTACAGATCCCAGCCCACCACAATCGACAGCATCTGCTGCGCCAGCACCGACAGCACGCTCGACGCCAGCAGGAAGCGGAAGTTTCTGGATTTCAATGACGCGTAAGCGGCCACTTCCGTCTAGTGTCGCATCAGGCGTCGCCGATGCGGGCGGCGCCGGCGCGTTAAGATAACAGTTTGACTAGAGACTTCACCGCGGAGATCGACCAGCGCCGCCGCGACATTGCCGCGCGCCTGCCGCAGCTCAAGGCGGAAGCGCTGCTGGTCAGTTCCTCGGCCAACGTGCGCTATCTGTCGGGCTACACCGGCTCCAACGGCCTGATCCTGCTGCTCCCCTCCGAAACCCACTTCTTCACCGATCCCAGATACGAAATCAGCGCCCGCCAGAACATCGCCGGCCACGTACACATCGTCAAAGGACCGTTAACCGCCGGCATCATCCAAATCATCAAGAAAAAGCGCCTGAAGAAGATCGGCTTCGAAAGCGGCTGGACCCAATTCGACGCCTACCAGCGCCTGAAAGAAGACCTCCCGCTAGGCGCCGCGCTAGTCCCCATCGGCCGCATCATCGAAGAGCGCCGCATGCTGAAGTCCCCCGCCGAGATCGACACCATTCGCCGCAGCGTCATCCTCAACTCCGAAGCCTACGCCCGCGTGCTGAAGCGCATCCGCCCCGGAGTCCGCGAGTTGGACGTCGCCGCCGAAATTGAATATCAGATGAAAATGTTGGGTGCCGAGAAACCGTCCTTCGACACCATCATCGCCGCCGGCCCGCATTCTGCATTGCCGCATTCGCATCCCACATCGCATCGCGTTCTAGCGAATGAACTGCTCTTGATCGATATGGGCACGAGCCTCGAAGGCTACGCCAGCGACATGACGCGCACCATCCATCTGGGCAAATCCCCCAAACGCATCCGCGAAATGTACCGCGCCGTGCTCGAGGCCCAACTAGCCGGCATCGCCGCCGTTCGCGAAGGCACCACCGCTGGCAAAGTCGACGCCGCCACGCGAAACGTTCTCAAAAAGTACAAACTCGATCAACAGTTCGTCCACTCCACCGGCCACGGCCTCGGTTTAGAAATCCACGAGCCCCCGCGCCTTGGCAAGAAGGACAAGACCCGGCTGCAAGCGGGCATGGCCATCACCATCGAGCCCGGCGTGTACATCGAAGGCCTCGCCGGGATTCGCATCGAAGACACCGTCCTAGTCACCAAGACCGGCTGCGAAGTGCTGACACCGACTTCCAAAGAATTTATCCACCTATAAATGACCAACCAAGAAATCAAAGAGCTGCTGCAGCTATTCGCGGAAAGCGGCGTCGCCGAAATGGAAGTGCAGCGCGGCGAAAATCGTCTCCGCTTGCGGCGCGCCCCCACCACACAGGAATTGGAAGTCCCCGCCGCCGCCGCTCCGCCACCAACCCCGGCTCCAGCTCCTGCACCCGCAGCAGCCCCAGCCAAAACGGCCGCGGCGGACGCCAACCACACGCTGATCAAATCGCCCATCGTCGGAACCTATTACGATGCCCCATCGCCTGGTGCGCCACCGTTCGTCAAGATCGGCGACACGGTCGAACCCGGCCAAGTGCTGTGCATCATCGAGTCCATGAAACTGATGAACGAAATCGAAGCGGAGATGGCCGGAACTCTGGTCCACAAACTGGTCGAAAACGGCCGTCCGGTAGAATACGGCGAAGCGCTCTTCGCCATCCGCCCCCGATAGGCCCATGTTCAAGAAGATTTTGATCGCCAACCGCGGCGAGATCGCCCTGCGCATCATCTGCGCCTGCAAGGATCTGGGCATCCGCACGGTCGCGGTGTATTCCGAAGCCGACCGCCACAGCCTGCACACGCGCTTTGCCGACGAAGCCATCTGCATCGGCCCCGCCAAGAGCTCCCGCAGCTATCTCGACATCCCGTCTGTAATCAGCGCCGCCGAAATCACCAACGCCGAAGCCGTCCACCCCGGCTACGGTTTCCTTTCCGAGAATGCCGACTTCGCCGAAGTCTGCGAAACTTCCCATCTGACCTTCATCGGCCCGCGCCCCGAAGTGATCCGCCGCATGGGCTTGAAGCAGGAAGCGCGCACCGCCATGGACCAAGCCGGCGTGCCGATTCTGCCGGGGTCCAAAGGGATCCTGAATAGCGTCGAAGAAGCCCTGGAACTGGCCGAAGGCATCGGTTATCCCGTGATGATGAAAGCGTCCGCAGGCGGCGGCGGCCGTGGCATGCGCGTAGTGCGCAGCGCCGAAGAGCTGCCGCACCTGATGGCGCAAGCCCAAGCCGAAGCGGCGGCGGCGTTTTCAAACGGCGACATGTACATGGAGAAGCTGGTCGAGAACCCGCGTCACATCGAGTTCCAGATTCTCGCCGACAACCACGGCAATGTCGAAGTGCTGGGCGAGCGCGAATGCTCCATCCAGCGCCGCCACCAGAAATTAATCGAAGAGTCGCCGTCCGTAGCCGTGACGCCAGAGCTGCGCAAGCGCATTTCAGAATCGCTGCGAGTTGCGCTCAAAGCCATCGGCTACACCAACGCCGGCACCGTGGAATTCCTGATGGACGCCGCCGGCAACCTCTACTTCATCGAAGTGAACGCGCGCATCCAAGTAGAGCACCCGGTCACGGAAATGGTCACCGGCATCGATCTAGTGAAGAGCCAGATCCGCATCGCCGCCGGCGAAAGCTTGCCCGATATCCTCCCCTACCCGCCCGACAAATTGATCCAACTCCGCGGCCACGCCCTGGAATGCCGCATCAACGCCGAGCATCCGGAGACTCTCACCCCATCGCCCGGCCGCATCACCGGCTTAAATCTCCCCGGCGGCGTAGGCGTCCGCGTCGACACAGCCGCGTATCAAGACGGCGTGATCCCCCCCTACTACGATTCGCTGGTAGCCAAGCTAATCACCTTCGGCGCCAACCGCAGCAGAAGCCATCGCCCGAATGCGGCGCGCGCTCGACATGTTCGTAGTCGAAGGCATTTACACCTCGATCCCCCTGCACCAAAAAATCCTCGCCCACCCCGACTTCATCACACGGCAAAATCGACACGGGTTTCCTGGGGCGCTCGGGCTTACTGCCGGAGAAGAAGTAGCCCCGCTTACGCGGCCACTTCGACGTAATCCACAGATGAGCTCGGTTCGGGAATCGGATCGCCGATCTCGCGCATGACCGCGAAGTGAGCCGCTAACGCCTCGCGGAAGCTGCGGCGAGTCTCTTCTTCTGTATCGCCCACGGCGGCGCATCCCGGCACGTCCGGGAGTAGGCCGAGAAAGCCGGTGCGAGTGCGTTCGATCACGATCGGGATAACGCTTTTGGCTCATTTCGGGACCTTATTCTTCTTGGTTTTTGAATGACAATTTGGATCGACATCCACATCGTCCGCGGTTTTGAAGATGAGTTGAGCCGGAGCAGCGCTAAGATGACCGAACCCGATGTAGACAGGAGGGCCTTTCGCGTAAGTGACCTTGGGATACGTTTCCCGAGACTCAAAGAGGCCTGTGTACGTCCAAATGACACATTCTCCCGGCACCTTTCGTCCAATCCTTAGCAGCTTCGGCCGCAGCTTCTGTTGACTCCCGTAGTCTGAAGCGAAGTTAACCGGATGAGTCTCGAGTCATTCGGATTCATTTCTGGACTCGCGACCTGCATCGAAATCATGCTTGGCCAAAGGTGGCCATCAGTAGTCACCGCACCCGGGACAATCGTCACTTTCAAACCAGACCCCTTCATCGGTTGCGCCGAACCTTGCGCGAATACGCACTAGCTTCCCGTCGAATTCGACGCGTTGCGCGAGAATCTCGCAGACAGTGAACGTCGGAATTGGCGCCTCCACAGTTTTTCCAGTTTGCGCAGCGGCTGCAAACAATCGGAATGATCGCAAACACCAAGAGGGCCAGCCGCATATGACTATTTCACCATGGACTCATCTACAGTATCCCGGCAGCCTCCGCCAGGGCTCGCGGATTCCGCGCCAGGAAACGCAGCAGCCACCCGCCAGTCAAATTGGTCTTCAGTGCCTCGACAAACTGATCCGGCGTCAGCAGCTTCAGCACCTCCAACCGCTGGTCCCACTTCCGATCATCCCAGCCCGCGATCCGCTGATTGATCTTGTAAGCCAGCCGCAGATCCTTGCCATAACGCTTGGTCCACTGGCGCTCGAATACGGAAAGCGCACCGCGCGAGACGTCGCCTCTCGCGATCGCCCCCGCAGCGACCTCGCCGGCCATTCTCCCAGCGTGAATCGCCCAGCGAATGCCCTCCCCCAACAGCGACGACGCCTGCCCCGCCGCGTCGCCCACGCCCAGAATTCCGTCCCCCGCAAACTGCGGCGCGAAGCACTCCGATGGGATCAGTCCCGCGTGGTGCTCCAGCGGTTGAGCCCCGCGCAGATCCACTCCGTAACGCGCGGCGCCCGCCACCAAAGCGTCTAGATACGCGTCCGGCTTGGCGTCCGAATCCGGATGGATGATGCCTACGCCCACCCGCACCCGGTGCCGTCCCCACGGAAATATCCACGCGTAACCCGCAGGCGCCAAATCGCTGCCGACCAGCAGCACCGCCTCTCGCTCGTCACAATGCGGAGCATACATGTCATACTCCGCGCCCACGCCGAAGCGCCGGATGCCTGGATCGAGCCCTGCCTGTTTCAGCAGCACCGACCGGTACCCCGTGGCGTCGATGACCACGCGAGCGTCCAGGGCCGCATCACGCGTCCGCACGCCCACCACTCTTCCGTCCTGGAGTACTGGACCTTCAACCTTATTCGCCACGCGCACGCTGGCCCCCGCTTCAACCGCCTTCCCGGCGAGAAACTGGAACACCCCGCGCACGTCCATGACACACATCCGGGGTTGCACATAATCATAGACCGCGGCGTTCGCCGGCGACACGAAGCGTACCCGCGCGATCGGATGATGCAGGCTGCGGGGAATGCCCAAAGCGTCCAGCTCATCGATAAAGCTGCCGCCGCTGGTCCGAATCGGCGAGCCGATCTCATGATTCTGCTCCAGAACCAGAACTGAGCACCCACTCCGAGCCAGCGTTTCCGCGGCCGCCAGCCCCGCCGGACCGCCTCCTGCAACGATTGCGTCGTAACTCGCGGCCATCTCAGCCATCTCTTCATAGTAGGCGTTTCGCCGCCTACCCCCGCAAAGACGCTGCCGTCACTAAGGTAACCTTAGGTACGTTTTAAGTAACATCTTGCGGCAATTCGTAAGAGGGTCCTGATTTGCTCCAGTACTAGAACCGCCTATCATCGGGACGGAGTGGAAGCACGGAGCTTATGGACATCATGACTGCGCCAATGAATCAGAGCCCTGAGGCCAGAGAAAATCGCAAGGGGACGGTGCGAATCGTCATCGCCGACGATCATCCCATTGTCCGCGACGGCTTGAAAAAGCTGTTGCTGCTGGAGGATGATTTCGACGTCGTGGGCGAAGCCGGCGACGGCCGCGAGGTGCTCGAGAAGGTCCGCGAACTCGATCCCGACGTGCTTTTGCTCGACCTGCGCATGCCCAATCTCGACGGCCTAGGCGCGCTGCAGGCACTACAGCAAGTGAACCAGCGGACCCGCGTCATCATCCTGACGGCGTCTGAAGACAAAAACGAATTCGTACAAGCAATGAAACTGGGCTGCAGCGGCATCGTGCTGAAGCAGACCGCTCCCGACCTGATCGTCAAGAGCATCCGCAAAGTGCATTCCGGCGAAATTTGGCTGGATTCCCACACCACCGCCGCCGTCATGCGCCAGTTTTCAACAGCGCTCGAAGGCGCCAGCGGCCATCCCGTCCGCTTCCGGCTCGGGCAAAGGCCGCGAACGCAGCCCGCTATCGGCGCGCGAGCGTGAAATCGTGGCGCTGGTAGCCCAGGGCTACAAGAACAAGGAAATGGCGGAGAAGATGTTTATCAGCGAGCAGACCGTGAAAAACCATCTGCACAATATCTTCGACAAGCTAGGCGTCTCAGACCGCCTGGAACTGGCTCTCTACGCCATCCACAAAGGCCTGCACCTAAACGGCGAACAACCCATCCGCTAACCAAGAGGGACAGTACACTCAATCCCCATTTCGCCCTTAAATGGGGATTGAGTGTACTGTCCCTCTTGCGCTATATAGTCTTGTCTTTCGCATAACACAGCGGCGCGAGCCTGCACTCCGCGCACTTCGGCTTCCGCGCGACACACAGCGCGCGGCCGTGATGAATGATCTGATGCGAGAACAGGATCCACTTTTCCCGCGGGATCACCTTCATCAAATCCCTCTCGATCTTCACCGGTTCGGTCTCTTTGGTTAAATCCAGCCGTTGCGAAATCCGCTGCACGTGCGTATCCACCACCACCCCGGACGCGATGCCGAACGCCGTCCCCAGCACCACATTGGCAGTCTTACGCGCCGCCCCCGGCACGGAGAGTAGCGATTCAATATCCCGCGGCACTTCGCCGCCGAAGTCGGCCAATATCTTGCGCGCCGCCCCAATCACCGACTTGGCTTTGTTGTTGAAGAACCCCGTCGAGCGGATCTCCCGCGCCATTTCCTCCTGGCTCGCGGCAGCAAAATCCCGCATGGTGGGATATTTGCGGAACAACCCCGGCGTCACTTCATTGACTCGTTTGTCGGTACATTGCGCCGAGAGAATCGTCGCCACCAGCAACTCCCACGCGTTCGAATGATGCAGCGCGCAGGTGACCGCCGGATACATTTCATCCAGCCCGGCCAGGATCTTCTTCACGCGCGCCTTCCGCTCGGCGGCAGTCTTGGGCCTGACGACTCGCATCCTAGTCGAAATCAATGTCGCGCTTAGGAGGCGGTTCGTCCGGATTCTCTTTGGCGATCTTCAGCATCTCGTCGAACTTCTTACTGAGTACATCCTGATGCGTTTTCTGGCTCGCGACCGACTTCAGGAAAGCATTTTCCCGCCGGCTAGCCTCGCCCTTTTGCCGCTCGACGGCGCTTTCGAGGTCGGCAAACGTGGGCGGTTTGACGTGCTCCACAAATCGGATCACCGCGCTGGTTTCCGGGTCGATATGCAACTCCGCCTGACAGCAGGAACAGGTCACGGTGATGAGCGGCGTGTTTTTCGCCATGTCCCCAGTGTATACTGGCCTGCACCGAGGAGCCACCAACATGTTCAAAGAATTCAAGACGTTTATTATGCGCGGCAACGTTCTCGATCTCGCCATCGGCGTGATCATCGGCGGAGCCTTCGGCAAGATCGTAGCCTCGCTGGTCGCCGACATCCTGAACCCCATCATCGGTCTGGCGGCAGGCAAGATCGATTTTTCGAATCTGTTCGTAGCCCTCAACGGCCAAACCTACGCCACCGTCGCCGACGCCAAAAAAGCCGGCGCCCCCACCCTCAATTACGGCATCTTCATCAACACCGTAATCGAGTTCGTCATCGTGGCCTTCGTGATCTTCCTGATCATCAAGCAAGTGAACCGCTTCATGCCCGCGCCGCCGCCCGCCCCCGCCACCAAGGCGTGCCCCGAGTGCCTAAGCACCATCCCCGCCGCCGCCAAACGCTGCGCACAGTGCACGTCCGTAGTGGCGTGACAACTTCGACGATAACGAAGGTTCGAAAGAGGGGCGTGATCGAAAACGCTGAGTAAAGATTTTGTGGCTGTCCAGATGCGGTCAACCAGCCGCCTTACCACTGCATGTGGTGCTGCCTCAAACTAACCCCTGAGCAATTCTCGAAGGCGAAGCAAAACGGGAGTATCCCGATGCACCAGAGTTTCAAACTTGACCACTACCAACGTCACCCACCCCTTGACATCGCCCCCCAACAGGCGTAACTAAGTAGCCGCAGCTTGACGGGTGTTGAGGAGGTGTTCCATGTCATCGTCTCCTATCGAGATCGTAGCCGCCATTTGGGGAGCGGTCGTGGTCGTCTACCTAGCCTTGTTCTTATTCCGCTCGGTGATCGGCATGAAAGAAGAAGATACGCTCTACCTGAGCGTAGGCGAACAGCGGTTGGCAGCCGAGCAGCGGGAAATCATGAAGCGCATCAATAAACTGGATGGCTACAGCCGCAAGCTCGGCTTGGCAGCGCTGGGAATGTCCGTGTTGTTGGCAGGGATGTGGGTCTACAGCGTCGCGCGGAATCTGCTTTAAACGACGGGTTCCATCCCGAAACGCCGCAGCAGCAGGAACTCCGAAAGATTGTCGGTGGTGAGCAGACCCAGCAGGCGTCCGTTCTCCATCACCATCGCGCAGCGCCCTGCCCGCGCCATCAGCGGGAGAACCTCGGCCAGATCGGCGTTGGGTTCCAGCGCCAGAAAATCGCGGTCCATCGCCCCCGCCACGTAAGCGTCCGGGCCTTCGGCGGCGATCGCGCGAATCAGCAGATGACGTCCCAGCAGCCCCACCACCTGGTCCCCATGCGTGACCGGAAAATCCTGTTGCGACGTCGACAGCAGCAGATTGGCAGCGTCACGAATCGTGCTGTGATGCTCCAGCGTGTGGAACTCGGTGATCATGGCAGCGCGGATCGGAATGCCGTGCGTGAGCGACCGTCCCAGCGCCGCCACGCTCTCCTGCGCCGCGCCCAAATAAATGAACAGCGCGAAAAACACCAGCATGAATTGCGGCGCCAGCAGCCCGTACAAGCCCATGCTGATCGCCAGCATTCGGCCCATCCACGCAGCGGTCCGTGTAGCTTCTTCCTCCGGCCGAATGTAGCTCAGCAGCGCACGCAGAATGCGCCCACCATCCATGGGAAACGCCGGCAGCAGGTTAAAGCCGGCCAGCAGTATGTTGCCGTATAACAGTAGAGCCAGCGGATTCTTCCCGTTAGGCTGCATCAAATCGGCCACCTTAATGATCGCCGTGATGTGCGCCGAATACATATATGCGAAAATCCCGCCCGCCAGCAGCAGGTTCACCAGCGGCCCCGCCAACGCCACGCAAATCTCCGCCGTCGGCGGCAGCATGCGCTCCATGCGCGACAGCCCGCCGATCGGGAACATCACAATCTCAGTAGTTTTAATGCCGAAGCGGGAAGCCACCCACGCATGTCCCAATTCATGCAGGAGCACGCTCACCAAGCTGCCCAGCAGGAAAATAGCGTAGTTGCCGCTCGACTGCGTGCTCCCCAGCACAGAGACCGCGACAAACACCACCAGCAAGACGAAGGTGAAGTGCAGGCGCACCGGGACGCCAAAGATCCGAAAGGCTTTGATGGTGCCGGACGTGGCGGCCTGTTGGCCCGGATGACTTAGAGTTTGCACTGGTAGCAAGGAGCAGTACCCTTACATCCTTCGGTCTATAAGGAGCCGAACTTTAGAGAGGCCGCTAACTGTTTGGTTTAGAAAGCCGGAATCCGGTTGGGGTAGCTTTGCCTGTTCTTACGGCTCGGCAGCGGTCCCCCGGAGTCGCTCGCGGACGACCGGCGCGGCAGCGCGTTGCTGAAGTCCAAATCGGCTTCGTCGAACTGCACCTGGCGGTCGAGAATCATCTCGATGGTAGTCCCTTTCGCCAGCACTGCCTCGGGACCGCGCGTGAACAGGACGCCGGCCAGCGCCGCCGCCGCCCCCGCACCCGCGCCAATCGCCGCACCCATGCCAGTAGCGCCGCTGACACTTCCGGCCAGAGCACCAATGCTGGCGCCCGCGGCGGCCGTTTCGCCCACCGTACGGACATCGCCGGCTTTATTGCCCTCGCTGCGAATGGTCCCTTCTTTGTGATCCAACTCCTCGCTAGCCCGTCCATCCAGCCCGGTCACGTGCGCGCGAAAGTCCCGAGTGGTGCCGTTCGGCAACGTCAACGAGTCGAAACGTAGATGAAACTCGCCCCGCCCTTTCACTTTGCCGGGCCTGCGAATCTCGGTAATCGTGCCCATGACGTAGCTGCCCGGCGGAATCACGATGCGGCCGTCCACTAGAATCGGGAAAACTGTTTCGAGGTACACCCGATCGCCCGGAACCGCGTTCTTGGTGCTGACGCTATTAATCAGGCTGAGCGGCACGTGCGTGCCGGTATCGACAAGGTAATTCTTCGTTTGCGCCAAACCCACAGCCGCCGCCGGCAGAAAAATGAGCGCAAGCGTTTTACGATTCATCGACGGCACCTCTTTCTTAGCGTACTAAAATCCGCTTCTTTCAGTCGCGGTTCAGTGAGTAGGCCGTGCCTTGCGTCAGACTCCCCGCACAGAACCGCGACCGGAGGGAGCGGCCCCCGCCCTCTCCAGAATTGTTGCCAGAATGTCCGGAATTTCAAACACCGCCCGATTCTCAATCCGCGACACGCTCTCCCGGTAGGAATCGAGCGAAGCCAGCAATTCCTTTACCGCGCCTGCAATTCCACGAAAGTTATCCACCACCATCCCGGCGTGGTGGTCGCGCACCCAAGTAGGGTTGTAGCGCTCCTGCGGCAGCGTCCAAGCATTGGGACGTTCGACAATCACCGGCAGCTTCATCGCCACCGCCTCGCTGATGCTTCCCGGCCCCGGCTTCCCGATGAAGAAATCGGAGAGGTACATGTAATACGGCACCTCCTGGGTAAAGCCTTCAATGAACCGCGGCGCGTCTGCACGCTGCGCCTTCAACCGCGCGGTCAGCTTTTGGTTGCGCCCGCAAATCAAAATAAGCTGCGTGTCGCGCAGGCGCTCCGATATCTCCAGCATCACCTTCGACCCCTGCCCGCCAAACAAAACCAGCCCCGTAGGCCGCGTCGGATGCAGCCCCAGACGCGCCCGCTCCACATCCCGATCCACGTTCACCGGTTCATAAAAGCGGGGCCGCAGAATCATCCCCGACGTCGTGAATATGCGATCGTCCGTATGTCCCAAAGAATGCGCCTGCTCCACAGCCTTCTCCGTCCCGCAAACGAAGTACTGCTCTTGCCCCGCTTCCATCCAGAAATGCGGCAAGTAATCCGCGAAATCGGTCAAAACCGTAACGTACGGCACTTTAGGAAGCGCCTTCCGCAAACTCTCGTACATAGCCCGGTTGAAGTTAGGAACCAGTGAAACGACCAAGTCCGGCTGCGTATCTACCCAATGTTGGGTCAGGAGGCGAACCGTAGCCCCGTGGTAGAGTCGAATCACCCCGTGCATGAACTGCACCCCTTGCCCCGAACCGAGCGTCCAGCCCTTCGCCAGCATGGTGTTGTAGATGTCTTCCAGGCGAATGCCAGTGACCTTGCGGAACACGTCCAGGGAGTCGAGAACTTCCTGCAAATTCACCAGCCGGATCTCCCACGGTTCTCCGCGAGTAGCCCGCTGCTCGGAATCGACCACCGATTTCAACGCCATGGCGGCCGCGCGATGCCCTCCGCCGGCGTCGAAATAGATAAAATCAATTTTCTTCACTATTGTTTTATACCAGTGTCATACGGCTGTCATGCCAGACGCTTAAAAAGGTAACATGGCAGCCTCGGTGTTACATTGGCTCTCCACCCGCGACCATCGCCTGATGCGGCGCTTGAACCGCTGGACCCCTCCCCGCTGGATGCGCCTGTGGATGGTGGCAGCCACCCGCGGCGGCGACGGCTGGCTGTGGTACGCCGTAGGCGTGGTGGTGGCATTCATCGGCGGCCCCGAACGTTTCCGTGCACTGCTGGCTGCGGTATTAGCCGTAAGCGTCGGCATCGTCCTGTTCCTGAATCTGAAACGAGCCTGCGGCCGCAAACGCCCCTGCGCAATGGAGCCGCACTCCTGGGCCACGCTGCTTCCGCCGGATCAGTTTTCCTTCCCCTCCGGTCACACCATCACCGCGTTTTCGGTAGCCATATCGCTGGCAACGTTTTACCCGGTGCTGCTGCTCGGACTCCTGTTCTGCGCTTTCAGCGTGGCATTATCGCGCATTCTGCTGGGCATGCACTTCCTGAGCGACGTAGTAGCCGGCGCCGCCATAGGCAGCGTGCTAGGGTACGCCGCGGCGCTGCTGCTGAGTTAACCCCTCGTTTAATATCGAATAATATCGAAGGATGCACGGACAGGTTGTAGTCCTCACCGGAGGCACCTCGGGAATCGGCGAAGCTACGGCGGTGAAGCTCGCCGCAATGGGCGCACGTCTGATTCTGGTGGCGCGTGATCCGCAAAGAGTCGAAGCCACACTGAATCGGCTTCCACCCGGGGTCAAGCACACCGCGCATTTCGCGGATCTCTCGCGCCTCGCCGAAACCCGCCGCGTAGCCCAGGAAATCGCCGCCGCCGAACCTCGCATCGATGTTCTCATCAACAACGCCGGCGTCATGTCGGCGAACCGGCAACTCACCGCCGACGGATTAGAACTAACCTTTGCGACCAATCACCTGGCCTATTTCGTCCTCACGCAAGGTTTGCTCGCGCGCCTACTCGTGTCAGCGCCCGCGCGCATTATCAATACCGCTTCCGAGGTCCACCGCGGCGCGCGCCTGGACTTCGCCCACCTGCAATCGGACAAAGGTTACAGCAGCTACGGAGCGTATGGAAAATCCAAGCTGGCAAACGTACTCTTCACCCGCGAACTAGCGAAGCGTCTTGCCGGCAGCGGCGTCACCGTCAACTGCCTCCATCCCGGTGTGGTCGCCAGCCGCTTCGCCCAACCCCGCGTCGTAAACGGGAGCGCCCAAGGTGGCGACCCTTCCGCCGCCAGCTTCCTCGCCAGCCAAGGCATCGCTCCCGAAGAGAGCGCTGAAGCCCTCGTCTACCTGGCGTCATCGCCCAAAGTGGCGCAAATGACCGGACAGTATTTCAATCAGAGCCGCCTGTCCACACCCTCCGAAGAGGCGCAAGACGACACAACTGCAAAAAAACTGTGGGTGGAATCGGAACGGATGGCAGGAATCAACTACAGAATCGAAGGGCAGTAAGAATTGGGCGGGTCATGAAGGCCCGCCCGATGGGTCCGAGTTACTTCTTCTCGGTGGTGTCAGACTTCTTTTTCTTCTTTTTCTTTTCTTTCTTGGTGGTGGTGTCCTGGGCGAAGCTCACGGTGGCGGCGCCGGTCAGGAAGGTCAGGGCCAATGCAAAAATACCGAATCTTTTCATGTTGAAAACTCCTCTGCTTTACTATATGCGAAAGAATCCGATTTTGTTTCGCATATTGTTGTATCTAAACCATTAAAGTTGTTTCACATAGTTAAGTTTAATTCACGTTATAGGTGCCTAGCGCCATCCGCAGAACCTCGGCAAAGTTAGCTCCGCTCTCTGACCATACTTGGCGGCTTTCGATGTCCAGCACGCCCTCCAGATCCTTCACCAGATGCAGCAAGCTGCGCAAATTGGACTGCCCCATCCGCAAGCTCCCCTCCACTCCGGGGATGGGCAGGAACATCGCGTCCAGCCCGAATTCGATGCGCAGATGGTCCCCATGCTCGCTCTCAAACCCGGGACCGTAACAAGCCAGCGTCAGCGGCGCCGGTCGCAGCTTCCACTCGCCATCGTATTGCCACAGATCCCAAAAAGTGTCGATCTCGCACGCGCAATCCGCTTGCAGAAACTCACGCATGGCCTCGACCATGACATCCACTTCCGTCCCCACCGGAAATTCGCGCTCGAATACCGGAGGCTCCACCAACTCAATCGCGTAAATCCGCATCACCGGCCCGCGCTTCGCGAGCTTCGAGAACGGGAACACCCCCAGCAGCTTGCCGAACTGCTGGAGCATCTGGGATTCGCCAGTTTCGCGCAGGCTGCAGGAAAAATACAAACGGTCAGGCACGCTGTGATTGTAACCTGGAAGAGAGTGATTACCGACCTGGTGCAGATCAAGCGGCTCGGCGAAAAGAAGCGCGACGAAAACGGACGCTTCCGCAAGTATATGAAGTCGCGCGTTTTCGTCGAGCGCCAGTTCCGCAAAGCCGCCGAAGAAGTCACTGGCGCCATCGATTGCCGTCAGTGCGCCGAATGCTGCCGCGTCACCGACGTGGCCATCGTCGAGCGCGACATCCAAAAGTTGGCCCACTTCCTCGGACTCTCCGAAAAAGCCTTCCTCGACAAACACACCGCCCGCGACGACGAGGACGTCCTGATCCTGCGCCGCAACGCCCAAGGCTGCGAGTTCCTCCAAGGCAACGAGTGCACCGTCTACGAAGCCCGCCCTGGCAACTGCGAGCGCTTCCCCCATTTGCTCAAAGGCGCCGGGTCCCTCGAAAGCCGCATGTGGGAACTGGTAGACCGCGCCACCTATTGCCCCATCGTCTACAACTGGATGGAAAAGGTGAAAGCCCTCACCAAATTCCGGCCCACCAGCGGCGGCTAGCCCCCCGCGTAACACTTTCGCGAGGTTCCCCCGTCAACTAGATTGAAGGAGTCTTAGAGATGAAGTTTCGTATGCTAGTCCTGCCCATCGTTCTGGCAGGAGTTCTCAGTGCGCAAGGCCCTGGACCTCGCGGCAACTCGCTCACCCCGCCCACACCGGCCGAAGTGCTGCAGAGGCAGGTTGATTTTCTCACCAGATTCTATAGCCTGACCACCGCTCAAGTAGGGCCGGTGACCACCATCCTGAGCACGGAACAATCCTGTCTGCCCACGTCCGCCGCCATGACCGCCGCTCGCGAAGCCTTGGTGACGGCGATTAAATCGAACACCAAGATCTCCGATGCGGTCACCGCGCTGAATACTTTGCAAGGCGACCAGGAAGGCTGCCGCGCAACCGCTGCCGCCGGTATCTGGGCGCTCTTAGACTCCACCCAGCAGATGAAAGGCCTCGGACCCTTACTGGGTGGCCCTGGTGGCCGCGGCCGCGGTCCTGGCTTCCGCCCCGGTCCGCCTCCCAAGCAATAAGCTACACCGTCTTCGCCAGCTTCTCGATAGCCGCTTCCAGCCGCTGCGGGCGTTTGAGCACCCCCTCAAACAAATCGCCCACGCGCTCGAAGCGGCCGAGCGCATTACCCAGGTGGAATTGCTCCGGGCGTAGCCGCGGAGTCACTTCATTCCATGCCAGCGGCGTAGCCACCGGCGCCCCTGGGTAGGCGCGCAGCACGTACGGCGCGGAAATGGTCTTGCCCTGCGCGATCTGCTGCCAGTCAAAGTAAACTTTCCCCTTCTCGCGCTTCGAGACCGCCCGCGGAGTCGTAAACAGATCAGGTCGCGCGGCCGCCCCCAATGCCGCCAGAACCTCCGCGAACGAACGCACCTGCGCGTAAGTGTAAACCGGCTCCAGCGGAATGAAAATATGGATGCCGTCCCCGCCCGTAGTTTTCGGATAGCTCACCAGTTCAATCCGGTCAAGCTTCGCCCGCACCCACAACGCCGCCTCGACAATCTTTTCGTAGCTGCATTCATAAGGATCAAGGTCGATCAACACATAGTCGGGATTCTCCAGCGTCCCCACCCGGCTCATCCAAGGATTGTGGTCGATACATCCCAGGTTGACCAGATACAAAAGCGTCGCGCGATTGTCCCCGATCACGTATTCGATGTCATCGGCGACCGCCGTATGCAGCCACTTCGGAAAACTCTCCGCAATCTGCTTTTGAAAAAAAAACGGCTTGTCGATCCCGTTCGGGTACCGCTTCAACGACAGCGGCCGTCGCTTCAGATGCGGCACCAGCAGCGGCGCCACCGCATCGTAATAGTTCAGCAGATCCCGCTTGCGATACCCGTCCTTCGGGTAAAACAATTTATCCAAATTCGTGAACTTCAGCCGGTGCCCGTCAATCGTAATCTCCACTTCCTTTAGCGCCGCATCCAGCAGCGCCATCCGCGGAGCCGCCGGCGGATCCAGATCCTCGCGCAGCCCCAAGAAGACCGGCGCGCGCAGACGGCCTTCTTCGGTCCAGTTAGCGAAACGCACCTCGCAGATCAATTCCGGTTTCGTCCAGACCACCTCGCGCGGCAGCCCACGAGCCGGCTCCAGCGGCGATTCCTTCACAACCAGCGGCGCGAGCTTCGCGAACAGCGTCTTGACCATCTTGGCGTCGAACCCCGTTCCCACGTTCCCCGCCCAAGTCAGCTTGCCACCAGCCCCACGCGTTCCTAAAACCAGCGCCCCCAGTCCATGCCGCTCGCCCTCGGTGTAACCGCAGATCACGAAGTCCGCGGAATCGACCACTTTCCATTTCATCCAGTCCGAGGAGCGCCGCGATTCATAGCGGCTCTGCGCGCGCTTGCCGACAATTCCCTCCAGCCCCTGCTCTTTCGCGGCGGCCAGCAACTCCGCACCGGCGGTGGTGAAATGCTCGGAATAGCGAATCGTATTGTCCGGCTGCAAGATTTCTTTCAGCAGCTTTTTCCGCTCGATCAGAGGCACCGCACGCAGATCACGCCCGTCCAGGTACAGCAGGTCGAAGGCGTAGAACACCACCGGATGGCTCCGCGCCAAACGAGCTATGGCGCTAGCATCAGCCACATGCATGCGGCTCTGCAGCAGCTCAAAACTAGGCCGCCCCTTGCCGTCGAGCGCCGCGATTTCCCCGTCCACAATCGCCGATCGCGCCCGCAGCTGATGCGGCAGTATCGACAACTCCGGATACTGCTTGTCGATCGCATTGCCGTTCCGCGAAATCATGCGCAGCTTGCCGCCTTCGATAAAACAAATCGCCCGCACCCCGTCCCATTTGATCTCGTAAACCCAATCGCCCCCCGCAGGCGGCTCGCCTTTACCCAACTCAGCCAGCATCGGCGTAATGATCTTCGGCATGTCCGCCGCGGGTTTCGCCGGCGCGGGATCGGCCTCCAGCCCCCGCGCGATTTCCTCCTGCGTCCGTCCCAGTGAGAACGCTCGCCGAATGATCCTCCGGGTCCCACCCAACCTGCGCCGCCGCGTCTTTTTTCTTAATCAGCAGCCACTCATTCCCCTTGCCGCGTTTCATGCGCACGATGGCAAACTCGCCCGTTGAGCTTCTGTCCAGCAAGCCGGAACTTGAAATCGCCCCGCGCCAGTTGCTCCTCTGTGGTCGCATCCCCTAGCAATTCATAAGTCCCGCGATCCCACAACATCACGCTCCCTGCGCCATAATTGCCCTTCGGAATCACGCCCTCGAAGCCCCCATATTCCAAAGGATGATCTTCCACCATCATGGCCAGCCGTTTCTGCTCGGGATCGAGCGTCGGCCCCTTCGGAACCGCCCAAGACTTCAGCGCCCCGCCCACCTCCAGCCGGAAATCGTAGTGCAAATGCGAAGCATGATGCCGTTGGACGCAAAATTGCAACTCATTCCCCTGTGCAGGTTGCTTACCCGGCGCGGGCTCCGGCGTCTTCTCGAACTGGCGCTTCTCAACGTACTTTTTTAAGGACATGCGGCCGATACAAAACGAGGGGATAATGTTTGAGGTATAGTAAAAGGCTGCGAGGTATAGGCAATGGCTTCCACGGTTTGGAAAGGGCACCTCACATTCGGACTGGTCTCGTTCCCGGTTAAATTGTACAGTGCCGCGCGCAGCGAGAGCATCAGCTTTAACCAGCTTCACAAATCCGACGGCTCCCGTGTCCGGCAAGTTTTATACTGCGCCGCCGAAGACAAACCTATCCCGCGCACCGAAATCGTCAAAGGCTACGAGTATGAAAAGGACCGCTACGTAGTCATCGAGGACGAGGAAATCAAGAAAGTCGCCCCGCAGACCGCCAAGGTTATGGAGATCCAGGAATTCGTCAAAGCCGACGCCGTCGATCCCATTTACCTAGAAACCTCCTATTACATGGCCCCCGACGAAGCCGGCGAGAAACCCTATGCCCTGCTCTTCGACGCCTTGAAAAAGTCCGGCTATATGGGCATCGCCAAAGTCACCATGCATAACCGGGAGCACGTAGTGATTCTGCGTCCCGGCGCCAACGGCGTGCTGATGCATACCATGTACTTCAGCCACGAGATCCGCAAAGTGGACGAGTTCCGCACCGACCTGAGCCTGGTGAAAGAAAAAGAGCTGGCGCTAGCCCAGAGCCTGGTAGAAGCGCTGGCCGCTGAATTCGAGCCGGATAAATACAAAGATTCCTACCGCGAAAACCTCCTGCAGATGATCGAGTCGAAGAAGGAAGGCAAGGAAATCGTAGCCACGCCCGAACCGCACCAGGAAAAGGTCGTCGACATCCTCGAAGCCCTTAAGGCTAGCCTGGCCGTTGCCAAGAAACCCGCCGCATCGGCAAAAGCCGTAACCTCCATCGCCGAAGCCAAGCCCGCCAAGCGCAAAGCGCGAGGTTAACGCACCAACACCGACACCAGCACCCCCGCCACCACCAGAACCGCTCCCAGAACGTTTCCCGTCGTTGGTTTCTCCCCCAGGAAAACGAAAGCCATCCCCACCGCTAGCGCCACGCTCAACTTGTCGATCGGCGCCACCCGCGATGCTTCACCGAGTTTCAGAGCCTTGTAGTAAAACAGCCACGATAATCCGGTAGCGACCGCCGAAAGAATCAGAAACGTATACGAGTGCCGCGAAATCCGCCACACGTCGCGGCCGTTACCCTGCACCATCACAATTCCCCAAGCGAAGAACACAATGATCACGGTACGAATCGCCACCGCCAGATTGCTGTCCACATCGCGCACACCGATCTTACCCAAAATGGCCACCAGCGCCCCGAAGAACGCCGAGAGCAACGCGTAAATCGCCCAAGTCATAGATTCAGGTTAGCTCGCTATACTGGACGCCATGCCCAAACACATCGGCATCGTCGGAGTCACCTCGGAAGGCGCCGCTCTGTGCTACCGGACCATCTGCCAGGAAGGCGAAACGCAGCACGGCTACGCGCATCCCGAAGTCACATTGCACAATTTATCGCTCGCCGATTACATGCGCTCAATAGAAGCCGAGGACTGGCCCGCCGTCGGCCGCCTGCTCCTGGAATCCGCCGCAAAACTAGCGCGCATCGGAGCAGCGTTCGCGATCTGCCCCGACAACACGGCGCACCAAGGCCTCAATTTAGTCCGCCAACAATGCCCCATCCCCTGGCTGCACATCGCCGAAGAAATCGCCGTCCTCGCCAAGCAACGTGGCTACACAAAAGTCGGCGTCCTAGGCACACGCTGGCTGATGGAAGGCCCCGTCTACTCCGAAGCGCTCGCCGCGCAAGGAATTGCCTGCGAATTTCCAGACAGTGAAGTCCGCCAGCGCATCAGCGCGCTGATCATGAACGAAATGGTGTTCGGCCGCTTCGCCCCCTCCACGCGCCAATATTTTCAGGATGCGATTCAAGTCTTCGCCCGCAACGGCTGCCAAGCAGTAGTACTAGGCTGCACCGAAATCCCGCTACTGATCCAGGCCGAAGACTCGGTACTGCCGACCCTCGACTCCACCCGCACCCTCGCCCGTGCGGCATTACGCGCAGCAAACGCGTAATTTATTCCGATTTTCACCCAGAAGCCGACTCTCTTTCGCGACAATAAACGACTTAGCCGACTGGCGACCTGGTTGCATACCAGATATGCTGAGAGGTGCATGATGGAATCCACGGAAATGCTGAATTGCGAGAATCTGCTGCCGGGTTCGATGATCGACGTCGAAACCAAAAGCCGGCACTACCGCATTGAGTACCTCGGCGGCACTTCCATTCGCGTTTCCGGCCACCCCCAGTATTGCCCCGAGCCGGTGCCCGCGAGCCTGCAAGGTTCAGTGGATCAAGAAGGCGTGCTGGAGCTAGGCTTCATCGGCCGCGGCATGCGCATGATTTTCCTGCTGGACGACGCGCACCCCGTAACCACTTCACGCGTGCTGCATGTCCGTGTGGAGCAGCCCGTTCAGTAGGCGTTTCAAGCCCCCATCTGGGCGGCCAGATCCACAATATCGTTCGACACAATATCGAATTCCCCGGGCTTGGCATGATCCGCCTTGCCGCCGAGTCCCCGCTCGTTCGGGCGATAAATAAATCCCGTCCGCAACCCAAAACTCCGCGCCGCGTTCAGATCGCCAGAATGCGCCGCAGCCATCATGACTTCCTCCGGTTTCAATCCCAACAACTCCACCGCAGTCAGATAAGCCTCCCGATCCGGCTTGTAATGCTTAGCCAGCTCCGCCGACAGAATCAGATCCCACGGCAGTCCCGCGTTCTTAGCCATGTCGTTCAGCAGCCCCACGTTGCCGTTCGATAGCGTCGCAATCGTGTATTTCTTCTTCAGTCGCGTAAGCCCCGCCACCGAATCGGGCCAAGGCTTCAAGCGGTGCCACACGCGATTCCAATGAGTCTTCTCTGCCTCGCTGAGCCCCGTCATGCCGAATTCCTTGAGCAGATCCTCCAGCAGCATCCGGTGCAGGTCATCCAGCTTCGTCCAAGGAAGCTCTCCCTTACGAACTTTCTCCATAGCGGGAGCGTAACCATCCCGCCAGCGGTCCGCGAACCGCGCCCAATCCACGTTAAGATTCTTGCCCTTGGCCCACACCAGCCCTTCGTCAATAATCGACCCGCGCCAATCCACCACCGTCCCGAAAGTGTCGAACACCAGCGCCTTGATCTGCGGACGTCCCTGCCCCCGCAGCGCCAGTGCCGCAGCCGCACCCATGCCGACAGCAAAAGCCCTACGTGTCATGCAACCCTCCCTTTAATAACTCCTCAGCATAGACCGCCCCCGCAGGCGTGTCCTCATGCTTGAAAAACACAAAGACATCGCGCCCTTCGCCCAACTGCTGCCGTACCCGCGCGGCAATCTCAAGCCGGTCTTCCGCCGAATACTCTTCCTTACGCAGCCGCGCATAGACGAACGGAGCCGTCACCACCTTCGGCACCTCAAACTTGTCAGACTCCGCCAGGCACAGCGCCACTCGATGCTGCTCCAGCAACCGGTACACTTCATCCGTCAACCATGACGCGTTGCGAAACTCAAACGTCGTGCGAATATCCTCCGGCAGCTTCGCCAGAAACGCCCCCAGCAGCTCGGTGTCTACCTTGAAATTCGGCGGCAACTGAAACAACACCGGCCCCAGCCTCCGCGAAGCACGCAGCGGCTCTAGGGCCTTGAAGAACAATTCAGTAAATTCAGATTCCTTCAAACGATTGATATGCGTGATCCGCATATGCGCCTTACACGCAAACAAAAAACCGTCCGGCGTGGCAGCCACCCAGTTTTCGAGCGTAGCCGCCTTAGGCAACTGCCGAAAAGTGTAGTTAATCTCCACGGCGTTCAGCCGCGTGGCGTAATACTTCAAGAAGTCCTTGGCAGCCAGCTTCTGCGGATAAAAATCCGGCTTCCAACTCGCATACGCGAATCCCGAGGTCCCTGCGGATAGCCGAGCCATTCTCTCAGGCTACACTGAAGTTACAGTGCACCCCCACTCCGTCGAACGCTCGCCCTCCGGCAAACATTCGCGCGACAAAGGCCCCACGCCCAAGCGTTCCCAATCCGAGCGCATCCGCGAAATCTGGCCCGATCTGCGGGAGATGATCCTGCCGCGCCGCAAACTGCTGGCGCTGGGATTAGGCCTGATGATCATCAACCGCCTCAGCGGTCTGGTGCTTCCCTATTCCACCCGCTTTCTGATCGACGATGTCGTCGGCAAACACCAGGCCCGCTTACTCACGCCGCTAGTGCTCACAGTCCTGGGCGCGACCGTTATTCAGGGAATCACGTCTTTCACCCTCACACAGCTTCTTTCCAAAGCCGGCCAGCGCCTGATCGCCGAACTGCGCCAGAAAGTCCAGCAACACATCGGCCGCCTCTCGGTGGGTTATTACGATGCCAACAAAAGCGGCGTGTTAGTCTCGCGCATCATGACCGACGTCGAAGGCGTGCGCAACTTGATCGGCACCGGCCTGGTCGAATTCGTCGGTGGACTTATGACCGCCGTGGTAGCGCTCGTAGTGCTGCTGCGCATCAGCGCCATCATGACCGGCCTTACCGCCCTGTTCGTCGCCTGCTTCGCGTTTGCGCTCTCCAAAGCGTTCACCAAAATCCGTCCCATCTTCCGCGAGCGCGGCAAAATCAACGCCGAAGTCACCGGCCGCCTGACAGAATCGCTGGGCGGAGTCCGCGTAGTCAAGGGCTACCATGCCGAAGAGCGCGAGGCCGCGGTCTTCGCCGGCGGCGTGAAGCGCCTGCTGGCGAACGTCGAAGCATCGCTCACCGCCATGTCCTTCATGAGCCTCTCGGCCACTGTTCTGATGGGCATCGTGGGCTCGGTAGTGATGTTCGTCGGCACGCGTCAGATCTTCGCGGGCACGCTTACGCTAGGCGAGTTCGTTACCTTCACGGCGTTCCTGGCATTTCTGGTTGCGCCCGTTTTCGGAGTCGTCGGCATCGGCACCCAGATCACCGAAGCGCTAGCCGGTCTCGACCGCACCCACGAAGTCCTGAAAGAACGCCCCGAAGACGAAGACCCCAACCGCACCGTCGCTCTTGGTCCGATCAACGGCGAAGTGATTTTCGAGAACGTCGGCTTCGCCTACGAAGCGGGCAAGCCAGTGCTGTTCGATGTCAGCTTCCGCTCGCAGCCCGGCACCGTCACCGCACTAGTGGGCCCGTCCGGCTCCGGCAAATCCACCATCATCAGTTTGATCAGCGCCTTCCACATCCCCACCGCAGGAAAAGTTTTCGTCGACGGCGTAGATCTCTCCACCGTCCGCCTGGACAGCTACCGCACCCAATTAGGTGTGGTGCTGCAAGATACTTTCCTGTTCGACGGCAGCATTGAAGAAAACATCGCCTTCGCGCGCCCCGGCGCAACCAAAGAGCAAATCCTGGAAGCTTGCCGCATAGCCCGCGTCGACGAATTCGCCGAGAATTTCGAAAAGAAATACGACACCGTCGTCGGCGAACGCGGCGTCAAACTCTCCGGCGGCCAGCGCCAGCGCGTCTCCATCGCCCGTGCCATCCTGGCAGACCCGCGCATTCTGATTCTCGACGAAGCCACGTCCAGCCTTGACTCCGAATCCGAAGCCCTCATCCAGGAAGGCCTGAAGTACCTGATGAAGGGACGCACCACCTTCGTCATCGCCCACCGCCTCTCCACCATCCGCCGCGCCGAGCAAATTCTGGTGGTCGAAGCCGGTCGCGTCGTCGAACGCGGAACCCACGAGTCGCTCTACGCCCAAAACGGCCGCTATTGGGATCTCTACACCCGCCAGCACGGCCTCGAAGCCAACTTGTTCCTAGCCCCCGGCGAAGGCGATTCGATCCCCGAATCCGAAAAAGCCGGCGGCTCCAAACCCGATGGCGCGGGCGTCGGCGAAGCCATGCGCCTCATCCGCGGAGGTTGATCTACACTAGAAATTTCTCGGAGGGGAAATTTCTATGCGTTTCGAAGTGCTGCCAGCGGCGTTCCTTTTGGCCGCCCTCGCTTCCGGCCAGATCATTACCGACTTCGCCGGCGATGGCATCGCGGGCTATTCCGGAGACAACGGCCCCGCCACGCAAGCCGAGGTAAAACGCGTGGTCGGATTAGCCAGCGATGCGTCCGGCAACATCTACCTAGCCGATCAAAATAACAACGTAGTGCGCAAGGTCGACCCCAGCGGCACCATCACCACCTTCGCCGGAACTGGCGCCCAGGGATTCTCGGGAGACTCCGGCCCCGCCACCCAGGCCCTGCTTAACCAACCCTCGGGGGTATGCGTGGCGCCTTCCGGCGTGATCTATGTGAACGACCAATTCAACCACCGCGTGCGCGCGATCTCCACTAGCGGAATCATCACGACCGTAGCGGGTAGCGGATCGACGCTCAGCTTCGGGGACGGCGGACCCGCCACCTCCGCGGGTCTGGACAACCCCATCCGCTGCGCCGTCGATCAGAGCGGCAACCTCTACATCGTCGATCAAGGCGCCCATGACATCCGCAAAGTGAATACCAGCGGCGTCATCACCACTTTCGCGGGCGTCGCCAACTCGCCGGGCTTTTCGGGCGACAACGGCCCGGCCGTAGCGGCGCTAATGAATAATCCCACCGCAGCCTCCTTCGATGCAGCCGGCAATTTGTATGTCACAGACCAAGTCAACCATCGCATCCGTAAAATCGATACCAGCGCCACCATCACCACCGTGGCCGGAAACGGAGTCAATGCCTTTGCAGGCGACCACCTCGCCGCCACCTCCGCCAGCCTGAATTTCCCCGGCGAGACCGCGATCGATGCCGCCGGCAATCTGTTCATCGTGGACTCGGGGAATGAAGTAATCCGCATGGTGAGCGGCGGAATCATCACTACCGTCGCGGGAACTCCAGCCACGCCCGGAAACAACGGCGACGGCGGCCCGCCTTCGCAGGCGCAATTCAACAATCCGTTTGCCCTCGTGCTCGACCCCGCCGCGAATCTCTACGTCGGCGACATAACCAACAACCGGGTCAGAAAAATTACCGGTTTGGCCACAGCGTCCACCCCCTGCACCTATACGCTGAGCTCCGGCGGACAAGCCTTCCCAGCCTCCGGCGGAACTGGCAGCATCGCCATAACCACCGGCATAGGTTGCCCCTGGAGCATGTCGGGCGCTCCCCTCTGGATCGCCGGCCCCACCTCCGGCAGCGGCAACGGCACCCTCACCTATCAAGTGGTGCAGAATGTGGGAACCGATCGCAGCATCACCGTGACCGTCGCCGGACTCCTCTTCAGCATCGAGCAGGAAGGTGGGTCGATCACCGGCCTCAGCTTCATCGGCTCCATGCCCCACATCGCCGCCGAAGAAAACTGGACCACTTTATTTACTCTGGTGAATAAAACCCCCTCCTCCACCGAAGCCCGCCTGAGTTTCTTCGGCGACGCCCTCGATCCCACCGGCAACGGCCCCTTGGCCCTGCCCCTCGCTTTCCCGCAGCAAGTCGGGAGCACCGGACCGCTCTTGGCCTCTTCCTTTGACCGCCCGCTTCCCGCGAACGCCTCGTTGATCGTCACTTCCGCCGGAGCCCAAGTCTCACCCGTGCTCATCGGCTCCGCGCAGCTCTCCGCCACCGGAGCCGTCGATGGCTTCGCCATTTTCCACCTGATCCCCGGAGCCCAGGAAGCCGTTGTGCCCATGGAAACCCGCAACGCGCGCTCCTATCTGCTGGCCTTCGATAACACCAATAGCGTGGTGTTAGGCATCGCCATCGACAACGTCTCCTCGCAACGCCGCCGTCATCCCCGTCGTGATTCGCGACGAAACCGGCAACGTGATCGGCAGTCCTTCCACCATTTCGCTAGCCGCCAACGGCCACACCTCGTTTGTACTCTCCACCCAATACCCGGCGACCGCCGACAAACACGGCACCATCGAATTCGATACGCCCGGCAGCGGACCCATCAGCGTTCTCGGCATCCGCACCACGCCGCTCGGAACCACCAACACCCTCACCACCATTCCCGCGCTCGCCAACGTCGGAACCACCGGCGGATCGATCGCCCACATAGCCACCGGCAACGGTTGGCAGACCACCTTCGTGCTGGTGAACACCGGCACTACCACGGCGCAAGCAACCCTGAATTTTTACTCCGATGTCACCGGAGCCCCGCTATCGTTGCCCCTGTCCTTCCCGCTGATCAGCAGCAGCACCACGACGGTAAACTCCACGGTGAGCCAACCGCTCGCCCCCGGAGCAACCCTACTAGTGCAAAGCGCCGCGCCCGCTTCCGATCCCACGCCCACCATCGGCTCCGCCCAACTCACCACCAACGGTAACGTCGGAGGCTTCGTGATCTTCCGCTACAATCCCAACGGCCAGGAAGCCGTAGTACCCCTCGAAAGCCGCACCGCCCCCGGTTTCATCATCGCCTTCGATAACACCAACGGCACCGCCACAGGCATCGCCCTCAACAGCGTCTCGCCGCAAGCCGTAGTTGTCCCCGTAATCGTTCGCAACGACGCCGGTGCGACCATCGCCACCGATAACCTGAGCCTGGCCGCCAACGGCCACCTGGCATTCACGTTGGGTTCGTCCCTGGCGGGTTTCAAGTACTCGCAAACCGCCAACATCCGCGGCACCTTGGAGTTCGACACCCCCGTCGGCGCCCAGATCGGTGCCCTAGGCATCCGCATCCCCATCGCGCATACGTTCACGACGCTGCCCGCGCTCGCGAAGCCGGTACAAACCGTCAATCCGGTTCGATGACCTTCCTTCACCGCGCTGCCCGCACTCGCGAAGTGAATGTGTTAATTTCCAGTTATGGTGTCCGTGAAAGAGGCCGTCGCGAAGGCAATAGAGTTTGCACAAAGCGTACTCGGGCCTGATCGAACTGCAGATCTTCGTCTTGAAGAAGTAGAGACGACCAAGGTCCGCGGCGACGATGCATGGTTGATTACCTTAAGTATGCCGGAGCCATTGAATCCTTTAGGGGCTGCTCTGGCTCCGCAAATTTCTACGATACTCGGCCACGGACCTCGCGAATACAAGACTTTCACGGTGAGCTCCCAAACTGGTCAAGTGCTTTCGATGAAGATCCGCGAACTCGTAGGGTCGGAGTGATCGAAATCATCGACCGCTTGCTTGAAAAGCATCGAGGCGGCCAATTGCTGGTTGACGCCAATCTCTTGTTATTGTGTTTGATCGGCCGAATGAATCGAAATCGAATACCGGCATTTGAGCGGACCAGTTCTTATAGCGTCGACGACTATAAAATTCTGGAAATACTGATCGCTCAATTTAAAAAAATAGTAACCACTCCGCACATCCTAACGGAGGTCAGCAACCTGGCGGGAAAATTAGCGTGGCCGGAGTTGCGAAAATTGCGCGAATTACTCCGCGATTGGATCGCAACAACTCTCGAAATTTTTGAGCCAAGCTCTGAGGTTATCACCGATCCCGCATTCAAGAACTTCGGCCTCGCCGATGCGGCAATCTCATCGTTGTGCAACCGCGACGGGGTCCTCCTGCTTACCGCAGACGTTCCTCTATACGGTGCGTTGACGAACCGGGGATATGAAGTGATCAACTTCAAACAGATCCAAGCCATGAATCGAATACGCTAGGCGTCAATCCCGCTCGATCACCACCCCCATCGGCACGCTCAACATCTCATCCCAGCTCTGATTCCCCCACTTCACCGTCTTCGTAGCGTCCGGATTCTGCGGATTATTAGCCGAATTATCCCAATGCGCCGTCACCTCCACCTTGGTCCCCATAGGCAGCTTGAGCGGCTTCTCCAGGTAATACACAATCTGCCAATTGAAATCGTAATGCGGCACGCTCAACAGCGTTTCCGTTTTGCCGCCCGGGTAAACCAGCCGTATCGTCATGTCCTTCCCACGTAAATGCATGTGCGGTTGAATGAACACCAACTCCACCGGCTCCCCGAACGTAAGCGAGCCCTTGGCCTCATAGTTCGGATCGCCCGGCGGTATCGCCCAGTGCCAGGCATTCGCCACCGCCGACATGAAGCGCTTTTCAGGCGGCTCCTTCGCCAGCGTGAGTCCCAGCTTAGTCTGATCCTCCACCGCCGTCTTGCCATTCGGCGTGTAGTGAATTTGCAAGACGATATCCGACCCCGCCGGCACCAGCTTCGCCGAATGATCGATGTCAAACCGCTGCGGCTGCATCCCCGGCGAATACGCCGCCAGCAACTCATAGCTGATATCCACCGGACTCGACAACGGATCGCCCGCCGTCGGTTCCCCATCCTGATCTTCCGGCGCGGGCACATACGGAACCAGCGGCTTGGCCTGCTTCATCCATTGCGAACCCGGCGGCCGCACCACCGCGATAATGTGATGCACCACCGAACGGTTGCTGGGCCGCAGCTCCGCCGCAGTCACCCAGGTGTCGCGAACGAATCCCGTAGGGATCACCAGATAAACATACGGCACCGTACCCGTAGCCGGAACTTTGTAAGCTTCCGGCACCTGAAAAACTTCGTCCGGCCGAATGTTCCACCCCTCGCGCCACTCAACCGGCGGCGGTTGGTCTTTAAGATCACCAGCGGGCGCACCGGCATCCACCCAGGCCACGATCCGGTTCAGGTCACCCGTGCTCAGGCGCCGGTCTTCCATGAAGTGTCCGAAGGCCGGATCGGCAAACCATGGCGGCATCTTGCGCGAAGCCACCGCGGCCTTAATGGCCTTGGCCCAAGGACGCGTCCCCTCATAAGTCAGCAGCGGCATCGGACCGATCTCGCCAGGACGATGACAGCTCTGGCAATGCTTTTGAAACAGCGGCAGGATGTCTTTATAAAATGTAGGCGGCACTGCACTTTCGGCGCCCAGGGCAACCGTCCCTGCAAGAATCCACGAAAATGGCAGCCGCCACATACCTCATGGTGAACCGCAGCGAGGCGGTTTTGTCAAGCGCCCAGGAAAGGGCACTCCAATTGCTCCGGGTATAGCATAAATTCTTTGGCAAAGGCGGCCCTCCTCTTGGCGGGGCTCGGCCGGCATGGAGATCGAGCTGCTGAAATTGTTATGAATCCCCGGCGCTGGATAATAACGGGCGTTGCGGTGCTGCTAGTCGTCCTGGCAGCCACTGCGACGCTGCTGATCGTCAACTGGCCGTTCACCGAAGCGGCAGTCGCCCAAGCCTTAGAGGACCGCTTCGCCCGCAACGTGAAAATCGGAGTCTTCCGCCGCACCTACTTTCCACCCGGTTTCATCGCCCAAGACATACAATTTCTCCACCGCAAGCGCCAGGACCTGCCCCCGCTGATCACCGTCCAAACCCTCACCGTGCGCGGCAGCTACAGCGGCCTTCTAAGAATTCGGCAGGACATCGATACCGTGCAGATCGCCGGACTCCACGTGCTCATCCCCCCCAAATCACCCGACGGAACCAAACAGGTCTTCCCGCTCACCACCAGCGTCTCCGGAAAGAATCTGTCCATCGGAGAAATCGCCACCGACAATGCGGTCTTGGAATTCCTGCCCCGCCAGCGCGGCGCAGACCGCTTCGTCCTCAAAATTGACCACTTGGTTCTCGATCACATCGGCGAAAGCGATCCCCTCACCTTCCACGCGCGCTTCAACAACACCGAACCGCCGGGTGAGATCCGTTCCGACGGCCAGTTTGGGCCCTGGAATGACGATGACCCGGAGAGCACCCCGGTCTCCGGTTCCTACACCTATCAGCACGTCAACCTGGCCGCCTTCGAAGGAATCGCGGGAACGTTATCGTCCGCCGGAAAGTTCAGCGGCACAATCGGCCGCATCGATGGCGAAGGCAACATCGATGTGCCTGATTTCAAAGTCACCGGTAGCTCCCATGTGGTTCACCTGGCCTCAACCTTTCAGGCCGTGATCGACGGCACCAACGGAGACACTCATTTGACCCAAGTGGAATCGCACTTCGGACGCACCACGGTGTTTTCGCAAGGCGACGTGAAGGGCAGCCCCGGCGGCCATGGAAAAACTGTGACCCTCGCCATGAAGGTAGACCAGGGTCGCGTCGAAGATCTTTTGCGCCTGTTCACCGGCGCCGCCCAACCCGCGGAAAAAGGTGGCGTGCGCCTCCAGATGAAGGTGGAAGTGCCGCCGGGACCCCTCAGCTTCCTGCGGCGGTTGCGCCTGGACGGGGATTTCGGGATCGGCGACGCCCACTTTACTAACCCCAAGCTGCAAGTGCCGGTGAACCGCTTGGCCCAAAGCGCACGCGGCGAGAATAAGGATCAGCAGGAAGTCGACACAACCACCGTTCTTTCGGACCTGAAGGGCCACATATCCGCTAAACGGCGGGATCGTCCATCTTTCCAGGGTCTCTTTCACGGAGCCCGGCACGCTTGCCGAACTTGCCGGCACTTACGATCTGCTTGATAAGACGGTGAATCTCAAAGGCGTGCTCCGCACCAGCGGAGAAACTCGCCGACACCACTTCCGGCTTCAAGTCCGTGGTGTTAAAGGCGCTAAGTCCGTTTATCAAGAAGAAATCTGTCACCGTCCTGCCCTTCGTGATCACAGGCCCATCCAACGATCCCTCCTTCGCCTTGGACTTGCTCGGAAAACGCTAGCTGCGACCGACCCCTCCCCCGTTGCATCACATAATATAAGTCTCCGGCCCAATGAACGAAACCATCGAATTCTTGGTCAAGCACGGCTACACGGTGCTATTCGCCGTGGTGTTAGCGGAGCAGAGCGGCTTACCCCTGCCCTCCGCCCCCTTCCTGCTAGCCGCCGGCGCGCTCGCGGGACTCGGCCGCTTGAACATTCTGGCCGCCCTCACGCTAGCCATCATCGCCTCGCTATTGGGAGATTCTCTTTGGTTCTATCTGGGCCGGCGCCGCGGCAGCTCCATCCTGCGTTTTCTATGCAAGATCGCCCTCGAGCCGGATAGCTGCGTGCGCCAGACTGGCACGGTGTATTCCCGCTACGGAGCCCGTTCCCTGCTCTTCGCAAAATTCGTTCCGGGATTGAGTACCGTCGCGCCTCCCATGGCCGGAATGTTCAAGCTGGCGCCGTGGAGATTCGCGCTGCTGGACGCGGCCGGTTCTGCCTTATGGGCCGGCGCCTTCCTGTCTGTCGGCTGGTGGTTCCGCACCCAACTCGAAGTGCTGGCATTTTACCTGGAGCGCTTCGGCTCCGGCATGGGCATCGCCGTCATCTCCATCCTCCTGCTCTACGTCGCGCTCAAATATATCCAGCGCCGGCGCATTTACCGGTCCCTACGAATCGCCCGCATCACCCCCCACGAGCTGAAAGAGCGCATAGACCGCGGCGAAACCCTGTCGCTCGTCGATCTGCGCAACGCCATCGAGCGGAGCGAAGGCCGCATCCCCGGCTCCATTCAGATCAGTCCCCGGCAATTGACCGAAGAGCAAGTGGATTCCGTAATCGCCTCTCTAGTCGACACCGAAATCATCCTCTACTGCACCTGCCCCAACGAAGTCACCAGCGCCCGCGTGGCGTTGCAGCTAAAACGGCACGGCGTCGCCCACGTGCGTCCCCTCGAAGGCGGGTTCCCTCTTTGGCGGGAGTTGGGCTTCCCCGTAGAGGCGGTAGTGGAAGAACAATCCGCCCGTTCCGCCGCCTGATTACTTCGGCGATCCGCCGCCTTCAACTAAGTGGTTCGCTGGATTCCCGGACCCAAGAAGATGCCCTAGCATCAAGGTAAAGCCGGGGGGCTACCCACATGACGAGATCAAAATTCGGGATCGCACTGCTAGTATTCGCCGCCACCGCCGCCGCGCAGACCAACGCCTGGGAACTAGGACATCCGGATGCGAAGCTCTTGCTGGGCATCGACCTCAAGAGCATCCGCGAATCCGCCGCCTGGCAACTCTTTCGCGACCAAGCGAAAACCCAGCCGCCAGCCTCCGGAATGCAGGCCATCGGCATGGGAATACTCGAGCAAGTCAACCACATATTTTTGTCCTCCCCCGCTAATTCGACGGCGAACTCCAAGACCAATCCTCCGTTCCTGCTGGCTGTCGAAGGCAAATTTCCCATTGACCAGTTGAAACCGTTCCTGCAAAGCGCTCCCCGCCGCTTTGGCACGGCCGACATCTATCGCCTGTCGAAAACCGATAGCACCACCCTTGCCGTGATGGACGGCCTGCTCCTCTTAGGCGACGAAAACTCCGTTCTGTCTGCCATCGACCGCCGCGGCCACGCACTACTCCCGGCTTCGAAACTATTAGTCCGCGCCAAAGCCCTGGCGTCCACCAACGATTTCTGGGTGATCGCCGACGAATCGCTCTCCAAATTTCGGCCCGCCAGCGCCACGTCCAACCCGTTAGCCACGCAGTTCGCCTCGCAAATTAAAGGGCTCGACTTCGGGCTGGCCGTACGCGAAGGTTTCCAGTTCGAGTTGAGCCTGGCCACCGAAAACGACGCCGCCGCTTCACAGATGGCGCAAATGTTCGCGACGCAAATCCAGATGGGACTGGCTTCAGAACCCAACACCCCGCAAGCTGCGGAGATGGTGCAGAAACTGAAAATCGATTCGCTAGGAAATCGCGTGCGCGTAAGCTTGGCGTTGAGCAAAGAGGAACTAGCCGCGCTGTTACAGGCCGAGCAAACCGCACGCATGCAGGTAGCGGCGGCTGCTCCCCAGACCCCGCGCCCAGCCGCACGCCCGGCCAAGCCCGGCAAGATCATGATCTACGGGCTCGACGACGGCCCGCGGGAAATCCAAACCACGCACTAGCTTGACAGCGGCGGGTAACATAGAAATATGATTACCCTCCGGCCAGCGGACGAACGCGGCCACGCCGACCATGGCTGGCTCAACAGTTACCACACCTTCTCCTTCGCGAATTATTACGATCCCAAGCACATGGGCTTCCGCTCCCTGCGCGTCCTGAACGACGACCGCGTAGCCCCCGGTAAAGGCTTCGGCGCGCACGGCCATCGCGACATGGAAATCATTTCTTACGTAATGGAAGGCAGCCTCGCCCACAAAGACAGCATGGGCCAACAAGAGGTCCTCGAACCCAACATGGTGCAAGCCATGTCCGCCGGCACCGGCGTCATCCACAGCGAATTCAACCCCTCGCCCAAAGAGCCCGTCCACTTCCTGCAAATCTGGATCGAACCCGCCCAAGCCGACATCGAGCCCTCCTACCAGCAATTCGCCTTCGACCCCGCCGAGAAAAAAGGACGCCTCCGCCTGATGGCCGGCCCCGACAAGAAAACCGACGTCCCCGCCGCCTTCATCCATCAAGACGCCCGCATGTACGCGTCCGTGCTTGCAGTCGGAGAGAAACTTGAACAGCCGATAGCCAAAGGACGCCACGCCTGGGTCCACTGCGCACAAGGCAACATCACCCTAAACGGCCACGCCTTAAAAGAAGGTGACGGCGCAGCCATCAGCGACGAGTCATCGCTCCAGATCGCCGGAACCGGCCCCCACGGCGGTGAGTTCCTGGTCTTCGACCTCGCATAAATGACCGTCAATGCACTAGTGGTGTTCTACTCGCGCCACGGAGAAACCGAGCGCCTGGCATTAGCCGCAGGCGTTGGAGCCGTACAAGCCCGCGCCAACATCCGCTTGCGCCGCCTAAAAGATCTAACCGACGCCGCAACCATATCGAGCGATCCTGTCTGGACCGAAAACCTCGAACGCATGCTCCCCGATTACATCGCCCCCCGCGAAATCGACGCCGATTGGGCCGACGTAATCCTAACCGCTTCCTGCCCCGCATTCCCCCGCCGAAATGGAAGCGTATCTAAAATCCCTGAAGCCCGGCGCAACCACCGTCCAAATCCGCGACGACCCACCCGACCGCATAGCCTCCGCCCGCGCCCAAGGCCGCCAAGCCGTCGAGAACGCAAGAAAATTAAAATCGTGACAACGCCAGTTCGTTCAGAGCGCGATCAAGACGTAGCAGTCCTCACCATCGACAATCCCCCCGTAAACGCCCTCAGCCCCGGAGTCCCCGAAGCCCTAACCGCCGCGATCACTCAAGCCAACGCCGACGCATCCGTCCGCGCCATCGTAGTAATCGGCGGCGGCCGCACCTTCATCGCCGGAGCCGACGTCAACGAATTCGGCAAACCCACTTCCGCCCAATATCTAGCGAGTCTTCTCGAAGCCGTGCGTAGCGTGGAAGATTCCGCCAAGCCCGTAGTGATGGCGATCCACGGCTCGGCGTTAGGCGGAGGTTTAGAAACCGCCATGGCCGCCCACTATCGCGTAATCGCCCCGTCAGCGCAGGTCGGACAACCAGAAGTGAAGCTAGGCCTAATCCCCGGTGCCGGAGGCACCCAACGTCTGCCGCGCCTGGCAGGTGTAGCGAAAGCCGTAGAGATGTGCGCATTCGGCGCCCCCATCAAAGCGCAAGACGCACTCGCCGCCGGTATCGTAGACCAAATCATCGACGGCGATCTCCGCACCGGAGCCGTAGCCTTCGCCCGCGAAATCGCCTCTCGCCCATTTCAGAAGACCCGCGACCGCAACGAAAAATTAGCCGGCGCCGGCCCCGCGATCTTTTCCGCCGCCCGCGATCAAGCCCGTAAAAAAATGCGCGGCCAAACCGCCCCGCAAGCAGCCATCGACGCCGTGGAATCCGCGACCACCCTCCCCTTCACCGACGCCCTCCAGCGCGAAGCGACCCTCTTCGCCGAGTGCCTCCGCTCCCCACAATCGAAGGCGCTCATCCACGCCTTCTTCGCCGAACGCGCCGTAACCAAAATCCCCGGCATCTCGAGCGCCACCCCCACCTACGAAATCCGCCGCGCAGCAATCATCGGCGCCGGCACCATGGGCGGAGGCATCGCCATGGCCCTGGCCAATGCCGCGATCC
This sequence comes from Bryobacterales bacterium, assembly GCA_963760575.1. GTDB lineage: Bacteria > Acidobacteriota > Terriglobia > Bryobacterales > Bryobacteraceae > Palsa-187. The sequence continues at coordinate 308,991 of CAVXEM010000051.1, forward strand.
CCGTGACGATCAAAGAAACCACCCAAGAAGCCCTGGACCGCGGCATGGCCAACATCCGCCGCAACTATTCACGCCTGCCTCCAGAAACCGCCTCCCAAAAACTGTCGCTCATCACCCCGCAACTAACCTTCAACGGCTTCGATCAAGCCGACCTCATCATAGAAGCCGTCTTCGAAAACTTGGCAGTAAAGCAACAAGTCTTCCGCGAACTAGATCGAATCGCCAAGCCTTCGTGCGTCCTAGCCACCAACACCTCGTCGCTAAATATCGACCAAATCGCCTCCGCAACCCACCGCCCCGAAATGGTCATCGGACTCCACTTCTTCAGCCCCGCCAACATCATGCGCCTGGTAGAAATCGTACGCGGCCAAGCGACGCGCGACGAAGTGACCGCCACCGCAGCGTCGTTAACCAAGGTGTTAGGAAAGATCGGCGTAGTAGCCGGCAACTGCCCCGGCTTCATCGGCAACCGCATGATCAACGTCTACGGCCGCGAAGCCCAGTTCCTCCTCGAAGAAGGAGCGTCCGTAGAACAAGTCAACCAAGCCCTCTACGATTTCGGCATGCCCATGGGCCCTCTAGCCATGTACGACCTGGTGGGCAACGACGTCATGCGCGACATCGCCGAAGTCTCCGGCGCTCCCAAAGGATCCCGCCGCCCCCTAGTGCTCCCGCAGTTATGCGCGCAAAACCGCCTAGGCCAAAAGACCGGCAAAAGGTTGGTCGCGCTACGACGAGAACCGCAAGCCGCAAGCCCGATCCCGAAGTCGCCGCGCTGATCGAATCGACAGCCCGCGAAGCCGGCATTGAACGCCGCGTCATCCCTCAAGAAGAAATTGTAGACCGCTGCATCCTGGCGCTAGTCAACGAAGGCGCACGCATCCTGGAAGAAGGCATGGCCCTGCGCGCCTCCGACATCGACGTGATCTACATCACCGGCTACGGCTTCCCCGCCTGGCGCGGCGGACCCATGTTCTACGCCGAAACCCTCGGCCCCGCCACCGTCCGCGCGCGCATCGAAGAATTCGCCCAACGCCACGGTCGAGCCTTGTGGCCTCAGTACAGCCAGAAGTGAATCTTCTCCGATATCCCCCGAATCGCCCCGTTAAACGACATAATCACCCCTAAATCCCGGCCATCCACGCTCGTATCCAGCATTGTGCTCCACGTTAAATTCAAACACCATCGGCTGGCTCGAATCCACACTCGCCGGCAAATCCGCCTCATAATACTTCTCATCCGTGCCCGAGAAACTCTGCGTACCCGCACTCTGCCCGTTAACGGTGCACGACATCTTCACCACCGGCGACACCGCAGCCATCGCAGCCGGAATCACAAATTGCAGCGAAAACTTCGGCGGCCGCAGCGACTCCAGCAGCGTAACCTCGAAACTAAATCGCTTCAGCGTCCACGCCCACTGCAATTCCGTGACTTCCGTCCACCCCTCCAGCAATCGAACCGTCGCCGGAGCCGACAACCGCTCGCTGCGCATAAATAGAAACGCGCGCGCGTCTTTGTCCAGATCCGTAGGATTCGCGGTTGCAGCGCCGAACCGCAACCGGTCGAGAACCCGCCACCCGCTACGCTTCGCGATTCTCTCCAACCCAGCCGGAGAAAAGATCCACTGATTCGTCGGATCGTTATTCGTCTCCCGGTGATCCAGCAAATACGCCAGCGCTTCGTTCTTGATCGCCACGCCGGACTTCGTAACATCCGCCACCCGAGTACTCAGAACGCAATAACGGCAATGCTTCGCCAGCGTCTCCAGCGCCAGATAAGGATTTTTTAAGTGATACAGAACCCCCAGCGAAATCGCCAACCCGTAGTTCCCGCCCGGCAATTGCGTGGCATAATCCGCATCCAGCTCATGCACCGCCACCGGCAGCTTCATCCGCTCGCGTAACGCCCGCACGCCCGCCATCCAATTGTGATTGCTCGGCGGGTTATCCGCCGCCGCCACCTCGCATCCCAGGTTCGCGAAGAACAACGGAATATCGCCATCGCCGCAGCCGAAATCAATCACCGGCCCCGACGCGAAAGCGCGCTCGAAATCCGCGAAATGCCGGCGAAAGAACGTCGCCATGTGATCGATCGACGCCATGCTGTCGTAGGGGTACCAGGTCAAGCCCAGCGGCAGCGGTTCTTTCTTCGCCTCCGCCAAAAGCTTCGAAAATGCAACGCGGCTTTCGAGGATTTCTTCAGCGCTCGCCGGCCGGCGCCGCGCACTTGGGTTCGCAGACATGTCTTACGATTATCGCGCGAACTCAGCTTTGATCGGACGATTCGTCAGTCAACCCCAGCGGTCGCCGCGGAACTTCCTTCGCCATGCTGGACCGTTTTTCCGCCTGCCTCACGAATACAAATCGCAATCCCAGCAGCAGCGAAATCACCAGCAGCGTTCCCGGACCGATGCGGTTCTGCCGCGACGGATTCGCATACTCAAAAATCGACAGCGCCAGCACCAGCAGCGCCATCACCAGAGCAAAGTAAGTTCGCAAGCGCACGGCAATCTACCTCAACTTAGGCCCCAAGCCAAACCTCTGTCCCAACTTCAGCCAGCGTGAATCCGCAGCCAGATTCAAACGGTTTTCCAAGGTGGCCAGCCTCCGCTCCAGAGCGGCCTTTTCATTGTGCAGCCGCGAAATCTGATTTTCCAGTTGCGGATTCCCGCCAAGCACCGCCTCCGGCACTGGCACCGGCGGCGTTTCCGGCACGCGCGGCGGTGCTTCCAACACCGGCATTAGCCGCGGGCGCGGCGCCAGGAGCCCGCGCCAGTTTACGAGCCACCAACGGAAGGCTCCAATTCCCCACCAGCACGATCCCGAACGGCGCCACCGATTCCGTTTGATACTCCACCTGCGTAAATCCCGACCCGCGCAGCTTCCCCGCCAAATCCCTTTGCGAAAACTGGCGCATCACCAGCGTCGCGCCGATCCCTCCATGAAATTCCAAATTCTGATGAACTTCGAGCGTCTTGTCTTTCTTGCGATTGACCAGCACATGCTCGCCGCCTAATTCCACGATCGAATACTCATGCAAATCCGGATAATACTCGACAGTATCCTCGTCCGCCCCGGAAGACGGCACCGTAATGCACAAAACTCCGTGTGGCTTCAGTAGCCGGAAGGCCTCTTCAAACGCCCGCTCCACCGGAATCGCCACATGCTCAAAAACATCGCTCGACAAAATGAAGTCGTATGTCCCGTATTGCTCCGGATGCGGCTGCGTGATATCCAAGTACGGCTGGCGATCGTAATAAGTATTGGTGTAATCGAATTTCTCCTCCAGCGGCGTCGCGTACAGCAAAGCATCGCTCAACCCGAATCCGCGAATTTTCTTGTCCTTGGGAAACTCCGGCAGCGTCCGCGCCGCGCCAAACAGCTCAATCGACAGCATGTAAATCAGCGCCCGCATGCGCACGTTCGAGCCGCAGCCCGAACACGTCGATTCCTCCCAAGGAATCTCTTCCAAAGCGTTCCCCGTGCCGCAGATATTACAGGTGAAAGAGATCATCAAGGAACAGGGTAACGCAAAGCCGATATCATGAAGCTGTAGGCATGGCTCCCGCAAGAAGAATCAATCCGTTGCTGCGCGTGATGTTTAGCGTGGTATTGCTGCTGTTCGCGATCTTCGTGGTGGTGTATAAAAGGTCCACCACCACCCCCGCGAAGACCGATCTGCTCACGCCCCTCGAAACCCTTTCTGACTGACTCGCCCTCGTCCGAAGGTGCGCAATCGCTTCGCCTGGGTTCCCAAATATCCCGGCGCGACCATGGAGAACATCAACAGCAAACAGAGCCGCGACGAGTTGAGCTACGGCTTCAATTTCCACACTCCCGACGACTTTAAAAAGGTTCTAACCTATTACCGCGATCAGCTCCAATCCGCCGGCTTCCAGGTCGACTTGAAGGAAACCACCACCGCCGCCGGAGAGCTGCACGCCACCGTCCGGCAACAAAGATCGCACCCTCGACGCGGTAGTCGCCAACGTATCGCAAGGCACCGGCTCTGAAGTCGGCGTAACTGCGGTGCAACATTAAAATGCCACGCAAGCCTGAAGTCAAAAGCCCCGCCGGCCACTGGCCGCAACTACACGCCGCCATTGAAGCCGGCGCCGACGGCGTTTACTTCGGCCTAAAACATTTCACCGCCCGCGCCAAAGCCGGCTTCGGCCTCGAAGAACTCCCCGAAGCCCTGCGCACCCTGCACGCCCGCGGAGTCCGCGGCTACGTCACCTTCAACACCCTCCTCTTCGAGCACGAACTCAAAGAAGCCGCCCGCGTAATCGCCGCCATCGCCGAAGCCGGAGCCGACGGCATGATCGTCCAGGATCTCACCGCCGTCCGCCTGGCCCGCGAAATCGCCCCCGACATGAAGCTCCACGGCAGCACGCAAATGAGCATCACCGACGCCCGCGGCGTCGAACTAGCCCGCAGCTTAGGCGTCGACCGCGTCACGCTAGCCCGCGAACTCTCGCTAGAAGAAATCCGCGCCATCGCCGCCGAAGCCCAGTGCGACCTAGAAATCTTCGTCCACGGAGCCCTCTGCGTAGCCTACTCCGGCCAATGTTTTTCGTCGGAAGCCTGGGGAGGCCGCAGCGCCAACCGCGGCCAATGCGCCCAAGCCTGCCGCCTCCCCTACGAATTGCTAGTCGATGGCAGCATCGAGCCGTTAGCCGACGCCCGCTACCTGCTCTCCCCCGGCGATCTCTACGCACTCCGCCAGATCCCCGAAATCGTAGCAGCCGGCATCGCGGCGCTAAAAATAGAAGGCCGCTACAAAGACGCCGACTACGTAGCCCTCACTACCCGCGCCTACCGCCAAGCCGTCGACGAAGCCTGGGCCGGCCGCCCCTTAAGCATCACCCCGCGCGAAGAACTCGAACTAGAGCAAGTTTATTCCCGCGGCCTGGGCCCCTTCTTCCTAACCGGCACCAATCACCAAACCGTTGTAGAAGGCCGCGCCCCCCGCCACCGCGGAATAGAAATCGGCAGCGTCACCCGCGTAGAATTCGACCGCGTAACCATAGCCCCCGCCCCTGCGAACGACATCGCCCCCTTGAAACCCGGGGACGGCGTAGTGTTCGACGCCGCCGCGTGGCGCTCTCCGGAAGAACACGAAGAAGGCGGCCGCGTGTTCGCCGCCCACAGCCAACTCAACGGCGAACTCGAATTGCAATTCGCCAACGGCGCCATCCGCTTCGACCGCATCCGCGCAGGAGACCTCCTCTGGCGCACCCACGATCCCGAAGTCGACCGCCTCGCCCGACCGTTTTTAGAAGCCACCACTCCGCTAGCGCGTCAGCGCGTCAACGTAGCCGTCGAAGCCCGCGAAAGCGAACCGCTGCACTCCGTATGGTCGCTCGAAAAACAACCGCAAATCAGCGTGCAAATCGATTCCCCCACGCCCCTCGACGCAGCGCAGAACCGCGGCCTGACGCTAGATACGCTACGTGAACAATTCGGGCGCCTCGGCAACACAGCCTATGAATTGGGCGAAGTGACTCTCGACGTCGAAGGCTCCCTCTTCGCCGCCGTATCCACACTCAACCAAATGCGCCGCGAAGCAGTAGAAAAACTGCAAGCCATCGAATCCCGCCCGCCCCACGCCGAAATCCACGACCCCGCCGCCGCCCTAAAAAAATTCGCCCGGCCCGCGCCTTCAGCGCAGCCCGACGCCGCTCCTCAAATCCACCTGCTGGTCCGCACGCCAGAGCAACTCGAAGCCGCGCTCGAACTCGCCCCCTCCAGCATCACGCTGGATTACCTCGACCTCTACGGCCTCCGCCCCTCTGTCGAACGCGTCAAAGCCAGCGGCATCCCCGCCCGCGTAGCCAGCCCACGAGTCCTAAAACCCGGCGAAGCCCGCATCCTGAATTTCCTGGTCGACCTCGACTGCCCCATCCTAGTCCGCCCCGCCGGTCTGGTTCACGCCCTACGCGACCGCGCCCACGCCCCGCTCATCGGCGACTTCAGCCTGAACATAGCCAACTCCATCAGCGCCGAATTCTTTCTCGATCTCGGCGTAGACCGCCTAACCCCCACCCACGACCTAAACGCCGCGCAAGTGGCAGCCCTAGCCCTTTCGATCGGCCCGCAGAATCTAGAAACCATCGCCTATCAGCACCTCCCCGTCTTCCACACCGAGCACTGCGTCTTCTGCCGCTTCCTCTCCACCGGCACCAGCTACCGCGATTGCGGCCGCCCCTGCGAAAAACACCGCGTCTCGCTCCAGGACTCCAAAGGCCGCGCTCACCCCGTCCTAGCCGACGTAGGCTGCCGCAACACCGTCTTCGGCGCCGAAGCCCAGGAAGCCAGCGCCCACCTCGACGCCTGGAGACACGCCGGCATCCGCCACTATCGCCTCGAATTCGTCCACGAATCCGCCGACCAAGTCCGCCAGGTGTTCGACGCCTTCGACGCAACGCTCCACGCGCGCATCACCACCAAGGACCTAGCCGCCCAACTCCGCCGCATCGCCCCGCAAGGGACCACCGAAGGCAGCCTGTTCGTACCTCCCGATTACCTGACGCTGCCGGTATTACAGTAACCAAGCCGCTTCCGCGCACATATGCCCGGGGAGTATAATCAGCGCAGAGTAGGAGGCGCTATGCGATTTCAGGGAGCCGCCATTTTTGCCGCGGTAGCATTGTCGTTCGCGGGCGCGGCCAGCGCCCAGAAACCCGGTGGCGCCGCTCCGCCACCCCCATCCTCCACCGGCGGCAACACCAACGGAAACACCAACTCCCGCCAGCCCACCTCGACATTTCCCAACGACTCGGCAACCCCGCAGGTCATCTTCATCTCCGGCACCGTGGTGCTCAGCGACGGCCTGCCTCTCCCCGATCGCGTGAAAATCGAGCGCGTCTGCACTGGCCCTCCCCACGTCGAAACCTACACCGACAGAAAAGGACACTTCAGCTTCCAGTTGGGTCAGAACCTCGAAATGCAGGACGCCAGTTCCCAGTCCGCCTTCGGCGTCCCCGGCTCCCCCCTGGGAAGCATGAACAACAGCATCGGTATGCCCGGACAGAGGGGAGGCTTCAATGAGCGCGAGTTGTGGGGTTGCGAACTCCGCGCAGACCTTCCCGGTTTTAAATCCGACATGGTCTCGCTCAGCAACATCCATTACATGGATAACCCCGACATCGGCACCATCATTTTGCACCGCCTGGGAAAAGTGGACGGCCTGACCGTCAGCGTGGTGTCCGCGCTCGCCCCCAAAGACGCCCGCAAGGCTTACGAAAAAGGGGGAGCCGCCGCCGGCAAACATAATTTGGACGAGGCCCAAAAAGATTTCGAGAAGGCCGTCGAGCTGTATCCCAAATATTCCGTCGCCTGGTTCGATCTCGGCCGCGTGCAGGAAGAGAACGGTCATTTCGACGACGCGCGCAAAGACTACGAACAGGCGCTCGCCGTCGAGCCCAAATACATCCAGCCCCTCGAACGCCTCTCCTGGCTGGCCCTTCGCGAATCCAAGTGGCAGGAACTCGTCGACCGCACCGATCAATGGTTGCGTCTGGACCCGCTGAACTCCCCTGATGTTTACTACCTAAGCAGCCTCGGCAATCTGCAAACCCAGCACTACGACATCGCCGAGAAGAACGCGCGCGAATCGATCCGCCTCGATCCCGCCAAGAAAAACATGCGGACGCGTTACATCCTAGGCCTGGCCCTGGCGCAGAAACAGGACTACGTGGCCTCCGCCGAAGCCATTCGTGAATTTATCAACACCGCCCCGGAAGGCAAGGAAACCGAAGTCATCCGCAAACAACTCGCGCAAATCGAAGACGCAGCCAAGCAACAAACCGCCGCCGCCAAGCCGCAATAGCCCGGCAAGCTAAACTGGAGGCATGAGGCCGCTGTTCCTGCTCATCCTCGCGGCCGCCGTGTACGCTGCGAATCCGGTCCTCGATCGCGTCGATTACAAACTGAATCTCATCGATTCCGGCCGCGCACGCCGCGGTTCCGTCATCGTATTTACCCCCGCTGAGATGAACGCCTGGGCCCGCGGCCGCGTGCCGCAAATGTACAAAGGCGTTAGCGACCCCAGCATCCAACTGGGAATGGGCACCGCCACCGGCTCCGCCACCATCGATTTTCTAAAAATGCGCCAAGGCGAAGGCGTCGCCACCAACCCGCTAGTCGCGAAATTGATCGAAGGCGAGCGCCCCCTGAAAGTGTCGGTGCAGCTGGAATCCTCCGGCGGACGCGCCACCGCCAAATTAACGCGCCTGGAAATCTCCGGCATCGCCGTCACCGGAGCACCTCTGGATTTCCTGGTGAATCAGTTCTTCCTGAAAATGTTCCCCGACGCCAAAGTGAATCAGCCCTTCGAACTGCGCGATAACATCGACCGCATCGAACTCCGCCCCGACGGCGTGCGCGTCACGATAAAGAAGTAAGCGCCGCCTTAGCGGCCGCGCGCCCCGTGTTGATGCAGTCCGGAATCCCGATCCCCTCGTAAGCGTTCCCCGCCAAATGCAGCCCCGCAATCGCCGCCGCCCGCGTCGCGGATTTCCTCCACGCGTTGTTGATGCCCCAACGTATATTGCGCCATCGACCGCGGCCACCGCGCAATCGCATGAGCAATCGGAGCCGCCGTCAACCCCAGCATCCTCTGCAATTCCTCGCGAGCAATCCCCACCAACGATTCATCGCTCTCCTCCAACACCGCCGCATCGTTGATGCCGCCAAAGAAACAGCGCAGCACAATGCGATCCTCCGGAACGCGATAAGAAAACTTCGTGCCGACGAAAGTGCAAGCCGCCAGCCGCTGCCGCTCTTTCTGCGGAACCAGAAATCCAAACCCCGCCCGCTTCCCATCGAAATCCGCCGCGCGGTAAATCAGCGAAAGCGTGACCGAAGAACTATAATCAATCGCCCCCAGCACTTCCCCCAGCCGCGCATCCAGCCCAGCAACCACCCGCGCCGCCGCCCAAGCCGGACAAGCCACGATCACCTGATCCGCCTCCATCCACCCGCCGCTAGCGCGCACCCGAAATCCCGTTCCCGCCCGCTCAATCGTCTCCACCTCCGCCTGACAAACTTTAACCTGCGCCGCCAGCCGGTCCACCAACGTCCCCAGGCCGCCCTTCAACGTCCGGAACAACGACCCACCACCAGCCCCACCCTTCGATCTCCCCGCCAGCACCCCCCGCACCAGACTTCCATACTTCGCTTCCATCGCCAAAAACCGCGGCAGCACGCTCCCCACACTCAACTGCGCCGGATCGCCCCCATACACTCCCGACAGCAGCGGCTCCGCCAAATAATCCAGCGTCTCCTGCCCAAAGTGATCCACCACAAACTCCGCCACGCTGCGATCCCGCGACTCGCCAGGCTTACGAAAATACTCCAGCCCCATGCGAATCTTCGTGCCCCATCCCAGCAGCGGTGTCTTCACCATCGGCATCACCCGCGAAGGCACGATCATCATCACGCCCTCCGGTAGCGCCACCAACTCCCCGCGCTTCCAGATATAGGTAGTGCGCTGATGATCGTTCGACCCGATCACATCGCCCTCCAGCCCGACTTCTTTGATGAGCGCCAGCGCCGCCGGCTTAGCAGAAAGAAAACTGTCGGGCCCGCACTCCAGCGTGCAGCCCTCACTCACGCGAGTCTCAATCACCCCGCCCACGCGTGACTGTTTTTCAAGAATGGTGCAGTCGGCGCCCGCGCGCGTCAGATCGTAAGCGGCAGAGAGCCCTGAAATGCCCCCGCCAATGACCAGCACGCGGTTCCCCACGGCGTTCGCCTACGGCCGGAAATCGCGTACGATTTCGACGCAGGCCTTCACGTTCTCCACCGGAGTCTCCGGCAGAATCCCGTGCCCCAGATTGAAAATGTGACCCGGCCGCGACCCCGTGCGCTTCAGCAATTCATGCACGCGCATCTTCAGCTCCGGCAGCGGAGCCATCAACACCGCCGGATCCAAATTCCCCTGAATCGCCGACCGGTAACTGATATCCATCCAAGCCTGATCGATGTTGATGCGCCAGTCGACGCCCATCACGTCCCCGCCCGCCGCATGCAGCTCGCGAAAGAACCCCGCGGCTCCGGTACCGAAGTGAATCGCCGGCACCCCCGCCGCGCGAATGCGCTCGATCAACGCCCGCGAATAAGGCGCAACATACCGCACGTAATCGTCCGGCCCCAGCGCCCCCACCCAGCTATCGAAAACTTGCACGATGCGAGCCCCGGCCGTAACCTGCAACACCGCGAACGCGCCCAGCACGTCCACCAGCTTCCCCATCAACCGCCGCCACAAAGTCTCGTCGCGGTACATCATGGTTTTGGTTTTGAGGAAAGTGCGCGACGGCCCGCCCTCAATCATGTAGCTAGCCATGGTGAACGGCGCGCCCACAAACCCAATCACCGGCACGCGCCCTGCCAGAGCCCGCACGACCTGCTGGATCGACTCGCCCACATAACCCAAGTCATCGGTGTTCGAAATCGAAAGGCTATCGACGTCATCCGAAGTCCTGACCGGATTGTCGATGATCGGCCCCTCGCCCGCCGCGAACCGCAATTTGAGCCCCATCGGCTCCACCGGCAGCAGCAAATCGGCAAAAATGATCGCCGCGTCGACATCCAGAATTTCCACCGGCTGCAGCGTAACCTGAGCCGCCAAATCCGGCCGCTTGCAGATCTCCAGGATTCCGTGGTGAGCGCGGATCTCCCGGTATTGCTTCATATAGCGGCCCGCCTGCCGCATAAACCACACCGGGCGAACATCCGTCGGCCGCCGCCGGCAAGCATCGAGAAACCGGCTATTCATGGGAGCCACACGCATTCCCCCAAATTAGCACAAACGTTCTCAGGAAATCCGTGTTTTTTGCCCGTCCGCGCCGGATTCTCTTTAGAATCTGCGGGGCTTTGGCACTCAGAGCCGCCGGAAGCGCCGGCTCAAACTGCAAATCCGGAGTCCGATAAAGCTGCAACCGTTCCGTTAACTGGTGCCGTAAGAACTGTTTAGCGTGCTCGATCCCCGCCAGCGTAGCCGCCTGCTGCTCCGGAGTCCCCTGCAGCATCAGCCGCACATTCGCCCGGCGAAAATCTGGCGAAACATGCACCTCACTAACCGCCGCCGGCCCCACCCTTGGGTCCGTCAACTCATAATTAATGAGTTCGTCCAACTCCTCCCGCAGCCCTTCCGACACACGTTCATTGCGATGCGGGTCCACACTTCAGGATACACCGCAGCCATCCATCTCCAACACGTCCGCGCCATGAAGGTTGATGCCTTGTATCAAAAATGGTACTCTAGCAAATGAGTTCGCCTCTCAAGCGCTTGCCAGCACGGTTCTACCGTTCCGACAGCGGAAGAGAGCCCGTGCGCGAATGGCTAAAGGAGCTTGCTCTCGAAGATCGCAAGATGATCGGCGAGGACATCAAGGATGTCGAGTTTTCCTGGCCGATTGGCATGCCGTTGGTTCGGTCGCTTGGAAACGAGCTGTGGGAGGTCCGAAGTCGTTTGCAGCGCGGACGGATTGCGCGCGTTATTTTTTGCGTCGAGCAGGGCTCTATGATTTTGCTTCACGGATTCATGAAGAAGAGCCAAAAGACGCCGCAGCAAGAGATCGATCTCGCGCTTAAACGGAAGAAAGGGACACGGTCATGAAGAAGAAAAACATCGGATCCTCCGTCGATAGCTGGCTTCGAGAGGACGGCATCTATGAGGAAGTCAGTGCCGCCGCCATTAAGCGTGTACTTGCACGGCAAGTTGAGGCCGCCATGAAGGAAAGGCACGTCTCAAAAGCCGAGATGGCCCGGCGAATGCACACCAGCCGCGCCGCGCTCGATCGCCTCCTGGACCCGGACTATGATGCCGTCACTTTGAGCACATTGCGCAAAGCCGCCATAGCTGTTGGCCGCGAACTTCGCCTCGAATTGGTCTGAGCCCGATTTCTAAATCCATTTCTCGTTCGCTGTTGTGCGCCAGGAGCCTGCATGAATTTTTGGCCCACCAACGATTCGTTTCCGGTGCCCGAAAACCATGCACCGCTTCCGCGAAAAAAGGCAGCGGCGCGCGAGCGCCCTTCACGACCGGTACTTCGCCGGTCATTAAACCTCGCGCTAATGAACCTATCCGGACCCGAACGGTTAGTATTGGAGCAACGCGCGGGTGCGGTCTCAGCAGTATGCGATGAATTTCATAATCCCAATAGCGCAGAAAACCAGCAGAATAAAGACGCACAGTACCATCGGAGGTGCTTTCATGATTGTTGAGCTTTTCGGCTCACTGTCCACGAAGCGTCTACTGCTTATCCATGCGAGGAGCACGCCCACGACTGTACCGATTCCTGCAAGCTCGAAGTTGATCGCGGAATATGGGCCTGGAATCATAAACAGTGAATTGAACGCAATCCACAGCCCAAGCAAGCTGACAGCGAATAAAAGCCACTTCATTGTTCGCTCAATTCGATCCCTTCACGCAGAATTGTGCAGATTTCATCACGAAGCGGGTCCACACTTCAAGATACACCCGATGAAGTTAGCGGTCCCACAACTCAGCGAACCGGGCCGGGCTGAGTTCGATTTCGCGAAGGATGCCGCGAAGCGTTCCAATCTTCAGCGTCTGCGCCCCATGGACAGGTACAACCGCCTGTTGCGTGCCTCGCTCGAAAACGTGATGACTCCCGCGGATTCTCACCAGCTTGAATCCTTGTGACTCCAGAAATCTCATCATTTCCGGACCAGAGGGACGTGGCAGTTTAGGCACGTACTGGATCTTCTAATTCGAGATCCAGTTCGCGAAGTGAGATCGGTTGATTCAAACGGGCAAGGGCATCTTGCATCCCAAATGCCTCGACGTAAGCCGCGACGGCCTCCCGAAGATCAGCCATGGCTTCGTCTTCCGTGGCTCCTTCTCCATAGGCAGGAATATCCGGCACGCGCGCGGTAAATCCGCCATACTCCAAGTCCGGAATAATCTCGACTGTCAAGCGCCGCATAACGTTATTTTAACGCTTCCGAATGCTTTACGCCTTAGCCAGCACGCTCCCAAACCCCATCGCGCGCCCGCTCAACCCCACCAACTTCACCGCATTCATCAACGCATGAGGAGTGCTAGAAACCACCGGCACCTTACACCGCGCCTCCAACGGCACCAGCAAGTCTATAGTTTTGAGAGCCCCACAAGAAATCAACAGCGTGTCAGATTTCTTAGCCGACTCCCAAACCCCCGCGCTGAAATTCAACAGTTCGTCCTGCGTCACCGGCCCGCGATCCTGGAAGCGTTGGATCCCCAATCCCTTGATGACCACCACCTCGAACCCCGACTCCGTCAAGAACCTCTGCAAAGTCGCGTTCACCACATCGTCATAAGCCGTAGCCACCGCCACCCGCTTGGCCCCCGCCGTGCGCAGCCCATCCACGATCCCGTTGCTCATGCTAGTGCAAGGCAGCCCCGTAGCTTTCGTCACCGACGCAATCAATTCCTGATTAAAGGCCGCGCCCTTATAAAAGGTCAGCGACGTCCCCATGATCGAAATCCCAGTAGCCCCGCGCTTCGCCAGCTTCTCCGCCGCCGGCACAATCTTCGGCACCACCGAATCGTAACCCTCCGGCGTCATCGCCGGCAGCCCCACGCCCTCCGCCAAAAACTTCACGCCCGTCGGATACAACAACGTCGCCTCCGGAGGCACCGGATAATTCGCCGGCGGAAAAATCATCCCCATCACCGGCTCAGCCGCATGCCCCAACACAGCACCAGCAGCTCCCACAGCAGCGATCTCAAGAAATTGACGGCGACTAGTCATGATCTAAGATGTTATCCGCTCCTCACGCCCCACGCAAGCCTACATCTAACCGCAATTCAACCACTTCGCACTTCCGACTTCGCGCCACTCGAACCACCCGGGTGCATACTCGCAATCAGTTGGAGCCTGCGCAGGCTGATCGTTGTAGTTTAGTGGAATCCGCGCCCGTCGCAAGACGGGCTAGCCGCCCTGGGAACATTGTGAAAAGGGCGGGACAGGATAAGAATCGCGATTCTTGGTTGATACGAACGCCGCGAGATCGGCGCAAGGTAACCGCGAAGGATAAAGGAGAGAGCAAATTGCCGGTTGACTCAGATACTTTTTAGAGACCGGCAGCCGCCATTTCCTTCACCACTCCGGGGGCCTGTTAGCAAGGACAGCCCCCCGCGAGACGATTTTGCAGAGCACAGTACCGCGGGCGTCCACGCCTGCGTCCGGCCTCCAGGCCGAACAGTCGAAGTGTGCCCCCACATAAGGCATAATCGATCAGGAGAATCACATGCAAAAATACATCTTTTGCCTAACCCTCTTCGCCATCACAGCCCAAGCCCAACCCCCCGCCCCCATAGTCATGCGCGGCGACCGCTTCAAGCCCATAGCCCAAACCGACTTCACCCCCGAACAAAAAGCCTTCATCGACGAAGTCGTGAAAGGCCCCAACCCCACCACCGCCGGTCCGTACAACATGCTCCTGCGCAGCCCCGACCTAGGCCGCGTAGCCCACGAATTCGGCGCCTACCCGCGCTTCCGCTCCACCGTCCCCACAAAATTGAACGAGCTAGCCATCATGATGTCCGCCGCCTTCTGGCGATCCGAATTCGTATGGTTCGCCCACCGCCGCGCCGCCCAAGGCGCCGGACTCAACCCCGCCGTCGGCGACGCCATAGCAGCCGGCCAGCGCCCCGCATCACTCCAGCCCGACGAAGAAGCCGTCTACAATTTCTGCGACGAACTCCTAAACCGCCGCCAGGTAAGCGACGCCAGTTTATTCCAAGCTCAAAGACCAGCTAGGCGAACGCGGCGTAGTCGACCTAATCGCCGCCATGGGCTATTTCCAATACGTGTCGATGATGCTAGATGTCGACCGCTACCCGCTGCCCAACAACCTAAAGCCGGAGCTCAAGCCTCTGCCCTAACCAGCTTCGCGCCCTCCACCATCGCAAGCATTTTTCCGAACGCAACGCAGCGCGGCAAATATTTCATCCCGCAATCGGGAGCCACAATAATCTGCCGCGCACTAATATAAGGAAGCGCCCGCCGTATCCGCTCCGCCACCACCTCCGGCGTCTCCACCTCGTGTGTCGAAAGATCCAGCACGCCCAGAATAATGACTTTGTTTTGCAGCCTTTCGAGAACCGAACAATCGAGCTTCGGTTGCGCCGTCTCAATCGAGATCTGCGTCACCGGAGTGTCGCCCAGCTCTTCGAGGAACGCATAGCTCGAAGGCTTGTTCTTGTTCTTCACCACCGCCGCGTACCCAAAACACAAATGAATCACCGTCGTCCCCGTAACGCCGTCGAGCGCCCGCCGCACCGCATCCAATCCAAACTCCCGAGCCTTTTCCGGACGCGCCTGCATATAAGGCTCATCAATCTGCACCACATCCGCGCCCGCCGCGAACATGTCTTTGATTTCCTCGTTCACCGCCGAAGCGTAATCCAGCGCCATCGCCCCTTCGCTCGGATAAAATTCGTTCAGCGCCTGCTGCGACATCGTGAACGGACCCGGCACCGTAATCTTAATCCGCCGCTCCGTATTCGCGCGCAGAAACTCGACATCGCGCACCTGCACCGGATATTTGCGCCGAATCTTACCCACCACCCGCGGCACCGTATCCGGCACCCCGCTGCGGCTCAGCACGGTCCCCGGATTCACCAGATCCACGCCTTCGAGCGCCGTCGCGAAGCGGTTCGAATAACTCTCGCGCCGCATTTCGCCGTCGGTCAGGATGTCCAGCCCCGCGCGCTCCTGGTCGCGAATCGCCAGCAACGTAGCGTCGTCCTGCGCCTGCTCCAGCCATTCCGGCGCCACGCGCCACAACTCTTTCTCACGCACCCGCGGCGGATTGTGGCTGCCCAGCCGCTTACGATCGATCAGCCATTCGGGTTGAGCGTAGGAGCCCACCAATGTGGTTGGAAAAAGCGTCACGATTGAGATCCTTACCCCAATCCTAGCCGATTGGCCATTGACACTAGCCTCGCAGAACCGCTATTCTTTCCGCATTGCGTATCTTTGGGCGATAGGGCTTCGTCCCGACCCATCTTTCCGCAATAGGGGCTGTAAACACTGAAAGAGGAGTCATGAAAATCAGAGCTGTAACCATAACACTATTCGTGTGTCTGCTCGCCGTCTGCCTGCCATCTCTAATGGCGCAGACTGCGGCCACCGGATCGCTGCAGGGAACGGTAACGGATGCGTCCGGCGCCAGTATTCCCAACGCGACCGTAACATTAACCAGCATAGATACCGGGCAGGAACGCACCTCCACCACCGGCGGAGACGGAACCTATCGATTTCCCCTGCTGCCGCCCGGTACATATAAACTTAAGTTCGCCGCCGGCGGTTTTAAAGGCGCCGAGGCTACTGGCGTCAAGGTAAACGTCACGGAGTCCCCGGTATTCGACCAGAAATTGGAAGTCGGCACCGCTAGCGAGCAAGTCACGGTGGAGGCCAACGTAGAAACCCTGCAAACCGCCAGCTCTTCCATGGGCACGGTGGTGGGCTCGGCGACGGCAACTTCGATTCCGCTGACGACGCGTAACTACACCAACCTTTTGGGCCTTTCGGCCGGAGCCAACGCCAGCGTAAACAACGCCAGCGCCCTCGGCCGCGGCGGTATGGAAATCGCCGTCAACGGCGCTTCCACCGCGCAGAACACCTTCCAGATGGACGGCGTTTCGGTGGTCAACTACGCCTCCAGCGGCTTGTCGACGGAAGGCGCCACCTATCCGACCATCGGAATCCCGAATCCGGATACGATTGCGGAATTCAAGATCCAGACCTCGCTCTACGACGCGGGATACGGACGCAACCCCGGAGCCAACGTGAACGTGGTTACAAAATCCGGCACCAACTCGCTGCACGGAACCGCGTTTGAATTCTTCCGCAACACCGATCTGAATGCCAACGATTTCTTCCGGAATCGCTCCGGCGGGTCTAAGCAGGTATTGAATCAGAACCAGTTCGGTGGCGTCCTGGGCGGACCCATCAAGAAAGACAAACTGTTCTATTTTGCTTCCTATCAGCAGACCTGGCAGAAGAACGGAATCGCGAGCCAAGGCTATTCGACGGGTATCACACTGCCTCCCATCCCTGGCGGCGATCGCTCCAACACCGCGCAGTTTACGCAGGCGCTCGGCGCGGCTTTCTGTCCCGGAAATCATCCCGGCAATTCCCAATTTATGACCAATCCTGGCGGCGGCGGAGCCGGCACCGGAACACAGGTCGCTTGCGACGGATCCAACATCAATCCGATCGCGGTCAAATTTCTCCAAGCCAAGAACGCGGACGGGACTTATTTCCTTCCCAGTTCCGGGACGTCGGGATTCACGTCCGGGAATACCTTTAGCAACCCGGCTTACGACAAAGAATATCAGGGCATGCTGAACCTGGACTATCTCATGAGCGCGAAGAACACTGTGGCTTTCCGCTTCTATCGCTCTTATGAACCACAGAGCATTAACTTCCTGGGTCCGGCGTATCTGCCCGGCACTCCGGCAACCGATCCTTTCGGTTACCACAACATGGTCACCAAGCTCACCACCATCGTGAACAACAACATGGTGAACGAACTGCACGTTTCCTATCAGCGCACCACGACGGATGCCTTTCAGCACCCGCCGACGGATACTTATGCCTCGGCCATTTATGGCATGCCCGCGGGCCAAAACTTCCTGGGCGGCGGCCTTCCGTTCAGTCCGGTCATCAGCATTCCTGGATACTTCCAGGCGGGCGGCAGTTCATCCAACGACGAGACCGTGCATAATTTCCAGGCCCAAGCTGGCGATCAAGTGTCCTGGAACATTGGGAAGCACACCGTCCGCTTCGGCGGCGAGTTTGAACAGGTCAATTGGTTTTGGGATTACCAGGGTCTCTCTCACGGGATCATGGCCTTCCAAACCTTCAACGACTTCCTGATCGGTCTGCCCGGCGGTTGCGGTGCAGCGGCGCCTGGTGCGTGCAATGGTTCTAATTTCAGCAACGTCCTCAACACCAATAACTTCTCGGTGCGCAGCGGTCCTGGTGGCATCGTGCATGGTTACAAGGCCAGAAACGGCAACGCGTTCGCGCAGGATGACATCAAAGTAAACCAGCGCCTGACGGTGAACGTCGGCCTGCGTTGGGAATACGACGGTTTGATGGCGGATAAGTACGGCAACGCCACCAACCTGTGGCTGTCGCAACTGGCCACCGTGAACAATCCGGCCACCTTCCCCATCAACCCCGCCACGGCAACAGCCGCCGGTTGGGTGGTAGTGAACAATTACGACAGCAAGACCTGGGGCACACTGCCGGCTGGCGTGAAGCAACTCGGCAGTCCGGTCCCCAGCAAGAATGGCGTTCCGCTCGCCGATTTCGCTCCCCGTCTGGGCTTTGCCTGGCAGCCGATCGGCAATAAGCTGGTCTTCCGCGGCGGCGCCGGTTACTTCTACGATCGCGTTCCCGGCAACACTATCGGCCACGCCGTCGAGCAGAGCCCGCCCTACTCCATCACGCTCGACCAGGGCGCAAGCACCAACCAGTTTTCCTCCCTGGCCTCGCCGTTTCAAAATATTCCGCTGGGAACTTTCCCCACTCGGTGGCTGAACTTCGGCACCAATAAGGGATCGGATCTGGCGCAGTCCTTCATGGTGGATAATCTGGTCACGCCGCTGGTCTACTCCTGGAACTTCAACGTTCAGTATCAGCTCGCGCAGACCTGGTTGGTGGAAGCCGGCTATGTCGGTTCGCGCGGGATTGATCAGCCCAACACGCTGCACATCCTGAATGGAGCCGCTCTGGCTTCACCGTCGAATCCGGTCAACGGCATCACGACGAACACCACGGCAAATGCCCGCCTGCGCGTGCCCTACCTGGGCTTCTCGCCGACGGGTTTGCAGGGCGCCGACAATCAGGGAGACTACAAATACAACAGTCTGCAGCTCACTCTGCGCAAGCAAATGTCGCACGGGCTGACCTTCCAGGCTGCGTACACCTATAGCCGCGCGTTTACCACGCAGGGCTATACCACGCTCATTCCTCCGGGGCCGGGTTCGACCAATCTCGGCGATCCGACGGCTCCCGCGTACGGATTGAATCCCCAGTATCGCCCGCAGCGGCTGGTGATCAACTACAGCTATGAAATCCCGTCCGGCAACCTGAAAGGTGTCCTCGGCGCAGTCGCGAAGGGATGGAGCCTCTCAGGCGTCACAACCATCCAGGGCGGCCAGCCGCTCAGTATCACTGACAGCCGTGGCGGTGCGATCTTCGGCCTGTCCGGCGCGACCGCATTGCTGGCTTCTACCGCGCAAATCGCTGCCGGCAAGACCTATGCTGATTTGGTCACGCCGGGTGGGATCGAGTCGCGGCTCGGCGGCGCGAGTGGCGGGCCGGGTTACATCAATACGTCCGCTCTAACCACGATTCCGGTGATTGGTGGCAATGGCACCCCTGGAACCGGCGGCACCGGTTGGGGCAACACCGGCATGGGCATCCTTTACGGCCCAGGCCAGTTTGATTTTGACGCTACCTTGGCGAAAATGACACGGGTAGGAGGCATTCACGAAAACTCCACGCTGCAATTCCGCGCGGAGTTCTTCAACCTCTTCAATCACCCGCAATTTAACATCCCCGGAGGCCTGAACTTTGCCGCCGGCGGCTTCGGCCAGATCACCAGCACCTCGGTGAATCCGCGCTTGATCCAGTTGGCTCTGAAGTACGTTTTCTAAGCTAGCTGTTACAACTCAAAGTAAAAGGGGGGCGGTCTTCGGACCGTCCCCTTTCCTTTTTGGGCGTACCAGTACGTTTTCTGCAGCCGCGATCTGTTCGTAGTTTGTCAATCTGTCCGGTTTGATTCACACGTGATCTGTCCGGTTTAGCTGGCTGCGCCTTTGGCACCGCGTCGGCTGGCCGACGGGGGCTTTCTAGTTTTGGTTCTTGATAGAGAAAGAGGAATCGTCGGAGCGGTGGGAAAGTGGAAATCCCGCCGAGGGATTTCCAAGGGGGGGTGGGAACGGTGGGAAACCTGCTTTTGGTTTTCCATGGTTTCCACGGGCCCGGCTTTCCCACGGCTCTCCGCTTTGGCCGATTGTTGATGATCGCTGAAGCGGCCGACCACGTGCGGTCCATAGCGGATCGACACGGTCGCGTCGAGATGCTGGTGGATGGTCACCGTGCAGCCCGCCAGCGAACTGCGGAAGCGGCTCTTTTCGAGCTGCCAGTGTTGATCGCCAATGGCCACGGTATTGTCCTTCGCCACCACGCGCTCGGTTTGCACGGTGAAGATCCAGTTCAGGTCCGCGCGCGCCGTCTTGCGAAACGCCGTTCCCTTTTCCCGCGCTGGAGCGGTGAACTTGCCGTTGAACTCCGCCATGTAACGCTCACGCAGGAACGCATTGGCGGTCTCGACCGTGTTGATCCCGGCCAAGCGTAACTCCTGCGGCAAGCGCCCTTGCCAGGTGCCGAAGCTGCGTTCGCTGCGGCCGCGCGCTTGCGGCGAATACGCCGGAATCATTTGCACTCCCAACTCCTTCATCGCCCGCCCCACTTGCGTCAAGCGGTGTTTATCGACCTTTTCACCGGCTTTCGGCGTCACGAAGAAGTGGCTGCCACGATCACTGTACAGCGCACAAAACAAGCCCTTGGCTTCGATCACCTCCCGCAGCCCGGCCATCACCGTACGCGTCGATTCTTCCTCCACCAACTGCGCATAGTAAATCTCACTCGTGGCATCGTCCAGAATCACAATCAGGTCGTGCCATCGCTCGTCGCTGAACCACTGATGCTTGCTGCCGTCAATGTGCAACAGCATCCCCGGCCATGGCCGCCGCTCGCGCCGCCGCCGATGTTTCCGCCGCTTGCGCCCGCGCGCCACCAATCCCGCCCCTTGCAGCGCCTTCTGCACGAACGTGTAGCTCAACTCGATCCCGTGCTTTTCCGCCAGCTTCTCGTGAAAGTGACTCATGTTCAGATCGAAGTACACTTCGCCGTACAGCCGCAGCACTTCTTCCACCTGCGTCAACGGCACCCGCTTGTCGCTCGGCCGCGCTTTGCGCCGATCCACCAATCCCGAATATCCCCCGACCTCCAACCGCTCCCGCCATCGCCTCATCGTCCTGTCGGTGACGCCAATGATCTCGGCCGCCTCCCACCACGTGATTTTCTTCGCCATTGCTTTCAACAGCACGTCGTGTAACTTCATCATCCGCTCCGTTTCCGCCGCGGAGTACTGCTGGGTGGCTTGCACCCATCCAGCTTCCCCGCCGCTTTCTCATTGCGGACACTTCATGTGTGAATTCAACCGGACAGATCACATACTAGCGACACATTCTGCAGCCGCGATCTTGTCGGATCCGGGGCGTTGGTGTATACTGCCGGAATATCGATAACGGAGGATTCCCATGCTGAAGAAACCGTCAGTTATATGGGTGCTGTTCCTGGCTAGCGCGTTCGCGCGGCCGATATTCGCCGAGGAATTCAAGATAGATTTCCTGCCGTCAGGCAATCCGTTCGAATTTATCTTCGACTACAATCCTGCAACCGGTACGATCTCGGCTTCAGAGCCATTTGGATGGATAACCCCAAGTGGTGAACTCTTTCAATTTGATCTCAACAATTTATCAGCGCCTACGCCTCCCGGGTGCGTGGGGGCCCCCGGTGTCGGCGACTCCCAGATCTTTAATTGCCTGACGGCGACCACCGTCACCGATCCATCTATCGTCTTCCAATGGATGGTGTCGCAAGGCGCGGGCTATTCTTCGGGAAACCGAGTGGCGGATCTCTCGCTGACCATCAGCGATTCTGTCGGGTCTCTGATGCTCGATTCCGGCCCCACGCTGGGCACCGGCCTTTGCGTTTCAGGATTCTCCCCGCCCTGCGGATACGGCGGCGCAACCTTTTCCGGCACCTTCGTCGTGTCTCCGACGCCGGAGCCGGCTACTGCGGGCCTCGCGCTGGCGGGTCTCGGATTGGTGATCGGGATTAGTCGCTGGCGAGCGCGGCCTTCACGCGTTCGGGAGTAAACGGAGCGCGCCGCAGGCGCACTCCCGTGGCATCGTAAATCGCGTTGGCCAGAGCGCCCGGCACGGTTACGGCGGCGGCTTCGCCCGCGCCGTACAGCGGCAACTCGGGGTGATCGAGCAGCGCCACTTCAATCGCGGGCGCTTCCGGGAAGCGTAGAATCGGATAGCTCGCCCAATCGACACTAGTCACGCGCGATCGATCGAACTTCACTTCTTCGTGGATGGTGCGGCTGAGCGTTTGCACGATCAAGCCCTCCACCTGATTGCGCAGCGCGTTGGGATTCACGATCAATCCGCAGTCATGCGCGCAGGCCACGCGGCGCACTTGAATTTGTCCGGTGGAGCGGTCGACCGCCACTTCCATGGCCATGGCCACATAGTTTTCCGCTTGCTTGTAGCGCGCGTAGGCAAAGCCGCGGCCTACGCCTGGCTGCGCACTGCGCGTCGTCCTGGGCTGCCAGCCAAACATGTCGGCGGTGCGGCGGATGACGGCGATAGCGCGCGGGTCGGTGAGCCCACGCAAACGGTATTCGACGGGATCGACGCCCGTTGCCGCGGCGAGTTCATCGGTGAAGGCTTCGACCGCAAACACGTTGGCGATTTTTCCGGGAGCCCGCAAATTCGAGGGCCGCAGCGGCGTGTCCTTGAGATAATGCGCCACCACGCGCACGTGCGGAGCGGCATACGGCGGATCGGCGTTCTGCGTCATCAGGCCCGCGCCTTGCCCGTGATCTTGTGCCAACCCCGCGGCGTCGATGCTCAGCAGCGGGCGACCGCCGGGCTTGTTCATCGGCACCCACATCTCCGCTTCCCACACGGCAATGTTGCCCTGCGCGTCGAGGCCGGCGCGCATATCGAGCAACTGCTGCGGACCTTTTGGATCCCAGCCATGTTCGTCCTGGCGCGACCATTGGACTCGAACCGGACTGCCGACAGCTTTCGACAGCAGCACCGCATCCGCCGCCACGTCGTCGTTGCCGTTGCCGCCGTAGCAGCCCGCGCCGTCCATGTAAACCACGCGCACTTTCGCCGCCGGCATGGCAAAAATCTTGGCGAGGTTGAGGCGCAGCGCGTGCGAGGCCTGCACCGAAGACCACACGGTGACGCCGCCATCGCGAACGTCGGCGACCGCGCAGGAAGGGCCTAGCGAAGCGTGGCCTTGATTGGGCCAATAATAAGTGGCGGATAATTTCTTCGCCGCCCCGGCCATCGCCGTCGCGGAATTGCCGCGATTGACGACTGCTTCGTCGCGGTCGATCGCGCCTTGGCGGACGTACGCGTCGAGGGCTTCGCTGCCCGGCAACGCCGGTCCTTCGCCCCAGTTGGCTTTTAGCTCGCGCGCGGCGCGCACCGCGGCCCACTCGTCTTTCGCGACGACACCCAGGAAATTTTCGATGCGTACGACGCGCACATCCGGAATCGCACGGATGGATGTTTCGTCAACCGACAGCAGCTTCGCGCCCGCCGCCGGAGGATGAATCACACGTCCATGCAGCATGCCGGGCGTAGTGAAATCCTGCACGTAAGGATGGCGTCCGGTGGCCTTGAACGGGATCTCGGGACGCAGCACGGGCTGGCCCACCACCTTGTATGTTTTGGGATCTTTCAGCGGAGCCTTCGGGTCCACTTTCAAATTGAAACGCTTGCCGCTGGCGAGATCCGCGGGAGTCATCTTGCGCAGCGCCTCGCGCGCCGTGGCCGCGGCTTGGCGGACTTCAACACCGCCGCGCGTGAGTCCAGTGCTGCCGCCGGTGCCGCCTTGATCGGGAGTGAGCGCGGTGTCGCCTTCGACCAGCGAGACGCGGTCGACGGGCAGTTCCAATTCCTCCGCGGCCATTTGGCGGATGGCGATGCGCAGGCCGGTGCCCAGATCCACTTTGCCGGTGTAAACCGTCACCGAGCCGTCGGCGTGCACAGCGAGGAAGCTATCGACTTCGGTGGGGTCGACCGGCTTGCCGAGCGCTGCGTCGGCGCCCGTTGCCGTCTGCGCTTTCGACGCGTGCGCCCAGCGCGAAGCTGACCACCAGCGCGCCGCCGGTTTTCAAAACGTCGCGCCGGGAAAGCATCAGGCCACCTCCCCTGCCGCGCGCAGGACGGCACGCACGATGCGCGTGTGCGTTCCGCAGCGGCACAAGTTTCCGGCGAGTCCCTGCTTGACTTGTTCGAGCGTCGGTTTGGGGTTCTGCGCCAGCAGCGATTTCGCCGTCATCACCATGCCGTTGGTGCAGTAGCCGCACTGCGAGGCTTGCTCGGTGATGAACGCCGCTTGCAGTGCATCCGGTTTCTCCGGCGTGCCCAGCCCTTCAATCGTGGTGACGCTTTTGCCGGCCACCTGGCGCACCGGCGTCATGCAGGAGCGCACGGCTTTGCCGTCGATCAGCACGGTGCACGCGCCGCACTGGCCGAGTCCGCAACCGAACTTGGGGCCGTGCAAGCCCGGCGTCGTTGCGTAACAGGTAGAGCAGCGGTTGCGCTGGATCCCAGGACTCGACGGTGGCCTGGCGGCCATTCAATTGGAATTTGTATTGCGCCATGAATACCTCCTAAAAACGGGGACACCCTAGCCCGTCCCTGGCGGTGTGGCGGCAGGTACGGGCAGTATTCAGCGGGGCGGGCTAGAGTGTCCCCGTTTTTTGCTCTAGCCAAGACGCTATCACATCGAACACCTGTTTGCGATTGTTCTCCAGCATCATGAAGTGGCCGTTGCCGAGCAGACCTTTGTCTCTGAGCTGCACGTCTTCTGCGTCGCACCCGCCGCTTTTCAAGCGGGCTACCACGGCGGGGCCGCCGGTGCGGCCGGAGTTTTCGGCGGTGACTACAGCTATAGGGAAGCCGCGATAGTTTTCTAGCTGCAATTGATCGTCGGCGGGCAGGCCGCCTTCGACCGAGACAATTCCTTTCACAAGTTTGGGGCGCTGATTCGCTACCAGGTATCCGAATGGGCCGGCGGCGGAGTGCGTCAGGAAAACGGCGGGGCCGATTTTGTCGAGCAACTCGGCGCCTCCCGTGGCCCACATCTTTTGTGTGGCGGCGTTGTCGCGGGGGGCGGCGTTTTGCTGGGCGAAAAGCTGATCGAGGCGCGTGTCGTTCGCGATGTCGGCCGAGCCCTGCCAGCGCTTGTGCGGACCGCCGGCGGTGCGTTTCAAATCCGCTACGATCGATTCGTAAGTGGGCACGGGTCCGATAGGGCCGAGCGCGTCGGGATGATACGGGGCGCGGCCGTGGCCGGGACGGTCAATCAAATAAACCCGGTATCCGGCCTGCACGAAGTAATGCGCCCAGCCGGCTTCGCCGTCGCCTTGTCCCATGTAATGCAGCATCTGCGCGCCGCCGCCGTGCACTAGCACGACAGGAAACGGATGGCGCACCTGGCGCGGGATCAAATACTGCACGAACATTTGCCCGGCGACGATTTCGCCGTAGGGCATCTTTTTCTTCTCGGCTCCGACCCAGAAGATGCCGGTGTCGGCGAGCTTCATGGCCGTCTCGCCGGTGTGCGCGGAGTTCGCGCGGGCCACGTTCTTCTCGACTTTGGCCGCGATCCAATCGAGCACCGGCTGCAGCACTTCGCGATTGTTTTTCTCCATCATCATGAAGTGCGCATTGCCTTTGATGCCGATTTCGGCGAGCTTGATGTGATCGAGCGCGACACCGGCCTGGCGCAGGAAGGCTACGGTGCCGGGATCGTAGGGGACGTGATAAGAAGCTTCGGAGGTGACCAGCACGGCCGGAATATTCAGTAGGTTTTTGAGTTTGCGGGCGGGCTCGGCTTGCAGGAAGTATTCGTCTTGTCCGGCTTCGCTGGGCGTCACCTTCACGGTCTTCAAATCCGACGCATCGTTCACGGGCGGATCGTAGGTCATCTTGCACGCGGTGACGCCGTATTTCAAATTGCCGAAGGGCGGGCCGGCGGGCTCAATGCCGATCATGGCTTTCACCAGGCCGGGGCGCGCGTCGCCGGCGATCCAGGCGTTGGGGCCGCCCATCGAATGGGTCATGATCATGGCGGGTCCGATCTTGTCGAATAGCTCGCCTAAGCGCTGACGCCAGACATTGTGCGTAGCTTCGAGATCGTTTAAGAATGACCCGCCTTGGCCGGGGATGACTTGATCGACGGTGGGATCGCCGAGGACTCCGGTGCCGGGCCATTGGGTGTGTTTCGCGGCTTGCGGGCCGTAGGGTTTTTCGGCTTTCTCGGGGGCGGTGAATTGGCGGGCGACGCCTTCATAGGTCGCGGCGCCGCGCGGGAAGGGGCCGTCGAGATCGGGATGGAAGGGAGAGCGGCCGTGGCCGGGGCGATCGACTACGTAGACGCGGAACCCTTCTTCGAGGAAGTGGGTGGCCCAGCCGCGGCGGCCGTCGGGGGCGCCCATCCAGTCGGTGCCCTGGCCGCCGCCGCCGTGGATCATCACGATGGGGTAGGGGTGGCGAACTTGCGCTGGGATCCAGTATTCGACGTACATCTGGCGGCCGGCGACAACAGTGCCGCGGGCGAGTTCGGCGCGTTCTACGCCTAGCCAGAAGTAGCTCCACTCGGCTAGATCGAGCGGGGTGTTATTCGATGCCATGATTTGCTCCTGGTTGCCAACTATTGGCAATGCGACTTTGAATGATAAACTGACGGAAGGAGGCGCGTATGCCATCAGACACCACGATGAACGTGAATCTGTCGCGCGATCTATACGAATTCGTGAAGTCGGCGGTCGACAGCGGCCGTTTCACCAGCGCCAGTGAAGTGGTGCGGGACGCCCTCCGCGAAAAGCGGGACCAGGCGCTCCGCGAGGTGGAGCGCAAGATCGAAGCGGGGCTAGCTTCGGCGCGCCGTGGCGACCTGTTCGATGGCGACGAGGTGATGCGTGAACTGAAGGCCATGAGCAAAGCGCGGCGGACGGCTAGCGGCAAAAAGTGAAACGGCGGTATCGGCTTACTCCGGAGGCGCGCTTCGACTTGTTCGCACTCTGGGAGTACATTGCTCGCGACAATGTTGCCGCTGCGGATCGAGTCGTTAAGCGTCTGGAGCGCGCCTTTCATTTGCTCGCGGCTTTTCCGAAGAAGGGTCATAAGCGCGCTGACGTCCACACTAGTCGTCCGGTCCTCTTCTGGCCCGCTGGGTCATACGTTATCGTGTATGAACCGGAACCTAGGCCTATCGTTATCGTTCGCATCGTACATGGCGCGCGTGATTTGAACGCGCTGTTGTAAACGGGTTGTTTAGACTTTTTGTTTGATCCATCCGTCGAGGACGTCGAACACTTGTTTGCGGTTGGCTTCGAGCATCATGAAGTGGCCGTTGCCTAGGATGCCTTTGCTCTTGAGCGGGCAGGTCTTCGGCGTCGCAGCCGGCTTGCTTCAGGAACGCTACGTGGCCTTCGCCGTTGCGGCCGCTGCGCTCCGCCGTCACGTAGACGATGGGAATGCCTTGCAGGTTTTTCAGTTTGTGGACGTTGCCGTCGGCTTGGAGTTTGTAGCCGTTCACGTCTTTGGTGGTTAACTCTTTGGGGTCGGATACTGGCGGGTCGTAGACGGCGGGGACGTCTACCAGGCCCCAGGCGTTTTGTCCCTGGAATGCTGCGCCGCCGCCTTCTACATTGACGATGGCTTTCACCAGCTTCGGGCGCTCGTTGGCGACCAGATAACCGAACGGGCCGCCGGCGGAGTGCACTTGGATGATGGCGGGGCCGATTTTGTCTAGCAGCTCGGCTCCGCGGCTGGCCCACAGGCCGTGCGCCATCACGTTGTCTTGCGGTGCGGCGTTTTGGCCGGCCATGATTTGGTCGAGCGCGGGGTCGCCGATGTCACCGGTGCCGATCCATTGCTTGTTGGGCTGCTTGGCGGCGCGCAGCGTGTCGCCGGTAATCTGCGCATACGTCGGGCATGCGCCGATGGGGCCCAAGGCGTCGGGATGATAGGGGGCTCGGCCGTGGCCAGGGCGGTCGACTAAGTACACGGGATAGCCGGCCTGGATGTAATAGTGGGCCCATCCGGCCATGCCGTTGACGCCCATGTAGTGCAGCATCGATCCGCCGCCGCCGTGCACCAGCACGATGGGGTACTTCGAGCGGACTTGCTGCGGGATGAAATATTCGACGTACATCTGGCCGCGCAGAATGGTGCCGTAGGGCATAGTCTTGTGCTCGGTTCCGGTCCAGAAGAAGCCGTTGTCGGCGATTTTGATGGCGGTTTCCGTGGGACGCGGCTGCGTTACGGGCGCGTTTTTCTCGACGGTTTTCGACATCCAATCGAGGATGGGCTGGAGCACCTGGCGATTGTTGCGCTCGACCATCATCATGTGGCCGTTGCCGTGGATTCCTAGTTTGGTGAGGCGCAATTCTTCGGCTTGGCAGCCGGCTTGTTTGAAGTACGCCACGGCGCCGGGATTTCCGGGGGATGCGAAGGAGCCTTCCGAGGTCACGATTACAATCGGGATGCCTTGCAGGTTTTTGAGTTTACGCGCGGGCTCGGCTTGCAGCTTGTAGGGTGCGACGCCTTCTTCCGGAGAGGGAACGTCTACTAGTTTGAGTTCGGAGACGTCTTTTACTGGTGGATCGTAGGCGACCGGGATGGTGGACATGCCCCACACGTTGGCCCCGGTGAAAGATTGGCCACCGCCTTCGACGGCGATGATACCTTTCACTAAATTCGGACGGATTTCGGCGACCAGCCAGCCGAAGGGTCCACCGGCGGAGTGGGTCATGATGATGGCGGGTCCGATTTTATCGAGTAACATGGCCCCGCGTTCGCGCCAGGCGGTGTGCGCCAGCACGGTCATTTGGGTCTGGGCGGGGCTGGGGGTGCCGAAGGGCACGGGAGGTCCTGGGATTTGCACGTAGGCGCCGCCCTGCGAGGCTACGAACTGATCGAGATCCTTCGAGCCGACGGTGCCTTCGCCGACCCACTGATTGTGGAAATGCTGGAACGGGAGCGGCTTCGAGTTTGCGGTTGGGTTGGGCGGCGTGAAGCGTCCAGAAATGTTTTCGAGCGGGCCGGCGGTGGGCGGGAAGGCGCTGTGGGTTAGGGGATGGAAGGGCGAGCGGCCGTGGCCGGGGCGGTCGACTACGTAGACGCGATAGCCTTCTTGCGCCAGGAACGTGGCCCAGCCTGGGCGGCCGTCGGGGGTGCCCATCCAGTCGAGACCTTGGCCGCCGCCGCCGTGGACCAGCACGATCGGGTAGGGGTGTTTCACTTGCGCGGGGATCCAGGATTCGACGTACATCTGCTTGCCGTTGACGACGGTGCCGTTGGCCAGATCGGCGCGGTCTACACCGACCCAGAAGTAGCTCCATTCGGCGAGATCGAGGCGGGACTTTTGTGGAGGACGCGGAGCCGGTTTCGGCGGCTTGGGCGACGAGCGAGGCGGCGGCGAGGCCACTGGCGGCGACGGCGGCGAAGTCGCGACGGGTCATGTTCTTGGACATAGAATTGAGGATACATTAAATGCCGGTCGAGTCAACCGCCAAGAGGGGGGATTGCGTCTGTATATTAAAGAAGCGTAGTTGGTTGCGGTATGCGCACCTCCCGAACGGCGGTTGACACTCGGCGCTTTGATGTGATGTCATAAGCTGGGTCGTGGTTCCCGGGAGGGAAGTTATGAAACGAGCAATTGGCGGTACTTTATTGATGCTGGCGGGCTTTGCCTGCATGCCCTTATCGGCGCAGATCGATTTGGCGGGCGAGTGGGCTCCGCGCTTCCATGAAGACCAGCCGGAACGTATTCCGGGTCCGGATATTGGCGATTACCTGGGGCTGCCGATCACGGCTGCCGCTCGCATGCGCGCCGATAGCTGGGACGCTTCCCTTCTGACGCTGCCCGAGCACCAGTGCAAGCCGCACCCGTCCGATTACGGGATGCGCGGGCCGGCCAACACGCGTATCTGGAAGGAAGTGGACACCGCCACCCAGCAGACGATTGCCTGGCACACGCATATCTCCTGGCAGGCGCCCGAGCGCACGATTTGGATGGACGGCCGCCCGCATCCGCCGGAGTATGCGGCGCACACCTGGCAGGGTTTTTCGACCGGGAAGATGGAAGGCAACATGTTGACCATCACGACGGATCATCTGAAGAATGGCTGGATTCGCCGCAATGGGATTCCACGCAGCGAAAAGGCTACGGTGGTCGAGCACATGATCCGCAACGGGAATTACTTTACCTGGATGGTGATTGTGACGGACCCGGTGTACTTGACCGAGCCCTTCGTGCGCACTACCGATTTCGTGCTGGATCCGCAGCAGGTGATCGCGCCTTATCCTTGCGAGTCCGTTGTTGAAGTGGAGCGCCCCATCGGCGTGGTGCCGCATCATCTGCCGGGCACCAACACGTTTTTGACGGAGTTCACGACCAAGTACAAGCTGCCGGTCGAAGCTGCCCGCGGCGGCGCCGAGACCATGTATCCGGAATACCGGACCAAGATTGCGGCTGAGATGAAGAAAGAAAACACGGCCGCTGCGAAATAATTTACCTCAAAGAAAGATTTAGAACAATCCATGAAATCGATTCACATCCGCCGGGCGCTGCGGACTTCTGCGCTCATCGCCGCTCCGGCTCTGCTTGCTGTAGGCGGTTATCTCTATGCCCAGCAGCAACAGGACTTTTCCAAAGTAGAAGAACATGTCCTGCCGGTGCAGGGCAACGTTTACATGATGGTGGGCGCGGGCGGGAACAGCACCATCCAGGTGGGCAAGGACGGCGTGCTGGTAGTCGATACGCAGTTCGCTCCCATGGCCGAGAAGATGCTGGCCGAGATTCACAAGCTTTCCGACAAGCCCATCCGCTACATCATCAACACGCACGTGCACGGCGATCACATTGGCGGCAACGAGGCACTGTCGAACGCCGGCGGCATCATCGTCGGCGGCAACTTCGCGGGGCAGGTGGCGGCGAATTCTCCGGCGGCGATTCTGGCGCATGAGAATGTGTTGAACCGCATGAGCGCTCCTCCGGCCGCGGGCCAGCCGGCGACTCCCTTCGGCGCGCTGCCGACGGACACTTATTTTGGCGATAGCAAGGACGTGTTCTTTAACGGAGAAGCGGTGCAGTTGATTCACCCGCACCACGCGCACACCGACGGCGACACAATGGTGTTTTTCCGCCGCTCAGATGTGGTTTCAACCGGCGATATCTTTACTCCCGGCGGGTTCCCGAATGCGGACGTCACTCGCGGCGGCAGCTTGAACGGCTTGGTGGCCGCGCTCAACCGGATCATTGAAATCACCGTCCCGGCTGAGAAGCAAGAGGGCGGGACCTACGTGATTCCGGGCCATGGGCATCTGTGCGATGAGGCCGATGTGGTGGAGTACCGCGATATGGCGACGATTCTGCGTGATCGTTTCCAGGACGCCATCAAGAAGGGCATGACGCTCGATCAGGTGAAGGCTGCGAAACTGACGCGGGATTACGATCCGCTGTACGCCCAGAACGAAGCTGCTACCGACCGCTTCGTCACCAACGCCTTTAACAGCCTGAGCAATCCGCCGAAGGATTAACGGAAACGGAATTCATACGATGAAACTCACTAGGACAATACTGTCTGCACTTGTGTTCGTAGGCGCCGTGAGCACACCGGCTTTTTCACAGGCAATCGATCTGGCGGGGGAATGGGCTCCGGTATTTCACGAAGACCAGCCGGAGCGAGGTCCTGGGCCGGAGATCGGCGACTATCTGGGCATTCCGCTGAACGACGCGGCCCGGCTGCGTGCGGATAGCTGGGACGCTTCGCTGCTGGCGTTGCCGGAGCATCAGTGCAAACCGCATCCGTCCGATTACGGCATGCGCGGGCCGGCGAATACGCGCTGGTGGAAGGACGTCGATCAGGCTACGCAGCAGACGATTGCATGGCACACGCATATCTCCTGGCAGGCGCCGGAGCGGACGATTTGGATGGATGGGCGGCCGCATCCGCCGGAGTACGCGGCGCACACGTGGCAGGGTTTTTCCACCGGCAAGTGGGAGGGCGATATGCTCACTATCACGACCACGCATCTGAAGGCGGGGTGGATCCGGCGCAATGGCGTGCCGCGCAGCGACCGCTCTACGGTGACGGAACATATCATCCGGCACGGGGATCATTTGACTTGGATGGTGGTGGTGAACGATCCCATTTATTTGACCGAACCCTTTGTTCGCACGACCGATTTCAATTTAAATTTGCAGCAGAATATCGCTCCTTATCCATGCGAGGCGGTGGTGGAGATCGATCGGCCGGTGGGCACGGTGCCGCATCATTTGCCGGGGACGAATAGCTTCCTGACGGAGTTTGCGGACAAGCATAAGCTGCCGGCGCAGGTGGTGCGGGGCGGGTCGGAGACGATGTATCCGGAGTACCGGATTAAGATTGCTGCTATGGCGGCTGCGAAGTAAATCCCAGAATCGTGAGTGAGAGGAATTCCCGGATTCTGCTACCTTTGTATAGGTAGCATGGATATCAATCCGGGCCAAATTTTATCGCTCGCGCTGGCATCGGTGCCTACGATGCTAACGGTGTTGATCGGGATCTTGATCAACAATTCGCGCCTTGGGCGATCTAACGCTCGAATCAATGACTCGCAGTCATATGGATTCCCGTTTTGACGACATGCGGGCTACTTGGCATTCGGAACTGCGCCGTGTTGAGGAAGTTCTCGACGCCCGGCTGAAGCACTTGGAAGAGCGCTGAATGGATATCAATCCGGGCCAAATTTTATCGACTCGCGCTAGCTTCAGTTCCGACGATGCTCACGGTGCTGATGGGGATTTTGATCAACAATTTCCGGTTGAGCGACGTGAACGCCCGAATCAACGATCTCCGCAGCCACATGGATTCGCGTTTCGATGACATGCGGGCTACTTGGCAATCCGAGTTGCGCCGTGTCGAGAAAGTTCTCGACGCGCGGCTCAGGCACCTGGAAGAGCGTTGATTCATGGCCGGAGCCTACTGTTTCACTTCAAACTAGCTCGCCAGCGATGGCACGGTGAGACGAGTTCGCAACTTGTGCTAGCTTTGGAGGAAGCGAGGAATGGGATGAGGCACCTAGCTCTTGTGTTGCTTGCGTTTGGTTTTGCGGTTCCTTCTTACGCCCAAGCCAAATAGTGAAGCCAATATCAATGGTTTCAAAATACACAAGGTCTACATTATGGGCGACCAGTATAATGGCAGTGGTCTGGGCGTACAAACATATTGCTGAGGTCAACCTGCTTGACCCCGACCACAGACCTTAGCCAAGCTGATGCGATTCTGGAAGTACACCGCTTCCGGACTGTTGGGCCGCAGGCCAACATAGCGCCGCTCACCGTCTCCTGTGTTATCAAGCAGAAACTCGACCGTCTGCTCCGATTCAGCCGGCAATGAGTTAACAGTCGATTGTGCCGGCGGGTCTTGCACTTCGTATTACGGTCCTAGTCTCTACAGTGCGGTTTCTGGGGCCTTTAATGAGATGGCTAAGCACCCGCTCGTATGAATCAGAGGCAAGTCTTTACACCGTCGACCACAAGCTTCTGTGGAAAAGCGAGGACCAAAAAGGCGCCGTGTTATGGTATGACAAAGTACGGATAGAGTACCAACTCGCCGGTCTGCAAAGTGCAATATGGCGGTCGCTCAAGGTATAAGAATTTTCGGCATTGGGCTACCGAGGAAGTGTGGTGTTGAATTCGATCCTCTAGTGGCCATTGACCTCAAATTGCAGGACCGCCAAGCCGCCGATGAAGAAGAACGCAGGACAATCAGAGTACGAAGTGATTACGTAATCGCTCAAGCTACGCTGCGGCGAAACAGAAGCAGAATCAGCAGTAGATTAGCTCCGCCTTCTCGCAAGATCGCCTGAGACCAACCCGAACCCTAGAATGACTCGGCCAAGTGTTCGTCGCTAGTAAGTGGCAAATGAGGCGAGTATTCGTAACCGAGCGGAGCCGGACGAGCCTACTTGTTTGTAACGCCGCTGAGGCCGGAGACGGGGCCTAGGTAGGCCAGCAGGCGGCCTGCGGTGATGGCGGCGAACCAGCAGACTAGCGAGGCCCAGGCTAATCCTTTGGCTCCGCTGGGGAGGGCGCCGCGATCGATTTCGGAGCTGCCGAAGATTTGTTTGCGGGTGCGGGTGAGCAGCCAGACTCCGGCGAAAACGAAGGCCATCTTTACGTAGAAGTCCCAGTTGGTAAGTTTGGTGGCGGCGTCGGCGATCAGCAGCACGGTGCCGGTGGCGGCGTTGACCCAGAAGCCGATCCAGATGAGCGGGAAGAGGCGCTCCATGGGGCGGATGGGCATCTTGGGCCAGAAGCCCAGGATCACCAGACTCATCATGGCGCTGAGGCCGGCGACGATCGACATGCCGATGGTGTGCACAACCAGAAACGTCGGGAACGCCCAGATGGAGCTGGATTCGCGCACCCAGATGCTGAACGGCATTTGCTCGAGCGTATTCAGAAAGTTCATTTCTAGCGGCCCTCTTTACGTTCTTCGCGCTCCGCGCTTTTGTCGATCAGATAGCCGAAGACCGCGAATATTGCGGTCACGGCCAGTACTACCAGAAGGACTTCCAGACCTAACGGCACTTAGAACGCTCCTCCTATGAACGGCAGCATGCTGCCAAAGTAGAGCACGCCCACCCACAGCACGATGGCCGACACGGCCATGGCTTTTGCGGCGAAGGGAGCTTCTTCGCCCGCCTTCAACACCCAGGCTTCGTCGAACAGCGTGAAGTAGAAGGCGTTGAGACCGGCCAGCATCATCAGAATCAGTTTCCAGATGAAGGCGATGTTGTGCGCGTACTGTTCGGGCGAGGCTACGAAGAATAGCATGCCCGACACCAGGTTGATACCGAATCCTAAAATCGCCCAGGGTAATAGTCGATGCAAGGGCGGGAAGGCCACGTTTTTCATCACTCCTAGCATGCGGAGGTCGATGAGCAGGACTACGCCGATCAGGAGAGACAGGCCGATGAAGTGGAGGGTTTCGAGCGACGGCCAACCGTAGGGCAGGCTCAGGATGAACGCACCCACTTTGCGGGCGAAGTGGCCTTCGGGAGTGGTGGTCTCCATGGGAACTTGCGCTTTCTTGCCGTCCGGCATTAATTGTTCCTGCAGAGCGCGGATTTCGGAATGGCGGATCTCGCCGCCGATGTTGGCGGCGCGCGCGACCAGGCCGAAGGAGACCAGCGACATGATCAGGACGAGACCGGTGGTCCACGCTTCTATGTTCGAGGTGCGGCGGAGTTGCCATAGGGCCAGCCAGGCGAAGGCGGCGGTGAGCAGAATCGCGCTGAAGGCTAGCAGAGCGGCGCCTTCGTGGGTTTGAATCAAATTCTTAGATACCAATGAGTCGGTGCAGGCGGGCGCTCGCGCGCCGCCTTCGCAAATGACTTCGGCGGCGGAGTTGCCGCTGACATAAGTGGGGATGGTGAGCATGCCGACGCCGACGAACAGCACCAGAGCGGCGCGCTTAAGTTCGGCACTCTTCATCAGCAGGGCGATGAGGAACATCGCCAACGCGATCCCGAAACCAATGGTGGGAACGTGATTCAGAAGAAGGTGCACATGCGTCATATCCATAGAGTCGACTCCTTAAACACATCCCCGCGCGGGGACACACCTGCGGCGCAATCTTCTACTTTACTGCAAGCAATACCGGTTTGCGCTTGGCCTACCGCGCGGTGCACGGTGTGGGGTTCCAGCCGGATTGGTCGTTCTGTTTCTTGAAGTGAGTGCTGGTGATGAAGGGCTGGTTGAGATACATCGGGTCGTCTACCACGGTCGTGACCACTAGCCAGCTATCGCCATTCGGCTCATTGGTGCGATCGTAGTATTCCGTCAGAACCGTCTTGTCGCTATAGGGCACGCCATTCTTGCGCAGGTAACCCGCCTTCAGTTTGGTCGTGACCACCTTCAACGAACCGCCGCGCACCGGGCCACCCCGGCCGCCGCCAATAATATCCCAGGACGCCTGCGATTGACCTTGCCAGTCGCCACCGGGGCTTTTCGGGTCCTTGAAATAAAACATACGGGTCTGGGTACCGGCGTCGGTTTCCACTTTCATGGTTTCGTCGTCGGCCCAGGAAATACGCACGCGCCCGGGAACGCGCATGACGGCTGGAGCGCCATAGGATTTACATTGGTTGCCGGCGGCTTCATCCTTGGCGGGATCCCAAGTATCGGCCATCTTGCGGCCATCGGCATTGAGAGGAACGCTGGCATAGTCGCCCTTGGCGGGCGTGACCATGCGGTAGCGCCAATCTTCGGTGACTACAGCTACCCACTGTCCGGTTAGATCTACGGGAGAAGCGGCCTTGGCATTGGCGGGAGCGGCCGGGGCGCCGCGCCCCGCTTGGGCGTTCAAACCTACCGGTGCCAGCGAAAGCGCCACCGCGACCATCAAAAACGGCGCAGCGCGCCTCACTTGCAGGGTCTTCATGGATTCCTCTTCCTAATATCAACTACTGGCGCAAGTCGTCTTCTGGCACACACGGGGCGCCGCAGCTATCACAAAGGCCACCCGGCCGGAGCCGGGTGACCGTCAACTATCCTAACCTAACTAACCGCTGGCGGGCGGAGTTTAGTCGAAGGTACCGCCCCACTTCCAGCCATCCGACGGACGGGTGATGTTCACCATACGCAGACGGTGGTCTTCGGGGTTGCGGCCCGGGTTGCCAACGATGATTACGTGGTCGCCCGGCTTCAAGGTCTCGCGGGTGACGCCCTGACGGCCCAACTGGCCACCAGCACCCCATTCAACCGCCCAGCGCTGCATCGTACCCTTTTCATCCGGCGCTTCCACGTGGACGAAGGAGTGGGGGTTGCGATACAGGAACTGTACCAGGTTGCCCTCGATCTTCTGGGTCTTGTCTTCAAAATAGGTCGCGGCGAAGGAGTGGTGGGCGTAGGCCCGGCCACTGGAAACCACCAACGCGCCAGCCACCAGGGCCAATGCAAACAGTGTGCGCTTCATTTAACGTATTCTCCTGAGACTAATCTAACTTCTGACCGCCAGCCGTTGAAATTTAGCATACGCCCGCGAGGGACGTCAAGGCCAAACGGCTTAGCCACCAGAAGAGTACCATGTGAAATTACCAAACGAACCCAAGAGCTGGTCAAGATGCAGTCAGTGACCGGTCAGTGACGGAGTTACCGCCGCGCTTACCTTTTTGTTTTCAGCCGGTTTTAGATTTTCTTTTCCCAGGAACTTCAGGAAGTCGGCCATGCTCACCAGACGTCCGTGGATGGGGGCGATCTTCGAGACATCGAGCTTCAGGCGTTGGATGTTGTCGTACAGATTCAAGGACGACGCTGGGGGCGTGATGGGAGGAGCGGCATCGGCGGCGGGCGGGTTGAACTCGTCGGCTTCTACCAGGATCTTACCGGCCGGGATGTAGGCGATTAGCATTCCTTCATTATGGTTGTCGTCCTTCATCGCGTAGATCTCGATTTTCTGGGCGCCATCGGTGAGGACGTAGCGGTCCATCACGGGGAGGATGACGGGGACTTTGGGGGTTTTCGCCAGACGGTCGGGGGCGATGGTGGGCTTCATTTTGAACATCTGATCGTAGAACGCCTTGTTCATGGGGTGGGTGATGATGGTGGCGCCTTCGGCGACGTAGGTGCGCAGGCCGCCGGAGTGATCGAAGTGTTGGTGGGTGTTGATCAGGTACTTCACCGGTTTGTTGATGACCAGACGCTTGGCTTCGGCTAGCACGGCTTCGGAGCGCTCCTCATTTAAGGGGGCTTCGATGATGGCCATGTAGTCCTTAAATTCCACCACCAGGCTGTGATGGGTGCCGCCAGTGAGGTACCAGACGCCGTCGGCCAGCAACTGATCGGACACGTCGTTGCGCGGGGCTTCGGCGGTCTTAACGCCATCCGGGACCGGGAGAGGCGCGGGGGCGTTGGGCTTCACGTCCTTGACCATGAGATCGAAAACGGGGTATGCGCCCTGCGTCTGCGTGATGCGGGTGGGGAATTTCACGCCGCCGTAATCCTTGTAATCGGAGTAGGTGGTGGTGATGAGCATGTCGCCCAGCACGGGGTTGGGGAACTTGGCTTCCACCTTGGTGATCATGTTCTTGTCGTCGACGTAGGCTTCGATGGGGTACTTGCCGAAGCCGACGGAGATGACGGTCACGGGCTTACCGCCTTCGGTTTTCTTCGAAACTTTGGCTTCGCAATCCCAGTTGATGGCGCAGCCGTTGCCGAGTTTGGCGGCTTTGATGAAACCGTGGGGCGTCATCCAGATTTGCAGCCTGCGTTCTTCGAGCGTTGCGCCGAACTGGGCTACTTGGTTGGGCCCGGCGACGTTCCAGGCGATAGTTGGCGGCGACGTTGAGGTTCTGTTTTTGTTCGCCGAGGATGGGCGCGCCGCCGCCGCGCACGGGGTTGTTGCCTTGGATGCGGGTAAGCTCTTCTTTCGAAGAGGAATCTGTGTAATTGATGGTGCGGGTGTAGGACGTGACGTCGAAACGGGGCCAGGGGGCGGTGGGATTCACGCCTTGTCCGAGATTGGCGTTGGAGCCGATGCCGGAATACTGAATGGATTTCAAATCGGCGCCGCCCATGGCTTTTTCGACGGCGGCGATGACCGATTTCGCTTCGTTTTTCGCTTCGGTTTTGGCGTCTTGGGCGGGCAGCAGGCAGGCGGTTAGAACACAACCTATGATGACGCTTAAAAACAACTTCTTAGACATAATTTTCTCCATCATTTCCCCAGTCGCGCAGCCGTGGCCCCTGCCGGACTACGGAGACTTTCGCCGAAAATCATACGTTAGCGGGTGGGGTAGAGTCAAGGCCAAATGGCTAGCAGGTAGTGTCTTACAGCTGCGTTGCGGGCATTCGAGGGTCGAGTGCTTCGAGCGAATGCGCGATCTGCGGAAGTTCAGTTTGCTCCAAGCCAAATTGGAAGACCAGCTTTGGTCCTTGGTGGGGTCTTTCCTCGGCAACTCCAGTGAGCCAAATGTGTCCCCTGCCGTCACCCTTGCAGGTTATAGACAAGTACGGCTCTGCTTGCTGAAAAGCAACGGTCGCAGACAAGTCCTGGTACAGCCTGCGAATTTCCGAGGCGAACGCGCGCAACTCTCCGTTTTCAAATGTTGCCGTATAGCTTCCAGACCATGCCCCGCACTTGATCTCCACGTTGGCATTAAACCAATTTGTACTCCAACGGTTCGAAATAGTTATGCGCAAATGGTCCCGATCAATCCTCCCGATCAGCAGTTCAGTCATTGGGTCATCGGTTCTCTGGCTGCCGACATGTGATCGGCGATGTGAGACTCCATCGCGGGAGTAACCATCAGCGTCAAGGACAGTATCGTGGCTAGCGGACCAAGTACTAATGCGAATCGTGGGTGTGCGAATCGACAGTTTTTGCGGCGGTTCCGATCTTCACGGAGTGGGCCAGCATGTCCTTGTTGCCTTCGGGGATGTCGACTACTACGCGGGCTCCCGGGATGAGGTCGAGGCGCTGGGCTTTCTGGTCGTTCTTGGTGAGCTCGGTTTTGTCGTCGAGCTTTACGTCGACGTTGCCTTTGGCGGTTTTCACGGTCATAGTGTTGTTCGAGACTTGTACGACCGTGCCCATTACGTGGTCGAAGCCGCCGTGGGCGAGAGCGGGGATTGCGGCTAGACACAGCCAGGCGATTCTAGTGATGGTGGTGTTCATGGGGTTCTGCTTCTCCTTGTCCTTCTAGAAATTTCTTTTCTTCCTCTTCTTCTTTTAGGTCGTC
Organism: Bryobacterales bacterium; assembly: GCA_963760575.1. Taxonomy (GTDB): domain Bacteria; phylum Acidobacteriota; class Terriglobia; order Bryobacterales; family Bryobacteraceae; genus Palsa-187. The sequence continues at coordinate 348,645 of CAVXEM010000051.1, forward strand.
GGGGGCTTTGGGGTTCAGCTTTTGCATCTCCTGCTTTTCTTCTAACGTGAGTTGCGGGAGGTGGCGGATGAAATGTACCAGTTTCCAGGAATCCTGTTCGTCGTGAGCGGAGGCGCTGCCCCAGGCGGGCATGGCGGTCAGGCGGATGCCGTTTTGAATCACATAGAACAGTTCGCCGTCGGTTAGCTTTTGGGTAGCGGGCAAACGCATGTCGGGGGCGGGGGGCGAGGTGCGTTTTCCGAGCAGCGTGTCGCCGCTGCCGTCGTTGGCATGACACGTGGCGCAGTGATCGGCCCAATGGGCGCGGGCTTCGGCGAGAACTTCGGGCGAATTTTGCAGGGGATTCGGGCGCGCGCGGGCATCCGAAGGGAGTGCGGCGGAGCGGGCTCGGCGGGCAATCCAGCGCTCTAGGGCGCCGGGCGGTTCACTGGCGCTGAAGCCGCGGGCATCGCGCAGGATGAGGGCACCGGCTGCAACTGCTAGCAGGCACGCAAAGATTGCGCCGCACAGAAACCATCCCAGGCGATTCATAGCGCAACGCGTTGCTTCATAGCCGCGTCTTTCATAGTAGTAGCATCCGCACGTTATTGTCGCGGGGGGTGCGGAACGGCTAGAGTGGGGAACAGTTCAATCATGATGCAAGCGGTGATTCTGGCGCTGGCCCTGCTGCTGGCGGCTGACATAGGGAGCGCGGCGGACATTGGGAGTGCTCCGGGCGGGATCGATCTGGGCTACCTGCAAATGTACGATTTGCAGTTTGCCGCGGCGCATAAAACTTTTGCGGATTATGAGCAAGTGTACCCGGACGATCCGCTGGCTCCGGTCTCGGACGCCGCGGCGTACTTGTTCGCCGAGTTCGACCGGCTCAAGATTTTGCAGTCTGAATTCTTTCTGCATGATGAAAACTTCCGCGGACAGCATCAGAAGCTGAATGCGGACCCGGCGGTGCGCAAGGCCTTCGACGCGGATCTGGCGAAGGCCGATAAACTTGCGACCGGCACGCTGCACGGGATGCCGCGCGACAGTAACGCGCTGTTCGCATCGGTGATGGTGCTGGGTCTGCGCGCCGATTTCGACGGCTTGATCGACAAGCGCGATTTGAGTGCGCTGGCGTCGGTGAAAAGCGGGCGCACGATTGCGGAGAGACTGCTGACCATCGATCCGTCGTATTACGATGCGCATCTGGCGGTGGGCGTCGAGAATTACATGTTGAGTTTGAAGGCGGCTCCGGTGCGCTGGTTTCTGCAATTGGCTGGCGCACAGACCGATCGCGAGGTGGGGGTCGAGCGGCTCACGCTCACGGCGGAGAAGGGGCACTATCTGAAACCGTATGCGCGGCTGCTGCTGGCGGTGGATGCGCTGCGGCGCAAGGATACTGGGAAGGCGCGCGAAATACTTACGGGGCTGACGCAGCAATTTCCGCATAACCGGTTGTATGTAGAAGAGCTGGCGCGGTTGCCGTAATCGGCGGCAGGTCACGAAAAGTTCGGCCTGGAGGCCGAACGCGGACCGGAGGTCCGCCCCACGATATAATTCGGGGGAGGTCACGCCCCATGAAAGCAGACAACCGTTCTTTTTCGCGACGTAGTTTGGTGGCTAGCGCGCTGCTGGCTCCGGCGGTATTTGCGGAGAAAGCGGCGGCGCCGGCGGGCAAGGTTTGGTCTGGCGAATATTGGGCTCATAAGGGCGACGTCAAGCTTTACATGTTCCGCAAGCGCGCTACGGCTCCCAAGGCGGGGGAGAAGGCGCTGCCGGTGTTGTTTCTGATTCATGGGTCTTCTAACTCGGGAAGGTCTTCATTTGATCTCGCGACGCCGGGGAAGGGCGAGTACTCGGTGATGAATGTTTTTGCGGGGCTGGGCTACGATGTTTGGACCATGGATCACGAGAACTATGGGCGGTCTTCGCAGACGGAGAGCAATTCGGATATCGCTAGCGGGGCGCAGGACATCAAAGCCGGCGTGGATGTCATCACTAAGGAGACCGGGGCTCAGAAAGTTCATTTAATGGGCGAGTCGTCGGGGGCGATTCGGGTGGGTGTTTACGCGATGCTGGAGCCGGAGCGGGCGGATCGCGTGGTGCTGGGGGCTTTCACTTACAAAGGGGACAATTCGCCGACGTTGACGGAACGCGCTAAGCAATTGGATTTTTATCGCACGCATAACCGGAGGCTGCGCGATCGCGCTATGATCCGCAGTATTTTTACGCGCGATAAACCGGGGACTACGGATCCGGCGATTGCGGAGTTTCTGGCGGATGAGGAGTTGAAGTTTGGGGATCAGGTGCCTACGGGGACGTATCTCGATATGACTTCGAAGCTGCCGCTGGTGGATCCGAAGAAGGTGCTGGCGCCGGTGTTGCTGGTGCGCGGGGAGTATGACGGGATCGCTACGATGAACGATCTGTCGGACTTCTTTTTACAGTTGCCGAATGGGGATAGGCAGTTTGTGATTTTGCCGGGGATGGCGCATTCGGTGGTGCAGGGGACGAACCGGCAGGTTTTTTGGCACGCTATGCATTCGTTTTTGTCGATGCCGAAGACGGTGATGGGGTAGGTGGGAGGCCGGACCGGAGGTCCGGCGCGGACGGGGACGTCCGCCCTACTTTTTAGGGTTTGGAGAGTGCGCGGTCTACTGAAAGTGCGCCGGCTCCGCGGGCCATTAGCACTATGGCCATCGCGATCACTAGCATGTGGAACTCGAAGCCTTCGCCTTTTTGGCGGCCGGTCCAGTTCATGAAGAAGCCGTTTTGCCAGTTCAACACGTAGATCGCTACGACCATGTTGACGGCTAGGCCGAAGGCGGCTATGCGGGTGAGGGCTCCGAGGATGAGTCCGATGCCGCCTAGGAATTCGGCCATGATCGCCAGGAAGGCGAACACGGCGGGGATGTGGCCGCGCTCGAATCCGGCCATTTGCGCGGAGAAACCGGGGCCGCCGAACCAGCCTAGGGTCTTCTGCAGGCCGTGCGGGAGGATCATGATACCGGCGGCCAAGCGGAGGATGGTCAAAGTCCAATCGTTAGGAGTCGAGAGCCATTTGCGCATAGGCTCTACTATGCCATAGCCGCGATCAATGAGCGGCGGAGGCTGCGCCGGGCTTGGGTTTCGCTTTCTTTAGCATCATGACTACGGGGATGCAGAGCAGACACACTACGGAGATGTAGCGAAGGTCGTCTACGTAGGAATAGATGACCGACTGCTGGTTGAGGCCGCGGTCGATCAGGGCGTAGGCGCGGCCGGTGGCGATTTGGGGATCAGTGTAGGGGCGCACGGCGCCTTGATAGAAATTCAGGGCGGAATCGAAGGTGGGGCTGTTGGTGATGTAGCGGCTCAGTTCGGCGCGGTGGATTTGCTGGCGGCGCGAGATTAGTGTGTTCACCACGGAAATTCCTACGCTGCCGCCTACGTTTCGCAAGAGATTGAACAGGCCGCTGGCGTTGCCGATCATTTCGTTGCGCAGCGTCGCCATGGCGGTGGTGGCTAGCGGGACGAAAACCATGCCGGAGCAGGCGCCGCTGAGGATGATGGGCGTCAGCAGCGACCATTGCGAGATGTTGAGGGTGAGTTGGCTCATCCAAATGGCGGAGCCGGCGAAGCCTAGGAATCCGATGGTGATCAGCCAGCGCGTATCGATGCGGCTGGTTAGGAAAGCGATGACGGGCATGATGCAGACGGCGCCGATGCCGCGCGGACTCACGGCTAATCCGGCGGAGCGGGCTGAGTAACCCATTACGGTTTGGTAAAAGAGCGGAAGGATGGCGACGAGGCCGTAGATCACGCCGCCGAAGAGAGTCATCACCAGGCAGCCTAGGGCGAAGTTGCGGTCCTTGAAGACGCGCAGTTTGGTGATGGGAGCGGGGTCGCGCCATTGTTGGATTAGGAACGTGATGAAGGCGACGGCGGCTAGCGCTACTGTCCAGCGAATCCAGGGGGCGGAGAACCAGTCGTCTTCCTGACCTTTGTCTAGGACGATTTGGAGGGCTCCCAGCCAGACTACTAGCAGGCCGAGGCCAATGCCGTCGAAGCGGCCGGGTTTCGCGGAGGAGATGTAGGGCGGGTCTTCGACGAAGCGCGAGACCATGAAGACGGCGAGGACTCCGATGGGGATGTTGATGTAGAAGGCCCAGCGCCAGGAGTATTGATCGGTTAGGTAGCCGCCTAGCGTGGGGCCGAGGACGGGCGCGACTACTACGCCGAGAGCGAAGATCGCCATGGCGGCGCCGCGTTTGGCGGGCGGAAAGCTTTCGAGCAGGATGGCTTGGGAGAGCGGCTGGAGTGCGCCGCCGCCGGCTCCTTGGAGTGCGCGGGCAGCGAGGATGAAACCTAGACTGGTGGCGGCTCCGCAGAAGAACGAGGAGATGGTGAAGACTACGATGCAGAAAAGCAGGAAGCGGCGGCGTCCGAAGCGCAGGGCTAGCCAACCGCTGGCGGGGAGGACGATGGCGTTGGCTACCAGATAGCTGGTGAGCACCCAGGTGGCTTCATCGATCGTTGCCGAGAGGTTGCCGGCGATGTTGGGCAGCGCTACGGAGGCGATGGAGGTGTCGAGCACTTCCATGAAGGTGGGCACGATTACGGCTAGCGCGATGAGCCAGGGGTTTGCTTTGGGGCGCCACTGTTGGTCGGGCATGAACGAGGTGGCCCGCGAACGGCGGCCCTACATGTTTTTATTATGACGCCCGGTGCTGGGATATGTCATGCGCAGTAAGCGCTCGATGTTGAGGAAACCGTGGCACGGCTATTTCGCGGCGGCGGGCTTCTCCAGTTCGGTCATCCAGCCCTTGGCAAGTTTCAGCGCATCCCAATGCTCGGCGAGCTTGCCGTCTTGGACTCGCACCATTTCAAAGTTGAAGGCCTCATAGGTTTTGGACGGGTCATCTGGGTCAGGCAGGGTGGCTTTGGAGATGGCGACGACGTAATCGCCTTCCGCGATGATGGCGACCGGGGTACTTCTCAGGTTGAAGTCGGGATCGGTCAGGCGCGCGTGATTTTGCGCTGTCCGGATGGCCGCGCTCCAGGCTTCCCCGCCCTTGAGGTGCGTGACCTCGTCCATTTTAAGGAAGCGCGGATTGTGTTGAATGTAGTCACTGGTGAGCATCTGTTTGCGCGCATCGAGATTACTGCCAAGGCGGAAGAATTCGAGCAGCAATTTCTTGTTGGCGTCAAGCTTTGCCGCGTCATTCGGGGCTTGGGCAAACAGCGAGGCAGCGACAACAAGAAGCGCTGCGATACTGCGGATGGCTTTCATGGGAAACTACACTATCATGATCCGCATTGCTAATGCGCAGGGGTTCTGGGGGGATTCGCTCGAAGCGCCGCTGGAGCAATTGCGCGGCGGGCCGATCGACTATTTGACGCTGGATTATCTGGCGGAAGTCACGATGTCGATTCTGCAAAAGCAGTTTGCGCGCGATCCGCAGGCGGGGTATGCGCGGGATTTTCCGCAGATGATCGAGCGCGGGGCTAAGGAGATTGTCGAGCGCGGCGTCAAAGTGGTCGCCAACGCGGGCGGGGTGAATCCGGAGACTTGCGGGGAGGCGGTGGCGGCGGCGCTGGGGCGCGCGGGGTATAAGGGGCGGTTGAAGATTGGTGTGGTGACGGGTGACAACATTCTGGGGCGGCTGGATGATCTGATGGCGCGTGGGATTGAGCTGCGCAATATGGATACGGGGGAGCCACTGGAGACGATGCGGGCGCGGGTGCGGAGCGCTAACGTTTATCTGGGGGCGTTTCCGATTGCAGAGGCGCTCGACGCGGGGGCGCAGATTGTGGTGACGGGACGGTGCTCGGATGTGGCGCTGTCGCTGGGTCCGACGATTCACGAGTTTGGGTGGAAGCGCGAGGACTGGGATTTGCTGGCCGCGGGCGTGGTGGGTGGGCACGTGGTTGAGTGCGGCGCGCAGGCTACGGGCGGGAATTGTCAGGTGGACTGGGAAACCATTCCGGACCTGGCGGGGATTGGGTATCCGATTCTGGAGGCCGAACCGGACGGGCGCTTCGCGATCACTAAGCATCCGGGCACGGGCGGTCGGGTTACGGTAGCGGGAGTGACGGAGCAGTTGGTTTATGAGATCGGGGATCCGCGGGCTTACATTACGCCGGATGTGATTGCGGATTTCACTAGCGATTCAGTTGCAGCAGGCGGGGGCGGATCGAGTGCAGTTCTGGGGCGTGCGGGGGCGTCCGGCGACGGAGTTCTATAAAGTTTCGATCAGTTATTCGGCGGGGTTTAAGGCTGCGGGCACGATGACTTATGGGTGGCCGGATGCTGTGAAGAAAGCGCGGGCGGCGGATCAGATTTTGCGGACCCGGCTGGAGCGGTTGGGGCTGAAGTTCTCGGCGATTCATAGTGAATATGTGGGGGCTAACGCTTGTCATGGAGATGCGTTGTCAGGCGCGCCTTCGCCGGACATTGCGGAAGTGACGCTGCGGGTGGGGGTGCGCGGGGACGATGCGGCGGCGGTCGAGCGGTTCACGCGGGAGATTGCGCCGCTGGCGCTGAATGGGCCTCCGGTGGTTACTTATCCGGCTAGCGGGAAACCGAAAGTGGAGGAAGTGGTGGCTTATTGGCCGGCGCTGATTCCTAAGAGTGAAGTGACGGCTCGGGTCACTGTGAAGGAGGGCTGAGGTGGCACGGGTGCAACTTCGGGAGATCGCGCATGCGCGCAGCGGGGATAAGGGGGACTGCTCCAATATTGGATTGATTGCTTTGCGGGCGGAGGATTATCCGGTACTGGTGCGGGAGGTTACGGCGGAGCGGGTTAAAGAGCATTTTCGAGAGTTGTGCCGAGGGCGGGTGGAGAGGTTTGAGTTGCCTAATCTGCATGCTCTCAACTTTCTTTTGTATGAGGCGCTGGATGGAGGGGGGACGGTTTCGCTGCGGACGGATGCGCAGGGGAAAACTTTTAGCGCGGCTCTGTTGCGGATGGAGATCGAGGTTTAGGCGTTGGGAAAACGGGGACACCCTGTCCTGTCCCCGCAAGAGCGGCGGGTACAGGAAAGGGTGTCCCCGTTTTGGTTAGAGTGCGGCTTCTCCGTGATCCCCATTGCGGATGCGGATGGCATCGTCAATGGAGGCGACGAAGATCTTGCCGTCGCCGATCTTGCCGGTGCGGGCGGCGGTGGTTAGAGTGTCCACCACCGAGGCCGCCAGCGCGTCTTTTACCACCATTTCAAGCTTGACCTTGGGTAGCAGATCAACCTTGTATTCGGCGCCGCGATAGACTTCCGTGTGGCCTTTCTGGCGTCCGTGTCCGCGGACTTCGGAGACGGTGATGCCTTCGACGCCGATTTTGATCAGAGCGTCTTTTACTTCGTCGAGTTTATAGGGTTGGATGACTGCTTCTATTTTTTTCATGTTGTCCGATCTTTAGTGCGCTGAACCCGGCAAACTCACCCGGGCACCCGCCGATTGCGCGGAGATCGAGGGAGCGATGGCGGATTCAACCGCCATGCCACCCGGCCGTCCCATTGAGGAGATGACATATTCGGGGTAAGCCGAGATGCCGTGCTCGTGCAGATCCAGACCGTAGTTCTCGCCTTCGGCCGAGATGCGGAGCAAGCCCATGGCGTTGACTGCATACATCACGATCAGGGCAACCACAAACGTGGACACCGTAATGATCGCGCTGCCGACGATCTGCGCCAGCAGTACCTGGGTGCCGCCGCCGTAGAACAGGCCCTTCAGCGGGGCGGAATTATCGGCCGCGAAAGGCCCGGTGGCGCCGTACTGGCCGGAAGCGAACAGGCCCAGCGAGATCGTCCCCCAGATTCCGCACATACCGTGAACCGGAACCGCACCGATGGGATCGTCAATGCGGAGGTACTCGAGAAGCTCCACGCCGTAGACTACGATGACGCCGGCGACTGCGCCGAGGAGAATCGCGCCGGTGGGGCTGACCCAGTAGCAGGGGCAGGTGATGGCGACGAGTCCGGCCAGGAAGCCGTTGACCGTGAAACTCATGTCCCATTTCTTGCTCATCATGTAAGCGATGAACATGGCGGCCAGACCGGCCGAGCACGCAGCCAGGGTGGTGTTGGCGGCGACGCGTCCGATGCCTTCAAAGTCCATGGCCGAAAGCGTGCTGCCGGGGTTGAATCCGTACCAGCCGAACCACAGCAGCAATCCGCCGGAGGCGGCGATGGTGAGATCGTGCGGCATCATGGGTCCACCGCCGTCGCGTTTGAAGCGGCGGCCCAGGCGCGGGCCGAGTACGATGGCGCCGGCGAGTGCGATAAATCCGCCGATGGTGTGAACCACGGTCGAACCCGCGAAATCATGGAAGCTGGTGCCGAGCGAAGGCAGGAAGAAGCCGGCGGCGCCCATGGTGGCGAGGAAGCCGTCCGGTCCCCAGGCCCAGTGGCCGATGATCGGATAGATGAAGCCAGAAACCGCGAAGCTGTAAATCAAATCGCCCATCCACGCCGTGCGGCCGATCATCGCGCCGGATGTAATCGTGGAGCAGGTGTCCGCAAAGGCGAACTGGAAGAGCCAGAATGCCAGGAAAGCCACGCCGGTACCTTCATAGGTGTGAGGCGCGCCTTGCAGGAAGAACCAGTTCAAGCCGATGAAGCCGTTGCCGTGGCTGAACATGAACGAGAAGCCCCAGGCGTAGAACAGGAGACCGCAGAGGCAGGTATCGACAACGCATTCCATCAGCACGTTCACGGTTTCGCGCGAGCGGCAGAAACCGGCTTCGAGCATGGTGAAGCCTACCTGCATACCGAACACCAGGAACGCGGCGAGCAGCACCCACACTGTGTTCAGTGGGTTTACGATGTCGTTCCCTTTCAAAACCGGGTCCGCGGCGAACGTGCGCAACCCTAGCAAGTCAGGGTTCATCAGAAGGGCGGCTAGCAGGATCAGGCCGACACCCGTGAGTTTTCCCATCAGCAGGATTTTGCCGTATTGGCGCCATTCCGGATTCCGCAGGCGTTCCCGCAAGCGGCTGATTTTGCCGGGGAAAGAAAGTCTTTTTTCCATATAATTCATATCCTCTCTACGCTTGGTATTAAAGTCCGCTGGCGCCTGGATACACTTCGGCCATGGTGCGGCTCGGGTGCCCTAGGTGAAACACAAACTGTTTTAACGGAACCTCTCCCGCAGACAAGGCGGGCACGGCTGGTCACTTCATAAGGAAGTTATAAAGGAGTCTATCGATATTGTTCATTGATGTCCAATCAATTATTTAAATTGCGTGGCAAGCAAATTTGGATATGGCGGGGCACGTGGGCGGCGTCCTTCTATCTCATTGGTTTGCTTGAAGTTGCGTGTTTAGTAGCGGCGTGCGGCGAGGGGTACAGGGCTATTCTCGCGGGCGAAAGGACGGGTGTAAATGAGCTTTGACATCGTGCAGACGCCGACGTTGCACGCGGTGGCGACGGGCGACGAGCAGCAACTCGTCGAGGACTTGCAGGAGCGCGTGGAGGCGGCGGCGCGCTTGGCGGAAGAGGCTCCCGCGGTAGCGGAGGCGGTGGCGGCGCAAAGCGATGCTGAGCAGAATTTGGCTAGTCTGCAGAAGGCAGAGCGGGTGCTGAATCAGTTCGCTAAGGAAACCGGGGAGAAGCTGGGCGTGCTGCGGGAGACGGCGTTGGACGCGGTGATTCAATCGGCGGCCGGTGGGGACAAGTTGGATTTCAAGGGGCTGAGCGAACTGGCGACGCTGGAAAATCGGGGCCGGCAGGCTACGCGCGCTATAGAACGTTTGGTGGAGCGGTTGTTGCCGATGGCGTTGTGGGCGCGTTTGCGGGAAGAGTCGCACGCGGCGAACACGCGGGCGCGGGCTCTCGAAGAGATTGCGCAGGAGCGTGCGGAGCGGGTGCTGGATCAAATGCGGGAGGCTGTGGGCGAGGAGATGGTGCTGCCGGTGGATCTGTCCAAGGGCGTGTCGGGGGCGCTGCTGGCGAGGGCTGCCGAGTTGAAATCGCGCGCGGTGCAGCTTTCGGCGAACGCCGATTCCATCGAGAAATCATTAGGGAGGTAACACATGAATTCGAAGTTCGACGATTTAGTGCGGAGTCTGGATCCGCAGACGCTGGAGGAGCTGCGGCGCTCGGTGGCGACAGAACTGGGAGGGCGGCATGAGGAGACGGCGATTCAGATCGAGCACATTCATCCGAAGATGAGTGCGGAGGCACGGGAAGATGCGGCTCGCGAGATTGCGCGCGTGCTGCGCGGTGACGCGTAGATGCCTGATCTGAAGAAATACTGGCAGGAGATTCGGGCGATCGAGCAGAGTCTGGCGGGGGATGTTTGGCTGATGAGTCTGGAGAATCGGGCGCGGGGGCAAGTGGCGGGGTCGATGGCGGAGGTGGCGGCAGGGGCGGCGGCGAAGTTGCTGTACGCGAAATCGCACCGGCTGGCAACGGGCGAGGAAGTGGAGAGTCACCAAGCGCGGCAGTTGGCGACGCGGCGGCAGGGATTTCAGAAGAAGCTGCGGGATGAGGGGGTCGCCATCATACCTGTAAAAAGCCGCCCGAAATCAGAGTAGCCAGCATTTCGGCAAACGCTTCTGGCGGAGTCTCGGGGTGCAGTGCGCCGTCGGCTTTGAGTTGATCGAGCAGTTCGGCTGTGGTGCGGGAGCCGTCGGCGCGCGTGAATAAGTGTGCTGTCCAGGCTTGCGCGGGGAGCTCGCTGTTGAACGGGTAGTCGGTTTCCAGGAGATAGCTTTCGGGCATCCAGTTGCCGTTTTCGAAATCGTGGTCGACGCGCAGGCGGATACCCGGGACTGTGCGCGGCTTCCATGCGAGCGCCCAGGTTGCGGGATGGGACACGGCGGCGGTTTCCCAATCGAACAGCCAGGCGTGTTCCGCGGGGCCGGTGCGGGGGCCGATTTGGCGGCGCACGGTGAATACGGGGCGGGGCTGGGCGCGGCGTTGGATCATTACGAATCCGTAGACCAGTGCTTGGACGTGCAGGTTTTCGAAAAACGCGCGCCAGTCAGGGATGTCGGTGACGGCACCTTTCTTGCTGATGACGGATTCGGCGGCCCATTCGCGGGGTGTGCGGGTGATGCGCTTCACGAAGGCGACATCGAATTCGTTTTCGGCGGGGCCGAGCCATTCGCGGAGGCGGTGTTCGAAGGGATGGTCGCGATCACTACCCATGGTGAGTCCATAGAAACGGCCGCCGGGGCGGAGGTAGCGCGGCAAGCCCTCGACGATCCGGCGGGTAATCTGTTCGCCATCTTGCCCGCCGCTATCGAAGATTAAATTTGGGCGGTAGACGGGGACGTAGGGGGGATGGGCGACGATGCGGTCGAAGGTCAGGTCAGCGGCGGGTTCGTACAGATCGCCTTGCGAGGCGGTGACGTTCACGATGCCGTTGAGGCGGCGGTTGAACTCGGCGAAGACGGTGGAACGTTCGGTGATGTCATAGGAATAGGCGTGCGCGGCGCCGTCGCGCGCGGCCACCAGTGCAGCGATCCCGGTTCCGGCGCAGAGATCTAGAAACGCAGCGCAGGGGCTGGGCGGGATGAGGTCCAGAAACAACTGGGTATTGGGGATCATCGCGGGATACACGAAGTCGTCGGGCGGGCGGAGGTGGTTGCCTTCGATGGGAATGGGGCGGTCGGAAACGATATAGAGTTCGCGCAGCGGGTGCAGCATCACGGTTCCGGAGAGCAGGCCGGCTGCGTGGGGCGCGACTAATCCTAAGCGCTGAGAAGAGTTCTAAAGGCAAAGCGCGCGCGGTGTCGCGGTGCAGGGGTTCGCTTTCAAGGAACAGGCGGATCAGGAGGTCGAGCGGGTCCGGATTCGGAGCCATAGGCCGCGGTGGGGGGCGGTGCTCGGTGGCGAATTTGAATTGCGAGATTTTTTGGAGGCCTAAGCGTTCGCAGATGGCTGGCTCGGTGTATCCGGCGGCTACTAGAGCGGCGCGGAGCGCGGAGAATTCAGCGTCGCTGCCAAGACGCAGCGGGTTGGGGTTGGGCGAGTGGTCAGGCACGCTCGGCGCTCCAATGGCGGTCAGTGATTTGGGCAACCTTTACATCCGCGAGTCCGCATTGATCTAGCATCTGGCGCACTTCTTCGAGTGTAAGCGCAGCGTGCAGGGAATCGGCGAAGAGTTTGCGCTGGAGAGGGCTCCATTGCGTGGCGTGGGCTTCGACTAGCTGATCGAGCGCCTGTTGGTTTTCGGGGCGCACGAGATCGCGGATCAGAATCGGCGCGCCGGGGCGGGCGATGCGGGCGATTTCCTGGAAAACCCTGCGGGGGTCGGGGATGTGGTGGATCAGGCTGTTGGAGGTAACCATTCCGACGGATCGATCGGCGAACGGGAGGCGCTTGGCGTCGGCGGCGACCAGGTGGAGTCCCATGCCGTTACGGGCGCGGTTCCTAGCGGCGACTGCGAGCATCTCGGTGGACATCTCGACGGCGCAGACGCGGGCGGCGCCGGGCAGGAGCGGACACATCGCCAGCGGAATTTTGGCGTTGCCGGAGCCGAGATCGGCGATCAGGTGGACGGCTGCGGCTGTGGCTAGTTCAGCGGCGCGCTGGGCGAAGAGCTGGTCGGTGGCGCTGAAATCCATTTCGTCGTATTCGACGGCTTCTTCGGAGCTGGACATCACTTCGGGTTCGAGTACGCGTGGGAGCGGCATGTTGTTACACTTGTAGTTTCCGCTCAAAAGCTTCTGTTATGCAATCGATCCAAGAACTCGTGGAGCGCGCGCTCGCCCACATCGCGCAGGCTGAATCGCTGGCGGCGCTCGATCAGGCGCGGGTGCAGTACGTGGGCAAAGCCGGCGAGCTGACGGCGCAGATGAAGTTGCTGGGCGGGTTGGCGCCGGAGGAGCGCAAGCCGTTCGGGCAGGCCGTCAACACGGCGAAGAAACAGGATCGAGGAAGCGATCGAACAGCGGCGCGCGGCGTTGCAGGAAACGGCGAAGCCTGCGGGGCCGGAGTTGGACGTGACGCTGCCAGGGCGGCGGCGGTGGGCAGGGCGCGTTCATCCCATGACGGCTACGGCGGAGACCATGAAGAAGATCCTGATGGGGCTGGGTTTTTCTTACGATGACTATCCTGACATCGAGAGTGAATACTATAATTTCGACGCGCTGAACACGCCGGCGTGGCATCCGGCGCGGGATATGCACGACACGTTTTACGTGGGCCAGGGGCAGTTGCTGCGCACGCATACGACAGCGTTTCAAGCCCGCGTAATGCGCGCGAGCGGGGGGCAGGCGCCGATTCGCGCGATGACTACCGGGCGCTGCTATCGCGCGGACGATATCGATGCGTCGCACTATCCGATTTTTCAGCAGTTGGATGTGTTCGCGGTGGGCAGGAAGCTGAGCATGTCGGATCTGCGCTGGACGCTGACGGAACTCGCTAAGGGGCTGTTCGGACCGGACACGAAATTGCGTTTTCGGCCCAGCTATTTTCCGTTCACGACGCCGAGCGCGGAGGTGGACGTCAGTTGCGTGGTGTGCAAGCAGAAGGGCTGCGCGCTGTGTTCGCGAACTGGATGGCTGGAGGTCCTGGGCAGCGGCATGATGCGGCCGGAGGTGCTGCGCGCCGGCGGGTTCGATCCGGAAAAATATCAGGGGTTCGCGTTCGGCATGGGCGTCGACCGCACCACTATGCTGCGGCATCAGATCAACGACATCCGGCTGCTGTATGACAACGAGGAAGCGTTCCTGCGTCAGTTCTAAATCATGATCGTCAATACTGGATGGCTGTTGGATTATTTGTCGCCGCGAGTGCCGCTGGCGGATCTGCTGACGGCGTTGCCGCGCGTGGGACTCGACGTCGAAGCGACGCATGTGCTGGCGCAGGAGTTGGCGGGGGTGCGTGTTGGATTTCTTCGTGCTAAGCAGCCGCTCATAGGGACTAGCGATAAATTCGTTTGCGAAGTCGAGGTGGCGCCGGGCGATGTGCGGAAGATCGTGGCGGCGTCCGCGCATCCTTTGGAAGTTGGCTGGGGCGTTCCGGTGGCGCTGGCCGGAACCGAATTGCCGACTGGTGACACGATCCGCGAAGAACATTTTCACGGAATTTTGTCGCAGGGCATGATTTGCCTGGATGGCGAGTTGGGGATGACGGCGACGGGAACAGGCTTGCAAGTGTTTCGCGATGAAACGTTACTGGGCAAGAGCTTGCCCGAGGTCATGCCGATCAGCGAAGCGCTGGTTCACATGAAGGTATATCCGAACCGTCCGGATTGCTTGGGGCTGATCGGCATCGCGCGGGAACTGGCGGCGTTGTTGGGGCTGAAGCTGGTTTTGCCGGAGACGCCGCAACCGGCTTCTTTTAGCGAGGCTGTAATGCCGGTGAAGATTCGTGGATCGCGCGTTGTGCACGCGCTACACCTGTCAGGTGATCTCGGGCGTGGGCGTGGGAAAGTCGCCGGCGTGGCTGGCGAGCCGGCTGCTGGCGACGGGGTCGCGGCCGATTAACAATGTTGTCGACATCACCAACTTCGTGATGAAGGAGTGGGGGCAGCCGCTGCACGCGTTTGATTTGCAAAACGTGCGGGAGCGAGTGGTGGTGCGGCGTTTCAAGAAGGGCGAAAGCTTGCGGTTGTTGGACGGCCGCACCGTGGATAGCGCGGAGGAATTGCCGCTGGCCATCGCCGACGCGAAATCCCCGATGGCGCTGGCGGGCATCATGGGCGGCGAGTTCTCGGGCATTGGCGAGGAAACTACGAGCGTGCTGCTGGAGGCGGCGCACTTCGAACCTACGAATATTCGCATGACTAGCCGGCGGCTGGGCGTGAGCTCGGATTCATCGTATCGTTTCGAGCGCGGGCTGGATCCTAACGAGACGTTGGAGGGCGCGCGCGATCGCGCTACGGCGTTGTTGTTTTCTGACGCGGGGGCGCAATCGGCGGGGCCGGTCACGGATGTGTATCCGAAGCGTGCCAAGCGTGCGGTGTTTGCGCTGCCGGCGGAGCGGGTGAGCAGCTATCTGGGGATTCCGGTTACGCGGGAGCAGGTTTACGACAGCTTGACTCGACTCGGCTATGAGTGTTCTGAGAATTTGAAGCGCATTCAGGTCCCGACGCGCCGGGTGGACGCAACCGACCCGGTGGTGCTGATTGAAGACGTGGCGCGCGTGATCGGTTACGAAGCGATCACTGCCGCGCCCAGCGCAGAGACGCCGACGGCGGGGTCGAGCACGGGGCTGGATGCGGCTCGGCAGACGGCTCGAGGAATGCTGGTGGGCAATGGGTTTCTGGAATTGCGCGGTGTGCCGCTGGAGCCGTTGGAGGGCGACGCGCAGTTTTCGCAGCTCGCAGGCGAGTCGGTGGTGCTGCAAAATCCGTTGAACACCGATCTGGCGCGGCTGCGGCGGTCTTTGGTGCCGTTCCTGGTGAAGACGGCGGCGTTGAATGCGCGGCGGCGGGCTACCACGTTTCGCTATTTCGAAATCGACAAGATTTTTTCGCGGCCGGCGGGGGAACCTGTCGAGCATTGGGCGCTTGGCATCCTGCTGGGCGGAGCGGCGAACGATGCGGATTGGTCGACGCGCCGGGAGACCGACTTTTTCGATCTGAAGGGCGTGGTGGAATCGGTGCTCGAATCGTTACGGCTGCCGGGCGCTTCGTTTGAAGCGGCAACGGTCGAGGGCTACGCGCCCGGAACGGCGGCGCGTGTGGTGATCGATGGAGAGTCCACGGGCGTGATCGGGCAGGTTGCGGCCGGAATTGCTGGCCGCGCACAGAATTCAGACGGCGGTCTTCGCGGCGGAATTGTTCCTGGGGAAACTGGTGGCGGCAAAGGGGTCTATGGCGGTATATGCGCCGCTGGCGCGCTTCCCGGGGGTTTATCGCGACTTATCCTTCGTCGTGAAGAAAGACGTGGCTTACGCGGCGATCGAGCAGGCCATCCGCGCGGCTGCGGGACCGTACCTTGAAACTGTCGATTGCATCGACGTCTTCGCGGGCAAAAGCATCGACAAAGACAGGCGCAGCATGGCGGTGTCGATGGCCTTTCGCGCGGCGGACCGTACGCTTTCTTCGGACGAAGTCGCGGCGGCGGTGGAGCAGGTGATCGCGCGGCTTGCGCAGACTTTGGGCGCGGAGCTGCGCAGCCAGTAATAATGGGAACAGCAATATGCAGGAACTTTCGCCGCTAACTCCATCCAGCCGGATTTTTGTAGCGGGACATCGCGGGCCGGTTGGTTCGGCCATCGTCCGGCGCCTGGAAAAGAGCGGCTATCTGAATCTGATTCTGGCGACGCGCGACGATTTGGATCTGCGCGACCAGGCGGCCGTCTCGCGTTTCTTCGCGCGGCAACTTCCGGAGTTCGTGTTCGTCTCGGCGGCGAGAGTGGGCGGGATTCTCGCGAAGTCGACGCATCCCGCGGAATTTCTGTACGACAATCTGGCGATTCAGACGAACATGATTCACGCCGCGTGGCAGAATGGCGCGCAGAAGCTGGTTTTTCTGGGATCGTCGAGTCTTTATCCGCAGCTTGCGCCGCAACCTATCAAGGAAGAATATCTACTCACGTCGCCGCTGGAACCGGCGAGTGAAGCCTATGCCATCGCCAAGATTGCCGGCTTGAAACTGGCGGCGGCGTATCGCGAGCAGTACGGGTTCCCGGCCATCAGCCTGATCCCGTCCAACTTCTACGGCCCGGGCGACAACTTCGATCTGGAAACAGCGCATGTGGTGCCGGCGCTGATTCGCCGTTTTCACGAGGCCAAGATCTGGAGATCGTCATCGGTCACGTTGTGGGGCACTGGCACGCCACGCAGGGAATTTCTGCACGTGGACGATCTGGCCGCGGCCGCCTGTCTGGTGATGGAAAATTACGCCGGCGGCGAGCCACTGGGTAACATGCTGAATGTCGGCAGCGGCGAAGAGCTATCGATCGCCGAGCTGGCGGTGTTGATCGCGCGCATTGTCGGCTACGGCGGGAACATTCGTTTCGACGCTTGGCATCCTAACGGCGCGCCGCGCAAAGTGCTGGATGTTTCGCGGATGCAGGCGCTCGGCTGGCGCGCGCGCATCCAGCTTGAAGAGGGCATCGCTTCCACTTACGAATGGTACTGCGCGAACGCGGCCTCGACTGTGGCAGTATGAAACTTCATGTCTGATGCCAATCGCCACGCTCGCCTTTTGGGCGTTTTGAAAACTATCACCGCTCAGCCTCTTCCGGCCGATGACGACGAGTCGTTGTTTGAGAGCGGACTGCTGGATTCCTTTGCGCTGCCGGATTTGGTGAGCGCACTGGAGTTGGAGTTCTCGATCAAAGTGCCGGACCGCGATTTGAATCCGCGCAAATTCGATTCGGTCTCGCGCATGGAGACGTACCTCGAAGACCACGGGGCGTAGGCGGGCGACGAGATGCCTGCGTTTCTCCACGGCTTCGGAATGCACGTGCCAGAGCGCGTCGTTACGAACGAAGAGATGGCTGGGCGCATTGGGCGAACGGCGGAGTGGATCGAGGGCGCATCCGGAATTCGCGAGCGGCGTTGGGCGGACGAGGGAACTGCTGTTGCGGAGCTGGCTGTGGCTGCGGCGCGGGATTGTCTGGGGCGGGCTGGCGTGGACGCGTCAACCCTGGGAATGATCATCGTGGCCAGCGGCAGTGCGCGGCCGGGATTTCCAGGACCGGCGGCGGAGGTTGCGCTGCAACTGGGACTCGAAACCACTCCAGCACTGGACGTGCCGATGGCGAGCGCGGGCGGCTTGTTTGCGATGGCGATGGCGGCGCAGATGTGCGGGCACTTTGGGGACGTGTTGGTGATCGGCGCGGAGAAGATGTCGGCGGTGATTGAATCCGGACCGCTCGACGCGAACACGGCGATGCTTTTCGGCGATGGCGCGGGGGCGGCGTTGGTGAGCGCGCGGTCGCGGGCGTTGGGAAATTTTGGATGCGGTGCTGCATACGGACGGGCAGTATCGCGATTCGCTGGCGTTCGATTGGTCCGCGCCGCTGACGCATGAACGGGCTGTCGGTGATTTTGCAGGCTGCGCGCAAGCTGCCTTCGTCGATCGAGGAAGTGCTGGGGCGGCAGAAGATGTCCGCGGCTGATGTTGCGATTTTTTTGCTGCATCAGGCGAATCAGAATCTGCTCATGCGGGTTGCGAAGTCGCTGGGGGTGCCGGCGGAGCGTGTGTATTCGAACGTCGCGCGCTACGGGAACACTTCGTCGGCTTCGATGCTGATTGCGGCGGCGGAGTGGGCGCAGGAAAGTCCGGCGGCGGGCCCGGTGGTGTTTTCGGCGTTTGGGGCTGGATTCCACTGGGGTGCCATATTGGCGATTCCCGTTACGGAACAATAAAGAGGCTCCGTCCCTATTTTCCGAACAGGTGCTGGATGTCTTTGTTGTTTTCGTTGCAGACGTACTCGAGCAGGTCGGTGTCGGGCTGCAGGACGTAGGGCAGCGTGACGGTCCAGGGTTTGGTGTAGGCTTTGGAATCGTCGACGGTGACTTCAATTTCCATGTGACCGAAATCCTTGCGGCGGAACTTTTCGGTGACGCGCAGGGCATCGGTGGCGGGGCGTCCGTTGTTATCCAGCCAGCCGTGATCGTTGAAGCCGGACGTTTCGACCACCATGGCGTCGCCATCCCAATGTCCGATCGAGTAGCCCATCCAGGTGGGATTCGGGTCCTTGGGAAGCTCGCGGCCGTCGGTGAAAATCTGGCGATAGCTGTGGACCGCTTCATACAGCACCAGCATCACGCCGGGAATGTTGTAAATTTTGAACGGATAGGGGACGACATCGGAGCGCGGCACGCCGCCGGGGATGCAGTATCCGGTGGGGTCTTCTTTACTCTCGTTGGCGCGGCGCTGCTTGAACAAGGCCTCCGCCCAGGGCTGAAAAGGAACATCTCCTTTCAGGTCTTTGGCGATGTTGGCTACGTAGAGACCCGCGATCTGCCAGAGTCCGGCGATATCCGGCTTGCCATCGGGAGTTTTCGGAGCGGGTGCGCTCAAATTCGGTTTGCCATCGGGGGTTCGGGGAATCCCTGGGGTCTTGTAGTTCAACCACTGCGCGTGAACGGGCACGCATGCCAGCGGAGCCACGGCGATTGCGATCGACAGTAATCTTCGCATCAGCGGTTATTATACGTTCAATCTTTGGCCGCTTGCACCCGTTCCTCGGGAGTGCGCGATTGCGCGACCAAATTCGTTGCGCGCAGCAGGGATTCGAAGGTGCCGGCGTCGGTCCACCAGCCGTCGACGAAGGAGTAGGTCATGGTGCCGTCTTTAATGTAGGCGTTGTTGACGTCGGTGATTTCGAGTTCACCGCGGCCGCTGGGGATCAGCTTCTTTACCTTTTCGAAAACCGATCCGTCGTACATATAAATGCCAGTGACGGCGTAGTTGGATTTGGGCTTTTTGGGCTTTTCCTCGATGCTCACGATGCGCGGGCCATCCATCTCGGCCACTCCGAAGCGCTCGGCATCGGGCACTTCCTTGAGCAAGATGCGCGCGCCGCTGGATTGCTTCTCGAACGCGCGAGCCATTTCCGCGATGGGTTTTTCCAGGATGTTGTCGCCCAGGATCACGCAGATCTTGTCGCCGTCGGCAAAGTGCTCCGCCAGCGCGAGTGCGTCGGCGATGCCGCCTTCGCCTTCCTGGTAGGCGTAGTTCAAGTGCTTGAGTCCGAATTCCTTGCCATTGGCGAGCAGGCGCAGAAAATCTCCCGAGTTGCGGCCGCCAGTAACCAGCAGGATATCTTGAATCCCCGCGTCTACTAGGGTCTGGATGGGATAAAAGATCATCGGCTTATCGTAAATCGGCAGCAGATGTTTGTTGGTTATTTTGGTGAGCGGGAACAGGCGGCTGCCGGTGCCCCCCGCCAATACGATGCCTTTCATGTGCGCTGTTCCCTTTCCTCTAAGACGCTTTAGCCTTCGCCGTACCGTCGGCGCCGTGAATTTCCTGCAGGCTCCACACGCGCACGGGGTCGCGGCGGCGCGAAACAATGGCCTCAACCGACGCGCGCGCGCCACTCATGGTGGTGATGCACGGGACGCGGTATGTCACCGCATTTTTGCGGATCGCTTTTTCATCGCTGAAGGCGTGCGCTCCGCTGGTGCCGGTGTAAATGATCAGATCGATCGAACCGGCCTTCAGGAGATCCACCGCGTTAGGACGGCCTTCGTTCACTTTGAACACGGTCTTCGAAGGCACTCCGGAAGCCCGGATCTCTTCGGCGGTGCCGCGCGTGGCGGTCACTTCAAAACCCAATTCGTGGAAACGCTTGGCGAGAGCGACAGCCACGGGCTTATCGCGATCGTTCACGCTGATGAACACGCGACCCTTGTCGGGCAGTGGCGTTCCGGCGCTTAACTGGGCTTTGGCAAAGGCTTCGCCGAAGTTTTCGCCGACGCCCATTACTTCGCCGGTGGAGCGCATTTCAGGGCCGAGCGTGGGATCGACGCCGGGGAATTTGTTGAACGGGAAAACCGGGGATTTCACGAAATATTGGGGGACGGTGAGGACGCCGGTGGCGTCGGTAAAATCGGCGATGGTCTTGCCTAGCATGACACCTACGGCGATCCGCGGCACTGCGACGCCGGTGGCTTTGCTGACGTAGGGGACGGTGCGGGAGGCTCGGGGATTCACTTCGAGCACATACACTTTGCCGTCTTTGACGGCGTACTGGACGTTCATTAAGCCGATGACGGTGAGGGCGCGGGCTAGTTTTTCGGTGTAGGTTTTAATGGTCGCGAGCGTTTCGGGCGCTAGCGAGGTGGCGGGCAGCACGCAACTGGAATCGCCGGAGTGCACGCCGGCTTCCTCGATGTGCTCCATAATGCCGGCGATCAGGACGGCGCCGGTGGAGTCGGCGATGGCGTCTACGTCTACTTCGGTGGCGTCTTCGAGGAAGCGGTCGATCAGCACGGGGCGGCTCTGTGAGAACGTCACTGCCTCTTGCATGTAGCGGCGCACGGTGTCTTCGTCGTAGGCGATGACCATGGCACGTCCGCCCAGTACGTAGCTGGGGCGAACCAGGACAGGGAACCCGATGGAGCGAGCGACCGCGCAGGCCTCTTCCGCGCTGGTTGCCGAACCGTTCGCGGGCGAGGGAATCTGCAGGTCGTCGAGCAGCTTGCCGAATAATTTGCGGTCTTCGGCAAGATCGATGTTGGTGGGATCGGTGCCGATGATGGGAATGCCGGCGGCCTTGAGAGGGAGCGCCAGGGTCAGCGGCGTTTGGCCGCCGAATTGGACGATCACGCCATCGGGCTTTTCGGTGTCGCAAATGTTCAGAACTTCTTCGAGGGTTAGCGGCTCGAAGTAGAGGCGGTCACTGGTGTCGTAGTCGGTGGAGACGGTCTCGGGATTGCAGTTGACCATGATCGACTCGACGCCGAACTCCTGCAGGGCGAAGGAGGCGTGGCAGCAGCAGTAATCGAACTCGATTCCTTGCCCGATGCGGTTCGGGCCGCTGCCCAGGATCATGACTTTCTTACGTGACGAGACGTTGGCTTCGCATTCGGATTCGTAGCTCGAATACAGATACGGCGTGAAACTTTCGAACTCGGCGGCGCAGGTATCGACGCGGTTGAATACGGCCTTGACACCAAGCTCTTTGCGGCGGGCGCGGACTTCGAGCGGCGGAACGTTCCAGGCGCGGCCAAGATAACTGTCGGAGACGCCGTCGCGCTTGGCGGTTAAGAATTGTTCGCGTGTGGCGGTTCCCAGGGAGCCCTTGGCGAGGGTCATTTCGAGATCGACCATTTCGCGCAACTGGCGCAGGAACCAGGGATCGATGGAGGTCAGTTCGTGCACTTGCGCTTCGGTATAGCCGTGCTCGAACGCAAAGCGGATGTAGCCCAGGCGGTCGGGATTGGGCGTGATCAGGCGGGCTTCGATCAGGTGCTCCTGATA
Organism: Bryobacterales bacterium; assembly: GCA_963760575.1. GTDB lineage: Bacteria > Acidobacteriota > Terriglobia > Bryobacterales > Bryobacteraceae > Palsa-187. The sequence goes on from CAVXEM010000051.1 coordinate 370,442, forward strand.
TTTTGTGGCGCCGTCGGCTTTGCCGGTTTCGAGGCTGCGCATGCCTTTGCCGAGGGCTTGCTTGAAGGTGCGACCGATGGCCATCACTTCACCGACGCTCTTCATCTGCGTGCCGAGAACGGGCTCGGCTCCGGGGAATTTTTCGAACTGCCAGCGCGGGATTTTCGCGACTACGTAGTCGATGGTGGGTTCGAAACAGGCGGGCGTAAGGCGCGTGATGTCGTTCTTGATTTCGTCGAGGCGGTAGCCTACGGCTAGCTTCGCGGCGATCTTGGCGATGGGGAATCCGGTAGCTTTCGATGCTAGCGCGGAGCTGCGGGAGACGCGCGGATTCATTTCGACGATCACCATACGGCCGGTTTTTGGATCGATGGCGAATTGCACGTTGGAACCGCCGGTGTCGACGCCGATTTCGCGCAGGCAGGCGAGCGCGGCGTCGCGCATCATTTGATATTCGCGGTCGGTCAACGTTTGCGCGGGGGCGACGGTAATGGAATCGCCGGTGTGCACGCCCATGGGATCGAAGTTCTCGATGGAGCACACGATGATGGCGTTGTCGGCTTGATCGCGCATCACTTCTAGCTCGAATTCTTTCCAGCCGAGGACGCTCTCTTCGACCAGGACTTCGTGGACGGGCGAGAGGTCAATGCCGCGCTCCAGAATTTCTTCGGCTTCTTCGCGGTTATAGGCGATGCCGCCGCCGGCGCCGCCCATGGTGAAGCTGGGGCGCAGGATCACGGGGTAGCCGATGCGGGCGGCGAATTCCAAACCTTTGTCGATCGAATTCACTAACTGCGATTGCGGCAGCTCGAGACCGATCTTCTTCATGGCGTCTTTGAAGAGGAGGCGGTCTTCGGCTTTCTTGATGGAATCGATTTTGGCGCCGATGAGTTCGACGCCATATTTGTCGAGCACTCCGGCTTCGGCTAGGGCGACTGCCAGGTTCAAGCCGGTCTGGCCGCCGACGGTGGAGAGCAGGGCGTCGGGCGCTCGCGGCGGATGACCTCTGTCGCGTATTCGACGCTGAGGGGTTCGACATAGGTGCGGTCGGCGAGGTTCGGATCGGTCATGATGGTGGCCGGATTCGAATTGATCAGCACCACTTCGAAGCCGTCAGCCTTTAGAGCCTTGCAGGCTTGCGCGCCGGAGTAGTCGAACTCGCAGGCCTGGCCGATGATGATGGGACCGCTGCCTACGATCAAGATGCGATGAATGTCTTTGCGGCGCGGCATCAGCTTCCTTGGTCCATTAACTTTACGAAATCGTCAAACAGGTAGTGGGAATCGTGCGGGCCGGGGGCGGCCTCCGGATGATATTGTACGCAGAACACGGGATGGCTGCGGTGGCGGAAGCCTTCGAGCGTTTCATCGTTCAAATTCATGTGCGTAATTTCTAGCTCGTTGAGGTTCAGCGAATCGGCGTCGACGGCGAATCCGTGATTGTGGGAAGTGATTTCGACTTTGTTCGTGATTCGATTCAGCACCGGATGATTCGCGCCGCGGTGGCCGAATTTGAGCTTGTAGGTTTTGCCACCGAGGGCTAGGCCGAGGACTTGGTGGCCGAGGCAAATTCCAAAGATAGGGACTTGGCCGATGAGTTTGCGGACTTGCGCGGCTTGGTAATCGAGGGGCTCGGGGTCGCCGGGGCCGTTCGAGAGAAAGACGCCGTCGGGCTTCAAGGAGAGAACATCTTCGGCGGTGGTTCCTGCGGGGACCACTGTAACCTTGCAGCCGGAATGCACGAGGCGACGCAGAATATTGCGCTTGATCCCAAAATCGTAGGCGACTACGTGATGGCGGATCTCGGCGTCTTCGCCTTCGAGTTCGGAGGGCGAGCAGCGGATTAGGCCATGCTTCCAGTCATAGGCTTTCGCGGTTGAAACGCGTGTTGCTAGATCGAGGCCGGCCATCGACGGAGAAGTCTTGGCGCGCTCGACCAACGTTTGAGAATCCGGTCGGGGAGTTGGTCCGGCCCACAGCACTCCGCGCATGACGCCGCGCGAGCGCAGGTGGCGGACTAAGCGGCGGGTGTCGATTTCGGAAATCACAGGGACGCCGCTGTTGGTGAGGAACGCCTGCGCGGTTTCGTCGGCGCGCCAGTTGCTGGAGAGAGGCGAGAATTCACGTACGACTAGGCCTTCGATGTGCGGCTTGGCAGCTTCGTTGTCGCCCTCGTTCGAGCCGTAGTTGCCGATTTGCGGATAGGTGAGGACGACGATCTGGCCGGAATAGGAAGGATCAGTGAAGACTTCCTGATAGCCCGTGATGGCGGTATTGAAGACCACCTCGCCGGTGCGTTCGACGGGCGCACCAAAACTACTGCCCTCGAAGACCGTACCGTCTTCCAGGGCGAGGATTGCTGGGTTCAATTGGGCTGATTCCTCCAGATTCGGGGGTAACTTCTATTTGACCACAGTGCGGGGCTGTCGGCGCAGCTTGGTTAAGGTAATATCATAGACGTATGCGGAAAGATCCCGCCGAGCTTTTGAAGGACGCGCTATCACTCCCGCCGGAGGGACGAGCCGCCCTCGCGGATTCGCTGCTCGCAAGCCTCGACCATGAGGTAGACGAAGGCGCGGAACAGGCTTGGCTCGATGAGATCCAAAAGCGTTTGCGCGAGATCGATGCCGGGGCCGTTGCAATGCTCCCCTGGGAAGAAGCGGAGCGGCGTCTCTGGGCTAAAGTACCTTCCAAGTGAAGCCGATCCGGGTTCACCCGGCGGCGCAACTCGAGGCCGAAGCGGCGGTTGCATGGTACAGTAAGCGCAGCCCGCACGCGGCAGGCCGATGGGTGGTGGAACTTCGTTCCGTTCTGGAGCGGATTCGGCAGGCTCCACGCCATTTTCCGAAACTCGCGATCGATACGCGCCGGACGGTGCTTGGCCGCTTTCCATACGTTGTCGTGTTTCGTGAGACTGCGACCGAAATCGAAATCATAGCCATCGCGCATGGCCGCAGACGACCGGGTTATTGGCGTGAACGGCTATCCGGCACCGGTCATTAACTGCCACCCTGTACACTAATAACATCCCCGTCCGATGATTACCGAGGCCGCCACCGTCACATTCGATTCCCTAGAACTCGACTGCGGAGTCACGCTTGCGCCGGTCGATTGTGCTTACGAAACTTACGGCACGCTAAACGCTGGCAAGAGCAACGCCATTCTGGTCACGCACGCCTTTTCGGGCGATGCGCATGCGGGCGGGCGAGGGCGGGTGGTGGACCAACATGATCGGGCCGGGCAAGGGGTTCGACACCGATAAGTATTTCGTCATCTGCGCGAATGTGCTGGGCGGATGCCGCGGGACTACTGGGCCGGGCTCGGTGAATCCAACTACTGGATGCCCGTGGGGCATGTCGTTTCCGGCGATCACGATCGCCGACATGGTGCGGTTGCAGAAGAAGTTGATTGACCATCTGGGAATTCAAAGGCTGTTGGCGGTGGCGGGCGGGTCGATGGGCGGGATGCAGGCGCTCGAATGGGCGGTGCAGTATCCGGATCAATGTGCTGGCTGCGCTGCCGATTGCCACTACGGCGCGGCACAGTGCGCAGCAGATCGCTTTCAATGAGGTGGGGCGCCAGGCGATTATGGCGGACCCAGACTGGCAGAGCGGAAATTACTACGAAAAACGTCCGCCGGCGCGGGGGCTGGCGGTGGCGCGCATGGTGGGGCACATCACTTACATGAGCGATGAGAGCATGCGCGAGAAGTTCGGGCGGCGGCTGCGGTCGTCGGACGAATTCGAGGTCGAGAGCTACCTGAAATATCGCGGCTACAAGTTTGTCGATCGCTTTGACGCGAATTCTTACCTTTACATCACGCGAGCGATGGATACTTACGATCTGACGCAGCATGGGTCGCTGCCGTCGCTGTTTGAGAACATTCCGACGCGTTTTCTGGTGATCAGCTTCACTTCGGATTGGCTGTATCCCAGCTACCAGTCGCTCGAAATCGTTAGCGCGCTGCGCAGCCGCAACTGCGACGTTGCGTATGTGAATCTGGCGGCGGTGTACGGCCACGATTCCTTTCTGGTGGAAGTGAAAGAGCAAACCGAAATCGTTCGCGGGTTTCTGGCGAGCACCTTCCGGGAGGCGTCCGTTGGGGGTTCGTGAAATTTACGGGCGCAGCGATTACGCCATCATCGGAGAGCTGATCGAGCCCGGCACGCGCGTGCTCGATTTGGGCTGCGGCGAGGGACTGCTGCTGGCTTGGCTCAAGGAAAACAAACAGGTGAACGCGCGCGGTGTCGAGATGGTGGGGGCCAGCGTGCAGAAGGCCATTTCACGTGGCGTGTCGGTGTATCAAGGCGATCTCGAAAGCGCGCTGGAAGATTATCCTGACGGCGCGTTCGATTATGTGATTCTCAGCCAGACGCTGCAGGAAACACGCCATCCTTTGAAGGTTTTGAAAAGCATGCTGCGCATCGGCCGGCACGCTATCGTGGCGTTCCCGAACTTCGGGCACTGGAGCGTCCGTTGGGCGCATTTGTGGACGGGCGGGGCTCCGAAGACCGAGTTGTTTCCGCACGAATGGTACGATTCGCCCAACATTCATTTCCTGACGGTGTACGATTTCGCGTCGCTGGCCCATAAGCAGCACTGGAAGATTGAGCGCAGCATGTTCCTCGCCGGCGGCCGGCAGGTGAAAGCGTTTCCGAACATAATGGCCGAAGTGGCGGTGTTCCTGTTCACCGCGTCGTCATGACCCTTACCGGGGACGCCGGCAAGCGGCTGGATCATTTTTTGCAGGAACACGTAACCCAGTTCAGCCGTTCGCGCCTGCAAAGCTGGATCAAAGAGGGCCGAGTGCTGGTGGATGGCACGGCCGCGAAGTCGTCACTGGTGCTGCGCGGCGGCGAGCGTATCGAAGTCTCGCCGGCCGACCCTGTGCCGCTCGAAGCCGCGCCGGAAGACCTTCCGCTCGACATCTTGTATCAGGACGCTTCCGTAATTGCTATCAACAAGCCGGCCGGGCTGGTGGTTCACGCAGGGGCGGGGGCGAGTTCCGGAACGCTGGTGAATCGCCTGGTACATCACTTTTCGACACTCTCGCAAGTGGGCGGCGATCTGCGTCCCGGCATTGTGCATCGCTTGGACAAAGGCACCAGCGGAGTCCTGCTGGTGGCTCGCAACGACGCGGCGCATCGCGCGCTCGCGGCGCAGTTCGCAGGACGCACGGTGGAGAAAACTTATCTGGCATTGGTTCACGGGAAAGTACGCAATGAACAAGGGCGAGTCACGGCACCCATCGCCCGCGATCCGATCCGCCGCATCCGCATGACCGCCAAGCTCTCCAGCGGGCGCTCCGCCCTCACCGAATATCGTGTGCTGCGCCGTTTTGAGAAGTTCACGTATCTCGAAGTTCGCATCGGTACCGGACGCACGCACCAGATTCGCGTGCATCTGGCCAGCATCGGGCATCCTGTGGCCGGCGATAAGCTCTACGGCGCGCCCGCGGCCGAAAGAATCTTCCTGCATGCCTGGCGAATCGTTTTCACTAGCCCCGTAACGGATCAGCGCGTCACCGTCGAAGCTCCCCTGCCTGCCGACCTCAGCCAATGGCTGGCGAGTCTATAATTGATATTGCTCACATGAAGTATTTTCCGGCGATCACCTTGTGCCTCGCGCTCGTCTCCCTGGACGCACAGGCTCCGCCCAAGCAAACGCCAATCGAGGAAGACGCCGCCTCGCGCATTACGCTGGACGTCAGCCGCGTGAACATGTTGTTCACGGTGTCCGATAAAAAGGGACGCTTCGTCACTGACCTCAACCGTGACGATTTTGAAATCTTCGAGACCAAGAAGCTGCAAAGTATTCTGGAATTCACCGCCGAGACCGATTTGCCGCTACGCATCGGCATTTTGATCGACACCAGCAACAGCATCCGCGAGCGCTTCCGCTTCCAGCAGGACGCCGCCACGGACTTTGTCAACACAGTGGTGCGCCCCGGCGAAGACAAAGCCATGGTGGTGAGCTTCGACAGCAATGCCGAGCTGGTTTCCGATCTGACGGACTCCACCGAGCAGCTCTCCAAAGCCATCCACGGCCTGCGTCCCGGCGGCGGCACTGCGCTCTACGACGCGATTTATTTCGCTTGCAAAGAGAAGCTGATGGGCGATCAGCCGCGCGACAAGTTCCGCCGCGCCATCGTCATGCTGAGCGACGGCGAAGATAACGACAGCCGCTACTCGCGCGAGCAGGCGCTCGAAATGGCGCATAAGGCCGACGTGGTGATCTACACCATTTCCACCAACATCTCGCGCATCCCTACCGACGGCGACAAAATCCTGCGCTACTTTGCGGAGGAAACCGGAGGACTGGCGTTCTTCCCGTTCAAGTCGCAGGATCTGGCGCAGTCCTTCGAGAACATCGCCAATGAGCTGCGCCATCAGTACAACGTGTTTTACCGGCCGGAACCGCTGAAGACCGACGGCCTGTATCATGCCGTCGACATCCGCGTGAAGGGCCGCAAGGATCTGGTTGTGCGCGCGCGCCACGGCTACTACGCACCGAAACTCTAATGTCCCAACAAAACCTGGAAACCGTTCGCTCGCTGTATGCGGCTATCGCGAAAGGCGACGTACCAACCGTGTTGGGCCTTTTGGCTCCCAATGTCGAATGGCGCGAAGCCGACAATTTCATTTACGCCGATGGCAACCCGTATGTCGGGCCAAGCGCCGTTCTGCAAGGAGTTTTCCTGCGGCTCGCCACCGAGTGGGACGGCTTTGCAGCAGCTCCGCAACAGTTCCACGATGCCGGCGATACCGTGATCGTCAGCGGCCGTTACACTGCGGCCTACAAAGCGACCGGCAAGAAGATCGATGCGCAGTTCGCGCACTTCTGGACGCTCACGGACGGCAAAGTGACTCGCTTCCAGCAATACGCGGACACTCTGCAAACCGCGCAGGCAGTCAAAGCTTAGGGCAGCAGACCGGGGTAGGTCACTCGCTCGCCGTCCACGCGCGCAAAGGAAGTCAGGGTGTGCGCCTTCGCAGGCTTGGTGCTCAGAATATCGGCGACCTCGATGCCGCGGGCGAGCAGCGCATCAGCAATCAACGACCGATGGCAGCGCCAGGGCACTGCTTCCGCGCACATAATCACAGTGCGATGGAGTTTCGCCGCGTCGATCAACTCGCGGAGACTGGCTTCAAATGCAGGCGTCTGCATGTAATCGGCGTAGCCGCGAAAGCTGTCGTTCCGCCATGCGCTATTGATTGAATCCTGGCGTGGATGGCGCAGGCCGCCCAAGCCGGGCATATGCCGATACTGGATGTGCGCCGCGTGCAGGGCCTCCGCGAGGGCTGCAGAATTGTATTGCGGATTGCGGCGCGACTGCGGAATCGTGCGGACATCCATCAATTGTTCAACGCCATGGGCCGCCAGCAACTCCAGGAACGCTTCAATGGGATGCGTGGAGTGGCCAACCGTGAGAATCATGGGTAGTCATACCAGCTAGTCATACCAGATCTCAGTCTCATAGCCATCAGGGTCCTCGACGTCCAGCCGGAACCCAAAGGCCCGACCCCTCCCACGCGACCCGCGTGTGCATCCGTCCGATCGAAAACAATCACGTCATGGCAGCCCGGCGTCGTGATCTGAATCGTTCCCGCGTCGCGATAGCTGTGCGTCAATCCGAAAGTTTGTACCGCTTAAGTGATTTGTACGCCCTTCCAGAACCCAATCCGCCCCCGGATATTGTTGGCGGCTTCCTTGGTTTCAGGATAATACCAGGCAGCGTTCACGTTACGCTGGCCGTTGACTTCAATGTCGTAGTATTGCGCCGTGCCTTTCCATCCGCAGACGCTGGTATGATCGCTGGGCTTGAAGTATTCCCAGCGCAGCGAGTCCGGCGGAAAATATTGGTTGCCCTCCACCACAATACAGTCATCGCTCGCGGCGAGCACGGCGCCATTCCAAGTCGCAGTCGGCATATAGCCAGTTTACGGGATTGCGCCGCGCCCCCGCCCCGCATAACATCTATGAAGGGACCGAACTTACATGACCGATCACCGCACTGCGAAATTTTTCTCCGGCGACGTCGAAATATTCTATCGCCTCTTCGGCAAGGCCGGAGAGACGCCCGTCGTCATCGTGCACGGGCTGTCCTACTTCTCCTACGATTGGATTCCCATGGCGGCGGTGCTGGCGGCCGATCGCCAGGTGGCTGCGATGGACATGCGCGGCTTCGGGGATTCCGGCTGGGCGCAAGACTATTCGGTGCCGGCTGTCGCGCGAGACATCATCGGTTTGCTCGATCACCTGGGTTGGGCTCAGGCGATTCTAGTGGGCCACTCCATGGGGGGGCGCCATTGCACCTATTGCGCAGCCGAAAACCCGGACCGCATCTCCGGACTGGTGCTGGTTGACTGGTCGCCCGAAAACGCCCCGGCGGGCGCCCAACGGGTCACCGAAACGGTCGCGGGCACGCCCGACAGCTTCGCTAGCGTCGATGAAGCCATGCGCTTTTTCAAAGTAGATCCCGCATCGCCGCAGGGCATGCAGCAGCGCCCGCGCTTCGAGGCGTATCTAAAGCCCGTTGCCGGAGGATTCGCCATCAAGCGCGACCCGCACTTCCGGAATCAGTTCCGGCGCGTTCTCGAGACCGGCGAGAAACCCAAGCTGGGCGTGGATATGTGGGCCGCATTAGCGAAAGTCGCTTGCCCGGTGCTGGTGATGCGAGGTGCGCGCTCGGATATGTTTGCGGCTGAAACCGTCGAGAAAGTCCGCGCGGCGAATCCGCGGATTCAGATTGTCGAAATGAACACCGGACATGATGTTGCCGGTAGCGATCCGGCTGCCTTTGAGCGCGAAGCTCTAGCGTTTTTCCACCGCCAACGAAGTGAGGTCCAACATGCCTGAAACCATTCCTGCCGTGAAGTCTGTGTCGCCCGCGCGCATTGCCACGCCCACGCGCGGCATCGATCACTTGGCGTTCGTCACCGACGACTTGCCAGGCACCATGGATTTCTACACCCGCGTGTTGCAGCTGCAACTGGTGCACGTACGCCGGGTCCCTTTCGAGCGTGACCGCGGCCAGCCGCCATACGACAACCTACGCCACTACTTCTTCGACATGGGCAACGACAGCCTGCTGGCGTTCTTCGAGTATCCGAAGGGACTGGCACGCCAAAACCGCGACCTCCCCGGCGGCATGCAGCACATCGCTTTCCACGTCCCGCGCGAGCGCTTCGATCGCATGGTGGAGCACGTAAAATCGTGCGGGGTATCGGTGGTCGGTCCGGTGCCGCTGGGTGGACGTTTCTGGTCAGCGTATTTCTACGATCCCAATGGCATCCGGCTGGAACTAGCCACTAGCCTGGCAGACGAGCGGTTGACGAATGTGGAATCCGTGCTGCAAACCGAGGACGAAGCGCGCGCCGAATTGGAGACGTTGTTCGATGACCCGAAGGTGGTCGACGCCTGGTTAAGCAAGATGCCGTTGAAGGCCGATTGAATTACTGTTCGCGCGCCTTGGGGCCGCCATCATCCGCCGACCCAGCAAAGACTTTGCGTCCGTCCGTCAGCGTGACCGATCGCGAATTCGCAGTTGTGCTGCCGTCTTTAGCGCGGAATCCTTCTACCGAGACTTCGTCGCCGGGCTTCAGCGAATCTTTCTTCCAACCCTGGCGGACGAGCATGTTCGGAGGGCCGCCCTCGCACTGCCAGTGCTCCACTTTACCCGCGGCGTCTTTCACGTCGACGTAAAACCAAATGTGTGGATTCGCCCATTCGACCTTGGTGACCGTGCCCTTCAACGAGACCGGTTTCTTGTCATCGTACTCCGCCGCAAACGAATGATGCGCGAGCAGCGGCATGGCAGCCACAAGCAATCCGAGCGCAAGAGCCTTCATCGACGATCCCCTTATTGATTCAGTAACGGAATATCTTTAACGGCGGGGGGCGCTGGCACGGTTGCCAGGTACGCCCGAATGTCCGCGATGTCGCTGTCGGAAACCTGATTCGTGTAGGGAGGCATGGCGCCCGTGGGATTCCGCACGTACTTCTGCATCACCGCCACGGTGGGCGGATTTGGCGCGAGCCGGGCCCCTGCCCCGCCCTGCCCGTCGGTTCCGTGGCAGCGGGCGCACTGCTGCTTGATGAACAGAGCCTTGCCGTTCGCCGGATTCTGCGCTTGCGCGGCTGCGGCACCCAGGACCACTCCCAACAACGTAAACTTCAGAACGCTTTTCACCATTGGCTCCTTAACGGCCCTGCGTGACCACGTCAATCAAATACGGCTCACCGCGTTTTGCCGCCGCGACGCCGCGCGCGATGGCCGGGGCCAGATCCTTGGGATCGGTGATGGGCCCTTCGCCTTCGACGCCCATGCCTTGCGCCAACTTCGCGTATTGGATGTTCGGTTCCGTGAGCGTGGTGCCGATCCCGCAGCGGTCGACTGGCCGGTTGTGCTCGCTCGCCATGCGCCCCACCAGCATGACTTCCTGGTTATAAGCGCGATTGTTATGCATCACCGTCAACAGCGGAACTTTGTGATGCGCCGCGGTCCACAGGGCGCCGGGACAATACATGAAGTCGCCGTCGCCTTGAATATTCACCGAAATCCGCCCGAACTTTTTATTGGCAAGCGCCGCGCCTACTGCCGCCGGAGGACCGTAGCCCAGACCTTCGCCGCCGCGTCCGCCAATGAACTGGTAGTGCTTGTTCACGTCCCACAAGCGGAGCGGCCAGTTCTGCAGGAAGACCGTATCATTTACCAGCGACCAGTCTTCATTCTTGAGTTGCCCGTACAATTCCATGGACAGCCGCGAGGTGCTAATGGGGCTCGAGTCCCATCCATAAGAAGCTTCGAGGCGCGCTTGCGCTAGAGCCTTGGGGGCTGCCTCGGCGTGCTTGGCGCCGCGAGCATCGATGGCTCGCTTGCGATCGCCGGTCATCTGGCGCTTCACTTCTTCGATCAGGTACGGCAGGGTGGCTTCCGCGTCTGCCGCAATCGCCATGTCGGCGTCTTCGAAGCGCTGGAAGTTTTCGTACACGCTCTTGGTAAAGAGATCGTTCGCCGAAATAGTTACGATCTTCGCGCCCGGTTTGGTGATGGCTCGCGGATTGGCGTCACGGCCCCGGCCATAGGCGTGGAGTACGGCGTAGAAATCCTGGACTTCGCAGCCGACGATCACGTCCGCGGTGGTCACGGCGCCGCGTGCGCGGAAGGAATAATTCAGGGGATGCCGCGACGGGAAGTTCATGCGGAAATGCTGATCGATCACCGGGGCTTGCAAGAGCTCGGCCAGTTCGATGAGCGACTTCAGCCCGGCGGGGGTGCGGGCGCAGCGCGAGGCGACGAAGATCGGACTCTCGGCATTCACTAGCATCTTCGCCAGCGTTGTCAAGGTTGCTGGGTCCGCCGTGGGATAAGAGATCGCTGGAAGCTTGGGGATGCGGCGGTCAAATTCGGCGGGGATGGAACGTTCCTGCAGCGGTTCATCGCACACCAGAGCCACTGGCATGACAGGAGGCGTCATACACATCTTGTAGGCGCGCACCATGGACTCGCCGAAATGCGAGAGCGAGACCGGGGAGTCGTCCCACTTGGTGTATTCGCGCAAAATCGCGGCGACGTCCTGGGAGCTATGCAGCCAATCGACGTAACCGCGCCGCTGCCCGGCGTCGAGAATATTGCCCATGACGACGATGACCGGCGCCTGATCGCAATAGGCGTTATAAACCGCCATGCTGGCATGCTGCGATCCGACAGTGCCGTGCAGCCCCGCCATCATCGGCTTGCCGGCGATTTTGAAGTAGCCGTTGGCGAGCGCGACCGAGGCTTCTTCGTGCGTGCAAGTAATGAATTCCGGATTAGTGTTGCCGCCATGGTTGATGAGCGATTCGTGCAGGCTCTTCAACGTGGACGACGGATTGGCGGCGTAGTATTCGATGCCCAGGGATTTGATGACATCGACCATGTAATCGGACCCGGGGTGCTCCGTGGTCTCGACCGACACGGCAGCCGGCGGTCCGGTTTCGGCGGCCCGCTGGGCGGCCCCCGGAGGCGCTGCGCCACGCGGTGCAGCCGCCTCTTGAGCCTTCGCGGCGGGGGTTCCCACCAGAGCGGCAGCTCCCGCGGCGGCGCCTGCCGCGGCGCCTTTTAGAAACCCGCGGCGGCCCGGTGTGAGGTTTTTGGATTTTGCCATGTCGTTCTCCTGTTCCGAAGGCCGATTGTATCAGAGATATATCAAACCTGGAAGGCTGCGGCCGGGGGCTTATTCCGCTCAGCGCACTCCATGCAGGATGGACGCCAAAGTGTAATACTACGGCCTTGGGACACCCGGATTTGAAAACCACACGCCGGACGGTGCTTAAAGGCGCACTGGCCGCAGGAACTTTCGGCTTGATCACTTCGCGAGCCCAGGAACCGTTTCTGGCTCTGACGCTGGCACGGCTATTCGGCCGAACCACTTTTGCCGATCTTTCGCCGCTGGCGATCAAGCACGCCAAAATTATCCTGGCGAGTACTTTAGCGAGCGCCGCGCCCGGCTCGCTGATCGGTTCCGCGCGCATCATCCGCGATCTGGCTAAGGAGCAGGGCGGCCAGCCGGAAGCGACCATCTGGTACGACGGCGCCAAACTCCCCATCACACAGGCGGCGCGCGTTAACGCCATGCTGAGCGATGCTGCGGCCTCCGACGACAGCGACCTGCGGAATGTGGCGCATACCGGCACTTGTTTGACGGCGATCGGCCTGGCTATCGGTGAGCGCAGCGGCGCGTCCGGGCCGGACGTGCTTTCCGCAATCGTGACCGGCTACGAAGCGGCGGGGCGCATGGGCGAGGCGCTTAACAACGGCAGGTCGGGTTTGCATGCGTCGATCATTGTCGCGTTCGGAGGGACGGTGGCGGCCGCGAAACTGTTGAAGCTGACGCCGGAGCAGATGGCGAATGCGATTGCAATGACTTCCACGACGATGGGCGGATTATTGATCGGAACCGATAGTTGGGCGCGCGAATATCACGCTGGGAATGCCGCGCTGTGCGCTGTCAACGCGGCGCAGGCGGCGGCGCGCGGTTATACGGTGAATCCGGATTTGCTCGAAGCAAAGGGCGGGTTCCTGGAGGTGTTCGGCAAAGGCAAATGGGACGCGCAGCACGTGACGCGACCGCTGGGGCCGGATTGGGACATCGTCAAATACATGGCCGTGAAGTTGGTGCCGGGCGCCCACGCGTTGCATTCGTCCGCGGAAGCGGCGGCCAATGCCGCGAAGAAAGCAAATGTGCCGCCGGAGGAGATCGCGAAGATTTTGGTTTCGGGGCCGTCAAAGACTAGCGTTCAATATGGCTCGAAGCCTCCCGCGGACATGATCGAAGCGATTCACAGCTTGGCCTATTTCGTCGCTTCCGCGGTGGCCGACAGAGATTTCAACTGGAGCAATGTCACGCCGGAGAAAATCCACAGCCCAGTGGTCGCACGCCTGATTGGCTTGGTTGAGCCGGACCCGGCGCCGCCTGCCGTCCACTACGACTGGAACTGGGGCGGGACGGTAACGATCGTCACGAAATCCGGAGCGAGGTTTACGAGCACCGTCGACGCGCCCAAGGGTTCCGGGCCGCGGGGGATTGAGTGGAGCGATGTGGATGCGAAATACCATGCGCTGATGCCGGATTCCAAGCTGCCTGCGAAACGCATCGAAGAGGTTTTGAAAACCATTCACGACTTCGACCAGGTGAAACGCATCGCGCAGTTCACTAATCTGCTCCATTAGGAACACATGCGAATCCTGATTCACTGGTTCATCACGAGCGTGGCGCTGGTGGTTGCGGCGTGGCTAGTGCCGGGGATTCGTGTGGAGCGTGAGGCCTGGACCATTTTCGCGGCGATGGCCGTCATCTTAGGCTTGGTGAACGCCATCGTCAGGCCGTTGCTCAAGTTGATGTCCTGCCCGCTGATCATTCTGACGCTGGGGTTGTTTGTGCTGGTGATCAACGGGCTGACGCTGTGGATGTCCGCGGCCATCGCAGTCCGCTGGTTTCATGTGGGGTTCTACGTCGATGGTTTCGTGCCTGCGTTCCTGGGAGCGCTGATTGTGAGCATCGTTTCGGTGATTCTCACCGCGATCCTGGCGCCCAAGCGATCAGAAAATCAGTTTCAATCCTAATTGAATCTGGCGCGAGAAGGTTGCGGTCGAAGTGATCAATCCTGCCGACGAATTGATATTGACGCCCGAAAATACCACAGCGTTGGGCGTGCCGTAATTGGTGTGATTCAGCAAATTAAAAGCTTCCGCGCGGAACTGCAAGCTGGCCTTTTCGCCGATGGCGGTGGTCTTGAACAAGCGAAAGATCCACGTTCGCCAGGCCCGGTCCTTGATACACGCCACGGCCTAAATTTCCCCAGGTGCCGGCGGCCGGGCGAAGGAAAGCGTTCGGATTGAACCATTGCTGCGGGTTGCCGGTGACGACGGGTCCCGTGAACGCGGGATTCACAGAAGGACGATCCGGATTGCGGGTATCGCCATCGCCCGAGCGGTTGGACCCCACCTGCGGCGTAAACGGGAAACCGCTGAGCAAAGTAGTTATCGCATTCACTTGCCATCCGCCCACGATGCGGTTGGCGACGCGGCCGGCGCCCGACATCCAGCGCTGCCCTTTGCCGAAGGGCAATTCATAATGCGCCGAGATGCTGGCCTGGTGGGTGACGTTTAACGCGGAAGGGCCCCAGTCCCGGCTCACGTCGTTGCGATCCATGATCATCTGCGCCTGGTTGTTGGATTGGGCTCCGGTCAGCCCGGAGTTCATGTCCAGATTCTTAGACCAGGTGTAATTCACGCGGAACTGAAAGCCTTTGCTCAGACGCCGCACGACATCGGTTTCCAAAGCGTTGTAGCGGCTGTTGCCCTCGGTATACCAAAAGAAACCCGCACCCACGGAAGGATTCGGGCGCGTTCCCACCGGAATGTACTGCGCGCCCCGGGGCACGGTGCTCTGAAAAGCGCCGTTGCCACCCGCGGTGCAGCCGGCCGCGCTCGCGCAGATGGCCGCCGGAATGGTGTTGGGATCCAGGCTGAGCAAGCCGTGGGTTCCAAACGACCCCACGTAGGCAACCCGCAGAACAGTATTGGTACTGAGATGTTGCTCGACGGTTAGATTCCACTCCTGAACGGTGGGAGTTTTCGCATCTGGCTGGACGCCTTGAGGCGCGAAGATGGAGCAACCCTTGAACGGGACATTGGGACCACCCGTGCAGGACGCAGGAGGCTGCACGCCCGGGGTGACCGGGGTGAAGGAGGAGAGCGCGCCGACAAACGTCGCCGAGCCGTTGTAGGGGGGCAACGAGTTCAGCAGGAAAGCGAGGTTGTCGATCAGGGAATAATAGGTCCCGAATCCAGCGCGGACGGCGGTGTTCCCGTTGCCGAACACGTCCCAGGCTAGTCCGACGCGCGGGCCGAAAAGCTTGGTGGCGTTGTTTTGCGTGAACACGGAATTGCCGACAACCGGGTTGGTGACCAGCACCCCGTTGGCGTCAGTGACGTAGTTGGCGGCGCGGCCCGAGGCCTCGTTCCAGCCATTTGTGAACTCGTCGCGGATGCCCGCGCGCAGCGTCAGATTGGAGCGCAGTTTTATGGTGTCCTCGAAGTACCAGGCGCCGAACCAACTGCGCCAGCCCAGAGGCGAGGGGTTGGGAAGGACTTGAAACTGTGTCACCGTGCCTTGCAGGAAAGTGGTCAAGCTGGCGAAATTAGCCAGCCCGATCCTGCGCGAGGCAGTGTCTTCGTTATCGCGCAGGCGCTGCAACCAGACTCCGAAACTAATCTGATGGATTCCCTTCACGAGTTGCACGCTGTCGGATAGCGTGAACAGATTGCGCCGGTTAGAAACGCCCGCGGCGTTATTGGGACCGGCGGATGTGAGAGCGGCGATCCCGGTGGTGGTAGTGCCGCCTCCGATGATGATACCGCCGGGGCCCTCCCCGGTGACGAAGTCGAGGCTGGGCGAAAGCGGCGTGTACGGGGACGAATCGAAATTAAAATTCGCCCGCGAGAATCCGGCCGTGAAATTGTTCAAAACGGCAGGAGAAAAAATGTGGGTTTCCTGCAGGCTGGCCACTTGGCTGCGGAGCACCACGGCCGATTGAAACAGGGGATCCGACAGCGGGATGATGCTGTTGCCGTCATCGATGGTGTAGGCGCCGGAAAGAGAATCGCGGTCGCTGAGGATGTAATCCGCACGCAGCGTTCCGAAGTTTTCGTGGATACTCTGCCTGGGGTTGAAGAAGGCCAGCGCGGTGCCGCCGCCCAACACTGGGCCATTCGCCTTAGGCCAGAACGCCATGTAGGCCAGCATGGAGGGGTTGAGATTGGGGACCTGGACGCCCCCCAAAATACCCTGACGCGCCTGGTCGTCGGGTACCACGCTGACATTGGTGACGGCCAAGCGCTGCTGGAAGCCTTCGTAATTGCCGAACAGGAACAGACGGTCTTTCTTGATCGGTCCGCCTAAGGCAGCTCCGAATTGATTTCTGCGAAACGGCGGTACCGGGCCTTGGTCAAAAGTGTTGCGGGCATCGAGCGCGCTATTGCGGAGAAATTCGAACAGCGAGCCGTGCAGTTGATTGGTTCCCGATTGCGTGACCACGGTGATCTGCGCGCCGGCGCGCTTCCCGAACTCCGCCGAGTAGGTGTCCGTCAAGACGTTGAATTCGCGCACCGCATCGATGCCCAGCAACTCTCCGCTCACTCCGCCGGGCGTCACGGAAAGCTGGCTGGAGCCGGTGTATTCGACACCGTTGAGCAGGAACAGATTGTCCATCGGCCTCCTCCCCGAGACCGAAAATGTGTTGCCCGTGCTGGTGATGGTATTGGGACTCTTCAACCCATAACTGAGGGCTCCCGGATTCAGGGCGATCAGGCTGTCAAAGCTGCGGCCGTTAAGCGGCAGATCCTTTATTTCCCGTTCACTGACGACTCCGGAAACCGAGGATGTGGTGGTGTTCACTACGGGGGCTTCGGCAACCACAGTTACCTGTTGCACGAGGTCGCCGACCTCGAGCTGCAAGTTCGCGACGGCTTCCTGACCCACCGTCAGGTTGATACCCGTGCGGACGATGGTCTTAAAACCGGCCTTTTCCGCCTTTAACTCCTGCTGCCCGACCGGCAAGGAAAGCACTCGGAAGTTGCCATCGGCATTTGTCGAGACGGATCGCGTGGCGCCGGTTTCTACGCTCTTCACCGTGACGGTGACGCCGCTAACAGCGGAGCCGGTGGCGTCTTCGACTCTGCCCGAGATTGCGGCAGCCACTTGAGCCCGCAACAGCCCCGGCGTAAGCAGCAACACTCCCAGCAACAGATGCTTCATGCGCAACGTCCTCATTCCGTCCCCCTGTCGTTCCTAAACTATATATAGTGGCACGGGGATGAGGTTGACGGCAGGGCTACTGCGCGGCTGCCATTTCGTCGTAGTAGCGGCCGATACTGGTGGCCCAGGCGCTGGTGCTGACGGAGTCGCCCCAGCCGAGATCGTCGAGCTTGAGTTGCGCCTGCACCTGATCCTTGGGCACTTTCTTTCGCGCCAGTTCGCGCATACGGCGATTCATTTCCGCGAAGCGCGTGCGATAGGCGCGGACGTCGTCCTTGTGCATGACGCGGCCGTGGCCGGGGATCATGGTGTCGAAATCCATCTTGAGCAGGTTGTCGATGGTTCTGACGAATTCGATGGCGCTGCCTCCGGCGTCGTAGTCGATCACTGGCATGCCGTCGATGATGAGGTCGCCGGTGTGGACGGTTTTGAGGTCGGGGAAGTAGATTACGGTGTCGCCATTGGTGTGGCCGCGGCCCAGGTAGAACAATTGGACTTCGACGCCTCCCAAGTAGACGGCGGCTTGATCGGCGAATACGATGTTGGGTTCGCCGGGCTGCTTGATGCGCAGGAAATTTGCGCGGATGTTTTTGTGGGCGATGATATCGATTCCCATTTGGCGAATGTTGGCGTTGCCGCTGGCGTGATCGCCGTGATGGTGGGTGTTGAGCAGGTATTTCATCGGCAGCGAGGACACGGCTTTCACTTGCGCTAGCACGTCGGCTACGTTTTCGGGATATTTGTCGTCGATCAGGATCAGGCCTTCGGGAGTGACGCGGAGAGCTACGTCGCCGGGCTCATGGATGAGGCCGTCGTCGGGTCCGTTGGGGCGGCAGCCGCGCGTGCCACAGGGAAGGAAGGGGCCGCGAATTACGTACAGGCCGTCCTTCACTCTTTCGGTGCGCATGGGGCCGCGGGCTAACTTTTCTGTGTTTTGTTTTAGGGGGAATTGCTGGGTTAGGGCGGCGGCGGCGACTAGGGCCAGTGCGGCTAGGATGCGTAGTGTGGTGGAGGGTCGCATGGGAACGCAGTATGGTAGCGTAATCGTTTGAGTTGCGCAAGAGTAGCCGGACCGGAGGTCCGGCGCGGACGTGGACGTCCGCCCCACTTGTCTGTCTCATTTGTGTCTCAGGTGTCTCTCATGGATTTTGGATGGAGATGTTGATTTGACTCGGTCCACCGGCTTTCGCGCGCGCTTGGCGGCTCGGGCGCTGGAGGACGAGGACTTCCGGCGGGAGCTGATGGCGAATCCGCGGGGAGTGGTGGAGCGGGAGTGCAGGTTGCTGCTGGGCGAGGACGTGCGGTTGCCTAGCGACATGCGCATCGAAGTGCATCAGGAGAACTCTCGCGTCATGCATTTGGTGATTCCGGAGGGTGTGATGCCGGATGAACAGGATCACGATCTATTGGCGTTCTGGGAGCGGATCCTACGGCCGGGCCCATGAGCACGGCGGGCCCCCTGCCGTTCGAAGATGTCCTGCGCGGGTTGGGGGACGGACCTCTCGAACTTCTTTCGCAAATTTGCAGCGGGCCGCTGCTGGCAGCATTCACGGTATTTCGGGAGCGTGACGCGCGGCGATTCCGAACCTCGGACGACGAAATCTATCGGGACTTTTGTGCGCTTCTGCAAAGCGGTGGACTGGCCGAGTTCTTTCTGGAGTTTCCGGAGTTATCGCGGTTGGCGAGCCTTTGCATCGGCGATTGGCGCGAGGCTCATCGCGAGTTTCTAGTTCGCCTGGGCGCGGATTTCGGCGAAGAAAAGATGGCGAATCTGGAACCTTCGCTTTCCGACCGCCACGGTGGGCGCACGGTCTTGGGCGTCACTTTCGCATCCGGTCTGAAGCTGGCGTACAAGCCTCGGGACATGGCGCTTGAACGCTGCTACTTCGAATTGCTCGATTGGCTCAACACGCAGGGAGCGCCAGTCGATCAGCGGGTGCTGCGGGTTATCGAACGGTTGGGTTACGGATGGGCGGAATGGGTGGAGAGCGAGCCGTGCCGCGACGAAGATGCGGTTCGCGAATACTTCACGCGCGCGGGTGCGCTGCAGTGTTTGTTTTATGTGTTGCATGCTACCGACGCGCACATGGGCAACGTGCTGGCGGCAGGCGGTTATCCGGTTTTGGTGGACGCGGAGTGTCTGCTGCAGCCGCGGCGGTTCGCGGACGATGCCGATCGCGAGCAAGAAGCATTGGAGGATCTGCTGAGCGCGGGCTTCCTGCCGCGTCCCAAAATCGGGCGCGGGGGTGCAGCCGACTTCAGCGGGTTGGGCGGGAGTGGCGGAGAGTCCACCGAGTTCCGCGTGCCGGTGTGGAGTGCGGTGAATACAGATGCGATGTCGCTTCGCTTTGTTCCGGGAATTCTGTTGCCGCAGAGTAATGCCCCGGTTCTGGATGGTGAGCGTGCGGAATTGCGAAATTATTCCGCCGAATTTCTGATGGGATTTGAAAAGATGTATCGTTTTCTGGCGGACCGGCGTCCCCGGTTGCTGGCTGGCGAAGGCCCCCTGGAAGCGATGTTTTCGGTGCAGGCCCGGGTGTTGCTACGGAGCACACGGGAATACGTTTCGATCCTCAATCGTTCGCTGCACCCGCGGTACTTAAGAGACGCCAAGCGTCGCGCGGAAATGCTGCGCGAATGGGTGGGGCACGATTCGCTGGGGTTGTCTTGTGAAATCCTCGATAAAGAAGCGGGAGCGTTGGGCGATCTCAACGTTCCGTATTTCCGTGCCGCCGCAAACCAGGTGGCGTTGCAGGCGGAAAGAGATGTTTCGCTGTCCGGTTATTTCCACATGGCAGGGCGCGAGGTGGTGACTGGGCGTCTTCGCGAGATGGACGAAGCGCGTCTGGAGGGCCAGCTGGGCCGGCTCAAGAGCCTGCTGACTTTGTTGTCGCTAGAAGTTTAGTCCGCGATAATTTATTGACAAACTTGGAGAAATGTTGCTATAAAGTGATCCTGCAAGGAGGCGCGGAATGGCTGCCAAGACGAACGTCCAACAATTGCAAAAAGCCGGGATCATCGCGGCGAAACATAACTTGACGGAAGGCGATCAGGCCAAGGTGAACGGTCTCACTGACGCTGAAGTGTCGGCCTTGATTAGCGCCCGCCAGAAACTGGGCGACGCTCTCCTCAAGAAGACCGCCAAGGGTGGGAAGTTTCCGCATCCGGACAGCTTCAGTTATTAGTGGAGACGAATAGCCAGCGATTGCGGGGGAAGATCGAATTGGTACGGCCCCGCTTGCGGCAGGCGGCGGGAGAAGTCTGGCATCATCCGCGGCTGGCGGAGTTGTTTCCGGAATTGCTGGCGACGGTGCACTCGGTGATTCGCGCAACGGTGCCGACTCTCAAGACTGCGGAGCAATGTGCTCGCGCGCGCGCCGCGGAGGATCCAGTTTGCGCCGGCATGGTGGAGTATCTGGCGGCGCATGCGATCGAAGAAAAAGATCACGACGAGTGGACTCTCGACGACCTGGAAACGCTGGGCGTGAAGCGGGAGGATGTGTGGAAGCGCATTCCTTCTCCGGCGGCGGCGGCGCTGGTGGGGGTGCAGTATTACTGGATGCGGCACGTGCATCCGGTGGCGTATTTGAGTTACCAGGCGATTATGGAAAACCCGCCGTCGCCGGAGTTTCTAGAACAAGCGATTGAGCGAACGGGGTTGCCGCGAGAGGCCTTCGCGACGCAGTTCTTTCATGGGACGGTGGACCCGCATCACGTGGCGGACTTCGACAATCTGGTGGACTCCTTGCCGCTAAACGAATGGCACCATAGCATCTTGGGTGTGAACGCTTTCCAGAGCGTGGAACTACTGGCTCAGGTGTACGACGATCTGCTGCACCGATTCGAAACCAAAAATAGGGACGGAGCCTGATTATTGTTCCGATTTGGAATGCCCATGAAGTCTTGAGCTTGCGTGGAGCACGCGGGACGAGTTGCGCGCTTGGAGCCTTAGTTTAGAATGGATTGCCAGTTTGGAACAATAATCAGGCTCCGTCCCTATTTTTGTTAGAATGGCGGCAGCGCGTGGAGTGCCATGGTAGACCGCCGAGTCCTGCACTACGAAGTCCAAGAGAAGATCGGGGCCGGCGGAATGGGCGTGGTCCACAAAGCGCTCGACACCAAACTACAGCGCATCGTGGCGCTGAAGTTTCTTTCCGGTGGCTTGGCCGCCGACCCGGCGCAGCGCCAGCGCTTCATTCGCGAGGCCATGGCGGCGTCCTCGCTCGACCATCCCAATATCTGCACGATCTACGAAATTAACGAAGCCGAAGACGGCCAGTTGTTCCTGGCGATGGCTTATTATCCGGGCGAGACTCTCAGCCAGTTGCTACGCGGCGGACCGCTTACGCTAGAGCGCACGCTCGATATCGCGATCCAAGTCGCGCGCGCGCTGGAGCGCGCCCATCATCACGGCGTTACGCATCGGGATATCAAGCCAGCCAATATCATGATCACCAAAGGCATGGTGAAGGTGCTGGATTTCGGCTTAGCCAAGTTAGCCGACGATGCTGGATTGACGCGCGAAGGCGAGGCCATGGGCACCGTCCGCTACATGTCGCCGGAACAGGCCACCGGCAAATATGTCGACCCGCGCACCGATATTTGGGCCGTGGGCGCGGTGTTTTATGAAATGCTGACGGGTGTGGCGCCTTTCGTGGGGGCCACCAGCCAGGGAGTTCTGCATGCCATCCTCACGCAAGCGGTGACGCCCATCGCTCCGCAATTCACCAACCTTCCGCCGGAGGTCGATTGGATTATTGCCAAGGCGTTGGCGAAGAACGCCAAAGACCGTTATTCGCAGATGTCGGAGATGCTGGCGGATCTGGAGGCAATTCGCGAACACCGGCAGCCCAGCTCGGCGCCAGGGAGCTCGGTTTCAAAACCCCTGGAGGTAGCTGCGATCGCGGTACTGCCGTTTGAGAATCTCAGCGGGGATAAAGAAAACGAATACTTCAGCGATGGCTTGACGGAGGAACTGATCAACGCACTGGCACAAGTGAAAGGGCTGCGCGTGGTTTCGCGAACCTCTTCCTTCGAATTCAAAGGGAAAGCTCAGGACATCCGCAAAATCGGCGAAGCGCTGAAAGTACAGTCGCTGCTGGAGGGCAGCGTGCGCAGCATGGGGAGCCGCCTGCGGGTCACGGCCCAGCTGACCGACGTGGCCACCGGCTATCATGTGTGGTCCCATCGCTACGACCGCGAGGTGAGCGACGTCTTCGAGATCCAAGACCAAATCAGCACCGCCATTGTGGAGGCGCTGAAACTGGCGCTGCCCTTGCGTATGGAGCCCTCGACCAGCAGCCATCCGGACAACATGGAAGCTTACCAAATGTGTCTGAAGGGGCGCTTTTATTGGAACAAAAAGACGCCGGCGGGCCTGGAGAAGGCGCAGGAATTTTTTGAGAGTGCATTGGCGGAGGATCCGGAGTGTGCGCTGGCGTATTCGGGTCTAGCCGACACATACACCTTGATGGCGGGCTATGGGCTGGCGCCGCCGCGCGAGATGTGGCCGAAAGCCAAGGCTGCGGCGTTGAAGGCCATCGCGGCAAATCCGCAACTTCCCGAGCCCCATGCGGCGCTCGGCTCGGTCTTAACTTTTTACGACCGCAACTGGGCCGAGGCGGAGATGGAATTTCGCAAAGCGCTAGAGCTGCGACCGCAGTTTGCGGAAGCCCACCTGCGCTACGGTTTTTACTTTATGGCTACGGGGCGGTTAGAGCAGGCTCTGCGCCGCGCTCGCGCCGCGCATCAGTTGGATCCGCTTTCGGCATCGACGACTGCGGCGGAGACGATGGTGCTCACTTATATGGGGCGCTGCGAAGCCGCTATTCGACGCTGCAAGGAAGCGCTGGAAATGCATCCCTACTTCATCGAACTGCGTTACGTGCTGGGCATGGCGTACCAGCGGCTGGGCAGGTTCGATGAGGCCATCGCGGCATTTGAAGCGGGCGCGACCATCTCCGGGCGCGAGCCGCTGTTTCTGTGCTGGCTGGGAGCAGCTTACGCTGAGGCTGGGCGGCGCGAGCAGGCACTGGAAATTTTGGAAGAATTAAAGCAGCGGGAACAGGAGGGCGGTCCTCCACTGCATCTGCCGTTCGCGGTGATGCATATCGCATTGGGGCAGAAGGACGCAGCGTTTGAACGGCTGTTCCAGGCCGCGGACGCGTTTGATGGATTGGTGTGTTACATCCAGATTGTGCCGACGTATGATCCATTACGGGATGATCCGCGGTATCTGGAGCTGCTCACGCGCTTAGGGATGACACCGGTGGGCGAGCCGACTGCCACTTTGCATTTTAGCGACGGCGCGCCTAGTTGAGCGTCCGCTCCTTGCAGTCGCGGTTCTGTGTTGAGTGTGTAGGGAAAGAACCGCGATTAGAGGCGCTTGAGAATCTCGGCACCATCGGGGGTTCCTAAACCGGCGCAGGCGTTCCAGCCGGCTTTGGCGCGATAACCCCTCACCGTTTTGGCGATGGCGTTGGTGCCTTTGGTGACGTACTTCACAATTCCCTTGCCGGCGTGCGCGTAGAGGAATGGATTTAACCAACCGGCGTTTTTTTTCTTGGCTTGATTCAGTAACGCCACCAATCCGGCCATCAACGGAGCTACTGCGCTGGTGCCGCCTTGCGGGCCTGGCGTGCCGTGGACGCGGGAGAGATAGCCGGTGGCGCTCATGGCAAGGTCGGGGACGCCTCTGCCCCTCTTGCCCACAAGAGGTAGCGGGAGTTTCACGTGCTTTTGATACGCGGGGACTGGACGGGTCTGGCTGATTCCGCCGCCACTGGCCCAGCCTCCGGCGCTTAACGGCGTGCCGTCATTCCATACCACGTCGTTGCCGTGTTCGTCGATTTGCGTGCCGCCGCAGGCTAACACCAGGTCGTCTGTCGAGGGATGCGCTACGTGGATTTTGCGGTCCCAATCGGCGGCGTCCATGCCAGCGGTGCCGTGGTCGCCGGCGGAAGCGCAGATGGTAATGCCCAGCGCAGCGGCTTCGAGAAACACTTCGTGAAAGGCGGTTATAGTTTGCTGGGCGGCGGGGTCTTCGGGGGAACTCCAGCTTATGGAGATGACGCTGGGACTACGCTCGGCGTCGTGGACGGCGGCGTTGACCGCGTCTAAAAGACCCGAGCCGCGTTGCGGCGCGAAATATACGGCGATGCGGGCTTTGGGGGCGACGGCCCCGGCGACTTCGATGTCCAGCATTACCTCTCCGTCGGCGAATTGCGGTTTACGCGCTCCGCCGTGGTGGACGGAAATGGCGGCGACGTTGGGAGTCGGGATGCCGATGGCGCGGAAGTACGCTTCGAGATCGCTATGCGTGAAACCGCCGCCGAGTTCGATGATGCCGATGCATTGTCCGGCGCCGTTCAGTTTGGGGAAGTTGTAGCGCTTCGCGAATACGGTGGCGGGAACCAGGGCGGTTGCGGGACGCGTGCGGGGACGGAAGGAGGCTTTGACGTTAGGGCGCGTGTCCAGACCGAAGACTCCGGTGATGATGCCGCGGAATTCGCGCGGGATGGAGATACCGCCGCTGCGTCCGCGATAGGTTCCGGTGGAATGTTCGAACATGTGGAGTCTGGCGGGGAACAAGTTCAGAATATCGCCTAGAGTGCCGGTGAGCGTCAGGGAGCGTTCGGGCTGCGCTGCGATGGGACACCGTCAGATTGTGGCGCTGCGCGAGGTGTTCGATGGCGTCCAGATCTTCGCGCCGCGCACCGTGGCGGCGGGCGAGTTCTTCGCGAGTAAGATAGGTTCGTTCGGCGAGCGGGCGGGCGTAGAGTTTTTCGACGGTCGCTTCTAGGGCAGCGATATCGTTAGCGGGGCGCAGGCGCACCGTAATGCTGGTGACTTCGGCGGGATCGGAGGGGCTCGCCGCGCGCGATTTCGCGAGCGGCTTGCGCTGGCTGCCGTGCAGGGTCACAAATCGATTGGTTGCCATCGCAAAGGAATATGATAATGTGGCAGGCGAAGTAAAGGAGGGGACCCAAATGGCACGATCCCGCCGAGGTTTTTTGAAGGGCGCCGCTGCCGGAGCGGCTGCTGTGGTGGCTCCGACGCACGCTGCGAAGGCGCAGGAGGCCGCGCCACGCAATGCCACGGCACAACCCAATGCGACTACCGTCGCGGCTGACACGGGTCGGCGGCCGGCCACTATTGCATCGCGCATTGTTGAGAATCCGGGCTCGGATTTCATGGTGGACGTGCTGAAGACCCTCGACTTCGAGTACTTGGCGGCGAATCCGGGCTCGACGTTCGAAGGGCTGCATGAATCACTGATCAACTACGGCGACAACAAAATGCCGGAATTTCTGACGTGCTGCCACGAGGAATCGGCGGTGGCGATGGCGCACGGCTATGCCAAGATCGAAGGCAAACCGATGATCGCGATGATGCACGGGACCATCGGGATGCAGCATGCGTCGATGGCGATCTATAACGCCTATGTCGACCGCGTGCCGATTTACATGGTCGCGGGCAATCACGCCGATGGTGCGGAGCGGAGTCCGGGCGTGGCGTCGCTGCACAGTGCCCAGGACATCGGGGCGCTGGTTCGCGATTACGTGAAGTGGGACGATCAGCCGTATTCGCTGGGGCATTTCGCGGAATCTGCGGTGCGGGCTTACAACATCGCGACGACGCCGCCGCGGGCGCCGGTGCTGATTGTGGCGAACTACGAGTTGCAGGCGCATCCCAATTTGCAGAGCGATTTGCGCATCCCGAAACTTAGCCGGACCAGGCCGCCACAGGGGGATTCGGGCGCGGTGGCGGAGGCGGCGCAGATGCTGGTGGCGGCGGAGCGGCCGCTGATCATTACCGAACGGACGGCACGCACGCCGCACGGGATGAAGCTGATGATCGAGCTGGCGGAGACGCTGCAGGCTCCGGTGAGCAGTCTAGAGCGCATGGATTTTCCGAATCGGCATCCGCTGGCGGGCACGGGCGGGGCGGGTTATCAGGCGGACGTCGTGTTGAATCTGGAAGTGAACGATGTCTCCAATTCAGCGCGGGCGGCGCGGGCGCGCGGGGCGAAGACCATCAGCATTACTTCGTTGAACCTGTCGCACAAGAGCAACATTCAGGAGTTTGGGCATTATCCGGAAGTGGATTTGAATATTGGCGCGGACGCGGAGGCGACGCTGCCGGCGCTGATCGAGGCTTGCAAGAAACTGATCACGGCGGATCGCAGGCGGGCTCTCGATGAACGCGGCGCTAAGCTGGCGGAGGCACATAAGCAGGCTCGGGCGCGCGATATTGAATTGGCGGCGGTGGGCTGGGATGCGAGTC
The DNA here is from genome assembly GCA_963760575.1 of Bryobacterales bacterium. GTDB lineage: Bacteria > Acidobacteriota > Terriglobia > Bryobacterales > Bryobacteraceae > Palsa-187. The sequence goes on from CAVXEM010000051.1 coordinate 397,029, forward strand.
CGGTGAGTCTGGCGCGGCTGTGCGCGGAGTTGTGGCCGCTGATCAAGAACGAAGACTGGTCTTTGGTATCTTGGCAGGGGTTCATCAGCCAGTGGCCGCGGCGGCTGTGGACTTTCGACAAACATTATCAGTACATCGGCGGACAGGGCGCGGGTGGCATGGGATACGGAGCGCCGGCGGCCGTCGGGGCGGCGCTCGCCAATAAGAAGCACGGAAGGTTGAGTGTTTCGATCCAGACGGACGGCGACTTGAACTATGCGCCGGGCGTCTTGTGGACAGCGGCGCATCACCAGATTCCGTTGTTGACGATCATGCATAACAATCGCGGATATCACCAGGAAGTGATGTTCATCGAGCAGCAGGCGAGCATCCGCAATCGTGGCGCGGACCGGGCGCACATCGGGACCAAATTATGGAATCCTAACATCGACTACGCGAAAATGGCGCAGGCTTATGGGCAGTACGCCGAAGGGCCCATCAGCGATCCGAAAGATCTGGCGCCTGCGTTCCAGCGGGCGATTGCGCAGGTGAAGAAAGGTGAGCCGGCGCTGATCGATGTGGTGACGCAACCGCGCTAAGGAGGCAACCCATGCTCAAGTTTTTCCTACTTGTGTTGGCAGCGGCTACCGTGAACGCGCAGGGGAACGCCGCGCACGGCAAAGAGTTGTTCCTCAAATATTCCTGCTACGCGTGCCACGGCTTCTCGGGACAGAACGGGCCGGGGGCGCGCCTGGTGCCGATGAAGATCGCGCAGACGGGGTTCATCGCCTACGTAAGGAATCCGCCACGTCCGAATCAGATGCCGTCATATTCGGCTAAGGCGGTCCCGGACGGCGACATGGCCGACATCTATGCTTATCTGAAGACGCTGCCGGATTCGGCGCCGTCTGCTAAAAGCGTTCCTCTACTGAATCAGATTCTCACTGCCCCTTGACGATTTAGAAGCAATCGGAGTAGATTAATTTCCGGGAGATTTAAACATGAAAATTCGATCGATGATTTTGCCTGCGGGAGTCTTGCTCGCGTTGGCTGCTGCGCCGGTGTTTGCGCATCATTCGTTTGCGGCCGAGTATGACTCGAATAAGCCGGTGACTTTGACGGGCACGGTCACGAAAATGGAATGGCAGAATCCGCACGCTCGCTTTTACGTGGACGTGAAAGACGAGAGCGGCAAGGTTACGAATTGGGAATTCGAACTGGGCAGCCCCAATGGGTTGATGCGCAAAGGGTGGACGCGCAATTCGCTTAAAGAGGGCGACAAGATTACGGTCGACGGCTACCTGGCTAAGGACGGCGCTCATCTGGCGAACGCGCGCACGGTGGCGCTCGCCGACGGGCGGAAAGTATTTGCCGGAGCAGCCGACGACGGCGGCCCCAGCAAATAGGCGCGGTCCGCTTGCTGCGCGCGCGGTTCTGTGTTGGGCCTGCCAGCGCTGCTTAGGGCTTGCCGAATTTCGCGGCGTCAATCGGCACGTTGATTTTCACGTCGCTGAGTTGGAAGGAATCTCTGCCATCCAACCAGGAGAACGTGTATTTGAACGGAAACTTGATGCCGTTGACGTCGCGATAGTCGGCGTAGTCCATCTGCGTGGGAACGCGGCCGATGGGGGACGCGCTGTAGCGCACCACGCGCACCAGCAGGCCGGTCTTGGTGTCGAAGTACAAGGTCGCGAGCAGGCCACGGGGGCCGCTGCCCTGCACCACTTGGACTTCCTTGTCGCCGATGCTATCGAGCGAACCGACGCGCCAGTTGTTGAGAGCCGTCTTGATCTGCCCGGGGAACGAGAGCAGGGCGTCGAGCCTGGCGCCGTCGAGTTCACTGCCGGTGAGGTCGTACTCGGGAAACAGGCCGCGGGGCGATTTGATCCAACCGGCGGTGCCGTTGTAGGCGCGGGTGCTATCGCCACGTTCCGGGTGATCCTTGAAGGCGATCAAGGTGGTGCGCTGATCCGGGGACTTCGCAAAAATCTGGAACGAACCGCCGCCGCCGAGGCCTTCGTAACCTAAGCTGCTGCCGGTGGCGATGTAGCTGGTGAGGCCGGCCAAGCGCTGGGCTCCGCCGACGGCTTGAATATATTTATCCAGAATCTGGGTGGCTGGAGGCGCTCCTTCGGCGGGCACGACGATGTCGTTGCGCTCGTCGTTGGGAGTGCCGTAGAGCGCGTCGAGGCCAATGGTTGTGGAGGGCATGAAGCGGCCGTGATGGCAGGTCCAGCAAGTGACCATTTGAACTCCGGCGAAGTTGGTTTTATTGATGGTGGCGACCATCTCAACCATTTTGCGCGCGGTTTTCTTTTTGGGCGTATCGAATACCCAATCCGCTTTGTCGGTGCCGGCGGCGACGTGGCAATCCGCGCAATCATAGCCGAGGGCAGCGGCCATGACACCCATGCTCCCCAGGAAATCGCTCACGGTCAGGCCTTTGAGCGTGCTGGTGGTGACGTTCTTAAAGGCTTCGCCCGCTGTCTGCGTTTTCGGCGCGGGAGTTTGGGCCCAGGCGATGGCTCCTGCAGCAACTGCCAGTATCAGTCGACTCGACCAGAGTTTCATTTTGTCTCTCTCCTCATCCTCGTTGGCATTTTGGCCGTCATTCAGTATACATCCGGAATCGGCGAGCCTATGGTTTGCCGAGGTGGACGCTGTCTTTTTCGTTCTGATTGCAGAAGCTTTCGAAGATGTCGGCATCGGGCAGCAAATCGTGCGGGATCTTGAGCGTGAAGGGCTTGGTATACATTTGGGGATCGTCAAACGTCATTTCGACGTCCAGGCGCCCGAAGTCGCGGCGGTGGAAGCGCTCGGTGATGCGCAGCGCTTCGCTGTGCGGATGACCCATTAAATCCAAGCCGGTTTTATCGTTGAAGCCCGCGGTTTCGACGACGAAGACATCACGCTCCCAATGCCCGACTGAGTAGCCCAGGTAAGCCGGAAAGTCGAATTCCTTCGGCAAGGTGCGGCCGTCGGTGTAGATTTGGCGATGCAGGTTGTCGACTTCGTACAGGATCATGGTCAGGCGTGGCGCCTGCACGATCTTGATGGGCTCGGAGAGCAGACCGGCGAGCGGAATGCCTGCGATATCGGCACAAACCGCCGCCGGGTTATCAGCCGCCGCTCGCTGGCGCATGAGGGACGCCGCAGCAGGGCGCAGCGGCGATTCTCCGGGCTTGAAGTCGATAAGGATGTTGAAGCCGTACTTGTGCTGGGTGCCGATTTCCATTCCGGGCACGCTCACCTTGATGGCGTCGTCAAGGAAGTTTCCGAATAGGCGCTTCACTTCGGCGACGGTGGTGATTTCGTGCATCCAGACTCCGCTGAGATCCGGCTTACCGCCGACGCGCGGAGCGGGCGCGGAGAGGTTCGGCTTGCCGTCGCCTGTGCGAGGCGTTCCGGGTGTGGGAAAGTTCAGCCACTGCGCGTGGAGGCTGGTTGCGAGAATCGCGAATAAGATGAGCAGGCACAGCTTGCGGGTCATCGAACCTCCAGAGACCAATGCTACCTTTGCCGGCGGACCCTAAGCAAGGAGTGACATCCCGCTTCGGAAATTTGTGATAACGTAGTCAAAAGCGTGGAGGCAACATAAATGAAACACAGAATCCTGTCCGTTCTGGCGGTTAGCGGCGCCTTGATGATTCCGGCGGTTCCGCTGCTGGCCCATCATTCATTCGCGGCTGAGTATGACTCGAACAAGCCGGTGACCTTGACTGGCACCGTGACGAAGATGGAGTGGCAGAATCCGCACGCGCGCTTTTACGTGGACGTGAAAGACGAGAGCGGCAAAGTCACTAACTGGGAATTTGAACTCGGCAGCCCGAACGGGCTGATGCGCAAAGGGTGGACGCGCAATTCGCTCAAAGAGGGCGATAAAATCACCGTCGATGGCTATCTGGCCAAGGACGGCGCTCATCTAGCGAACGCGCGCACCGTGGCGCTGGCCGATGGACGCAAAGTATTCGCCGGTGCGGCTGACGACGGCGGCCCCAGCAAATAAGAACCTCGCCTCGCGCAAGGAGACTCTCGCCATGAAGCAAGGGATGCGTGTGCTCGTCCTAAGTGTGCTTGTTGCCGCGGCTGCGTGGGCGCAGCCTACGCCTCGCTTGGCGGATGGGAAAGTGGACTTTGGCGGCAAGGGCGTGTGGGCTCCTATCTGGGTGCATGGACTGGGCGAATCCGAAATAGGTGGATAAGGCCGTAGAGGTTCCGTTCACTCCGGCGGCTCTCGCGAAGTTCCAGCAGCGGCGAGCGACCTAATCCAAAGACGATCCGGAAGGTTATTGTCTGCCGCCGGGGGTGCCGCGCTATACCGGGACGCCATATCCGTTCCAGATGATCCAGCTTCCCGACCGCATGGTGATACTGTATGAAGGCGCGTCGCATATGTACCGGACGGTTTTTATGGACGGGCGCAAGCACACCGCTGAGGACAAGCTGAATCCTACCTGGCTGGGCGAATCGATTGGCTGGTGGGAAGGCAACGACACGTTGGTGGTGGATTCGGTGGGGTTCAACGGGCGCACTTGGTTGGATTATGTCGGCCATCCTGCTACTGAAAAACTGCACGTGATCGAAAAATTCCGGCGGCCGGATCTCAATACGCTGAGCTACGAAGCGACCATCGACGATCCGGGCGCTTACACCAAGCCTTGGACCACCAGTTTCAAGATTCCGTTCAAGGCGGGATGGGAACTGCTCGAGTACGTTTGCCTGGAGAACAACAAGGACCTGCTTCATCTGGGCACGAACGAACCGAGATAATCCGCGGTAGAAAGATTAAGGAAGAAATATGAGCGTGGAATTAGCGCAAGCGGGAGTGTCCTCGGCGGCATGGGACGCTTTGCAGGGGGCCTACGATCTGCAGGTGCATGTGGCGCCGGATGTGATCGAACGGCGCATTGACGATCTGGATCTGGCCAAGGAATTTTTGGCGCATGGGCTCAAGGGGTTTGTGCTGAAGTCGCACTATTTCCCTACGGCAGAGCGCGCGAAGGTAGTCACCAAGGCGGTGCCGGGGATTCATGCGTTCGGCGCGATTGCCCTGAACCATAGCGTCGGCGGGCTGAATCCGGTGGCGGTGGAGCTCGCGGGGCGGTCCGGCACCAAGATTGTCTGGATGCCGACGGTGGATGCCGCAAACGAAACTGCGGGGCGTCCGGATGGCACCAAATCTAAGCTGCCGTTCTGGGCCAAGATCCAGTTGGAGCTGGCGGCGACGGGGATTAATCCGCCTCCGATGACGGTGATCGATGCGGATGGGAACTGCTCGGCTGCGGCACGCACGGTGCTGGAGCTGATCAAGAAGTACGACATGATTTTGGCGACCGGACATTTGGGGCGCAAGGAAATCTTCGCTTTGGTCAAGACGGCGAAAGAGATCGGACTGCGTAAGGTGGTGGTGACGCACGCGGAGTTTCCATCACAGAGTCTGACGGCTCAGGAACAGTTCGAGCTTGCCGAGTTGGGCGCTGTGATCGAGCATTGCTTCACGACCATGCATACGGGCAAGTCGTCATGGGAGGGGATGTTCGAGGCTACGCGCAAGACGGGCGTCAAGCGGACGATACTTTCGACGGACTTGGGGCAGACGATTAATCCTCCGGTGGCCGAAGGGTTCGCGATGTTCGCGCAGAAAATGCTGGATGCGGGATTCAGTGTGAGTGATATTCGGCACATGGCGGCGACGATTCCGGCATCGCTGATGGAATAGAGTTCATGAGCCACAAGGTTGTCCGCAACATCAAGCGTCCCGATCCGGAGGTAGTACGGATGTTGGGCGAGTTGGGCGTCGCTACGGTGCACGAAGCGCAGGGGCGGACAGGGCTGATGAAACCTTACATGCGTCCGATTTATCCTTCCGCGCGGGCGGCGGGGACGGCCGTCACCATTTCTTCGCAGCCGGGCGACAATCTGATGATTCATGCTGCCATGGACGTTTGTAAGCGCGGCGACATTTTGGTGGTGACCACGACTTCGGAATCGACGGACGGCATGTTCGGCGAATTGCTGGGGGTGTCGTGCGAGGCGCATGGCGTGGTGGGATTGATTACCGACGCAGGGGTACGCGATACCGCCGAGTTGACCGCGATGGATTTTCCGGTGTGGGCGAGGGCGATTTCGGCGCAGGGGACTGTGAAATCGACTGCCGGGTCAGTGAACGTGCCGGTGGTTTGCGCGGGGATGATGGTCAACCCAGGGGACGTAGTGGTAGCGGACGCCGATGGCGTCGTGGTGGTGCCTCGCGAACAGGCAGCGGCTGTGGCTCAGGCCGGGCGGGATCGCATCGATAAGGAAGCGAAGACGCGCGAGCGGCTCCGCAATGGCGAATTGGGCCTGGATTTCTACGGGCTGCGCGAAAAACTGAAGCAGCTTGGCGTCAACTACGTTGACGAGGAGTAAAACCATGGGACAGATTGTGTTTGCCGCGGCTACGGTTCACGCGCCGCAGTTATTTGTCTATCCGCCGAGTGAAGATCCTAAGCAACTGGACGCGGACATCGCGGCGATGCGTCATTTGGGCACACTGCTGGATGAGACCAAGCCGGATCTGGCGATTGTGATCGGCAGCGATCACCTGGAAACGTTTTTTCTGCATGCGGTGCCGACGTTCGCGATCGTCGGCGGGCTGCATTCGAAGGCGGCGTTCGCCCGCAAGACTTACTCTCTGCCCATTCATCCGTTCGCTGAAGAGCTGCTGGATAAACTGGTGCTCGGCGGCTTCGATATGTGTTTTTCGCAGGACGCAGAACTAGGGCATTCCTTCGCGGCAGTGTACGAGTGGGTGATCGAGGGGCGTAAGATTCCAGTGCTCCCGATCTTCGTGAACACTTATCTGCCGCCGCTGCCGACGGCTCGGCGCTGCGCGCAACTCGGGGCGGCGATCAAAGATATTGTCGAGAAGACGGCGCTTAAGGTTGCGGTGATTGCCAGCGGCGGGATGTCGCATTATCCGGGGGCATGGAAATATCCGCAGCCGGATTTCGATTTCGATTGGTGGGCTATTGCGCATATGGAGCGTGGTAACCACGAAGCACTATTGAACCTGACCAATCCGCAGTTGGATGAAGTGGGCAACACCGAGATGCTTCCCTGGATGATGCTGTTCGGGGCCATCGGCAATCAGCCGGGGGAGTTAATCACGTATCAGCCCACTTGGCATCACGGGCATGCAGTGATGAGTTTTATTCCGAATAAGAAAAATACGCCGACTACGCCGGAGCCGGCGCCTACTTGGAAGTTTTCGGACAAGGTGGGATATCAGTTCTATACGCATCCGGACCCCAACGATTATCCGCTCAATAAAGTGCTGTACGACTTGCGCTTTTCGGGCGATTTGCGGCGCAAGCTGTTTGCGGACACGCAGGCGGTGGCGAAGGAGTATGGCCTGAGTCCCAAGCAGGCGGTAGCGCTCGAGACCATGAAGGACGAGAGTATTGACGCGGTGCGCTCGCTGAAGCCGCATCCGCTGGTGGATGCCGGGGCGCATCCGCTGGGGATGTGGATGTCGCTGATCGTGGTGCAGGCAGAGCAGCGGCGGATGCGGGCGGAGCAGGAGAAGCGATAAACATGAAGATCTGCGTGGCGGGACAGGGGGCGTTCGGCATTAAACATCTTGAAGCCCTGTCAAAGATTGACGGTATCGAGGTGGTATCGCTGGCGGGCGGAAATCCAGGGGCCACGGAAGAGGTCGCGAAACAATTCGGCATTCCGCATTGGACTACGGATCTGGCGCAGAGTCTGGCGCAACCGGGTGTAGCGGCGGCGATCCTTACAACTCCGACGCATCTGCATGCGGCGCAGGCGGAGCAGTGCATGCGGGCGGGCAAGCACGTGATGGTGGAAATTCCGATGGCGGACTCGCTGGCGGACTCGGAACGCCTGGTACGGGTGCAAAAAGAAACTGGCGTGGTGGCGATGGCGGGGCATACGCGGCGTTTCAATCCTAGCCATCAGTGGGTGCATAAGCGCATCAAAGCCGGGGAGCTGAAGATCCAGCAAATGAACGTGCAGACCTATTTTTTCCGGCGTACGAATATGAATGCCGCCGGGAAGCCGCGGAGTTGGACGGATCATCTGCTGTGGCATCATGCTTGCCACACGGTGGATCTTTTTCAGTATCAGACGGGGGAAACGGCTTCGCTGGCGCAGGCTGTGCAAGGTCCAATGCATCCTCAGTTGGGGATTGCGATGGACATGGGGATCATTCTGAAGGTTCCGTCAGGGGCGGTTTGCACGCTGTCGCTGTCATTCAATAACAAGGGTCCCCAGGGGACTTTCTTTCGGTATATCTGCGACAACGGAACTTACGTCGCGCACTATGACGACCTAGTGGACGGGGAACAGAAGCAAATCGACCTGTCTAAAGTGGACGTTTCGATGAACGGCATCGAGCTGCAGGACCGCGAGTTTTTTGCCGCGATCAAAGAAGGGCGCGAGCCAAACGCTAGCGTGGGTCAATGTCTGTCGGCGATGCGGACATTGGACCGGCTGGAGAAGAGCATGCAATCGGCTTGAGCGGTGGCCGGCCGGGAGGCCGGCTGCGGGCCGGAGGCCCGCCCCACTTGCTGCGGGAGATTTGCAATAAGATAGACAAGACGTGACTACCGCGACAACGACCGTCGGGACCGTTCCCAAGACCGGACTGAAGTGGGCGTGGCTTGCGCTGGCTATCGTGGCTGGGGTCGTCATCGCGCTGCTACCGCCGCTCGAAGGGCTCTCGCACCGGGCGCAGTTGGTGTTGGCGATCACGGTATTCACGGCGATCTTGTGGGCTTTTCAGGTGATGAACAACGGGGTGGCTTCCGTCATGATGATGGGGCTGCTGATCATCGCCGGGGTGCGGCCGCCGCTGGCGCTGAGCGGATTCGGCGGGCCGCCGTTTTGGGTGCTGGTCACCGTTCTCTTCTACGGCTTCGCTATGAAGAAGACGGGGCTGGCGGAGCGGCTCTCGTACTATATCCTTTCGCTGTTCCCTGGCACCTACTCGGGCATTCTTAGCGCGTTCTTCGTGATTGGATTTGTGCTCGCGCTAGGAATTCCGTCGATGACGGTTCGCACGGCCATCATGGTGCCGATTGCTTGGGCGCTGGCGCAGTCCTTGGGGCTAGCGAATCGCAGCCGCGGGGCGGCGCTGATTGTTCTGACTACGGTGGAGATGGCGGTGGTTCCGGGGCTCGCGTTTCTTTACGGGTCGCTCGACGGGCCCATTGTTGCAGCGGCGTTCGACGTGAAGCATTTGCCGTTGACCTGGCTGGGCTACGCGCAGGTAATCACGTTTCCGACGTTGCTGCTGTGCATTCTGATTCTGATCGGCAATCAATTTGTGTTGCGGCCGGAGGCGCCGCTGGACGCATCGCCGGCCTTCGCGCGCGATCGACTGAAAGCGCTCGGCAGTTTCAAGCGCCCGGAGTTGATCACGGCGATCGTCGTGGTGCTGTCGATCGTTTTCTGGACTACGGACCGGTATCATCACCTGCCGTCGTTCGTGGTCGGCACGTTCGCAATGGCGGTGTTCGCGCTGGCAGGAATTCTGCGGGATGAAGACATTGGCACGGCAGTGTCGTGGTCATTGTTGCTGTATTTGGGCGGGGTGTTTGGGCTGGCTAACGTGATTCAAGACACCAAAGTCACGGATTGGGTCGCCGGATTTTTCGTGCCGGTGGCGCGGCAACTCACGTCCAATCTGGTGTTCCTGTCGATTGTGCTGGCTTTCGCGATGTACCTGCTGCGTTTTCTCGATCCCTCGAGTTTCATTGCGATTTCGGTGTTGTTCTTGTCGGTAGTCGATGTGACCAGCGCTGCGGGGATTCCGCCGCTGGTGGTGATGGCTCCGATCTTAATCGCCTCGGTGCCGTTCTGGATGTCGTACCAGAATTTCTGGCTGGCGATGGGCGAGGGACTTACGGGGAACATGGCGTTCAGTCCTGGGCAGCGGGTGCGATTGGCGAATACTTATGCGATCCTCATGCTGATCGCCGCCGCGGTGGCGGTGGGGTATTGGAAGTTCATCGGGGTATTGAAATGATCAGGGGTCTGACGGTTAGCTTAGGAGTTGCTATTTTTGTAACGCCGCTGCTGGCGCATCATTCCTTCGCGGCGGAGTATGACGAGAAGAAGCCCGTCACGCTGAAGGGTGTAGTGACGAAAGTCGAGTGGTCGAATCCGCATGCCCGCTTCTATGTGGACGTGAAGGACGACAAGGGCAACGTCACGAATTGGAACCTGGAACTCGCGAGCCCCAACGTTCTGGTGCGCAACGGTTGGAAAAGAAATTCCTTGCAAGTGGGGGATGCGGTGGAGGTCAGCGGGTCACAGGCGAAGGACGGATCGAATATGGCGAACGCGCGGGCGGTTACGCTGTCGGATGGACGCAAGGTGTTCGCGGGATCGTCGGGCGATGGCGGTCCGCAGCCTTAAGGAGAACTGACGTGAGAATATTTCGCGTGATTGTTCTGTTATCGATGTTGACGGCGGCACTGCTGCCGGGACAAAATTCGCCCACCGCGGTCACGTCTCCGGCGGGGGCCGGGGCGGTGGCGAGCACGGTGCCTAATCTACCTCCCGCGCCGGCTCCGCGGCTGCCTGACGGCAAACCGGACTTCTCGGGAATCTGGTTTGGCGGCGGGCCCGTGGGGGATCTGGAACTAGGTCTGGCCAAGGGCCAGACGATTCCGATGTTGCCGTCGGCGCAAAAACTCATGCAGGCGCGGCAGTCGAAAGACGATCCCGAAGCCAACTGCTTGCCCACTGGCGTGCCGCGCACGGCGCCTTACCCGTGGACATTCGCAACGGCTCCGGGACGCTTGTACATTCTTTTCGAGGGGAACATTCACAGCTATCGCCAGATCTTCATGGACGGGCGCGCGCATCCGGCGGATCCGAATCCTACCTGGTATGGGCATTCGGTCGGCCACTGGGAGGGCGACACGTTAGTTGTCGACACCGTCGGCTTCAACGACCGATTCTGGTTCGACTTTCGCGGGCATCCGCATACCGAAAAGCTGCATACGATCGAGCGCTACACTCGTAAAGATTTTGGGACGCTGGTGAATGAGATCACCATCGACGATCCCGGCGCTTACTCCAAGCCCTTTAAGGTGACGTTTAACGCGCGCCTGATGCCAAAGGGCGAAATCATGGAATACATTTGTCAGGAAAATAACCAGGACGTCTCTCACATTAAGGGGCCGGCTGGGCGTCCCTAGAGGTAACACTCATGCGATTGAAATTCGTTGGCTTCCTGCTGCTGGCGAGTTTGCCGGCGCTCGCACACCATTCGTTCGCGGCGGAGTACGATACCAAGGCTCCGGTGGCGCTGAAGGGCGTCGTGACCAAAATCGAGTGGACCAATCCGCACATTTATTACTACATCGACGTCAAGGATGAAAGCGGCAACGTGGCGAACTGGGCTTTCGAAGGGTATCCGCCCAATACTTTGCGGCGCGTGGGATTTTCACGCGATCTACTGAAGGTCGGAGACACAGTGAACGTCACGGGTTGGGCTGCGCGCGATGGGTCGAAACGCGCTGCCAGCCGGGAGTTGACGCTATCGGACGGACGCAAAATCTTCTCTGGGCCTCCTGCCAATTAGCGCCATGAAACTCTGCATCCTGCTCGCCGCGATGGCGGTTACGGCATTGGCCCAGCCTGACCTTTCGGGAATCTGGCAGAGCGGCGGGGTGAGTCTGGATGGCGAGCCCACGGGCCCGCCGCGTGCGCCTGCGGCGCCTCGGCAGGCACCGCCGTATCAGGATTGGACGCTGGCGAAGGTCAAGGAATACGCTGACGGGCTGGCGAAGGCCGATCCCATCGCGCGCTGCTTCTTGCCCGGAGTCCCGCGCATCACTACCATGCCGATGCCTTTCGAAATCGTGCAGAAGCCCGGGCGCATCGTGATTCTCTATGAGGCTTTCCACGCCTTCCGCATTATTCCGACGACGGGGAGCAAACATCCCGATGATCTCGACCCTACTTTCATGGGCGATTCGGTGGCGCATTGGGAAGGCGACACGCTGGTGGTAGACGTCACAGGGTTCAACGACAAGACCTGGCTCGATGGGCGCGGGCACTTTCACAGCGAGCAGTTGCATGTGGTGGAGCGCTACCGGCGAACGCCAGAGGACACCATCGCTTTGGACGTAACCATGGAAGACCCCAAAGTGATGACCGGGCCGTGGACCATTCACATGACGCTGCGGCATCCGCCGCGCGCGGATCGTGTGATGGAATATGAGTGTCTCGAAAACAATCAGGACCTGCCGCATTTGGTGGGGCCGCAAGGGAGTTCCAAATGAAAGCTTGCCTATTCGGTTTCGCGTTGACGGCGGCCTTCGCCGCAGGGCAATCGGCGGGCGTTCCGCATCTGCCTGACGGGCGGCCCGATCTCAACGGCGTGTGGCAGATTCCGTATACGCCGGACATGTCGCGGGGCCTCGAAGGCGGGCTACCGTTCACCGCTTGGGGCGCGGCGGACTTCAAAGCGTATGATGCGGCGAAGTTCGACTACACGGGGCACTGCCTGCCTGCGGGGCTAACGCGACTGGTGAACACGCCTATGCCGATGGAGATCGTGCAGGGGCCTAAGAACGTGGTGCTGTTGTTTGAAGGCTTCGCCAGCTTCCTCGTGGTTCCCGCGGACGGACGCGATCATCCTAAGAAAGTTGAACCGACTTGGAACGGCAACTCCGTCGCGCACTACGAAGGCGATACTCTGGTGATCGATTCGATCGGCTTCAACGAGAATACGCGCCTGGATACGATCGGCCATCCGCATAGCGATCAACTGCATGTGATTCAGCGCTACACTCGCAAACCCGACGACACGATCGCGTTTGAGATCACGGTTGACGATCCTAAGGCGTATACCAAACCGTTCACCAACAAACGCACCTTCAAACTACGCCGCGATTGGGAACTGATGGAATACTCGTGCGAGGAAAATAACAAGGAAGTCACGGAAGGCCACATCAAATAGGTGGACTGGAAGACGGCTATCTGGCAGCAGTTCGGAGCTGCCATCGACATGCTCGAAAATGCGATGCGCGCTTGTCCGGAGGACGTCTGGCCGGAGTGTTGGTACATCGCTTATCACACGCTCTTCTTCCTGGACTTCAATATGTCTGAATCGGCGGAGGGGTTCACGCCTCCGGCTCCGTTCACGCTGGATGAATTGGACCCGGCGGGAATCCTCCCGGAGCGGCCCTTCACGAAAGAGGAGCTGCTCGCGTACCTTGACCATGGGCGCAGGAAGTGCCGGGCTAGGATCGACGCACTGACGGAGGAAACAGCGGATGAGCGTTGCGGATTCGAGCGGCCGGAAGTCACTCGCGCGGAGTTACTGCTCTACAACATGCGCCACGTCCAGCACCACGCGGGACAACTGAATATGATTCTGCGGCAGCGGATCGATTCGGCGCCGCGTTGGGTGGCTAAGGCTAGCCCCATACTTCGTTAGCGGTTTCAACGACCAGCCTCAGCTTGGCCCACTGCTCTTCTTCCGCTAGCAGGTTGCCTTCTTCAGTGCTCGCGAAACCGCATTGTCCGCTGAGGCAGAGCTGATCGAGGTCAATAAACTTGGAGGCTTCGTCGATGCGGCGCTTCAACTCGTCTTTGGTTTCGAGCTTGCCGGTCTTAGTCGTCACCAGGCCGAGCACCACTTGCTTGTTCTTGGGAACCAGACGCAGGGGCTCAAAGCTGCCTGCGCGGTCGCTGTCCCACTCCATGAAGTACGCGTCGATGTTGATCTTATGGAAGAGCACTTCCGCTACCGGCTCATAGCCGCCCTGCGCGATCCACATGGATTTGTAGTTGCCGCGGCACAGGTGCATGGTCATGCGCATGCCTTCGGGACGCCCGGAGATTGCGGCGTTAATCATGTCGGCGTAAATGTCCGGGAGTTTGTCGGGATTGTCGCCGCGGTCACGCAGCATCTGGCGCTGATCGGTGTCGCACAAGTACGTAAAATTGACTTCGTCGAGCTGCAAATATTTGCAACCGGCCGCGCCGAACGCGGCTACGGCTTTCTTATAGGCTTGGCCGAGGTCGTGATAGAACTCGTCGATGACCGGATAGACTTGCTCGGTAACGGCCGTCCGACCGCCGCGGTAATGCAGCACGCTGGGGGACGGGATGGTCATCTTGGGAGTGCGGGTGGTGTTGGCCTGCAGAAACTTGAAGTGCTCGATGAACGGGTGGTCGGTGAAATCCAGCTTGCCGGTCACGCGGAGACCTTTGGCTTTGGTCTTGCCTTCCTGAAAGGTGATGCCTTGCTCGGCGTCATAACCTTCGACGCCTTTCAGCTTTTCCAGGAAATCCAGGTGCCAGAAGGAACGGCGAAATTCGCCATCCGTAATTCCTTGCAGACCGACGGCTTCTTCCTTGGCGATCAGATCTTTGATGCAGCGGTCTTCGACGGCCTTGAGTTCTTCTGCTGTAATGGCGCCTTTTTCCCGTTTGGCGCGGGCTTCTTTCAATTCTTGAGGGCGAAGCAAACTGCCGACTTGATCGGCACGAAAGGGGGGCAGACTACGTAGCATTCCAGATTGGTTATGGTAGCACGAGAGTGCATGCAAACTTCCATCAAAATACGTCAAAACATCGTCAAAACCGGATCATTGATACAATGCTACTGGGCCCGATAGCCTTGGGGCGGCGGGTTCGCTAGCACAACATGGGCAAAATCCACTTCATTTTAAACGGGAAACCTACTGTCGGGACGTATGAGCCGGGGATGACTTTCCTCGATCTGTTACGCGAGGATAACGGCATCACGTCGCCCAAAAACGGCTGCGCTCCGGAAGGCGCGTGCGGCTGTTGCGCGGTGCTGGTGGACGGACAGCCGGTACTGGCTTGTTTGCGCCAGCCGCAACACATGGAAGGGCGCGAGGTAGTCACGCTCGAAGGCATTCCGGAAGAGATGCGCAATCTACTGGGCGAGGCGTTTGTGCACGAAGGCGCGGTGCAATGCGGCTTCTGTATCCCGGGCATCGTGGTGCGCGCGTCGTCGTTGATCAAGAATGGACGCGCATCGGATCGCGACGCGGTGGCCAAGGCGCTCGACGGACATCTGTGCCGCTGCACTGGCTACGCGCGCATTCTGGACGCGGTGCAGACTGCTGGCGAGGCCTGGGGCAAAGTGAACGGGAACCAGGGGAAGGGCCTGGTCCCGAAAGAGCCGCGCCGGCACTTTTATTTTGGCGAGCAGTACGGGCGGACTCGCGGTACGTCGACCAAAGAGAATGGCATTGGGCAATCGCCGTCGCGCTATTACGGCATCGAACAGGCGATGGGGGACCGGCCGTTCGTCGATGACATGCGCGTGCCGGGAATGCTCCATGGAGCTCCGGTATTGAGCGAGCATCCGCGCGCCAAGGTGCTGGCGATTCATACCGACGAAGCGTTGGCGATGCCGGGTGTCGTCAGGATTCTGAGCGCGGCGGACGTGCCCGGACAACGCGGCACTGGCCTCACTATTCCCGACCTGCCGATCTTTGTTGCGGTGGGCGAAACCACTTGTTGCGTCGGCGATATTTTTGTTCTGGTGGTGGCCGATACGGCTTTTCACGCGCGCGCGGCGGCGGATAAAGTGTGGGTCGAATACGAAGTCTATGAACCCGTGACGGACCCGTTCGCGGCGCTGGAACCGGGCGCTCCACAGGTGCATGCGCCGGGCAATTTGCACGTGCATCCGAACCTGCTCGATACTACGGCGTTCTCGCGTGGGAACGTGGATGAGGCTTTTGCCTCCGCAGCGCATGTGATCGACCAGGTGTTCTCTACGCAACCGATCGAACCGGCGTTTTCTGGAACCGGAAGCTTGTCTGGCGTTGCCGCAGGGCAAAGGCGTCAAGGTGTGGACGCAGAGCCAGGGGTCGATCTTCGACCAAAAGCAGATTGCGGCGACGCTGAAATTGCCGCTAGACGATGTGGAGATTGCGCTGGCTGCCAGCGGCGGGGCGTTTGGCGCGAAGGAAGAGCTCTCTATTCAAGCGCAGACGGCGCTGGCGGCGTTCCTAATGGGGCGGCCGGTCAAGACCGTTCTCACGCGGAAGCAATCGACGCAGCTGCATCCCAAGCGGCATCCGATGGTTATGCACTACAAGGTTGCTGCCGACGCCGAAGGCCATCTGCTGGCGGTACGCGCGCGCATCGTCGGCGATACGGGCGGCTACGCGGGCACTGGCGGCAAATGTCTGCTGCGCGCGGCGTGCCACGCTTGCGGGCCTTATCGTGTGCCGAGCGTGGATATCGAATCTAAGGCGGTCTTCACGAACAATCCCACCAGCGGAGCGATGCGCGGGTTTGGCACCAATCAAGCGCACTTCGCGATGGAAGGGATCATGGACATGCTGGCCGAGAAGGTCGGCGTGGATGGCTATGACATTCGCGAGCGTAACGTTCTGCTTCCGGGCGACGCTTTTGGGACAGGACAAATCATGCGCGAGAGCTGCGGCATCCTGGAGACGCTCCAAGCCGTGAAGGACATTTACAAGAGCGCGAAATACGCGGGCATCGGCTGCGGCATCAAGAGCACAGGCATCGGGAACGGCACCATCGACAGCGGACACGCTGCCATTCGCGTGCTCGAGGGCGGGCGGCTGGAAATTCTCACTGGCTACACGGAGATGGGCCAGGGGCTGTTTACGACGATTCGTCAGGCGGTGTGCGAGGAAACTGGGCTTCCGCCGGAAATCATGACGGTCCGCTGGGATAAAGACTTGGGCATCAAGTGCGGCGAGACTTGGGCCTCGCGCGGCACCACTCTGAGCTGCGCGGCCTCGCAGCGGGCGGCCAGTCAATTGGCCGAAGACCTGAAGCAATCGACGCTCGAACAATTGGTAGGGCGCGAATACCTGGGCGACTACGTGTGTAACTTCACAACGAAGCCGGGGACTCCGGAAGCCGTCGACAACCCGACTACACACCTGACTTTTAGCTACGCCACGCAGGTGGTGATCCTTGGCGAAGACGGGCGCATGGAGCGCGTGATCGCGGCGCACGATGTCGGGCGCGCGATCAATCCCAAGGCCTGTGCGGGACAGATCGAAGGCGGCGTGCATATGGGATTGGGCTATGCGCTGTCTGAGGATTTCACCAGCACGGGCGGCAAGCCAGACTCGCTGCTGCTGCGCGACCTGGGGATTCTGAAAGCGAAGGACACGCCGCCGGTGGATGTGATCCTGATTGAAGTCCCTGACGAGGTTGGCGGTTACGGCGCAAAGGGAGCGGGGGAGATTGGTTTGGTCCCGACAGCCGGTGCGGTGGCTGGGGCGCTGTATGCTTATGACGGAATTCGGCGCTTCAGTTTGCCGATGCAGAATTCGCCGGCTGCGGCACCGTCGGTTCCGAAATCGCGCCGCAAGACTGCGGTTCTCGCGTAGGATTACGTCCGCTCCCTGCGGTCGCGGTTCTGTGCAAAGTGCGGCGCGGGCCTCACGGAACCGCACGCGATCTAGGCGTGATCCAAAATAATCTTCAGGCGGTCATCGGCGCCGTCTTCGACCAGGCCGATCGCCGCCTCCAGTTCGCTCAGGTGCATGCGGTGCGTGATCAGCGGTTCGAGACGGACTACTCCGCGGCCCACCAGGTCGATCATCCCTGTGAAATCCTCCGCCGTCGCGGCGCGGGCATTGATGAGCGTTAGCTCCTTAAAGTACAGCTCATAAAACGGCAGCGCGCCCTCTTTTGCACTGATGATGCCGAACATAACGATGCGTCCACCGGGCCGCACCATGCGGATGGCGTCGGCGAGCGAGGCCAGCACGCCGGTCGATTCGATCACTACGTCGGCGCCGCGCCCGCCAGTGGCTTCGAGAACTTTCTCAACGGCTCCCGTACCGGAGTCGATGGTAATGTCCGCGCCCAGCTGTCTCGCCATGCCGCTCTTGAAGCGGCTGCGGCTGACGCCGATCACCGTGCCCGCGCCGCGCGCCTTGGCGATTTGGACGTGCAGTTGGCCCGACACGCCCAGGCCCATCACGGCCACCGACTCGCCCAGGAAAAAAGGCGTGAGGCGCTGCGCATGCAGGCACGTCGTCGCCACTTGAATCAGCGGCGCAGTGCGGCTATCGACGGAATCGGGCAAGCGGAAAACCTGGCTCACAGGCACCGCGGCGTACTCGGCGAATCCGCCATCGGTATCGCGGCCGATCAGACCGCCGTTCGGGCATATGCTGGTCTGGCCGGCGCGGCACTGCAAGCAGGCGCCGCAGGAAACCACGGGATCGATGATGACGCGCACGCCGGGACGGATGTCCGCGCCGTTGCCGCCCTCCGACCACTTCGCCGATCATTTCATGGCCCATGATCAGCGGATACCTTGCGCGGAATCGCGCCCTGATAAATCTTCAGATCCGTCCCGCACAGGCCAGAGTGCGTGATGCGCACCAACACATGCCCTTCTTTAATGGCGGGGCGCGCAACCTCGTCGAGCGTCAACTTACTGGGTCCCTTGAGGACCATGGCCTTCATCACAGCACTCATGTCTTCGCTTAAGACGGCAGTGGCTTGCCTTTGGTCTCGACGCCCAAGGGCAGCAGCAGAATGCCGATCAGAAATGCAACGGACGTGAGCGCCACCGGGATCCCGAGAGTCTGGTAATGGCGGACGCCGGCTCCCACCAGGAAGCTGATTCCAGCTGCCGCGAAGCGGCCGATGTTGGTGGTAAACGCAAACGCGCTGACACGGCATTCGGTGCCGTACTGTTCGGGAATCCACAATGAATACACCGCGAAGTTCGCGCCGCCGATTCCTAAAAAGAACAGGCACGCCATGAACCAGGCCAACGCGTTGGTTTCGAAGTAAAACACTTTACCGAAACCGAACGCGATGAAGATGAACATCATCGCAAAAAAGAATCCGAGCGTGATTTT
This sequence comes from Bryobacterales bacterium, assembly GCA_963760575.1. Taxonomy (GTDB): domain Bacteria; phylum Acidobacteriota; class Terriglobia; order Bryobacterales; family Bryobacteraceae; genus Palsa-187. The sequence goes on from CAVXEM010000051.1 coordinate 415,886, forward strand.
ACGTCCGTAGCGTTCGGCCAGAATGGGTGTCATGATCGCACCCAGAATAGTGCCTACCGAGAGCAAGGCGGTTCCGTAGGAGGACAACTGCGCCGCCTCGAAAGCCGTTCGACCCGCTTTGGTGGCTAGTTCTGTAATCGCGGCTGGAACATAAGAAGACCCGGCCCACAGGCCCGCGATGGACGCCAGCATGTAGATCGAATTCAAAATCGTGCGCCGCCGGTAGAGCTTCGAGAAAGGAGCTTTGAAGGCGTGTAGCGCGGTCCAGGCGCTGCCCAGTTGGTTCTTCTTCTCCCGCCACACGGCCGGTTCATGCACGCGATTGTAAAAGAACGCGATCAGCAACGCCGGCATGCCCCCAACGATGAACATGGCCCTCCAGCCATAGTGCGCGCCCACGGTATAGTTGGCGATTGCCGCCAGGAAGAATCCAAAGTAATATCCCGTGTGCATCAAGCCCGCAGCCATTTTGCGCCGGTCTTCAGGCAGTTCTTCAGAGACGAAGGTGGCGCCAACGGACCACTCGCCGCCGATCCCCAGGCCGGCCAGCAATCGAAAAATTCCCAGTGCCCACACGTTCGTGGAGAACGCGGCCATGAATGTGAATAACGAAAAGCACAGCACCGTGAGCATCAGCGTGCGCATGCGGCCGAAGCGATCGGCGATGGGTCCCCAGATCAGCGCGAGTCCCCAGCCGATCAGGAAGAGCGCGAACAGAATCGCGCCGTAGTAGCCGACATTGGCGTTGGTGGCCGCGATTCCCGACTTGGGCAAGAGTTCGCGCAGTGCGGGCACTAATACCAACGCGTAGATGAAAGAGTCCATTCCATCCAGCGCCCAGCCACCCCAGGACGCGAGAAATCCGCGAATTTGATTGCGCGTCAGAGGCGTCTTCGATTTGACAGATGCGGACAACGGTTGGGTAGTTGACATGCTTCCCTTCGCAGAGCGAGTGCCTCACGAATCGTATCACGCGCGAATGCGCGCCGGGATTCCGCGCCGTTGCGCTTTTCCCGGCAATGTTGCGTTTGGGCCTTGACTTTGGTTTCACTCGATGATAACTTCCCTGGAGACTGAGTTCCTGAGGAATTCCTGAGGAACGGTCAGCTTCGGTAATTGGGTGTTGCGATTCCGCTGAGCCGTTTTTTGAAACGGGTGAGAGATGGCGCAGCGTTTGGGTGTAGCTAAATTCAGGGGGAGGGGATCCACGTATGTATCCGAAATCCGCAGAGAGCCTATTTGCGCCTACTGGAAATGTAAGAAGAGCCGTGCGAGTACTTGATGTTGCTCGCAGCGGTGCGCATCGCTATTCGGGCAAGGCAGCACGGGCCGCATCGACGGAACCGTGACAGACCAATCGGGCGCCGCCGTTCCGGGCGCCATGGTTACGATCACCGACGTGAGCGAGGCGCCCCGCGGCAGTTGACCACCGATTCGGCCGGCGCCTACGCCGCTCCCAATTTGACGCCTGGCACGTACAGCGTGAACGTGGAATTCCAAGGCTTCCGGACCATCGATCGCAAAGATATCGTATCTGAGCGTTTCGCAGGAACTTCGCATCGACGTCACCATGCAGCCGGGTCAGCAGACGGAGACGGTGACCGTGACCGGAGAGCCGCCGCCAGATGAACACCACCAGCTTCGGTGCTCGGCGGAACGTTGCGGCCTGGGACCATTCAGGACCTGCCGCTCAATGGGCGCAATTTCATGAACTTGCTCCAACTGCGTCCCGGAATCACGATCGTTCCAGGCGGCGGTGCGTGGACCCAGACGACCAATGGCATGCGTCCCGAGCACAACGTTTACATCCTGGACGGAATCACCGCCATGGAGCCGCTGGGCGGCCAGAGCACCATCAACTCGGTCAGCTTGGCGGGTGATGCGGCGACCTTGTTGCCCATCGATACCATTCAGGAGTTCAGCACCCAGCAGAACCCCAAGGCGGAATTCGGCTGGAAGCCCGGATCGATCACCAGCATCGCACTCAAGTCGGGCACCAACGGCTTCCACGGAACCGCGGCCGCTTACGGCCGAACGGACGCGACCGACGCCCGCAACGGCTTTTTGACCGGGGACCAGAAGCAGCAGGTAACCCTTAAGAATTACGGCGGCAGCATCGGCGGACCGATCCGAAAAGACAAGCTATTCTTCTTCGGCGCCTACGAGGCCCAGGACTATGAGTTGGGTAACGCTTACTCAGTCAATGTGCCCTCAACTACTGCCCTGGTATCAGCGTGTAATGCGGTTAAGACAGCCGGCAAGCCACTCAGTCCCACCAGTTTGAAGATTTCCGGACTGGATGCAAACTGCGCGCGCACCTAGCGGCTATTCCATCTTCGACCTGGATCCCGCCTTTTTCAATCGCGGCGCGGGAAATACCGTCAGCGCGAACCTCCCGACGGAGTATTCGGTGAAGGGCGGGCTGGCGAAAGTCGACTATAACATCAACGAGAAAAACCTCCTGAACGCGAAATATTTCTACGGTACCCACACCGGAACGGTGGTGAATGCGCAAAACATCACCCAGCCATATTGGCGTCCCACGGATTCGGCGCGGATCGATTTTGTCGGCCTGCAGTGGAATTACATTGCCTCGTCGGCGCTATTCAATAGCTTCCGGTTTGGCTATAACCGCTTCGTACAAAGCTTTGAAACCACCGATTGCCCGGGTTCGTCGGCCCCGGATTACGGAGTACCGTTCGGTTATGGCTCCACCAAGCCGGTGTGCGGATTCACCAACATCTCGCTGGCGGGGTTCGGGGGCATCGGCTGCTGCGTAAGCTTTCCCAAGTATTACGGCCCGGATGACATTTTCGAGTTCATCGACGGAGTTTCGTACTTGAAGGGTAAGCACAACATGAAAGTCGGGGTCGAATTCCGTTCCTCCCATATCGGCGCGGGTGGCACTTTCAACCGCGGCCGCGGACAAACCAGCTTCGGGAACACCCCAGGCGGATTCAGCCAATTACAAAATTTCATGGCCGGTACGCCCACCTCCAATGGACAGATTTTCATCGGCGACCCGCGCCGCGCACTCGAAGCCAGAAGGCCATGGCGTTTTACTTCCAGGATGACTGGCGCGTACTTCCGCGATTTACTTTGAATCTCGGCATCCGCTATGAGTACCTGACACCTCTGCACGAGGACAACGGTCTTTTGGGGAATTTCATACCGGGTACTGGATTCACCCAACAGGGTGTAAACGCGGATAATATGTGGGCGCCGGACAAGAACAACTTCGCGCCGCGGCTAGGCTTCGCGTGGGATGCCTCCGGCAACGGGAAGACGGTGGTCCGCGGAGGCGCCGGCGTCATGTATGTGACTCCCGGTTGGTGGATTTTCCTCTCTCAACAGAACGCCAACAATCCCACCACTGGCCTGAACACCAACCCAACCGGATTTACGCTTTGCAGAGGCGCGATAAATACCACGGGCGCTGGATGCGCTGCCGGCGTCACCGCAGATCCAACTATCGGTACGATTCGCTCAGCAGGGGTACCGCTACCGCCCTCCCAGATCAACTGGAATCAGAGTTCGTCGCTTTATGGCGGAAATATCTATCCCAGCTCCGCCGACACCAGCGTTCTGAAGTGCGGAACCAACCGGCTCTGCACGGCCCAGGGAACGGATCCGAATCTCCGCAATGCTTACGTCTTTAATTGGTCGCTAGGCGTCCAGCGCCAACTCAGCAACAGCCTAGCGCTGGATTTGAATTACGTCGGCAACCACGCGAACAAACTGCTCGGCTTGAACTACACCAACACGCCGCCGCTAGGCGCCGGCTACTGCCTGGGGCTTTCGGCAGCGCAAATAGCGAGGGTTGCGGCCGCCGGTGCAACCTGCCCGTCAAGCATTACAGCGTCAACCAATCCCAGCTCCAGCGCGATTCAGGCTCTGCGTCCGTTGTCCCAGTTGTATCCGTACCTTTCCTATGTCTACACGGTACAGAACCTGTACTTCTCCAACTACAACGGCTTGCAAGCCGCGCTGACGCAGCGTCCCACGCATGGTCTTAGCTACACGCTGGGCTATACGTATTCTCACGCGATCGACGAAAATTCGAACGAACGCACCGGTCCCAATGGAACGCCGTTCAATCTGCGGCAGGACTACTCCAATAGCGACTACGACATGCGCCACCGCTTCACCGGCACCCTTACGTATGCGCTGCCGGGCCGCAAAGGATTTGGGCAACTCATGGAAGGGTGGAAAATCACCTCTATCGTGAGTATTTTCAGCGCCCTGCCTTGGGGTCGTAAGCGATGCCGGTGGCCGCAACGCCGACATCGCGGGTATCGGAGAGTTCCAGGAGGGCTGGAACTTCACGGGAAATCCCACGGACTTCAGCGGTCTCAAGAGCGCTACCGTACCTTTCCTGACCGGAGCTCAAGCGATTAACAACCCGACTTGTACGGCGGCCGCCGGGCCTGCCGGATCGCTGGGCTATATCGCAATGCAGAAATGGGGTTGCTTTATCAACGGTAGTTCCGTGATGGTCCCGCCGGCCCTGGGTACGCAAGGCAACACCGTTCGCAACATGTTCCGCGGCAATGGCATTCACCTGTGGGATGCCTCCATCTTCAAGGAGTTCAGATTTGGTGAGAAGCTCAACGCTCAGTTCCGCGTCGGAGATCTTCAACATTTTGAATCAAATGATGTGGGGCAACCCGCAGTTCAATGGCAACGGCTACAATGACCCGTTAACGACCGGGCTGTTCGGCGGTTCGCATTCGACGCCGGACGTCGCCAATAACAATCCGTCACTAGGCAGCGGCGGGCCGCGCGCATTCCAGTTCGGCTTAAAGTTTACCTTCTAGCGGACACAGACTCAGCAACATCGAGCGGGGCGAGAGACTCGATCTCTCGCCCCGCTTTTTGTGTCACTCGTAGTGCAGCGCCTGAATCGGATCCATGAAGGCCGCTTTGCGCGCCGGGTAGTAGCCGAACGAGACCCCCACCAAGGCCGAGAACACGAAGGCCAGCAGGATCGAACCCAGGCTGACTACCGTCGACCAGTCCGCGAAGTAGGAAATGAGCGCACTGACGGTCAAGCCCAGAGCGATTCCGACCACGCCTCCGGCAACCGACAGCGTCACCGCTTCCACCAAAAATTGCGCCAAGATGTCCTTGGTTTTAGCGCCCACAGCCTGGCGCAAACCGATTTCTTTGGTGCGCTCCGTCACCGACACCAGCATGATGTTCATGATGCCGATGCCGCCGACAACCAGCGACACAGAGGCGATCGCCGCCAGCAGAATCGACATCACGCTGGCCGAGCTTTCCTGGGCCTTGAAGACCTCGGTCATATCGCGAATGCTGAAATCGTCGTCCTGGGTTCCCTGGATATGATGACGCTGCCGCAGCAAGTTGGTCATTTCATCCTGCGCGGCGGCTGACATGCCCTCGCGCGCCTGCACCATGATCTGGCCCACGCTAGCGGCGTTGGCCTGGCTCGCTCCCAGAACTTTTTTCTTAGCGGAACTGATGGGCAGCAGGATCACGTCGTCTTGATCCTGGCCGGTGGGCGACTGACCTTTGGAGACCAAGGTTCCGGCCACCGTAAACGGCACTTTCTTGATGCGGATCACTTTGCCGACGGGGTCTTCGCCGCCAAACAAGTTGTCGACCACGGTCTTTCCCAGCAGAGCGACTTTCGCCGCGGCGTCGACGTCAGTGGTAGTGAACGGCTGGCCTTCTTGAATCTGCAGATCGCGAATGCTTAGATAATCCGGCGTGGTACCCAGGATCTGGGTGCCCCAGTTGTTGTTCCCATAGATCACCTGCGCTCCGCCACGGCTCACGGGAGTGGCCATTTGAACGCCGGGGCAGTCGCGCGCCAACGCCTTGGCGTCATCTTCCGTGAGGGTCTGCGCAAAGCCGGCGCCCATGCGCATTCCGGAGCTGGTAACGCTGCCGGAGAGGACGATGATGATGTTGCTGCCGATGGAGGCAATCTGCTGCTGAATGCGCACCTGCGCTCCGGTGCCAACGGCGACCATGGCGATCACCGCGGCCACGCCGATGATGATTCCGAGCATGGTCAACGCCGAGCGCAGCTTGTTGATGAGCAGCGCGCCAAAAGCGATCTTCATGCTGGCTACGATTTTCTTCATGACGCGACAGCCTCCCCCTGTAATTCATGCTCGGCGTCGAGGCGGTCGCGGACGGGCTCGTCGCTGACAATCCGGCCGTCTTTGAAGGTGATGATCCGCTCCGCGTATTTCGAAATATCGGGCTCGTGAGTCACCACGATGATGCTGATATCCTGCTCGCGGTTCAGGCGCTGAAAAATAGCCATGATCTCGATGCTGGTGCGGGAATCGAGCGCGCCGGTGGGCTCGTCTGCCAGGATAATCCGCGGGTTGTTGATCAGGCTGCGGGCGATAGCGACCCGCTGCTGCTGTCCGCCGGAGAGCTGGTTCGGCCGATGATCGGCGCGCTCCGCCAGGCCCACGATGCGCAGAGCGTTCAGGGCGCGCTGGTGGCCCGGGTCCACTCCTTCCGCGCTATAGAGCAGCGGGAGCTCGACATTTTCGAGCGCCGTGGTGCGGGCCAGCAGATTGAATTGCTGAAACACGAAACCGATCTTGCGATTGCGGATGTCGGCGAGCTGGTCGCGATCGAGTTCGCCCACGTTTTCGCCATCCAGCGTGTACGTGCCTGAGGTGGGGCGGTCGAGACAGCCCAGAATATTCATGAAGGTGGATTTCCCGGAACCAGAGGGCCCCATGATGGCCACGAAACTGCCGCGCGCGATGGTGGTGGAGACGCCGTCGAGGGCGCGCACGTCCACGTCTCCCAAGGTGTAAATCTTGGTGAGATTCTCGATGCGAATGAAGTCTGCCATAAGTCCACCGTTTAAATGCCCAGCCGCCTGCCAGGATTCGCCTGGGTGGCCGCAGGGGCGGCGGCTTTCGTGGTGCTTGAGGTTCCGGTCACCACCAGTTGCCCTTCGTTCAAGCCGCTGAGAACTTCGGTATAGTTGCCGTCGGTAAGGCCCAGCTTTACTCCCGCGCGTTTCAGTTTGCCCTGCTCGAGAACGTAAACCGATTGCTGTGCCTGCGCGCCGTTGGCCGTCCCTCGACGGCCTGTCTTGCTCTGTCCTTTCGCGGCGCCGGGCGCGGAGGAGGTGGTTTCCGGCGGATGGAAGCGCAGGGCCGCCACGGGCAACCGCACCGCATGCCGCGCCACGCCGTTGATAATTCTTACATTGGCGGTCATGCCGGGGAACAACTTCAGATCCGGGTTCGAGACCGACACCACCACGTCGTAGGTGACCACGTTTTGCACGTTGATCGGCGCCTGACGGATCTGCGCTACTTCTCCCGGAAATGTTACCCCTGGATACGCGTCCACCGTAAAATTCGCGGACTGGCCCACGCGAATCGGTCCGACGTCGGATTCATCGACGTTGGTATCCACTTGCATTTTGGTCAGGTCCTGCGCGATCTGGAAGATGGTAGGAGCCTGGAAAGACGCGGCCACCGTCTGGCCGACATCCATATTGCGCGAGATCACGGTGCCATCGACCGGCGCGAGAATCTGCGTGTGCGCCAGGTCCAGCTGAGCCTGCTGTAAGGTGGCAGTGGTTTGTTGCACCTGCGATTGTGCCTGGTCGAGCTGGGTCTGCGTCACGTCTTTCGCCGCCTGGGCGGAGACCACCAAGGACTGTGCAGCAACCACGGCGGATTGGGCGGCATCCAGACTGGCAACGGCTTGATCGTAAGTGGACTGGTAGGTATCAGCCTCCTCCTGTGCGATGAGCCCCTGCCTTACCATTTCGATGCGGCGGTCGTTCTTAATCTTGGCATCGGCAACGGCGCTTTGCGCGCGCACCAGATTTGCCTTTTGGCTAGCGACGTTGGCTTCCGCGCCGGCAATATCCGACGCTGCCTTTACAATCGAGGCGCGCGCGCTGACCACGGCTGCTTTCGCGCTGTCTTGGGCGGCACGGGTTTGGTCAACGCGGGCCTGGAAGATAGCCGGGTCGATACGCGCGACCAGTTGTCCCTCCTTTACCTTGGTGTTGAAGTCGGCGTAAAGAGTGAGAATGTTGCCGGACACCTGGCTGCCAACCTGAACCGTTTTGACCGCGTTCACGGTGCCGGTGGCGGTGATTGCGGCCTCAATATCGCCACGATCGATGACTGTGGTCAGGTAAGCCGGTTGAGCCGATCCCTTGAAGAAGTAGAAGGCGACGACGGCGAGAACCACCACCAAGCTGGCTGCCAGCAGCCACTTCGCCCTCTTGTGGTGCGCGGGAATCCGCTTTGCTGAGTCAGGATGGCGCTCGATTTCCGCCGGCAACGGCGGGTTAGGTCGTTTAGAATCATCAGCGACCAGCGGAACTAGTAATTCTGTCGTGGGCATTGCACCCTCCTAACGACATAGGAGAATGCAATCCGGGTGCCGAATTCTAAACTTATTCGCTATCGCTCCCGGTGCTCACTTTCAGCACCGCCAGGAAGGCTTCTTGCGGGATCTCGACGCGGCCCACGCGCTTCATGCGGCGTTTGCCTTCCTTCTGTTTTTCAAGCAGTTTGCGCTTGCGGGAAATGTCGCCTCCGTAGCACTTGGCGAGCACATTCTTGCGCATGGCTGCGATGGTTTCGCGGGCGATGATCTTATTGCCGATCGCGGCCTGCAGCGCCACTTCGAACATCTGACGCGGAATCAATTTGCGCAAACGCTCGATCAGTATTTTGCCGCGCTCGTAGGCGAATTCCTTGTGGACGATCATGGACAGCGCATCCACCGGCTCGCCCGCTACCAACACATCCAGTTTGACCAAGTTCGATGCCCGATAGCCCGACAAATGATAATCGAGAGAAGCGTACCCGCGCGACGCCGACTTCAAGCGATCGTAAAAATCCAATACGATCTCGTTCAGCGGCATTTCGTAAAGCAGCAGCACTCGGCCCGAACCAATGTACTCGAACTTCTTTTGCGTCCCGCGTTTTTCTTCGAGCAGTTTGAGGATCTCGCCTAGATATTCTTCGCGCGTGATCACGGTGGCGTCGATGATCGGCTCGTCGATTTCTTTGATCAAACTGGGATCGGGAAACTTCTGGGGATTGTCGATCTCTAATACTTCTCCGTTGGTGGCCGTCACGCGATAGCGCACGCCCGGCGCGGTGGTGATCAGGTCGATCTCGAACTCGCGCTCCAACCGCTCCTGAATGATCTCCAGATGCAGCAGTCCCAGGAAGCCGCAGCGGAATCCGAAGCCCAGCGCGGCGGAGTGTTCCGGCTCAAAACTGAATGCGCTGTCGTTCAAGCCGCAGCTTCTCCAGAGCATCGCGCAACAACCCGTGCTCGTGCGATTCGACCGGGTACAATCCCGCGAACACCATGGGCTTCAGCGGCTCGAACCCTGGCAGAGGTTCGGCCGCCGGATTCGCATCGTTCATAATCGTGTCGCCGATTTGGGCGTCGGAAACCGTCTTGATGGTGGCGAACAGAAACCCGACCTCGCCCGCGGCCAGTTCGTCGCAAGGAATCGGCTTGGGCGATTGATAGCCGACGCCTTCCACCTCGTGCACGCTGCCGTTGTTCCACAAGCGTATCTTCATGCCCTTGCGTACGCGGCCATCCACCACGCGCGCCAGAATGATGACGCCGCGATACGAATCGAACCACGAATCGAAGATCAGCGCCCGCAGCGGTGCGTCCGGCGATCCCTTGGGCGGCGGAATTTTATGCACCACCGCTTCCAAAATTTCATCGATGCCGATGCCGTTCTTGGCGCTCGCCAGCACGGCTTCGCTGGCATCCAATCCGATCACGCTCTCGATCTGCTCGCGAATCCGCTCGGGTTCGGCCGACGGCAAATCGATCTTGTTGATCACCGGAATAATTTCCAGGTTGTGATGCAGCGCCAGATAAGTGTTCGCCAGCGTCTGGGCTTCGACACCCTGCGATGCGTCGACCACCAGCAGCGCGCCCTCGCAGGCCTGCAGGCTGCGCGAAACTTCGTAGCTGAAATCGACGTGCCCCGGGGTGTCGATCAAATTTAGCTGGTAATTCTGGCCGTCTTTCGCCTTGTAATCCAGGCGCACCGCGTGGGCCTTGATGGTGATGCCGCGCTCGCGCTCGAGGTCCATCGAATCGAGCACCTGCGCCATCATTTCACGTTGGCTCAACGCACCGGTGACCTCCAAAAGGCGGTCCGCCAAGGTCGATTTGCCGTGATCGATGTGCGCAATGATAGAAAAATTGCGGATATGAGATGGATCCATTGAGGTAAGATGGTGCCGGAACCCCAATTATCCCACGATGTCCGCGGATCCTCTCAACTGGCAGCAATTAGACGCGACTGGACTCAACTTTGCGATCCTGGTCGCGCGTTTCAACAGCGCCATCACGGAGAAGCTGCTGGCCGGCGCGCGCGAAGCCTTCACCAAAGCCGGCGCCAAAAGCCAGCAGGTATTCTACGTTCCCGGAGCTTTTGAATTGCCCTTCGCTGCGAAGAAGTTGGCCGAGCGCGGCGGCTTCGACGCCATCGTGGCGCTAGGCGCCGTGATTCGCGGCGGCACGCCGCATTTTGAATACGTCGCCGGCGAAGCCGCACGCGGACTGCAACAGGCGGGGCTCGATAGCGGCGTGCCGGTCATCTTCGGAGTCCTCACCACCGACAATTGGGAGCAAGCCGAAGCGCGTGCGGGCGGCGCGGCCGGCAACAAAGGTTTCGACGCCGCCATGACGGCGATCGAAATGGCGCGGTTTTAACATGCCAGCACGCCACCGCTCCCGTCAGCGCGCATTGCAGGTCCTGTTCCTCTGGGACCAGCGCAAACAAGATATCGGCGACGCCATCTCGTCTTTTTACGAAACGCTGGGCTCGGAAGAAGAAGATCCGCAGCGTACTCCGCCGGACGAGTTCATGGAAAACCTGGTGCGCGGCGCGGCCGCCGGGTCGAGCGCGATCGACCAGCGCATCACCGCAAAATCCGCCAACTGGCGCATCGAGCGCATGCCGGCAGTCGACCGCAACATTCTGCGGCTGGCGATCTACGAGATGAATGAGCTTAAAACCCCGCCGGCCGTGGTGATCGATGAGGCGCTAGAGCTCGCGCGCCAGTTTTCGGGCGAAGAATCCGTCGCGTTCATCAATGGCGTGCTCGACGCCGTCCGCCGCGACGCAGATCAACCGAATACGCCGTGAGCGCGCTCAAAGTCGTCCTGATTTCCCCGCGCAACCCGCTGAATATCGGAGCCGCCGCCCGCGCCATGAGCAATTTTGGATTCTCCGAACTGCGGCTGGTGAATCCCTACGCCGTGGCCTTCCGCGAAGCCCGCTCCGCGGTGAAAGCGCACGCCGTGCTGGAGCAAGCCCGCGAGTTTTCCACCGTCGCGGAAGCCGTAGCCGATTGCGCGCTAGTAGTCGGCACCACCGCCATCGGACCCCGCGTACTCGAACACCCGCTGCGCCGTCTGGAATACGGCGGCAAACTAATCGCCAAAAAACTTGCCAGCGCGCCCGTAGCCCTGCTGTTCGGCTCTGAGAAATTCGGCCTGTCGAACGAAGACATGTCGCATTGCCACTGGCTGATGCGCATCCCCGCGCGCGAAGAGCACGGCTCGATGAACCTAGGACAGGCGGTGGCGGTATGCCTCTACGAGATCATCCGCAGCCCCACCGCCGCCAAAACCGCGCCCGACGCCAAGCGCCCGGCCGCCGCCGTTCACATCGAGCGCATCACTGAATTTCTGGAAACGATTCTGGACCGCTCCGGCTACGTCCACGCCCGCGTCGAAGGCTCCACGCGCATGAAGATCCGCCGCCTGGTCCGCCGCCTGCAATTGAACGCGCACGACGCCGAGGTCTGGTTGGGCATGCTGCGGCAGATTCTGTGGAAGCTGGAACATCGCGACTGATATCCTAAGAAAATCGATGACGAAAGTAACTTTGCACTACGACCTGACCCGGCCCTTAGTCGACGAGGATTTCGAAAACATCGCCCAAGTGCACGCGACCTACGGCATGGCGCGCGTCCAGGTGGCTCCCGCGCTCGACAAAATTACGGTGGATTACGATGCGTCGCGCCTGATGAAGAAGGACGTTGAAGCGGTGCTGGCGAATCACGGGATCCCGATCCGAGTCGCAGCCGCCGCTTGAGTTTAAGGTGTGCCCGGCCGCCTAAGCATCTCCAGTTCTTCCGGAGTCTTCGGCCAGTCTTCACGCAGCAGCCGCGAGAGCGCACGGTCGGCCAGCAACTTTCCGTTGGTCTGGCACTTCGGGCAGTAGTTGGTTTCGTTGGCTGCATAACGAATGCGCTGAATGTTCGCACCGCACCTCGGGCACGCTTGCTTGTACCTTCCATGAACCGCCATCCCCTCACGGAACGCCGTTACTTTTTCAGGGAAGCCGTCGCCAGCTTCTTCGCGAAGCCGCGCCACCCACCGGAGCAGCGTTGTCCGCGTAGCCACAAACAACCGTTCAATCTCCTCCTGTGAGAGCTTCTGCGTGAGCGCTAACGGCGACAGCCGCGCCTCAAACAGGATTTCGTCGGAATAAGCGTTGCCGATTCCACTCAACAGGTTCGGATCGCTCAAAGCCCGCTTCAACGTATGGTTGGCGGAAGTGAGCGCCGCGGAAAAATGCTCAAGATCCGTGTCGAGCACTTCCAATCCGCCCGGATCGAGCGCACGCAGCCCCGCCTCGCCCGCCATCACATGCAGAGACGCACGCTTCTGCGAGCCCGCCTCGGTCAACAGCAAAGTCCCGTTGGGAAAATCGAATGCGGCCAGCCCACGAGGCTTCGCTACCTTTGCGCCCCGCGGCCTCCAATGCAGGCGGCCGGCGATCATCAGGTGCAATACTAGCCAGAGATCATCTTCAAGGCCGACACAAATGCGCTTGCCGAGCCGGCGCAGCCGCTTCACGATTTTGCCCTGTGCGCTTTCGAGTGGCGGATCGACGGTGCGCAGTAGCAACGGGCTGGCAATCCGTACACCCTCGAGCCGCTGGCCGAGGATGCGCTTTCCCAGCGCCTCAATGTAGACCACGACGTCGGGCAGCTCGGGCAAACCGCGCCTGCCTACTTCTTAAGACCCGGCAATCCGCCCATCGACGGCGCCATCCGCACGGCGCGTAGGATCGCTTCCGACACTGCCTCTGCGGCCGCCACTCCCAGCGCGTCGATTGGCGCACGGGCCATACCGCAAGACATCGCCACCACCAGATCGCCATCCGACATCGTATTGACCGGATAGATCACTCTCGCCATCCCCAGTTGCGCCAACTGCGCCAACTTGGTCGCTTCCACTTTGGTCAGCGCCGCGTTGGTGGCAACCACCACCAGCGTCGTGTTCTCACGAGTGAAGCCAGTCGGCCCCATGCTCTTCATCAGCCGCGCACTGTCAGCGAAATCCATTGAATCCGCAGCCTTGCGCGCGCCTGCGATGATTTTGCCGCTCGACGGGTCGCGCACATCGCCGACCGCATTCACCACTGCCATCGCCGAAACCGTTACGCCGGCGTTGCGGCCTTCGAGCGGCACGGTCCATGTCCCCACACCGGACTTCATCGCCTGCTTGATGCCCAGGATTTTGCCGACCGTCGCTCCGGTGCCCGCGCCTACCGCGCCTTCAGCTACAGCCTTATCGGTAGCCGCCGCAGCCGCCGATTCGGCCATCTCGCGCGTGGGACGCACGCCCTTCTTCGCGAAGCCGAGATCGAACAAAATGGCGCCAACTACGATCGGCACCATGCCGCCGCTGGTCTTGAACCCAACGCCTTTGTGTTCCAGGAACCGGCGCACGCCGCTGGCCGATTCGAGGCCAAACGCGCTCCCGCCGGAAAACACCACGCCGTGGATTTTCTCGGTCACATGCATGGGGCTCAGCACGTCCCATTCGTCGACGCCCGTGGCCGATCCGCGGATGTCGCCCCCCGCCACCGCACCCTGTTCGCACAGCACCACCGTGCACCCTGTCAATCCGTCATAATCAGATGCATGGCCCACCAGGATTCCGGGGATGTCTGTGAGGCCCTTCATTTTGCGCTTTCATCTTAACATCAACCATGCCAGCATCCATCGCGCCGGGAGATCCTGATTGTTCGACTTTCTGAAGAGACCCGTCGAGACATTCCAGGAGTTTTTGTTCTTAAGCGGCCGCGCGTTCCGCAATATTTTTCGCTCGCCGCATTACGCCGACGACATTCTCCTGCAGATGGACACCATCGGTGTCGGCTCGCTGTTTATCGTCAGCCTGATCGGCTTCTTCAGCGGCGTGGTGATGGCGCTGCAGATGTCGCGCGCTCTGGCCACCTACGGTGCGCAGGGGCAAATCGGGCAGATTGTCTCCATCACACTGGTCCGCGAATTGGGGCCGGTGCTCGCGTCGCTTCTGGTCGCCGGACGCAACGCCAGCGGCATCGCCAGCGAACTGGGCTCCATGCGCGTTACCGAACAAATCGACGCCATGCGCGCCCTGGGCACGGACCCTATTCAAAAACTAGTGACGCCGCGCCTCATTGCCATGGCGGTGGTACTGCCGTTGCTCACCATCATCGCGGACTTCCTGGGCTTGGTGGGCGGATACTTCATCGCCTATTCCATGCTGAACATCACCACCGACCAGTATTGGAGCACGGCCTGGCGCATTCTCGAATACAACGATCTCACACAAGGCTTGGTGAAGCCGTTTCTGTTTGCCATCGTCATCGCGCTGGTGGGCTGTTACTACGGCATGAACACCTCCGGCGGCACGCAGGGCGTGGGCCGCTCCACCACTAAGGCGGTGGTTGTGGCTTCGGTGTGGATCTTTATCATCACCTCTATGCTGGACCCGCTGTTCGTAAATCTGTCTTCCTAGCCTATGACGCCGGTCCTGCCCTACACAGCGCAACCCTCAGCCCCGCCAACGGCACAGCAGCCGGTAGTGCGCTTCGACGACGTCAACCTCGCCTTCGGCGATACGCCCGCGCTGGTGCATTTGTCCTTTTCCATGCAAGCCGGCGAGACCCGAGTGATCCTGGGCGCCGCCGGTAGCGGCAAAACCATGCTGCTCAAGACTGCCGTCGGCTTGGTCGCGCCGGATTCCGGGCATATTTCGTTGTTTGGCGAGGAAGTCACCGGCCGCAAGGAAAGCCAGTTGTACGATGTACGCAGCAAAGTCGGCATCCTGTTCCAAGAAGGCGGTCTGTTCGATTCGCTCACTATCGCCGAGAACGTCGGCTACCCGCTGCTCAACCAGCACGCCGGCCAAGCCCCCTCGCCCGAAGAAGTAGATCAGCGAGTGCGCGAATCGCTGAGCTTCGTTGAGTTGGAGCACACGCTCGACAAATTTCCCAGTGAGCTTTCCGGAGGGATGCGCCGCCGCGTCGGCATCGCCCGCGCGGTGGTGACCGCGCCGCAACTGGTGCTCTACGATTCGCCGACGGCGGGCCTCGACCCCATCACCGCCAACACCATCATCAACCTGATCCTCAAAGGGCGCGACATGCGCAATACCGCCACCATCATGGTCACCCACCGTTATCAGGACGGGCGTTTGATGGCCAATTTTCGCTACAATCCTGACAGTGGGAAGATCGAGCGGGCGGAGAGTAGCCAGTTGACCACCCGGTTCTTCGTGATGCAGGAGGGCCGCCTCTACTTCGAAGGTTCGGAGGCGGAGTTGCGCGCCAGCACAGATCCATACGTGGAAAAATTCGCGCGTCCCGGGAGTTCCTAGGAATCTATGGCGCAGCAGACCAAAAAGCGTTGGGCGCAGTTGAAAGTCGGCCTGCTGGCCATCTTCGCGCTGGCACTCCTGGCTTTCCTCATTTTCTTGATGACCAGCTCCACGGGATTGTTCGTTACGCGTACCGACGTTTATACTTTCCTGGACGACTCGGCGGCCATCGCCACCGGCGCCCCAGTCCGCCTGAATGGAATTACCGTGGGACGGGTTTCCGTCGTCGGCCTATCCGGCTCCAGCGAACCCAACCGTATCGTGCGCGTCACGTTGCAGGTGGAAAACCGCTACCTGCAGTCGATTCCGGTCGACTCCCAAGCCGCCATCGCCGCAGAGAATTTGCTGGGCACCAAGTACATCAACATCAAAAAGGGCCACGCCCAAGCTACCGTCATGGCGGGTGCCGAAATCAAAAGCCTGGACACCCGCGAATTCGACGACGTGGTCCAGCAGGGCTATAGCACGCTTGCTTCGCTCAACGGGATTTTCAAGAAACTCGACACCATCCTCGACCAACTGCAAGCGGGCAAAGGCACCATCGGCCAATTACTTTCCGACGACGCGCTCTATAAAAAAGTGATCGGCATTGTTGACGAAACCCACCGCGTCATCGCTGCCCTGGATTCGCAGGAAGGCACGCTCGGCAAGCTGATGCATGACGACAGCCTGTACACTGACCTGCGCGGCACGCTGGCCCGCGTGAACGATCTGGCTGACAACATCCAAAAAGGCGATGGCACCGTCGGCAAGCTGATGAAGGACCCCGCTCTCTACGACGACACGCGAGCCGCCATCGGAGACGTGCGCCAGCTACTGGCCGGCCTCCAGCAAGGCAAGGGCACCGCCGGGAAACTGCTCAGCAGCGACGATCTGCATAATCAGCTCCAGGCCACCATGGGCCGCCTGGATACACTGCTCGACAAGATCAACAACGGTCAAGGCACTCTCGGCCAGCTGCTGGTGAACCCGTCGCTTTATCAGAACTTGGACAGCACCACCCGCGAGATCAATGGCCTGATGAAAGATTTCCGCACGAACCCCAAGAAGTTCCTGCGCATTAAGCTCGCGATTTTCTGACGTGCGCAAACTAGTGGTTAATGCCGACGACTTCGGCTTCACGCGCGACGTCAATCAGGGAATCGTCGAAGCACACCGCCAAGGCATCCTTACCGCCACCACGCTGATGGCTTCCGGCGCGGCGTTTGACGATGCCGTCCGCCTAGCGCGTGAGAACCCCACGCTCGATATCGGCGTCCATCTGGTCCTGGTAGGCGAGCCGCCCTTCCCCGCGACCGTCGCGCAGCTCACGCGCGCCGTGGCCTTGGGCCGCATTCACATCCATGACGAGTTGCGAGCGCAGGTTCGCCGCATCCTCGACGCCGGCCTGGAGCCCACGCATCTGGATACGCACAAACACACGCACCTGCTGCCGCCCGTGCTCACAGCCGTGGCGCAGCTCTCGGAAGAGTACAAAATTCCGTGGGTGCGCCGCCCCTTCGATTTTCCTCTCACACCGGCGGGACCGGGTGTGACCTGGGCCAAGCGGACAACCAGCAAGAGCTTACGCATCGTGCGCGGCCATTTCGCGCGCGTGCTGGCCCGCCATGGCTGCCGCTCGACGGATCACTTCGCCGGATTCCAAATCACCGGCCGTTACGCCGCGGCGGATCTCGCGCGCCTGATCCGCGCCCTGCCTGAAGGATCGACGGAGTTCATGTGCCACCCCGGCATCTGCGGCGACGAACTCCGCGGCGCACGCACACGTTTGAAAGAGAGCCGCGAGCAGGAATTGCGCGCGCTGACGTCCCCCGAAGTACGCGCCGCGCTGGCTGAGGCCGGCGTCGAACTCGTCAGCTATCGCGGACTCTAACAGCTCCGCTCCTTTTAGTCGCGATTCGGTACAAGAAGCCCGAGGCGGACTGCTCAGAACCGCGAGTGCAAGCGAGCGGACGCCAGCTAATTCAACAGTTTCCAGTGCGTCAGCGCGTAGCCCAAGAACCCGGTCGCGTTGTAGATCGAATGCATCACAAACGCCGACGTGGTCGATTTAGTTTTGTAGCGCACGTAACCAAACAAGATTCCCGCCATCCCGATCAGCACTATTGGCTGCCAGGCCCAATGATTTTGCGCACCATGCAAGAGTCCGAACGGCAGCGCCGTCAGGAAGATTCCCAGCCATGGCCCCACCGACCTCGCCAGCAGCGGAAGCAAGAAGCCGCGGAACAGCGTTTCCTCGAAAATAGGAGCAAGCACCACTCCGAACAGCATCACCGCGGCGAGCGAGGCCCGGCTCTTGATCAGACCTTCGATTTGCGAACTGTCCGCGGGTGCGTGCAGCAGCACTCCCAACACTGAAAGCACGATCGTCAGCAGCGGGCCAGCCACCATAAGCAGCCATCCGTACGGAATCTCGAAGGTCCATCCGAGCGCGCTCCAAAACGGACTTCCGTAGCGCCAAACAATCACCAAATACAGTGAGCCCACCAGGAACACATACATGAAGGATTGAAACACCAGGGTCCGCGCCGCGTCGCTCGAGTGCAATGCCGGCGCCACCATCAGGGTAACGCGTAGCAACGCCGCCGACAGTGCGAGCGACGGAAGCACCGCACTCAGAAACAGCACCAGATCGTGATAACCCCAGGCTGGCGCGCCGCGTAATGGCATGGCCGAAGTCAGGATTCACCTTCAATCAGCGCCGCGGCCAGCAATGGAATCATCAGCTCGTGATGCCCCGTCACGGCAAATCCGCGGCCGCCGGATTTCGCATGCGGCCTCTCGACGACGTTCAGCTTGGGCCGGTAATGTTGTAGAAAATCGAAATTCACCGTGGTGAAATTCGCCAGCGGATAACCCAGGTTGCGCACCACCGATACTGCCTTCAAGAAAACCTCCGGCAGCACCACCGCCGACCCCAGGTTCAAATACACCCCGCCATCGTTCAGCCCGCGCACCAGCGAGCACAGCAGGCGGAAATCGTGATGCGTGACCGCACCGATCGACGGCCCATCCGCCGCCGGATGCGTGTGCGGAGTATCGGTGCCCACTGCCACATGCACTGTCACCGGGATGTTCGCCTTGTAAGCCGACGCCACAATGCTGTGCGGCGCAAACTCCGCCTTCGCCAGTTTTTCCAGACGCCGCCCTAGCGCTTCACCCATGCCCAGTCCGTCGCGCGCCCCCTCGGTGATCGACGTGTTCATTTCCCTGCCGGTTTCCTCAGCCGCGCCGAAACGCCCGTCCGGTAGCACCGCTTCGACATCTTCGCTGGTCTGGCCGGCGATGGCGATCTCGAAATCGTGAATCGACGCCGCGCCGTTCATCACGAATCCCGTGACCCATTCGCGCCGCATCAAATCGAGCAGAATATCGGCCAAGCCGCACTTCACCACATGCCCACCCATGCCCCACAAGATCGCCCGCTTCTGCGCCTTCGCCCGTCGCACAGCCTCTACCACCCCGCGAAACGCATCCGCCGCCAGCAACTTCGGCAGCGAATCCAGCAGACCCACCACCCCCTCGCCTTTTTTGTAAGGCCGCGCGAAGTGCTCAATCTGCACCTTCCCGCCGCGCGCATCGATCGGCACCGTCTTCAGCCCCGCGAAGGACAGTGGCTGCTCCGCGTATTTGCTCATGCCGCTTTACCGCCGCGCAGCGCCTTCTTCAGCGCCTGCCCCGTATGGCTCTTGGTCACCCGCAAAATCTCCTCCGGCGGCCCGCAGGCGACGACATAACCGCCGCGTTCGCCACCCTCCGGCCCCAGGTCGATAACCCAGTCGGCCGTTTTAATTACGTCCAGGTGATGCTCGATCACCACCACCGTATTGCCCAACCTCACCAGACTGTGCAGCACGTCCAGCAATTTGCGGACGTCTTCGAAATGCAACCCGGTGGTCGGCTCGTCCAAAATGTAGAGCGTCTTGCCGGTCTGCCGCCGGCTCAACTCACGCGCTAGCTTAATGCGCTGCGCTTCTCCGCCCGAAAGCGTCGTCGACGATTGCCCCAGATGCAAATACCCCAACCCCACTTCCGTGAGCGTTTCGAGCTTAGCCCGAATCTGCGGAATATTCTCCAGCAACGAGAGCGCGTCCTCCACCGGCATCTCGAGCAGGTCCGCAATGGATTGGTCTTTGTATTTTACCTGCAAAGTTTCGTGATTGTAACGCCGCCCCCGGCACACGTCGCAGGTGACATATACGTCCGGCAGAAAATTCATTTCGATGCGTTTCTGCCCGTCGCCCTGGCACGCCTCGCAGCGTCCGCCTTTGACGTTAAAACTGAAGCGCCCCGGCTTGTAGCCGCGCGCGCGCGATTCCGGCAGCTTCGAATATAAATCGCGAATGTGAGTGAACACCTGCGTGTAGGTAGCCGGATTTGACCGCGGCGACCGTCCGATGGGCGCCTGATCGATCTCGATCACCTTGTCCAACAAATCCAGCCCCTTGATCGAAGTATGCGCCCCCGGCTCGGCACGCGATCCGTACACTTCTTTCGCCGCCGCGCGATACAGAATATCGTTCACCAGCGTCGATTTCCCGCTGCCCGAAACACCCGTGACGGCGACAAACAATCCCAGTGGAAACTCCACATCGATCTTTTTGAGATTGTGCTCCGAAGCCCCCTGAATCACGATGCGCCGCTTCCCCGGCAGGTTCCGCTCCGTGGGAAGCGCGATCACGCGCGTGCCCGCCAGATACTGTCCGGTGAGCGATTCGCTATTCTGCTCGATCTCCTTCGGCGTGCCCTGCGCCACCAACTGCCCACCCAGCCTGCCCGCGCCCGGCCCCAGATCGATGACGTAATCGGCGCGCTCGATGGTCTCGGCGTCGTGCTCCACCACCAGCACGGTATTGCCTAAATCCCGCAGGCTCTGCAGCGAATCCAGCAGCCGGTCGTTATCGCGCGAATGCAGCCCGATGGATGGTTCGTCGAGCACATACAAAACCCCGCGCAGCTTCGAGCCAATCTGCGTCGCCAGACGAATGCGCTGCGCTTCCCCGCCCGATAAAGTCGCCGCCGAACGCTCCAGGCTCAGGTACCCCAACCCCACGCCCACCAGGAACTCCAAGCGGTTGCGCACCTCATCCACCGGACGCTTCCCGATCTGCGATTCGCGTCCTTGAAGCTTCCAATTCTTGACTGTTTCGAGCGCCCGCGTGACCGAAAGCCCCGTCAGCTCCGCGATCCCCACACCTTTCACTTTCACCGCCAGACTCGACGGCTTCAGGCGCTTCCCTTGGCAATCCGGACACACCGAAGCCGATTGATATTGCAACAGCCACTCGCGCGTGCCCTCACTCACGTCCTCCTGCTCGTAGTATTGATCCAGCGCCGCGATCAGTCCGTCGCTCAACGCCTCCTGCGCCTTCTTCGACAGCTTCTCAAACGGCTTCTGAATCGGAATCTTCAAACGCGCCGCCAGCAATTTTAAATCGCCACTCACGTAAGTCGAACTGCCGCCGATCCCCAGCGCCCCGTCCAGCAGCGGCTTCGAAGGGTCGACAATCACCTTCGCCGGATCCCAATTCCAACGGCTCCCCAACCCCGTGCACGTCTCGCAAGCCCCAAACGGACTGTTGAACGAAAACGACCGTGGCTCCAGTTGCGGCACGCTCGACCCGCATTCCGGACACGCCAGTTTCTGCGAGTACAAGCGCTCCGGCCCGTCCACCTGCGCCACCAGCACCAGCCCCCCGGCCAGCTTGGTGGCCGTCTCGATCGATGCTTCCAGACGCTTCTCCACTTCCGGCTTGATCAGCAGCCGGTCCACCACCACTTCGATGGTGTGATTCTTGCGCTTGTCGAGCGTAATTTCTTCATCCAGCGGACGCAGCACGCCGTCGACACGCGCCCGCACGAATCCCTGGCGCGCCAGCTTCTCCAGTTCCTTGCGATACTCGCCCTTGCGCCCACGCACAATCGGCGCCAGGATCATCACCCGTTCCTGCGGCCCCAGCGTCATCACCTGCTGCAAAATCTGCTGCGCCGATTGCCGCGAAATCTCCAGCCCGCAAGTAGGGCAATGCGGCACGCCGATGGCCGCGTAGAGCACACGCAGGTAATCGTAAATCTCCGTAATCGTCCCGACCGTCGACCGCGGGCTCCTGCTGGTAGTCTTCTGCTCAATCGAAATCGCCGGACTCAGTCCGTCAATCGAGTCCACCTCCGGCCGCTCCATCTGGTCCAGGAACTGCCGCGCGTAGGGCGACAGCGTTTCAACGTAGCGCCGCTGCCCCTCCGCGTAAATCGTATCGAACGCCAGCGAAGATTTGCCAGACCCGCTCAGCCCGGTAATCACTGTCAGCGTGTTGCGTGGAATCGCGACGTCGATGTTCTTCAGATTGTGCTGCCGGGCGCCGTGCACCGTAATTTGTTTGAGCAAGTACCTATTGTCCCAAATGCCCGGCCGCCGGTTCGCTATACTAACCACAACCCCCGGGCGATTGATGTCCATACCCGGGTTTCTCAGGAGGCAAGGGTGAGTTTCGAAGCATCGGTGCGGTACTCGGGCGATATCGCCATCCTAGATCTGGCGGGCCGCATTGTTCTGAACGACGGGTCGGCCACCATGCGCGAAGCCATCGCGAAAGTGCGCGAGGCCGGTTCGACCAAGATTCTGCTGAACCTCGCGGACGTCAGCTTCATGGATAGTTCCGGGCTCGGCGAGCTAGCCAGCGCCTACGCCGCCAGCAACAAATCCGGCGGGCAACTGAAGTTGGTGAATATCCCGACGCGGATTATGGATCTGCTGCGCATTACCAAGCTGGACAGCGTTCTCACGGCATTCCCCAGCGAGCCCGCTGCTCTTGCGAGCTTCAACGGCTCCGCCGGAGCGTGAATCCCGCAGGCGCGCGTCCGGCCGCCAAATGTGATTGAATATAGCGTGCTCTGAGACAGGAGGACGCTAGCAGTGTCTACCGCCATTACCGCCAAAACCGTTTCGCCGCCCGCCTCTGAACCGAGCGTTGGCTACGCCCGCTACGTCCTATTCGTCCTAGTGGTGTGCTATACGCTGTCGTTTATCGATCGCCAGATCCTGAGCCTCCTGGTAGGGTCCATCAAACGCGACTTGGCGATTAGCGACACTCGCATCGGCCTCCTGCAAGGCTTGGCGTTCGGCTTGTTCTACACCTTCCTGGGGCTGCCGCTCGGCCGCTTAGCCGACACGCGCAACCGCCGGAATTTGATCACCATCGGCGTGTTGTTCTGGAGCGTGATGACCGCGCTCTGCAGCGGCGCGCGTAGCTTCACAACCTTGTTCCTGGCCCGCATGGGCGTAGGTGTCGGTGAAGCCACTCTGGCCCCTGGCGCGTTTTCACTCATCACCGATTCCTTCCCGAAAGAACGCCTGGGCCGCGCGCTTAGCGTTTACTCCATGGGCATTTTTATCGGTTCCGGCCTGGCGCTGATCGTCGGCGGAGCCGTGGTCGATTTCACGGTTCACATGCCCGCCGTGACGCTGCCGGTCCTGGGATTGATGGCGTCCTGGCGCCTCACGTTCTTGATCGTCGGCATCCCCGGCCTGCTAGTGGCGCTGTGGGTTTATTCTATCCGCGAGCCATTGCGCAAAAATGTTCTGCGGTCGAGCGATGGCAGCGCCGCGCGCCTGTCTTTCTCTCAAGTCGCCGAACAAATCCGCATGCGCTGGCAATCCATCGCCGGAATTTCGCTGGCCATGATCTTCCAATCCATGTGCACCTACGGGCTTACCGCCTGGGCCCCCGCGTTTTTCCAACGCATCCACCACTGGAGCGCCGGCCAGACCGGACGTAGCCTGGGCTTGATCATCCTCACCTGCGGCTGCCTGGGAATGTACGCCGGGGGAGCGCTGGCGGACCGCTGGAAGAAACACGGCATCCTCGAAGCCCCCTTGCGCGTCGGCGTGATCAGCGGCATCGGCGTGCTACTGCTGTTCCCGATCGCCCTCACTGCCGCAAATCCCTACGTAACCCTAGCGCTGCTGGCTCCTGGCCTATTCTGTCTGGGATTGCCCATGGGCGTCTCCTACGCGGCTTTGCAGTGGATTCTCCCCAACCAGGTCCGCGGCCAAGTCTCGGCCTTATTCCTGCTGGTATTCAACCTAGGCGGACTCACCCTCGGCCCGCTGCTCCCGGCGATGCTCAACGATTATTTGTTCCACTCCGAGCAAGCCATCGGGACGTCGCTCGCGATTTCGATGGGCATCGGGGCGATCTTGACCGTGGTGGCGTTCCGGCTGCTGTATGCGCCCTACCGCCGCCACTCCGCCGCGATGGACGCTTTAGCGCCCCTCCAACCACTCCGGTAATTCCGCCACCGAATCGAGCACCGCATCCGGCTTGACGGACCCTTCCAGGTCCCGGCTCCGGAATTTGCCGGTTCTAACCAGAGCGCCCCGCATGCCGGCCGCTTGCGCTCCGCCAATGTCGCTCTCGATGTCATCGCCCACCATGAGGATCTCGCCGCGCGGAGCGCCCAACCGTTCAGCCGCGGCATGAAAGAAGGCCGCTGCCGGTTTGCCGAACACTAGCGCACTATGCCCGCTGGCATTTTCAAGAGCCGCGACAAAAGGAGCCACATCCATTGAAATCCCATCCGCCGCTTTCCAGTAGCGCGTCATCCCTAGCGCGATCAGCGTGGCTTCAGGGTTCTCGTGCAGCAGGCGAAAGGCGCGGTTCAGTGTCCGAAAATCCCAGGCGCTTCCCAAATCGCCGATGACGACGTAGCGCGCCCCGGTCTCCGCATTATCCGGCAAGCAATCCAGCCCATCAAACGCCGTCCGCGCCGCTGCATGCAGAAAGAGCGCCACGCTGCCGCCGCTCTGTAAGCGCAGCCAGTCCGCCGCAGCCTCGCACGGCGTCATGATGTCTGCGGCAGTCGCCGGAATTCCGAATAGCGCCAGTTTATCGGTCAGCGCATCGCGCCCGCGAGAGGTGGTGTTGGTCACAAATAGATACGGGACTTGCCGCTTCCGCAGCCAAGCCAGCGTCTCCGCGGCGCCAGGGATCGGCTCCTCGGAGTTATACAACACCCCATCCATGTCGAAAAGAATGGCCCGCACTTACGCCATCCGCAGCGCCGTGGCGAGTCCCTTATCGGAGCGCACGTGCCAGATGCGCGCATCCATGCAATAGTGCGTGAAGGCGACGCCCCAGATCGCAGCCTGCGCCGTGTCATAAGGCAGCAGCGCCGATGGAATAAAGTTCAGCACCAGATTCAAACCGATGGCGATCGCGAAGTAAACCCCGAAGCTCCCCACCAGATGCGCCGCCAGTCCATGCCGTTCAACGGCTCCGGGTTCAGTATAGCGATTGCGATTGTGGAACCACATCAAGCGGTGATATTGGAAACTATGGAACAGCCCCAGTGCGATCCCCGCGCGCACAATTCCACCGGGGCCAAAATGCGATCCATACAACAGGGCGATCCACTGCAGCGGAATGGTCATCGCCAGCAATCCCAGCTTGGGCCAGTTCATCGGCAGCCCCGCGCGCAGCTTCTGCCCTTGCCGCAGCAGCCAGCCGGCGGCCAGAATCACGTACAGGCCGATTGCCAAGGTTGGTAGCCAAGCCAGCAGCGGAACGGTTTGGATGATCACCGGCCGCGTGCGCAGCACGAACATGCCGAGCGGGATCAGCAGCGAGCTCAGCAGCAGCCAGCGATCCAGCAGAAAATCGGTGCGGTCCTTGTTCTTGCCCTTGTAGATCATCATGAAGCCGAAGTGCTGTTTCACGATGTGGAACTGCTGCCAGCACACCGCGAACAAGAAAAATAGGGAACCAACACCCGCGAAGACCAAAATCGGCCCCGCCAGCAGCAGCGGCACCGGAATCCACAGGAACCAACCCAACCGGGCCCGCTCCGCCTTATCGAAGTAGGTGCGAGTGATGGTGGATTGAACGTGCGGGCCATCGATGCCGAAAAACCAGATGAACTGAATCAGTGCGACGCCCACCCCCAGGGACATGAGGCCCAAAGCCAAGTAGCTGATCAGCCGCGGAACCGATAAACCAGATCAGATCCTGCCGCCGGGAGATAATCCATTGCGTCCGCTGAGGTCCCGCAAGCGAAACGCCGGCCGCGGGCTGAAGGGTTGCCGTACTCATGGCACGTCCCTCTGTTTATCGGATGGGCCCGCTTGAATCTTTAGACGTTCAGGATGCGCTACCGGCTGTACTTGGCGCGCACTTCCGCCTCGGCCTTGAGCCAGTCTTCTTCGGGAGATCCCGGCCGGTCCGCGCGCTCCAGCCAGATGCGATAGGCCACTTGTGCAATCTCCTTTTGATGCGCGACGGCATCAAAGGTTGGGACCGGCGCGGCTGCCGGCGCGCTAGCAGTTGCCCGTCGCGGAGTGCGCTGAGCCTTCGGTTCAGCGGGCTTAGAGGGAGCTGTCCGGGTGATGGCCATGCAATGTTTCTCCTTAGTATTGCGGACAACAGGGCCGTCGCGGATCGCCGGGGATGGTGCTTCTATTGTAGCGCATCGTTCGCATGCCGCACGCTTTTTACGATAACCATTTCCATACAACTTTTCTATACAGGTGATAAACTACCCCGCATGAGAACCATCGGCTGGTTTGCAGCAATCCTGTTGATCCCGCAGGCGCCGCTCGCCGCCCAAGGACGCAACTACGGCCGCTCCCAGGTGATCACGCAGCAGGGAATCGCCGCCACTAGCCAGACGTTGGCGTCGCAGGCCGCGGTGCAGATTCTCGCTCGCGGCGGCACAGCAGTAGACGCTGCCATCGCGGCGAACGCCGTGCTCGCCGTGGTCGAGCCCATGAAGAACGGTTTGGGCGGAGACCTGTTCGCGCTCTACTGGGATGCCAAAACCGGCAAGCTGCAAGGCTTGAATTCTTCGGGACCAGCGCCGCGTGCCCTCTCGCCCGAATTCCTGGCGAAACAGGGCGTCAAGTCGATGCCGCAGCAAGGCATTCACAGCTTCACCGTTCCGGGCGCCGTGGACGGCTGGTGGAAAATGCATCAGCGCTACGGCAAGCTGCCCTGGAAGGATCTGTTCCAATCCGCCATCGCCTACGCCGAAAACGGGTTCCCGGTTTCCGAAGCCATCCAGGAATCCTGGGCCGATCCCGCCAATCAGCCGCGCATCAAAGCCAATCCTGAGTCGGTGCGCGTATTCCTCCCCGGCGGCAAGCCTCCGCAGGAAGGTGACCTATTCCGTAATCCCGGAATGGCGCGCGCCATGCGCCTGGTCGCCGACAAAGGCCCCGATGCGCTCTACAAAGGTGAAATCGCCGCCGCGATTCTGAAAACTTCGCACGACTTAGGTGGCACCATGACGGCCGAAGACTTGGCCTCGTATTCGGCTGAGTGGGTGCAACCCATTTCCATCGATTACCGCGGCTGGCGCGTCTACGAGCTGCCGCCCAACGGCCAAGGCATGGCCGCGCTTGAAATGCTGAACATCATGGAGACCGCTCCGCCCACGCCGCTCGGCGCGTTCAGCCCCATCGAAATGCACAAGCGCATCGAAGCCATGAAACTGGCCTACGCCGACGTGCGCCGCTATGACGCCGACCCGCACACCTACGACGTGCCGGTGGCCCAGTTGCTCTCCAAAGAATACGCCCGCAAGCGCGCAGCCTTGATCGATCCCAAACACGCCAACTGCGAAGTCCCCGCCGGGCAGCCGGTGGGCAGCGACACGACGTATCTGACCATCGTCGACAAAGACGGCAACATGACCAGTTGGATTCAGAGCGTCTATGCGGAATTCGGCTCCGGAGTCACCGTCGAAGGCATGGGCTTCCTCCTGCAAAACCGCGGCGGCGGGTTCACGCTCGAGCCCAAACATCCCAACGTGTTGGTAGGAGGCAAGCGCCCCTTCCACACCATCATTCCGGCGTTTATGGAGCGCGGCGACCAGCACATCGGCTTCGGCATCATGGGCGGCGCGAATCAGCCCTTGGCGCACGCGCAGTTCGTTTCGAACTTGGTCGATTACAACATGAACCTGCAAGCCGCGCTAGAAGCCCCGCGCTTCACCAAGCGCAACTCCACCGGCTGCGACCTGTCGATTGAAGTGCGCGTCCCCGCGAGCACGCTGCAGCAACTCTCCGAACGCGGCCACCAGATCGCCATCCGCCGCGAGTACACCCAAGAAATGGGCCGCGGCCAGGCGATCTTACACAACTCCAAGACCGGCACCAACTACGCCGCCTCCGACCCCCGCGCCGACGGCGCCGCCGTTCCGGAACCGATTCGGTAAGTGAGAATGCATTCGCCATAACGGTCCCAATCGAACCGCTTCGCCGCGCACCCGCGCGCCGTCGCCTCGCCGAGCGCCGTGCCGTTGACCGACACGCCCCCCCGAACCACGTGCACATGAGCACAGCGCCCTGGCCCGAGCGGCAACGCAAAGTTCTCCCTACCGTCGAACAGCCCAGCATAAATCCGCGTGTCCTGATAGATGCCGAGCGAACCCTCCGCGCCATCCGGTGACAGCAGCAACCGCAAGTGCCCGCGTTTTTCGACGTCAGAAAAATGCTTCTGCTGATACCGCGGCGTTACGCCCAGCCGGTCCGGCGCGACCCAGATCTGGAAAAAATGCACCGGCTCCGACTTCGAATGGTTGAACTCGCTATGCGTGATGCCGCTGCCGGTGCTCATTGCGATCACATCGCCCGCGCGCACCACCGAGCCTTCGCCTATCGAAATCTTTGTGAGGTGTACCACTCGGAACTCAGGTCGACGTTTCCAACCAAAAACTTTCCGGGGGTAACTGGAACCTTCCGTGCTAGACACCCCGGCTCGACGTGAATACGCAGGGCGCTTACACTTAAGACGCAATGACTCGATTTTGGCTTGCCTTATATTTTGTGACTGTCGCGGCTTCGAGCTTTGGGCAAACTCCGCTCCTGCCCGCCGCATTCCCAGAACTGCCCTCAAACATACGGACGGATCTTGAGCGCCGAAAATGCAAGATTCCACAACTGACTTATGTTCCGGGGTTTCAAAAACGGGAGAATGTCATTCGCGGCGAATTTGCGATGCACGGCCAGACGGATTGGGCCGTGCTGTGTGAAGTCGGGGGAAGCTCGTCGATTTTGATTTATTGGAACGCATCCCAAATCAATCCGACTAAGATTGGAGAAGAAAGAATTGAGGCACATTACGAACTAACGCAAGATGGCGCTTGGGGGGAAAACATACGTGCGATTGCGACGGCTGGAAAGCAGCTAATGATCGCCAGTTACCGACGTTACGGGGGTCCGAAGCCGCCCATGATCGACCACGATGGAATCTCAGACGGTCTCGTGGGGAAAAGTTCTTCTATTTCGTATTTTCACAATGGGAAGTGGATCGGCTGGACTTCATCGGATTGAGCATCTAGACGGACAAGTGCCTCTCGATCCGTTCAGATTTCGATCGTGAAAACCGAAAATGACAAAGCAAAAAGTATCCTGGCGACTGAACGTCACTATGTTCCAGAGCGCCGGCCAACACGTAAGAAAACACTTCCATATCCCGATGCGAATGCGTCGCGAAACCGCCGCCCGGTGCCACGCGATCGTCGTTCAACAGCTTCAAATCCGAAAAACCGTTCTGCGCAGAGTCCTGATACGGCCCGAAGGAAAACGTGAAGCGCGCCTCCAGCCAGTCCTGCTGTCCGATACCGCGATCTTGGGATTTGCGAAGTTCCAGCATGTTACGCGACCTTAATCGTTAACTCGCCCAGCTTGTCGATTCGACCCACCATCACGTCGCCCGCAACCACGGCACTGACACCCTCTGGCGTTCCGGTGTAAATCAGGTCGCCCGGCTCAAGCGTCACCTGTTGCGACAGATGGTTGATGATGTGCGGCACGTCCCAGATCATCTGGTTCAAATTGGAGTGCTGCCGTACCTGCCCGTTGACGGTGATCTGCAAATCGCCTGCGCTCACATGCCCGACCAGGGCTACTGGATGAATCGGCCCGCACGGCCCCGATTGATCGAATGATTTGCCGATCTCCCACGGGTGCCCCTTCTTGGCCGCCGCCTGTTGCAAATCGCGGCGCGTCATGTCGAAACCCACCGCGTAACCGTAAACGTGATCGAGCGCCGCTTCCACCGGAATGTTCGCGCCGCGCTTGCCGATCGCCACCACCAGTTCTACTTCGTGATGATAGTTGTTGGTCAGCGGCGGGTACGTAATCGTCGAGCCGTCTTCGACGATCATGTCGCTGGCCTTCGCGAAAAAGAACGGCGGCGACTTTTCATCGTGTCCCATCTCGCGCACGTGCGCCAGGTAATTGCGTCCCACACAATAAATGCGGCGGACGGGGAAGCGCGCTTGCGTGCCGGCAACCGGCAAGGAAGGCTGTGAGGCAGCGGGAACGACGTAGTCCATAAATTCAAAAGTACCATTACAATCGCAACCATTTTAGGACTCTAAGGCGTTGACCTTAGAGGTTTCACTCTATAAACTCGATATCACTGTGACGGAACAACGAAAACATCAGCGCTTCGACTTGCGTCTTCCCTTGGAGATCGTTGCGGGCGAAGTCAAGAACAAAACCAAGGGCGAAACCCACAACGTGAGTTCCTGCGGTGTGCTGTTCACGTCCAAAGTGCCCGTCGAAGTAGGCTCGTCGATCGAGTACCTGATCACGCTGCCCAAGGCGCCCGGCACTCGCGCTGAGGTGCGCCTGCGCTGCGTCGGCAAAGTGGTTCGCAGCGAGGAGCAATCGCGTTTCGCCGCTACCATGGAACGCTACGAGTTCGTCCGCCAGCGAATTTAACTCCCTTCAGCCCGTCCAAACCGCCGGTGCTACCATAGGCGAAGGAAGGGCGAAGTATGAATCTCACGTTGGGATTTCCGGAGCCGTCCGGCCTCCTCGAAAACGATCGTATCCTGGCCCGCCGCACCGGCCTCGCCGGCGCCATCGCGCGCTTCGAGGAATGGATGGCAGACCCGGATTCCCCAGTACGCGCCATCCGCCGCCAGCCCGCCAAGCCCGGCGTATTCGCCGAGTTCCCTGAGTCGCTGGCGCCGTCCTTAAAACAGTCCCTGGTCTCGCGCGGCATCCGCCAACTGTACTCGCACCAGGCGGAGGCGTTCGAGCACGCCGCGGCCGGACGCAACGTGGTGGTGGTGACGCCCACCGCCTCCGGCAAGACGCTGTGCTACAACCTCCCGGTGCTCCAGCGCCTGCTTGCCGACCCCGGCGCGCGCGCCCTCTACTTATTCCCCACCAAGGCACTGGCCGAAGATCAGCTCGCCGAATTCCAGGGCGCGGTCGACGCCATGGGGTGCGAACTGCGCGCCTTCACCTACGATGGCGATACGCCGCAGGACGCGCGCCGCGCCATTCGCGAACGCGCCAACGTGGTGCTCACCAATCCTGACATGCTGCACTCGGGTATTCTGCCGCATCACACCAAATGGGCCAAGGCATTCGAGAATCTGCGCTATATCGTGATCGACGAGCTGCATTCCTATCGCGGCGTGTACGGCAGCCATCTGGCCAACGTGCTGCGGCGCTTGAAGCGCGTGTGCGAATTTTACGGATCGTCTCCGCAATTCATCTGCTGCTCCGCCACCATTGCGAATCCTCGCGAGCTGGCGCAGGCGCTTACCGGACAGCATTTCGAATTGGTATCTGAAAACGGCGCGCCGTCCGGAGAAAAATATGTAGTCTTCTACAACCCGCCAGTGGTGAATAAAGCGCTGGGCATCCGCCGCGGATATTTGAACGAGACTCGGCGCATCGCGCGCGAGTTGCTCGACCGCGGCCAGCAAACGCTGGTGTTCGCCAACTCGCGGCTGGCCACGGAAATTCTGCTCACTTATTTGAAAGATGACCGCCCCGGTGGAAGCGTCCGCGGCTATCGCGGCGGCTATCTGCCCAAGGAACGCCGCGAGATCGAGCGCAAGTTGCGCGACGGCGAAATCCGCGCGGTCGTAGCAACCAACGCACTGGAGTTGGGCATCGACATCGGCTCCCTCGACGCCGTGGTGATGGCCGGGTATCCCGGGACCATCGCGTCCACCTGGCAGCGTGCCGGACGCGCCGGACGCCGTCAAACCACTGCGCTCGCAGTGCTGGTGGCGTCCAGCGCGCCGCTCGACCAATACATCATCGAGCACCCCGAGTACTTCTTCGAACGCCCGCCGGAGCACGCCTACATCAATCCCGACAACCTGGAGATCCTGATCAACCACATGAAATGCGCCGCCTTCGAGCTGCCGGTGCGCGACAACGAAAAGTTCGGCACGCATGATGTCGGCGAGATGTGCCAGTTCCTCGCGGACCTCAAGTTGCTGCACCATTCGGGCGGCGCTTCAAACGGCGCATGGCATTGGACGTCGGATACTTACCCCGCCGATGCTGTCAGCCTGCGCAGCATTTCGAGCGATAACT
This sequence comes from Bryobacterales bacterium, assembly GCA_963760575.1. GTDB lineage: Bacteria > Acidobacteriota > Terriglobia > Bryobacterales > Bryobacteraceae > Palsa-187. Next base: position 447,915 of record CAVXEM010000051.1, read on the forward strand.
TCCTGGTTGTCGACATCACCGGCGATCATCGCGTGATCGGCGAAGTGGCCTTCACCGCCGCGCTCACCACGCTGCATGAGAAAGCGATATATCTGCACGACGCGCGCCAGTATCAAGTCGAGCGCTTCGATTACGATGGCCGCAAAGCTTACGTGCGCCACGTCGATTCGGATTACTTCACCGATGCCATCGACTACACGCAGGTCAAGGAGCTCGAAGAGTTCGAGTCCGCCCCGGTGAACGGAGCCAGCGCCGCCTACGGTGACGTGCGCTTGAACCGGCAGATCGTCGGCTTCAAGAAGATCAAGTTCTACACCATGGAGAACGTAGGCGCAGGGAACCTCTCCATGCCCGAACAGGAGATGCACACGACCGCCTTCTGGCTGCACTTTCCGGAAACGTTTCTCGCGCGCTTCGCCGACCTGACACCTACCGAAAAGCAAAGCGGCTTAGTGGCGCTAGGAGCTCTCCTGCGCACCGTCGGCTCTCTGCGCGTCATGTGCGATCCGCGCGATTTGGGCGTCTCCATCACCGAAGCCATCGCCGGCAGTCTGCAGACTTTCGAGCCCAATCTATATCTCTACGACAACTATCCCGGAGGCATCGGCCAAAGTGCGCCGCTGTTCAAAATGACGCGTCCGCTGCTCGAGGGCGCGGCGGCATTATTGCGCGGCTGCCCGTGCGAAGCCGGCTGCCCGGGCTGCGTTGGGCCCATCGGTGAAGTAGGGGAGCGCGGCAAAGAAACCGCCGGCCGCATTCTCTCCGAACTGCTGACCACGTGAACATAGCTATAATAGCTATGTATGGCATCGGTCCAAATCGCCGACCTCAAGAACAACCTGAGCGCCTACCTGCGTAAAGTCCGCACCGGTGAAGAGGTCATCATCTGCGACCGCAAATCGCCCGTCGCCAAAATCGTACCGCTAAACACGAACGATTTTGATCTTGAGGAACAGGAACTAATCGCCAAAGGCCTCATGCTCCCGCCCCAAAAGCCCTTCGACGCTGACGCTTTTTTTGCAATCGGCAAGGGTATCCGAATTCCACCGCGTGAGCCAAGCCGCGATTCGCCGCGCCCTGGACTCTGTTCGAGAGGACGTAAATGTTAGCCTTCTGGGACGCAAGCGCCCTCGTAAGACTGTGCGTACGCGGTCAGTCAAGCCCGCGCGCTAAAAGACTTTTGCGCGACGCCGGCGTGGTCGCGTGGTGGGCCACGGCGGTGGAAGGACGCGGTGCGTTTATCCGCCTGCAACGGGAAGGGCTTCTTTCGGAGGCCGCATTCCGGGTATCCTGCGAACGATTATCGGCTTTGCTCTCTACCTCGAAGGAAATTTTGCCCACCGGCGACGTCAGAGAGATCGCACTCCGGCAACTCCAGCGCTTTCCACTGCGGTCTGCGGATGCGCTGCAACTGGCAGCGGCGCTGGTGTGGAGTAAAGAACGTCCGCGCGGCCGCTGGTTCGTTTGCGACGATCGCCGGCTCTCCGCCGCCGCAACCGCCGCAGGCTTTGAAGTGCACAGCGTCTAACGCGCCCAGCTAAAACCCACCCCAGTGCTATACAGGAAGTCATTTTTCTTGAGACCCGGAACCGGATTGCTCAAGTAGCGGTCGCTCAGCGAAATATTCCAAGTGAGCCATTTGGTCAGTTGCGTCGCTGCGCCCACGTCGGCGTTCATACGATATTGCCCGCCGTCGGAAAGGTTGTTGAACATTCGGAAGCTTTCGACGAAGCTGGTGCGGGCGCTGAGTTTGTAATTGAAATCGTCGCCCCAATACGCTTCCGCCGAATTCCGCGTAAACGCCGGGCTGGTACCCAGCGCACTAAAGGAGGCGCGGTTCCAATCTCCGCCGCCCACCACGCTCAGATGGCTGGCATCATGCGACCAGACGTGATAACCCACACCGCCGCCGATTACCACACGCAGGTCCAGCGACTGGAACTTGTCGTATTCATAGTCGTTGAAAGCATTGGCGAATATTTTCTTGACCAGGTTGCGGTCGTAGGCCCATCCGCCGCGCACCGCTTTCGCCGTCGATGAATCTACGCCGTTGATCCTTGCCGAGGAGCTGATCGAGTTGAAGTACGCCGTGGTGCGCGTGGTATTCGAAGCTCGTACGAAATTAATCGGCGTCGTCAGTGTGGATGTTTCGGCATTGCCTTTCGTGCCGGCCAGGTTGAGGCTGCCAGTCACAGTCCACAGGTCCAGCAATCGGGGATGCAGAAATTTTTGGTAGGTCTTTTCTTCCGCGTCATCGCGCAACGTCACCACGTCTTTGGGATCCACCGCCTGCGGCGCTCCCGGCGCGGCCACTTGGATGCGGTCGCCCTGTGTTTCGATATTGGCTTTGACAGTTTTCCCGCCAGCCAGTGTAACGTTGAGCGGCTGATCGCTCTTCACCGTGGCGACGTCCGCCCACTTCAGCGTCACGGTGCCAAAATTTTTGCTTTTAACGGTGATGGTGTCGCCGTCTTTTTTGACGATAGCGCCGGTGATACGGTCGCCGTCCTTCATAGTGATCTGGTCCGCGAACCCAGAGGAAGCGAACAGGAAGAGCACGCAAACGAGGAGTGAAGTCTTCATCCCTACAGATTACGCTGTCGGCGCTTGAGGAGGAAGTACACCGGCACCCCGATCAGCACAATCACCAGTCCGGGCACAGTTGTCGAAGTGCGATAAGCGAAAAGTAGAATCAGAACCACGGACGCGCCGGCGATGTAGAGCGCGGGGACGAAGGGATAGCCGAACGCGCGGTACGGCCGCTCCTCATGCGGACGGCGTTTGCGCAGCACGAAGACCGCGGCGATGGTCAGGATATAAAACATCAGCGCCGCCGACACCACGTAGTCGAGCAGATTCCCGTAGAGGTTTCCAAATTTCCCGGTGGAGGCATCGTAAGTGCGCGGCAGCACCAGCAGCGTGGTCCAAGCCGCTTGCATGATCAGCGCGACACCGGGCACGTGAGCCTTATTGATGTTCTTAGCGGCGCGGAAAGAACAGATTATGCTGCGCCATCGCGAAGCACGCGCGCGCGCCCGCCAGCACCATTCCGTTGATGCAGCCGAAAGTCGAGATCATAATGGCGATCGCCATGATCTGCGCGCCCGCGCTGGGGAACACTGCGCCCACCATCGCAGTGGCCACGCGGTCGAGCGGCGCGGACTGCACTTGATCGAACGGCAGCACCACCAAATAGGCGACGTTCGCGAGCAAATAAAGGCCGATGACAATTGCCGTTCCGAAAGCCAGGGACAGCGGCACGTTGCGGCGCGGCGTGCGCACTTCGCCCGCCGTGAAGGTGATGTTGTTCCAGGCGTCGGCGGAAAAAAGTGAGCCGGTTTGCGCCACGCACAAGGCGACTAAAAGCCCGAACGACGTTTCCGGCGTCAGGCCCGGAGCAATGGGCGTGAAGCCGCGCGGTGTCCACGCGTTCCCGAAGTTTCCCGCCACCGCCTGGCGATTCCATCCTAGAAAAATGCCGAGTCCGATCAAGCCCCAGCAGGGATCCGATCTTCGCTACTGTGAAAAAATTTTGCACGCGCTTGCCGTAATGGATGCCCAGCGTGTTGGTGTACGTGAGAAATAGGATCACCAGAATCCCCACCAGTTGCGCCGTCGACAGCGACACGGCGTAGCCTGTCGAAAGATGAATCGGGCGCGACGATGTAATTGCTTTCCGAGATAGCCGGCCACAGCACGCCCAGATAGCGCGCGAAAGCCACGCCCACCGCGGCGATGGTGCCGGTCTGGATCACGCCGAACAGCGTCCAGCCATAGAGAAATCCCCACATGGGCGAGAACGCTTCGCGCAGGTACACGTATTGCCCGCCGGCGCGTGGCATCATCGCGGCCAGTTCGCCGTAGGAGAGCGCGGCGGTCAGCGTCAGGATGCCGGTGATCACCCACGAAGCCAGCAACCAGCCCGGGCTGCCGACGTTACGTGACATCTCAGCCGACACGATGAAGATGCCGGAGCCGATCATTGACCCGGCCACCAGCATGGTCGAATCAAACAGTCCGAGAGTACGCGTGAGTTCGCTTTTCGCTGGACTCACTCCTCGACCCCTAAATGCCAGCCGAGCTTGGCGCTATCGTACCAGGTGATGGCCGTCCACCCCATCTGCCGAGTGCTTTTCTCCATCTTGCCCAGCACAAACGCGCACGGACCTTCGCCGAATCGCTCGATGCGTTCGGCGATCCACGAGCGTGCGTTTAGAGGTTCGGCCAGCACCACCGGCGATCCCGTGAAAACAGCCACGTGCGCGCCGAAGCTCGCGTCTTCTTGCTCGGCGGGAGTGCGCAGCGCATACGCCTGCCGGTAGCGCGCGATCGAGGCCTTCAAATCGCGCACCGCGATCACCACTCGCTTCACTCCGTTGAAATTCCGCGTCGTCGGTTGGCCTGAGGGAAACGCGCGAGCCTCGCGCGGCGTGAAATCGCGAATCAAAAACGGAAAGAAGGTACCGTTGGGCTCCTGGCCCACCTGCGCCGCTTCCCATTCGAGAGGCGTGCCGTCCCGCCGCACGCGCCCGCTGCGCACCGGCGCACCCACCACGACGCCAGCCGCGCGCAGGCGTTCGACCTCCGCGGCAACGTTCTTCGCGCGCACCGCCCATGCCGCCGGACCCGCGTTGCCCTGTATCTGCTTCGACCAGTAATGCGCCGCCACGGCCTTTGCGTCGGGCTTCTCTTGCAGCGCGATTAATTCCAGATAGGACCCATCCGGAAAACTGGTCAGCGCCATTTGCGTGGCGTGGTTGCTATGCGGACCGCCGTATTCGCTGGGAATTCCCAACGCCGCCAGACGCGCCTGCATTTGTTTCAGGTCCGCGCCGGCCACCGACACGTGATCCACCCTAAGCTCGGCCGCCTGCAGCCCAAGGAACGTCAGTAATGTTAAAATTGTGCGCCGCATCGCAGTTCTTCAGGATATCCGGAAAAGACAACGGATGCGGAGCAGCTATCGCCATTGCGGCTTCAGGCAGTGGTAGCCACGCTGATGTTTTTCTCTTTCACAGGCGCTGCCTTGGGCGCCCTGATATGCAGCACGCCCTTGTCGAGAGTAGCCGTTACTTTATCGGTATCAATCGGGCTCGGGACCTCAAAGCGGCGGCAGACATCCTTCGAACCGAATTCGCTCCACAGCACTTTGCCGTTTTCGCTCTTGCGTTCTTCCTTGGTGGCTGCGCGGGCGATGATCTCACCCGGAGTCGCGGTCACTTGGACGTCTTTCGGGTCGAAGCCCGCCAAGGTGAAATCGATTTCATAGGCATTGTCTTTTTCCGACAACTCCGCCGCCGTCCAGCCAAAGACTTCACGCTCCGCCGTAAACCAATCGTCCAGTGCACGGCTCATTTCGCCGCCCCGGTGTTCAAACAATTCATGAGCCCGCTGCCGTACTGCGTCAAAACGCTTGGCGATATCCGCGAAAACTGGCAGAGTCTGGCTGGCAGGATCTTTCACTTTCTGAATAGTGACTTCTGGCATAAGTACCTCCTCAGGTTCCCTCCCCTGACAGAGCAGGTTGATTGCCAGCGAAATCCGCTCTGCATTGCGCGCTGACGGCCTGGCCCCCGAAAGAATGTGGGGGATTTCACGCAGAACGCCAGCGAGCCAGGCCGGATATAGGTGGGATTACGCGCGCATGAGTTTGGTTTGTGAATTGCGTGTGCAAAAGCGCAGTTTGAAAAGGAGATCGTTATGAGGCACTTCATTGCAATGTTGATCGCCAGCGCCGCGCTCTTCACCGGCTTGCCGGTGAGAGCCGACGAAGGAAATCAAAAAACAACTCTCACTTTTAGTCAACCGGTCGAGCTTCCAGGCATCGTTCTGCCCGCGGGGAAATATGTGTTCAAACTGGTTGAGACCACCACCTACCGCCATGTGGTCCAGGTGTCCAATGCCGAAGAGACCAAGGTTTTCGCAACTATCTTGGCCATCCCGGATTATCGCCTGAAGCCCACGGCGGATACCGTCGTCCATTTTGCGGAGCGGCCGGCTGGCCGGCCCGAAGCGATCCGCGGATGGTTCTTTCCGGGCAGGCACTTCGGTCACGAATTCGTGTACTCGAAGGCGCGCGCGACGGAATTGGCTGAAGCAACGCATCAAGCGGTTCCGTTCGCGGATGTGACCCCAACCCAGCAACCAGCGGAATTGGAGAAAGCTCCGGTCGCGGCGATGACTCCGGAAAAAACCGAGGTGGAAGTCGCGCAAGCCATTGAGATTTCTCCGCCGGCGCCGGCTCCGGCAGTGGTCGCGCAAGTCCGCGAACCGGCCGCCGAAACAGCGGCGCCCGCGGAACTTCCCAAGACCGCCAGCCCGCTCCCCTACGTCGCACTAGGAGGCTTGCTCTCGCTGGCGCTCGCAGGAGCGTTGAAATACAGTTTCAAACGCGTTTCGTAGTTCGCAGCAACGATCCGGCGTGGGTGGCCACGCCGGATAAACCTTTATGACCGTAACCATTCACTGGCGCAGTTCACAGGAGCACAGAATCCTGAGTTGGGCATCGCAGGCTCTCTTCGTGGCCGGATGCCTGGCGTTGGGTTTCTGTGCTCTTGTGTATCTGGACGCCCGGTTTTATCAGGCTTACACCAACCGGCAATTCGACCGCTTGCCGTCCCTGCGAAGCGCGCCCACGCTCACTCCGCCCCCGGCGCTAAGAGTTCTCGCCGCGGAAGGTTCTCCCCTCAGCCGTATGGCGATTCCGCGCCTGGAGTTCTCGGTAATGGTGTCCGAGGGAATCCGGCCCCACACTTTGGCGCGTGCGGCCGGCCACATCCCCGGCACCGCCTTCCCCGACGAGCCTGGAAACGTCGGCATCGCCGGTCATCGCGATACGTTCTTTCGTAAGCTAAGCGAAATTCGCAGAGACGACCTGATCACGCTGACCACGCCGGTCGGTTCCTACCGTTATAACGTCGAATGGACACGCGTGGTGGCGCCGGACGATGTCGAAGTGCTGAATCCATCCCACGCGGCAGTTCTTACGCTGGTCACTTGCTACCCCTTTACCTATGTGGGCCCCGCGCCGCAGAGATTTATCGTGCGCGCGCGCCGGATAAACTAGATTGCTGCGCCTTTATGCTGGTGCCCGGTCAAAGCCGGACTATGCAAGGGCGGCCTCAAGATCTGCTGCACATCCGGAAGTTTGCATCACCCTCTGTCCTGCCAAAACTAACTTCCAGATGGCCGACCAAGCAGAAGTCCGGCCGGAATTCCTCGTATCTAGCCGTTGGACTTGAGCTTTTGGCGGAAGCGCGCCGCATGGTTTTTCTCGGCTTTGGCTAACGTTTCAAACCAATCCGCAATCTCGCTCAATCCTTCTTCGCGAGCGGTCTTGGCCATGCCCGGGTACATCTCGGTGTATTCGCCGGTTTCTCCTGCGATCGCCGATTCCAGGTTGCGAGCGGTTTCGCCAATGGGTAGACCGGTAGCCGGATCGCCAACATCCTTCAAAAAATCGAGATGGCCATTGGCATGGCCTGCTTCACCCTCGGCGGTATCCCGAAATAATCCTGCAACGTCCGGGTAGCCCTCCACGTCGGCCTGCCTCGCGAAGTACAAGTATCGGCGATTAGCCTGTGATTCGCCTGCAAAGGCGGTTTTCAGATTCTCCAGGGTCTTACTCCCTTTCAACGTCCCCACGCGATCTACCTCCAACACGTCAGTCTGCTGCTCCATAACTTTGTTGAATCAGCCGTGCCACCAGTCCCGTCCACCCGGTTTGATGAGAGGCACCTAGGCCGCTTCCATTATCCCCGTGGAAATATTCAAAGAACAAGAGGAGATCGCGCCAGTGCGGATCTTGCTGGAACTTTTCGATGTCGCCATACACCGGACGCCGGCCCCGGCCATCGCGCAGAAAAATCCCGGTCAAGCGGCGCTCCAATTCGATGCTCACCTCCCATAGGTTCATGAGATGGCCGGATCCGCTCGGGCACTCGACACGGTAACCGTCGCCCAGGAAGTAGTGGAATTTCTGTAGCGCTTCGATGATCAGGAAGTTCATGGGAAACCACACCGGACCTCGCCAGTTCGAATTACCGCCGAACAGTCCACTCTGCGATTCGCCCGGTTCGTAGCCGACACGGTAATCGGTGACTCCCAACCGCAGCAGATAAGGGTTGTCGCGGTGACGCAACGAGAGCGAACGAATGCCGTGAGGAGAATAGAACTCCGACTCGTCGAGCATTACCTTGAGCAGCCGGGGCAAGCGTTCCTTGCTGACTAGCGATAGAAACCGCCGGAAGTTGTCGGCCGTAGTGAGGGTCTCCACACAATCCGAAAACTCCGGCAGGTTGTCGATGAAGTATTGCATCCGGCGTTTGAAGCCGGGGAGCGTGTCGACCAGCTCCGAATCCAGCGTTTCCACCGCGAATAGTGGAATCAGCCCTACCAGCGAGCGCACACGCATGGGGAATGACCGGCCATCCGGCAGCCGCAGAACGTCGTAGTAGAACCCGTCGCTACGATCCCACAGTTCGATGCCATGACCGGCAATATTGTTCATCGCGCGCGAAATGTAGGCGAAGTGCTCCAGGAACTTTGAAGCCACGTCCTCGTAGGCCGGATTCTCCCTCGATAGTTCGAGCGCGATGGTCATCATGTTCAGGCAGTACATGCCCATCCAACTGGTGGCGTCAGATTGCTCGATCGCGCCCCCGCCCGGCAGCAGCGCGCTGCGATCCATCACGCCAATGTTATCCAGCCCCAGGAAACCGCCCTGAAAGATGTTGTTTCCTTCCGCATCTTTGCGATTCACCCACCAGGTGAAGTTCAACAGCAGCTTGTGAAAAGCACGTTCCAGGAAATTGCGGTCGGTCCGCCCGAAATGCTTCTGCTCGATCTTATAGACACGCCACACCGCCCAGGCGTGAACCGGCGGGTTTACATCGGAAAACTGCCATTCACAAGCGGGCAATTGTCCGTTGGGATGCATGTACCATTCGCGTAGCAGCAAAATGAGCTGGGCTTTCGCGAAATCGGGATCGATCCGCGCGAAGGGGATGCATTGGAAAGCCAGATCCCAGGCCGCGAACCAAGGGTACTCCCACTTGTCCGGCATAGAAATGACATCGGCGTTGTGCAGATGGGTCCAGCCGCTGTTGCGGCCGTGCTGCCGCTGGGGTGGCGGCTCCGGTCCACCCGGATCGCCGCGCAACCAGCGGCGCACATCGTAATTGTAAAACTGCTTGCTCCACAGCAAACTGGCGAACGCCTGGCGCTGGACCAAAAGCTCGTCCTCGCTGAGGCCGGTGGGTGCGATGGCGTGATAGAAATCGTCGGCTTCTTCAATGCGCGCTTGAAACACTTCGTCGAACGCAGGCCCGAAAGCTCCAGCGCGCGGCTTCTGCACACTCAGTCGCAATTTGACCGTCGCCGTCTCTCCTCCGCGGATGGTCAGGTGGTAGCGCGCCGCCGCTTTCGTTCCTTCCGCTTCGGGATTCACCGCGTCTTGGGCGCCCGCTACAACATAGTCGTTGATTCCGTCTTTGACGTAGCGGGTGGAATTTTCTACACCAAAAAGCCGCTGGTAATTGGTCTCGTTGTGGGTGAACAGCAACTCCGGTTTCCCTTCACACAGCAGCCATCGCTCCCCCAAATCAAAGTGACTGACGCGAACCGGAAGCGCATCGGGCAGAGCTTCCAAAGCTACCAATGCTGGCTGGCGCGACTCCAGGCCCCAAGACCACACATTGCGAAACCAGATGGACGGCAGCAGATCGAGCGCCGCGGCTTCGGTCCCTCGATTCACAACGCTGATTCGAATAAGAATTTCTTCCGGAGCGGCCTTGGCATATTCTACGAAGACGTCGAAGTAACGATCGTCGTCAAATACTCCGGTATCCAACAGTTCGTACTCCGGCTCCATCCGGCTGCGCCGCTGATTCCCTTCGATCAGCGCCTGGTAAGGGAAAGCCGCTTGTGGATACTTGTACAGGTATTTCAGATAGGAATGCGTAGGCGTCGAATCCAGATAGAAGTAGTATTCCTTGACGTCCTCGCCATGCTTCCCCTCATTACCTGTCAGACCGAACAGCCGTTCCTTAAGGATGGGATCGCGGCCGTTCCACAACGCGATGCCAAAGCAGACTAACTGATGCCGATCGCAGATGCCGGCCAAGCCGTCTTCGCTCCAGCGATACGCTCGGGAGCGCGCATGATCGTGCGGAAAATACTCCCAAACGGAGCCACCGGCGGAGTAGTCTTCCCGGACGGTGCCCCATGCGCGCTCACTAAGATAAGGTCCCCACTCCTTCCAACGCAGGCGCCCGGCGCGGGCTTCGTCGAGACGAGTCTCTTCCTTGGTTGTGCTCATGGGGTTCATGGCCGGCCTTGATGGTTAGCATAGCGTTACCTTCCAGGCATCATATGCTCACTACTGGACAAGCGGCGTGGCAGATGATGCCGTAAGCGTCGCTGCCGAGTCTGCCATCCCGCCCAGGAACACAACTGCGCCCGATCACCAACAATCCGGCGCCTTGTTGCCGGACTGCGGCGCCTAGCGCTGCGGGGGTTTCACCATCCACAATTAACACATCAGCTTCGGCATCACATGCCAGCAAGAGAGCGCGGAGGCGTTCCTCGGCTCCTCCGATGGCCTCCCCGTGCCACTGGAACATATACCGCTCTGGAAGGTTTGGAGGACTTCCCAGCACAGCGTGGACCACGGTTAACTTGGCTCCAAATTCTGCAGCAAAGTCCGCTGCCCAGCGGACCGCCTTCGCGCTCTGCGGACCAAAATTGACCGCACACATCACGTGATGCACTTCGCTGGGGCGGGGAGCCGGCGCATCGCCCACATGGGTGCCCGTCCATACCGGACACTCTGCATCGTGTAACACCTTGGCCGTAACTGAGCCCAGCAATAGGCGGCGGAATGAGCCTCTCCCAAGCGTGGGCATCAAGATGAGATCCATTCCTGCGCTATGAGCGTGATCGACGATTACCTTCGCTGGATCACCGGAACATACCAGTCGTTTGACGCTCACCTTCTCGAGTTCGGCGACGCCAAACGTATCCAATTCCTGCCGCCGCCGCGAGATAATCCCGGCTTCCGCGGCGGCGGCTTTAGCTGGCGAAACTCCGAATCCCAAGGGCCCCGTTGCGGAGTGAACAACCGCTAGCTCATTCACGTACAGAAGAGTCACTTCGGAACGGCACTGCCGGGCAAGCTTGGCCGCATCGAGAGTAGCGATGCGACTACGCTCCGAGAAATCGATGGGCACGAGGATTTTGTCCAGCTTTAGCATCGCTATTACTCATGCACGACACAGACCAAAAATCAAAATCGGCCGGGCCGAATCCAGCGGGACTTGCGCCGCCCAATCCACGACTCGTTTCCAGACATGCGCCGCCCAGACTGGCGGCTACGCGGTCTATTTCATCGCACCAGCGTGCTGGATACGCACTTCCGGGCGTCAGCGGCGTCAGATCGCGCAATCATCCTGCGTCGAATCCCGCTACGTGCCTCTGAAACCAGTTCCGCGCGAGGATGGCCACTTGATCCAGAGTGCCAGGCTCTTCGAAGAGATGGGTCGCGCCATCTATGATTTCAAGCTTGTGCTCCGTTTGGGCGGGCAGCTTTGCGATAGCTGAGTAATTGAGATCCAAGACCACCGGATCCTCTCCGCCGACAATGAACAGGGTTGGCGCAACCACTCTGGCTAACGCTGCGCCCGCAAGATCGGGTCTACCTCCTCGGGAAACCACGGCGCGCACGGCGGCAGGGCGCTCGGCGGCCGCGACCAGTGCGGCGGCGGCCCCGGTGCTTGCTCCGAAGTATCCAAGTCCCAAGTTCTTTAGATGGGCTTGTTGCTGAATCCAATCCGTGATCGCTACCAAGCGTCGGCCGAGCAAGGGGATATGGAAGCGCAGTTCTGCGGTTCGCAGATCCACGGCTTCTTCTTGTGCGGTGAGCAGATCGATCAAGACAGTGCCAATCGAGCCCTGGTTTAGCACGTCAGCTACGTGCCGGTTTCTGGGACTGCGCCGGCTGCTGCCGCTTCCATGAGCGAAGACGACCAGCCCTTTCGCGCGAACCGGCAAGGCAACGTCGCCGGCGAGTTCGATGCTGTCGATGGGCACTCTTACCGCGATATGCTCCACCGCTGAACCAGGAGATTTCACACACTCAATGCCAGCAGTTAGGGTGCCAACCCCGACGCTTTCTCGCCATGCTCAAATGCTAATAACCGGACACGGCGCTTCACGGACGATGGCGTACAGCCGCGACCAGATTCTACTCACAGAGCCCTGCGACCAACCCCGGCCAACTACGATGAGGTCTGCCTCTTTGTGAGCCGCCTCCTGGCAAACGTCGTGGGCCGCCATGCCCACGATGGAAAGATGAGGTGCGTCGATTCCCAGCTTGGCTTTCAGTTCCTGCAAGCTGTCATTGGCGGCGTCGATCAGTTGCATTCTGAAAGGCGTGAAATCAGCGTCCACGCTCGGAGGTGGGAGTTCCACCACATGTATCAGCGACAGCCGGGCATGGTAGGAGGCGGCCAATGCAGCCGCTGCCCTGATCACCGCCTCAGTTTCATCACTAAGATCTACAGCGCATAGGATGGACTTGCACGAAGTATTGGGCGGATGGCTATCCAACATACGGCCGGCTCCGGTCCAGACGGCGGCACTGACATCGTGGAGCACTTTAGCGGTGACAGAACCGAGTAGCAACCGCCGCACCGGTCCGCGGCCGTGCGTAGGCATCATTACCAAGTCCGTTCCTTGATGCTGAACTACCTTGTCAATGACTCTTCCGGGCTCGCCTTCTTCTAGGATTGAATCCACACGCAGGGCGGGAAATGTTTCCGCAGCGAACGCACGCAGCCGCTGCTCTTCTCGCTGCCGCACTTCTTCCGGCCAATTTGGATCCATTACCGCCAGTTCCGTGTAGGGCAGCGCGCCGACTCCATAGGCATGAACTAGCGTCAGTTGAGCAGAGAAATGCCCGGCCATCTCCTGGACGTAAGGGACGATTGACCGGCATTGGTCTGAGTAATCGACAGGGAACAAGATCTTCTTAAATGGCAACATGGCCTCGCCTCTTTCACTTGACTGCGGTACCGGTATCCGGAGTTTTCAGATAGTAACACGTTCGCGGCCTCAAATCTGTCTATTTAGAGCGCCTTTCCCATTGCGGCGGTGATCGGTGTTATCGTGCTGTGAGGCAGCAGTCCGAGCAAGCAGTCGATGCCCAGGAAGAAAGCAACTTCTAAATCCGCCAGAAGTCGTGTTGGTCCGATTCCCCAGCGTTCCGACGGATACGCCATCCTCGATTCCCTAGTGGGGCACATCGTTGTGCTGAATCCGGACGGAACCATTTTGTTTACCAACGAAGCCTGGAACCGCTTCGCGATGGAGAATGGCAATCCTCCACTGAGAGCGGCCGGACCAGGAACAAACTATTTGGAGATCTGGAAGCGAGCCGTTTCCGACGGAGTGCCGGGTGCGGCGGCAATCCTCTCCGGCATCAAAGCTGTATTGGCGGGTAAACGGAAGCGCTACAGCAGCGAGTATCCCTGTGACTTACCGGCCGAGCAACGCTGGTTTGCCATGAACGTGGCGCCGCTCGAAGGCACGAAAGGCGGTGTCGTGACGTCACACTTGGACATCACTCGCCGCCGACGCGCGGAGATGGCGGTCCAGAAGGGTGGTGCCACGATTCAGGCGCTGCTGGATTCGGCCACGCAGTCCATCGTGGCAGTGGACCAGGCCGGAAAGTTTGTGTTCGTTAACGCCAGTACGGAAAGGATGTTCGGCTACACTCGCGACGAACTACTGGAACAAAGCCTGGAGGTTTTGCTGCCGGAAGCCAAGCGCGGGAGACATGCCGGGTACCACAAAACCTACTTTGATGAGCCCCAGACCCGGCCCATGGGAATCGGCCTGGAACTGGAGGGCCGCCGCAAAGACGGAACCGTCTTTCCCGTTGAAATCGGTCTCAGCACTGTCGAGACACCGGAGGGCCGGCTCGGAGTGGCGTTTGTGACAGATATCACGGAGCGAAAGCGCGTGGATGCGCTTCTGCGCCAGCGCGAGCAGGAAGTCAAAACGCTCCTGGACAATTCTCCCGACGTGGTCGTGCGCTTCGATCGCAATCTCCGTTACACCTACGCAAATGCGGTGGCCGAAAAAGTCACCGGCTATCCGCGGGAGACAATGGTTGGCAAGACACAACGGGAGTTGGGGATGCCGCGTCACGTGCCTGGTTTGTTCGACCCCGTACTGCGTGGCGTTTTTGAGATGGGTCGGCCGGAGGTGTTCGAGTTCCTCTATCCTACTCCCAGCGGAGACACTTACTGGGAGGCGCGGTTCATACCGGAATTCGGGGAGGATGGCTCGGTGGCATCGGTTATTAATTTTGGCCGTGACATCACGGACCGGCGACGCCTGGATGAGGCACTGCGCCAGCGCGAACAGGAATTCAAAACGCTACTAGATAATTCCCCCGATGTGATTCTGCAGGTTGATCGGGGCATGCGCTATCGATATGTGAACTCAACCACCGCAAGAATAACCGGCCTTCCGGCAGAAGCATTCCTGGGGAAGACGCCTAGCCAGGTGGGGCTGCCGGAGAACCTGTGCGATCTTTGGACTCAGACTATCGGGAATGTCTTTGCTTCAGGCCTGCCGCAGATTGTGGAATTCTCCTATCCTTCTCCTGAAGGGGAGACGATTTGGGAGCAGCGGGTGGTTCCCGAATTCGCTGCCGACGGCACCGTACAATCGGTGCTCGTCATTGGGCGCGATATTACCGAGCGAAAACGCCTGGAGGAGGGCGCTGAGACTCACGCTGCGGAATTTCGCGCACTCGCGGCCCGGCTGCTTACCGTCGCGGAAGAGGAGCGCCGGAGAGTTTCGCGCGAACTACACGATAATCTGGTCCAGCAACTGGCCTCACTGGCTTTTGACGTCGGCGGATTGGTCGCGGAGATTCCATCTCGCAATCGCGCCAGAATCCGCCTGCAGGCGCTGCAAGCGCGCGTGGTCAAAGTATCCGAGGAGGCCCGCCATATCGCTTACGAGATGCACCCTTCGATGGTCGATGATTTAGGCCTGGTGATTTCGTTAAAGGCGTTGTGCGATGAATTTGCCGCGGAACAAAACATCATCGTGGAATTCAAGGACAAAAGCCTGCGGCGGTCAATTCCTCAGGAAGTGGCCTCCGGATTGTACCGAATCGCACAGGAGAGTCTTCAGAATATTGTCAAGCACGCACATGCGAAGCATGTTACAGTGCAGTTGGTTACTCGAGGACAGGAACTGCGCTTGTCCATTGAGGATGATGGCGTCGGATTCGATCCCACGGCAGTAAAGGGCAAAGGCGGTCTTGGGTTGGTCAGCATGGAAGAGCGTGCGCGGCTGCTCGGCGCGAAGTTAACCATTCAGTCGAAACCAGGGCATGGCACGCGAGTTGCTGTGGTAGTTTCTTGATCTCAAAGGTTCCAACTACGCCAGCACGACTGCTTTTGGCCGACGATCATGGCTTGATTCTGGAAGGCTTCCGGAGCGTGCTCGAGCCAAACCATCAGGTTGTGGGTATGGTGGCGGACGGACGAGCTTTGGTCGAGGCGGCGCTGCGCCTAAAACCCGATCTGATCATCCTGGATATCACCATGCCGTTGCTCAACGGTATCGATGCCGCCCACGAAATCAAAAAACACCTGCCCAAAATGAAGCTGCTGTTCGTGACGATGCACGCGAACCCTACCTACCTGCAGGCGGCGTTCAATGCCGGAGCTACCGGTTACGTCCTCAAATCTTCGGCCCGGGAAGAAATCCTCGCTGCCGTCGAAAAGGTCTTGAAGGGCAAAGTTTTTGTGACTCGCGGTGTGGGGCCCAGGGGACTGGGCGAAAGCGCGGATCCGGCTCGGGCGGCCGCCTCTTTGCGGCTGAGTCCCCGCGAGCGGGAGATCCTGCAACTGGTCGCCGAAGGCAAGAGCGCCAAGGAAGTTGCCCACTTGCTCAGCATTTCCTCCAAAACCGTCGCTTATCACAAAGACAACTTGAAGAGTAAGCTAGGTTTACGGACTACCGCCGAGCTGACCAAGTATGCTCTGGACGAAGGCTTAATTTAGTTCGTAACCCGAATGAAATAAAGCCCCTACCAGCGACACCCCTAGTACTTTTTCCAGCTAGTACCAGGGATTAACCGCTGTTAATCTTTTTCTTTGGAGGAGGGTTGCGGGTCACGCCGCAGCACCCTCCCGAACCCATAAAGGCCAAGTATGTCAAACGAAATTCGGGTCGAGGCGTATCGCGATGAGTCCGCACTGCCGCCCACACTCTGCGCGGAGATGAAAGCGCTTGCGGAGACCATTCGGGAAAAAGCTTTCAGTTTGTTTCAGCGCCGCGGCGGAGGCCACGGCGACGAATTGGACGACTGGCTGCGCGCCGAGCGTGACGTAGTTTGGTCGCCCGCAGTGGAGTTGACGGAAAACGGTCGCGACTTTCACGCGCGCATCGCGCTTCCCGGCTTCAACGAAAAGGATCTCAAAGTGACTGCGGCGCCAGGGGCTCTGATTGTGGAAGCTGAGAAAACTCACACGCACAAGGGGAAAAATGGCGGCGTCCTGCTGTGCGAATTTTCCGATAAGCAGCTGTTTCGGCGGCTGGAAATGCCGGCGCCAATTAACGTTGACAAAGTAACCGCGAAGCTGGACCGGGGAATCCTTTTCATCCACGCGCCGAAGGCGGTGCAATCCAAACAAGTGAAGAGCGCGGCGGCCCGATGAGACTCGGCAAAATGAGCTCTAACGCGGAATATTACCGGATCATCGATGCCGACTATGCCTTTGTCGGGCTCAAGACCACTATGGCGTCTGTTACGAAGAGCGCCATCGATTCCCTGAGGCGCGACGGTCTGCGGGTGGGTGCGGTCCTATTCGACGAACCGTCACATTTGAGCATCGAGTTGGCGAACTTGCTGGCGCAGGTACTAGCTCTCGGCGTGGTCGAATCGAGAATGTCGAAAGACCAGATCGCGCCGGCAATCATGAGTCTCCTGTGGAAGGCATCGGCAAGACCCGAGTGGTACTGCCCAGGACGCATTCCGCGGGTTTACTCCGCCGTTATGGATGCGGACGAGGTAATTCCGCGGGAAGAACATCTCATCGGTCTGGCAAAGGCCATGCACACTTACGAACCGGAGCAGGTTCTCTTCACCACGGATGGCTCGGCAAAACCCGTGGGTAGAATTTCACGGGCACGTGCATTTGCTGAGGTCGCGTAGGCGGCTATGTCCGATATCGTTATCGAAAAAGTCCAGCGCATCGGGGAACGCGGAGTATCACTGGTCGAGCAAGTTGATGTGCTCCTGGACTCCTTGCGCGAAAACGCCCGGAAACTTTGGGGCGATTCGGACGAACGTCGTGTATTTGATCGCTGGTTGCAGGCGGAACGCCAGAGATTTTGGGAACAGCAGTGCGAGTTGATCGAAGACCATCAGTCCTTCCGGATCCGCATGGCGGTCCCGGGGCCGGATGTGGACCAACTGAGGGTGGTGGTTTCGACGGACGGGATTGAAATTCGCGCCGGCGGAACCGCGGGCGCGCACGCCCTGGAGGGCCAAAACCCGGGGCAATTAATTCGACGTATGATTCTATCCGCCCCGGTAGATCCAAGTTCGGTGAGTGCAATGTTCGATCGGGGGGAGTTGCATTTGGCCGGAGCCACCAGCCAAGCCCGGAGAAAGCGCAAATGACTGGATACAAGCTCAAACCCGCAATGGCATTGGTAGGAAGCCAAAACGAAGACGGGTACGCTCCAATCGGAGGATGGGGTGACGCTTCGCAAGAGCGCGGCGTCGCCCCAGGATTGACCGCCTGAGCTGGTAGTCTAAAAGGAACGCGTTCAGACGCGGTGGAGGATACGTTTGAATTGCCGTTTTCTGATCGGACTCATCCTAGCTTTAGTCAGTTCCTCGCTGCCAAGCCATGCGGAGGTCCTATCGGATGAAGGCCACCTTCGCCTCTATAACACCCACACACGGCAGCACCTGGATGTGATCTACCGGCGTGGAACCAGTTATCTCCCAGAGGCGCTTTCAAAACTGGATGTATTTCTGCGGGATCATCTTACCGGTGAAGTGCATCATTTTGATCCGCATCTGTTCGACGTTCTCTTCGACCTGACCCGTGCCACTGGCCGTACCGATGCCGAGATCAACGTTGTCTGTGGCTACCGGAGTCCACAAACCAACGAGTATCTGCGAACCCATACATCGGGCGTAGCCAAGAAGAGCCTGCATATGCAGGCGGAGGCCATCGACATTCGCCTGCCCGGTGTGAAAACGTCTAACCTTCGGGACACGGCTTTAGCGCTCGGCCGCGGCGGCGTCGGATATTATGCCAGCTCAGACTTTATTCACGTGGACGTGGGTCGCGTCCGGCGCTGGTAGGTTTTTCCGTTGGACGCGTGTATCCTTTCTTCAGAAGCGCTGCAAGCTCAGCGTCCTGCCCATAAATATCATCGAAAAATCGGACCTCGCCGTTTTCGAGGGCCACCGCAGTCGCGTATACGATCAATATCGGAATCGGCTGGTCGAGCTTTACCTGGACGGTCTCTGGGCCATTCATGGTATCGGCGATCCTTTCCGGCGTCCACGCGGGCTGGTTGCGGAGAACCCATTCCGCGAGTTGTTGCGGCTTCTCGGCGCGAATGCAGCCGTGACTGAAGTCGCGGCGGGATTTCGCAAACAATTCGGTTGCGGGAGTTGCGTGCAAATACACGTCGTATTCGTTGGGAAAGCGGAAGGCGACCAGTCCCAACGCGTTTTCGGGACCCGGGATCTGACGGATATGTAGCTTCCCGGAGCGGAGCTGCTCCAGTGTTGCCTGGTCGACGATCCCATTGGTCACAACCGTGTTTTGAGGCGTGACAACCTCGTAATGGTTTTTCGCGAGATAGGCGGGATCCCGGTCAAGCTTGGGCACGAGTTCGGCCCGTTGGATACTGAGCGGTACATTCCAGTAAGGCCGGAAGACCACTCGATTCATCTCAGCGGCGAACATCGGTGTCTGGTGACGATATGCCTTGCCGACGACCACTTTCATTTCAAGATCGGTCTCATAGGAGTCATTCACGGCGCGCAATACAAATTCAGGGATATTGATAACGATCGGCGGGCGGGGAAAACCGTAGGGGACCCATCGCCAGCGCTCTAGTGTCAACTGCAATTGCCGGACTCGGCGGCTCAAAGGGGTATTGAGTTGGGCCACGGTGGCCTTCCCTAGACGGCCATCCGGGTCAAGGCCATGACGCATTTGAAAACGCTTTACCGCATCCACCAAAGCTCCGTCGTAGAGGTCCGAATCGACAGGAATTGTCACGTCCACCGGAAGGTCCCCCAACCGTCGCAGTAAATTGGCAAGATGCGTGGCGCCATCGTACGAACTGCCTGGTTCCACTGGCTTTCTTGTGGCGGGGAACAAACTACCTTGATTCTCGCGGGCCAGGGCGATGTACTGCTGCAGTGCCCGCTCGGTCCTGCGGTAGCCTTCGTAGGGCGGTTCAATCCCTTCTAGCGCAGCCTGCACATCGCTGGAGTCCACTAAGTGCTGACGAACGAAGCCGGCGACGTCAAATCTCTCCATATCCGAACGCGCGCGGAATATCCCGGGATTCGCCCTACCGAAATGCAGGTCGATGACGTAGCGCATGACCGATACGGTAAGCGCCAGGTCAAACTCGGCCGCAGCGGAGTCCAGCGCAGGAGTATCGCCGGGCTGCAGACGCGCTAAGCGATCGGCCCAGCGCGAGCCATCGTAGTCTTCCGCATTCAAACCTTTGGCATCCGCTCCGTTAAAGACTTCGATGATCGCCTTTGCTTGGTCCGTCGCCGTGTTGCTGCGAATCCAGGCGAAAGTGTAGTCGGTGGGCTCATAGAACTTCTCGACGCGAGTCCGGTAGTCTAAAAACACCGGCCAGCGCATGCTGGAAACGCTGCCCGACACCACAGCGCGGCAAAGCGCAGACGCACAGTTGGGAACGGGAGAATCGGCCGAAACGGGTGTGCGCGCGACGGTTGCGATCAGCGCGAGAATAAAAATACGACTCACCCATGGCCTCGCTTCTAACTGAGCACTTGGAACCCCACTCCTGAAGCATGGCGAAACGAAGCGCGGGCCTGCTGCTGTATCGCCGCCGGAACTCCGGGCTGGAAGTGTTTCTGGTGCATCCTGGCGGGCCTTTCTGGGCCCAGAAGGATTTGGGAGCATGGTCGATCCCGAAGGGTGAATACCTCGAAGGGGAGGACCCCCTGGAGGTCGCTAAACGTGAATTTCAAGAGGAGACAGGTTTCGCGCCCCGAGGCGCCTTCTCGGAACTTGGCGAGTTGAAGCAGGCGGGCGGAAAGATCGTGAGCGTGTGGGCATGGGAGGGCGATTGCGATCCCGGGAAACTCACCAGTAATACATTCATGATGGAGTGGCCGCCGCGCTCGGGTCGATATATCGAAGTGCCGGAAGTGGACCGCGGTGCTTGGTGCTCGATCGCAGACGCGAGGCTGCGTTTGCTGGCTGGGCAACGAACCTTTCTGGACCGGCTGCTAGAGAAGGTTCTTTAGCTTCAGTAACTAAGGAGTGCCGTCTTCAGGAATCACGGCGATGTCGGTGTCGTGACAGTCGAGTTGTCTGCCGATGAAGTAGCCGGCCACGGCGCTTCCAGCCGCCACGGCGACACCAACGCCATACGCCTCCCCGCCCTTGACAGTCGTCGATTGCGCATTGATGGCGCCTGCCGTCGCCGCCAAGAGCCCGGCTGGAAGACCAATCCCCAGGATTGCGCGCCATTTCACTCCACATTTGCGAGCATGAATCGCGGAAACCGAAGAGCGGGGAATGGACGCTCTCCCTTTTTCGACGTCTTTGCTGTTTGAAGTTTTGGTAACGTCCACCACAAGGGCTTGCGGCTCGACCTCCAGGACCTTTCCGCGAATCTCGGTGCCGCTGGGCAACATCATCGTAATCTTCGCGCCCCTGGTGGCGGAAGCAACCTCCGCCCACGCCACCCTCTCTTTTCGGGCTTCCGCGGCGAGACTGACTGTGAAGGTCAGCAAAACGACGACTGCTTCAGCCCTTTTTTTCATGTTGTTGCCAGTACCGGTTTCCCGGTACGCACTAAGAACCGCTGGTCTAGTGCCTTTAGCTTCTCCGCGATACCGGTGTACTCAAGCTCCGACATGGGCAACATGGCGGTGCCCACAAATCCCTGGCGCCGCATTTCGATGGCTTTGTTTGAGACATGATCCCGAACCGTATTCCAGAAGGGTTGGGCGAAGCCATCGATCGGCTCCGTGAGCTTCCCGTTGTGCACGCAGAACCCGGCGCAACTCACAACCGGCGGTCCGTCGAAATAGCTTATCCCGGTATTCAAAGTTACCGGCATCAACGGCATCTGATGAGAGCCGCGCATACACCCGGCCACGAAATGGCCAATCGCATAGGGCGCAAGCACTTCGCCGGTCGCTGGGAAATCCATTTGCACACGCACCAGCATCACCGGATCGTCTTTGCCCGTGTACTTTCCGGCGATGTTGTGCAGGCGCGAAGTAGCCACCGCCACGGCTTGTTCACCGCTGGCGCGGGACCACACGGATTCCACCACGTAACGCTCCGGATCGCGCAGAAGGGCCGCGATATCGTACAACTCCTCGGGAGCATTCAACTCAATCACCCGATCGCCGGAAGTGTTATTCACGTCCATGATCACGAAGCGGAATCCTTTGGACATCTTGGGCGACAGGATCAAGCCCGGCGTATTCATCACATCGGCGAAGGCCAAGTACAGCGGCAAGTTGTAGGCACCAGGATCGGTCTTGTCGGCAGCAAAGAACAGGAAAGGCTCATTCGGTCTTTCTTCGATTACCATTTCCGCGACCGCCGGGCCCATCCCTCTCACGTTTCCCGAGAAGGAATCTTTGAGCAGGTCCTGACCGGCTCCGTATAAGCCTTCCTGTCGGGCCGCGTCAGTACCGGTTCGAAACGCATCCCAGGCAAGTTTGTGAATCTGCTCATCGCCTTCCCCGCGCCGGTGAGTCATGAGAATCGCGATGTCGTCGCCGGTGTGACTGATGTAGTGATCCAGGATCAAACCGGGCGCCCGCTCCTGAACGACTGCTTCGACCGTTTCCACTAGGCGTTTTGAGGGAGCCACGTGGCCCCCGATGGAGCCGATATCGGCTTTAATCACGCTCAATGTCAGTTTCATTGGGATACCCCCTATCGGGGTGCGCAAGTGAAGTACCACGAAGTCCGGTGATGGCATCCGGCTTGCATCCCCTTAAAAGACAAAGGAGAATTCATGGCAGCCAAGCGATTTCAGTTCCGTGCCGATGCCCGTCAGAGCATTTTGCGTGGCGCCAGCGTCCTGGCGGACGCTGTTCGTGTGACATTGGGGCCTAAGTCGAAGTCTGTACTTATCGAGAAGAAATTCGGGCGTCCTATCGTCTGCGATGACGGCGTGACTATCGCTAAGGAGGTCGAGCTAAAGGACCCAGAGGAGAATCTCGGCGCCCAAATGGTGAGGGAAGCAGCCGAACGCACCGGAGACGCGGTTGGCGATGGCACCACGACGTCGACCCTTCTGGCGCATGCGATTCTAGCCGAGGGAGTTCGAAACGTTGCGGCCGGAGCCAGTGCGGTCGACTTGAGGCGGGGGCTAACGCGGGGCCTCAAAGCAGCTGTAGACTCTCTGCGCGCGCTTTCCCGCCCGGTAACCAGTAAGCGTGAAAAGGCGCAGGTGGCTACCATCTCTGCGCACAATAACTCTATCGTCGGCGATATGGTGGCGGAAGCGGTCGAGAAGGTCGGCGCCGAGGGCGCCATCACTGTAGAAGAATCCAAGACCACGGAAACCGTGCTCGAAATCGTCGAGGGCATGCAATTCGATCGCGGCTTTATCTCTCCGTATTTCGTTACCGATCCCGAGGGCATGGAAGCGGCCCTCGACGAGCCACTCATATTGATTCAGGAGAAGAAGATCAGCAATGTGAAGGACCTGCTTCCGCTGCTGGAGCAAATCGTACACGAAGGCAAACCCTTGCTGATCATCTCGGAGGATGTCGAAGCGGAGGCGTTGGCTACGTTAGTCCTGAACAAGATCCGTGGAACGCTTCCCTGCGCGGCGGTGAAGGCTCCGGGATTCGGCGACAGGCGCAAGGCGATGCTGCAGGACATCGCTATAATCACCGGTGGCCAGCTTATCGCGGAAGAGTTGGGGATCAAGTTGGAAAACGTCACACTGGAACAGCTTGGCAAAGCCAAGCGAGTGGTGATGGATAAGGACACTACCACGATCGTCGGCGGCGCAGGCGCAAAATCCGCCATTGAAGGGCGCTGCCGCGAGCTTCGCAAGCAGATTGAGGAAGCTACCTCTGACTACGACAAGGAAAAGCTTCAGGAACGCTTGGCGAAGTTGACGGGCGGAGTGGCGGTGATCCGTGTGGGCGCACCCTCCGAGGCCGAGGTCAAGAAACTGAAGGAGGCGTTCGAAGACGCTATCAGTGCGACCAAGGCCGCGGTGGCTGAAGGGGTACTTCCTGGGGCTGGGTTGGCGCTCCTACGGGCGATCGATGCGGTCGAGGCGGAGGAGGCCAAGTGCGATGAGGACGAAAAGACCGGCTTGCGCATCCTCAAGAAAGCTCTCGAGGCACCTACCCGGCAAATCGCTGAGAACTCAGCGCTTGACGCTGGCGTAGTGATAGACCGCATGAGATCCGGCAAGGGTAGCAGTGGCCTGGATGCTTCGACCGGGAAGTATGTGGACTTGGTCGAGGCCGGTATCATTGATGCCACCAAGGTGGTTAGAGTTGCGCTCGAAAATGCGGTGTCGGTGGCCAGCACGCTTCTGCTGACGGAAGCGACCATGACGGAAGAGCGGGAAAAGAAACCGGAGCGGACGTCCGGGGCGGAATTCGCCGAAGCGTAAGGGACGGCCAGTGTAGATTAGGCTGGAGTTGGGTCACAGCATGCCTCAACTAAAGCGCGAAGAGATTGAGCGATATTTGAGCGGCGTATTAGGGACGGAGGTAGGGGTCCTTCGTCTGGTTACGCTCGGTGGCAGCGCGCCTGGTAGCGACGTCAAAGGCTATGGGTATGGAACCCCTGTTCGTGTTGACTATCGTATCGCCGGCCAAGAGTCCAAGAGTTGTGTCCTGCACACGATGACCCCAGGTCCCTTCGGCCACGAACACATGGCGGATCGAGCCGGGGAGCTAATCTGGGAGAACCAGGCGTTCAATCACCTTCCGCGCCACATCCGGTCGCTGGACGTGTCCGGCATTCAGCCGGATGGCCGCCTTATTTCGCTCGGCAGCGCGGAGGAATTCTGTCTGTTGACGGAGTATGCGGAAGGCGAGAGCTATGCTCACGACCTGGAGCGCCTTCGGGACAGCGATGCACTGATGGAACTCGATATCGCCCGTTCCGACGCGTTGTGCGATTACTTGGTGCAGATTCACAATGTGCGGGGGACGGACCCGGGCCTATACGTACGGCGCATCCGCGAGCTAGTGGGGCACGGTGAGTGCATCATGGGCGTCACCGATTCCTACCCTCGGCATCCCCTCTTCCCATCCAGTGTGCTCGAGCGGATCGAACATTTGAGCGTGGCGTGGCGCTGGCGGTTGAAGAGCCGCACGCACCGCCTGCGCCAGGTCCACGGAGATTTTCATCCCTGGAATATCCTGTTTCGATCCGCGGCGGAGTTTTCGCTTCTGGATCGCTCGCGCGGCGAGTACGGCGATCCGGCCGACGATGTCGCCTCGCTTACCATGAACTATTTGTTCTTCTCCTTACAGCGGAGCGGACGCTGCGAGGGAGCACTGGAATCGCTATTTCTCCGTTTCTGGCAGCGTTACCTTGCAGCCAGCGGAGATCGTGAAATGCTGGACGTAGTGGCGCCGTTTCTGGCGTTCCGCGGGCTGGTGATGGCCAGTCCGCTCTGGTACCCAACACTATCCGGCACCGTGCGCCAAAGAATTCTTACATTTATTTTTGCGGTCCTGGAAAGTGACAGTTTCGATCCCGGAAAGGTGAACCTCTATTGTGGAACCTAAGCCCAAGAATGCTTTCGCGATTTGGGTCACGGGCCTTCCGGCCTCCGGAAAATCGACGCTGGTGACTTTGTTGAAGGCACAGTTCGAGAAGCGGGGGATCGATATCGCGGTCCTTGAATCCGATGTCCTGCGTCAGAATCTTAACCGTTCGGCCTCAGTACGATGAGGAAGAACGGGAAGCGTTCTACCGCCAGATGGTCTATATTGGCGCGCTTCTCACGCGGCATGGAGTCCCGGTCATCTTCGACGCGACCGCGAACCGCCGCCGGTACCGGGAGCAGGCGCGGCAGCAGATTTCCAACTTCATGGAGGTGTATGTTGAATGTCCCTTGGATGTCTGCATGGCGCGGGACCCCAAAGGAATCTATCGCAAGGCTCGCGAGGGAGCGGCAGACACCGTGCCCGGACTGCAGTCCGCCTACGAGCCACCCGAGCAGCCCGATCTTATCGTCGACGGCAGTCGAGAGATCGGGGAAACTGAGGCCCGGCGCGTGCTGACTAAGCTGTCCGAGAAAGGCTATCTTCGCGAGAATTTGGTTGCTTAGGGATTCGATAGTTGCTGCAACTCCGTTCCCGGCGGCTGGTTGAGAACAAACTTCTCCGGGGTGACATCGGAGGTATTGATCTTGATAGCGGTCGCATTCAATATGACTTCGTAGTGATCCCGCGGCCGCTTGATGTCAATCTCCGAAGGAAAGGGAATTCCAGCGTAGTCTTTCCAGCCCGAGTACTTGGTGTCGCTGAGAACGCCGCCCACGGAGTCGAAAGTCTTCTGCCGTAGGATCTCCAGATTATGGCGGTCGAAATGAAGCGTGCGCAACAACCAGGGTTCGTCCGCGCCACGCCGGATAATCAAGAGAATATAAACAGCTTCGCGTTCGTTGGTGTCCTCTTCGAGGAGCGTGATGTCGGCTTGCGCGTCCGGGGGCTGAATGATTAGCGACGTCAAAAACGCCACCGGGCGCAGATTCTCCAGTTGCTTCTTGGAAGTGGCGGGCACATCGTTTCTCCCCTCGATGAAGCGGTTTTTGCTGGGGATATGGATGCGAAAGGTCTCTGCAACCGAAACCATGTCGAAGACCGTACTGCCGAGCACCGGGTCCAACCCCAACACGCGAATGTCATTCGGTTTGCGGAACAGAATGTACCCGCCCAGAGTCGCGTAATCCTTGACCTCTCCCACATACAGACTGCCCACGGAAGGCGACATCTGTACTTTCATGTTGAACGATTCGAGCGAGTCCGCAATTCGGTGAACTCGCTCGATCAATTCATCTTTGGTGGCACTCAGCAGCGGTGCGCTCGGGCGATAGCCTGGT
This sequence comes from Bryobacterales bacterium, assembly GCA_963760575.1. Lineage (GTDB taxonomy): Bacteria > Acidobacteriota > Terriglobia > Bryobacterales > Bryobacteraceae > Palsa-187. Next base: position 474,297 of record CAVXEM010000051.1, read on the forward strand.
TGTACGACAACTCGTTTGCGCACAAAACAAGAGGACAAAGGGACAATCAGCAGGCACAGCAGGGCAGCAAAGCCGGGACCTCGACGGAACTGCATGCTCCTCCTTCTCGTGCCGCGCCCGGCACTTAGCGTTTGATGGCCGCCTCTTGGACCTGCTCTCGGGCGATCAGCTTGGCGAGCTCACCCATTTCGTCGGATAGCAGTTGAATCAAGTCGTCCACCGAAATAATCCCGACCAGTCCGCCTGCACGGTCGACCACCGGCATTCGGCGGACTCCATTCGTGCGCATGCGCTGAATGGTCTCGAAAACACCTTGATCTTCCGCAGTGGTGAGTAGCTCCCTCGACACCAGATCTCCAACGGTATAAACTTGCGGATCCAACGCCGTCGCCAGCACACTGACCACAATATCCCGGTCCGTGACGATTCCAACCGGGACCCGTCGGCCGTCCGTCTTTTCCTCTACTACTACTAAATCGCCCACATGATTGCGCCGCATCAGCGCAGCAGCTTGCTGAATTGTTTTTTCCTTGGTGACCACCACAACATCACGAACGCAAACTTCACCTATAGGCATGACGTGTACTCCTTCTAGATGCATTTCAGGTGCACGTGGGATGCCACACGGAATAGACTTGCAGAATCGAGAAGTGGCCTGCACCGTGCACAGAGTTTCCTTAAGAGGAACATTATGAAGAACCCGCATTTCACCGCGGCCGCTATCGCGATTTGCGCGGTGCTTGCAGTTGCTCAGAATAGGACTCCGGTTAACGGAGCCATCGCGCAGATGGTGGTCACCGTCGAATCTCATGACGGCAAGGATATTCCGAAACTGAATCGGGAAGACGTCATGGTCTTTGCCGGATCGGATCGCACGCCGGTTACCGAATGGATTCCTTTGCAAGGAGACCGTGCCGGTCTCGAACTGTACGTGTTGGTGGATGATGCGGTGAGTTCCAGCGTCGGCATCCAGTTGTCGGACATCCGCCGGTTCATCGAACAACAACCGGCGGCTTCGGCCATCGGGGTCGGCTATTTGCACAACGGGACCGTCGAGATCCGGCAAAGTCCGACTTCGGACCATGCCAAAGCCGCCGCAGCGTTGCGAATTCCGCTGTCCTCGACCGGGACGTTGGCGAGCCCGTATCTGTCCTTGAGCGATCTGATCAAGCGGTGGCCAAAGGGCTCCACGCGCCGTGAGGTCGTCCTGATCACAAGTGGCGATGATCCGCTGGGGGGCATGGGCCCAATGAATCCCTATGCTGATGCTGCGACTGAGAACGCACAACGCGCCGGCATTGTGGTCTACGCTATCTACACACCAGGGATCGGTCATGCGGGGCATAGCTACTGGAGGGCAAACTGGGCTCAGAACCACCTCGCACAACTTGCCGAGGAAACCGGGGCCGAGGCATACGTGATGGGATTGGGACCGCCGGTTTCGTTCGCGCCCTATCTGGATGATTTGGCGCGGCATTTATCGCATCAATACCTTCTGACCTTCCGCGTGAAACCGGCGAGGAAGGCCGCTTTCCAGCCAATCAGACTTCGCACTGAGGTCCCGGATATCGACCTCATCGCTCCCAATCGTGTGTACGTTCCGGCCGGACGCTGATGGTACTAGCACCGCTCCGCATCAACACTTTTGGTAGCAGCGATCCAGGTGTTTCCATCCGAGGGAAAGACCAACATTCCAGCCAGGAAATGCGTGTTCTTACGCACCAGAGGAGCGCCCGAGCTGACTGCTATTCCTTCTAACATCTTGGTGCCCGGGGTGGGACTTGAACCCACACTCTCCTTACGGAAAAAGGGATTTTAAGTCCCTTGCGTCTGCCGATTTCGCCACCCGGGCCGATTGAAAATACTGTACTTATTGGACCACGCCAGCATCGGCTGACGCCACTGTAGTGGAAACCGTCGTGAGCTTCTGCAAATTTAGCGTCGTGAGTCGTTCATAGGCGAGTTCAATGGATTCCGGGGATGGATGGACGTAACGCTGCGAAACTCGCATGATCGGGGCCCGCGTCGGACGGCCCCGCATATGAAGAATATTACGTATATTTCCAGTACTTTGATCGCTTACTTCGTTCAGGGTTTTTGGTAGAGTGAGGCGTGCGAGAGTGGTTTGATTTTTGGCGGCAATGTGTTTTCTCCAAGAGATCAAGTGATCTAAGTTTGCTCGAATGGATCGTCAATAGCATTACACTCTTGATCGGAATCGGTCTTTTGCATTTTTACGTACTGGCTCATCTAGTTCTGCGTGTGCCGATGTTTAATGTATGGGAGCCCTTCGGGATTATATCTGTACCTACTCTTCTATTTGGGCCACTCATGTACTGGGCGAATAGCCACGGGCGGGGCGTTTGGGTTTGTGGTTTCTATCTCTTACTCATCGTGACGGATTACACGCACTACGCTATGAAGTACGGGGTTATCAATGTCGAGTATCCCGCACTCTTGTATGCAATCGACATTTTCATGATTGCCACGGGAACACTGGGAGCCTATTACAGTTTGCCAAAGACAAAGTCCTGACCGCCCGACAACCTGATGCGCCCCGTTGGAAGGCCACGCCCGTTAGGGCAATGGCCGTTCCTTCACTTCAACAGACGCACTCTGGCGTGGTCCTGTGCTACTTCGTCGCGGCTAGCAGTTCCAGCATCGCAGTCGAAACCGCTTCCGGTTTTTCGCGCGGCAAGAAGTGTCCGGCGCCGGGGAGGACTCGTCGCGCCATGAGCGCCGGGAACAGGGCGCGCTCGGCGGGCGAATCCGCGGCGGGGCGCGCCAGCGGATCGTCGGCGCCATGCAGCACGATCGAGGGCACGGTAATTTTCGGGCGCTTGGCCAGTTGCTGCTCCATCATGGCGAAGCGCGGGTCGCCGGGGGCGTTGCCGATGCGGTGGCGGTAGGAATGAATCACCACCTCGACGAAATCGGGGTTGTCGAAGGACGGCGCGGTGCGGTTGTAGGTCTCCTCCGTGAAGTGCCAGTCGGGTGACCACGTCTCCCACAACAAGCGGCACAGCGCGCGGCGGTTTTTGGCCAGGCCTTCGCGTCCGCGCTCCAGGTTGAAATACCACTGATACCAAGCCTCTCGCTCGGCGGCGGGCGGGCCGGGTGGCGGAGGTGCAGTGGTGTTCTGAATGGTATAGCCGCCGCAAAGCACCAAGGCGCGCACGCGCTCTGGAAAGAGCGCAGCGGCGATCGCGGCCGCGCGTCCACCCCAATCGAAACCGCCGGCGGCGAAACGCGGCAAAGCCAGGGCGTTGGCGAAGTCGATCACATCCTGGCCGATGGCGGCTTGCTCGGCCATGCGCGGAGCGCTGGCGCTGCGGAAACGCGTGGGTCCATAACCGCGCAGGTACGGGACCAGCACACGATAGCCCAGCCGAAGTGAGCGGCGGTACCACGCCGTCGAAGGCGCGCACGTCATCCGGAAAACCGTGCAGCAAGATGATAGGGAATCCTTGCCGGCTGCCGCTGTCTTCGTAAGCGATGTTGAGCGCGCGGGTTTGGACCACGGGCGCGAGCGCGTCCGTGGGCTGCGCGCGAAGCTGGAGCGCGGTCGTCACTGCTGCGCCGGCGGCCCCCTTCAGAAATGTTCTTCGATTGTGAGCCATGATTACGTCCGGACGCGTTAGTATACTGCAAAAGCCCTCATGAAAAACATACACGAATTGTTCTCGCTGGAGGGGCGCGTCGCCATTGTAACCGGCGCCTCGCGCGGACTGGGCAAGGAAGCCGCCGAAGGCCTGGCGGAGGCCGGCGCGAAAGTGGTGCTGGCGGCGCGGCGCGCGCAGTGGCTCGATCCGGCGGTGCGCGAATTCGAAGAGCGCGGCTTCGACGCCTTGGGCCAGGTCTGCGACATCTCGAGCGAGGAGCAAACGCAAGCGTTGGTTGCGGCCGCGCTTGAACGCCACGGGCGCGTGGATATTCTGGTCAACAATGCCGGCGATAAGTTGGGGCGCTCCTTATGAAGAGATGCCGGTCGACGCCTGGCGCAAAATTCTGGAGACCAACGTCATCGGCACGCAGCTCATGACCCGCGCGGTTCTGCCGGCGATGCGGCAGCAGGGCTACGGCAAGATCGTCAACATCGCGTCCATCATGGGCCTGATGGGTGTGCCGAAAGAGATTCTCGAAGCTGCGGGCTACACAGCCAGCAAAGGGGCGCTGATTTCGCTGACACGCGAACTGGCGGTGCATTACGCGCCGCAGGGCATTCGCGTAAATGCGCTGGCGCCGGGGTTCTTCCCGACGCGGCTCAGCGCGGGCGTGGTGGAGCACGCCGGCGAGCAGATCAAGGCCATCACGCCACTGGGACGGCTAGGCGAGGCGGGCGAGATGAAGGGAGCCGTGGTGTTCCTGGCGGCCGCGGCGTCGGACTACATCACGGGACAAATCATTGCAGTCGACGGCGGGATGACGGCGGCTTAAAGGAATTTATGCGATCCAGAAAAGAATACATCGAAAGTTTGCGCGACGGGCGCGAGGTCTATTTCAAGGGGCAGCGTGTCGCCGATGTCACGGAACATCCGGAAATTCGCTTGGCGATCGATCACGCGGCGATCGACTATGACATGGCGCACGACCCCGCGTGGCGCGCGCTGGCGGTGGCTGACACCTACAGCCGCTATTTCCAACTGCCTCTTACAAGCAACGACCTGCTGGATCGCAGCCGCCTGATCGAGGCGGCCACCACGCTGGGCGGGACGCTGGTGGTGCTGATCAAGGAGATCGGTACCGACGCGCTGTTTGCGCTGCACCTGGTGGCGCATGAGCTCGACCGGCGCAAGGGCACGCAATATCTGGAGCGCGTGCGCCAGTTCCACGCTTATGCTCGCGATAACGATCTGGCGCTGTCGGTGGCGCAGACCGACGTAAAAGGCGACCGCTCCAAATCGCCACTCGAGCAGGAGCATCCGGACTACTATTTGCGCATCGTCGACGAAACGCCGCAGGGCATCGTGGTGCGTGGCGCTAAGGTGCACACTTCGGTTTCGGTGAACTCGAACGAGATGATAGTGCTGCCCACGCGCGCGATGAAAGCGGACGAGGCGGCGTACGCGGTTGCCTTCGCGGTGCCGGTGAACACCAAGGGACTGAAGCTCATCACCAGCGCTTACGGCTCGCATCACGACGACAGCAACTTTGACGCTCCCCTGGCGTCGCGGCATCGCATGATGGAGACGCTTACGGTGTTCGACGATGTGTTCGTGCCGCACGAGCGCGTGTTCCTCAAAGGCGAGTGGGAATTCGCCGGCGAGCTGGCGAAGACGTTCGTCGAATTTCACCGCTTCACGGCGATTTCGTACAAACTGCCGCTGGTCGACGCGCTGGTGGGCGCGGCGCTGCTGATGGCGGAATACAACGGCCTGGAGCGCGTCAAGCACGTGCAGGAAAAGCTCGCGAAGTTGGTCGGCTACGCGGAAACGCTGCGTGCACTGTTGCGTTTAGCAGCACTTGATGCGCAGACGGGAGCACTCGGCATCGCGATCCCCAAACCTCTGCTGGTGAATATGGCGAAGCTGCATTTCGCAACCAACTATCATCAGATGCTGGCTTACCTGGTCGACATCACCGGCGGCTTGATCGCCACTGGCCCCAGCGAAGCTGACTTGCAAAATCCGGAAACAGGCGCCTATGTGCGGCGCTATTTGGGAGGCCGCAAGGGCGTTCCGGTAGACCAGCGGTTGAAGGCCATCAACTTGGTGAAGGAACTGACGGCGACGGATTTCGCGGGCTATCAAGCGGTGTTGGCGATCCACGCGGAAGGCTCAATTGAGGCAGAGAAACTGGCGATGGTGCGCGAGCATGATGCCGCGCGCTGCGTTGCGCTCGCCAAGCAGTTAGCTGGCATCGAGAAGGTACTCGAGTGAGATAGAATCTGCCTGTGGTTCACCCAAAAATACTCCTGCTCACGTTAGGCGTTGCCGCGTTCGCGGCCAATGGCGACGCCGTCACCATCTTGCTGGTGGGCGACATCAACATATCGCAGCGCGCCGACCCAACAACAGCCTTCGCCAATGTCCTGCAGCCGCTAAAGAGTGCGGATCTGGTCTACGGGAACCTCGAAGGGCTGCTCGTCAAATCGGAAGGGCCCGATCGCGACATCCCGGATAAGAGCGGCTGGATTCATTTGGGTCCGGAAGCGGTGAAGGCCTTGAAGGCGGGCAACATCCAGGTGGTCGGGGTGGCCAACAACGTGGCTTATGGGCCGGCGAATATCATGAAGTCGCTGGCCGTGCTGGACGCCAATGGCATCGCCCACACTGGCGCGGGCGCGAACCTTGCGGCAGCGCACCGGCCGGCTATCGTCGAGCGCAAGGGCGTGAAGATCGGCTTTCTGCAATACACGGCGAAGTGGTACGCGCAGGATCAGCAGATCGCCACGGCCTCGCGTGCGGGGGTGGCGCGCGTGTTGTCGAAGGACGGTTCGACGATCGATGAGGGCGATCTGGCGTTGCTGCGCGAAGACATCCAGCGCCTGCGTCCACTGGTGGATGTGCTGATCGTGTCCAGCCATAATCGCGATGGTTTCAGTTTGCCGATGCCCGCCGATATGCTTGCTGAAACGCGCCCTCTGTCGGCGAGCCCTCGTTCCGACGATCCGTCGTTGTTCGCGCCGATTCCGTTGGGCGCGCGCTTCATGCAGGCGGAACCTTATGAGAAGCTGCTGGCGCACACGGCTATCGACGCGGGGGCGGACATTGTTTACGGGCACGGCTCACACGTGTTGCAGGGCGTCGAGGTTTATAAGGGCAAGCCGGTGATGTATTGCCTGGGCAACTTCGCTACCGACTGGATTCGCATGCGCCCTAACAAGGACGGCCTGGTCGCGCGTGTAATCGTCGAAGACAAGAAAGTCGCGCGCGTTTCCTTGACTCCGGTGACGCGCGACGCCGATAGCAACAACGTTCGCATGCTGGATGCGGGGGACGGCGAAGGCGCGGGACTGCTGAAGAAAGTCCGTGAGTTGTCGGGGGAGACGCCGTTGCCTGTGGATGGACAGGAAGCGGTTTTGATCGCGAGAGGTAAGCAATGAAGTGGGCAATCCTGTTCATGGCGGCGGTTCCAGCTTTGGCGCAGATGGATTTTTCGGGCGAATGGGTCACGCGCGTCCACGAAGATTATCCGGAACGCATTCCTGGGCCGGAGCTGGGCGATTACCTGGGGCTGCCGATCAATGCGGCGGCGCGTCTCAAAGCTGACAGTTGGGATGCTTCGATTCAGACGCTGCCGGAATGGCAGTGCCGTCCGCATTCGGCCGACTACATCTGGCGTGGGCCTTCAACGTTTCGTATCTGGAAGGAAGTGGACCCGGTGACGCGTGAGTTAGTCGCGTTTCACGCGGAGTGGCTGCGGTCTGTCGACCGTCCTATCTATATGGACGGGCGCCCGCATCCGCCGGAGTGGGCGGCGCACACCTGGGGCGGGTTTTCCACCGGCAAGTTCGAGGGCAAGATGCTCACGGTCACCACCACGCATCTCAAGGAAGGCTACATGCGGCGCAACGGCGTGGCGCGCAGCGACCGCGCCACCATGGTCGAGCATTGGATGCGGCACGGCGAAATTCTCACCGTGATGACCATCGTGACCGATCCCGTGTACCTGACCGAGCCCCTGGTGCGCACCACCGATTTCGCGATGGACTCGACGCAGCAGATCCCGCCGTACCCTTGCGAAATGGTGGCGGAGGTGAAGCGCGAGAAAGGCGTGGTGCCGCATCATCTGCCCGGCACCAATACTTTCCTCAACGACTACGCGATGAAAGTGCATCTGCCGCCACTAGCAATGCGGGGCGGTGCGCCGACCATGTATCCCGAATATCGCGCCAAGCTGAACGTTCCGCCGGAGCCGGACGCGAGCGACGCGCCGAAGGTCGCGCAGCGGCCGGTGGTGGTGGACGACGGGCAGGTGCACACACTGCATGTGCGCGGAAGCATCTACATGCTAGTGGGAGCCGGAGGAAATATTACCGCGGAAATCGCTCCCAACGGCGTGGTGTTGCTCGTGGATAGCGGCACCGCGCAGAGGAGCGATCAGGTTTTGGCGGCGCTGCGGCAGATTACGCCGCGTCCGGTGCGCAAGATCATCAACACGCAGGCGCTTCCCGATCACACGGGCGGCAACATGAAGCTGGCGGAATCGGGCAGTACGATTGTGAACTCCACTCACGTGGGCGATCTGGATTTGGACGACGCTTCGGTCGGCGCGGCGATTATCGCGCATGAAAACGTGCTGAAGCGGATGAGCGGCGAACCCTTCCGCTCGCTGCCGACCGAAACCTATTTCGTCGATGACATGAAGTTGAGTGAAATGTTCAACGGCGAACCGGTGCAGGTACTGCACGTGCCCTCAGCGCACACCGACGGCGACAGCATGGTGTGGTTTAGGACGGTCGGACGTGATCTCGACCGGCGATATCTTCATGACCAACAGCTATCCGGTCATAGATCTGGCGCGGGGCGGGAGCTTGCAGGGGATCATCGATGGACTGAATAAAATTCTGGACCTGGCTATGCCCGCCTTTCGCCTGGAAGGCGGCACCATGATCGTGCCGGGGCACGGGCGGCTGTGCGATATCGCGGACGTCGCGTATTACCGCGACATGACCACCATTCTGCGCGACCGCATCCAGAGCATGATCGGCAAAGGCATGACGCTCGAACAGGTGAAGGCCGCGCGGCCCACCATGGATTATGACGGGCTGTACGGCGCAACCTCAGGCGCCTGGACCACGGATATGTTCCTCGAAGCGGCCTATAAGAGCTTGAGCCAAAAGCGCTAACTTCCGCCAGCCGTTTTGCCGATTAGCCAGTACTAGGGCTGCCGGTTGGCGGTTGAGTTCCACTCTAGCATCAGGTAGAGTAGTTGCCGAGGGTGAACCAGGTAAATTAGATGGAACCACGTGCGTTTCTAAAGTGGACAGTGTTCATGTTGGCAGCGGCGGGCAGCGCGTTCGCGGCGCGTCCCCAACAGCAATCTGCGGCTCCGGACGCCGCGCAAGTTCAAGCCAACGAGGCGCTAGTAAAACGCTATTGCGTCAGCTGCCATAGCGAGAAGCTGAAGACTGGCGGATTGACGCTCGAGAACCTGGATTTATCCAACGTTTCCGCGCACGCCGAGACGCTCGAAAAGGTGATCCGCAAGCTGGGCACGGGCTCCATGCCGCCGCAAGGAATGCCGCGGCCGGATAAACCCGTGCTCGATGGTTTCGCTACTTGGCTCGCAACTTCAATCGACCGCAACGCCATGGCCAAGCCCAATCCGGGGCGCGCCACGCTGCATCGTTTGAATCGCACGGAATACGCCAACGCAATCAGAGACATCCTGGGCCTCGAAATCGACGCCGCTTCGCTGCTGCCGAACGATGACGAGAGCTACGGCTTCGACAACATCGCGGACGTGCTGAAGACCTCGCCGGCCCTGCTCGAGCGCTACATGTCGGCTTCCTGGAACATCAGCCGTTTGGCGGTGGGCAACCAGGCGATTGTCGCCGACACCACTATTTATCGCGCGCGCCCGGATCTTTCCCAAGACGATTACCTCGAAGGCTTCCCGCTGGGCACGCGCGGCGGCCTCAAGTTCACGCATAACTTCCAACTCGACGGCGATTATGTGTTCCGCATCCGCATGTGGCGCGCCACCACCGACATCATTCGCGGGCTGAAGTACGCGAACGAAGTCGAACTGTCGATTGACGGCGTGCGCTCGGGGCTGGTCCGCATCGGCGGCAGAACCGACGAAAAGGCGAGTGAAGAGAATTCCGGAACTTCGGCGACGGATCTGGATCAGCGTCTGACCCTGCGCGTTCCAGTGAAGGCCGGTCCGCACGAAGTAGTGGTCACGTTCCTCAAGAAGACCGCTGCGCAAGAGGATGACATCCTGCAGCCGTTCCTACGGTCCAACGTCGACCCCGTAGGCTATCAGGGACAGACTTCGGTCGATCGCGTCAGCGTGAATGGACCGCTGGATGCCCGCGGCATCAGTGAGACTCCCAGCCGCAAGAAGATTTTCATTTGCCGCCCGGCGGCAGGCGCCGACGATATTCCCTGCGCCAAAAAGATTCTGGCGAATCTGGCGCGTAAGTCGTATCGCCGCCCGATTACGGATCGCGACACCGAGCAACTTCTGACCTTCTTCCAGAAGGGTAAGAACGAAGGCAAGACCTTCGATGCCGGCATCGAAGCCGCTCTGCAGTTAATTCTGGCCAGCCCCGAATTCCTGTTCCGCTTCGAGCCCGACCCGGTCAACGTGGCCGCGGACACTCCTTATAAGATCAACGATCTCGAATTGGCGTCGCGTCTCTCGTTCTTCCTGTGGAGCACCATCCCCGACGAACAGCTGATCACGATCGCCAGCGCTGGAAAGCTAAAAGATCCGGCAGTATTAGAACAACAGGTCAAGCGCATGCTGCTCGATCCCCGCGCCCGCGCACTAACCGACAACTTCGCCGGCCAGTGGCTGTTTCTGCGCAACCTGCGCACCATGAATCCGGACTTTGAAACCTTCCCGGATTTCGACGACAATCTGCGCCAAGCCATGCGCCGCGAGACCGAATTGTTCTTTGAAAGCATTCTGCGCGAAGACCGCAACGTGATGGATTTCATGAACGCCAACTACACCTTCGTCAATGAGCGCCTGGCCCGGCACTACGGGATGAAGGGAATTTACGGCGAAGGTTTCCGCCGCGTCACCATTACCGATGAGAACCGCTTCGGCCTGCTGGGACAGGCGAGCATCCTTTCTGTCACCTCGCTGCCCACGCGGACCTCTCCAGTGCAGCGCGGCAAATGGATCCTGACCAATATTCTTGGCACCCCACCGCCAGCTCCGCCACCTAATGTTCCGGCGCTCAAAACCAGCGCGGAATCCGGAAAGCCTTCCTCCTTGCGCGAGCGCATGGAGGCGCATCGCGCGAATCCTTATTGTGCCGCCTGCCATAAGGTCATGGACCCGCTGGGCTTCGCGCTCGAGAATTTCGACGCCGTGGGCCAGTGGCGCGATACCGACGAAGGAGCCAAGATCGATCCGTCGGGCATGATGTTTGACGGCACGAAGGCCAGCAAACCTGCGGATTTGCGGAAGATGTTGACGGCTCACCCCGAAGTTTTCCTGAGCGTATTCACCCAGAAATTGATGACCTACGCGCTCGGCCGCGGCGTCGAATATTACGATATGCCTACAATTCGTGCGATTCTGCGCGATGCCTCGAAGGACGATTACAAGTTTTCGTCCATTTTGATGGGCGTGATCAAGAGTGCTCCCTTCCAAATGAAGGTGAAAAAGGCGCCAGGCAATGTGGTTGCAGCGAATGTAGTTAGCGATAAGTAGAGAGGCGGGGGAGCCCCCGTTGCGCCCGTGAAAACGGGCATGTATGCTTGATACGACGAGGAGATCAGGAGAGAGTCATGTTCATCACTAAAAAGCATTTATCCCGCCGGACGTTGTTGAAGGGCGTGGGCGTCGGGCTGGCGCTGCCGCTGCTCGATTCCATGGTTCCGGCGCAGACGCCGCTCGCGAAGACCGCGGCCAAGCCGCAGATTCGCCTGGGATTCTGTTACATTCCGCACGGCGGCGTGATGGCCAACTGGACTCCGGTCAAAGAAGGCTCGAATTTTAAGCTCTCGCGCACGCTGATGCCGCTGGCGAATGTGCAGGATCAAGTGGTGGTCCTGACCAACCTGGCGCACAAGCAGGCGGGCGGCATTCCGGGCGATGGCGGCGGCGACCACGGGCGCTCCCCTGCAGTGTGGCTCAACGGCACCCGTCCGCGGCGCACCGAGGGCGAGGATGTCCGCGCCGGCATCACCATTGACCAGATCGCGGCCCAGCACATCGGCCAGGAAACTCCCCTGCCGTCGCTCGAGCTGGCCACCGAAGACACCAGCGGGTTGCTCGGCGCCTGCGACGTGGGCTTTAGCTGCACTTACATGAACACGATTTCCTGGAGGACTCCGACGAGCCCGATGCCCATGGAAATCAATCCGCGCGCCGTGTTCGATCGCCTGTTTGGCGATGGCGCTTCGGCTGAAGAGCGGTTGGTCCGCATCCAGCGCGAGCGCAGCATTCTCGATGCGGTCACGGGCCAGGTAAAGACGCTCTCGAACGGACTGGGCTCCGGCGACAAGAACAAGGTTTCCGAATATCTCGAGAACATCCGTGAAATCGAGCGCCGCATTCAGTTGGCGGAGAAGCAGACCGGCAACACCAGCATCAACGTTCCGGCCGCGCCCATCGGAATTCCCGACGATCACGTGGAGCACTCGCACCTGATGCTGGACCTGATGGCGCTATCCTTCCAGGCCGACATTACGCGTATTTCAACCTTTATGATGGCTCGTGAAGTGAGCTACCGGACCTTCGGGAACATCGGCATCAACGATGCCTTCCACCCGACCTCGCATCACCAGAACGATCCCGAGAAGCTCGAGAAGCTGACCCGGATCAACACCTATCACGTAGGCTTGATCGCGCGCCTGCTGGAACGCCTGAAGGCGGTTCCGGATGGCGACGGCACCTTGCTCGATCACTCGCTGGTGCTGTATGGAAGCTGCATGAGCAACAGCAACGTGCATAACCATTCGCCCCTGCCCGTGTTCATCGGCGGCGGCGCTTGCGGCCAGGTGAAGGGCGGACGGCACGTGAAACTGCCCGACGAGACCCCCATGGCGAACTTGCTGGCCACCATTCTCGACAAGGCCGGCGTGCATCAGGATGCGGTGGGCGACAGCACCGGGCTGCTGGCCATCTAGTAAAGGATCAGACACATGAAAATCTGGAATGGATTAGTTGTAGCGGCCGCGTTTGCAGCAATTTCGTACGCGGCCACTCCAGCACTAATTGAAGCGGCGCAGAATAAAGACCAGGCTACTGTAAAGAGCCTGCTGGCGCAGAAAGCGGATGCCAAAGCCTTCACGGCCGACGGCACTACCGCCCTGCACTGGGCGGCGCATTGGAACAATCTGGAAATGGTCGACGCCCTGCTAGCGGCGGGCGCCGATCCGAAAGCCGCCAACCGTTACGGCGTGACGCCGATTGCAGAAGCAGCGGGAACCAACAGCGGTGCGGTAGTCGAGCGCCTGCTCAAAGCTGGCGTCAGTGCGGATACCATGTCGACCAGCGAAGGCGAAACCATTTTGATGACAGCTTCGCGCGTCGGCAACATCGAAGCCGTGAAAGCCCTGCTCGACCGCGGCGCGAATCCCAACGCCAAGGAATCCTTCAAAGGCCAGACCGCACTCATGTGGGCGGCTGCCGAAGGTCACGCGGACATTATCAAACTGTTGCTTGCCAAGGGAGCCGATCCCAAGATTCTGTCCGATAACCGCGATACCACGCTTCCCAAACTGACGGCTGGCAGCCCGGTGGCGCCGGTCTCCCGCGGCGGCCTGAGCGCGCTTTCGTTTGCCGCCCGTCAGGGACAAGTCGAATCCGCTCTTGCCCTTATCGAGGCGGGTGCGAACGTGAACCAGAAGGACGTGGATGGCAACAGCGCGCTGGTTCTGGCCATTCTCAACAAGCACTACGATCTGGCGCAGGTCCTGATCGACAAGGGTGCGGACGTCAACGCGGCCAATAAGGACGGCCGTGCGCCCCTCTTCACGGCGGTCGAGATCCGCAACGAGGAATATTCTCCCCGGCCGGCCCTCAAAGACACCGACAAGCTCTCCGCCATGGACATTATTAAGTCCCTGCTCGACAAGGGAGCGAACGTCAATGCGCAGCTCACCGGTACGGTTCAATTGCACAAGTTCGCGCAGGATATGGGCGACAAGACCATGGCCGAGGGAGCCACCGCGTTCATGCGCGCGGCTCGCGGCGCGGATGTCGAGACCATGAAACTGCTGCTCGCGAAGGGTGCGGATCCCAAGCTCGCGAACAAAGACGGTCTGACGGCGTTGCTGGTCGCCGCCGGCGTTAGCTGGGCTGATAAAGTGAAGAGCACCGATGAGCAGGCTCTGGCGGCGGTCAAGTTGTGCGTTGAGTTGGGCTTGGATGTGAACGCAGCCACCGATCGCGGAGAAACCGCGCTGCACGGCGCGGCGCTGCGCGGCGCCAATAACATCGTCACCTATCTGGTGGAAAAGGGCGCGAAGCTGGATGCTAAGAACAAGCAGGGCTACACCGCGCTCGACGTCGCCAATGGCAAAGGCGGTCTCGCCGGCACCACGCGCGATCCCAAGCCCGCTACCATCGCCCTGCTGCAAGAACTGATGGCGAAGAACCCGGGCCCTTCGGCCCAGGTAACCACGCCGGAAGCAAAGTAGTTCATTTAGGTTAGTCCAGAGGGCCGGACCCTGCGGGGTTTCCGGCCCTTTTTAGCAATGGCGTACGTAAAAGTTGCAGACATCTCCGCCCTCCCCGACGGGGAAACCATGGAAGCGAAAATCGCCGGGCATCCCTACGCGGTTTGTAACGCCGGCGGCGCCCTCCACTGCCTCGACGGCGAGTGCCCCTGCACCGGCGGACCCGCTGAGCCAAGGAGCCATCCGTCACGACCTCCTGGTCTGCCCCTGGCACGGCTGGCGCTTCGATTATAAAACCGGTATCTGCGCCTACGACGACAGCATCAAAGTCGCCCGCTTCCCCGTGAAAGTCGAAGACGGCGGCATCTTCGTCGACGTCACCCGCCCGCTCGAATAGCCGGCACCTCGACAATCTTCACGCCGGATGCCGGCCGCTCCACGGCCACAGTCAGCGCATCCAGCATCTGCTTCAACGTCACCAAACCCAGTCTCCGCGCACCCTCGCGAGTAGAAGGAATCCGCTCCGCCAGCCAATAAAAAGGAATCAGCGCATAAGGCCAGCGGTGTCCCGGACCCAGCACATACCAAGGCCGCAGGATGGTAGCGTTGAGCCCGCTCGCTGTGAGTTCCGCCTCGCACGCCATTCGCGCCGCAATATAAGCGTGCATAGCAGGAGCCGGGTGCGCCACGCTCACATAAATGAAGTGAGCAACGCCCGCACGCTGGGCAGCGTGGATCGCCTCCATCCCCGACCGCTGGTCAATCGCCACAAACTCCTTAGCCTTGGCAGGGCTAGGATGCGCCACCCCCACCAGTTGAATGAAGGTGTCGCAGCCGCTCACATGTTGCCGGTAAGAAGCCCCATCGAGCGCGTCGCCCACCACCGCCATGCACCCCGCCGGCAGCTTCGATTCCGACCCCGGACGCACCAGCGCCACCACCTCATAGCCCCGCGCCGCCAAGATCGGGATCAGCCGGCTCCCCATGTACCCAGTCCCACCCGTAAGAAAAATGCGATGAGACATCTCTTCCTCCGAGAAAAGTGTCCCGCTGCCGACACTATCTTGACAGTCCAGTGCAAAAACGAATTCTGTTCCTGGCATGCGCCGCCGTAGCGTTCAGCCAGACTCCGCCGGCCCCCATCGACCCCGCCTACGCCGAATTAGACAAAGCTTATCAAGAGTTAAAGGCCAAGAAATACGACAGCGCCATCGCCGGCTTCGAGCGCGCCATCGCCCTCGCGCCGGACCGTCCCTCGGTCCGCAAAGACTTAGCCTACACACTGCTGAAGGTGGGCGAGACCGCCGCCGCGCGCGACCAGTTCGCCGCCGCCATGCGTCTCGATCCCGGCGACGATCAAGTGGCCCTCGAATACGCATTCCTATGCTATGAGACACACCAGGAAGTCGCGGCCAGGCGTATTTTCGACCGCTATCGCAAATCGAGCGCCACCGCCGCGCAGGCCTTCGAAAATATCGATCGTCCACTGCGCGATGGCATCGACCGCTGGCGCCAGGCGCTCGCCGCGTCGCCCGATGATTTCAGCGGCCACCTGGAGCTAGCGCGTCTCGCCGAACAGCGTGATGAGCTGGCGCTCGCAGCCGAACACTACGAGCAAGCCTGGCATCTGCGTCCCGACCACCGCGACTTGCTGCTCGATCTAGGCCGTGTATGGAAGCAGCTCGACCGCGCCGAAGAAGCCGCAGCAGCATTGTTAGCGGCATCGCGAGGCGCAGAGCCCAGGGTCGCCGAGCAAGCGCGCGAGTTGCTGCCCGATCGCTATCCCTACGTCTACGAATTCGAAAAGGCGCTGGCGCTCGATCCCTCAAACGTCGAACTGCGCCGCGAGTTCGCCTATTTGCAACTACAAATGGAGCATCGCAGCGACGCCGAAACGCAATTCGCCGGCATCGTCGAGCGCGCCCCCGGCGATCTGTCATCGGTCGCACAGTTGGGATTACTCAAGCTGTCGCAAGGTGACGGCCCCGGCGCCATGGCCCTGCTCAACCGCGTTTTATCCGGCAGCGACGAAGAGCTAGCCGACCGCGTACGTACAGCACTGCGCCTGCCCGAGACTCTGCGCGGACGCGCCGCCGTAGCGCCTGCAGTCGTCCCAAATCAGGCCAAGGAAATGGCGTTCAAGAGTCTCGAAAAAGGCTACCTGAAGGACGCGTTGCGCTACCTGACTATCGCCCACGAGAACGATCCCGTGGATTTCGAGGTGATGTTGAAGCTCGGCTGGGCAAATAATCTTCTAAAAGACGATCGCGACGCCATCAAGTGGTTCAATTTAGCGCGGCAGAGTCCGGACGTGAAGATTGCGGTGGAAGCAGCGCGAGCGTCGCATAATCTGGCGGGATCACTCGCGCGCTTCCGCACCACAGTGTGGGTGTTCCCTACGTTTTCTACGCGCTGGCACGATTTGTTTGCTTACGCGCAGGCCAAGACGGAATTGAATCTGCACGGCTGGTTCATCCGGCCTTACGCGACCCTACGTTTTGTGGGAGACACGCAAGGAGCCATCGCGCCCGGCGTAGGATTTGCTCCGCAGTATCTATCGGAAGGCGCAGCGATCCTCGGGCTAGGCCTAGCCACCCGCACCTGGCACGGCGCCACCGGTTGGTTTGAAGCCGGCGAAGAAGTGCGCTACCGCACCACCCCCGCCGATCCCAGCCGCGGTTCGCCCGACTATCGCGGCGGCGTGTCCTACGCCAAAGGTTTCGGACATTTGCTAACAGGCGGAATCACACGGCTGGTTCGCCGAGACCAACGACGACGCCGTCTACGTCAGGCGCTTCGAGAACGATACCCTGCTCTACTCGCAAAACCGCACCGGCTACACCGCGTTGCACGCGCAGTTTTATTGGAACTGGAACGTGACCACCGATGCCAAGACCCTGTACTGGGCGAACTACGTGGAGACCGGCCCAGGCTTGCGTTTTCGCGTCGCGCCGTTATTGTTTTCAGTCAACGTACTGCGAGGAGTTTACTTAGTAAACACAGGAAATCCTCGCGGGCCAAATTTCAATGATCTGCGGATCGGAGTCTGGTATGCGTTCTCTCGTTAGCTTGCTATGGATCGTATGCGCCTGGCTCCCCGCACAGGCCGCCCCGCGCTTCTCCTTCCATGTAATCGGCGATGATCCCGCTGGATGGCAGGAATTGTTGTCGTCGATGGGCCTCACCCCTGGAACCGGCGGCGGCGCCAGCGTAATAGTGGCTCCGCGCGGCACCGATCTACCGCCAGCCGAATGGCAAGCGCGCGTCGAGCATGGCGTCATTTTAGTAGTCGAAGGCGAATCGCCCCTCGCCGCTTCGTTCGGCTTCCGTGCCAGCTCTGCGCCCCACGTCTCCGTGCGCAGCGTCGAAGACCTACGAGCGCCAGACCTGCGCATCGTATGGGAAAAGTCGCTGGACCTGCCCGTCTTCGAGATCCCCTCCGAAGCCCGTGTGTTCGCCCGCGAGCGCTGGCAGAAATCGCCGCTCATCGCCGGCTACCGCAAAGGCGGCGGCGCCGTATTGTGGGTAGCCGCGCCCCCAGGCCCCCGCGGCTACGAGCGCTTCCCCTATCTGCCCCAGGCCCTGACCGATCTAGGCCTTGAACCACCTTTCCGATCCTCCCGCCTATGGGCGTTTTTCGATTCAGCGTACCGCGCGCGCGTCGACGTCGACTATTTCGCTCAACGCTGGCGCGCCTCCGGCATCAGCGCCCTGCACGTAGCCGCCTGGCATTTCTGGGAGCGCGATCCACAAAGCGACGAGTACTTGCGGCGCTTGATCGATGCCTGCCATCGCAACGCCATCCAGGTGTACGCCTGGCTGGAGTTGCCGCACGTAAGCGAAGCTTTCTGGGAGCAGCATCCCGGGTGGCGCGAGAAAACCGCGTTGCAACAGGATGCCCAGTTGGATTGGCGCAAGCTGATAAACCTGACCAATCGCGACGCCTTCGCCGCCGTATCAGCAGGCGCACGCGACCTCCTAACGCGCTTCGATTGGGACGGCGTGAATCTGGCAGAGCTCTATTTTGAATCCCTCGAAGGCCACGAAAACCCAGCCCGCTTCACCCCATTGAACGCAGACGTCCGCCGCGAATTCCAGCAAGCCGAAGGTTTCGACCCGCTGGACCTGTTCGCAGCCCAGTCGCCGCGCTACTGGCAGAAGGACGCAGCCGGCCTCGCGCGTTTCTTGGAGTTCCGCGCCCGCCTGGCACAGCGTCAGCAAACAGAATGGATCGCCTTCGTCGAAGACGTCCGCCGCGAAAAACCACAGTTGGATTTGACAGTCACGCATATCGACGACCGCTTCGATACCAGCATGCGCGAAAAGCTAGGCGCCGACGCATCGCGCGTACTGCCGCTGCTTGCCGAGCATGATTTCACGTTTCTGATCGAAGACCCGGCCACCATCTGGAACCTGGGGCCTCAGCGCTATCCGCAAATTGCCGCGCGCTATGCCCCGCTTACCACCGCGCAAGACAAACTGGCGATCGACGTCAATATCGTCGAGCGCTACCAGGATGTTTACCCCACCAAACAACAAACCGGCGCCGAATTGTTGGAGCTAGTTCACGTAGCAGCCAATTCTTTTCCCCGCGTAGCGCTCTACTTTGAAGCCTCCATCGCCCGCAGCGACCTCCCATTGTTGGCATCCGCGGCGGCAACGGTCGACCGCGTCGAGCACGTCAACGGAAAACTAGTGGTGGAATCGCGGCGCGGCGTGGGTGTGCCCTGGAAGGGTCCGGCACTGGTCGACGGCAAGCCGTGGCCTTTCGCAAGCGACACGGCGGTGTGGCTGATGCCGGGTGCGCACGTGATTGAACCGGCGGGGCAGCCGGCGCCGCTGCGGGTTCTGGATTTCAACGGCGATCTCCAGACCGCGGGCATCGCCGCCGCTGGCATCGAGTTCTCCTATAAAAGCAACGCGCGGGCGATGGCGTTGCTGGAACACGTACCCGCCCGGCTCGAAATCGACGGCGTCGAACATGCCGCCGAGATGTCAGGCAACGTGCTGCTGCTGCCGCGTGGACAGCACTTGGTTAATTTGATCCCAGGTAAATGAAGCGCGCAATGAACACCGCCGCCAGGACGTAGACCAGCCAGTGGGTCTGCCGAAACTCGCCGCGCACTACTCGTAAAACTGCGTAGCTGGTGAATCCGAATGCCAAGCCGTTGGCGATCGAAAAGGTCAGCGGAATGGTGATCAGCGTGAGGAACGCCGGAATAGCAATAGCAGGATCGCCCCAGTTGATTTCTTTAAGATGCGCCATCATCAAGGACCCCACGACAATCAGCGCCGGAGCCGTGGCTGCGGTAGGGACCGCTCCCACCAGCGGCGCGATGAACAGCGTCAAGATAAACAGTAGTCCGGTCACAATCGCGGTGACTCCGCTGCGTCCCCCCGCGGCGACACCGGCGGCGCTCTCAATGTAACTAGTAACGGTGGAAGTACCCGCCAGCGACCCCACCACCGTAGCAGTAGCGTCGGCCACTAGAATCCGCCCGATGCGCGGGATGCGATTATCGGCATCGAATAGTCCCGCGTGCTTGCCGACGCCCACCAGAGTCCCGACGTTATCGAACAAATCGACGAATAGAAACACGAAAATGATTTCGAGCAAGCCCACGTGCAGCGCGGCGCGAATGTCCAAAGCTCCCGCGGTGGCGGCAATGTCAGCAATACGGTACGTCCCCGGAGTCCACTTGATGAGGCCCACGGCCGCACCCAGCAGCGTGGTCGCTAAAATGCCGATCAGCATCGCGGCGCGCACGCCCCAGGCCGCCAACCCGCACACGACGATCAATCCGAACAAGGCCAGCAAAGTATTCTTGTCGTTTAACTTGCCCAAAGTAACTAACGTAGCCGGGCTGGGCACAATAATCCCCGCGTTGCGCAGCCCGATCATCGCAATAAACAAGCCAATGCCGGCCGCAACCGCGGCGTAGAGTTCCTGCGGAATGGCTTCCATAATCAACTGGCGGACGCCCAGGAATGTCAGCAGCAGGAACGCGATCCCCGACAGAAACACCGCGCCCAGCGCCGTCTGCCACGCGATTCCCATGCCTTTCACCACCACGTAGGTGAAGTAAGCGTTCAATCCCATGCCCGGCGCGAGCGCAATCGGGTAGCGCGCGAACGCGCCCATCAGAATGCTCCCAAAAGCCGCGCAGAAACAGGTAGCGGCGACGACCGCCTGAAATGGCATCCCCGTCTCATGCAGGATCGACGGGTTCACGAAGACGATGTACGCCATGGTGACGAACGTAGTGGCGCCCGCCAGCACCTCAGTTTTCCAAGTCGTCCCCAGCCGTTCGAATTCAAAGTAGCGCTCCAGCCGCGCAATCATCTTTGTATTATGGCCCGGGCGCCAGCAAAGACATCACGCAGCATTTCCGCCGTCAGCTTGCCAGTAGACGTGTTCTGCTGGCTAGGGTGGTAGGAAGCGATCAGCACCGGCGCGCCCGGAATTTCATGCTGGACATTGTGGCCGAACCCATACGCCGCGCGCCTACGAATCACGCCGCGGTCGCGCAGGATGCCTAGATACACGTCGAACGCCAGCTTCCCCAGCGCCACCACGCATTGCAGATTCTTGAGAAGCGCCAACTCGCGTTCCAGATACTTCCGGCAAGTCTGAAACTCTTCGGGCGTCGGTTTGTTATCCGGCGGCGCGCAGCGCACAGCCGCCGTGATGTACGCCCCGCTAAGAGTCAGTCCGTCGCCGCGCGACACACTGCTGGGCTGCGAAGCAAAGCCGGTCTCATAAAGCGCCCGATACAGAAAGTCGCCGGAGCGGTCGCCGGTGAACATGCGGCCCGTGCGGTTGCCTCCATGCGCGGCGGGCGCGAGTCCGATCACCAGCATGTGCGCGCGTGGATCGCCGAACGGAGGCACCGGTTTCCCCCAATAGTCCCAGTCCATATACGCGCGCCGCTTCACCTCGGCCATCTTGCGGCGATGCGCCACCAGGCGCGGACACTCCGTGCACCCCACCACTTCGTCCACCAGAATCTGCAGCCCGCTTTTAGGCATCAATCAGCTTATGATAAAGCGCCGCGAGTTCCGGCAGCCCCACCTGCTCAGCGCGTAGACGCCCTTCCGGCAGCGCGTCGATAGTCTTCAGCCCGTACACCGCGCCCAGATTATTGCGCAGGGTCTTGCGCTTGTGGCGGAAGCAGTGCTGCGCGAATTTGAGGAACGCGGGCACGTCGGCGATCCCCAAGTCTGCCGCAGCATCACGAGGTGTCAGCCGCACCACGGCGCTATCTACTTTAGGCTGCGGACGAAACGCCTCGCGCCCCACCGGGAACAAAATCTCCGCCCGGGCGTGAGTCTGCACCAGCACGCTGAGATATCCGAAATCGCGGCTGCCGGGGCCGGCGGCGATGCGTTCGGCTACTTCCGCCTGCACCAGAAACACGGCGCGCTTCCACGCTCCCTGCAAATTAAACACACGCTCCAGAATCGGCGACGTGATGTAGTACGGCAGATTTCCAGCGATCACCGGGCGCGCCGCCAGCGCCGCGAAATCCGTCTTCAGAACGTCGCCTTCGATCAGTTCCAAACGGCCCGCGTCGATGGCTGGGAGAAATTTCTGGCGCAGGTAGTGAACCAGAACGGAATCAACCTCGATCGCGATCACTTTCTCGGACCGTTCCAGCAGCGGCTCTGTCAATGCACCGCGCCCAGCTCCGATTTCGATCACGACGGGCGCACTCTCCCCGCAAGCCGCGTCTGCGATGCGATCCAGAATCGATTTGCGGGCCAGGAAATGCTGCCCGAAGCGGCGCCCCAGAGGTTACCCTCTCACGTCGATACGGCTGGAGTGGAACCACAACCGCATTTTCGACATCATCGGTTGGCCGAAGCTGGTGGCCGGAGTGAAATTTGAAAACACCAAAGCGTTTTCCAGGCGCCTTCGCGTCTGCTCATTGGCCAGGACGCTGGCGCCGGCGACAATCGCGTAATCCATCATGCGGCCCTGCTCATCCACCACCACATCCACCACCACATCGGTATCGCCCACGCTAAACGGCGCCATGCTCTTCACCGCAACCGGCGTCTTGAGAATGGTGGGCACGTCGCCATCGCTACGCGTCAAAAGCGGGTAGGCCGGCACCACAAACATACTGAACAGTACCAGCGTGGAGCACACCCCGCCCGCCACCGGCAGCGCCACCGTGCGCACCACGTTATCGAAGAAAAGATACGCGCGATCGTGCCATGATTTCCAGATCGCCGCGAAGTTCCGGTGCTCCAGCCGCCGCTGCCGTTCGCGCGAAGCGATCACGCGCAGCGAAGTCCGCAGCTCGGCGGAGGGAACTTTAACGGAAAGCTTCCGCAACTCCTCGCCGATGGAGCCGGGATTCCGTAGATTGCCAGGATGGTATCTCATTCCGCGATCACCGTCCTTGGGCGCCAGTCGGCGGGCGCATTTTCCCGCTTCAGGCGCTCGGTTAACCGTTCGCGCAGAGCTTCGCGGCCGCGCAAAATTCGCGATTTCACCGTACCCAGGGAGGTCTCCAGGATCTCGGCGATCTCGTCGTAACTCAAACCTTCCAGTTCTCTCAATACCAGCGCCGCGCGATAGTGCGGATTAATCTCCGCAAGCGCGGCTTCGATCAGGGTTTCGCGCTCATGATCCATCGCCAGTTCCATCGGCGAGCGAGCCGGGTCAGGCAGCCAATCCAGATAGCTATGCGTTTCGCCCGGCGTCGGCTCCAGCGCCACTTCCTGGCTGCGGTGCCGTCCGAACCAGCGGCGATGATTGCGCGATTCGTTCACCGCGATGCGGTAAATCCAAGTCTTCAGCGAGCTTTGCCCACGGAACGAATGCACGTTGCGGAACACTTTCAGGAATACTTCCTGGACCACATCCGGCGCGTCGCCGGGATCGTTGGTCAGGCGGCTGACCAGGTTAAAGATGGGGTGCTCGAAGCGCGCAATCAAGGTCTCATAGGCAGCTTCCTGGCCGTCGATGAGACTGGCGATTAAATCCCGTTCTTCCTGCGCGTTAGCGGCCGGGCTGGGTGCCTTAGCGGCATCGAAACCTGAGTCAAATTGGAAGCCAATCGCGTTGTGAGCCACAAGGGTGCCGCTCATCCAGTGTACCGCCTCCGTGCATCCCGTCAATAGTGTAGACACCGGGGAGTGGCGGAAGGTTCCCAACAGCCTGCTGGCGAGCAATAGGTCTGAGAGACCCCGCCCTACTGGTACAATAGCTTATAGAGCTACGGCTCCGAAAGAAGGTTTTCGTCTTTTTATGGCCAGCAAACCCGCCTTCGCCCAGAGCGCGCAGGTCGACCACCCCAAGTTCGGTTTGGGCAGCGTCCTCTCCTGTAACGAAGAATATATTGTGATTAAGTTCGACGACCATGGCGAGAAGAAATTCGTCCTCTCCATCGTTCTGCCGAATCTGAAGAAGAGCGACCGCGTCCCGCCCGCCGAGAAGCGCCGCAGCTCGAAAAAGAAGGTCGCCGCCGCGCCAGCCGCCGCCGCTACCAAGTAAATGAGGCGTGACTCACGCCAAAGGTCTGCTCAAGGGAGCGAAATTTAACGGCCGTCATTCGACCGTGATCCCCAGCGCAATACCCGCCGTCGAAGCGGCCAAGGCGTGCGCAAACGTCACCAAGATCGGACTCGGCATTATCACGCCCACCAAAAACGGCGAAGAGCGCTTGAAGTTCACTAAGGCCAGCGGAGCTCTCAAGATGCAAGTCCGCGGCACCCACGCCGTGCAGTTGTTCTGGCTCTACACCAACCGCCCCGACGAAGTCATCGCCGAGATCACCCGCCAGTGGGATGAGCGCTAAGCAAACCCCACACAGAACCGCGCGCGCAGCAAGCGGCTGCACGTAGTAGAATCAGGGCATGAAATCTCTACTGGGAGCCGTACTCCTTATGTCCAGCGCCGCCTTCGCCGCCTCCAGCGTCCACGAATTCACCATGGACGCACTCAATGGCACGCCCACGCCGCTTGCGAACTTCAAGGGCAAAGTGATGCTGGTGGTGAACGTCGCCAGCCAATGCGGCTACACCTATCAGTACGAAGGTTTGCAGCAACTGTACATGAAGTACAAGGACCAAGGCCTGGTGGTCGCCGGATTCCCCGCCAATAACTTCGGCGCGCAAGAGCCGGGCACCAACGCCGAAATCGGCGCTTTCTGTAAATCCAAGTTTGGCGTCACCTTCCCCATGTTCTCGAAGATCTCTGTAGCCGGCAACGACAAAGCCCCGCTCTATCAGTTCCTGACCGACAAAACCGCCAACCCCAAAACCGGCGGCGAGATTCCCTGGAACTTCACCAAGTATTTGGTTGACCGCGACGGCAAAGTCCTCGCCCGCTTCGATTCGCCAGTCGAGCCCATGTCGAAGGAACTGACCTCCGCCGTAGAAGCCGCGCTACATCGTCAATAGCGCAGCCATCAACTCAATCCCGTCCCACAGATTCTGCAAGCGCAGGTTCTCGTTGTAGCTGTGCTGATTGTTGTCGTGGTTCCCAATGGGGATGCCGATTTCCGTCATGCCCAGGACGGCTTCCGCCACATCCGGCCCCGTGCCGCCGGAAGTAGGAATCTTCACCGCCGGCCCACGCGCGCTCTCGACCGTACGGATCAGCTCTTGCGAAATCGGCAAATCCATCGACACCCGATGCGGATTCTCCGCGTCGCGCCGCACGATCATCGCCACCTTCGCATGCGCCCGCCGTACGTCAGCGCTGGGTTCCTGATCGACAACAAAGAAGCCTTGCTTGCGCACATGCTCGATCAGGCGGTCCGCCGTCTGCCGCGGGTCCATGCCCTTCACTAACCGCATGTCGATCGTCACAGTAGCCGTCGCCGGGATCACATTCGAGGCCTGATTACCGACCCGCGAACTCGCCATCCCGCGAATGTTCAGCGACGGTAGCGTAATCAACTCTGCCAACTTCATCGGCGCGTTTTCAGTCGACCCCAGCCAGAACTCGCGCATCAAATCCGCATCCACGTCCGGCGCCTCGGCCACCGCGCGCTTTTCCGTTTCACTCAACGGCTCGATGCCGTCGTAGAAATGATCCACCAGCACTCGCCCGCTAGCGTCCTTCATCGACGCCAGCAATTGCACCAGCATCATGGCCGGGTTCGGAGCCCAATTCCCATAATGCCCGCTGTGCAACTCCCCTCGCGGACCGTAAACCGTAATATCCACCGTACTGATTCCGCGCGCCCCGAACGTGATCGACTGCCGCCGCGTCTGATGCAGCGGCCCATCGCAGGACAGCCAGACATCCCCCGCGAACAATTCCTTATTCGCCGCCAACGTCTTCGCCAAATTCACCGAGCCCGCTTCTTCTTCACCCTCAAACGCAAACTTGACGTTCGATTTCAGCTTCAGCCCCGCCGCATGGATCGCATCCACCGCCGCCAACATCGCAATAATCGGCGCCTTGTCATCCGCTGACCCGCGCGCGTACAAGCGCCACTCCGGATCGAACGGTTTCCCCGCAGCCGGAAGCGCAATCACTTGCCCGTCGCGCTCAATCTGCTTATCGCGCAGAGTAGGAGCGAACGGCGGCGTGGCCCACTCTTTCGGGTCCAACGGCTGCCCATCATAATGCGCGTAAAGGACGATGGTGCGCGTAGCCCCCGGTGTCTTGATTTCCCCGAACACCACCGGATTCCCGCCCGGCACCGACACCAGCCTCGCCGCAATCCCCCGTTTTTGCATCATCCCGGCGATCGTCTCCGCGTTGCGCTGAATGTTGGCGCGGTCCGCGGCAATGTTGGGGATCGCAAGCAGCGAAACGAACTCATCCATGATGGCGCGCTCATGCTGTTGACGCCACTGCCGCGCCGCTTGCGACGCCGGGTTCTGCGCCTGAGCGACGACCAGGCCTAATAAAAGGGAAATGACTAGCTTCATAGACTCACGTCCACATCCAGCGGCAGCCCCACGTAGTTCTCCGCCAAACTGGTCATGGCAGCCTGCGAGCCCGTAATGTAATCCAAATCCGCCAGCTGCCGACGGTAGTCAAACTCACTCTCCCCCGGGAAACGATGCAGCGTCTGCGTCATCCACCACGAAAACCGCTGCGCCTTCCACACCCGCCGCAAGCAAATATCCGAATAGTTATTGAGAAGATGCCTGTCCCCGCGCTCGTAAAACGCCGCTAGCCCGCTAGCCAGCACCATCACATCCGTCGCCGCCAAATTCAACCCCTTGGCGCCCGTGGGAGGCACGATATGCGCCGAATCCCCCGCCAGGAACAGATGCCCATAGCGCATCGGCTCTGCCACAAAACTGCGCATCGGCGTCACGCCCTTTTGAAAAATGGGTCCGATGTTCGGCTTCCATCCATCTTTGGTCGACATGCGCTTCAACATCTCATCCCAGATGGCATCATCGGACCATTTGTCGATGTCCTCATCCGGCGGCACCTGAAAATACAAGCGCGTGACCTTCGGCGAACGCATACTGAACAGCGCAAACCCGCGGTGATGATACGTATACACCAGTTCTTCACACGACGGCGCCGCTTCCGCCAGAATCCCCAGCCACCCGAACGGATACTCGCGCTCGTAGTGCGTGATCGACCCTTCCGGAATCGACGGCCGGCAAATGCCATGGAAGCCGTCGCAGCCAGCGATAAAATCGCAGGTGATTTCTTCCGCACGGCCGTCTTTCTCGTAGCGGATCTTAGGCCGTTCCGAATCCATATCGTGAATGGTGACGTGCCCCACCTCGAAGTGCAGCGGCCTCCCAGTGGCGACGCGCGCCTCGATCAAATCCTTCACCACTTCGTTCTGCCCGTACACAGTGATAGTTTTGCCGCCGCTAAGCTTCTCCAGATCGATGTGGTGCCGCTCTCCCGCGAAGCTGAAGTACAGTCCTTGATGCGGCAGCCCTTCCCGCTTTAACCGTTCGCCCACACCCATGTGAATCATTAGATCCACAGTGCCCTGCTCCAGCACGCCCGCCCGCACCCGCTCGATCACATATTCCCGGCTGCGATTTTCAATGATGATCGAATCGATGCCCTTCAAATGCAGCAGGTGGCCCAACAATAATCCGGCGGGACCGGCGCCGATGATGCCGACTTGTGTGTGCACGATTAAAGTTTTTCCGCGATGGACTTGGCTTGCAAGAACTGCAACAGATAATCTGGGCCGCCCGCCTTCGAATCGGTGCCCGACATATTGAATCCGCCAAACGGGTGCGCCCCCACCATGGCGCCCGTGCATTTGCGATTGATATAGAGGTTGCCCACGAAAAATTCCTGCTCTCGCGCGCCGTACCGTCTCCGGATTCCGTGAGTACACCGCACCCGTGAGTCCGTACTCGGTATCGTTAGCCATTTCCAGCGCATGGCTGAAATCCCGCGCGCGGGAAATCGTCAGCACCGGCCCGAAAATCTCTTCCTGAAACAGCCGCGCCTTGGAATCGACCCCCGCGAACACCGTCGGCTGCACGAAATACCCGTCGCCCGGCAACGCTGCACCGCCCGCGATCAGTCGCCCTTCCCCACGCCCAACCTCAATGTAATCGAGAATAGTCTTGCGCGCCCCAGCGCTAATCACCGGCCCCATATAGTTAGCGCGCTCCTCGGGAGGCCCCACCGTGATCGCCGCCACCTTAGCCTTCAGCTTCTCGACGAACTCATCGTAAACCGGATCGTCCACAATCGCCCGCGAGCATGCCGAGCACTTCTGCCCCTGATATCCAAACGCCGATTGCACCACGCCCGCGACCGCGCTATCCAGATCCGCCTCGCGATCCACAATAATCGCGTCCTTGCCGCCCATCTCCGCCACCACGCGCTTGATCCAAATCTGCCCCTTGCGCGGCTTCGCGGCCAATTCATTAATGCGCAGCCCGACCTCGCGCGACCCCGTGAAAGACACAAACCGTGTTTTAGGGTGTTCAACAAGGAGATCGCCGATGACAGCCCCGCTGCCCGTGCACAGCGCCAGACTCCGCGCCGGGAATCCGGCCGCATGCAGCACCTCCACAAACTTCGCCGCAATGGTCGGAGTCTCGCTCGACGGCTTGATCACGACAGTGTTCCCCGCCACCAGCGCCGCCACCGTCATCCCCGCCAGAATCGCCAGCGGAAAATTCCACGGCGGAATGATGACGCCCGCGCCCAACGGCAGATAGATCATATCGTCGCGCTCGCCCGGCATCTGCACCGGCGATGCCGGCTCGGCAAACCGCACCATCTGCCGCGCGTAGTATTCGCAGAAGTCGATCGCTTCCCCCACCTCTGCCTCGGCCTCGGGCCAAGTCTTGCCCGCCTCGATCACCAGCCAAGCGTCGAATTCGAAGCGCCGTTCGCGGATGATCGCGGCCGCCGTAGTCGCCAGCCGTGCCCGCTCCACCGGCAGCGTGCGCCCCCACACCGGCGCGTAAGCATGCGCGTCTTCAATAGCGCGATTCGCCAGCTCCGCCGTAGCCTTGTGATGCCGCCCGACAACTTCGGCGGGCCGTGACGGATTGACGCTGATCAGATGATCGCCCGTCGCATGCGCCGCACCCGCGATCCACAGATCGAACTCGCGCCCCATTTGCGAGCGCACCAGGGTCAGCGCAGCTTCCGCCTGCGCCCACACTTCGGGCTTCGAAAAATCCGCGTAAGGCTCGTTGACAAACGGTTTCAAGCTAGCCGCTCGCCCGCATCAACCCTTAACCATGCTACGGCCCTTTTCAAACAACTCCGCGGCATCGTCGGCGACCTTGCGGCCTTTTTCGAAGAGATCGCGGCTTTTTTCGAGCAATTCGCTGCCCTGCTCTTCCAGGGCCTCGCGGCCGTCGGCCAGCTTTCGCCCGATCATGCGCCGGGTTCTATCGCCCGATTGCGGAGCATATAGCAGCGCCACGCTCGCGCCAACAGCCGCGCCAACCAGGAACCAAACTAGAGTGTCACCGTTATTTCTCGCCATACTTCTATTCTACGGAGTATGCTCAGGGAATGGAATCTGCAAACAATCCCCCGAATGAACCCGGTCTGGTAACGGTCTTCCGCCTGGCTGGCGGCGGCACCGACGAAATGGAAGTCATGACCGTCCAGCAACTGCTCGAATCGAACGGCATTAACACCGTGCTAGTGGGTGACAACCCCCTGCCCAGTCTCGCGGAAGAAATCCGCGTCGCCGAAGAAGACGCCGAGCGCGCCCAACAACTGATAGCCGACGCCTTGTCCGCCGGCCCCGCCGGAGCCGCCGAAGCAGAGGCCGAATCGGAACGCTAATATCTCATATATGAACGTGGCCGCGCCCGCCACCCCAGTCCCCTTCCCAGGACCAGTCCGAAAAGCTTACGACCCCGTGCGGGCGGCGCGCGGATTCGCGCTGCTGCTCGCCGTGTACCTGGTGGTGGTGTACGCGATCCCCTGGTCGTCAACCATCAAACCTGGAGGCCCTCGCCTAGCCGGCCTCTTCCTCGCGACCATCGTCGGTTCCGTAATCGAACCCATCCCCGCCGCCGCGTTGGTGCTGATCGCCATCACGCTCTCCGCGCTGACAGGCGTCCTCCCCATCGAACAAGCCCTAGGCGGCTATGCCGACCGCACCGTGTGGCTGGTGATGACCGCGTTCTTCCTCTCGCGCGGCTTAATCAACACCGGCCTCGCCCGCCGCATTGCCCTCAACTTCGTCCGCTGGTTCGGGAAAACATCGCTAGGAGTCTGCTACTCACTAGGCCTGTCCGATTTCGTCCTGGCCGCCATGATCCCCGCGAATGGCGCCCGCGCCGGCGGCGTGATCCTGCCCATCGGCCGCTCCATCGCCGAAATTTATGGATCGACACCAGGAGCCACCGCCAACCGCCTGGGGTCCTATTTATATACAGCCGTCTATCAGTCGGTATGCGTCAGCACCGCCATGTTCTACACCGGCCAAGCGAGTAACCCGCTGGCCGCGCGTTTCGCCGGCGATTACGGGTACAAGGTGACGTGGCTGAGTTGGTTCGTAGCCGCGATCGTGCCCGGGGCGTTGTCGCTATTGGCGGTTCCGTGGGTGGTGATGAAGCTCAACCCGCCCGAGTTGAAACGAACCCCCGAAGCCGCCGCCTTCGCCAGGGGCGAGCTCAAGAAAATGGGCTCCATGAATCGCAGCGAATGGATCGTCGGATGTGTGTTCGCGCTGGTGTGCGGACTCTGGATCTCCTCTTCGTGGACCAAGATCGACATCACCGCGGTAGCGCTGCTCGGCGGAGCACTGCTGCTGCTCACCGGAGTCCTCTCCTGGGAAGACGTCAAGAGCGAGCGCGCCGCCTGGGACGTCTTCATCTGGTTCGGCGGTCTGTTCCGCCTAGGCCAAGCCCTCAACGATTCCGGCGTCACCCGCGCCTTCGCCGACATGATCGCCCACCGCTTTATGACCCTGGGCTGGGCTGGCCTGTTCGCCGTCGCGCTAGTGATTTACTACTACGCGCATTACGGATTCGCCAGCATCACCGCGCATATGGTTTCGATGTTCCCCCCGTTCCTGGCCGTGCTGCTAGCGAAAGGCGCGCCTCCAGGCATCGTAGTCTACGGCTTCGCGTGCTTCGCCAATCTGTCGGCGTGCCTGACGCATTTCGGCACCACTCCGGGCCCCATCTTCTACGCCGACGGCTATGTGACGCTCAAAACCTGGTGGAAGGTCGGGGCAGTAGTCAGCGTAGTAAACCTGATAATCTGGACCACCGTAGGCTTCGGCTGGTGGAAACTAATCGGAATCTGGTGACATGAAAAAGACCCTCGTCCTAGCACTGTTCCTAGCCGCCACCGCCGCCGCGCAAGTCACCGCACTCACTCACGCGACGCTGATTGACGGCACCGGCGCCCCTCCCCAGCGCGACATCACGCTAGTGATGGAGAACGGCCGCATCCGCGACTTAGGCCCCAAGGTGCAGCC
This sequence comes from Bryobacterales bacterium, assembly GCA_963760575.1. Taxonomy (GTDB): domain Bacteria; phylum Acidobacteriota; class Terriglobia; order Bryobacterales; family Bryobacteraceae; genus Palsa-187. Next base: position 505,420 of record CAVXEM010000051.1, read on the forward strand.
GCCCGCCGGCGCCACAGTGATCGACCTGCGCGGCAAGTACATCCTCCCTGGCATCATCAACGCCCACGGCCACGTCGGCGAGAACCGCGATCCCCAACTGCGCCAGTACGCGCTCTACGGCGTCACCACCACCACCAGCATGTCGATCGACCCCGACGACATCGCCCAATTTAAAGAGGAGCAAAAGCGCGGCAACCTGCGCGGCGCCCGCATCCTGACCGTGAAATACCGTTTCACGTCGCCGCCCCTAGCCGGCTCGGACTACAAAACTCCTGAGGAAGCCCGCGCCAAGGTAGACCAGATCGTCGCCCAAGGCACCGACTTCGTCAAAGTCTGGGTGGACGCGCAAGACGGCCGCTCCCCTAAGCTGACTCCCGAGTTCTGCGCGGCCGTCTTCGATCAAGCCCGCAAACACGGCAAGATCACCATGGCGCACGTGGTCGAATACGAAGACGCCAAGCGCATGGTGGATCTAGGCGTCAACATCCTGGTCCACGACGTGCGCGACCGCGAACTCGACGACGCCTTCATCGCCACTCTCAAACAACGCAACATTTCCGTGATCCCCACGCTAGCCCGCGAAGAATCCATGTTCATCTACGGCCAGTCGCCTGCCTGGCTGACCGATCCGTTCTTCCTCAAAGGCCTCCGCGGCGAACAGCCCGCGCGGCTTGCGGCCAAAGTTGACGAGCAGTCGAAGCTCCCCAACATCCCCAAACTCCAGCGCGCCTTCGCCATGGACAAAATCAACCTCAAGAAACTCTCCGACGCCGGCGTGCGCATCGCCCTAGGCACCGACAGCGGCGGCGAAGCCAACCGCTTCTTCATCCAAGGCTTCGCCGAACATCATCAGATGGAACTAATGGTTCAAGCCGGCCTGACGCCCATGCAAGTCATCCAGGCGTTCTCCAAAGGCGCATCGGAAACCCTGCGCATCGACAAGGACTTCGGAACGCTAGCCCCCGGCAAAGCCGCCGACCTGCTGGTAATCGCCAACAACCCGCTAGACAACATCGCCAACATGCGCACCATCGAAGCCGTGTACCTCGGCGGAAAAAAATTTGAATAGGAGCCACATGAGACTCGCCGCAACGTTACTAGCGTGCACGCTAACCCTCGCCGCCCAGAACCCGCCCAAGTTCGAAGTCGATCCCACCTGGCCCAAGCCCCTGCCCACCGGCTGGATCACCGGCCAGCTAGGCGGCGTCTGTACGGACGCTCACGATCACGTCGTAGTAGTCAACCGCCGTGACATCACCGACGAAGAAAAAGAAACCTCCCAGCAAGCCCCGCCCATCCTGATGTTCGACGCCGCGGGAGCGCTGGTCAACTCCTGGGGCGACCCGAAAGTATCGCCGAATTCCATCCACGGCTGCACCTTCGACCGCGAAAACAACGTGTGGGTCGGCGCCAACGGCGACGGCATCATCCAGAAATACAGCCACGAAGGAAAGCTTCTCATCCAGATCGGCACCCGCGGCCTGTTCGACTCCGTAGACGGCACCGGCAAAGGCAAACCCCTCAACGCCGCCCCCGATCGCCTCTACAACCCCGCCGGTATCGTAGTCGACCCCACCAACGGAGACATCTATGTCGCCGATGGCTACGGCAACCGCCGCGTCGCCGTGTTCGACAAGAACGGTAAATTCATCCGCCAATGGGGCCGCCAAGCCACCGTCGAAGAAACCCAAAACGGCGTAGCCGGAGTTTTCTCCGAAGTAGTCCACTGCATCAACATGAGCAACGCCGGCCTGCTCTACGTCTGCGACCGCCAAGGCGACCGCATCCAAGTCTTCGACAAAGCCGGCAACTTCAAGCGCAACATCTGGATCAAGACCGGCACCCCCACGCTCCCCGACCCGCGCGGCACCGCCTGGTGGGTAGAATTCTCCCGCGACCCGCAGCAAAAATATATGTACGTAATGAACGGCCGCAACGAAACCGTGCACGTCCTCGACCACGAAAGCGGCCAGATCCTATCCACCTTCGGCCGCCCCGGCCACCAACTCGGCAACTTCACCCACGGCCACACCATGGCAGTAGATTCGAAGGGCAACCTCTACGTAGCCGAAACCAACTTCGGCCGCCGCGTCCAACGCTTCAAGTTAGTGAACTAAAGTGGGGCGGACCTCCAGGTCCGCAGCCGACCTCCGGTCGGCCAGCGCGTTCACCTCGCCCCGCCAATCGGATACGTAGCAATTTACATCTATAATACGTATATGACCACCAAACTCACGCTGAGTGTCGATGCAGCCGTGATCTCGCGAGCCAAACGCTATGCCAAACGCAGCGGCATATCGGTCTCAGCGCTGGTCGAAAACTATTTAGCCGTCGTTTCGCAGCCGCCGGCTGCCCCCAAAGTCCCGCCACGCTTGCAAGAACTTCGTGGAATCCTGAAGGGCGCGGACGTGTCGCAATACCGCAAGCATCTCGAACGCAAATACAGATGAAGCGGTTCCTCGTCGACACCAACGTCGCCCTGGATGTGCTGCTGGAGCGTCAGCCGCACTTCGCAGCCAGCGCCGCCGTGTGGAGCGCCATCGAAACGGCACAAGCCGAGGGCTACCTAGCGGCGCACGGCATCACCACCATCCACTATCTGGCGCAAAAACAACTCGGAACGCGCCGCGCAAGGCGAGTGATCGCCTCCCTGCTCCAGGTGTTTCACGTTGCCCCCATCGACGAGAGCGTTCTGCGCGATGCGCTCGATCACGAGGGCAGCGATTTCGAAGACGCCGTCACCGTAGCCGCCGCGCGTTTCAGCGAATGCGACGCGATCGTGACCCGCGATCCCAAAGGATTTCGCGCAGCGGAATTACCGGTGCTAACTCCCGAAGCAGCCGCCCTGCTCCTGGAAGAAGCCTAACGCCTCACTTCGCCAGCGCTTCCAGCACCTGAGCCGCATGCCCGGCCGGCTTGACCTTGTTAAAGATCTTCGCGATCTTCCCCTTCTCATCAATCACGAAAGTAGTCCGCTCGATCCCCATGTACTTCCGCCCATACATGCTCTTTTCCTTCCACACCCCGTAAGCCTCCGCGATCGAGTGCTCCGGATCCGGCACCAGCGTAAACGGCAAACTATACTTCGCCGCAAACTTCTCATGCGCCGCCGCCTTGTCCGGCGAAATCCCCACAATCGCCGCATTCTTCTTAGTGAAAGTCTTCTGAGCGTCGCGAAACTCGCAAGCCTCTTTCGTGCACCCCGGCGTATCGGCTTTAGGGAAGAAGAACACCACCACCCGCTGCCCCTTCAACCCCGCCAGCGAAAATTCAGGACTTTTAATGTCCGGAGCCTTGTCACCCACTTGGATCGCCATACGTCAAGATTGTAGACTAGTGACTATGAAAAAAGGAATCCTGACCCTCGCGAGTCTAGGCCTGCTGCTCGCGGCCGGCCTCCCCCTGACCGCCGCCGACGGCGACGCGAAGAAGGGCGAAGCGGCCTTCGACAACTGCTCCGTCTGCCACAACGCCGACTCCACCGAAGTCAAGATCGGCCCCGGCCTCAAGGGCCTGTTCAAGCGCGAGAAACTGGTGAACGGCAAGCCGGTGAACGCCGACAACGTCAAAGCCCTGATCACCGAAGGCAGCGGCGCCATGCCCCCCTTCGGCGACGCCATCAGCGCCGACGATAAGGACAACATCGTCGCCTACCTGAAGACGCTCTAGCGCGCCCGCAATCCCCGCTCCCAGCGCCAGCAATTGGTGCGCGAGCAGTGACGTCAATGCTAAAGTAGTTGCAGTCCTTCCTATCAGGTCCCCATCGTCTAGTCGGCCTAGGACATCGCCCTTTCACGGCGGTAACGAGGGTTCGAATCCCTCTGGGGACGCCATATTTCAAATCGATATCATGGTGGATTCTCGCTTGAACCCCCGAACCGTATCGAGGCATGGTGGCTCTACGCCAAAAACGGGGGAGCAGTCCCGTACCCAAGTCGATCAACCACATAATACCTTGACGCGAAGTCGGTAGTTTTCGAAGTTGCGGAAGCCATAGGCTTGGCGGTTGATGAGTTCCATTTTGTTGTGGAAGCCTTCCGTGATGCCGTTGTTGCGGGTGAAGCGCCACATGGCGACGATCTCCTGGCTCCAGGATGTGAGGGTCTGGCCGAGTTGCACCAGTTGGAGCAAACCGGCGTGGCGCAGCTGATGCAAGGCTTTGAGGAATCGTGGGACTAAGCTTTGGCATTGCCGGCGCGTGCGATGTTTCTTCACCAGCAGATAGCAGAGCCGCTGCTTAAACCGGTAGATGAGTTCCAAGGCGGGGTAATTTTCCAGATAGGCTGCCAGCCGGAGGTGCTGATCGGGGCGCAGGTTATGGCGGTGGCGGCGCATGAGCGACAACAGCCCACGGTTCTTGCTGCCAGCCGGATCGAGATCGCGCCAGCAGCCTAGGAAATGGTGATTGATGATGCGAATGACGTGGAAGCGGTCGGCCACGATGCGTGCATTGGGGAAGTGGAGCCGAACCAGAGAGCGGTAGCTGGTGGCCAGATCCATGCACACCACCCGCACCTCGGCTTTGCCTTCCAACTTCTGGAAATAAGTTTCTAAGGAGAGCTCAGAGCGGCCCAGCACCACATCGTAGACTCTATGATGGTGCAGATCGCAGAGCGTGGTGGCAAACCCCTTTCGACGAGTGAAGAAGTGTTCGTCGATGCCCAGTATTCGCGGGCAGCGGGGCGAGTGCCACTCACTGAACTGGCGTTGGAGGCCATGCCGGAAATAACGCTCGACGGTGGCCGCGCCGATCCCTTCACGCCTCCCCAGGCGGCTGCGATTGATGCCGTCCAGATGCTGGCGGTAGATCATCTCGCGGAACGCTTCGCTGCTACGCTGGCACGGCAGAATGCCAGGGAAACGCTGGCGGAACGAACGCCCGCAATCTAAACACTGCCACTTGCGGGCTTCCAGTTTCAGCACGCCGTGACGGGCACCGATGTTTTCATGGCGCACCTGGCGGCTATACCGCCCCTTGCTCCGCAGACGGCTCGCGCCGCAGTGCGCGCAGGACACCGCGCCCTCATAGCGGGCTGATATCCTAACTTCCACTCCCTCTCCTTCAATCCCGGTAATCTGGTAGCCGGGCAGTCCTATCAGAATCTCTAAGTTGATCAAAATCTTTCTCCCAAGTTGGTTTTATCAACTTGGGTTCTGTGGCCTGCCCCCGTTTCTGATCAAGAGCCCAATTTTGACTACAGTTGGCGTGCGATTTTTAGGGACGGAAACCCGCGCGGCGAAATACACTCGGGCTTGGTCATAGGCGGAGTCTGGTAAGGCCGTACCACGCAACACCGAAAAGCATCCTGATGGGATCACCAGTTACGAGCCGACTTATCGGGACGAATTCCGCCCAAGCTTCTTCGAACGCGGTTCGAGTCAAGAATAGACGGATTGGTGGTGGGAAGGGGGATCTATCGACGATGGTTGGGTTGGGAACCGCGGGCGGATTCATCACGCGGGGCAGTACGGCGGGGTAAACGCGAAATCGGATGTACCGCGGTTCGTGCAATTGATCGACATGGGAAAGTTCGACGCGAAGGCGCTGGTGACTTCCACGTACCCGCTGGATCGCAGTAAGGAAGCCTTCCAAGCGGTTGCGGATCGCACCACTGTGGGCGCCGTCGTGGTGTTCACCTGATCTATCGTGTTCCCGGTTAACGAGCGGCTTTCGCCTCTACCGGCAATGTTATTTCGCAAGGCCGCGGATTGAACTTCGATCCGTCCGGCTCCTGCTTGTAGTGCGTGCTTAGGACAAACGGCTGCTGAAGGTACTGGGGGTCTTCAAAAACAGAAGTCAGGATCAACCACGAATCACCGTTAGGCCCTGCGCTGCGATCGAAGAACTCGGTCAACAGTGAATTCCCGCTATAAGGCACGCCATTGCGCCGAAGATATCCTGGTCGCAATTTCGTCGTGATCACTTCAGCGATCCACTTAACGGAGCTCCCGAGGGAACTGAGGCGCCGAAGCCTCCCACGCCTCCGGCTCCTTCGCCGCCGCCGGCTAGCGGGAGGCCTTGGCCTTGTTGCACGTTTTCCCATTCAGCAATCGAAAATCCTTGCCAGCTAGGCTGCGCCGGCGGCGAGGCGGCCTTGTCAAAATGGAATAACCTCACCTGATTGCCGTTGTCTGCTTCCACTTTGAAAGTGGTCTCGTCCTGCGAGTTGACGTGCAGCCTTACCGGCATCCGCATTACGCCCGGCGCGCCGAACGCCCGGCATTGCTCCCCCGCCGAAATGTCCTTCGCAGGGTCCCACTGGTCCGCCAGCTTTCTGCCTTCCGGATTCAACGGAACGCCGGGATAGTCGCCTTTGGGAGGCGTGACCATGCGGAACCGCCAATCCTCAGTGATCACCGACCAGACCGCCATTGCCGCTTGCGCCAGCGGATGATCCAGCGACCTACACCTCCTCGGAGGTGCGAGAATAGCCGCTTGTCGCGGACATCCGCTCCCTATCTCCTGGCTCTTTCTGTACGGCTGCCCGTTCACTCTGCCAAATCGAACGTGTAGTGCAATCGCAAGAAAGGATGGGATTGTTGTTCATTAATTTCACGATCAGAGTTCGGTAGCTTTCGAGCGTGATGCTCCCTTGTCCGCTGGCTGCTGCCGACTAGAAGTTATTTGCCTGTGGGTGCCTTTCGCCGCAATTCGTCCAAGAGTTCTGGCAACCCAATATGGGCACGCACATTTTCAACCTAAAGAAACACTCTGCGGCGGGTTCATCGTTTTCGCGAGCTTCAGCCCACGGCCGCTCGCCCGCAATGGAGCAAGCAGCGGAACTCGGAGGAAAAGTATTATAGAGGAGCCCTGATCGGGTGAAGTGTGACTCGGAAGCGACTTTCAACCATTAAATGTGAAGCTATGAAACAACTATCTGCAATGCGTCGGCTAGCGTGGATTGCCAACCTGGGTCTGGCGGCGTGTTTCTGCTCGGAGCTTGTGGCGCAGGATGTGGCGATCACGAACGTCCGCATCATCACAGTGACCGGACCGGTCATCGAATCCGGTACGATCATCGTTCGGGGCGGCAAAATCGTCTCCGCTGCCGCTGGTTCAGCCAGCACTGCCGGCCTCAGAGTCATCGACGGCAAGGGCATGACTGCCATGCCGGGCTACATCGACGCGCACAAGCACGTCGATAAGTTCAATAAAGATCAGGCGGAGTCCGTGCTCGAAGCCGGCTATACGACCGTCCTGTCGGGCGGCGGCACGGCCGAGGATAACCTGAAGCTTGCGCAAAACATCGACTCCGGGGTGTTCAAGGGTCCCCATATTATTCCTGCCGCATCCCTGCCGGTCGTAGCCCGAGACTTCGCCACTGTGCTCGAAAAGGGGACCTTGGTGGGGCTCACTCCCGAAGCCGCTCGCGCAGCCATTCGCGAAATGGCGGCGAAGGGCATCAAACACACAGGCGAAATTGTGATGGCTCCCGGGAGGTCCGAGTCCCGAAGACGTTGCGGTTCTCAAAGCCGTCGTGGACGAAGGACAAAAGGTAGGCGTGCAGATCAATGTACATGCGGTCTCCACGCCGGCCATGACCGGTGCTGTGAATGCGGGCATCACCCGCCTGGTTCATATGCCGAACAAAGACTTCACGGGCCGCGAAGACGCTAAGAGAGTCGCCGATACCGGCTCGATCGTGCTCGGGTTGCTCGCGTTCGGCGCGCCCATCATCGACCGTTATTCTGGACCGCCCGCACAGGTTCAATTTCCCAAGGACGACTCGCCTCGCTTCCGCGACGGCAAAGCATGGCCCGAGGCAATCAACGGAGCGAACCGGGACGCGGCGGGCAAAGCGACCGGCACGGAGGCCGGTTTCACCATCGTCAATGCCCGGACTATCTGGGATGCCAATAACCAGGCGCTTGGGTGGTGCACGGATCAAAACTACGACGACAAAGTGGTTCTCGAGCACGAGCTGAAGTCATATAGCATCATGTTCTCCATGGCGGATATCTTCCGCATCATCACGATCAACACCGCCCGCTATCTCGGTATGGAGAATCAGATCGGGTCAATCGAGCCTGGCAAGGTGGCCGACCTCATCCTGCTGCAGGGCAATCCGCTTGAGAACATCTATCCGATGCTGAATACGAGAGTGGTGCTGCGGAGCGGAAAGGTGGTCGTAGACAAACGATAGTCGTTTCGCGACAGGCCGAACTGCATAGTGAGAATGTCGCCGGTTTAAACGATCTTCTGTTCGGGCAGGTAGACCATCAAATCGCCGCTGGTGTGTCCAGGGCCGAAATAGAGCAACCGAAGATGGACCTCATCAATCGTCAGCTTGCTGCTCAAAGTCGATCCGCTCCACGCAGCCCTTCGTTCAGATCCTCGGTACGGTGAGCTGCTTGCTCAAAGGAACGTCAAGAGAATTCTTTTTTCGAGCGAACGAATCCAGTAACGGTTCACCGGAAATCGCAGATTTTCACTTGTTCCCTCTCACTTTCGCCTATAAGATTAGAACTTGGTTCGACGACATGAGATCCTCAATTTTTAAGACTACGATTCTGGTAAGCGCGTTCAGTGTATCGGCGTTCGCTGAAGACTGTAGTAAGTTGGCGCGGATGACTCTTGATCACGCGACAATCGACTTGGCGGAACCGATCGTGGCTGGCCAATACACGCCGCCTGCTGGAGGGTCCGGCAATCGAGACGTCTTCAAGGATCTTCCGTCTTTCTGCCGGGTCAAGGCCACGCTGAAACCCTCCTCCGATTCAGATATAGAGATTGAAGTGTGGTTGCCTGCTTCGAACTGGAATGGCAACTTCCAGGGGGTTTCCGGCGGCGGCCCTAACGGTGCGTTGGAGGGAGCGCTCGATACTGGAGGCCTGGCGGAAGCGCTTCGCAACGGCTTTGCTACCGGAACTACCGATACCGGGCACCAGGGCGCTACGCTGGCCTATGCCGTGGATCATCCGGAGCAACTGATTGACTACGGCCATCGCGCGGTCCACGAAATGACCGTGCAGGCCAAAGCGATCACTCGCGCCTTCTTTGGCCGTGCGCCTAAATATTCGTATTGGAATCAATGCGCATCGGGCGGCCGCTACGGGTTATCCGAAGCTCAGCGTTATCCGTCCGACTATGAGGGTATCGTCGTCAGCGCGCCGGCCAGCTATTGGACGCACCTGCAAACTTGGTCGTTGTACGTGCATAAGGCGACGCACGATAATCCGGCGAGTGACATACCGACGAGCAAATATCCGCTCCTGCATAAGGCCGCCATCGAGACTTGCGATGCGCTGGATGGATTGAAAGATGGACTCATCAGCGATCCGCGCAAGTGCAAGTTCGATCCCGGCGTACTCTTGTGCCACGGCGATAAAAACGCCGCTTGCCTCACGGCGCCTCAGGTAGAAGCTGCGCGCAAAATCTACTCGCCGCTGTTCAACCCGCGGACGAAGGCCGAAATTTTTCCGGGGCTGCTGCCCGGAAGCGAAATGGGATGGGCCGGCCTGGCTGGTGGCGAACAAGATCCTCGCTATGTGCGCGAAACCTTCCGGTATCTCGCATTCAGGGATTCAAATTGGACCGAAAAGATGCGCCCAGTGGACTTCGACAAAGATCTTGCTGCGCTGGATAAATCCGTCGGGCCTATCGTCAATGCGAACAACCCTGATCTGAAGGCGTTCTTCGCTCGCGGCGGAAAACTAATCGAGTGGACCGGCTGGAGCGATCCGCTCATCGCTCCCGAAGACGCGCTGCATTATTACGAGAGCGTCGCGAAGAAGATGGGCGGCGTATCGAAGATCGACAGTTCTTTCAAGCTCTATATGGCACCCGGAGTACTGCACTGCCGGGGTGGCGACGGCCCGGACACGTTCGACATGCAGAAGGCCATCGAAAAATGGGTCGAGACTGGGGACGCTCCTGGCCCTATTGTGGGGGCTCACCGTAGCGGCGGGAAGATCGATCGCACGCGGCCGATTTGTCCTTATCCCCAGTCCGCAGTTTATAAGGGCGAGGGGAGCGTTGACGACGCCGTGAACTTCGCGTGCAGGATTCCTTAGTCCGGATCTTTCGACGCTGGCCGAGAGCCGCAACAGGCGGGAGTTCATGCTAGCGTGAGTCCGGCTCTCGCACGCTGCGCAGGTAGCTTCAGCGCAACGAACAGGGTTCCGGGCGTGATTTAGAGGCGTCCGGTTCCCTCTTAAAATTCGTACTCGTGATGTAGTCAACCGTCAGGTACGTAGGGTCGTGAAGGATGGTGGTTACGACCATCCAATCCGTTCCATACGGATCTGGGTAAACATTGAAGTACTCCGTAAGAACGGCATCCTTGCTATAGGGGATGCCGTTTTTGCGTAAATAGCCGGACTTGAGACGAGTGGTGACAACCTTAAGAGACCCTCCCTGAGGACTTGCCGGAGGAGCACCGCGTCCGCCACGCCGGCCGGTCGGCGGCTCATTCGCGCGCATGGGATCGAAACCATTGGCGTACTCCCAAGACGCCGCTGAGTATCTCTGCCAATCGGACCTCAGATGCTGGAGGCTCGCCCATGAAATGCATAATCCTGGTCTGCTGTCCGGCATCAGCCCGGAGTCTCAACGTGGCCCCATCCTGCCAATCGATTTGCAGACGTCCGGGCATGCGTAGCAAGGCCGGCGCACCGTAAGCCTTGCAGGCATCCGTGCCGGTTTCGCGCGCCGGATCCCAGCTTTTTCCTGCAGCCTGACCGGCGGCATTCAGAGGGAGGCTGGCAAAATCACCTTTGGCCGGAGTGAGCATGCGCACGGTCCAGTCTTCGGTGACAACCGAAACCCAATCGCCAGTCACATTGATCGGCGCTAGGCGTTCAAACGATGGAGAGCCCGCTTGAGGAGTCTGTGCGTTTGTTGTTGGAAGCGCGAGCAAAATCGCCACCCCGGCGAAGCTTAGCGGAACGCGGATCACTTTTCTCGGAACTCCTCAAACAGCGTTTCGATAAACATGTCCGGGTTCCATTCTGGACGCCCGTACCGCCCTTCCCATCCGAGAACCGGGCGTTTCAATTTCACATCGGCCAGTTTCAAATGCTGAACGTTGACCAGGTCCCGCATGCGGTCGCCAATTTCGTGTAGCATGTCGCGGTATTCCACGAGATCCGCTTCATCGCAAACGCGACCATGCCCTGGGATGATGTAGGTCCCGCCCTCCTGCATGTTTTCCGGAACGGCGATATCGAGCATTCGATTTAGGGCATCGAGAAGGCCTTTCGCCGTGCCGCCCAGCTTGCGATCGATCATGGGAAGACTAGTAGTCGTGAAAATGTCACCCGTCACCAGGACGTTCGACCCGCGAAAGTACACGATCGAATCGCCGTCTGAGTGAGCGGCAGGTTGGCGCAGGATGTCGACAACCTCGCCGTTAAAGAAGAGATTCCGGTGAGCGGCCATGTACCCATCCGTCGGCCACGCGTCTGTCGGGTAGGGGGCCTTCTTGTCCGGGCCCGGCGTGCTCATGCGAAGCAACACATTTTCCTGAGCAATGATGTCGGGGGTGGGGCCGCGGCCCTTACCGTTGGTGACGCCTCCTGGAAGTACGGCCAGCGCGGCGTTGCCTCCTATGTGATCCGCGGAGATCGAAGTGTTGACGATATAGCGGATCGGGCCGTCGCTAACCTCTCGCACGGCCGCCAAGATCTTGTCCGTCATTCCCGCCGCACCGGTGTCCACCAGCAGCACACCTTCCTTACCGGTTTGCATTGCGATGTTGGCTCCAGCGCCGGTTATCATCCATACGTTGCCCTGCACCTTCATCGCATGGACGCCCGCGTTTTCCTGTGCCGTGAGACTTGCTCCAGCGCAAATTATCACGAATAAAATGCAGCGGCCATTCATCG